>NZ_CP100762.1:1207521-2415043 GCF_024296665.1 Salinilacihabitans rarus | reverse complement strand
GAACGCGTCGTCTTCGAACGGGAGGTGTTCGGCGACGCCCCGGACCACGTCGATCCCCCGCTCGCGGGCGCGTTCGAGCATCCCCTCGGCCGGATCGATCCCGACCCGCATCCCGAGTGGGGCGGCGAACCGCCCGCTTCCGACGCCGATTTCGAGTCCGTAGCCAGTCGTCGGCAAGATGCGACGCAGAGCCGCCAGTTCGGACCGATACGCGTCGTCGTGCTCCTCGAACCACCGCTCGTACCGGTCGGTGTGCTCCTCGAACGGCGCTGCTTTCGGCATGGGAGATCGTACGACCCGCGGCAATACCAGCGTTCGGTCCGGAACGGCACCGGGCGGACCGAAGCGGGCCGTCACGGCGCCCGATGGCGGCCGCTCGCCGAACGTCGATCCCCGTCTCGGTCACGGGCTACCCCTCCGACTCCGCGAGCGCGTCGAAGGTCTTCTCGGCCCAGCGGACCGCGTACGCCGGGCCGTGCTCGCGGTAGGCGTCGGTGTCGAGCGCGGCGAACGGCGCCGGGAGTTCGATCGCGTGCTTGATCGCCGCGCAGGCCAGTTCCGTCGCGTCGGCGACGTCGGTCTCCCCGCGAGCGACGGCGCCGGGGAGGCCCGCGACGCGCCCTTCGAGGCGCGTCCCCGCGTCCTGCCAGGCGTCGGCGAGGGCGGGGTTGTCCTCGTGCCAGTCGGTGAAGACCTCGCGCGTCGCCAGCCCCGTCCAGCCGTCGTACAACGCCGCGGCGACCTGGTAGGTCGCGTTCGGATCGAGCGGGACCGCCGCGTCGAGGTCGCGGTAGCCGTCCTCGAAGAAGCCGAGGAAGTGCTCGGGGACACCGAGGTCGACCTCGACGAGCGCCTCGGCGAGCAGGAAGTCGACGAAGGACGTCGGCGACCCCTGCACCCGGGGTTTGACGAGGAGGACCGGCGGGTCGGTCTGGCGGGTCCAGACGACGCTGCCGTCGCCGGGCATCCCGATCGTGAAGTCGTCGCTCGCGTAGCGCGCGAGCAGCGTGGGCGCGTCCGGCGGGAGCCACTCGGCCGGGTAGCCTGTGGGTTCGAGCGAGTCGACGAACAGTCCGAGGTCCTCGGCCTGTGCCGGCGGGAGCGTCTCGAAGTCCCGCGCGCAGTCGAAGACGAGGGCCTCGGGGGCGCGCTCCTCGCGAACGCGCTCGACCGCGCCCGATAGCTCCCGGGGCTCGAACATCAGGCGACGACGGTCTGGAAGACGAGCAGGATCGACAGCAGTGCCGAGACGCCGACGGTCGCCAGGACGATCTTGGTGGCAGTGCTCATACTCGGAGGGTCTCGGTCGGTTCGCTTAAATCCATCTCTCTCCTCGCCGCGGCGGGTCGTCCGATCCCGGCGGCGTCGCACTCGACGCGGCCGGGGCGACGGTCCCCGGCGGGCGTGCGGTTCGGCCGGCGCCCGGAACCAACCATCGTTTCGACTGGAACGCGGAGAAGCGTCTGTGTCGAACGAACGTAAAGAATCGTCAGAGTTCCACCGGAACTGAGGGGGTGTGAGGTGTCGCGCTGGCAGTCGGTGTCCCACCGGAGTCGAGGTCACGCCGGAGGATCGACGGCCGGGGATTACTCGCCGCCGCGCCAGGACTCGGGGACGTCGATGACGTACCGGCCGTCCTCCTGCAGTGAGACGATGTACTCCTCGCGGTCGTACAGTTCCATCAGGTTGAGTTCGTACTCGCCGGGGCGGACGATCTTGATGCTCTCGAACTGGTCGTTGAGTTCCTCGCGTAGCTGGTCGATCGACGGGCGTTCGTCGGACGAGGGTTCGCTGACGACCCGGCCGCGCTCGGGCGCCACGCCGGGGCCGCCCGCCACGTCCGGTCCGCCGGACCGCTCCGACCGCGAGGGCAGTTCGTCGGACGAGACGACCTCGCTCCGGGCGTCAGCCTGAGCGTCGTTCTCCGACTCGGGTTCGCCCGCGGGCGATCGTTCCGTGCCCGACGTCGGCGGTCGGCGGTCCGCGTCGCGGCCGCGCGACGGGGACCGATCCGGATCGCGGCGAGCGGAGGCGGAGCGGTCGGCGGCGCGCTGCGACGTCGACCCCTCGCGATCCTCCGGCCGACGGGCGGTCTCGGGCCACTCCGAGAACTCCCCCGGCGAGGTGCGAGAGCGCCGGGCGTCCGCGCCGTCCGTCGACGGCCGGGAGCGGTCGCCGTCGTCCGCGAATCGGGCGCGTCCGCCCGGGCCGCCCCGGTCGGCCTCGGTCGAGGCCCCGGCCGACGACTCGTTCGACGGCGACGGGCCGGAGTCGGGCGAGCGCGACTGGCGGTCGGGGTCGGTCGCGGCGTCCCCCGACCGCTTCGACTGCTCCGCCCGATCCGACCGCTTGGGGGTAAACTGGAACTTGTTGCCGCCGCAGTCGGGACACCCCGCGAGCATCTCCTTCGAGCCGTCGGGGAATCGACGGCCGCAGTTCGTACACTGGTGGGGCATTATTGTCGGGAGACGAGCGCGCTGATGAGCGTTTCGTCCTTGTGGAGCGTCTGGATCTGGTTCGCCGGGCCGATCACGGTGAGTTTGTTCGCCCCGCCGTCGCCGCCCATGAGACGTCCGATCAGCGAAGACTCGCGCGAGCCGGCTTTGGGGTACGTCTCGATCTCGATCCCGTTGAACTCGTCGGGAGTGATCTCGGCCATCGTCGCCTCGATCAATCTGCTCTCCTCGTCCGGCGTCAGCCCCTCCTCGAGGATGACGATGTTGCCCTCGTGGACTCCGTCGAGGATCATCCGGATCTTCTCCATGGTCGCCAACCCCTCCATCCGCTCCGAACTGATCAGATCGATCCTGACGCCGTCACCGGGGTCGAGGTCGTCCGCTTCCGTTGCTTCAGGCATCTGGGCTCACCCGAAGTACTCCGCGATGCTGTCGTACACTTCGTCCATGTTGTCACCTTCTTTCGCCGACAGGGGGACGGTCCGGTGTTGCGGGAAGGCGTCCTCGATGCGCTTGACGCTCGACTCCTCGAGGTCGATCTTGTTCGCGAAGATGAGCACCGGGAGGTCGCGGGACTCGATGATCCCGATCAGCATCGTGTTGACCTGCGTGATGGGGTCCTCGGCGCTGTCGAGGACGTAGACGACGCCGTCGACGTCCTCGCGCAGCCAGTGCATCGCCTCGGCGACCCCCTCGGTCGCTTCCCTCGACCGACGGATCGCGTCCTCCTTGTCCATCTCGTCGGTGAACTCCTCGTAGTCGACCTTGGTGGTCACCCCGGGCGTGTCGACGATGTCGATGGTCACCGTCTTCCCGTCGCGTTCGATCTCGACGTTCTCCTTGCGGCGGGCACGTCGCGTTTCGTGTGGAATGCGGCTCTCGGCGCCGACCACGTCGCCGGTCCAGTCGCGGGCGATACGGTTGGCGAGTGTCGTCTTCCCCGCGTTCGGCGGCCCGTAGATACCGATCCGTTTCGGCTCCTCCGCGGAGAACAGGCGGTCCGTAACGCGAGAGATACTATCTTTGAGTTCTGTGAACAGTCCCATCCTTGGGTCCTCCGGCACGAGAGTGCGTCTGAACGTACTACTGAGCCGAGTTCACTTAAGCCTACGTCAGACGTTTTAACAATTCAACACGAACGACAGTCACGGAGAGGGTGACGACGGGAGCCGGCCGGCCGGTGTGTGCCGTCGAACGGGCCGGACGAGAGCCGGGAGGCGAGCGATTCGCGTCGCTGCAGGGAGTGAGACGGGACAACGGGCGGATTCAGGTCGGGGGACGACGTGCGGATTCAGGCCGGGGGACAGCAGGCGGATTCGGGTCGATGCCCTGTCCGTGGCGTCTGTGGCGTGCCACCGTGAGACGTCCCGGCCGGAACACCCCCACCCCTTCGTTTCAACTGGAGACGGACGAGGGCCCGACGGGTGAGAGTGGTGGTTCGACACGACGCCGGTAACGGGACCGCCGCGATTTCGGGTCGAACGACCGTGCTGGAGCGTCTCGACGGAGATATCGGCGGCAGACGGAGGTCTAGTAACTCGACCGGCTGAGCGAACGGTTTCTAGTACGCTCTAGTAACTAAATCCAACCTCTCTAGTAAAAGTTCTATCTTGCTAGGAGTGCGGATCTTGTTTCTACTACGGTGATATAAAACCTTCCATACTAGAACGCCCCTCCCCCCCACCCCCTCCCTCGTGGCTCTCCAGTTGAAACGAAGGGGTGGGGGGCTAGAGCGGCCGTCGGTACCACGACCCACGCGGCGTCCCGGTTCGTCTCCTCCAAGACTTCTGCTGACGTCCCACCCGTCCTCGCGACGCTCCCGGGTCGCCGCCGTCGTCTCCGCGACGGGGCTCGCACGGTTACGGGCGCGCTTCGCGAGAGCCACGAAAACCACGGGACTCCTCGAATCCGACGCTTCTGTGGGGTTCCACGGTTTCCGCGACGTCCTGCGTCCCGCGTGTGCAATCGACGAGTCCCGACCGGCACCGTCCGACTGCTCTTCCGTCCGGAGGTTCCGGCGCATCCACTCTGCCTCCCGTCTCGTTTCGCTCACCGTCCCGTTCGGATCGGGACGCTCGCGACCGACACCTTCACCCGCGTTGAAGGGAAGCCTTTATTGCCTAGGTCTTCCTCTGGTTCGTTTGCATCAACTGGACCCGGAGGGAAGACGTGCTTTCCCGACATGGCTTCTTCGAGGCCTGATACGCACGATGTGTCGTCTTTCGGGTTCGGATTTCCACACGAAACGAGGGGGTACGCGTACGACGCATGTCCGACGAGGAACCACACACGACGGATTCAGGTCGAGACGTCGACCTCGGTGACTCTCCCGGGTTCGCGGCGAGCGTCGAGGGGGCCGACGTCGGCGGCGAGGAGTCCAACCAGGGGCTGTTCGACGACCTGCTCAGCGGCGAACCGATCTTCGAGAACAAGGAAGTCCTGCGTCCCTCGTACACGCCCCACGAACTTCCCCACCGGAACGATCAGATCAACAAGATGGCGACGATCCTCGTCGCCGCGCTCCGCGGGGAGACGCCCTCGAACATCCTGATCTACGGCAAGACCGGGACGGGAAAGACGGCGAGCGCGAAGTTCGTCAGCAAGGAACTCGAGAGCACCTCGAAGAAGTACAGCGTCCCCTGCGACGTCGAGTACATCAACTGCGAGGTCACCGACACGCAGTACCGGGTACTCGCCCAGCTTGCGAACAAGTTCATCGAGGAGAACGAGCGCGTGATCGACGACCGCGTCGCCTCGCTCGAATCGCTCGCCGAGGCGGTCGAAGCGTTCGAGGACGCCCCGGGGTCGCCGCCGACGATCGACGAGGATTTGTACCCGAGTTCCGGACCGGATAGTCGATCCGTCGACCTGCTGTCGGGCGATTCTCCAGTTGAAACGGAGGGGTCTGACGGCGGCGACAGCGACGGCGTCTCGCCGGAGGGGCCGGCCCACCCCCTCGCCGACACGCCGTTCTCGTCGACCGAGGAGATCGACGAGCGGATCGAGTCGCTGGAGGCCGACCGCGACTCCTTCGAGGAGGTGCCGATGACCGGGTGGCCGACCGACCGGGTCTACAACGTCTTCTTCGACGCGGTCGACTACTCCGAGCGCGTGGTCGTCATCATGCTCGACGAGATCGACAAACTGGTCGAGAAGAGCGGCGACGACACCCTCTACAACCTCTCGCGGATGAACTCCGAACTCGAGAACTCGCGGGTGTCGATCATCGGCATCTCGAACGACCTCAAGTTCACCGACTTCCTCGACCCCCGGGTAAAGTCCTCGCTGGGCGAGGAGGAGATCGTCTTCCCGCCGTACGACGCAAACCAGTTGCGCGACATCCTCCAGCACCGCTCGGAGGTCGCGTTCAAGGAGGGCGCGCTCTCGCCGGACGTGATCCCGCTGTGTGCGGCGTTTGCCGCCCAGGAGCACGGCGACGCCCGCCGGGCGCTCGACCTCCTGCGGACGGCGGGCGAACTCGCCGAGCGCGCCCAGGCGGAGACGGTCGACGAGGAGCACGTCCGGCAGGCCCAGGACAAGATCGAACTCGACCGCGTCGTCGAGGTCGTCCGCACCCTCCCGACGCAGTCGAAGATCGTCCTGTTCGCTACGATTCTGCTCGAAAAGAACGGCGTCCACAACATCAACACCGGCGAGGTCTACAACATCTACAAGCGCCTCTGCGAGGAGATCGACGCCGACGTCCTCACGCAGCGACGCGTGACGGACCTCATCAGCGAACTCGACATGCTCGGCATCGTCAACGCCGTCGTCGTCTCGAAGGGCCGCTACGGCCGCACCAAGGAGATCAGCCTCTCGGTCCCGCTCGAAGAAACGGAGGCCGTCCTCGTCTCGGACTCGCGGCTGTCGGACATCGACGACGTCCAGCCGTTCGTGCAGGCCCGCTTCGAGAACTGACGACGCGTCAGCGTACCGTTCCCGTCCGCCCGGTCGGCCGCCGCCCGGTCACCGGTGGCCGGGCCGCCGACCGCCGATCAGCGCGACGGCGCTTGCCGCCCCGACGAGGCCGACTTCGAGCGTCGCCGGCTCCTCCAGCGGGCTTCCCGCGGTGCCGGTCGTGAGTTCGAGACGGTTCACCGCATCTTCGAACGTCAGCCGGATGTGCCCGAGCCACGGGATGCGGAACATCGCCTTGCCGGTGACCCACTCGGGCTTGACGACGGTGGTCTGTGCGCCGCCCCCGCCGGCGTACTGGTCGTAGCCGGGGTTCGCGTCGCCTTTCGTGACGAACCCGTCGTGCGGGGCAGGACAGGCCAGCACGTCGTCGCAACTCGCCCCGTTGACGAACGCGGGTTCGGCCTTCCCGTCGACCCAGTTGTCGCCCTCCTCCACCCAGAAGTGCGCCCGGTGGATCACCGGCGTCTCTGCCTCGTTCCCGTTCGGAACGAAGATGATGACGTCGCCCGGTTCGTCGAACTTGTCGTAGCCGTCGTCCTCGGCGTCTTCGAGGGTGACGATGCCGGTGCCGTCGACGGCGCCGTCGCCGACGAACCGACCCTCGTCGACGACGAAGATCAGGTCCCCCCGCGACATGTGCGGCTCCATGCTCCCGCTCTCGACGGCGACGAGCGGCGGCCAGATGCCGCTGACGCCGAACAGCACGAGGCCGATGATGGCGACGATGGCGACGCTGCTCAGCACGTCGCGAATCGCGACGACCGTCCCGTCGTCGGTCCGGAGGAACCAGCGGACGTAGCCGTCCTCCTCGATCGAGACGGGGTCGTCTCGCGCGGACGCGGAGGGCGCCGGTTTCGGCCGGGAGTCCCCGCGGTCGAGCCCCCCGTTGGATCGGGCGTCGGCCGACCGCGACTCCCCGGGTTCGTCCGTCGACTCCGCGTCGCCCGTCCGACGGTCCGTCCGGTCGTCCGAGTCGGAGGGACCGTCGGCGTCGTGACCGCTCATTGCCACCCGCTTTGCCGGGGCCGACAATCAACCTTCTGTTCGTCCCACCGGCATTCGCCACCCTTTTCTCGCCGCTCGTGAATGCGAATACCGTGCCACTGGAGGGGTCTGCCCGGATCGTCAGGGAACTCACGAGCCGCGGCTACAACGCCGAGCGCGAGGCGGTGACGCTCATCGCCGCGGCGGACGACCCCGGCCGGACCCTCGATCGCGTCGTCGACGCCGCCCCCGAGGACGGCCTCGTCGTCACGACCGACCACGTCCGCTCGGTGCTCGACGGCGCCGACGCCGGGGCGGCCGCCGCGGCCGCATCGCCCGCGGAACGGTCCCCCTCCGATGCGCCCGCCGACCCCCCCGTTTCGACTGGAACCGACGCCACACCGTCTCCCGAAAACGGGAACGAATCTCCAGTTGAAACGAGGGGGTCTTCGACGGCGGGAGCGGCCGCGGCGGCGGCCGCCGGCGGTCCGGAGTCGTTCGAGCGGTCGGGCGATCCGTCCCGGCGGTCGCTCGAAATCGCGAACGACATGACCGGCGAGAGCACCGGGACGGGCGAGTACGAGGACTTCGTCTCCGTCTTCCGGGACCGCCTCGAACGTCTCGGCTCGAAGCTCCGGGGCCGGGTCAACCACCGGCCGGCGACGTCGATCGAGTCGATGCCCGGCGGCAGCGAGGTCGCGATGGTCGGGCTGGTCAACGACGTCCGCTCGACCGCCAGCGGCCACTGGCTGATCGAACTCGAGGACGCCACCGGGACGTTCCCGTGGCTGGTGATGAAAGACCGCGAGTACGTCGACCTCGTCGACGAGTTGCTCTGCGACGAGGCCCTCGCGATGGAGGGGACCCTCTCGGACGACTCCGGGATCGCGTTCGTCGACTCGATGTACTTCCCGGACGTCCCCCGGACCCACGAGCCGTCGACGGCCGACCGCCACGTGCAGGCGGCGCTGATCAGCGACGTTCACGTCGGCAGCGAGGAGTTCATGCACGACGCCTGGAACCGGTTTGCCGACTGGCTCCACACGGAGCAGGCCCAGCACGTCGAGTACCTCCTGATCGCGGGCGACATGGTCGAGGGGGTCGGCGTCTACCCGAACCAGGACGAGGAACTCGACATCGTCGACATCTACGACCAGTACCGGGCGTTCAACGAGTACCTCAAGCAGGTGCCCGGCGACCTCGAGATCGTGATGATCCCGGGCAACCACGACGCCGTGCGACTCGCGGAGCCCCAGCCCGGCTTCGACGAGGAACTGCGCGAGATCATGTCCGCCCACGACGCCCGGATCGTGAGCAACCCCTCGACCGTCACCGTCGAGGGCGTCTCCGTCCTGATGTACCACGGGGTCTCGCTCGACGAGGTGATCGCCGAACTCCCCGCGGAGAAAGCCAGCTACGACGAGCCCCACGAGGCGATGTACCACCTGCTCAAGAAACGCCACGTCGCCCCGCAGTTCGGCGGCCACACTCGCCTCGCCCCCGAGGAGAAAGATTACCTCGTCATCGACGAGGTGCCCGACGTCTTCCACACCGGCCACGTCCACAAACTCGGCTTCGGGAAGTACCACAACGTGCTCGCGATCAACTCGGGGTGCTGGCAGGCCCAGACGGACTTCCAGAGGAGCGTCAACATCGATCCCGACGCCGGCTACGCCCCGATCGTCGACCTCGACACGCTCGACGTGACGGTCCAGAAGTTCAGTTGATCAGCGGCCCGGCTCCAGCCGAAACCGGACCGTCCGCGCGCCGTCGAACCGCGGGCCGAGACCCCGTTCCTCGAAGCCCAGTTCCTCGACGGCCGCGGTCACCTTCTCGTCACCCGGCGGGACCAGCACCTCGACGGCCATCCCCTCCCGCTCGGCGAACCGCACCGGCTCGGCGAGCAACCGCTCGCAGGCCTCGCCGGTGCCGTCGATCTGGGTGACGTGGACGGTGTCCTCCCTCGCGTCGAAGCTCACGAACCCGAGCAGGTCCTCCGGGTTCGACTCCCCGTACTGCGAGTTCGACGCCGACACCGCCGCGTCGTCGTCGCGCGCGACGTCTTCGGCGACGCGCACCGTCCGGTCGTGGACGAGGTTGCGCATCACGTCGGTCGGGGAGCCGGCGATCGCCGCGAGCGCGTCGGCGTCGGCCTCGAGGGCGTCCCGTACGTTCATCGGCGTGTGATAATGGTACCCACAGCTATAAAACCAGCCCGCCGGTCCCGACTCGTGGGTCGGCCCGCGGTCCCCGATCCCGCCTCGTCGACCCCTCGAACCGCCCGGAGCGGGTAAAAATCCGGCGGAGGGACACAGTTATCTGCCCGCTCTGGTAACGAACCTGCACATGAGCGAAGCCACCGCCACGCGACCCGCCCGCGAGGTGTTCGTATGCGCGTCGTAGCGAAGTTCGGCGGGACGAGCCTCGGCAGCGGCGACCGAATCGAGCGCGCCGCCGACTCGATCGCGGCCGCCGTCGAGGACGGCCACGAGATCGCCGTCGTCGCCAGCGCGATGGGTTCGACCACCGACGACCTCCTCGAGGAGATCACGTTCGACGCCGACGAGGCCGACCGCGCCCAGATCGTCAGCATGGGCGAACGCACCTCCGTCAGGATGCTCAAGGCCGCCCTCTCGGCCCGCGACGTCGACGCCACCTTCCTCGAACCCGGCCACCCCGACTGGCCCGTCGTCACCGACGAGTACGGCGAGGTCGACGTCGCGGAGACCCGCCGGCGCGCCCGCGAGGTCGCCGAGAGCCTCGACGCGGTCGTCCCCGTCGTCACGGGTTTCCTCGCGGAGGGGCCGGACGGCTCGGTCACGACGCTCGGCCGCGGCGGCAGCGACACGACGGCCGTCATGCTCGGCAAGTACATGGACGCCGACGAGGTCGTCATCGTCACCGACGTCGAGGGCGTCATGACCGGCGACCCCCGCGTCGTCGAGGGCGCCCGCAACGTCGGGGAAATCTCCGTCGACGAACTCCGGAACCTCTCGTTTCGCGGCGCCGAGGTCGTCGCCCCCTCCGCGCTGTCGTACAAGGACGGGGGACTGGGCGTCCGCGTCGTCCACTACCAGCACGGCGACCTGCTCTCGGGCGGGACGAGCGTCGAAGGCGAGTTCGAGAACCTCGTCGACATGCGCGAGCGGCCCCTCGCCTGCCTCACCGTCGCCGGGCGCGCGATCCGCAACCGCCCCGGCGTCTTCCAGTCGCTGTCGGCGGCCCTCGGCGAGAGCGACATCAACATCGACGCCGTCGCCAGCGGGATGGACAGCGTCACCTTCTACGTCGACGAGGACGAGGCCGAGCGCGCCGAGAACATCCTCCACCGCGAGGTCATCGCCGCCGAGGAACTCTCCAGCGTCACCGTCGACTCGCCGCTGGCGGTCATCCGCGTCACCGGCGGGGAACTCCCCAACCAGCCGGGGGTCATAAGCGAGATCGTCGAACCGGTCACCGAGGCCCGCATCAACCTCCACGACATCATCACGAGCGCGACCAGCGTCGCCCTGTTCGTCGACTGGGACGACCGCGAGGAGACGCTCGAACTCACCCAGGACCTCTTCTAACGACCGTTTTCCGCCTCGGGGTCGCGTACAGACCGGGCGCGAGGGCCGCGCTCGGGGAGCGTCGCGTTTCGCGCCGTCCGCTCGTCGATCGGCGGTCGGCCGATCACTCCGCCTCCAGCAGCGACTCGTCGGCGTACTCCTCGCGCAGGGTCTTCTTGTCGAACTTGCCCGTCGCGGTCTTGGGAATCTCGTCGACGAAGACGAACGCGTCGGGCGACCACCAGTCGGGGTACTCCGAACCGATCATCGACTCGAGGTCGGCCTCCAGTTCGTCGGGGTCTGCGTCCCCGGCCCGGACGACGAACGCGGCCGGGCGCTCCTGCCACTTCTCGTGGGGGACGCCGATCACGGACGCCTCGGCGACGGCGTCGTGGGCCATGATCGCGTTCTCCAGTTCCTGCGAGGAGATCCACTCGCCGCCGCTCTTGATGACGTCTTTCGCCCGGTCGACGATCTTGACGTAGCCGTCGGGGTCGACGGTGACGATGTCGCCGGTCTTGAGCCACGAGCCCTCGAAGTCGGACTCGTTGGCCTCGGGGCGTTTGAAGTACGAGTCCGTCACCCACGGCCCGCGGACGTACAGTTCGCCGAACGCCTCCCCGTCCCAGGGCACCTCCTCGCCGTCGTCGCCGACGACCTTCATCTCGAGGCCGGGGACGAGCAGCCCCTGTTTCGCCCGCTTCGCGTCGCGCTCCCCCTCGGGGAGGTCCGCGAGGTCGTGTTTCAGGTGCGCGACGGTGCCGATCGGTGCCGTCTCGGTCATCCCCCACGCGTGGACGACCTCGACGCCGAGGTCGTCGAACCGGCGGATGACGCTCTCGGGCGCGGCGGCGCCGCCGATGACGATCCGTTCGAGCGAGGAGAGGTCGACGTCGTTGTCCTCGAGGTGCTCCAGCAGGCCGAGCCAGACGGTCGGCACGCCCGCGGTGATCGTGACGCCCTCCTCCTCGATGAGGGACGCGAGGTCCGCCGGGTCCGGCGAGGGGCCGGGGTAGACGTGTTTCGCGCCGGCGGCGGTCGTCGAGAACGGCAGCCCCCACGCGTTGACGTGGAACATCGGGACGACCGGCATCACGACGTCCGAGTCGTCGATCCCCAGTCCGTGGGGGGTCAGCGTCGCCATCGTGTGGCTCCAGAGCATCTGCTGGGTGTACTCGACGCCCTTCGGCTTGCCCGTGGTCCCCGAGGTGTAGCACATCCCGGCGGGGGTCTCCTCGTCGAGGTCGGGCCACTCGTAGTCTGCGTCGCCCTCGCCGACGAACGACTCGTAGTCGACGACGGGTTCGAGGTCCGTCTCCGGGACCTCGGAGCCCATCACGACGAACCGCTCGACGCTCTCGAACGCGTCCGGGTCGTAGGCGGCTTCGAGCGCCTCCAGCAGCGACGGGTCGGTGAACACGAGTCGGTCTTCGGCGTTCTCGACGATGTACTGGACGTGTTTCGGCGGGAGCAGCGGGTTGATCGTGTGCAGTTGTCCGCCGACGCCGGGCGCGCCGAAGTAGACCTCGGCGTGCCGGTGGTGGTTCCAGCAGAACGTGGCGACGCGGTCGCCCTCGCCGATTCCCTCGGCTTCGAGGGCGCTCGCCAACTGCCGGGTCCGGTCGGCGTACTCGGCGTACGTGTAGCGTTCGATCCCCTCGTGGGTCCGGGAGACGAGTTCCCGGTCGGGGTACAGTCGCTCCGCACGCCAGAGGAACGGTCGTAGGGTTTGGTCGTACCCTCCCATACTGCGTGGTTTGGAATCAATTATCATAATAGTGCCGTCCGCCGGAGCCGCCCCGCGAGCGGCGGGTAACGACCCCGTAACGAAGGGGGATCCCGTGGCTCCGGCTCCCATGAGCACCGACTCGACGGCGCGGGAGGTCCTCGAGGAGGTCGAGGCCGACCCCGACGCGGTCCTCGACGCGTTCGACGCGGACTCCCCGGCGGACCTGATCGAAGCGGGCGGCGACCACGACCCGACGACGGACGACGAGATCGACGTCGACGACGCCCTCGCGGACGAACTGTTCGCCGACCTCGCGGAGCCGCCGGCACCGGACCCCGAGGAAGACGAGAGCGAGGCGTCGACGGCCGACCCGGCCGTCGACCGGGTCGTCGTCTCCGACCCCACGGTGGTCGTCGACGAGGGCGGCGCGAGCGTCGACGAGGCGGTCGCGGACCGGGACCCCGACCGCGGGTCCCGGTCCGGGGACGAACCGACGCTGGTCGGCCCCGACCCGACGCCGGTCCGCGTCCCGGACGACGCGTTCGGCGCGTCGAGCGAGTCGACCGACGGGTTCGACTGGCTGGCCGACCGCGAACGCTCGCCCTGAGCCGCCACGCGGCCCCGCCGGGGCCGACCCTGCCTCGGCCGTCCCGACTCCGTCCAGCGACGGACGTCTCGGGACGGCGATGGACGGATCGGTCCGTCGCCCCCCACGAACTCTCAATTCGATTGAAACGGGCCGACGTCGTGGGTAGCGTATGGTCGCGTACAAGTCGAAGACGGTCGAGCGCATCCGCTTGCCGTCGCGGGAGGAACGCGAGCGCGCCCTCGAGGGCGCCGGCTACAACGTCTTCAACCTCGACGCCGACGACGTCTTCGTCGACCTGCTCACGGACAGCGGCACGGGCGCGATGAGCGACGCCCAGTGGGCCGCGTTGTTGCGCGGGGACGAGTCTTACGCCGGGTCGAAGAGCTTCCACCGGCTCGAATCGGCCGTCGCGGACGTGATGGGCTTTCCCCACGTCGTCCCCGCCCACCAGGGGCGGGGGGCCGAGAACGTCCTCTACGGAACCTTGCTCTCGGACGGTGACGTCGCGCTCAACAACACCCACTTCGACACCACCCGCGCGCACGTCGCGAACCAGGGCGCCGACCCGGTCGACTGCCCGGTCGCGGACGCCCGCGACCCCGACGCCGAGGGCCCGTTCAAGGGGAACTTCTCGGTCGAGCGCGCCCGCGAGGTCGTCGACGAGGTCGGCGCTGAGGCCGTCCCGGTCGTGATCCAGACGATCACGAACAACTCGGCGGCGGGCCAGCCGGTTTCCGTCGAGAACACGCGACGGGTACGGGAGTTCGCCGACGAGATCGACGCGACGTTCGTGATCGACGCCTGCCGGTTCGCCGAGAACGCCTACTTCGTCGCCGAGCGCGAAGCCGAGTTCGCCGACGCGCAGGTCGCCGAGATCGCCCGCGAGCAACTCGGCTACGCCGACGCGCTGGTGATGAGCGGCAAGAAAGACGGCCTCGCGAACGCCGGCGGCTTCGTCGCGACCGACGACGCCGACCTCTACGAGCGGTGCAAGGGCCGGGCCATCCTCTACGAGGGCTTTCCCACCTACGGCGGGATGGCCGGCCGCGACCTGGAGGCGATGGCGGTCGGCCTCCGGGAGGCCACCGAGGAGGCCTACGTCGAGGACCGCGTCGAGCAGGTCCGGGACCTCGCCGCGATGCTCGACGAGGCGGACGTCCCCGTCTACACCCCGGCGGGCGGCCACGCGGTCTACCTCGACGCCGAGGCGATCTACCCGCACCTGCCGGCCGCGGAGTTCCCGGGGCAGGTGCTGGTCTGTGACCTCTACCGCGAGGGCGGGGTCCGCGGGGTCGAACTCGGGAGTTTCGCGTTCCCGGGGACCGACCGGCCGGAACTCGTCCGCCTCGCGCTCCCGCGGCGGACCTACCACCGCGAGCACCTCGAACACGTCGTCGAGACGGCGGTCGCCGCCGTCGAGAACGCCGAGACGGCGACGGGACTGCGGGTCGCGACGGAGCCGGCGATGCCCGAGTTGCGCCACTTCACCGCCGAACTCGAACCCGTCGGCTGACGCCGGGTTACCGGGCGCCGACGACCGACTTCGCGCGCTCGGCCAGCGTCGACTCCGGTTCGGGCTCGCTCTCGAACTGCCGTCTGGCGGCGGCGGCCAGCCCCTCCGCTCCCGTCTCGGCGTCGCCGGCCAGCCAGTCGGGCAGTCCCTCGGTCAACTCCTGTCGTTTCTCTTCTTTGAGCTTGCTGTACCGCCGCAGCGCCAGGCCGACCCCGAGGAACAGGCCGGCGTCGAGCAGTTCCCGTCGGAACCGCTCCCGGTCGTCGCGGACCGCGATCGCTTTCACCAGCGAGAGGGCGCCGATCGCCAGGTAGATCTTCGAACTCCTGGCGGGATCGCCGCTGAGCATCCGTCGTAGGGCCATTGCGCACCCACGTACCACGACCCGCCTGATAAAACTGCTACCGCGCGTCCTCACCTGAAACCGGCCGTCGTCGCTCGCCCGCGACCCGCCGCGGTTCGGTCAGCCGTCGAGCCGTCGAACGCCCCGGTACCGCCGGTCGTCGATCGGTTCGATCGAGAACCCGAGCGACTCGTAGAACGGCCGGACGTCCTCGTCGAAGCGGGCCGTGAGCCGCCGCTCGCGTTCGAGGGCCCGCTCGACCAGCGCGGTCCCCACCCCCCGATTTCGACGCCGCCGCCGGACGGCGACCGCCGCGACGTGGGCGCCCCGGTCCCGCTCGCGGGGGTCGAGCACCAGCGCCCCGAGGTGGCGGTCGCCGACGACCGCCACGAGGACGTCGCCGGCGGCGATCCGCGCCTCGACGTCGCCCGGTTCGAGCATCGCGGCGTCGAGGATCCGGCGGACGTCGAGGGCCTCCCCGGACGTGGCGTCGCGGACCCGCATCTCACCCGTGGAGTCGGGTGGCCCCCACCGCTTCGAGGGCCTCGTCCTGCTCGACCTCCCACACCCGCAACAGGAGGTGGGCCGCGCAGTAGTACTCGACCGTCTCGAGGCCGGTTCGGTCGTTCCTGAGCACGAGTTGGCACGTCGCCCCGTTCGAGCACTCCCCGGAATGGTCGCACACGGTTCTAGCGTCCGTACTCGTCTCGGGGACAAGTCGCTGTCGGTGGGCCGGATCCGCGCCGAGGGGCCGTCACCCGCCCTTGATCAGCCGCAGGACGGTCACGCGGTCGGTCTCGACGGGCTGGTCTTCCGGGACGGGCCGGCCGTCGACGAGGACGCTCACCTCGTGGGGGCTCAGGTCGACTTCCGCGAGCAGGTCGGCGTAGGTCGCCTCCTCGCGGCCCCGCGCGGCAGCGACCGCGTCGAGGTCGACCTCGTGGACCCCTCCTCCCTTGACGTCGACGGTGACGCGCGCGGTCATGGTCGGGGTTTCGGCCGGCGCGACTTGAGGGCGTCGCCCCGTCGCGCCCGGCCGGTCAGATCGCCGGCCCCTCGCCGGGCTCCGGCCCGGTGGTGGTGGGCTCGCGGCCCCCGCGGGCGCGGACGTACAGCCCGACCGAGAGCGCGCCGAGGCCGAGCAGGAAGATCAGGAAGTTCAGGAGGTCGCCGAGGAACGGGATCCGCACGAGCAGCGCGGCCCCGGCGAGGCCGACGACGAGCGCGAGCCAGCGGTTGTCGACGTCGGCGTACGAGAGCAGCCACGCGGCGACGGCGAACCGGCCGTAGACGATCCCGACCCAGACGAGGAAGCCGAACGCGAGCGCGACGGCGAGGGCGACGGGGATGCCGACGATGGTGATCGCGAGCGCCGCGATCAGGAGCGGGACGCCCACGAGCACGCCGAGGCCGGCCAGCCCCGTCCGCAGCGGCTCCGTCGCGACGCGGTCCGCCACGCCGGCGGAGAACCGCGGGAACACCGCGAGCAGCGCCGCGCCGAGCAACAGGTTCAGCACGAACGCGTAGACGGCGACGACCCACCCGGCGAACGGCTGGAGCGTCGGTGCGATCTCCATGCCCAGCGTCGAGTCCTCGGTGATCCCGCCGGCGACCGCGTCGGTGTTCCCCCGGAGGTCGCCGCCGTACCGGAGGTCGCCGCCGACCGACGCCGACTCGCCGAGGGTGATCGTCTCGGCGCCGATCGTCGCGTCGCCCGCGAGTTCCCCCTCGATCGTTACCTGTCCGGCGCCGACCTCGAACGCCCCGCCGACGACGGCGTCCTCGCCGATCAGGACGTTGCCCGCTCCGGCGCTCACGCCGCCCTCGACGGTCCCGGTGATTTCGAGGTTCCCCGTCGCGACGGAGACGTCGCCGCCGACGTCCCCGCGAACGTAGACGTTGCCCGCCAGGGCGGAGACGTCGCCGGTGACGGTGCCGTCGACGATCACCGTCCCGGCGACGACGCTGACCTCGTCGACCGTCTCTCCCTCCGCGACGACGACGGTCCCGCCGACGCCGGATTCCGACTGGGCGAGGGCCGCCCCTGGAAGGCTTCCGAGGACGACGACCGCCGTCAGAACGACCACGAGGAGTCGGCGTCGGGACACGTCGATCGGGTTCGAACGATCGTTCGCGGAACGCATGTCCCCTTCCACGTCGACGACGCTGATATACTATACCGTGGCAGCCCCCTCGCATCGGTGACGGTCACGCGTACCGTTCCGACGCGGCGTCGACGGCGTGTCAGTCCCCGTCGTACGCCGCGTCGAAGAACGCGGCCTCCAGGTCGACCGTCCGGTCGAAGATGGCGGCGACCCGCGCCTGGCGCTCGGGCGCGAGTCGCGGCCCGTACGCGTCGAGCTGGTCGCACAGCCACCCCGTGTACTCCTCGAACGCGTCCACGACGTGGTCGCCGCCGGTGAGCACGGCCAGCGAGTCCGACAGCCGTCCCATCTCGTCCATCGTGTGGGCCTGGCTCGCGGCCAGGGCCGTCACGCGGGCGCCGACTTCGAGGAACTGGTAATCCTGGACGAGGTAGCGCGCGAACGTATCGTCGTCGAGCGTTCCGGACCGGTACTCCTCGACGAACCGGTGGCGGGTCGCGTCGGTCCAGGCCGACCGGTCGCGGAGCCACTCGCTAAACGGACCGTCTCGATCGGGGTCGTACGCGGACCGGTCGTGGATCGTCGCGTCGCTCACGCGTCCCACCCCTCCCGCGTGTAGCACATCTCCCAGAACGCGTGTTCGAGCCGCGCGCTCGTCAGGAACGCCTCGCGCATCGCCTCGCGTTCGCCGGGGTTTCGCCCGGCGCAGTCGTCGACGAGGTCGCGCATCCAGTCGACGGCCTCGTGGAACTCCTCGCTGGTGTACTTCTCGACGAACGGCGTGTAGCGGTGCTCCTCCGTCGCTCGCTCGGCCATGTGCTCGGCGACGTCGAGGTACCCCTGCCCGCAGGGATAGATCGCAGCGGCGATCTCCGGTAACGTGCCCTCGTGGGCGGTCCGCACGAGGAAGTTCGTGTAGGCGACGCAGGTCGGCGCCTTCTCGGTGGATTCCAGTTCCTCCCGCGAGATGCCGTAGTCGGCCGCGAACTCCCGGTGGAGGTCCATCTCGTAATCGAGGACCGTGTGGGCCACGTTCAGCAGGCCGGCCATCGTCTCCTCGTCGCGGGCCTTCGTTCCCGCGATCGCGAACGTACGAGCGTAGTCGAGCAGGTACCGGTAGTCCTGTTCGACCCAGTGGCGGAACGCTTCCGGGTCGAGCGTCCCGTCCGCTAATTCGGTGACGAACGGGTGGTCGTACTGCGCCTCCCAGATGTCGCTTCCCTCGGCGAGGAGTTCGTCGCTGAAACTCATGCGGTCGATCGTACGGCGGGGCGGGTGATATACGTTAGTGGTATTACCGGGTTGTGCCAGCGGCGCGAAACGGGACCGCGAAACGAGGCCCGCACCGTGTCGTCGTACACGACCGCCGGCGAGTCGCCTCGCGGACTGCGGACCGCAGTCCGCGGACCGATTGGAATCGTCCTTCGGTCGTTTTATCTTGCGTCCGGCCGTTTCGACGCGTATGAGCGAGGCCGACGCCGAGGCGCCGGAGCCGACATCGGGTCGCACCGAGGTCTGGATCGAGAAGTACCGACCGGAGCGGCTCGACGACGTCAAGGGCCACGAGAACATCGTCCCGCGGCTGAAGCGGTACGTCGAGCGCGACGAGTTGCCCCACCTCATGTTCGCGGGTCCGGCCGGCGTCGGGAAGACCGCGTCGGCCGTCGCCGTCGCCCGCGAAATCTACGGCGACGACTGGCGGGAGAACTTCCTCGAACTCAACGCCTCCGACCAGCGCGGCATCGACGTCGTCCGCGACCGGATCAAGAACTTCGCGCGCTCGTCGTTCGGCGGCTACGACTACCGGATCATCTTCCTAGACGAGGCCGACGCGCTGACGAGCGACGCCCAGTCGGCCCTGCGCCGGACGATGGAGCAGTTCTCGCACAACACCCGCTTTATCCTCTCGTGTAACTACTCCAGCCAGATCATCGACCCCATCCAGTCGCGGTGTGCCGTCTTTCGATTCACGCAACTGTCCGACGAGGCCGTCGAAGCGCAGGTGCGCGAAATCGCCGCCGAGGAGGGGATCGAACTGACCGACGACGGCGTCGACGCGCTCGTCTACGCCGCCGCCGGCGACATGCGCAAGGCGATCAACGGGCTGCAGGCCGCCGCCGTCATGGGCGAGGTCGTCGACGAGGAGGCCGTCTTCTCGATCACCTCGACCGCCCGCCCCGAGGAGGTCGAGGAGATGGTCGAGCGCGCCATCGACGGCGACTTCACGGCCGCCCGCGCCACCCTCGAGACGTTGCTGTCCGACCGCGGCCTCGCCGGCGGCGACGTCATCGACCAGCTTCACCGCTCGGCCTGGGAGTTCGACCTCGACGACACGGCGACGGTCCGCCTGCTCGAACGCCTCGGCGAGGTCGACTACCGGATCACCGAGGGCGCGAACGAGCGCCTCCAACTGGAGGCGATGCTGGCGGCGCTGGCGCTCGAAAACGAGTGAGTCAGCGGTCGGTCCGCGACTCCCGATCCCCCTCTCGATCCCCGTTCTCACCCGCATCCGCCTCGTCCGCGACGGTCACCCCGGAGACCTCGAAGCGGGCGCCGCCGCCCTCGCTCTCCGCGACGCGCACCTCCCAGCCGTGGGCGTCGGCGATGCGCGAGACGACGGTCAGCCCGTAGCCGGTGCCGTCGCTCGCGGTCGTGTAGCCGAACTCGAAGATGGACTCGCGCTCGCCCGCGGGGACGCCCGGGCCGTCGTCGGCGACGTAGAAGCCGTCGCCGGTCGCGCCGACGGTCACCGTGACGCCCTCGCCGCCGTGTTCGACCGCGTTCCCGAGCAAGGTTTCGAGAACGTCGACCAGCCGCGTCTCGTCGGTCTCGAAGACGACGTCGGCGTCGGGGGCGAGGCGGAGGTCCGCGCCGTCGGCCTCGACGGTACACCACGCCCGCTCGGCGGCGTCGCGCAGCGAGACGGGTTCGGCCGCGGCGGTCGCGTCGCCGCGGCGCGCGAGCGACAGCAGGGCGTCGATCAGTTCGCCCATCCGCTCGTGGGCGCGGTCGACCTCATCGAGGTGGTCGTCGTCGCCGGTCTCGCGGGCGAGTTCGAGGTAGCCGCGGGCGACGTTCAGCGGGTTGCGCAGGTCGTGACTGACGATGCTCGCGAACTCGTCGAGACGCTCGTTTTGCGCGGCGAGTTCGCGCTCGCGGCGCTTCTGGTCGGTGATGTCGGCGTAGATGGAGAACCCCTCGACGCTGCGCTCGCCGACGGCGACCGGGACGACGTTGATCAGGAAGTCCCGGTCGCCGTCGGCGGTCATCCGCCGGCCCACCGTCTGGAGGGGTTCGCCCGCCTGCAGAGTCTCGTTGAGCCTCTTTGCCTCCTCGTCGGCGCCCGCCGGGACGACGTACTCGTCGATGTTCTCGCCGACGACCGTCTCGCGGTCGTAGCCGAACACCGCCTCGAAGGTGTCGTTGACGTCGCGGACGATCGGTTCGCCGTCGACGAACTCGTACCGGACGGTCGGCTCGGGGACGTTCTCGAACAGCGCCGAGAGGCGGTCGCGCTCGGAGACGAGTTCGGCCTCGGCCCGCGAGCGCGCGAGCGCCTCCGTGACGTGCGAACAGAGCAACTCGGCGAGTTCGAGGTCGCTCTCGTCGAAGGCGTCGACCTCCGTCGAGATCGCCTGAAAGACGCCGTACTCCCCGATCGGGACGGTCAGACACGAGCGGTACCCGGCGCGGCGGTCGTGGGTCCAGGGGTCGGTCTCGGCGTCGCCGACGAGGAAGGAGTCGCCGGTGCGGTAGCTCTCGCCCATGAGGCCGTAGTCGAGCGACAGCGGTTCCTCGGTCTCCCGGACCGGCCACGTCGACCGACCGCGCGGGACGAACCGGCCGTCCTCGACGAGGCCGAGGTAGCAGACGTCCAGTTCGAGGATCTCCTCGGCGACGTCGACGGTCAGGTCGAACACCTCCGACTCCGAGTCGGCCCCCGCGAGCGCGACGGCCCCCTTGTGGAGTGTCGCGACCGTCCGCCGGCGCTCGCGGAGGCGCTCTTCGAGGCGGATCCGCCCGAGGGTCTCCTCGACGTGTGCGGCCAGAATCTCCGCGAGTTCGAGGTCGCGCACGTCGTAGGCGGCCGGCGCGGCCGAGATCGCCTGAAAGACGCCGTACTCCCCGATCGGGACGCTCAGACACGAGCGCAATCGCTCGTCGACGGGGGTCGCGCGCTCGTCGGCGCGGACGTCGTCGACGAGGAGCGACTCCCCGGTCCGGAACGTCTCGCCGGCGATCCCCTCGTCGGTCGGCAGTTCGCGTGCTGTCTCGTCGATCGCCCCGCTCGCGGAGACCGCCCGGGGGACGAGCCACTCGCCGTCGCCGCGCTCCTCGACGGTCGCGATCGACGAGGAGTCGAACGCGAGGACGGCGTCGGCGGCCTCGATCGCGAGGTCGAACAGGTGGTCCTCGTCCCGGCAGGCGACGATCCGGGTCGCCATCTCGTGGAGCCGGGTGACCTTCGAGGGACTGTCCCGCCCGGCCGCCGGCGCGCTCGCGGCGGCGTCCCGGCAGACCCACTCGACCTCGTCGGCGAGGTGTTCGACCGCGCCGGCGGCGTCGCGCCGGACGTAGCCGTCGACGCCGTCGGTCGCCCGGGCCGCTCCGGGGCCGTACGACGAGTCCGCGTAGAGCACCAGCGGCGTCCCCTCGCAGGCGTCGACCACTTCGAGCAACCCCACGCCGGCCGTCGACGTCGGCGTCTCGGCGAAGACGACGCAGTCGACCGCCGGCGCCCGCGCACGGATCGCCGCGAGGTCGGCCGCGGCGTCGACCGCGAACTCGGGCGCGACCCGTTCGAGAGCGGCCGCTCCCGTCGCTGCGTCCGGGGCGACTGCGGCGACGTAGAGAACGGTTCGCGTTCCGGTCATGTGCTGTCGAGGCCCGACCGCGACGGTCGGGCCCCGCGGTACCGTATCCAATATCCAGCCATCCGTTATAAGAATTTGCCGCTGGCGCGACCGCGTGCGGCGGTCACGCGTTCAGCGACCAGATGGCGTAGTTCAGGACGGTCGCGAAGCCGACCCACGCGAGGTAGGGGACCAGCAGCGCGCCCGCCCGGCGGTCGACGCGGGCGAAGGCCGCGACCGTCGCCGCGACCAGCACGAACAGGACGGCGATCACCCCGAGCGCCGCCAGCGGCGCCTGCAAGGCGAAGAAGGCTGGCGTCCACGCGACGTTGAACGCCATCTGCAGGACGAACAGGCCGACCGCGAGGCGGACGGGGCCGCGGTCGAGGCCGCGCCGGACGACGAGGTAGAGTGCGAGCCCCATCAGGCTGAACAGGACCGTCCAGACGACGCCGAACAGCCACCCGGGCGGGTAGAACGCGGGTTTTTCGAGCGCGCGAAACCACGCCGTGTCGGGGCCGCCGATCAGCGCCGGCACGGCGCCGACGACGTTGACGGCGACGACGAACGCGAGGGCCGTGAGGGCGTCCGGGAGGCGCCCCGTCGGTTCGTTCGTCTGCGTCGAGGATTCCATACTCCCCCGTTGGTCACGAGGACGGTAATTCGTATCGCCTACAGCGGACCGGTCGCGTCACGTCCGCTCGCCCGCGACGAGGCCGGATCGGCCGCTCGGCAGGCGAAACGCCCGCCCGGGAGTCCGAATCCCGGAACTGTTTTACCCGCTGCACGGCCAACACCACGTAACAATGAGCGAACTGGAGGAGGAGTACCGCCTCGACTATTTCGAGGAGGAGGGGTTCGTCCGCAAGGAGTGTCCCTCCTGTGGCGCGCACTTCTGGACGCGCGACCACGACCGGGAAACCTGCGGGGAACCCCCCTGCGACGACTACGAGTTCATCGACAATCCGGGCTTCGACGAGGAGTACACCTTAGAGGAGATGCGCGAGGCGTTCCTCTCCTTTTTCGAGGCGAACGACCACGAGCGCATCGAGCCCTACCCCGTCGCCGCGAACCGCTGGCGCGACGACGTCCTGTTGACCCAGGCGTCGATCTACGACTTCCAGCCGCTGGTGACGTCGGGCCGGACGCCGCCGCCGGCGAACCCGCTGTGTATCAGCCAGCCCTGCATCCGGATGCAGGACATCGACAACGTCGGCAAGACGGGTCGGCACACGATGGCCTTCGAGATGATGGCCCACCACGCGTTCAACACGCGCGAGGACGCCGACGAGGAGTACGCCTACGAGGGCGAGGTCTACTGGAAGGACGAGACCGTCCGCTACTGCGACGAGTTCTTCGCCTCGCTGGGCGTCGACCTCGATGAAGTGATCTACATCGAGGACCCGTGGGTCGGCGGCGGTAACGCCGGGCCCGCCATCGAGGTCATCTTCCGCGGGGTCGAACTCGCCACGCTGGTCTTCATGTCCATGGAGCAAGACCCCGACGGCGAGTTCGAGATGAAAGACGGGAACCGCTACTCGTACATGGACACCTACATCGTCGACACCGGCTACGGCCTCGAACGGTGGACGTGGGTGTCCCAGGGGACCCCGACCGTGTACGAGGCGGTCTACCCCGACATGATCGCCTTCCTCAAGGAGAACGCGGGGCTCGAACACTCCGCGGAGGAGGCCGAACTCGTCCACCGCGCGGCGAAACTCGCGGGGTACATGGACATCGACGAGGCCGAGGACATGGAGACCGCCCGCGGCGACATCGCCGCGGAACTCGACGTCGACCGCGGGGAACTCGAGACGCTGATGGTGCCCCTCGAGTCGATCTACGCCATCGCCGACCACTGTCGCACCCTCGCGTACATGCTCGGCGACGGCATCGTCCCCTCGAACGTCGGGACGGGCTACCTCGCGCGGATGGTGCTCCGGCGGACGAAGCGGCTCTGTGACACGGTCGGCGTCGACGCGCCGCTGGACGAACTCGTCGACATGCAGGCAGAGCGCCTCGACTACGAGAACCGCGACACGATCCGCGACGTCGTCCGCACGGAGGTCGAGAAGTACCGCGAGACGCTCGAACGCGGCGGCCGCCGCGTCGAGGCCCTCGCCGAGGAGTACGCCGAGCGCGAGGAGCCGATCCCGACGGCGGAACTGATCGAACTCTACGACAGCCACGGCATCCAGCCGGACATGGTCGAGGAGATCGCCGCCGAACACGGCGCCGACGTCGAGGTGCCGGACGACTTCTACAGCCTCGTCGCCGAGCGCCACGACGCCGACGAGGCGCTCGAAACCGCCACGGAGGACGAGGACGAGCGCTTCGACGACCTCCCCGAGACGGAGAAACTCTACTACGACGACCAGCAGCGCACGGAGTTCGAGGCGGTCGTCCTCGACGTCTTCGAGCGCGAAGACGGCTACGACGTCGTCTTGGACCAGACGATGTTCTACCCCGAGGGCGGCGGTCAGCCGGCCGACCGGGGGACGCTCGCGACCGACGAGACGACCGTCGAGGTACGCGACGTCCAGATCGAGGACGACGTCATCCTCCACCGGACCGACGAGAACCCCGGGAAAGGCGAGTTCGTCAGGGGGAAGATCGACGCCGGCCGTCGGCGTCAGTTGATGCGCCACCACACGGCGACCCACGTCGTCATCCACTCCGCCCGGCAGGTGCTCGGCGAGCACGTCCGGCAGGCCGGCGCCCAGAAGGGCGTCGACAGTTCGCGGATCGACCTGCGCCACTACGAGCGCATCTCCCGCGAGCAGGTCAAGGAGATCGAGCGCGTCGCAAACGGCATCGTGATGGAGAACACGACGGTCACCCAGGAGTGGCCCCACCGCCACGAGGCCGAGGCCGAGCACGGCTTCGACCTCTACCAGGGGGGTATCCCGCCGGGGACCAACATCCGGCTGATCCACGTCGCCGAGGACGTGCAGGCCTGCGGGGGCACCCACGTCGCGCGCACCGGCGACATCGGCGCGATCAAGGTCCGCTCGACCGAGCGCGTCCAGGACGGCGTCGAGCGCATCACGTTCGCCGCCGGCGAGGCCGCGATCGACGCCACCCAGCGCACGGAGGACGCCCTCTACGAGGCCGCGGAGACCCTCGACGTCTCCCCCGAGGAGGTCCCCGACACCGCCGAGCGCTTCTTCGAGGAGTGGAAGGCCCGCGGCAAGGAGATCGAGGACCTCAAAGAGCAACTCGCCGCGGCCCGCGCGGGCGGCGGCGCTGGCGGCGAGGAGGTCGACGTCGGCGACGCGACCGCGGTCGTCCAGCGCATCGACGCCGACATGGACGAACTCCGCGCGACCGCCAACGCCCTCGTCGAGGACGGCAAGATCGCCGTCCTCGGAAGCGGCGCCGACGGCGCGCAGTTCGTCGTCGCCGTCCCCGACGGCGCGGGCGTCAACGCCGGCGAGGTCGTCGGCGAACTCGCCGCGAAGGTCGGCGGCGGCGGGGGCGGCCCCCCGGACTTCGCTCAGGGCGGGGGCCCCGACGCGGACGCCCTCGACGACGCGCTCGACGACGCCCCGGACGTGCTCCGGCAGGTGCTCGACGCCTGATCGGCGCTTCAGAACGTTTATCCGACGCTCGCCGCACCGTCGAGTAGATGTCGCTCCGTCGCCACCTGCTGTGCGTGTTCGTCCCCCGGGCGCTCGCGACGGTCGCGGCGCTCGCCGGCCTCGCGCTCCCGTGGACGCGGGTGAACCCGGAGGCCGAGGTCGTCCCCGACGTCTACCTCGCGGGGATGGGCGCGGGCGTCGAGACGGTCGGGGCGTTCGCGCTCCCCGTCCTCCTGGTCCTCCTGCTCGCGCCGGCGCTCGTCGCGGTCGTCGGCCGCGCGGCCCCGCACGTGCTGGCGGCGGTCACGGCGCTGTGTGGCCTCCTTCTCGCGCTCGTGGCGGCGTCGCACGGCCTCGCGCTGTCGACCCGGTGGGGGTCGACGTTCGTCCCCGCCGTCGGCGCGTACCTGACCGCGGGGGTCGGCCTCGCCGTCTGCGCGTGGGCCGCCGTCGAGTGGCGCTACCTCGACGACGCGGCGGCGATCCGTCGCCGCCTCGCGGGGTCGGACGGCGAGGAGTGAGCGCCCGCGGCGGGCGCGTTCGTTCTCGGCGCGTGAGACGGGCCGACAGTCCTATGTATCTTGGCAACAAGTCGCACGATTGCCTGTCACTGGGTAGGGGTACCCGAGACGGGCCGACTTCGCGGCCGCGCCCGGTACGTAGAGCGGGTCCGTCCGGGCGCGCGTCGATTTTCACGCGTCGAGCAGTGCGCTCGCCGCGTCGCCGACGGCGTCCGCGGCGTCGGCCGGCGCGTAGACGCCGAACCGCCACTGGGCGCGCTGGGCCGCCTGCAACCCCTCGACCAGCGGCGACTGCTCGCGGAGGCGACGCACCTCGCCGCCGACGACGACTCGCGTCTCCGTCTCGGGCATGCTCGGGCGGCCGGGGCAGTCGATCACCACCGCGCGCCCGTCGACGCCCGCCTCCGCGGCGACCTCGCGTTCGAGGGCGCGGACCTCCTCGTGGTCGGCGTCGAGCAGCCACGCGGGGACGGCGTCGAGTTCGGCCCAGACCGCGCGCTTGTACAGCCGACGCTCGGCGAGTCGCGCCGCGACGTCGGCGGTCGCCTCGCACTCTCGCAGCGCCGCCAGCAACTCGGCGTCGGTCATCCGGGCGAAGCGCTCGGCGTCGAGGCCGGTCGCGTCGAGCAGGGCCTCGGCGGCGCGTTCGAGCATCGAGCCGGCGATCCGGGAGACGTGGTGGCGGTAGACGGTGGCGTTCATCAGCGCCCGCGCGACCAGCAGGCTCTCGGCGGTGGCGACGTTGCCCTCTCCCAGCACGAGGTCGTCGTCGACGAACCGGAGCGCACGGACCAGCCGCCCGGGGTCGACGGTGCCGTACGGCACCCCCGTGTGGTGGGCGTCGCGGACGAGGTAGTCGGTGCGGTCGACGTCGAGGTCGCCCGAGACCAGCTGGCCGAACCGGCCCTCGCCGGCGATCAGGTCGGCGACGGCCCCCGCGTCGACGCCGTGGGATTCGAGGACGGCCGCGAGTTCGCCGTCGGCGAGCAGGTGGTCGACGTCGTCGTGGTGGCGGCCGAGGCGGCGCTCGATGACGCCCTCGGTCTGGTGGCCGTACGGGCCGTGGCCGACGTCGTGCAACAGGGCGGCCGCGCCGACGGCGTCCGCGCGCGCGCCGTCGACCCCGAGGCCGTCGAGGACCCGCCGGGCGAGGTGGTAGACGCCGAGGCTGTGCTCGAAGCGGGTGTGGTTCGCCGAGGGGTAGACGAGTCGGACCGTCGAGAGCTGTTTGACGTGGCGGAGCCGCTGGACCGCCGCGGTGTCGAGGAGGTCGCGGGCGACGCCGTCGACCTCGACGTAGCCGTGGACGGCGTCCTTGATCGCTCGCATACCCCCACTCTCTGCGCCCGGGCCAAAGTCGATGCGGTCGGGGTCGGGAACCACAAGAGCCGTATACGAGTGACAGAATGCCGAGGGTATGCGTCGCCCGCTCGTCTCCCGCCCCTACGTCGGCGCGTGGGTCGTCCTCCTCTGGACGGTCGCCGTCGGCCAGCGGACCTACCGGTACTTCTTCGGGGTCGACCCCTCCCTGTCGCTCGCCGGCCCCCCGTGGGAGTGGCTCTCCGTCGTCCGCAGCGCCCCCGACGACCGCCTCGGGGTGAACTACTACGTCTACCACTACGCCGCCGAGGCCGCCCTCGCCGGCGAGGACTTCTACAACGCGCCGCCGCCCGGCGAGACCGACTTCTACACCTTCCTCTACCCGCCGATCACCGTCCTCGGCTACGTCCCGTTTACCGCCCTCGAACCGTTCCACGGCTACCTCGTCCACACCGCGCTCACGCTCGTCGCCTGCGCCGTCGCGACGGCCGTCCTCGTGCGCTACCTCGACGGCCACGACGTGGCCCTCGGCTGGATCGACGTCGGCGCCGTCTTCCTCTTTATCGTCGCCGGCACCCACTCGACCGGGACGATCCACTTCGGGAACGTCAACCTGTTGCTCGCCGCGGCGATCCTCGGCGGCTTCGTCGCGCTCGAACGCGGCCGCGAGACCCTCGGCGGTGCCCTGTTCGGCGTCGTCGCGCTGGTGAAGGTGTTCCCGACGCTGCTGGGCTTCTACCTGCTGCGGATCCGCTCGTGGCGAGGGGTCGCGGGCGCGGTCGGCGTCGGCGGCGGCGGCCTGCTCGCGAGCGTCGTCGTCTTCGGCCCCGACACCCTCCGCCGGTTCTTCGTCGACGTCCTGCTCCCGCGGGGCGAGACCGCGGCCTTCGTCGGCGGCTACGCGCCCGACGACACCTACTACGTGACGATCCAGCGCCCGCTCTCGCACGTGATCTGGACGCTCTCCCCCGACGCGCCGGCGACCCTGCTGCCGGTCGCCGCCCTCGCCGTCCTCGCGCCGGTCGTCGGCTACTGCTACCTCGACGTCGACGACTGGGTCGACCGCCTCGTGGCCGCCCACGCGACGCTCGTCGCGACGATCGTCTTCAAGCCGGCGCTGCGGTGGTACCTCGTCTTCGCCGTCGTCACGTGGGTCGCCCTGCTGTACGTCTGGCACGACGAACCCGACTCGCCGAAACGCGGCGGCGCGATCCTCGCCGGCCTCGGGGTGCTGGCGGGCGCCTACCTCTGGAACCCGGCGGCCGTCTGGTCGCACCCGGTCCTCGTCGTCGGCTTCGCCGGCGCGTTCTTCGTCGGCCTCTACGCCTGGTACGGCGACCCCGTCGGGCCGACGTTCGTCCTCGGCGGCCTCGTCGCGAGCGTCACCACCTCCCCCGACTCGCTGCTGTCGCGGGCGGCGTCCTACCCCGAACCGCTGGCGACGCTGCTCGAACCGCTGTACGCCGTCGGGACGATGCAGCTGTACGGCCTCCTGCTCACGCTCGGCGCCTGCGTCCTCTACAAGAGCCGACAGGGGGTCGGCGTCGCCTCCCTCCTCCGGGCGGCCCGGACGCTGCGCCGGGACCTCGACGCCGGCGCGCGCACCCTCAGGGAGCGCGTCGCCTGAAACCGAAACCGTCGCCTTCCGCCGGCCCGTTGGCTCGCGTATGCCCACTGCGACGAACGGCTCCGTCTCGCTGCACTACGAGCGTGCGGGCTCGGGCGACACCGTCGTCTTCGTCCCCGAGGCCGGCCTCGGCGGCTGGTCGTGGGGCTGGCAACACGCCGCGCTGACCGGCCCGTTCGAGACGGTCGTCTGGGACCTCCGGGGGACCGGCCGCTCGGACGCCCCGACGGGGCCGTACGACCTCGGGATGCTCGTCGCCGACTTCGAGGCCGTTCTCGCCGACTGCGGGGCACGGACCGCCCACGTCGTCGGCGCCGGCCTCGGCGGGGTCCTCGCCCTGGAGGCCGCCCGGCGGACGAACCGCGTCGAGACCCTGGCGCTGTTCGGGACCGCCGCCCGCGGCGACGCCTTCGACCTCGACCCGCTGTTCGCCCCGCCGGACGACCCCGACGCGCTCGCCGACTCGCTCGCGGCCGGCCTCTCCCCGGCGTTCCGGGCCGAACAGCCCGACGTCTGCGAGGGAATCGTCGACTGGCGCGCCGACGGCGACGCCGACCGCGAGGGGTGGGAAGCGCAGGTCGCCGCCCTCGACGGCTACGACGCGACTCGCGACCTCGTCGCGGTGACCCGGCCGACGCTCGTCTTCCACGGCACCGCCGACGCGGTCGTCCCCGTCGACGCCGGCCGCGACCTCGCCGGCGGCCTGCCACGCGGCGAGTTCGAACCGCTGGCGGGCGCCGGCCACCTCGCGTTCGTCGAGCGCTCCCGGCCCGTCAACGACCGCCTGCTGGGCTTTCTCGAGGCCCACGCCGACGACGACTGACCGACCCGACGGACCCCGGAAACTACCTTCCCCTCCGTGGTAGCCCCCGGCGTGACCCTCTCGCTCGAACGCCGGGCGGCCCGCTGGGGCGACCGGACGGCGGTCGTCGACGTCTCGGAGGGGCGGCTCTGCGCGCCCGCGGAGACGATCGACGCCGACCGCGTCTCCTACGACGACCTCTCGACGGCCGCCGCGGGCGTCGCGGCGCGACTCGCGGGCCGCGGGATCGACGCGGGCGACACGGTCTGCGTCTGCACGCGCGACCGCGTCGCGGCGCTCGCGACGCTGTTCGCCTGCCGCCGCCTCGGCGCCACGTTCGCCCCGGTCTCCCACCGGCTGACCCCCGCCACCGTCTCCCGGCCACTCGACGCACTCGACCCCGACCTCGTCGTCTACGAACCGGCCCAGCGCGACCTCGTGCGCGACCTGCCGCCCGCGCGGACGTCCGGGTTCGGCGACCTCGACGACGTCGACCCGGAATCGGTCGACTCGCCGTCGCCCGCCGACTCGGGGCCGCTGCTGGCGCTCCACGGCGAACCCGGGACGCCCGTCGTCGCGTTCTCGGCCGAGGCGGTCGAGCGAAACTGCGTCGCCGCCGTCGCGACGTGGGGGTTCGGCCCCGACGACGTCGCGATGCCGTTCGTCCCGCTGTCGACCCCGGACGGCCTCCTGCGGGCGGCGCTGCCGACGCTGTACGTCGGCGGCACCGTCCTGCTCGACCGCGCGTTCGACCCCGGCGACGCGCTGACGGCCGTCGGCCGCGAGGGCGCGACCGTCCTCGTCGGCCGGGCCGCCGCGTTTCGCGACCTCGCGGCCGAGGGTCCCGGCGACGACCTCGGGAGCGTCGCGTGGGGCGTCTGCGAGGCGCCGCTGCCCGAGGCGGTTCGCAACCCGTACCTCGAACGGGGGGTCCCGCTCGTCCGCGCGTACGGCCGGGTCGAGTGCCCGACCGCGTGCTGCCAGTCGCGGGCCGCCTGCGACCGCGAGGGCGTCGGCCGGCCGATCCTCGACTGCGAGGCGCGACTGGTCGACGACGGCGAACTCCGCGAGGGCGCCGCGGAGGGGACGCTCGAACTGTCCGGGCCGGTGCTCGCGGACGGCTACGTCGAAGGCGGAGACGCGGCCGACGAGCGAGTCGAGACGGCCGAGGTGGCGGAAGGACGGACGGCCGGCGACGTGGCGGCGGCGTCGGCGGGTGAGCGACCCGCGGGCGCGTTCGTCGACGGCCGGTTCGACACCGGCGAGCGGTTCCGGCGGGACGAACGGGGTGAGTACCGCCGGGCGTGACGCGTCGTCGCGTCGAAGCCGCGGCTCCCGGACCGCGGCGCGGGCGAGGGCGGGGCCCGCGTCGGTCGCAAAGCCTATCGGCTTCGAGCGGACACCATTCGCCAATGGATCGGCTGCGCATCGCCGTCCTGAACGCCTCACACCGGGACGCGAACACGACGCGGAACTTCCGGCGCGAACTCGACGCCTCCCTCGCGGAGTTCGACGTCACGAGCGGCCACCTCCCCGACGGCTTCGCGTTCGACGCCGCGGTCGTCACGGGTTCGCGCTCGTCGGTCTACTGGGACGAGCCGTGGATCCCGCGGACGAAGGCGTGGGTCGCCGAGGCCGTCGACCGCGGGCTCCCCTTCCTCGGGATCTGCTGGGGCCACCAGCTACTCGCGGACGTCCTCGGTGGCACCGTCGAGGACATGGGCGCCTACGAGGTCGGTTACAGCGCGATCGAGCACACGGGCGAGTCGCGGCTGTTCGCGGGGATCGACCGCGAGTTCACCGCCTTCACGAGCCACTCCGACGCGGTCTCGGCCCTGCCGCCGGGCGCAGAACCGCTGGCCGAGAACGAGTACTCGAACCACGGCTTCCGCAAGGACCGGGTCTTCGGCGTCCAGTTTCACCCCGAGTACGACCCGAAGACCGCCCGCGACCTCGTCCACGAGAAGGAACTGTCCGACGAGCGCCGCGAGTCCGTCCTCGCGGAGATCACCGACGAGAACTACGCGGCGGCCTGCGAGGCGAAACTCGTCTTCGACAACTTCGTGGCGTACGTCCGCGAGGTACGCGAGGAGGGGGACGGCACGACGGCGGCGGGCGGGGACGCGGCGACGTGATCGACTCGGTTCCCGTTCCAGCGGAACTATTTTCCGAGTAGACGTACGACGACCGGCCTCTCAGTTTCACCGACGCGAGTACGATCGCGCTCGTCGAAGGCTACGGGATCGACGCCGTGCTCAGCTTCGACGACGACTTCGACGGGATCGTCGACCGGATCGATCCCGAGACGCTCTAGACCGTCGCCGTCTCTTCCGCGAGTCCGGCTTCCTCCGTCGCGTCGATCGCCTCGACGATCAGTTCTGCGACGTCGACGACCTCGATCTCCTCCTCGAAGCCGCCGGTCTTGCGGCCGTCCTCGTACATCGTCATGCACATCGGGCAGGCGACGACGAACTTCTCGACCGCGGCGCCGGCGTCGGTGTCCTCCAGAGCCTCGCGCAGGCGCTCCTCGCTGGGCTTTGGCTCTTCCTCGAAGTCCATCCAGAGGCCGCCCCCGCCGCCGCCACAGCAAAACGAGTCGGCGCGGTTGCGCGGCATCTCCGAGAGTTCACAGCCGGTCGCCCGGATCAACTCGCGCGGGGCCTCGTACTCGTCGTTGTACCGGCCGAGGTGACAGGGGTCGTGGTAGGTGACGGTGTAGTCGAGTTCGTCGCCGTTCAGGTCGAGTTTCCCCTCGGTGACGAGTTCCTCGACGGCCTGCGTCCAGTGGAGCACGTCGACCTCGCCGTCTTCGTTCCAGTGCTCGTCGTACTCGAAGGGCATCATCGGGTCGTCGGCGAACTCCTCGAAGTCGACCTCCGGGTACTCGTTCTCGAACGTGTTGTACGAGTGGGGGTCGGTACAGACGATCTTCTCGAACTCGCAGGCCTCGAAGGACTCGACGTGGTGGCCCGCCAGTTCGAGGTAGAGGAACTCCTCGCCGACCCGGCGGATGTCGTTGCCGTCGTACTTCTCGTCCTCGAAGAGGATGCCGAAGCTGACGTCGGCCTCCTTCAGAATGGCCGCCAGCGAGCGGGCGACCTTCTTGTTGCGCTCGTCGTAGCTCGGGAAGTCGCCGACGTACCAGAGGTACTCGACTTCCTCCTCGCGGGCGTCGGGGACGTCGAACCCGAGTTCGTCGGTCCAGTCGCCCCGGTTGCGCGCGGGGTCGCCGAAGGTGTTGCCGTTCTGCATGACGTTCTGGAAGACCTCCTGCATGCTCGACTGGACGTCGCCCTGGTCGACCAGCTGGCGGTTCATCCGCGTGAAGGAGTTGAGGTGTTCGATCTCGACCGGGCAGGCGTCCATGCAGGCCATACAGGCCATGCAGGATTCCATCGTCCCGGCGTCGATCACCGAGGTGCCGCCGTCGGCGACGATCGGCTGGGGCTCGCTCCCGTCGGCGTCGCGGTCCTCGCGGTAGCGCTTGAGGTCGAGGATGACGTTGCGGGGGTCGAGCGGTCGGTCGGAGGCCTTCGCGGGGCAGACGGCCGAACACCGGCCGCACTTGGTGCAGGCGTCCTGGTCGAGCAGTTCCTTCCAGGTGAAGTCGTCGATGGACTCGGCGTTGGTCGCGTCGAGGTCGGCGGGGACGCCCGGGAGCCGCCGGCCGGCCTTCTCGTCGCGGGTGACGACGTTCGCGAACGACGAGAGCATGTGGAACGGCTTGGCGTAGGGGATCCACGCGACGAAGAAGAGCGCGAGCAGCGAGTGAGACCACCAGCCCCACCAGTGTAGCGAGGCCGCGAGCGACTGCTCGACGCCCGCCGCCTCCAGGGTCATCGCGATGCCCCAGCCGACGAAGCTGACGATCTCCCACTCGGGGTAGCCGTTTCCGAGGATGCGGACCCCTTCGAGCAGGAAGCCCCCGACGCCGAGGGCGAACAGCGTCCAGACGAACAGGTCGTCCTCGAAGGAGGTGTGCCGGCCCCACAGGCGGTGGTTGCGGACCCAGTAGCGGCGGTAGATCGCCATCCCGAGGCCGACGACGAACAGCAGCCCCATCGCGTCGACGACGAACTGGTAGGCGACGTAGAAGTCACCGACCCAGAACGAGTCGCGGCCCAGCGCCTTCGTCCAGACGTCCATGTCGAACGCGAGGATGCTCGTCGCGATGAACAGGGTCAGAAAGCCCCAGAGGATAAAGGAGTGCATCAACCCGCCGTAGAGGTCGCGGTTGAACTGCTTCTCGTTCGAGAGGACGATCTTCGCCGCGTCGACGATCCGGTCCCCGAGGTCGTCGAGGCGGTCGAAGGGGTCCTCGTCGCCCTCGGCGTACCGGGAAAACCGGGCGTAGAGGCCGTAGAGGAAGACGACGATGGCGACGGCGGCGAGGTAGTAAAAGAGCACCTCGCCCTCGCTGCTGATCCCCCAGAACGTATCTCGCGACGGTTGGTCCCCCGCTTGCACCAGGACGTTCATGTTCTATCACCGGTCGACGGGTCACTTAACTCTTGTCACGCTCCGCCAGACCGATCCCGGTGCCGTCTTTCGAGAATCTTCGTTCGGTTGTGAGTTTACGCGCGCCGATTCCGCCCGGTTCCACCCGACGCTATCTGGCAACAGGGTTAAATAGTCGCCCATCGCCAGTGTCCATCCATGGACGAAAAAACGCAGGAGCTTCGCGACATCTTCACCAGCGTGACCGACGGAGAGGAGACGGTCACCGAATCACAGGAGGACACGCGCGGTTCCCTCGAGAAGGACGAGCGGACCGTCGAGGAACGTCTCGAACGCGTGGTCGCGCGGATGCGCGAGCGATACGGCTTCGAGACGCCGCTGTCGGACGGGGAGTTGATCGCCGTCGCGAAGGGGTTCTACGACGACCGCACCGACGCGGAACTGGCCGCCGACCTCGGCGTCGACGAGGCGGACGTCTTCGAGGCGCGGATGGCGCTGCACCTCGTGAGCGAGGCCGACGCCGACGAGGTCGACCTCGTCGCCATCCGCGCCCGCGACGAGGACGACGCGACGCTCGCGGCGGAGTACGACGTCTCCGAGGCGCAGATCCGGCGCTACCGGCGGGTCGCCGCGGCGAAAGACGAGTCGCGGGCGGCCAACGACCGCTACCGCGACGAGTTCGACAGCATCCTCGGCGACTCCGAACTCGCCTCGCGGATGGCGACCGACGTCCGCGAGGACGGGCTGGAGGACGCCACCGAGGGGATGGAGACCGACGTCTCGTTCTAACCTTTTTATTCGAAGCCGCGGCCAGAGGGGCCGTGTCTCGCGTTCGCTTCAGCGACCTCCGGACGGCCGCCTACTGCCCGCGGAAGTGCTACTACGTCCGCCGCGACGACGACCGGGAGCCCCCGCCCGCCGTGGAGCGAACGCGCGCGCTCGCGGACCGGTACGAGGACCTCCTCGCGGCCGACGACGACGCCCTCGCCGCCGAACCGGTCGCGCTCGACCCCGCCGCCTACCGCGCGGCCCTCGCGCGCACCCGCGAGCGCCTCCGGCGTGCCGGCCGCTGGGACGCCATCCGCGATCCGGCCGCCAGCGGCGTCCTCGCGACCGGCCGTCACTGCCGCGGCATCGTCCACAAGGTGCTCGCCGACCCGCTCGAACCGTCGGTCGTCTCCGCCGGTCGGCCCCCGGAGCGCGGCGTCTGGGAGCCCCAGTCCGTCGTCGCCGTCGCGGCGGCGAAGGCCCTCGCGTGGGAGCGCGAGACGCCGGTCGAGGGCGCGTGGGTCGAGTACCCGGCCTACGGCGCGATCCGACGGGTCGACCTGACGACCCGGCGCAAGGCGCGGTACCGCCGCGCGCTGCGGACCGTCCGGGAACTCGACGGCCCGCCCCCGCGGACGACGAACCGCTCGAAGTGCGAGGCCTGCGAGTACGCCACCGAGTGTGGCGTCCGCACCCGGACGCTGCGCTCGCTGCTCGGGTTCGACTGACCTCACCCCTCGCGTTCGAGCCAGCGTTCGATCTCGCCGGCCTGTGCGCCCCGGCGGTGGATCGTCCCCTCGGAGACGTCGACGACGGTGCTCTCGGTGCCCGCGGTCTCGCCCCCGTCGAGGACGACCGCGCTGGCCTCGCGGACCTCGGGGTCGAGGTCGTCGGGGCGTCGGACGCTCGGCCTGCCGCTGACGTTCGCGCTGGTCGCCGTGATCGGCCGGTCGGCCCGCTCGCAGAGCGCCAGCGCCGCCTCGTGGTCGGGGACGCGGACGCCGACGCGGTCCCGGCCCGCCGTGAGGACGTCGGGGACGTCCTCGCGCCGACGACAGAGGACGGTGACGGGCCCGGGGAGGAACGTCGCCATGAACCGCCGCTCGCGGTCGCTCGCGCGGACGTGCTCGAGCGCCGCCGGTACCGAGGGGGCGGCGAGCGAGACCGGGTTCGACCGGTCCCGCCCCTTCGCCTCGAAGACCCGCTCGACGGCGTCGGGATCGAGCGCGTCCGCGCCGAGGCCGTAGACGGTCTCGGTCGGGTAGACGACCAGTGCCCCCTCGCGGATCGCCGCGGCCGCGCGTTCGAGGTCGCTCATGTCTCGCGTATGGGCGTGTCGCGGGCAAAAACGTACCGTCTCCGCCGGTTACGCGAGTCCGAGACGCTCCTCCATGTCGTCGTAGTCGGGGAACTCGGGCCACTCGGTGGCGACCCAGACGTCCTCGACGGTGCGCTCCTCGTCGACGGCGACGAACGCGAGGCGGGGTTCTGCGACGCCGGCCATCCCGTCGAGGTCGTGGGCGATGCCGTAGGCGTCGGCGACGCCGTTTGCGGGGTCGGCGAAGATGGCCACGGGGTACTCGTTCTCGTCGAGGAACTGCGAGACGGCGTACGGCGTCGAGGCGGTGACGCCGACGACGGTCGCGTCGCGGTCGTCCCAGCCGCGCTCGACGAGTTCGTCCCAGACGTACTTGCCGACGAACGACCCGATCATCGGGGTGAAGACGAGGATCGTCCGGCCGTCGTCGGTCAGGGCCGCGAGCGAGCGGTCCTCCCAGAACTCGTCGGTCACGAGCGGCCGGGTGAAGTCGGGGGCCTCCGCGCCCGGTTCGGGGGCGTCGGCCGGGCCGAGGTCGACGACGTCGAACTCGGGCATCAGGCCACACCTCCGTCGCCGTAGGTCGCGTCGAGGTAGTCGACGATGTTCGCGCTCTCGGCCATCGTGACGCCGGTTCGCTCGTCGACGATGACGGGCACCGTGCGGACGCCGGCGACGCGCTTGACGACGTCCCGGCGCGAGTGGTGCGGTTCGACGAACCGCGAGCGGTACGCGAGGTCGTACTCCCGGAGGCGGCGCGCGACGCGCTCGCAGAACGGGCACGCCTGCAACCGGTAGAACGTGATCTGGGGGTCCGTCTCTCCCATGTACGGCGCCTATGGGGGCGTCCCCCGAAAGGGTATTGTTGTCGGCAGCGCGGGGGCCGGTCGACGGTCGGCGTTCACAACAGTTAATCGGTCAGCGTACAAACCTCAGGCAGTCAATGGCGACGTCTCCGCTCTTCGAGGTCGTGCCGGCCTACAAGATCCCCCTCGTGGGGACCGAACTCGCCGACTCGACGGTGACAACGATCGGCGTGGTCGCGGTGGCGATCCTCATCGGGCTCTCCGGGTTCTTCTCCTCGTCGGAGATCGCGATGTTCAACCTCCCGAAACACCGCCTCGAGGGGATGGTCGAGGACGGGATCGAGGGTGCGTCGCTGGTCAGGGATCTCAAGGACGACCCACACCGGCTGCTCGTGACGATCCTCGTCGGAAACAACATCGTCAACATCGCGATGTCCTCGATCGCGACGGCGATCCTCTCGATCCACTTCGGCGGTCTGGTCGGCGTCCTGCTGGCGACGTTCGGGATCACCGCGCTCGTGTTGCTGTTCGGGGAGAGCGTCCCCAAATCGTACGCGGTCGAGAACACCGAGGCGTGGGCGATCCGGATCTCCAGGCCGCTGAAGGCGACGGAGTACCTGCTGTTCCCGCTGATCATCCTCTTCGACTACCTCACCCGGCAGGTCAACAGACTCACGGGATCGACCGGGGCCATCGAGTCGCCGTACGTCACCCGCGACGAGATCCAGGAGATGATCGAATCGGGCGAGCGCGAGGGGGTCCTGGAGGAAGAGGAACACGAGATGCTCCAGCGCATCTTCCGCTTTAACAACACGATCGTCAAGGAGGTGATGACGCCGCGGCTGGACATGACCGCCGTCCCGAAGAACGCGAACATCGACGAGGCCATCGAGACCTGCATCCAGAGCGGCCACGCCCGCATCCCCGTCTACGAGGGCAGCCTCGACAACGTCCTCGGGGTCGTCCACATCCGCGACCTCGTGCGCGACCTCAACTACGGCGAGACCGAGGAACTCGAACTCGACGACCTCATCCACCCGACGCTGCACGTCCCCGAGTCGAAGAACGTCGACGAACTGCTCTCGGAGATGCGGGAAAACCGGATGCACATGGCGATCGTCATCGACGAGTTCGGCACCACCGAGGGGCTGGTGACGATGGAGGACATGGTCGAGGAGATCGTCGGCGAGATCCTCGAAGGCGGGGAGGAACAGCCGGTCGAGGAGATCGACGAGCGCACCGTCCTCGTCCGCGGCGAGGTCAACATCGAGGACGTCAACGAGGCCCTGGAGATCGACCTCCCGGAGGGCGAGGAGTTCGAGACCATCGCCGGCTTCATCTTCAACCGCGCGGGCCGCCTCGTCGAGGAGGGCGAGGAGATCACCTACGACGGCGTCCGCATCACCGTCGAGGAGGTCGAGAACACCCGGATCATGCGCGCGCGCTTGACGAAACTTCAGGAGGCCGAACTCGACGTCGAGAACGGCGAGGACGTCGGCGAGGAGTAGTCAGCCCTCGACGACCGCGCGCACCTCGCCGGCGACCGCCGGCGGGAGCGCGAGCCACCGCGGCCCCGGGACGTACTGGCCGCCGGGCGTGGCGTACTCGAGGTGTACGAGCGCGAGGTCGCCGACCGGGTTCACCGAGACGTCCTCGACGTGCTCCAGGGGAACGCTCTCGTCGGGGTCGTGGAGGTGGAGCACCCCCTCCTCGCGGTCGAGGGTGCCGACCGACCGCAGGAACGACGCGAGCAGCAGCGCGAGCAGCGCGAGCGGGATCATGAGCGCGACCAGCAGGGTGAACGGGCCGGCGCCGACTTCGAGCAGTTCGCGCTGCGAGACGATCCGGCCGACGCCCATCAGCACCCCCATGGTCGCGGCCACCGCGACGGCCGCGAGGGCGGCGTCGATCGCGCGCTCGGCGCCCGGCCCCGAGTCGCCCGGGAGCGGGATCGGGAAACCGCGTCCGGTCCGGTCGGCGACGGCGGCGCCGAGGACCGTCGCCGCGAGCGCGGCGAAGGCGGCGACGACGATCGACTGGCCGCCGATCTGGCCGGTCAGGTCGTAGAGTCGCCAGAAGACGATGATCGCGAGGGTGGCGAGGAACGTCCCGACGCCGAACGCCCACAGGAATCGGACGGTCGTCGAGGTGGAGGCGTCCCGTCGCCACTGTACCGTTCGCTCGTCCATGGCGTCCATGGTCGTGTTCGCCGCCGCCGCGGTAAAGCGCGTTCGGTCTCTCACAGCAGCCACGTGACGGCCACGTAGCCGAGGTAGGAGACGACGACCGACCCCGCCAGCGAGAGCACCCACGCCAGCACGGTGTAACCCATCTTTCGGCCGCTGACGCCGCCGCCGGCGCCCGTCGCGGCGTAGCCGCTGCCGATGATCGCGCTGACGATGATCTCGTTGAACGAGACGGGGATGCCAAAGAGGACGGCCATCTGGGCGATGGCGAACGAGGGGATGAGCGCGGCGATCGACCGCCGGGGGCCGAGCGAGGAGTAGTCCTGCGAGACGGCCTTGATCATCCGCGGGGCACCGGTCCACGACCCCAGCAGGAGGCCGACGCCGCCGCCGACCAGCAGGGCGACCAGCGGGAGGCCGACGTCGTCCGACAGCGGCAGCAGGGGGCCGATCGCGAGGCCGACCTGACTGCCGCCGGCGGAGAACGCGACCAGCGCGCCCATCGCCAGCAGGAACCGCCGCTGGGCGCGCTCGGGATCGTTCCGCATCGCGATCCCGACGGGGATCGCCCACGCCAGCGCGACGGCGGCGGTCGCGAGCGCGACGGCGGCCGCCCGCGAGAGCGGGAGGTAGTCGGTCGCGGCGACCGCGATCGAGGCTCCCTCGCCGGCCGGCCCGAGGGCGGCGAACTCGATGTTGGCGAACAACACCCCGACGAGGGCCGCGAGGAGGACGACGACGTACGACTCGGGGACCGGTTCGTCGCGCAGGCCGCGGGCGATGAGGTAGGCGATGCCGCCGCCGACGAACGGCGTCGCGATCCAGAGGGCGGCGATCTCCTGATACTTCGCCCACGCCGGGTCGCCCCCCATGGCGAAGCCGACGCCGATGACCGCGCCGGTCACGGTGAACGCCGTCGCGATCGGGTAGCCCGCGAAGACGCCGGTCGCGACGAGTACGGCGGCGATCGTCAGCGCGATCGTCGCGGCCACCGGCGAGAGGCTCACGTTCCGGACCAGTTCGCGGCCGACCGCCTCGGAGACGTTCGCCCCCTGCAACACCGCCCCGGAGAACCCGAGCAACCCGACGAAAAAGCCCGCTCGCATCACCGAGATCGCGTTCGCACCGACGGCGGGAGCGAACGGCGTCGACCCGCTCGATCCGGCACCGATCGACCACGCCATAAAGAGGCTTGCGACCGCGGCAACGCCGAACGTCGCGACCGTCGCGATCTCGACCATCGACCCCTGCTTACTGGTGGGGGTACAAGTGTGTGCCGACCTCGACGTCGCCCCGGTAGAGGCCAATATTGCGCTTGGACGGCGGACTCCGACGAAAGGATATTAAGGTCGAAGAGTATTCGTCCGAATAGCTACTATGGCCAACGATAACCGGACGCTCGATCGGCGTCGGTACCTGCAACTGACCGGTGTGACTGGCGTCACCGCGATCGGCCTCGCCGGCTGTCTCGAGGACACCGGCGACGGCGGCGACGGCGAAGACGGCGGCGACGGCAACGAGACCGACAGCGAAGACGGCAACGAGACCGACGGCAACGAGACCGACAGCGAAGACGGCAACGAGACCGACGGCAACGAGACCGACGGCAACGAGACCGACGGCGAAGACGGCGGCGACGGCGGCGACGACATGCAGATCGTCGCGGGGACGGCCCCCGGCTTCCCGCCGTTCGAGATGACCGAGGACGGCGACCTGGTCGGCTTCGACGTCGACCTGCTCGAGGCCGTCGTCGAGGAGACCGACTACGAACTGACCGAGTGGCAGGAGTTCGACTTCGACACGCTGATTCAGGCGCTCCAGAGCGGCAACATCGACGTCATCGCCGCGGCGATGACGATCACCGAGGAGCGCCAGGAGCAGATCGCCTTCTCAGACCCGTACTACAGCGCCGACCAGTCGGTGCTCGTCGCGGAGGGCGGGGACTTCCAGCCCGGGAGCCTCGAGGACCTCGACGGGCGGACGGTCGGCGCCCAGTCGGGGACGACCGGCGAGGAGGTCGTCCAGAACGACCTGATCGACGAGGGCGTGATCGGGGAGGGCGACTACACCTCCTACGACAACTACGTCCTCGCCGTCGAGGACCTCGAACGCGGGCTGATCGACGCGGTGATCCTCGACCAGCCGGTCGGCCAGACGTTCGAGTCGAACCGCGACGTCGAGGTGGCGTTTACCTTCGAGACCGGCGAGGAGTACGGCTTCGGCGTCCGTCAGGACGACGGGGACCTCCAGTCGGCGCTCAGCGAAGGGATCGCGGCCGTCGAGGAGTCCGGCGAGTACGACGAGATCACCGAGAAGTGGTTCGCCTCGGACGAGTGACCTGACTCCGCATGGACCTCGCACAACTGCCGGCGGCGGCGCCGCCCCCCGAGACGCTCCTCGCGGGCGTCGATCCGCTGGTCGTCTCCGAGGGGCTGGTGTCGCAGTACCTCGGGGAGGACTGGGCGTTCGTCTACCGCAACGCGGGGTACCTCCTTCGGGGCGCGGTCGTCACCGTCGTGCTGACGATCACCAGCATCCTGCTGGGCTTTCTCGCGGGTTTCCCCGCGGGCGCGATCGAAGTCTACGGCGGCGGCTACCCGCGGGCGGTCGTCCGCAAGGCGGGCGTACTGCTGCGCGGGACGCCGATCCTCGTCATCATCATCTTCGCGTTCTTCGTCCTGCCGATCGGCGCCCTCGCCGGCCCGATCAACGGTCTGGTCGGGCTGTTGAACGCCGTTCTCCGGGCGCTCAGCGCGCCGTTCGGCTCGACGGCGGTCGTCCTGCCGACGGTCAGCGCGGCGTTCGTCGCGGCGACCGTCGCGCTTGGCTTTCGCAGCGCGGCCTACCAGTCACAGATCTTCCGCGGCGCGCTCGGCAGCGTCGACGAGGGGCAGATGGAGGCCGCGCGTTCGATCGGCATGACCCGGCTGGAGGCGATCCGGTACGTGATCGTCCCGCAGGCGATGCGCCGCAGCGTCCCCGGATTCCAAAACGAGTTCACCATCGTCCTGAAGGACACCTCGATCGCGTTCGCGATCGGCCTCGGCGAACTGCTCAAGAACAGCGAAGACCTCTTCCACCAGCAGACGACGGCGGTGCTAGAGGTGTTCCTCTTCGCCAGCCTCGTCTACTTCGTGTTGACCTTCGGAACCAATCGCACCCTCGACTTCGTGAACAACTACTTCGCAATCCCCGGTGAGTCGACGTGACCGAACATCGAACCGACGGCGCGGGCGGACGGGCCAGAGAACGAACGCGGGCGGACACGACGGCGACGGAGCCGCTGTTGCGCGTCGAGGACCTCTACAAGTCCTACGGCGACGAGGAGGTGTTGCGGGGCGTCGACCTCGCGGTCGACGCCGGCGACGTCGAGGTGCTGGTCGGCCCCAGCGGGAGCGGCAAGTCGACGCTGCTGCGGTGTATCAACCGGCTGACCGGGATCGACGCCGGCCGCATCTACCTCGACGACGTGGAGGTGACCGCCGCGGACACCGACCCGAACGAGATCCGTCAGCTCGTCGGGATGGTGTTTCAGGACATCAACCTGTTCGCCCACCTCACCGCACGCGGGAACGTCACGCTCGGCCTCGAGAAGGTGCGAGGGATGAGCGAGGCGGCGGCCCGCGAGCGCGCCGACGCCGAACTCGCCCGCGTCGGCCTCGCCGATCAGGCCGACTCCTACCCGGCACAGCTGTCGGGCGGGCAGAAACAGCGCGTCGGCATCGCCCGCGCGCTGGCGATGGACCCGCAACTGCTGTTGTTCGACGAGCCAACGAGCGCGCTCGACCCCGAACTCAGCACCGAGGTGCTCGAAGTGATGCGGGAACTCGTCGACGAGGGCATGACGATGGTCGTCGTCACCCACGAGATGCGCTTCGCCCGCGGCGCGGCGACGAACATCTCGTTTCTCGACGGGGGTCAGGTCGTCGAGCGTGGCCCGCCCGAACAGTTGATCGACGACCCCGAGCGCGAGCGAACCGCACAGTTCTTCGAGAGCATCCGCCATGACTGACCGGAGGGACCCGTGACGATGGCCGAAACGCCAGCCGTCGGCGTCGAGCGCATCCGCGCCTCGATCGACCGCAGCGGCCAGCTACTGGCCGTCCTCGCCGCCGTCGCCTTCTGGGGCTGGCTGCTGACGCGCTGGCTGAACGACTGGCTGCTCGCCCGCCTCGGGATCGGCCCGGGCGCCGGCGAGAACTACTTCTCGCCCGCGCCGTTCGAGGCGGCGGCGACCTCGCTCGAGTCGACGGCCGCCTCGCTGGACACCTTCGGCGCGCCGGTCGGCTGGCTCGCGAGCGGCGCCGACGGCGTCGCGCTGGCGATCGACATCGCGCCGGCGCTGGCGACTGGCGCGTGGTACACCATCGTCCTGACGGTGGCCAGCGTCGTCCTCGGCTTCTGCATCGCCGTCCCGGTGGCCGTGATCCGCGTCTACGGCGGGCCCGCCCGGTGGGTCGCGCTCTCGTACACGGAACTGATCCGGGGGACGCCGCTTCTGGCCCAGCTGTTCGTCCTCTACTACGGGCTGCCGCTTGCGGTCTGGCTCAACGACGCCGACCTCGTCGGTCGGGGGTTCGTCCCCGAGCAGGCGTTCTGGATCGCCATCCTCGGCTTCACGATCAACGGCTCGGCCTACCAGGCCGAGTACATCCGCGGCGCCCTAGAGAGCGTCGACGAGGGCCAGCTTACCGCCGCGCGCGCGATCGGCCTCACGAAGTTCCAGGGGATCCGCCACGTCGTGCTCCCGCAGACGCTGCGCTACGCCATCCCGGCGTGGACGAACGAACTGGTCTACCTGATCAAGTACTCCTCGCTGGCGGCGTTCATCACGGTGCCCGAACTCTACTTCCGGGCCAGCCGGATCGCGTCGTCGACGCTCGAGTACACTCCGATCTTCGTGTTGCTCGCGGTCGTCTACCTCGGTCTGGTCCTGACGGGGACGGCGATCATGGGCCGGATCGAACGCCGGGTCGCGATCCCCGGGCTGGGGGCCGCCGAGGGCCGCAAGCAGGGCGACAAGTAGCGCCCTCAGTTGGTCGTCGACCGCGAGGCGTCCTCGGGCTCCGGCTCCGGCGGGGGCTCGGCGCCCTCGATCGCCTCGGCGGCGTCGGTGTCCTTCTCGATCTGGACGTGCCAGCGGTCGATCTCGTCCTCGTACTCGGCGAGCGACGCCGAGACCTTCTCTTTCAGGGCGTCGTCGTTGACGTTCACCTCGAAGATGAACTCCTCGCCCTCGCCGCGGCCGGACTGCTGGATGTTGGCGCTGACGAGTTCGTTGTCGAAGTAGTACGGCGCGAGTTGGGTCATCACGCGCTGGTAGACGGTGTCCTCGACGCGCCGCAGCGCCTTCCGGCCGGCGGTGTCGGCCGCGCGCGCGACGTAGTCGATCGACTCCCGCCAGTTGCCGACCGCGCTCTCGGCGTCGTCCTCTTCGAGCGCCTCGTACGACTCCGAGAGTTTCTCGCCGGCGGTCTGGATGTCGTCGTTGGCACCCTTGCCGGCTCTCTCGCCCGCGCCCTCCTCGACGCTGGCCTGATCGGCGGTCTTCTCGCTGACGTCGGCGTCGAGGGTCTCGTGGGCCTTCGGTCGCCACTCCTCCCACTCCTCGAAGGCGCGGGTGAACCGGGCGCCGTAGTCGGCGTCGGGAGCGTGAACGCCCGCGTCCCGAAGGGCGCGCGTGATTCGTTCGCCGTGCTCGACGACGTCGCCCCAGTCGCCGCGAACCTTGAATCCCGAGATGCTCTCTTCCATTCGGCTGAACCGGGGGTATGACCTCGGCCCGTATAAACCTCTCCGCTGCGTCGGAAACCTGCCCGACGGGTCGCGGCTCAGTAGGTGCCGCCGCTCGGCGGGCGGCCGCCGGCCCCGCCGCGTCCCGCTTTGGCGCCCGGTCCCGCCTGCTGGCCGCCCTGATCGACCATCTCGAGGACGGTCCGACAGGAGTCGATCGTCCGGTCTATCACCCCGATCGTCTCGTCGACGTGGGAGTGGTGCTGGAACGCTTCGAGTTCCGGCAGCGCCTCGGTCGCCACCCGGACGAACAGGTCCGCGACCTCCGGCCCGAACATCGAGTCGCGGGCGATCAACCGCTCGTTGAACTCGGCCATATCCGCGATGTCGGTACAGATGCGGGCACACTCCGCCAGTTGCGGCCCTTCCTGTGCACACTCCTTGGCACACCACGCCGCGACGTGGCTCACTTCGGTGAAATCCTCGAGCGCGATGCGGAGTTCGTTCGTGAGGTGGTCCTCGAACGACCGGGCGGGCCGTGACGTCGGCTGTCCTCGCTGGCCCTCCATCTGCTGGTGCTGGCGCTCGTACTGCTCGTACCCCTGTGGCGGCTGTCGCTGGTGCTCGTGGCTCATTGAACGTCCTCCTGCCCTCTCGGGGCGCCGGGGGCTACGCCGATGCGTCGATTAAAGCGACGACACCGTTGCGACGGTTTCGCGCGCCAATCCGGCCTTTCGGCCGCCCGCGCGGCGACCGACCGCCGCCCGTCGCGCCGACCGCGGACCGGCCCCCGCGTAACCGTCCCTTTCCCGACGCGTCCCTCGGCGGGGGCCGATCGACCGAGACGCCGCTATAGCCGGTCGATGCGGCCGAACGCCACCGCTCCGGCGGACGCGTACCGATAGCGTAAACTGTCCGGCGCGTCCGCGTACGGGTATGCCGATCGAAGACCGGGACGACGCCTACCTCGTCACCCACGCACTGGCGAAGGACACCCTCTCGCGGCTCCGAGACGTCGAGACCGAACAGGTGGGCTTCCGCAAGGGGCTCGTCAAACTCGGGCGCATCTGCGGCTACGAGATCATCGACGGCCGCATGGAGACCGAGTACGTCGAGATCGAGACGCCACTGGAGACGACGATGGGCGAGCGCGTGAAGGGCCTCGACGACGTCGTCATCATCAACGTCTTGCGCGCGGCGACGCCGTTCGTCGAGGGGCTGCTGAAGGCGTTCCCGCGGGCCCGACAGGGCGTCATCAGCGCCAGCCGCGACGAGGAGGCCGGCCGCGACGAGGACGGCCGGTTCCCGATCACGATCGACTACGTGAAACTGCCCGAGATCACCGAGGACGACACCGTCATCGTCGCCGACCCGATGCTCGCGACCGGGAGCACGCTCTGTGGGGTACTCGATCACGTCGTCGCGAACTCGATCGAACCGGAGAACCTGATCGTCCTCTCGGCGGTGTCCGCGCCCGAGGGACTGCTCCGCGTCGGCGAGGAGTTCCCGCAGGCGGACCTGCTGACGGTCGCCATCGACGACCACCTCGACGAGGACGGCTTCATCGTCCCGGGGCTCGGCGACGCCGGCGACCGCGCGTTCCGGACGACCTGATCAGCGCCCCCACGTGAGCCGACGCCCGGTCTCGTCGACTCGTTCGACGAGCCGCGAGAGCCAGGCGCCGGGCGAGACGAGGCGCAGTTCGCGCTCGTCGACCTCGATGCGCGCCTCGCCGTAGGGGTCGCGTGTGGCCCCCTCGTCGCCGCTCCCGTCGCGGTCGGCCTCGGCGACGTCGACGGCCGTCGACAGCGAGCAGCGCCCGCAGGCCTCTCGGTCTTTCATCCCGTCGGGAGTACGCTCCCACACCCCTTAAGCGCTGGCGCGACCTGCGCGGGCGACGGACTTTTACTCGACCCGTGGTATCTCCCCGCATGGACTACCGCGCGGGCGACCTCGACCCCACCGCGGCCGTCGCGATCGGCACGTCTTCGGTCACCGACGGCCGCCGCTCCGACCGGGAGGGGAGAACCGATGGCTGAGCGACGGGACGACCCGGGCGACGACGCCGACGGCCGACTGCCGCCCGAACTCGCCGCGGCGATCCCGGAGTTAGACGACGAGTACCTCGACCGCGTGAGCGGCCGGCTCGTCCACAGCTACGACCTCGAAACGGACGTCCGCGTCCGCGGCGAGCGATTCGACCTCGCGGGCGAACTCCGGGTCGAGAGCAGCAAACACCTGTTCCACCCGTCGGTCACCTACGCGAACCACCACATGCGCGAGTACCTCTACGCCGACCGGCGCGACCGGGTGTCGGTCGCCGACCTCGAACGGCTCGTCGACCTCGGCCACGACCTCGCCGACGAGCGCGTCGAGCCGAGCGAGGAGCACAAGGCGACGGAGTTTACGTTCGTCGTCGTCGCGCCGTCGATCCCCGAGGCGGTGCGGTCGTTCGTCGAGGGGTTCAAAGAGCGGACGCTGCTGCGCTACGGCTTCCACGGCCACTACGAGATCCACCTCTGTGTCGTCGCGCCGGAGCGCGAGGCGTGTGTCTCCAGTCGGCGGACGGAGGTCGACGCGGCGTTCGCGCTCTGGGAGCCGATCGAGGAAGAACGGGGACTGCTCGGGCGGGTACTCGACTCGCTGTCCCGCTAGTCGTCGGCGCCGCCGGGCTCTTCGGTGCCCGGACTGGTCGTGAGGAGTTCCTCGCGGGCCGACTGGATGTTCGCGTAGCCCATCCGGATGATCGAGACCGCGAGGTAGACGAGCACGAGCGCGATGGCGACCTGCAGCGCGCTCGCGACCTGTTCGAGCGTGGTCGCGCCCGCCATCCACTCGCCGTTGAGCAGTTCGCGCTGCATGCGCTCGACGAACGCGAGCCAGAGCAGCCCGCAGACGGTGATCGTGGCCATGATCGCGACCGGGACGCCGGTCGTCAGCAGCTGCTTCGTGTCGCGCCAGTTGGCGAGCCAGACGGTGGCCGCGAGCAGCGCGAGCGCCGCGAGCAGCTGGTTCGCGCCGCCAAACAGCGGCCACAGCGCCGTCCACTGCCCGCTGGAGACGAGCAGGAACGCGGCGAACGTGGCGATGCCGGTGTTGGCGTACCGGTTGGCGGCCAGTTCCTCGACGCTCGTCTCGGGGGTGCCGACCAGTTCCTCGAGCATGTACCGGCCGAGCCGGAGGCCGGTGTCGAGGCTCGTCAGCAGGAAACTGACGAACACGAGCGCCATGAACACGGCGCCGACCCCGGACGGCAGGCCGAAGCTGGTGAGGATCAGCCCGCCGCCCTCGGCGAAGTTCGGCAGCGCCGCGGCGACCCCGGAGACGCCCGCGTCGGTGACCGCGATCACCGAGACGGCCGCGAGCGCCGTCGCCGCGAGCAGCCCCTCCGCGAGCATCCCGCCGTAACCGATCAGGCGGGCGTCGGTCTCGCGGTTGAGCTGTTTGGCGGTCGTCCCCGAGGAGACCAGCGAGTGGAAGCCGCTGATCGTCCCGCAGGCGATCGTGATGAAAAGCAGCGGGAACAGCGGCCACGCGTTGTCGACCAGCGGGCCGCCGAAGAAGCCCTCGTAGGCCGGCAGCTGGATCTCCAGCGGCTGTGCCGACGTGCCGAGGATCGTCCCGACGACGACCGCGAGCAACGTCCCGCCGACCCCGGTGTACAGCAGGAACGACGAGAGGTAGTCCCGGGGCTGTAGCAGCGTCCACACCGGGAGGGTGGCCGCGACGAACGCGTAGAAGAGCGCGACGATGATCCACGCTGCGACGTTACCCGGCGCCGGGGTGTCGCTGGCCGCCAGCGCCTGCGCGCCCGGCACCCACATCCCGTCGCCCGAGAGCAGGACGATCGTCTCGTCGGCGAACCCCGCCGGCTCGAAGATCGCGATCGGGTACTGCAGGCCGACCCAGACGCTCGCGAACACGCCCGCGACGAAGATCGCGGTACCCGGGAGGAACGGGAGGTCGAACTGGTAGAGCCAGACGCCGAAGGCGAGGGCCAGCCCGATGTAGATCAGGCTCGCGGTCGCCGCCTGCGGGTAGGCGTTCACGACGACCGCCACCAGCAGCGCGAACACGGCCACCACGAGGATGATCACGAGGAAGGCGAACCAGAGGAACATGTTCTTCCCCCGCTCGCCGAGGTACTCCCCGATGATGTAACCGACCGACTTCCCCTCGTGGCGGACGCTCGACGACAGCGCCATGAAGTCGTGGACGGCGCCCATCAGCGGGTTGCCGATCGCGACCCACAACACTGCGGGCACCCAGCCCCAGACGAGCGCCGCGGTGATCGGGCCGGCGATCGGTGCCCCGCCCGCGACGCTGGAGAAGTGGTGTCCCAGCAGTACCGGTTTCTTCGCCGGGACGTACTCCTGTCCGTCTTCGTACCTGTGTGCGGGCGTCTCCCGCGTCTCGTCGAGTTCGACGAACCGTGCGAGGTACCGCCCGTATCCGACGTACCCGACGGTGAACAGTGCGAGTACCGTGACGACGATCCATATCACCCCTGTCATGGTATCTCATTCCTCCCCCATACAGTATGTGAACATAAATCATTGGGATTCCGCGAAGGATTTATCCCGCCGGACGTCCGGTAAGCTCCGCTTGCGCGGGCGTCGCCGGCTACTCGGCGGCGACGGTCTCGATCGCCAGTTCGTCGGCGACGTCGGCGAGGCGGTCCCCCCGGACCTCCTCGACGCGGGTCTCGATCTCGGCGACGACCGGCGGCGCGAGGTCCCGGCGGGCGGCTTCGAGGCGCTCGCGCTCGGTCTCGACGCGCGCGCGGAGGTAGCGCGCGCCGCGGCCGTCCTCGTCGGGGTCGGGCGCGGGCGTGAGCCGGTTGGCCACGAGTCCCCGGACGGCGACGTCCCGCTCGGCGAAGACCTCGATCGCCCGCTCGGTCTCGCGCAGCGACAGCGAGTCGGGGTTGAACACGAGGAAGAAGGCGGCCTCCTCGCGCAGCGTCTCGCCGGCGTACTCGAAGAACTCCTTTCGCTCCTCCAGGTGGGCGACGACGGGGTCCCCCTCCAGCACCCGGCGGGGCTCGCGGCCGCCGATGGCCGCCTTCTCGTAGCGGTCGATGCTCCGGCGGCGCTTGGCCAGCAGCCGTTCGATCCACCCCTCCAGATACTCGGGCAGCGAGAGCAACCGGAGCGTTCCGCCGGTCGGCGCGGTGTCGAAGACGACCCGGTCGTAGGGGTCGGACTCGCGCATCACGTCGACGAACCGGTCGAACAGCGCGGCCTCGTAGGCGCCGGGGGTGCCGTGGGCCATCTCGATCTGGCGGTCGACCGCGTTGACCATCGCCGCCGACACCTGCTCGGAGAGCGTCCGCTTGACGTCCGCGAGGTGCCGGGAGACCTCCTCCTCGGGGTCGATCTCCATGGCGTGGAGGCCCTCGACGCCGGCGACCGGTTCGGGAGCGTCCCCGAACGGCTGGTCGAAGAGGTCGCCGACTGAGTGGGCGGGGTCCGTCGAGACGACGAGCGTCTCGAGCCCCTCGCGGGCACAGCGGTGGGCGTACGCCGCGGAGACGGTCGTCTTGCCGACGCCGCCTTTCCCGCCGAAGAAGACGAACGGCTCCATCAGAAGTGGTACTGCTGGCCCTTCCGTTCGACGAGCGACCCTCGGTCCCAGAGGCGCCGTTCCCACGCCTCGAACTCGTCTTCGAGGTACGGAAGCAACTCCGCGGTGTAGTAGGAGACGGGCGAGGGGACGCCGAACGCGTCGGGGAAACACGCCAGCATGAACTCGTCTTCCAGGTCCTCGGCTTCGTTCTCGATCTTCTCGTAGGCCGGGTGCGAGATCATTCCGTGGTAGAGCCCCCGGAGCCACTCTTCGAGGGCGGCCCGGTAGGCGGCGATCCGGTCGGCGAGTGTCATCGTGGCCCACACTCGTCGGCGGAGGCACAAAAGCCTCGCGTCGTGCCCGGACGGACCTTCTTGAACCTCCGGCGCCAACCGCGGGCCATGCGATCCGATCCGATCCCCGTCACCGTCCTCTCGGGGAGCCTCGGCGCGGGGAAGACGACCCTGCTCAACCGGCTGCTGGGCGGCGCCGGCGAGCGCGACCTCGCGGTGCTGGTCAACGACGTGGGCGAGGTGAACGTCGACGCCGAACTCGTCGCCGGGGGCTCGGACCTCGAAGTGGAGGGTGGCGTCGCCGAACTCTCGAACGGCTGTATCTGCTGTGAACTGCAGGACGACCTCGAGACGGCGGTCGTCCGCCTCGCGCGCGAGCGCGAGTTCAACCACCTGCTCGTCGAGGCCTCGGGCATCTCCGAACCTGCGCCCGTCGCGCGGCTGTTCACCACCGCCTCCCGCGTCGCGGCCCGCTACGAGGTGGACGCGCTGGTCACCGTCCTCGACACGCGGCTGTTCCTCGATTCCTTCGCCGGCGACGCGATTCCGGAACGGCGCGGCGACGAGGCCGACCGTCCACTCTCGGACCTGCTGATCGAGCAGGTCGAGGTCGCGGACGTCGTCCTGCTCAACAAGGCCGACCTCTGTACCGCGGCCGAACTCGACCGGGCCGAGGACCTCGTCCGGGCGCTCCGGCCGGACGCCGAGACGATCCGGACGGAGTTCTCCGCCGTCGACCCCGACCGCCTGCTCGGGATCGGGCGGTTCGACCCCGACCGGCTGGGCGAGCGGGCGGGCTGGAAGCGCGCGCTCGCGGACGACGACCGCGACCACGAGCACGGCCACGGCCACGACCACCGCCACCCCGACGAGGTCTACGGCGTCACCTCGTTCGTCTTCCGCGAGCGCCGTCCGTTCCACCCCGGGCGGTTCGCGTCGTTCCTCCGGGACCTGCCCGCGGGCGTCGTCCGCTCGAAGGGGACCGCGTGGATCGCCGGCCGGGACGGCAAGGTCGGAATCGCGCAGGCCGGCCCCTCGGTGCGCGCGACCGTCAGGGGGCCGTGGATCGCCAGCCTCCCCGAAGTCGACCGGGACCTCTACCGGAGCAACCGGCCGAATCTGGAGTGGCACGACGAGCACGGCGACCGGGAGACGGAACTGGTCTTCATCGGCACCGAGGTGGACGAGCCGTCCCTGCGGGCGGCGCTCCGGGACTGTCTGGTCGCCGACGACGAGTGGTCGCAGGCCGACTCGTTCGAGAACCCGTTCCCGCGCGACCCGGGCGAGGAGGTCGTGCTCCGCGAGCCCTGATCCGGGGACGTCGCCCTCGCGCCACCCTCACCCGAACCGCGCTTCGATCTCGTCTACCGCCCGCTCCAGTTCGCCCCGGCGCTTCCAGGCGGCGATCCGGTCGCCGAACGGGATCGGTGCCGCGAGTTCGACCGCCGACCGCATCGTCACCCGCGAGCCCTCGTTCTCCCGCTCGAACTCGAGGTGCGTCTCCATCCGCGAGAACGGGCCGCCTTCGCCCGCCCCCTCGTAGTAGAGGCCGCGCTCGCGCTCCTCGAACCGGAGGTCGAAGGCGAGACCGGGGCCGCTGGCGGTGACGACGGTCGCGTCGCCCTCCTCTGTGACCCCGGCGGCGTCGAAACTGCCCTCGGCCTCGACGATCCGCGCGGGCTCCAGCCACCGCTCGAGTTCCGCCGGTGTCGCGCGCACGAACCGGGAGACGGTCACCTCTCGCACGGTCCGTCGATCGGAGGCCCGTGACTTAAACTTCCGCCCGCGGGACAATAGCTAAGGGCCGACGCGAGCGAGTGGTCGCCATGAACGGTCGAGACGACCGGAAGGGGTTCCGCGAGGGGCTCGAATCCTCGGGCGGCGACCTTCGGGTCCTGCTGGCGCTGAACGCGATTCTGTCGACCGCGTTCGCGTGGCTGATCGTCTGGGGACTCGGCGTCGCAAACGTCGTCGACTACTCGCTGTCGACCGTCGCGCTCGCCGCGCTCGCCCTCTTCGTCCTGACGCTCGCGGTCGTCCGCTGACGAGATCGAACCCGCCGGTTTCCCCTCGAAACCGCCCGCGGGCTCGTCGGTCGAGGCCCGGAATCCGCACCCGAAGCCGACCCCCGGCGGCTCCGGAGGCGTACGTTCGCGACCGGTTCTCGCGGGGGCGTCACGCCGCGCTCTCGTCCTCGTCGTCCTCGTCCTCGTCCTCGCCCGCCGACAGCCCCTCGTTCTCCCCGCGTTCGAGCGCGGGCGGCGCGTCGTGGTGGTCGGAGTAGCCGTCGAACCAGCGGACGATGCGCTCGACGCGGTCGACGACGTGTCCCGGTTCGCCCGACCGCGAGAGTTCGTGGCCCTCGCGGGGGTACCTGACCAGCCGGGTCTCGACGCCGTGTTTCTGCAACCCGAGGTAGAACAGTTCGGCGGTGTTGGCGGGCGTGCGGTAGTCCCGCTCGGAGTGGACGACGAGCGTCGGGGCGTCGACCTCGGGGACGTGCGCGACCGGCGAGTGCTCCCAGAGGTACTCGGGGTCCTCCCACGGGGTGGCGCCGTAGTCGCCCTCGACGAGTTTGAACGCGTCCGTCGAACCGTAGAAGCCGGTGAAGTCGTAGACGCCGCGCTGGGAGACGGCGGCGCGGAACCGGTCGGTGTGGCCGACCGTCCAGGCGGTCATGAAGCCGCCGAAGCTCCCCCCGGTGACGAACTGGTTCTCCTCGTCGACGTACGGGCGCTCGCAGACCTCGTCGACGCCCGCGAGCACGTCCGTCAGGGTGACCTCGCCCCAGTCGCGCTCGATGGCCGTCGCGTGGTCCTCGCCGTAGCCGGTCGACCCCCGCGGGTTGGACCAGAAGACGACGTAGCCTCGCGCCGCGAGCGTCTGGAACTCGTGCCACATCGTCCCCGCGGTCGTCCACTGGGCGTGAGGGCCGCCGTGAATCTCGACGGCGAGGGGGTACGTCCCCTCGCTCTCGAACTCCGGCGGCGTCAGCAGCCAGCCGTGCACCTCGGCCCCGTCGCTCTCGAACCACAGTTCCTCGGGTTCGGCGACCGTGCGCTCTTCGAGGTAGTCGGCGTTGACGCGCGTCAGCCGGCGGCTCTCGCCGTCGCTGGTCGAGACGAAGACGTCGCCCGGGTGGTCCCACTCGCTTTGCACGGACGCGACGGCGTCCGCGCCGACGGAGAACCCCTCGACGGTGACGCTGTGGTCGGCGTCGCCGTAGACCGTCTCCGGGGCCGCGCTCGCGTCCCCGGGGACCGACCGGACGACGACCGAGCCCTCGTCGGGCGTCGCGAAGAACAGCGACGCCTCGTCGGGGCCCCACTCGAAGCCGACGTCGACCGCGACGGTGCGGTCGAGGGGGTCCGTGGGCGTGACCGTCTCGCCGCTCGCGCGGTCGTGGACCCGGAGTTCCGTCTGGCGCATCGTCACGCGCTCCTCGGGCGTGTACGCGTAGGCCACCCGGCCGTCCGCGGTCGCGTCGAGGCTCGTCATCCAGCCGGTCGTCCGCGCGAACGCCTCGCGCTCGCCCGAGTCGAGGTCGTGTTCGTACAGGTCGTGGTGGATCGAGTCGTCGGGGTGTTCGTCGCCCTCGACGGCCTTGGTCGCGTAGTAGACGGTCTCGTCGTCGCCCCACGTCGGCGCGGCGTAGTCGGCGTCGCCGTCGGTCAGCCGGTCGAGCGCCGCCGCGGCGTCGTCGGGGTCGTCGGGGTCGCCCGACAGCGCCGCCTCGACGTCGAGGACGTAGACGTGGCTGCGCGCCCCGTCGAAGTAGCGCTCGTTGGCGCGGTAGATCAGCCGGTCGATCACCCGCGGGTCCGGTTCCTCCGGTTCGTAGTCGGGGTCGACCGCGAGGTCGCGGCCGGCCTCGCGGTCGGCGGGCGTCGACCGCTGTGTGAAGACGATCCGGGAGCCGTCGGGACTCCACTCGATTCCGGAGACGCCGCCGACGAGCCCCGTGACCCGGCGGGCCTCGCCGCCGTCGGTCGGCAGGAGCCACAGTTGCGGGCGGTCGTCGTCGGCGCCGCGGGTGCTGACGAACGCGAGGCGGTCGCCGTCCGGGCTCCACCGGGGTTCGGCGTCGACGCCCTCGCTGACGGTGAACTGCGTCGGCGCCCCGCCCTCGACGGGGACGACGTAGACGGTCGCCTCGTACGACTCGTCGTCTTTCGGTACCTTTCGGACGAACGCGACCCGCTCGCCGTCCGGCGAGAGCCGCGGGTCTTCGACCTGAACGATGTCGTGGTAGTCGGCGGCGTCGACCGTGCGCATGGGTACCGATCCGTCCGTCCCCGATTATAGATTCTGATTCGCGGGCCGCCGGCGACCCGGGCCGTAGGTGTGCCGTACCGAGCGTAGCTCCCGGCTACGCGAGTCCGCGAACCGGGCCACGCCGGAGACCGTTCGCGTACGAGGACAGTAACCGAAGCGGGACCGTGGTGTCGGCGCCGCTGGAGTTCCGGCCGGACCGACCGTCACGACGGGCCGACATCGAACGGTCGGGAGACGGCCCGACGGCCGCCTTCTGGCGACGGCAGGGGGCCGGTCGGCGCGGTAGTCGATCCGTACGTCCGGCGGACGAACAGGTAGCCTCGACGTACATTCGTATATTTTTACTGACAGTTATATGTGTCTCGTCTTCAAATACGAAGGTATGTCGCGTGCTATCGATCGACGGCAGTTCGTTCGGGCGGTCGGCGGGGCCGGACTCGTCGCGACCGCCGGCTTCCTCCAGGAGGATGAGGCCGAGGAGGACCCCGAACCCGAAGAGGGGGGCGAGGTACTCGTCTGGGACGCCGGCGGCACCGGCGGGACGTACTACCCGCTCTCGGGCGAGTTCAAGACGATCGTCGAGGCGGCCACGCCCCACGGGTTGCAGGTACAGTCGACCGGCGCGAGCGTCGAGAACGTCGGCAGCCTCGCCCGCGAGGACTCCGACTTCGCGCTGATCCAGAACGACATCAACTTCTTCGCGTACAACGGCACCGGTCTCGAGGAGTTCGAGGGCCGGCCGATCGAGAACCTCCGGGGGGTCGCGTCGCTGTACCCCGAGACGATCCACGTCCTCGTCGCCGCCGGCGCGGGGTACGAGTCGGTCGCGGACCTCGCGGGCGCGACGATCAACACGGGCGACCTCGGCAGCGGCACGCAGGTCAACGCCCTGCAGATCCTCGAGACGGCGGGCGTCGAGGAGTTCGACGAGCAAAACGCCGACTTCGCCACGGCGGCCGACCAGCTCCGGGACGGCGACATCGACGCGGCGTTCATCGTCGGCGGCTGGCCCGTCGGCGCGGTCGAGGAACTCGCGACGACCGCCGACGTCGACATCCTCGCGATCGGTGACGACCTCCTCGAACAACTCCTCGATGAGATCGAGTTCTTCGCCGAGGACGAGATTCCCGGCGGCACCTACGACGGCGTCGAGGAGGCCGTCCAGACCGTCTCGGTGCAGGCGATGATCACGACCCACGAGGCCGTCGACGAGACCATCGTCGAGGAGGTCACGGCCGCCATCTTCGACAACGCCGACGAACTCACGATCAAGGCGGAGTTCATCGACGTCGAGAGCGCCCTCGACGGGATGTCGATCCCGCTGCACCCGGGCGCGGAGGCCTACTTCGGGGAACGGGACGAGGTCGACCTCGACGAGGAACTCGGCGACGAGAGTTGAGCGGGCCACCGAGCCCTCCAGACGCCCGCGTTCGATCCCGAACCCGTACGCGTGTCGAACCCACCATCGCTCCGGTCGCGGCGACGGCTCGCCGCGTTGCTCGCCCTGTGTGTCGTCGCGACCGTCGCGTGCGGCGTCGCGGCCGTCGACGGGGCCAGCGGGGCCAGCGGGGCGTCCGAGTCCGGGCCGGAGTCCGAGAACCGGACGCTCGTCGTCGCCGACGCCGAGTCCGAGACGCGGCTGTTCGCGGTCCCGGTCCGCGACGGCGACGAGGTCGTCCTCTCGTACACCCACAGCGTCGAGAAGTCCACGGTCGAGGACGTCTACGTCGTCGAGGGGACCGACCTGCGCATGGACCGCACGGTGTTCGCGTCCTTCGGCGCGGGCCTGCCGTCGGAAGCCGACGCGACGCTGACCGAGGACGGCTTCGTCGTCTCCGTCGACCGCACGTACGAGCGCGTCTACGTCTCGACGGGGCGGATCGCGGGCCACGAACTGGTCGTCGGCGACCGGCGCTACGACCTCGTCGAGCGCTCGAACGCCTCGACCGTCACCCTCTCCGTCGAGGAGCGGGCGGACGTGACCCACCCCGACGACCGATCGCGGGCGGGCGGTGCGTGTCCGTGAGCGCCCCCGGGACGGCCGGCGGGCGTCGGCGGCTGGCGGCGACCGCACGCGGGGGTGAGCCGTCGTGAGCGTCGACGCCGGCGGTTCGGACGCGCTCGGCGAGGAGGGAACCGAGGAGATCCTCCGCGAGGTCGAGCACCGTCGGTCGCTTCGCGGCGCGGCGGCGGTCCTCGTGGCGTTTCTCGGCGTCACGTTCTCCGCCTTTCAGGTCTGGATCGCCGCCCGCGGCTTCACGTTCGGCGCGACCCTGCCGCTGGTCGGCGAGGTCCGACTCGGCTCGCTCCAGCAGTTACAGATCAACGCGATCCACGTGACGTTCGCGCTGTTGCTCACGTTCCTGCTTTTCCCCCCGACCCGCGGCGACGGCCCCCTCTCCCGGCGGCTGGCCCGGGTCGAACCCGCCGTTCGTCGTCGGTTCGGCGACGACCACCCGCTCGCGGCCGTCGCGGCACGCCTCCGGGCGGCCGTCCGCTGGCTGGCCGTCGACTCGCGGATGGAGCGTGTCACGCCGCTGGACGCGTTCCTGTTTCTCGTCGCGCTCCTGCCGGTCTCGTACATCGTCACGGAGTTCGACGAGATCCGCAACATCGCCGTCTTCGGCCTTCAGGACGGCCGGCCGGTCCAGGAGGTCCACCCGACGGTCGAACCGCTCGTGACGGCCGTCGCCGCGGTCGGAATCCCGGTCGACGAGGTGTCCTACGCCTTCCTGCTCGGCGTGGTCGGCATCCTGCTCGTGCTCGAGGCGACCCGGCGCGCGCTCGGTCTGCTGTTGACGTCGCTGGTCTCGCTGTTCGTCGTCTACGCGCGCTGGGGGCACACCATCCCGCGCGACTCCGCCGTCGGCGCGCTGTCTATCACGCCGACGACGTGGCGGGACCTCGTCTACAACCTCTGGTACACGGTCGAGGCGGGGGTGTTCAGCACGCCGGTGACCGTTAGCGTCCGCTTTATCTACATCTTCATCCTCTTCGGGGCGTTCCTCGAGATGAGCGGCGCCGGCAAGTGGTTCATCGACCTCGCGTACTCGCTTACGGGTACCCGCAAGGGCGGTCCGGCGAAGGCGAGTACCGTTTCGAGCGGCTTCATGGGGATGCTGTCGGGGTCGTCGATCGCGAACACGGTGACGACGGGCGCGTTCACCATCCCGCTGATGAAGCGGTCGGGCTACTCGCCCGAGTTCGCCGGCGCCGTCGAGTCCTCGGCTTCCTCCGGCGGGCAGATCCTCCCGCCGGTGATGGGCGCGGCGGCGTTTCTCATCGTCGAGTTCACGGGCACGCCGTACGCGGAGGTGATCATCGCGGCGACGCTGCCGGCCATCGCGTTCTTCTTCGGGATGTGGGTGATGGTCCACTTCGAGGCGGTCCGCGGCGGCATCGGCGGCCTCCCGCGGTCGGAGTTGCCCGATCTGGGCAGTCACTTCCGTCAGGGCTGGTTCTACCTGCTCCCGCTCGCGTTGTTGCTGTACTTTCTCGTCTGGCTGCGCCTGTCGATCAACCGCGCGGGCTGGTACACCATCGTCTCCGTGGTCGCGCTCGTCGCGCTGATCGCGGCCTACGACCGGCGCACGCGCGGGCCGCTGGTGGGAACGATCGGCGGCCTGTCCCTCGCACAGGTCGCCGCGTACGCGACCTACGGGGTCGGACTCGCGGACGCGATCCGGGTCGTCCTCGGGACCGCCGCCCCCGGGGCCCCGCGCTCTCTCGAAGCCGCCGTCTACGCCGCCGCCCCCGACGTCGCCGCCCTCACCGTCGCCGCGAGCATCGCGGTTCTGGTGTTCCGACCGCGCCGCGAGACGCCGCTGCTCGACCTCGACGAGTCGGTCGACGACGCCGCCGAACGGGGCGCCGAGGCGGTCGACAGCCCGGGACTGGCGGCCAACCCGGCCTACCGGTTCGGGACGTTCGTGTTCAAGTCGATGGAGTCGGGCGCGCGGACGGCGACGACGGTCGTGATCGCCGTCGCGGCGGCGGGGGTCATCCCCGGCGTCATCAGCGTCACGGGTCTGGGGCCGAACCTCACCTCCCTGATTCTCGCGGTCAGCGGCGGGTCGTTCCTCCTGTTGCTGGTGCTGACCGGCGTCGCGGCGATCATCTTCGGCCTCGGGATGCCGACGACGGTGATGTACATCATCCTCGTCGCGATGCTCGGCCCCGCGCTGGAGGAGTTCGGCGTGGCGATCCTGGCGGCGCACCTCTTTATCCTCTACTTCGGGCTGATGGCGGACGTGACGCCGCCGGTGGCGGTCGCGGCGTTCGCCGCCGCCGGCGTCGCCAAGGCCGAGGAGTTCGCCACCGCCATCATCGCGTTCATGCTCTCGCTGAACAAGATCCTCGTCCCGTTCGCGTTCGTCTTCTCGCCGGGGATCCTCCTGTTCCGGGTGACCGACGAGGGGCCCCGGCTGATCACCCGCGCGGACGTCCTCGACCCCGGCTTCTTCCTCCCCGGGGTCGTCGTCCCGGTGTTCGGGATGTTCCTCGGGGTCTACGCGCTCGGCGTGACGATCATCGGCTACCAGTACGCCGAGGTCGACGGCGTCGGCCGGGGGCTGTTCTCCGTCTCGTCGATCCTGCTTATGGTGCCGGAACTGGCGGTGCTCGTCGCCGACCCGCTCCTCGCGCTCGTCGGCGGCCCCGGCGCGCCGCTCACGTTCACCGTCACCTTCCCGTTGCGCGTCGTCGGACTCGCGATGCTGGTCGCGCTCACCGGGGCCAACCGGCGCCGGGAGGCCGGCCTCGCGGCCCGGGACGCGACAGCCGCCTCCGGCGACGTCTGAGCTACTCGATGGCCGCCCGCCCGCTCGTCGCGCTCTTGATCCGGTCCCGCAGCGCCTCGGCCTCGTCGACCGGCACGCGCACCGAAAAGGAGACCCGCTGCTCGTACTCGGCGTCGAATTCGAGGTCCTCGCTCTCCAGAATCCCGCGGACGGTCCCCGAGTCGTCGTACGCGACGTCGATCGCGAACCGTTCGTGGGGGCGTTCCTCGACGACGCCCGCCGCGTTGACGGCCTCCTTGACCGCCCGGGAGTAGGCCCGGACGAGGCCGCCGACGCCGAGGTTCGTCCCGCCGTAGTAACGCGTGACGACGACGGCAACGTTCTCCAGTTCCCGGCCCTGGAGGACGTTCAGCGCGGGCTTTCCCGCCGAGCCGGTGGGTTCGCCGTCGTCGGTCGCGTACTCGCGGAGCAACTCGCCGTCGGTCCCGGCGCGGACGCGGTAGGCCGGGACGTTGTGGGTCGCGTCGGCGTACTCCTCGCGGACGCGCTCGACGAACGCCTCGGCGGCCTCGACGGAGTCGACCGGGCGGACGCGGCCGACGAACTCCGAGCCCCGGACGACAAAGCCCGCGGTTGCGTTCCCGGCGACGGTGCGGTAGGGATCGGTCACTGTAACTCGATCTTGCGGACGAACTCGAGGTCGCGCAGTTCGGTGATGAGTTCGCCCGGCAGGTCCTGGTCGGTCACGAGGTAGAGACGCGGTTCGTCGGTGAACTCGGGGTCCTCGCTGATCGTCTGGCGGATCGAGACGTCGTGGTCGGCGAGCAGGCCCGTCACGGCGGCGACGATCCCCTTGCGGTCGGCGTCGTCGACCTCGATCGCCAGCACCGTGAGGTCGAGTACGGGCGCGAGGTCCATCAGGCTCGGCACCTGCGAGATGTTCTGGAAGATGCGCCTGAGTTCGGGGTCGTCGAGGATGACGTCGGTCGTCGAGTCGACGACGCGCCGGTCGACGTCGATCTCGCGGGCGATCCCCGTGTTCGGGATCTCGATCCCGCCCGACACCACGCGCCCGTCGTCGTTGACCGAGAAGCCCCGTTCGAGCAGCAGTCGGATGACCGCCTGCTGGCTCGGCGACCCCTCGAACTTCTCCATGATCTCGTCGAACATTCGTCGACGGACGTACGCTCGCGGGAGTATAATGTTCGGCGGTCGCCGCGCGACCGGACGGCCGACCGCGACCGGTTCGTCTGACGTAGCTTTTTACGCCCCCACGAGAGCCTACGACTATGCACGCACTCCGGAACTGCGACTTCTGCGGCGCCGAGGCCGTCGGCACCTTCGAGATGGTGCCGCCGGAACTCGACCCGACCGAGGCCGAACAGCGACGGGTCGTCCTCTGTGACGACTGCGAGACGCTGCTCGCGGACCTCGTCGAACCGCTGCTTGCTCGCGTCGCCGACGGCGACGCGGCGACGCGCGAACGCGAGCGCGAACGCGAGCGCGAGCGCGACGACGGCGAGAGCGGGGCCGACGTTACCGAGGCCGAGACGCCGCGGCGGGAACGCGCCCGCGATCCGAACGCGACCCGCGCGGACGCGGCCGACGGCGCCGACGGTGGCGCGGGCGCCGACGGTGGCGCGGGCGCCGACGCGAGCGAAAACCGGACGGACGAGTCGTTCCGGACGGGAATCTCCTTCGACCACGAGCAGGAGGCCGGACGCGACCGCGAGACGGCGGCCGAATCGTCGGCCGACGACGGGGCGGCCGGACGGACCGGCGCCTCCGACGCCTCCGACGCCGACGACGGGACGGCCGCCCCGGCGTCGACGTCGAAAACCTACGGGAAGGTCGTCCGCCTGCTTCGCAACCGGGAGTTCCCGATCCACCGCGGGGACGCCGCGGGCCTCGTCGCGAGCGCCTACGACCTCGAACGGGACGAGGTCGACGCGGTCATCGACCGCGCCGTCGAGCGCGGCGAGTTCGTCGCGGACGGCAACCGCCTCCGCCGTCCCTAGAGCGTCCCCTTCGTACTCGGCGTCCCCTCGCGGCGCTCGTCGAGTCGCGTCGCGTCGTCGAGCGTCCGCGCGAGCGCCTTGAACAGCGCCTCGACCTCGTGGTGGGCGTTCTCGCCCTCGACCGCGAGGTGCAGCGTGAGGCCGGCGTTGGTCGCGAGCGACTCGGCGAAGTGTCGGGCCATGTCGCTCGTGAACTCGCCGACGCGGTCCTGTGAGAACGACCCGTCGAAGTAGAAACGCGGCCGGCCGCTGACGTCGACGACGGCGCCGGCGACGGCCTCGTCCAGCGGCACCCGGCGGTCGGCGTAGCGGACGATGCCCGACCGGTCGCCCAGTGCCTCGTCGAAGGCCGTCCCGAGGACGATGGCCACGTCCTCGACGGTGTGGTGGTCGTCGACCGCGAGGTCGCCGTCGCAGTCGACTTCGAGGTCGAACAGGCCGTGTTTCGCGAACGAGGTCAGCATGTGATCGAAGAAGCCGATTCCCGTCTCGACGTCGGCCGTCCCCGCGCCGTCGACCGCGAGTGCGAGGTCGATCGACGTCTCGGCAGTCTCGCGCGTGACCCGCGCCGTTCGGTCGCTCATGACCGAACGATGTCGCCGGCGGTACAAGGCGATTCCGCTCGAATCGGCCCTCGCCGCCGGCGCGCGCCCGGCCGGCCGCCGCGGCCGGGTCGAAACCGGAGAAACGCTCGTAGAATCGCTTCTAAAAGGTCTCGAAAGGTCTGCGACCGTTTCGAAGCGTGTTCATCGTCGCGATACGTGGGTGAAACGGACCGAAACGACGCCAATGTTCGCTCCCTTATATGATATACCCGGTGAATGTCCCGACCGAACGAAGGTGAACGCTCCTATGTCCGGTTCCTCCCCGCTCCAGAACGAATCGATCGCTCCGTCCGGCCCCGAGGCGGAGCACCCCCGCGGCGTCGGCCGTCGGCTGCTCCGCTCGATGAAAGGTCCGACGCAGTTTCTGTGTTTCTGGGTCGCCATCGCCCTCCCGTTCGTCCAGGTCGCGTTGCTGGCCCACGGACTCGGCGACCCCTCGGTGACGTTCGCGTTCCTCACGCTGCTCGCGATCAACGTCGTCGCCCTCTACGTCGGTCACGGCTACAACCAGCACTGAGGCGTCTCGAAGCCGTCGAGCGCCGCGCCCTCCACCGCGGTCGGCCCTCCACCTCGCCGGCGACGCCCGGCCTACTCCTCCGCCGCCGCCTGCGCCGCCGCGAGCGTGAACTCGCCCTCGTACAGCGCGCTGCCGACGACGACCGCCGCGGCGCCGGCCGCCTTCAGCGCGCGGACGTCGTCGAGGCTCGCCACGCCGCCGCTGGCGACGACCGGGACGTCGGTCGCCGCGACGAGGTCCCGGACCGGGTCCGTCCGGACGCCCGCTAGCTGCCCCTCGACGTCGACGTTCGTGAAGAGGATCGCGGCCGCGCCGAGGTCGGCGTAGCGCTCGGCGGCCTCGACGGGCGTCACGTCCGCGCCTTCGGTCCAGCCCTCGACGACGACCTCGCCGCCTCTGGCGTCGAGGCTGACGACGACGCTGTCGGGTCGCTCCGCGGAGATTTCGCCGACGATATCGGGGTTCTCGACGGCCGCGGTGCCGAGGATGACCCGGTCGACGCCGCGGTCGAGCAGGTCGACGGCGTCCGCGACGGTCCGGATGCCGCCGCCGACCTGCACCGGGACGTCGACGGCGTCGACGACGGCGTCGATGGCCGCGGCGTTCGCCCGCTCGCCCTCGAACGCGCCGTCGAGGTCGACGAGGTGCAGCGAACGCGCCCCGGCGTCGACCCACCGCCGGGCGGCCTCGACCGGGTCGCCGTAGCGCTTCTCGGTGCCGCGTTCGCCCCGTACGAGCTGGACGACCTCGCCGTCGGCGACGTCGACCGCCGGGATCACCTCGAACTCCCCGTTTTCGTCTCTCATACCCGATCGGGTGTGGCCGACGCGAGTAAAGGCGACGGTTCGTCGAACGTCCATCGACGTCGTACTGTCCGCGGTCCGTACGGAAATACTACATGTCCGGTCGGCGTTGAGTGAGACGATGCGGCATTCCCTGGCTCTCACCCGGGAAGCGACGACGCGGCCGGAACTGACGACAGATATCCTCGTCGTACTCGGCGTGGTCGTCCTCGCGCTCGTGCTCTTCGTCACCGAGCGACTGCCGATCGACGTGACGGCGATCCTGTTGATCGTCGTCCTCGTCGTGCTCGAACCGTGGACGACCGTCGACCCGACCACCGGCATCTCCGGGTTCGCCAACGAGGCGACGATCACGGTGCTGGCGATGCTGATCCTCAGCGGCGGGATCAGCCGGACGGGGCTCGTCCAGGAACTGGGCCGGCGGATGGCCGCGTTCGCGGGCACGAGCGTCCGGAAACAGCTGTTCGCCACCGTCGTCGCGACCAGCCCCGTCTCGGGCTTTCTGAACAACACGCCGGTCGTCGCGCTGCTGGTCCCCGTCGTCACCGACGTCGCCAACCGGGGGAACACCTCGCCGTCGAAACTGCTCATCCCGCTGTCGTACGCCTCGCAGGTCGGCGGGATGCTCACGCTGATCGGCACCTCGACGAACATCCTCGCAAGCGACGTCAGCGCCCGCCTCGGCTCGCAGTACCCGGAACTCCACCGGTTCTCGATGTTCGAGTTCACGCAACTGGGCGTCCTCGTCGTCCTCACGGGCGGGCTCTACCTGATCTTCGTCGGCCACTACCTCCTCCCCGAGCGCGTGCCGCCGCGGGCGGACTACCTCGAGGAGTACGAGGTCGGGAACTACGTCGCCGACGTGGCGGTGGTCCCCGGGTCGCCGCTCGTGGGCGCGACGGTCGGCGACGCGACCGACGCGCTCGGCCCCGAGATCGACGTCGTGCAGGTCGTCCGTGACGAGGACCGCTCGGTCGCGCCGCGCCGCGAGACCCACCTCGACGAGGGCGACGTCCTCGTCGTCCGGACGGACCGCGACGCGCTCACGGCGCTGGAGGACGCCGTGGGCGTCGAACCGGTCGGCCGCGCCGCGGCGGTCGACGACCTCTCGGCGGGGACCGAGGAGGGCGGCCCGCTCGCGGAACTGGTCGTCTCGCTGGACTCGCGGCTCGTTGGCGAACGTCTCGACCCGGAGCGGTTCCGCGAGCAGTTCGGCGCGGCCGTCCTCGGACTTCGCAGCCACGGCACGCTCGTCGCCGACCGGATCGTCGGCAAGCGCCTCGCCGTCGGCGACACCCTCCTCGTGCAGGCGCCGCCGGAGACGCTCGATCGCCTCTCGCGGCGCGACGACGTGATCGTCGCGCGCGAACCGTCCCGACCCGAGTACCGCGCCGACAAGGCGCCGGTCGCCGTCGCCATCATGGTCGGCGTCGTCGCGGTCGCCGCCCTCGAGATCTACCCGATCCTGATCGCCGCGCTCGCGGGCGTGGTCGCGATGGTCGTCGCGGGCGTCCTCGAACCCAACGAACTGTACGACGCCGTCGAGTGGGACATCATCTTCCTGCTGGCGGGGGTTATCCCGCTGGGGATCGCCCTCGAACGGACCGGCGCGGCCGCCTACCTCGCGTGGCTGGTCGTCTCGACCGCGGGGTCGCTCCCGCCGCTGGTCGTGCTGTGGCTGTTCTACATCTTCACGGGGCTCGTCACGGAGGTCATCAGCAACAACGCGAGCGTCGTCCTGTTGCTCCCGGTCGCGGCGGCCGCGGCGGCGGGGATCGGCGCGAACCCGTTCGCGTTCGTCCTCGCGGTGACCTTCGCCGCCAGCACCGCGTTTCTGGGTCCGATCGGCTACCAGACGAACCTCTTCGTCTACGGTCCGGGCGGCTACCGGTTCGGCGACTACTTCCGGGTCGGCGCGCCGCTGCAGGTGTTGCTGTCGGTCGTCACCGTGCTCGGGATCGCGCTCTTCTGGGGCGTCTGACCCGCCCGGCGGCCGGCAGAAATAGGCGCGCTTTTAGTGTCCCGTTGCGTGGTTGTAACCGGAAACTGTGACGGAACTACTGCTCGTCGTGGGAATCGTGGTCGCAATCTTCGTCGGGTACAACATCGGCGGCGCGACGACCGGGCCGGCGTTCGGGCCCGCCGTCGGCGCCAGCGTGATCTCGAAGCTCGCGGCGGCCGGCCTGATGTCGATTTTCTTCTTCGTCGGCGCCTACACCATCGGCCCGCAGGTCGTCGACACCCTCGGTAACAAACTCGTCGAGGACGCCGCCATCTTCACCATGCGGGCGAACGTCGCCGTCCTCTTTTTCATCGGCGGCGCGCTGTTCGTCGGCAACTACGCGGGCGTCCCCGCCTCGACGTCGATGACCGCCGTCGGCGCCATCGCGGCGCTCGGCCTGGCGACGGGCGAACTCAACCTCGCGGTGCTCGGACGGATCGTCGTCTGGTGGATCGTCGCGCCGATCGTCGGCTTCTGGGTGTCGGGGGTGATCGGCCGGTACTTCTACCCGCGGATCAACGCCTGGGTCGCCCTCGAAGGGAGCCGCGACGGCGAGACGATGATCCGGATCGAACGCGACGGGATCGTCCCGCGGCTCCGGTTCGGCTCGAACGCCGACCGCCGGGAGATCACCGGCGCGTTCGTCGTCGTCGCGATCGGCTGTCTGATGGGCTTTTCCTCGGGGACGAGCAACATCGCCAACGCCATCGCGCCGATCTACGGCACCGGCGACGTCGAGATGGTGCCGCTGATCCTGATCGGCTCCGCGGCGGTGGCCGTCGGGGCGTTCACCATCGCACGCCGGACGATGGAGACGCTCGGCAACGACATCACGAACCTGCCGCTGACGGCGGCGATCGTCGTCGCGGTCGTCAGTTCGACCATCGTCGTCGGCCTCTCGTGGATCGGCATCCCCGCGAGTTTCGTCGTCATCGCGACGATGAGCATCGTCGGCCTCGGCTGGGGGCGGGCGACCCGGACGACGACGCTCTCGGACGTCGCCCGCGGCGAGGAGACCCGCGTCTCCGTCGGCGCGCTCACGGCCGAAAGCGAGGGCGAATCCTCCCCCCAGATCGGCGAGGAAGAGCCCGCGGACATCCCGCGGGCGTCGGACCTCTTCGACCCGTCGACGACCGCCCGGGTCATCCTCATGCAGAACGTCGTGCCGGTCATCTCGACCGTCGGCGCCTTCCTGACGTTCCGCTTTCTCCCGATCTTCGGTGTCTGACGCCCGGCGTGGCCGGCACCGGGGGCCGCAGCCGCCGACGAACCCGTCTGACGTGCGGCCACTTCCGGCCGGTCGAACCCGGAACTCGTCACGCGATCGGTCGCAGTTGCGGACGAATCGGCACCAATTCCCCCGATCTATCGTGAAAAACGATCCACGACAGAACAGCAAGCTATACCAGTCCGGGGGACGAACCGTCGCGTGATGCCCACGGTAGAATACCTCAACTACGAAGTGCTGGACGACCAGGGCTGGGACATGGACGACGACGACCTGTTCGAGAAGGCCGCCGACGCCGGGCTCGACGCGGAGGACTACGGGTCGCTCGAGGTCAACGAGGGCGAGTACATCCTCGAGGCGGCCGAGGCGCAGGGCTACGACTGGCCGTTCTCCTGCCGCGCCGGCGCCTGCGCGAACTGTGCCGCCATCGTCAGGGAAGGCGACATCGAGATGGACATGCAGCAGATCCTCAGCGACGAGGAAGTCGAGGACAAGAACGTCCGCCTGACCTGCATCGGCTCGCCGACGGCCGACGAGGTCAAGATCGTCTACAACGCCAAGCACCTCGACTACCTGCAGAACCGCGTCATCTGAACGGCCTCGACGCGACCTTTTTCGATCCGCGGATACGCACGCGTAGTTCACGCCGTCGGTCCCCCCGCCGGCTCCGCTGGCCGCGCCGGCCTCTCGGTCGCCGGCGACCGAAACCGTAACGCCCCCGCGCTCGCGAGAGGGGGGTGTGACGCTCGCCAGCGCCCCGGCATCGACGCCGGACCTGCTGCGGCTGCTCGTCGTCCCCGTCTTCGCCTGGGCGGCCCTCCGCGACGTAGCGACGCGACGGGTCCCGAGTTCGACGTGGATCCCCCTCGGCGCGCTCGGGGCCGCCCTGCTCGTCTGGGACGCCCGGGCGGCGTACGCGGCCGGCGGCTTCGTCTGGGGCTACGACTTCCTCGTCCCCGCGGCCGTGAGTCTGGGCGTCGTCGCCCCGCTCGCGTACCTGTTCTGGTGGGTCGGCGGCTTCGGCGGCGCGGACGCGAAGGCGCTGCTCGCGCTCGCGCTCTGGTTCCCGACGACGCCGACGTACGCCGTCGGCCCGTGGACGCTGCCGCTCTCGACGACCCCGATCGGCGCCTTCTCGCTTACGATCCTGACGAACGCGGTCCTCGTCGGCGCCGCGGTCCCCGTCGCCCTCGCGGCCCGTAACGCCGCCGCCGGCCGGTTCTCGGCGGCGATGGTCGTCGGCTGGCCCGTCCCCGTCGAGCGCGTCCCGGACCTCCACGGGCGCCTGCTCGAGACGCCCGACGGGCGGACGGTCCGCGGCCTCGACCTCGACGCCCTGCGGATGTACCTGCGCTGGCGGGGGCTCTCGCTGGCCGACCTCCGCGCCGACCCCGACCGGTACCGCGACCCGGCGACGCTGCCCGCGGAACCGAACCCGCCGACCGACGGCGCCGTCGAGGCGGACGGACTCCTCCCCGACGGGGGCGCGCCGGCGGGCACCGACGACGGGGCGGTCGACGACCCGTGGGGCGCCGCGGCCTTCCTCGACGACGTCGACGGCAGCGCCTACGGCACCTCGGCCGACCGACTCCGCGCGGGTCTCGAGGTGCTCTGCGAGGAGGATCGCGTCTGGATCTCGCCCGGGACGCCGTTTCTGGTCCCCGTCTTCGGCGGCCTGCTGGTCGCGCTGGTCTACGGCGACGTCCTCGTCGGCGCGCTACCGTAGCCGTCCGTACAGCGGGACGACGACCGTCCACAGCAGCGCGAGCGCCGCGCCGCCGCCGAGGACGAGGAGCCACGCCGGCCCGGTCTCGCCCGTCGCCGGCGGCGGGCCGCCGGCGAGCGCAAGGACGGTCGCGACTGGCAGGACGACGGCCAGCGCGAGGCTCCCGAGTTCGAGCGCCGCGGCGACGGGGTGGGCGCGGACTTCCTCGACGAGCGCGGCGAGTGCCATACCCGACGCTCGCACGCGAGGGTGAAAACGAAACCGGTCGCGCGGGTCCCGGTCGGCGTCAGGCGCCGACGTCCGCCCGCGCGAACAGGACGCGCGCGACGACCACGAGGACGACCGTCGCGGCGAGCAGGACCGCCGCGCCCGTCAGGTCGTAGGTCCCCTGGACGAGGATCTCGGTCGGGTCGTAGTAGTGGGTCGGGCTGACGGCGCCGACCCACTCGTAGCCCTCCGCGTTCGCGGTGATCGACTCGATCAGAAAGAGCGCGAAGACGCCGGCGATGGCGAGGCGACTGGCGACGTCCGCGCGGTCGACGAGCACCGACAGCACGAGGCCGATCGCGGCGCAGGCCAGCAGGTACGGGACCGACAGCAGGTGAACCGCCAGCAGGTCGACGGGGTCGATCGGCTCGCCGATGGCGATCACGGCCGCGTAGACGATGACCGGGACGACGACGTTGAGCGCGACGATCGGGACGAACAGCGCGAGGAACTTCTCGCGGACGAGCCGGGCCCGGGAGACCGGCAGCGAGAGCAGCAGGTCCATCCGGTCGGTCTCGACGTCCGCGGCGACGACGCGGGCCGCGCTGTAGGCGACGTACAGCCCCAGCAGGAGCAGCCAGACGAACTGGTAGACCTCGACGGCGAGGAAGCCCTCGATGGTCGCGATCGACTCGATCCCGAACGCCTCGCGGAACGCCGGCGGGAACCCCTCGACGTAGCTGTCGAGGTCGACGTCCGAGAACGAGGGGAAGAACCCGACGAAGAAGGCCGCGAGCGCGCCGAGTCCGACCGCGAGCGCGACCGACCCCTTCAGCCGACGCTCGCCCTCGTAGCGGACGATCTCGAACATCAGGCCACCTCCGCGGGGACCGATCTCGCGTCGTCGGCCTCGCCCTCGCCGTAGTAGTGCATGAACACGTCCTCGAGTGGCGGCTCGGCGATCTCGACGTCCTCGATGTCGTAGCCCGCCAGCCGCTCGACGAGCGCGTTGTACTCGCCGGTGTAGGTGAACTGGATCTCCGCGCCGCGCTCGACGACGTCGGCCACGTCGGCCCACGGCTCGAACGCCTCCGGGTCGGCGAGGTGCAGGCGGACGCGCTTGCCGCCGCGGTCGAGGAGGTCCTCGACGTCTTCGAGCGCGACGAGGCGGCCGTCCCGGAGGATGCCGACGCGGTCGCAGACCCGCCGGACCTCGCTCAACACGTGCGAGGAGAAGAAGATCGTCGTCCCGCGCTCGCGCTCGGCGGCGAGGAACTCGTTGAACCGCTCCTGTTTCAGCGGGTCGAGCCCGGCGGTCGGCTCGTCCAGAACGACGAGGTCCGGGTCGTGGGCGAACGCCTGTATCAGCCCGAGCATCCGCAGGTTGCCCGACGAGTACTCCCGGATCTTCCGGTCGAGCGGCGGCGTGAAAAGCTCCAGCAGTTCCTCCCGGCGCTCGTCGCCACGGACCGACGCGAAGTAGTCGAGGACGCGCTCGCCGGTCGCGTCCTCGTCGAACCCCAGTTCGGCGGGCAGGTAGCCGACCCGCCGTTTCGCCTCGATCAGGGCGGCCTCGTCGCGGACGTCGGCGCCGAGCACCGTCGCGGTCCCCGCGGTGGGCGCGAGCAGCCCGAGCAGAGTCCGGATCGTCGTCGTCTTCCCCGCGCCGTTGGGCCCGAGGTAGCCGAAGATCTCGCCCTCCTCGACGGCGAAGTCGAGCGAGTCGACGCCTACCACGTCGCCGTAGGTCTTCGTCAGGTCGGTCACGTCGATCGCGGCCATACCCGACACTCGACTTCGTGAACGCATAATCGTTTCGATCACGAAGTTATGAATCGACCTCGCCCGCCCCTTCGGCCGGTGGTGGCGCTGGCGAGAAGGCGTCGCGGACGGCCGCAGGCGCCCGCGGCGTGGACGGTCAGGCGCGGGACTCGATCTCGTCGGCGATCCCGTCGAGTTCGTCGTCGGAGAGGTCCGGCGACCCCGGAGCGATCGCGTGGATCGGGCCGCCGCCGTCGCCCTCGAAGCGGGGGACGATGTGCCCGTGGACGTGGGGCACCTCCTGGCCGGCGGCCTCGCCGTTGTTGAACGCGACCGTCGTCGCGTCGGCGTCGACGGCCTCCTCGACGGCGGGGACGAGTTCGTGCAGCGTCGCGTAGAGGTCCGCGGCGACGTCCGGGGGGACGTCGTTCAGCCGCTCGTACTCCGCTTTGGGGACGACGAGCGTGTGTCCCGGCGCCAGCGGGTTGGCGTCGAGAAAGGCCATCGTCGTCTCGTCTTCGTACACGACGCGGGCGGGAATCTCCCCCTCCACGATCTTCGTGAAGATCGAACTCATACGCGAGTGTGTGTCGGCTCGCGGTAAGAAGGTTTACCCGGTCAACTCCGCGAGGCGCTCCCCGACCGCCTCGCGGTACTCCGCGGGTTCGTAGCCCAGCCGACCGATCCAGACGTCCTGGTACGAGGGGTGGAGGATCGGCAGCAGCCACGCCCCGAACCGGTCACAGCGGCGCGGTTCGAGCACCGTCCCGAGGAAGCCGTCGAGCGTCTCGCCCTCCGCTTCGAGGACCGTCGCCGTCGCGTGCTTGCCGGTCGCGAGGACGACGTCGGGCGCCACCGCGTCGAGTTCCGCCAGCAGGTGGCCCCGGCAGTTGCGCCGCTCCTCGGGCGCCGGTTCGCGGTTGGTCGTCGGATCGTCGCTCGCCGGGACGCACTTCACCGCGTTCGTGTAGTAGGCGTCGTCGCCGTAGCCGACCGCCTCGACGAGGTCGCGGATCCGCCGGCCGGAGTGCCGGGAGGTGTAGGCCTTCCCGGTCCAGTTGCCGCCCCGCCAGCGGTCGGCCTCGGGGTTCCCGTACCCCGGCGCCTCGCCGATCACGAACACCGCCGCGTCGGGGTCGCCGGTTCCCCACGAGATGCGCTCGCGGGCCGCCGCGAGGGCGGGACAGCGGTCGCAGTCCGGTTCGAGGACGTGGCGGGTCGTCGGGAACTCGGGCACGGTCGGGACGTGGGGCCGGCCGGGCTTAGGGGAGTCGGTCGCCGAACTCCCGTCGCCGCCGAAGGGACATGTTTACATTGCTCGGGATAACTATGGCTGGTAATGCCACTGCCCGACCCCGAACTGCTCGTCGAATCGCTCTCAGCCGTCGTCTACGTGGTGCTTGCCGGCGTCCTCACCGTCGGCGGCGTCGCCGCGGAGTACGCCAGCCTCCAGCACTTCGGCGGCGGGGAGCTGACGGTCGCACTCTGGATGGGCGCGATCGGCGGCGTCATGCTCTACGCGGGCGCGTACGGTCTCGGCTACCAGAAGGTCCTCGGCCGCCTCGTCTGACGTTCGGCAGCCGGACCTGCGAGACCGATTCCTCTTTACTGCCGGAGTGATTCACCACGGGTATGAGCCGGTTCGGCGAGGTGGACGACCAGTACGACCCCCACGCCCTCGAGGAGCGCGTCTTCGAGTACTGGGACGAGGTCGACGCCTACGAGCAGACAAAGCGGCACCGCGCGGACGGCGAGTCGTACTTCTTCGTCGACGGCCCGCCGTACACCTCCGGGGCGGCCCACATGGGGACCACCTGGAACAAGTCCCTGAAGGACGTCTACATCCGCTTCCTGCGGATGCAGGGGTACGACGTCACCGACCGCCCGGGCTACGACATGCACGGCCTGCCCATCGAGACGAAAGTCGAGGAGCGACTCGGCTTCGAGAACAAGAAGGACATCGAGGAGTTCGGCGAGGACGAGTTCATCGAGGCCTGCCTCGAGTACGCCGAGGAGCAACTCGAGGGCCTCCAGGAGGACTTCAAGTCCTTCGGCGTCTGGATGGACTGGGACGACCCGTACAAGACGGTCGACCCCGAGTACATGGAGGCCGCGTGGTGGGGCTTCGCGAAGGCCGCCGAGCGCGGCCTCGTCGAGAAGGGCCACCGCTCGATCAGCCAGTGTCCGCGCTGTGAGACCGCCATCGCCAACAACGAGGTCGAGTACGAGGACGTCGAGGACCCCTCGGTCTACGTCACGTTCGATCTGGCGGACCGCGAGGGCTCGCTCGTCGTCTGGACGACCACCCCGTGGACCATCCCGGCGAACACGTTCGTCGCGGTCGACCCCGACCTCGAGTACGTCGGCGTCCGCGCCGAGAAGGACGGCGAGAGCGAGGTCATCTACGTCGCCGCGGCCTGCGTCGAGGAGGTCCTGAAGAAGGGCCGCTACGAGGACTACGAGGTCGTCGAGGAACTGACCGGCGAGGAGATGGTCGGCTGGGCCTACGAGCACCCGCTGACCGACGAAGTGCCGGACCACCCCGACCACGAGGGCGCGCTGCAGGTCTACGAGGCCGACTACGTCGAGGCCGACCGCACCGGCCTCGTCCACTCCGCGCCGGGCCACGGCGAGGAGGACTTCCTCCGCGGGCGCGAACTCGGCTTCCCCATCTTCTGTCCCGTCGGCGGCGACGGCGTCTACACCGAGGAGGGCGGCAAGTACGAGGGCCAGTTCGTCAAAGAGGCCGACGAGGAGATCACCGCCGACCTCGAGGCCAACGGCGCCTTGCTGGCCTCCGAGACCGTCACCCACAGCTACGGCCACTGCTGGCGCTGTGACACGGGCATCATCCAGATCGTCACCGACCAGTGGTTCATCACGATCACCGACGTCAAGGACGAACTCCTCGAGAACATCGAGGACAGCGAGTGGTACCCCGAGTGGGCCCGCGACAACCGTTTCCGCGACTTCGTCGAGGAGGCCCCCGACTGGAACGTCTCCCGCCAGCGCTACTGGGGCATTCCCCTTCCGGTCTGGACCCCCGAGGACCGCGACGACGACGAGGACACGATCGTCGTCGGCACGCGCGAGGAACTCGCCGAGCGCGTCGACCAGGACGTCGACCCCGAGACCGTCGACCTCCACAAGGACACCGTCGACGAACTCACGATCACCGAGGACGGGACGACGTACACCCGCGTCCCGGACGTCTTCGACGTCTGGCTCGACTCCTCGGTGGCGTCGTGGGGCACCCTCGACTACCCCGAGGACGAGGACGCCTTCGCGGAACTGTGGCCCGCCGACTTCATCCTCGAGGCCCACGACCAGACCCGCGGCTGGTTCTGGTCCCAGCTAGGGATGGGCACGGCTGCCATGGGCGAGATCCCGTACGAGACGGTCCTGATGCACGGCCACGCCCTCGACGAGGACGGCCGCAAGATGTCCAAGTCCGTCGGCAACGTCGTCGAGCCCCACGAGGCGATCGACCGCCACGGCGCGGACGCAATGCGGCTGTTCCTGCTGTCGGCGAACCCGCAGGGCGACGACATGCGCTTCTCGTGGGACGGGATGCGGACGATGGAGAACCACCTCCGGACGCTGTGGAACGTCTTCCGCTTCCCGCTGCCGTACATGCGACTGGACGGCTTCGACCCCACCGAGACGCGGCTGGCGGACGTCGACGAAGACCTCGAACTCGTCGACGAGTGGGTACTCGCCCGCCTGCAGTCGACCAAGGCCGAGATGACCGCGGAGTTCGAGGCGTTCCGGCAGGACCGCGCGCTCGACGCGCTGCTCGAGTTCGTCGTCGAGGACGTCTCCCGGTTCTACGTTCAGGCCGTCCGCGAGCGGATGTGGGAGACGGAGGACAGCGCCTCCAAACGGGCCGCCTACGCCACCATCTACCGGGTGCTCCGCGAGGTCGTCGCGCTGCTCGCCCCCTACGCCCCGTTCGTCACCGATGAGATCTACGGCGTCCTGACCGGCGAGGACGGCCACCCGACGGTCCACATGGAGGACTGGCCCGCCGTCGACGACGACCGGGTCGACGAGGAACTCGAGGCGGACGTCGAGTTGCTGCGCGCCATCGAGGAGGCCGGCGCGAACGCCCGCCAGCAGGCCGGCCGCAAGCTTCGCTGGCCGGTCACGCGCGTCGTGGTCGCGGCCGACGACGAGCGCGTCGTCGAGGCCGTCCGGCGCCACGAGTCGCTGCTGGCCGACCGGCTCAACGCCCGCGAGGTCGAACTCGTCGGACCGGGCGAGCGCTGGGGCGAACTCGCCTACAGCGCCGAGGCCGACATGAGCGTCCTCGGGCCGGCCTTCGGCGGCCGCGCCGGCGAGGTGATGACCGCGCTCAACGAGGCCCGGATCGAGGAGCCGACGCTCGACGCGCTCGAAGACGCCGTCGACGACGCCCTCGACGAGTCCGTCGAACTCGACGCGGAGATGGTCTCGTTCGTCACCGAGACCCCCGAGGGCGTCGCGGGCACGGCGTTCGGCCTGAACGGCGACGACCGCGGCGTCGCCTACGTCGACGCCTCGCTCACCGACGACATCGAGAGCGAGGGTTACGCCCGCGAGGTCATCCGTCGCGTCCAGGAGATGCGCAAGGAACTCGACCTCGACGTCGAGGAGCGCATCGCGCTCGAACTCGAGATCGAGGACGACCGCGTCGCCGGCCTCGTCGCCGAGCGCGAGGACCTGATCCGCGAGGAGGTCCGCGCCGACGAACGCCGGCCCGTCGAGGACGGCCACCGCAAGGAGTGGGAGGTCGAGGGCGTGACGATGGAGATCGCGATCGAGCCGCTGGCGACGGCCGAGGCGTCGGACTGACGCGATTTCGGGTCCGTTTCGGCGGTCCCCGCTACTGCCGCTCGACCCGGAACCGACAGCGCTCGTCGCCGTCGTGGACGCAGCCCGTCTCGGTCACCGTCGCGTCCGCGCCGAGGTCGTCGACGAGTCCTTCGAGGATGCCGTGGGCCATCGCACAGTGGTCCCTGTCGGAGCGGTAGGTGACGACCGCGACGTCGCCGTCGCGCTCGCAGGTGATCGTCGGCGGGTCCGTCCCGTCTTTCGTCGAGAGTTCGGCGTAGATCGTTTCGAGCGAGTCGAGCACCTCGAAGGGGTCGCGGTCGGGGCGGACGTGGGCCTTGAACGTCTGCACGAGCACCGGCGCGAGCGAGCGACCGAAGTCGCGTTCGATCACGGCCGGGTCGTGGCCCGACATCGCCGCCAGCGCCTCGAGGATCGCCGCGACCTCCTCGTCGGGGTAGCGCGAGACCTGCAGGTACAGCTTCGGTTCGATCCCCGCCCGGTCGAGAACCGCCTCCCACGCCTCCTCGTCCGTTCGGTCGACGACGTAGTCCTTGAGCGTCTGGTGAACGATCCCGTGCATCGTGTTTCCCTGGCGGCGCGCGCCGCAGCGAGCGCACCGGTCCCTGATCGCTTGAAAATCCGGAAGGTGGGTACTTAATCGTTCGTCTCGAGGGCCGCGGCGAGCGCCGGCGCGACGGAGACGGCGCTCGCCGGTCCCTCGATCGTGTCGGTGCCGTAGATCGCTTCGACGCCCGCCCGCGAGAGCCGCGTGTGTGCGCTCCGGACCAGCAGCGGGTGGACGCAGGTCACGAAGATCCGGGCGGCCTCGCGCTCGCGGAGGACCCCGACGGCCTCGCTCATCGTGCCGCCGGTGGCGACGATGTCGTCGACGACGACGACGTCCCGGCCGGCGACGTCGACGTCGCTCGGGGTGACCTCGACTTCGGTGCCGGAGTGGCGGGTCTTCTCGAAGTAGTCGGTCTCGCCGCGGCCGTAGGCGTCCCGGACGGTTCCCGCGAGCCCCTCCGCGCCCGCGTCCGGCGCGATGAAGGTTGGATCGGCGAGGTCGTCGGGGAGGGGGTCGGCCAGCCGACCCGCGGCGTCGACGGCCGTCGCGGTCGGCTCGAAGAACTCGCAGACGGCCTCCTCGTGGGGGTTCACCGTGAGGACGCGGTCGGCGCCGGTCGAGACGGCCCGCGCGACCGCCCGCGCGGAGACGGCCTGGCCGTGCTCGAACGCCTCGTCCTGCCGGGCGTAGCCCATGTACGGGACGACGGTGACGATCTCCTCGGCGCCGGCCTCGCGGACGGCGTCCTGCAACTGGAGTAGTTCGACGTGGGCGTCGCTGGAGACCGTCGAGGCGACGATCACCGCCCGGTCGGCGTCGAACCCCGGCACCGCCGCGAACAGTTCGCCGTCGGGGAAGCGGTCGTACTCGACGGCGGCGAGCGGTTCCTCGAGTTCGCGCGCGAGCGCCGCCGCGAGCGCCTGCGACGCGGATCCGCTGACGATCATGGTCGACTCCACAGCGTGCGGGCTAAACCCGCTTTCGTTCTCGACGCCTCAGCCGCCAAACCCCGTCCTGCCCGACCCGCAGGGGCCGCCGTCGGCGTCGCTCAGGATCGAGAGGTCGCCGTCGCGGTCGATCAGCACGAGCAGGTTGAGACACGGGGGGTCGTTCCAGCTTGCGGGCGTCGCCTGTCCGATCTCCTCGCCGTCGACGCGGACCACGAGGCGGAACGCGCTGGGTTCGGTCCGCCAGCCGCGCTCTACGGTCACGCCCTCGTCGGCGTCGAGGTCGTGGGTCGACCAGTGCTGGATCTCCCTGTCGAACTCCACGATCACGTCGACCGTCCGGGACTGGTCGTCGAGGTTCTCGACGCCGATCTCGCCGAGGACGGTTCCGTCGCCGTCCGGGGCCTCGCCGTCCTCGTCCCCTTCGTCTTCGTCTTCGTCTTCGTCTTCGTCTTCGTCTCCGTCCGCGCTTCCGCGCGAGCAGCCGGCGAGTGCGGCCGTCCCCGCGGCGCCGGCCGCCGCCACCAGTCGCCGTCGCGTCAGGTCCATGTGACAGTGGCCCAGTTCGGAGGAGTTAATTCCTCGTCAGACGCGCGTCCGACGTCTCTCGCCGTCTCACGCCTCGACGCGCGCGGTCGGGACGGCGAGGGCGGTCACGCTCCGGACGCCGAGCGGGTGCGAACGCCACTCGCGCTCGCCGGCGTCGACGTCGCTCCTCGCGGCGAACGTCCCGTCCTCGGCGACGGCGTACGTCGCCGACTCGCCGTACGAAACGCCGGCGACGCCGTCGGCCGGCGCGCTCGTCTCGCGCCACGCCCCGTCGGCGTGGCGGTACCAGTCGCCGCCCGCGACCGCGTGGGCGCGGGCCAGCCGTCCCGGCTCCGCGAGCGGTTCCGCGGCGACGAGGTCGAACGCGCCCTCGCGGACCGCCATCCAGCCGTTGCCCAGCCTGTAGAGGCCGTCGCCGGTCGCCGCGAGGGGGACGCCCGCGGCGGAGACGTCCGTCGCGTCGGACAGGCCGGCGTGGTCGAGGCCGCCGTCGCGGACGCGGTAGACGCCCGCCGCGGTCGCCACGAGGTCGCCGTCGATCGCTCGAACCGTCAGGTCGGGATCGGCCGCGAGGTTGTCCCAGCCGTCGCCGTCGAACCGGGCGACGCGGCCGTCCGCGCTCGCCGCGAGCACGGCGCCGTCGTGGAACCCCACGGCGGTGGCCGGGCCGAACCCCGTCGGCTCGAACGCCGGGTCGTCGTCGCCCGCGCGGTCGGCCGCGAGCACGTCCTCGTCGGTCGCGACGGCGACGGCGTCGACGCCCGCGGCGACGTCCCGCGCCTCGCAGCGCTCGACGAGGCCGAACTCGCCGACGTTCTCGTCGGAGACGCGGACGCGGACCACGCCGACGGCGCTCGCGACGTAGGCCGCGAGCGCCCCCTCCCGGTCGCCGTAGACCCGCTTTTCGTCGATCGAGATCACGTCACGACCGTCGGGGCCGCGGGCCGAAAGCGTTCCGTTCGTCGCGGGCGATCCGACGGCGGTGGGAGGTCGGAACCCCTTTGACGGAGCCTGTCCGAATACCTCCTGATGAAGGTGTTCGGATCGAGCGGGACGCGCGGCGTCGCCAACGAGGAGCTGACGCCGGAGTTCGTCCTGCGCGTGGCGAAGGCGGCGGGGACCGCCTGGGGGGTCGACCGCGTCGCAGTCGCCCGCGACACCCGGTACACGGGACGGATGCTCGCCGACGCGGCCGCCAGCGGGCTCGCGAGCACGGGCACCGACGTCGACCGTCTCGGCGTCGTCCCGACGCCGGGCGCACAGGCCTACGCCGAGCGCGAGGGGGTGCCGACGATGGTGATCACGGCCTCGCACAACCCGCCGCAGTATAATGGGGTAAAGCTCGTCGGGAGCGACGGGGTCGAACTCGCCGTCTCGGACCTCGAAACCGTCGAGGAGACGCTGCTGGCGGAGACGTTCGCGGTCGCCCCGTGGGACGAGACGGGCCGGGTCCGCGAGGTCGAGGGCGTCCGCCGGGCGTACGTCGACGAACTGCTCGCGAGCGTCGACCGCGAGCGGATCGCCGACGCCGAGTTGACCGTCGCGCTCGACCCCGGCCACGGCGCGGGTTCGCTGACCAGCCCCGAGTTCTTCCGGAAGCTCGGCTGTCGGGTCGTCACGATCAACGGGCAGGCCGACGGCCACTTCCCCGGGCGCGACCCCGAACCCGTCCCGGACAACCTCCGCGACCTCGGCCGACTCGTCCGCGCGACCGACGCCGACCTCGGGATCGCCCACGACGGCGACGCCGACCGCGCCATCTTCTTCGACGAGACCGGCGAGTACGTCGAGGGCGATGCGACCCTCGCCGCGCTCGCGGCCGCCGAACTCGACTCCGACGATACGACGGTCTCCGCGGTCAACGTCTCCCAGCGGCTGGTCGACGTCGCAAACGAGGTCGGCGCCGCCCTCGAACTGACGCCGATCGGGTCGACGAACATCATCACCCGGATCGAGGAACTCGAGGCCAACGGCCGGCACGTCCCCATCGCCGGCGAGGGCAACGGCGGCATCTTCTTCCCCGACTACCGCCTCGCCCGCGACGGCGCCTACACCGCCGCGCGCTTCCTCGAACTCGTCGCCGAGCGCCCCGCCAGCGAGATCGTCGCCCCCTACGGCGGCTACGCCAACGTCCGGCGCAACGTCGGCTACGAGTCGACCGCCGAGCGCGACGCGATGCTCGACGCCGCGGCCAATCAGGCCCAGAAGGCCGACGCCGAACTCAACACCCGCGACGGCTACCGCATCGACCACGGCGACGCGTGGGTGCTCGCGCGCCCCTCCGGCACCGAACCGCTCGTGCGCGTCTACGCCGAGGCCCGCGACCGCGACCGCGCCGAGGAACTGGCCGGCGACATGTACGACGCGCTGGTCGCCGCGAAGGAAGGCGCCTGAGCGGCCGCGGTCGATCCGCGATCGCGGGTCGACTTCGCGGGGTGAACCCCCTCAGACCGGGTCCTCGACCGCGAGTAACTCCTCCAGCCGGTCCCGCTCGGTCCGCAGTTCTTCGAGTTCGTCGGCGACGCGGCCGTCGGCCAGCCGCTCGCGCTCCTCGGGCGAGAGCCGGTCGCGGGCGACGGCGGCCGTCCGCAGCCGTTCGTACTCGTCGTCGCGGGTCAGCGCGCGCACCTCGCGCAGCGCCGCGACGACCTCCTCGTCGGCGACGCGGTCGACGAACGGCCGGAGTTCGCGGGCCCGGTGGCGCAGGACGGTCGCGGGGCCGGGCGGCCAGCCGACCGTCAGCGGGCCGGCGTCGATCCCGGTCAGGTAGGTCCGCCGGGTGGCCACCCGCCGCTTGAGTTCGTCGGCGTCGTCGACGTAGTGGTCGAGTTTCGACCGCGAGTAGTCGGCGTACTCCAGCAGGTCGGGGATCGAGTACTCGCCGGCGGGGTTCGTCTCGACGTACTCGCGCAGTTCCGCCGGCGGCCGTTCGAACGGGACGAACGGGTACCAGCGGCTGCGGTCGAGCAGGGCGAACACCTCGCGGGCGGACGCCGCGTCGCGGTAGCGCTCGAAGGCCTCGCGGATCGCCGCGTCGTAGGCCTCGATCGGCTCGCGGAGGCGGTCGACCGGCGCGTCGAGGTCCGCGGTCGCGAGGTCGAGCAGGCGCTCGCGCTCGGCGATCTCGTCGTCGACCGCACGGCGACGCTTGCTCGCTTCCGTCCGAGCGACCGCCAGTTCCTCGCGGGCGGTCTCGCGCTCGTCGACGAGGTCGGCGAACGTCGCGGCGGGTTCGAGGGCGGCCTCGGCGCGCTCGAAGTCGGACTCGTGTAGCCGTCGCTTGTCGATCGCCTCCAGCGCCGACCCGAAGGCCTCCCGTCGGGGGAGGTCCTCGGGGAGCGACTCCACCAGCGATTCGAACTGTCCCTCGAGCTGGACGTACGCCTTGAACGTCTCCCGGCCGGTGCCAGTCGCGCGGTCGACGTACTCGTCGAGCAGGTCCGACGCGGTCCGGTAGGCGTCGGCCACCCGCTCGACGGTGTCGGCGCCGCGGTCGTCGATCCGTTCTTCGACGTCCGCGAGGCGCTGGCGGGCGCGTTCGAGGCGAGCGGCGGGGTCGTCGCGCTGGCGCGTCTCGCTCATCCCGGTCACTCGTAGACGTCGTCGGGGTCGAAGACCGTCTCGCCGACGTTCTCGCCGTCGACCGTCCGGTAGAAACACGACCGGTGGCCGGTGTGGCAGGCTCCACCTTCCTGGTCGACGAGGTAGAGGAGGGCGTCGGCGTCGCAGTCGACGCGCACCTCCGCGACGCGCTGGACGTGCCCGCTCGTGTCGCCTTTCTTCCAGAGGTCCTCGCGGCTGCGCGAGTAGTAGTGGGCGTATCCGGTCTCGCGGGTCCGTTCCAGCGCCTCCGGCGAGGCGTACGCCAGCATCAGTACCTCGCCGCTCTCCCGGTCCTGTGCGACGGCGGGAACCAGTCCGTCCTCGCCGAAGTCGACCTCGACTCCGTCGTCCATGTCCGACGGGATGACCGTCGGGGCGATAGGTCTTTTGCCGCCGGCGACCCGAGTCGGTCGGTCAGCGGCGGGGAATCAGTCGTCGGCGGTGCGCTCCGCTTCGCTCTCGCTTCCGGACTCGCGCGGCCCGCCGGCGTGGCCCTCGTGGGCGAGGGCGGTCTCGCGGAGGGCCCGCGAGACGGCCGGGACCTCGTCGTCGCCGACCGGCCCCGCCGACTCGATCTCGTCGAGCGAGCGCGGGAACGCCCGGAGGTCCTTGTGGATCGCGATGCCGGCGTTCGCGCCCTCGCCCATCGCGACCGGGATCTGGTTGTGTCCGGGCGTGAGGTCGCCGACGGCGTACACCCCCTCGACGGAGGTGCGGCCGTGGTCGTCGACGGCGACGGTGCCGTCGTCGTTGCGCTCGACGCCGAGGTCCTCGGCGAGCGCGGCGCGGTAGTTCGAGCCGTACATCGGGAAGCCGCCGCGGTACGGGCGGACCTCGCCGTCCTCGAATTCGAGGGCGGCGAGCCAGCCGCTTTCGTCGCGCTCGACGCCGGTCACCTCGTGCTCGATCACGTCGACGGGGTGGTTCGCGAGCAGTTCGGCGGTCTCCTCGCTCCAGGCCGGTTCGTCGCCGCGGGTCAGCAGGTCCACCTCGTCGGTGAAGTTGAGCAGGATCATCGCGACGTAGGCGGCCGAGTCGCCGGTCCCCATCACGAACACCGGTTCGTCGACGAACATGAACGCGTCGCAGTGCAGACACCAGTGGAGTCCCCGGCCGGTCGGCGGCAGCGGGGGGTCCGGGCGCCGGTCGGTAAAGCCCGTCGCGAGGACGACCCGGCGCACCCGGAACGTCTCGTCGCCGTCGGTCCCGACGCGGAAGCCGTCGTCCGCGTCGTCGCCGAGGGCCGTGACGTCCTCGACGTGGCTCCGGCGGAAGTCGGCGCCGTACCCCTGTACCTGCTCGCGCGCGGTCGCCAGGAACTCGACGCCGGAGACGTCCTCGGTGACGCCGATGACGTTGTGGGTGTCTTGCATCATCGCCGCGCGGCCGCCGCCGCGGTCGACGACGAGGGTGTCCAGTCCGAGTCGCGTCGCGTAGAGCGCGGCCGTCAGTCCTGCGGGGCCACCGCCGACGACCGCCACGTCGTAGTCGAAGCCTGCGTCGCTCATCCTCGGTGGGTAGGCAGCGGACGCCTAAAGGGCGACCGTTCGCGGAAATCCCTAGTGTCCGTTCAGCGTGATGTACCGGACGCCGACGATCCGGTCGTCGCCTTCGAGTTCCTCGCGGGCGGCCTCGGGGACCTCGCCGTCGACGTTGTAGACGGTCAGCGCCTCGCCGCCGTGGGCCTCGCGGGCGTTGAACATCCCGGCGATGTTGACGCCGTGGCTGCCCATCACCGTGCCGATGAGGCCGATGACGCCGGGTTCGTCGGCGTTGCGCGTGACGACCATCCGGCCGTGGGGGATCGCGTCGACGCGGTAGCCGTCGATCCGGACGATCCGGGGGTCGTCGCCGGCGAACAGCGTCCCGTCGACGGAGATCTCGTCCTCGCCGTCGCCGACGGTCACCGAGACGAGGCTCTGGAAGTCGGCGGCCTGTCGGGTCTTCGACTCGGTGACATCGACGCCGCGGTCGTCGGCGATCTGCGGGGCGTTGACGGCGTTGACCTGCCACTCCAGCGGCTCGAAGACGCCCTTCAGGGCGCTCGCGGTGACGAACTCGACGTCCTCCGCGGCGATCTCGCCCTCGTACGTGACCTCGATCTCCTCGATGCGGCCGTCGAGCAACTGGGCGGCGATCTTGCCGGCGGTCTCGGCGATCTCGACGTACGGTTCGAGCCGGGGGAACGCGCTCTCGTCGATCGAGGGCGCGTTGAGCGCGTTGGCGACGGGTTCGCCGGCGAGGGCGGCGACGACCTGGTCGGCGGTGGAGGTGGCGACGTTCTCCTGGGCGGCCTCGGTCGAGGCCCCGAGGTGGGGCGTGACGACGATCTCGTCGTGTTCGAGCAGCGGCGACCCCGCGGGCAGGGGCTCCTCGGCGAAGACGTCCAGCGCCGCGCCGGCGAGCGTGCCGTCCTCGACTTTCGCCGCGAGGGCGTCCTCGTCGACGATGCCGCCGCGGCCGACGTTGACGAGGTAGCCCCCGTCGAGCAGGTCGAGTTCGGTCTCGCCGATCATCCCCTCGGTCTCGGGGGTCAGCGGCGTGTGGATCGTGAGGAAGTCGGCCCGGTCGAGGCAGGCCTCGAACTCGACGAGTTCGGCGCCGATGCGCTCGGCGCGGTCCTCGCTGATGTAGGGGTCGAAGGCGACGACGTCCATCCCGAGCGAGTCGAGTTTCTTCGCGACCTCCTGGCCGACGCGGCCGAGGCCGACGACGCCGAGGGTCTTGCCGTCGAGTTCGGCGCCGAGGTAGTCGCCTTTCGCCCACTCGCCGTTTTTCAGCCGGACGTGTGCCTGCGGAACCGAGCGGGCGACGGCGAAGGTCATCGCGACGGTGTGTTCGGCCGCCGCGCGGACGTTGCCCTCCGGCGCGTTGGCGACGATGACGCCCTCGTCGGTGGCGGCGTCGATGTCGATGTTGTCGACGCCGATGCCCGCGCGCCCGACGATCACGAGTTCCTCGGCCGCCGCGAACACCTCGCGGGTGACCTCCGTCCCGGAGCGTACGATCAGTCCGTGGGCGTCGGAAACGGCGTCGAGGAGGTCCTCGCCCTCGAGTTCGTAGCCCGTCTCGACCTCGTGGCCGGCGTCGCGGAGCGCGTCCAGACCCGCGTCCGCGATGGGGTCCGTGACCAGCACCTTCATGGACGAGTGAACCGCGCCCGCGGCGGGTAAACCTTCCGTTGCCAGCAGTACTGACGACTCACAGCGTGATCAGCGCGGCGCCGACGACGATCAGCGCCGCGCCGGCGACGACGCCCCGCGTGACCCGCTCGACGTCCCGCAGGAGGACCGCCGCGAAGACGACGGTGAAAAGCGGCGCGGTCGCCACGAGCGGGTCGACGAGGGCGATCCGGCCGTCTTCGAGGCCCAGCGCGGTCATCAGCGCGACCATCGCGACGGTCGTCAGCAGGCCGCTGCCGGCGAAGTAGGTGTAACTCTCCCGTGGCACCCGGAGGGCGTCCCGGCCGCGGGTGACCGCGAGGTAGCCGACGAGGACGGCCAGCCCCGTAGTCTCGTTGATCGCCACCGCTTCGAGCGCCGAGACGGAGGCGCCGGTCAGCCCGTAGCGCCGGGCGACGTTCGCGAGGGCGAAGAAGGCGGCCGCGAGGATCGGCCAGACGAGGTCGCGGGGCTCCCAGCCGCCGAGGTCGCCGCCCTTCGAGACCGCCAGCGTCGCGAGGCCGGCGACGAGGACGACCACGCCGACGGCCGTCACCGGCCCCAGCGGTTCGCCCAGCCAGACGAGCGCGATCAGCGTCGCGAACAGCGGCCGCGAACTCAGGATCGCGCTGTTGAGGCTCGCGCCGACGCGGTCGACGCCGACGAAGATGACGATCCGGCCGATCGAGGAGCCGATGGCCCCCGCGAAGACGAACGCCGCGAGCGCCTCCGTCGTCAGCCCCGAGAACGCCGACCCGCCACGGAGCGTCGCGATGAGGATCCAGTACAGCGTCGAGTCGACGCAGACGAGCACGAGCGACGCCTGCAGCGAGGTGCCGCCGGCGGCCATCCCGCGCTTGTCGAGGATCGGCGTGAACCCCCAGAGGATCGCCGGCACCAGCGCGAACGCGATCACCTCGACCGGCGCGCTCGTCACCCCTCGGTCACCCCGGCGTCCGTTCCGCTCACTTCCGACAGTTCGTTTCGGCGGGGAAGACGGTTGCGGTGTCTGTGCCGGCGGCGACTGTGCGAACCTGAACTGGTTTATCCGCCCGGTCGCAACGGCCAGCCATGACACTCGTCGCCTTCGACTTCGACGGGACGCTGTCGGACTCCGAGATGACCGTGCTGCTCGGCGAGCGCTGTGGCGTCGCCGCCGACATGGCCGAGATCACCGAGCGGGCGATGAACGACGAGATCGGGTACGCAGAGAGCCTGCGCTCGCGGGCGGCCCTGCTCGAAGGGCTCCCGGAGGCCGACGCCGAGGACGCCTACGCGGACGTCGAACTCCGCGAGGGCGCCGCCGACCTGCTCCGGGACCTGAACGCGGCGGGGGTCACGACGGCGATCCTGACCGGCGGCTTCGAGCGCGGCGTCGCGGCCGCCCTCGACCGCGAGGGGGTCGCCGTCGACCGGATCGTCTCGAACCGCCTGCCGGTCGTCGACGGCGAACTCACCGGCGAGGTCGAGGGGCCGCTGATCGAGGGGACGAAGGATACGGCGCTCGAAGACCTCGCGGCCGAGACGGGCGTCCCGGTCGAGGGGACCGTCGCCGTCGGCGACGGGGCGAACGACCTGCCGATGCTCCGGGTCGCGGGGCTGGCGATCGGCTTCGACCCGAAACCGGCCGTTTCCCCCCACTGTGACGTGGTCGTCGACTCGATGGCCGGGGTACGCGACCGGTTACTCGCCGAGGGCGTCCTCGAACGGGCCTGAGCGGCCCCGCGCCCGTCGTCTCGCGACGCGCGACGCTCTCCCGCGGGCGACTCTCGCCGCCCGACGAATTTTAATACAACGTTCGGTTTTTGAAACCAACGGAGTTTTTACTCGCGACCGAGTTCCAATCGTTCGTGATGTGGCAAGACCTCGTGTTCATGCTCGGCAGCGGCCTCTCGATCGTCTTCCTCGCTCCCACGCTGCGGGACTCGTCGGCGCGCGTTCCGCTCGGCACGAGTCTGCCGTCGATGACCGTCGGCGGCGCCTACGCGGTCACCTTCACCACGCTCGACATGACGTTCTCGGCGGCCGGGGCGCTCTCGGCCGGCAGCATGTGGGCGTTAATCGCGCTTTTCCGCTCTCCCGGCACCGGCGCCGGGACGCTCACCCGTCGCGAGGACCTCCGACTGCTCGCCCGGGACGTCCGTCGCGTGGTCGAGCGACGCCGCGACCCCGCGTCGGTCGCCGACCAGTACGTGACGGCCGAGGCGGCGGCCCCGCCGACGTCGCCCCGCGACCGCGAGGCCGTCGACGCGCCCGGCGTCGCCGGCGACTGACGCCGGAGTCCGGCCGCGGCGGCCGCGAGCGTCAGTCGGTCACCCGCGCGACGGCTCGGCGGGTCCGGCCGACGATCCGGTGGGTCAGGTCGACGACCCGGTCGGCCGGGTCGGGCCACGCGGCGGCGAGGCCGCCGACGACGCCGAACGCCGCCGGGACGAGGACGCCCGCGTAGACCACCGCGTCGACGACGGCGGGCACGACCGTCGCGCCTCCGGGCATCCGCGTCGCGAGCAGCGCCAGACCCGGCGCGAACGCGACGTAGCCGGCGGCGACCAGCGCGGACGCCTCGACCGCGCTCGCCGCGTCGTCGGCGCCGGCGTACTCGGCGAGCAGGTAGCCCGCGGCGGCGGCGACGCCGACCGCCACGAGGCCTATCGCCGGAACGACCCCCGTCGTCGTGCCCGCCGCCTCGGCGACGGACACCGTCTCGCCCCCGCGTTCGAGGCCGACGCCGAGCGCGGCCAGGTACGACCACGCCGCGTGCGTCGGGACGGCCGGCGCCTCGCTCGCCCCGGCGGCGCCCGCGCGGGCGCTCGCCGTCGCCACGACCGTCAGGACGTAGCCGAACAGGAACGCCCCGGCGCCGAAGACGAACCCCTCTGCGAGCGGCAGGGCGCCGACGCGACGCGCCGCGGCCGTCCGATACCGCGCCGCGGCCTCCCGCCATCGCGCCGCCGACGCCCGGCCCCGCTCCCCCGTCGCTTCCGCGCGGGCCGACGTGCCGGCGGCGACGCCGTCGAGGCGGGCCCGCGCGGATTCGCGGACCCGCGCGGCCGTCGTTCGGTCCGGTAGCCCGCCGGAGACGGTACCGAGCGCGCCCGACGCCGCCTCCCGGAACCGCGCAGCCGTCGCCCGGCCCGGTACCTTCCCGGAGACGCCGTCGAGGCGGCGCCGCGTGGACTCCCGGACCCGCGTCGCGGTCGTTCGATCCGGGACTCGCTCCGAAACGTCGTCCAGCGTGCTCGACGCGGACTCGCGAACCCGCAGGACGACCGACCGATCCGTCTCCTCGGCCGGGGCCTCCTCGTCGTCGTCGTTCGAGTCGACCGTCACCCGCTCGTCGTCGTCGACTCTAATTGCATTTTCCATGCTCGTACATCAAACACTCATGTATTATAAATTCCGGGAGTTGTTAGATGGATAGTAAGGATCTCCTCGGCCGGCCCGCGTCGGCGGTCGCGTCAGTTGCCAAAGAGGCTGGTGTGGACCGGCGCGAACGTCTCCCGTTCGGGTTCCTCCGGTCCCGTATCGGTGATCGCCCGGCCCGCCAACCCGGCGTCGAGCAGCGCCGACAGCGGCGGTCCGACCTTCTCGGGTTCGACGAGGAACGCGTCGTGGCCGTGGTCGGAGTCGACGACGTGGTGGGCGACATCGGCGCCCGCCTCGCGGCCCGCCTCCGCGAGCGCTTCCGACTGCTCGACGGTGAAGTGCCAGTCGCCGGTAAAGGAGAGCGCGAGGAGTTCGCCCTCGAACGCCGCGAGCGCGTCGGCGTCGGACTCGTAGCCGGCCGAGAGGTCGAAGTCGTCCATCGCCCGCGTCAGGTAGAGGTAGCTGTTCGCGTCGAACCGGTCGACGAAGCGCTCGGCCTGATAGTCGAGGTACGACTCGACCTCGCGGTAGGGGAAGAATGCGGCGGCGGGGTCCGGCGGTTCGTCCCGGACGGCCTCGCGGCCGGCGGCCCGCCGGCCGAACTTCCGGCCCATCGACGCCTTCGAGAGGTACATGACGTGACCGATCTGGCGCGCGCGGGCCAGTCCCTCGTCGGGTTCGGGGCCGCCGCCGGACTCCGACGAGCCACCGCTCGCTTCGCTCTCGGAGACGCCGTAGTAGTGGCCGCCGTTCCAGTTCGGGTCGCTCGTGATCGCCCGCCGGGCGACGGCGTCGAGCGCGAGACACTGGGCGTCCAGCCGTGGGGCGGCCGCGATGGCGGCCGCACGTTCGAGGTCGTCGGGGTACCGGCGCAGCCAGTCCAAGACGTTCATCCCGCCGACGCTCCCGCCGACGACCGCGCGCAGGCGCCCGACGCCGAGTTCGTCCAGCAGGCGCCGCTGGGCGCGGGTCCAGTCGCCGACGGTCACGGGCGGGAAGTCGGTGCCGTAGGGTTCGCCCGTCTCGGGGTTCTCGCTTGCGGGCCCCGTCGTCCCGTAGCAGGAACCGGGGACGTTCGCACAGACCACGTAGTACTCGGTCGTGTCGATGGCCTTCCCGGGGCCGACGACGTCGCCCCACCACGCGCGGGCCTGGCCGGCCGTCCCGTCGCCCGCGTCCGGCCGGCGCGCGACGTGGGCGCTGCCCGTGAGGGCGTGACAGACGAGGACGGCGTTGCTCCCGTCGAACTCGCCGTAGGTCTCGTAGGCGACCTCGAGTCGCGGGATCGACTCCCCGCACTCGAACGTAAACTCCCCGAGGTCGACGACGTCGCGCGTCGTGCTCACGGTGTCCACCTCGCCGGCATCCCGCGGCACGGCCCTCGCCCCGACGCGGCCGCCGCTCCGTCGCGTGTCATGTATGTCGTGCATATTCTTGAATGGTCTAATAACTCTCAGTTACGGCAAGATTCGCTCGCTTCTCGGTCGGTGCGCGGGGCGCGGACGCCGTTCGCGGTCCCGAGGCGAACTTTCGTTCCGAAACTGTATGCACACACTACAGTAAGAATTTTCAATATGTAGCCTGTGATGACACCAATGCGATCGAAACCAGCGGCCATCGCGATCGGTTGCCGAGCGAAACTTCAGACCGTACGACCTCGACGTGGAAATCGTCGTCGACGACGAGAGCGACGTCGACGAACTCGAGGCGATTTGCAAGTACAACGCCCTCGCGGGGACGATCCGGCGTCGATGCTCGATTCGGGCCTCCACACCGGCTCTACGGGCTGTTTGGAGACGATTGCGAGCGACGACGCGAATCGCTGGGAACTCGGCATCATCGAAGACGAGTACCACGATGACGACGAAGCACTGCACCTCTACTGGGATCGAACCTCAAAGCGCAGTCTCCGGGAACGCCGGTCGACGATGCGCTCGGCAGTGACATCGACGGGGCGCTCGGATCGCGTTCAACAACGGCGCACCGGGGACTGAACGAGCGACGTGGATCGAAAATGAGTGGGGGCGATGATCGCCGCCGACAGGTTCAGTTCGTCGGACGTTCACGGATTACAATCGGTGACGATGCACGAGGCCGGTCACGTCCTCGGCGTCGGGTGGGCCGACGACACGGCGATCGAGGTCGCGGGAATCGGCGTGGTCCCGAAGGGCATGGAGGTCTACAGCGGCGACATCAACGGCAATAACTTCGAACCGGACGAGACGCCCGAGTACGCGAACGGCCCCAATCCGAGATGGAGCATCATGAGAGCCGGAACGGCGAACGACCTCGGTACCGGCCCGACGCCGAGGTTAGCGTTTAGTCTCGAAGAGCTGAGTACGATCGATTTCGAAGACGTACCATCACGCGACCGGTGACGACCGTGATCCGATCGCTGCGACGGCGGGAACTGATGGGCGCGTTCGGGAGTGCGGTAGCATCGCTGCTCGCCGGGTGCGGCCAACCCGATCGAGGCCCGTGGAGAGAACTCTCGTTCGGAGAGATCCGAGTCGAAGAAACGGAGGACGCCTGGACGGTCACGTTCGAACTCCAAAAACAACACCAGGGCCCCGACGATTTGGCAACGTTCCACGACGTCCGCGTCCACGGATACGATCGTAACAGGTCGGAGATCTGCAACCTGGAAATCGGAACGATTTCCGAAACGTACCCCGGCGGGAACGGGCTTCCGGTCGAGGTGGAGTGTTCCGCCTTTCCGACCACGCTGACGTACAGCGCGACCGAATCGCCGTGCGACAACGAGATCGAGACCGAACTCGCGGTGGCGGTGTACGACGACGAGGACGGCTGGCTGGTGACAGCGTACCGCGAGTGTAACGAGGGGCTTCCCCCGAAACCGTAAGCAGACGGTCTCGAAGAGCAACGTGACCTCACGGCTGCGTCGTCCTCGACGACGCGTTCGCCGTGGCTGAGCCGGTACGACGGCTCCGGGACGGGATTCGGGGTCCCGTCGCGCGGGACGGCGCTCTCGCTCGTCGTCTTCGCGGTCGTTCCGGGAACGGCGTACGCCGCCTCCGTCGCGTGACGTCCCGACCGGGCGGCGGGAACCGGCAGTCCCCGTCGACGAGCGACGCGGGGTCCGGACTCCGGCTACGTCGCCCGTTCGATCGCCCGCTCGAGGTCCGCGAGCAGGTCCGCGGGGTCCTCGATGCCGACCGAGAGCCGGACCAGATCCGGCGTGACGCCCGCCTCCGCTTGCTCCTCGGGCGTTAGCTGGCCGTGGGTCGTGCTCGCGGGGTGGATGACGAGCGTCTTCGCGTCGCCGACGTTCGCGAGGAACGACGCGAGGTCGACGCTCTCGCAGAAGGTCTTCCCGGCCTCGTAGCCGCCTTCGAGGCCGAACGCGATCATCCCGCCGTACCCTACGACGGACGGAACGTCCGTCGAGGATCGCCTCGCTCCGCTCGGCTCACCGGCGAGATACCGCGAGGCCGCCTCGTGGGTCGGATGGGACTCCAGACCCGGGTACGAGACCCACGCCACGTTGGGGTGGTCGTCGAGGTAGTCGGCGACGATCGCGGCGTTCTCGCAGTGTTTCGCCATCCGCAGCGGCAGCGACTCGAGCCCCTGCAGGGTGTTCCAGGCGTCGAACGGCGACTGCTGGTTGCCGAGGCTGCGGACCGACCGGAAGCGGGCGGCGGCGGCCAGCGGCGCCTCGGGGAAGTCCCGCGAGAAGTCGACGTCGTGGTAGGCGTCGTTCTGTCCGGCGATCTCCTCGTAGCCCGCCTCGTCCCACGGGAAGTCGCCGCCGTCGACGAGGACGCCGCCGACGGTCGCCCCGGAGCCGTGGAGCCACTTCGTCGTCGACTCCCAGACGACGTCCGCGCCGTGCTCCAGCGGCCGGCAGAGCGCCGGCGTCGCGAACGTGTTGTCGACCACGAGCGGGACGTCGTTCTCGTGGGCGATCCCGGCCAGTCGCTCGAAGTCCGGGGTGACGAGCGACGGGTTGCCGATCGTCTCGACGTGGACGAACGCGGTGTCCTCGTCGATGGCCGCCGCGTAGGCGTCGTACTCCAGCGTCGGGACGAACCGCGTCTCGATCTCCCGCCGCGAGGCCGTCTTCGCGAAGTAGGCCGTCGTCCCGCCGTAGGTGTCCGTCGAACAGACGACGTTCTCGCCCGCCTTCGCGAGCACGAGCGTCAGCGAGTCGAGCGCGGCCATCCCGCTGGCGGTCGCGACCGCGCCGGTCCCGCCTTCGAGTGCCGCCAGTCGCTCCTCTAGGGCCTCGACCGTCGGGTTGCTGATCCGCGAGTAGATGTGGCCGTCCCGCTCCAGCGCGTAGCGCTCGGCCGCGACGTCGGCGCTCTCGAAGACGTAGGAGGTGGTCTGGTGGATCGGCGGCGCGGCCGCGCCCGTCGCCGGGTCCGGGTCGGCGCCCGCGTGGACGCTCCGGGTGGCGAAGCCGGGCGGCGGGGTCGGGTCGTCGCTCATGTTCTGTACGCATACTTCGCCACGGACTTATGCGCGTCAGTAACGGCAAATACCGTCGTTGCCCCTCGTTCGGGCGCCGGCGAAGGAAAAATCGGTACGCTGATAGGATCCGACGACGAGCCTCGGCCGTGACCCGGCGCGACGACGACCCGGACGGCCTCCCGTCGGTGACGGGAGCGCGCGCGGTCCTCGCGAGCGGCGTCTTCCTCGGCGTCCTCATGTTCGCGTACCGCTCGGTCGAACGCCCGCACATGCTCGCCGCGAACTTCGCGGTGTACCGCGTCGCGGCCGAGGCCGCCCTCGCGGGGGCGGACTTCTACGCCGTCGCGCCCGCGGAGTTCCCGCACTTCTTCTATCTCTACCCGCCGATCACGGTCGTCCAGTTTCTCCCTTTCGCGTTCGTCGGCCTCTGGACCGGGTTCGCGGTCCACCTCGCCCTCGAAGTCGGCGCCGGCCTCGCGCTCGCCGCGGTGATCGTCCGCCGGATCGAGCGCCGCCGGCCGCTCGCGACGGTCGACCGCGCCCTGATCGCGGGCTTCGTCGTCGGTTCGATCCACACCGTCCCCTCGCTGTTCTACGGTCAGGTCAACCTCCGGATGGCGCTGCTGGTCGCGCTCGGGCTGGCGCTGCTCGCCCCCGTCGACGCCCGCCGCGAGGGGCGACTCGACCGCGAGACCCTCGCCGGCGTCGCGCTCGCGGGCGCCGCGCTGTTGAAGGTCTTCCCGGCGGCGATCGGCGTCTGGCTGCTCCGCCTGCGTGCGGGCCGGGCCGTCGCGGGCGCGCTCGCGACTGGCCTCGGGGGACTCGGCCTCGGCGCGCTCGTCTTCGGCCGCGAGGCGACCCGGACGTACGTCTTCGACGCGCTGTTGCCCCGTACCGACTCCGAGGCGTTCGTCGGCGGCCTCGACCCCGGGGCCACGTACGTCACGGTCCGCCGGCCGCTCTCGGTGCTCCTCCCATCGATCGATCCGGGACCGCTCTCCGTCCTCGCCGCCGTCGTCCTCCTCCCCGCGCTCGCGTACGTCTACACCGACGTCGAGACCCCCGTCGACCGGCTCGTCGGCGCCCACGCGACGCTGCTGGCGATCTTCGTCTACTTCCCCTCCTACCCGCTGTACTACGTGTTCCTCTTTGGCACTCTGGTGCCGACGCTGTACCTCGTCTCGGACCGGTCCGCCCGGCGGCTGCTCGTCGCCGGCGCGCTGCTGGCGAACGTCGTCGTCAACGGCGGATCGCTGGAGTCGCTCGCCGCGGCGCTGCCCGACGTCGGCGAGCCGCTGGTCGCGGTCGCGATGCCGGCGCTCGCGCTCTCGACGCCGGTGCTCGCGGGCTGTCTGTGCATGCTCACCGGTTGCGTCGTCCACCGCTACCGGCGGGTCCGCCGCCCCGACCGCGAACCGGCCACGCGGGAGGACCGCGGGCCGGAACGGTCGGCTTCATAGGCCCGTAGAACGAACCTCCCGGCGTGCACTCGACGGACCGGGATCGGCTCGTCCTCGCCGCGCTCGTCTTCGCGGCGCTGTTCTCGCAACTGCTGCTCTACCCCGGCGTGGCCGACCTCGTCGCCGCCCTCGGCGCCGACGCCGCGACCTCGGCGTTCGCGGCGACCCCGCTGTCGGCGAGCATGTGGTTTCTCGTCGCCGAGTTCGCCGGCTACGTCGCCTTCGTCGGCGTCTGGGGGATCGCCAGCGACGCGGCCGGTCGGCGGACGCCGTTCGTCGTCGCCGGCGCGCTCGCGGGGGCGGCGGGCTACCTCGCGCTCGCGCTCGCGCCGTCGGTCCCGTCGATCCCGTTCGAGGGCGTCCTCGCGCTGCGGTTCCTCCAGGGGGCGATGACCGTCGGCGCGTTCTCGCTGACGATCACGATGCTGATGGACTTAGAGGGCGGCCACGGCCGGAACATGGGCGCGGCCGGCATCGCCATCGGGCTGGGTGCCGCCCTCGGCGCACCCGTCGGCGGGCGGTTGACGACGTTCGACCCGCTCGCGCCGCTGGTCGCCGCCGCCTGTCTGCTGGCGCTCGTCGGCGCGCTCGTCTCGCGGGTCCCCGACCGTGCCCCCGAGGGCCGGCGGCGCGCGCGGGAGGTCCTCGCGAGTGTCCGGCGGCGGCCGGCGCTGTCGATCCCCTTCGCGTTCGGCTTCGTCGACCGGATGACCGCCGGCTTCTTCGCCCTCGTCGGGACGCTGTACTTTCAGGCGACGTTCGACGTCGACGCGGCGACGACGGGGTTGCTGCTGGCGTGTTTTTTCGCCCCGTTCGCGCTGTTGCAGTTCCCGATGGGCGTCCTCTCGGACCGGATCGGCCGGACGGTGCCGATCGTCGCCGGTTCGGTCTGCTACGGCGCCGGCATCCTCGCCGTCGGCGCGGCGCCGACGGTCGCGCTCGCGGCGCTCGCGATGGCCGCCGTCGGCGTCCTCGGGGCGCTTGTCGCCCCCGCGACGATGGCGCTTGTCACCGACCTCGCCGCCGAAAGCGAGCGCGGCGTCGCCATGGCCGGCTTCAACCTCGCCGGGAGCCTCGGCTTCCTCGGTGGCTTCCTCGTCGGCGGGGTCGTCGCCGGCGCCCGGGGGTACGACCTCGCGTTCCTCGTCGTCGGCGGCCTCGAAGTCGCCGTCGCGGTGGTGGCCGTCCCCGCGTTCCTGCGGCTGTCGATCGACCGCCGGAGCCGCTTCTCGCTCGACGAGGGCGACGCCTGACGCGTGCACGCGAGCGTCGCCCGTCGGCTTTTCCGCGCCCGCGGCCAACCACGGCCGATGACCGACCCGCACACCCGACGACGGCTGCTCCGGCGGACGGCCCCCGCGGCGGCGCTCGCGCTGGTGGCCGGCTGTGGCGGCCCCGGCGGGGACGACGAGACGGAGTCAGAGGAGGGCACCGGCGACGGCCAGGACCGCGAGGAGGGCGAGGAGTTCGCCGAGGGAAACGAATCCGCCGTGGACGAGGGGAACGGGACGGGCGACGACGCGTCCGGGGGGTGACGTCGGGTCCACGACGGTCCGGAAACGACGACGTTCCCGGACGACTGACTGTCAGCTATTCACGCGAATTCGCGGGTCTCGGGACTTATATCCGCGCAAATGACGGCCAGTGGCTTATGCTCCCGTCTAGCCAAGGCTTCCACCGACGGTTATGCCACGAGACGACACGTTTTCTCGACGGAGAGTACTCAGGTACACAGGTATCGCAACGGTAACCGCCGCTCTCGCCGGCTGTACGGACGGCGGCGACGGCGACGGAGACGGGGGCGGCCCCGGTGACGGCGAGGACAACGAGACCGACGAGAACGAGACGGGAGATAACGAGACCGAGGACAACGAGACGGAAGACAACGAGACGGGAGATAACGAGACCGAGGACAACGAGACGGAAGACAACGAGACCGACGGTAACGAAACCGAGGAGGGTGACGGCGCCGCCGGCGACGTCATCGAACCCGGCGAGATCATGCTCGAAGCGCTCACCGAGAACTGGGTCGGGATGGAACCCGAACAGATCGCCGACGAGGAGAACCCGACGCTGACGCTCACCGAGGGCGAGACGTACGAGATAACCTGGGAGAACGGCGACGGCGCCGGCCACAACATCGCCATCTGGGACGACAACGGCGAGGTCGTCGAGGACTACGAGACCGAGATCGTAGACCAGGAGGGCGAGACCCAGACCCTCGAGTTCGACGTCACCTCGGAGATGGCCCAGTACGTCTGCATCCCCCACCAGACGACGATGGTGGGCGACATCGAGGTCCAGTAACCGGTCGCGACGGAGCGTCTTTTCCGCGTCCGAACCGCCGCGCCAGCCGTCCGGCCGCCGATGATCGCGACCCGCTGGAACGTGTCATGATATTTATTAACATAGGATAATTTGTGATAGATGTGTGTTAACACTCCTCCGGGGATTTCGGCGTTTCGGCCCCTATAGGTGTCGAATAGCAACATAGAAGTGGCGCAAGCTCCTCCCGAATAGATATGAACGTAAACAGAGATATCCTGCTCTTCGTCGCGCTCGCGTTCGCCTGGGGGACGTCGTTCGCGGCGATCGAGGTCGGCCTGGCGTCGCTGCCGCCGATCCTCTTCGCCGCTCTCCGGTTCGACGTCGCGGCCCTGCTGTTCGCGGGCGCGGTCGTCGCCCTCGGGTCGCCGTGGCGCCCGCGGACGCGCGAGGACTGGGCGCTGATCGCCGTCGGGGCCGTCCTCGTCGTCGGCGCACACTTCGCGCTGCTGTTTCTCGGCCAGTCGTACGTTTCGAGCAGCGTCTCCGCGATCGTCCTCAGCCTGACGCCGATCGTGACGCCGCTGCTCGCGCTCGCGTTGCTCCCCCGCCAGCGGATCCGCGCGCCGGCGGCCGTCGGCCTCCTCGCGGGGCTGCTCGGCGTCGTCGTCATCGCCGTTCAGGGCGGTTCGCTCGACGGCCGGGCGATCGGCGTCGCGCTGCTGTTCGCCTCCGCGGCCTCGTTCGCGCTCGGGACGGTCCTGACCGAGCGGTTCCGGGGGACGCTCCCGATCGTCTCGCTGCAGGCGTGGTCGATGGCCGGCGGTGCGGCCGTCCTGCACGCCCTGAGCGTCGCCCACCCCGGCGAGTCGCTCGCGGCGGTCGACCCCGCGCCGGCCGCCTTCGCCGCGCTCGCGTACCTCGCGGTCGTCGCCACCGGCGGCGGCTTCTTCGCGTACTTCGTGTTGCTGGAGCACATCGGCGCGACCGAACTCAGCCTCGTCAACTACGCCGTGCCCGTCGTCGCGACGCTGGTCGGCTGGGCGGCGCTCGGCGAGTCGATCACGCTCGCGACGGTCGCCGGTTTCGCGCTGATCCTGCTGGGCTTCGCGCTGTGCAAGATCGAGGCGCTCTGGCGCCTCGCCGCGTCCGTGACGGACGCCGGTCCGAGCCGCCAGCCGGCCGCGAACGACGAGGTCGCCGTCGACGGCAACGTCTACGTCCCGGACGAGGCGGCCGAGCGCCGCGGGACGAACGCGAACACGGGGACGAGTCCGGGTTCGGCCGACTGAGTCGCCGCCCGGAGCGACGCGGACACGGGAGCTACCTTCTCGCCGGCTGACGTGTCGACGGATGGACGCAGACGTGGATCCCCGCGTCCGGAGTGCGACGGCGCGGTCGGCGCCCTCGACGCCGGCGTTCGCCTCGCGCTCGCCGCCGTCGACGGGTCGGTCGTCGGCGTCGGGACGCTGTTCGTGTACGGCGCCTTCTCGCAACACGCCGCGAGCCTGCTCGTCGGGTCGCTTGCCCTCCTGGGGTCGCGGCGCTCGTGGCCCGTCGCCGGACCGCCCTCGACTACTGGGCCGGCAGGCGGGCGCCGACGCAGGGCCGGCCGCCGAACGTGTCGCTATCACAAGTACCATACGGTCTCGCCACCCAGTAGGCGCCACTCAGGTGGTTACGTGACCGAGAAACGCGAATACAGGGACGACTACCCCGACAAGACGCTGTACATCCCGGGCCCGACCGAAGTGCGCGAGGACGTCATCGAGGAGATGAGCCAACCGATGTTCGGCCACCGGATGGACCGGATGACGGACCTCTACACGACGATCGTCGAGGACACGAAGGAGTTCCTCGGCACCGACAACGAGGTCGTCATCCTCACGGCGTCGGGCACCGAGTTCTGGGAGGCCTCGACGCTCAACCTCGTCGACGAGAACATCCTCGTCCCGACCTGCGGGAGCTTCAGCGAGCGCCACGCCAACGTGGCCGAGCGACTGGGCAAGGACGTCGATCGGCTGGAGTACGAGTGGGGGCAGGCGATCAAGCCCGAGGACGTCCGCGAGGCCCTCGAATCGAGCGACAAACACTACGACGTCGTCGCGACCGTGATGAACGAGAGTTCGACCGGCGTCCGCAATCCCGTCGAGGAGATCGGCGACGTCGTCGCGGAGTACCCGGACACGTACTTCGTCGTCGACGCCGTCTCGGCGCTGGGCGGCGACTACGTCGACATCGACGAACACGGCATCGACGTCATCTTCGCGTCCACGCAGAAGGCCTTCGCCATGCCGCCGGGGCTCGCGGTGTGTGTCGTCAGCGACGACGCCTACGAGCGCGAACTCGAGAGAGAGTCGGCGTCGTGGTACGGCGGCTTCCAGCGGACGATCGACTACTACGAGCGGAAGGGACAGACCCACTCCACGCCGGCGATCCCGATCATGCTCGCCTACCGCAAGCAGATGAAGTACATGCTCGAAGAGGGCCACGAGGCCCGGGACGCGCGCCACCGGGAGATGGCCGAGTACACCCGCGAGTGGGCCCGCGAACACTTCGACACGTTCCCGGAGGCGGGCTACGAGTCCCAGACGGTCAGTTGCATCGAGAACACCCAGGGGATCGACGTCGCCGCGACCATCGACGCCGTGAGCGAGGAGTACGACATGGTCTTCTCGAACGGCTACGGCTCCGCGCTCGGCGAGAAGACGTTCCGCATCGGCCACATGGGCGAACACGACGTCGAGTCGATCGAGGCGCTGACCGACGCCATCGAGGACGTCGCCGGGTTGTGATCGGACGGTCGCGTGCCGATCGAAACCCGTCGTGAACCGGCCGCCCGACTCGGTCGCATCGCGTCGTGGTACCCGGAGTTGCCCGGATCACGGAGTCGACGACGGCTCGTCGGGTGAACCGTCGGTGGCGAGCAACCCTCGAACAGTGCAGGGCGACGCTATTCGGGGAACTCCCCGATGATCCCTTCGGGGAGGGCTTTGAGCGTTTGACCAGTGACGTACCCGTCGCTTTCGACTTTCAGTATGGCCTTCGCGTAACTTTCGTCGTCGGGAAATTCGGAGATCACGACGTTGTCGTACGCTCCCATCGTGTAGTATACGTCTTTGATCTCTCCCCCCTGTGACTCGACTACTTCGGCCCCGGCTTCGTCTCGATCGAGGCTGTCTTCGACGTTCTCGATCCCCTTTTGCGTCCAGTTCAACAGCGTGATGTACGTTGGCATCGCGTCGGCTCGTCCACCGTCGGGTGGCATAAACCCCTTCTGCTGTGTGTAGCCGGTCGTCTCCCCCGGGTGGCGATGGTCGTACAGCATCCGTCACCAGTCCACACTGTCGTCCGGCCGTGAGGGTGGAGACGAGTCTCATTCCCGTTTTATGTGGGGTGCCGGTGTGCGAGAACGTGAGCCGTTGCAGCAGTGCCGTGCAACGCTCGAGGGAGGTAGTAGCCATGACCACGGAGTCACAACGTACAACGGCGGACTCGGAATCCGAATCGATGCGAGCAACGCGCCGAACCGTGCTCTTCGGGACGGGTGTCGCTGGGTTACTCACGCTGGGCGTCAGCAGCGCCAGCGCAGGAACAACGGAGGACGAGGCACGACTCCGGGCCGAAGAGGCAGAAGAAGAGGCGCGGCTACGGGCCGAAGAGACGGAGGAAGAGGCGCGGCTACGGGCCGAAGAGGCAGAAGAAGAGGCACGACTCCGGGCCGATCATATACCAGTGGCCTGACCGGGTAGAAATCCACGCCGCCCTACAGCGGTTGACGCTCCCCTCGTGCCCGCCGTTCAGCACGACGCGACCGATGATGTCGGGAGCCGATAAGAGTGCCAACGTTCGGTTCGCGGATTTACCGGGGGTGGCTCACCGGTTTCGGGGTGCAACGACGTCGTCGTGCCGGACTCGACCGCTGAATTCGGTACGATACCCGTCCGCGGCGATCAGCCGGTGTAGGAGCTCTCGCCGACGATTTCGACGTACTCGCCGCGGCCCACGGCGTCCGACTCGTCGAACTCGGTGACGCGGACTTTGACGCGCTTTTCGGCGTGTTCGGGCTCTGCGCCCTCGACGTACAGCACGGTGTCGCCGACGCGGGCGATGCCGACGCCATCGGCGCTGAACTCCGAGACGAAGACGTTCACGTCGGAGCCGGGGGTGAGCGACGGTTTCGTCGTCCGGAAGTGCCAGCCGCTGAGGAACTTCTCGAGGACGCTCATACCCGGGCCACCTCCTCGGTCTCGCGGTCGATGACGTACTCGCGGCCGAAGCCGGTGATCGCCGCGAGGACGAACACCGCCACCAGCAGCCAGCCGTGGAAGACGTACGGGACGACGTCGATCGGGTTGACGACCATCGACGCTTCGAACCACTCGTACGTCCCCGGCAGTTCCTGCATCGCCGAGTAGCCCACCAGCACGCCGCCCGACCACGGGAAGATGTAGCCGAGCGCGGCCGTCTGGGCGTCCAGGATGTTCGCGCGCCGGTAGCCGTTGATGTTGAACCGCTCGCCGACCTTCGAGATGTAGGGGCCGATCGCTACCTCGGCGGCGGTGTTGATCGTGATCGCCGCGTTGATCAGCGCGGCCGAGCCGACCATCGTGAGTTCGGCGTTGCGGACGTTCGTCGCGAGGTTGTCGAGCGACCAGTCGAGGATCGCCTGGAACGCGCCGCCGCGGATCATGATCTGTGCGGCCGCGATGATGAACAGCACGAGGATCGACAGCGTGAAGAAGCCGGCGGCGCCCTCGACGAGGCTGCCGCCGACGGTCGGATCCTCGGGGACGATCTCGACGATCGGCAGTCCCGCGAGCAGGTCCGCCGCGGGGGCGTCGGCGGGGGCCTCGAAGCGGACCATGGCGCTCGCGGGCGCGAGTCCGAGGACGAGGTTCGCCACCACGGCGACGACGATCCCCCACGAGATCGCCTCGACGATGTGCCGGCCGGCGACGGCCGTCACGATGACGACGCCCATCGAGAGCAGGTGGACCAGCCCGGCCGGCCGGCTCTCCTGGACGAAGATCTGTCGGGCCTCGCCGCCGTTGGCGATCGCGGCGCCCGGCAGGACGGAACTGGCGACGACGTAGCCGGCGAACGCGATCGCCGCGGCGACGATCGCGTACTTGAACCGGGAGGCGACGACGCCGCCGATGTCGGAGTCCTGCGTGACGGCGCTGACGATCGTCGTGTCGCTGACGGGCGCGAGGTTGTCGCCGAAGATCGCGCCCGAGAGGATCGCGCCGAACAGCAACACGGGGTTCGCCCCCAGCAACACGCCCGCCGGGAAAAACAGGGCGACGAACGCGATCGTCGTCCCGTAGCCCGTGCCGATGCCGGTCGCGAGCAGCGCCGCCAGCACGAACGTCAGCGCCGGGAACAGCCCCGAGCCGACGCCCGTGACGTCGGCCAGCCAGACGAGCCCCTCGACGAAGCCGCCGGCCTGCAGCGTCTCGGCGAACATCCCTGCCCAGACCCACGCGACGATCGCCGTCACGGCCACGGGCTGGGTCATCCCCTCGAAGATGGTGTTCGCGTACCCCTTCCAGGAGCCGCGGACGAAGAACATCCCGAGGATGAGCCCGAGGAGGATCCCGAGGACGAGCCCTTCTTCGCTGGAGATGCGCAACAGCGCCGTCTGCACGATCGCCCAGACGACGAAGAACGCGATCGGGAGTGCGCTCATCCCGCGGCCGCCGTAGAACGTGATGTCGGCGCCGCCGTCGGTCGCCTCGATCAGTCCTTGCTCGGCTAGGTCGTCTTCGCTCGGCGGATCGTCCCTGCCTGACATTCCATCACCGCGTGTACGTCGTTACCTATCCGCAATATAGTTCACGGAGGTCCGTCGGCGCCCGGTCCCGTCGCTTCCGGATCGGTCGACAGCGGGAGAACTCGGTCGTCGGCGAATCGCTCGGCGTTCGGCGAACCGGCGATCGGCGGTTCCCCGGCTCGACCGCTCCTGGGCGGTCCGCTCCGGGGGTCGTCCGGACCCTCGCTTACGGGCGGTCGACGGCGCTCACTGGATGTGACCTTCCCGGCGGAGCTGGTCGGCCTCGCTCTTCTCGTAGCGCCACGTGATGTCGGCCTTCTCGTCCTGCCAGTCCCACGGCTCGACGAGGACGACGTCGTCCTCGCGGATCCAGATGCGCTTTTGCATCTTGCCGGGGATCCGGGCCGTCCGCTCCTCGCCGTCGGCACACCGTACCTTGACGCGGTTCGCCCCGAGCATGTCCGTGACGGTCGCGAAGACCTCGTCGCCCTCGGGCATTCGAAGGTCCTTCCGACCACCCTGGTCGTCGCTCATGCGCCGCGGTTCGGCTTCGATCCGTTTAACACTTTATCGTCCGCGCGGCCGGCGAACGCGGCGCCGGCGACGAAACCACGGCGTTTATTCTCCCCCGCCGACCAGTCGCCTCCATGTACCGAACGCTCGGCCCGCTCGGCCTCGTCGGCGTCGTGGCCGTCCTCGTCGGCATCGTCCTCGTCGCAATCGAGAACCTCCTGATCGCCGGCGGCCTCGCGTTGATCCTCGCCGGCCTCGGACTGGTCGTCAGGGCGGCGATCACGGGGATGCTCCGCTCGTGGGGCATGGTCTGATCGGTCCCTGAAGCGGCCTGCGAACGGTTTTACGCCTCGAACCCCTGTGAGTAGTATGGCCTATTCGCTTCACTACTACGACCTCGTGCTGGCGTGTATCGGGGCCAGCCTCGCCGCCGGCGTCCTGATCGGCTACGCGACCCCAGTGGCGTTCGAGGTGTCCGTCCCCCTCTTCGGACTGGTCGCGACCGGCTTCGTCGGCCACGCGCTGTTCGTCAACGGGCCGGTCGATCAGGCCGAGGACCTGACCGAGGAGGTCGAACTCGAGGAGGTTCCGACGGTGCTCTCGCCGGTCGAGTGACCGCCGTCGCCGTCTCCCGCTCCCGTCACGGCCGCTCCCCGATCGCCGAGCGGACCGCCTCGGCGAACGCCCGCGGTCGTTCGAGCGGGACGGCGTGGCCCGCGCCGTCGATCGTCTCGGCGCGGACGTGTGCGTGTTCGTTCGCCAGCCACGCCGCCGGCTCGACGTTGAGTTCGTCCTCGCTCCCGTTGACGAGCACCACCGGCCGTTCGAGGTCGGCGACGGCCTCGTGGCTCGGGTAGCCGATCAGCGCGCGACCCCCGGCCCCCCAGGCGCCCAGCGAGACGCCGCCCGCGAGGATCTCGTCGACGGTCTCGTCGGAGAGGTCGAGCGCCCGTAGCCGTCGCTCTGTGCGGCGGCGAAAGTAGCCGTCGACCGGCTCGATCGAGCCGCCGAGCCGGAGCAGCGGGCTCGCGAGCCGGGTCTTGATCGCCAGCGCGCCGCGGTACTCGGCGCTCGCGCCCGAGAGCACCAGCGACGACACCCGCTCGGGGGCGCGCCGCGCGAGTTCGAGTGCGACGTACCCGCCGAGCGAGTGGCCGACGACGACCGCGTCCCCGTCGGCGCGACTCGTCAGGTCCTCGAGGACGACGTCGGCCGCCTCCGCCAGTTCGAACGTCCGGTCGGCCCGCGCGCCGTGTCCGGGCAGGTCCGGCGCGATCGTTCTGACCGGTGCCGGCAGGTACTCCCGGAGCGGCGTCCACATCGTTCGGCTCAGGCCGGCGCCGTGACACAGCAACACCGTCGTTCCGCCGCCCGGCCCCCACACGTCGACCGCCGCGGATCGCGAGGTCGATTTCGATCCCATCGGTTCGCCAGTGGAACTGAAGGGCCATATGCCTACCTTCGTCGCGTCAGGCCTCGGAGTCGTAGTCGCCCGCCCGGTGTTCGCTGATGAGTCGGTCGACCATCGCCGCCTTCCGGTCGCGCTCGCGTTCCCTCGCGCGCTCGCGCCAGTCCTCGACGACGGCCTCGACGTCCGTCTCGCGGGCGACGGCCAGTTCGTCGACCTCCTGCATGGCGACGTCGCCGGCGGGCCCCACCGGGACGTCGGCGTCGAAGAGGATTCGGTCTGCGACCTCCGAGAGGCCGCCCTCCTTGAGGACGACTCGCGGCTCGAAGTCGGCGAGCAACTCCGCGGTCGAGCGCCCGGCGCCGCTGGCGTCGCGCAGGTAGACGACGTCGTCCGCGGCGATCCCGTAGGCCTCGTCGGCCTCGCGGATCGCCTTCCGGGTGAACTTCTCGATCACCTTCACCGGCACCAGCCCCGCTTTCTTCTCCGAGACGTCCGCGAAGTTCGAGTGGTCGAGCTTCCAGAGCGTCTTCATGCGCTCGACTTTCTTTTCGAGGGCCTCGACCTCCTCGCGGGCGGCGTCGCGCTCGCGTTCGAGTCGGTCGGCCTTGCGTTCGAGGCGGGTGACCTCCCGCTCCTTGCGCACCTTCCGGCGCTCCTCGCGTCTGGTGACCGCGAGCTCCGCTTCGAGGTCCTCGATCGTCTCGTCGCGCTCTTCGAGGCGGTCTTCGAGCGTCGAGACGTGCGACTGGAGGCGCTCGACCTGCCGTTCGAGGTCCTTGATGCGCCGCTCCTCCTCGGTGAGTTCGCGGGGTTCGTGGTCGTCTTCCTCCTCGTCGGGTTCGCCGTCGTCGGTCAGGTCCGCGAGGACGGCCTCGACGCTCTCCTCGCCGGCGACGACCCGCGCGGTGACCTCGCCGCGGTCGATCCCCGGGGGGAGCTTGCGCGCGATGCGCTCGAACTGGTCCTCGTGGGCGTCGATGGCGTACAGCGCCGCGGCCAGGGCGTCGCGCTGGTGGTCGTCGTCGTAGGGGTACTCGCGGGTGCGGTGTTGCTTCTCGTCGATCGGCAGGTCCCGCGACGGCGTCCAGCCGGCGGCGTCGAAGCTCCGGCGGAACTTCTCGACGGTCTCGGGCATCGGCGTCACGTCCGCGGCGACGATCACCGGCCGGCCGCGCTCGACGATCCACTCGATCACGTCCGCGGCGTCGCTCGTGCGCGAACTCCAGACGTCGAGTACCTCGCCTTCGAGGCCGACGATGGCGACGGCCGTCGTCGTCCCGGGGTCGATCCCGACGACGACGTGGTCGCGCCGTTTCGCCAGCGGCCGGAACTCGATGCCGTCGCGGCGGACGCGCTCGATTTCGACGCGGACGTCGCCCGAACGCGACCGCGAGACGGGGAGATCGGACGGCCGCGCCTCGACCGTGAAGACGGCGTTGGCGTAGCCGCCGTAGGCCTCGCGGATCTCCATCTCGTAGTCGAGGTTCGCCTCGTCGAGGTCGGACTCCACCTCGCGGGCGCGGCGCTTGACCGCGCCGTGGATCCGGCGGGTGTAGCGGTCCTCGCTCCAGCCGCCCTTGCCGGTCGAACGGCCCCGCGAGACCTTCACCTCGGTCGTGTCGGTAAACGCCGACACCTCGTGGCCGACGTTATGCGCCGCCAGCCGCGCGGCCGCCTCGGCCTCGCGCATCGGCTCCTTGCCGTAGGGGATGCCGTGGCGCTTCGCGACCCGCGAGAGCGACTCCGGGCGCTCGGCGCCGGTCACCTGCACGAGCTTCGTCCCGTCGGGCAGCGAGCCCAGAAAGTGGATCAGCGCGTCCTTGTCGGGCGCCAACTCGTACATGTTGTCCGTCGCGACGATGGCCGGCTCCACGTCGCCGATCAGTCGCCGGAGCTTCCGCCGGGAGACGACGTCGCGTTCGAGTTCGTCGCCGTCGTAGACAACCAGCGCGTAGGAGGGCGAGTCGCCGCGCACGTCGCCGCTCTGGACGTCGACACCGAAGACGACCGCGTCGAGCGCACTCGTTCGCGTGCTCACGGGGGGCGTTAGGCAACCGGCGAATATAAAGCCACGGCGGGAGGGAACGGACGTCGTCCCGTCGTGAGCGTCCGCAGCCGCGACCCCGGGCCGGCGCGGGCCGACCGCGCCGGTCTGCCGCGGCCCGGGCCTATTAGGCCCCCGCCGCCCTCGGGACGGACGCATGGAGTACACGACACTCGGATCGACCGGGATGGACGTCAGCCGCATCTGTCTCGGCTGTATGAGCTTCGGCAGCGGTCGGGAGTGGATGCTCGACGACGCGGCGAGCCGCGAACTCATCGAGCGCGCGATCGACCTCGGGATCACCTTCTTCGATACCGCGAACGTCTACTCCGCGGGCGAGTCGGAGGAAATCCTCGGCGACGTCCTCGCCGACTACGACCGCGACGAGTTCGTCGTCGGCACGAAGGTCCGCTTCCCCGGCGCGACCGACCACCGTAACGCAAGCGGTCTCTCGCGGAAGACGATCGAGCAGGAACTCGACGCCAGCCTCGACCGACTGGGGATGGAGACGGTCGACCTCTACCAGATCCACCGCTGGGACTACGAGACGCCGATCGAGACGACGCTCTCGGCGCTCGACGACGCCGTCCGCCGCGGCAAGGTCCGCCACCTCGGCGCCTCCTCGATGTGGGCCCACCAGTTCCTCGAAGCCCGCCGGGTGAGCGAGCGCGAGGGACTCGCCCCGTTCGAGACGATGCAGAACCTCTATCACCTCGCCTACCGGGAGGAGGAACGCGAGATGTACCCCGTCTGCCAGCAGTACGACGTGGGGACGATCCCGTGGAGTCCGCTGGGCGCGGGCTACCTCGCGCGGCCCCACGAGGCGTTTCAGACGACGACGCGGGCCGACCACGAGGTCGAGAACGCCGGCGTCCCCTACCACGAGTTCCCCGCCAGCGAGGCGATCAACGAGCGCGTCGCCGAACTCGCCGACGAGTACGACGCGACGATGGCCCAGATCGCGCTGGCCTGGCACTTCCAGAACGACAACGTGACCGCGCCGATCGTCGGCACCTCCAGCGTCGAACACCTAGAGGAGGCCGTCGCGGCCCTCGACATCTCGCTGTCGAGTTCGGACGTGGAGTATCTGGAGGAACCCTACGAACCGGTGCCGGTGTACGGGCACGAGTAGGCTCTGTGCCCAACCCGGCGGACGCGCTGTTAGTTCCGATCACTCTGCCGTCGCTTCTATCCGATCGAGACTCTCCGGAAGACTCGTGACGGGGATTTTCACCTCACTCTGTTCTTCTTCAACTTCGATGAGTCCGTCCGCTTCGAGGTCCGATACATAGCGCTGAATCGTACCATCGTCGACATCGAGTTCCTCCTGAAAAAATTCGGTCGAGAGCCGTGACGATTCCGTTTGCCCCGATTCCGTCGCATACAATTGTCCGACGAGGTAGGCGAGCATTCGCTCTTTCCGAGGAAGGTCGTGGTATTCGTCCAGGAGAACGATCGATCCATCGGCAACAGAAATACGAACGATCTCGGAAACCCGATCAACGTGTTTCTCTAACGCCGCTTCCCGATCGGTATCCACTCCCCGGTACTCCTCGACATCGATGACTTTCTTCGTCTCAGGATGTGTGAGGTCGCTATCACCGGAGACGACTGGGGCGTCGAGTTCGTGACCGACCGCCGCTATCAGCGCGTCTGGTCCATCGAGAAACGGACCTGCCGGACCGATCTCGTCGGCGATTCGCCCCGCGGTGATCGCCGTTTGCTCGTCGACATCGTATATTTGCGCCCACGTTAGGTCGCTCCGCACTCCGTCAACGTCTCCATCCGGAAGATTTCCCGCACCGACGAGAACTTCCGTGAGCGCTGGAACGGGAATGATCCACTGCGTGTCGGAACCACCGCTTCGCTCGTAAAACTCGCGCGTCTCATCCCGGCCATCGAGATAGTCGATAAGAAACGACGCGTCCAGAACCTTCATACGATCTTTTCGCTTCGCTCTGCCATCCGCCGCTTGCGCTCTTTTTTGGCCCGTTCACGCATTTCACGTACGCTTTCGGAGTTCTCATCGGACCACCGTCCGAAGCCGTCGTGGAAATCGCCGGTCTCCTGTTCGTCGAGCACTCGTTCGAGAACGTCGTTGTAACTTTCCCCCTCTCGCTTCAGGCGTTCGAGTTCCCGTTTCACACGGCCGCTCACGCGGATCTGTTCGTTAGCCGTACCCATACGTTGACGTTCGCGTTGACACCACTTCGGCCTTTGGACCGACGTGATTCCGTCGAGTACCGTATCTGTCGATCTCACTCCTCGGCGTCCGGGTACGGAACCTCGACCTCGGTCCCGTCGTCGGGCAACAGTACCTCGCCGTCGAAGACCTCGCGGGCCTGTTTCTCGTGGTCCTCGGTGTGCCCGGCGTACCGCGAGGAGAGGTGGACGAGCGCCAGCCGATCCGCGTTCGCCCGGGTCGCGATCTCGGCGGCCTGTCGCGCGGTCGAGTGGGCGGTGTCGGCGGCGCGGTCGGCGCGGTCGTCGGCGAAGGTGGCGTCGTGGATCAGCAGGTCGGGGTCGTCGGCGACCTCGATCGTCGCCGCGGTGGGGCGGGTGTCGCCGGTGTAGACGACCGTGCGGCCGGGGCGGGGCTCGCCTACCACCTGCTCGGGGCGGACGACGGTGCCGTCGTCGAGTTCGACGGGGTCGCCCTCGTGGAGTTTCGAGAACTTGGGGCCCACCGGTACCCCCAGTTCCTCGGCGCGCTCGCGGTCGAACCGGCCCTTGCGCTCGTCCTCGACGAGGGCGTAGCCGACCGAGCGGGTGTCGTGGTCGGTCGCGAACGCGCGGACCTCGTACTCCTCGGCGCGGTAGGCGACGTCGCCGTCGCCGACCTCGGAGATCCGCACGGGAAACGAGGGTCGGTTGTCGAGGGCGTTCACGAACGACTTCAGCTGTCGGCGCGTGCCGTGGGGCGCGTGGATCGCCAGCGGCTCCTCGCGGTCGTTGAAGTCCATCGTCTGGAGGAGGCCGGGAATCCCGAGGACGTGGTCGCCGTGGAGGTGCGTGACGAACAGCTGTGAGATCGAGAAGCCGGTCCCGAAGCGCATCATCTGGCGCTGGGTTCCCTCGCCGGCGTCGAACAGCAGCTCCTCGCCCTCGCGGGCGACGAAGAGCCCGCTCGGGTTGCGCTCGACCGTCGGGATCGCCCCGCTCGTCCCCAGGAACGTCACGCGCAGTGGCATCGACAGTCGTTCGGTTCGCGGCGATTAAACCGGCTTCGAATCCGACCCGTTCGCACGATTCCGGAACGGACTCGACGTTTTACGTCGGTGCGAGTCGAACTACGCGACGATCGGACCCGACCGATGACCACCAGACTCGCCACGGCGAAGCGACTCGGCGCCGTCCTGATCGCGGTCGCGGTCGTCCTCGCGGCGGCGGCGATCGTCGGCCAGGCGCCCGAGATCTTCGGGGCCGAACCCGAGGAGCCGGAGGCCTCGATCGAGTTCGAGGACCAGACAGGGAACGGCACCGACGTGACGATCGACGCGGTAGAGACCTCCGACGGCGGCTTCGTCGTCATCACGGACGGGGCCGGCGAGACCGTCGCCGTCTCGGAGTACGTCGAGGCCGGCGACCACGAGAACGTCACCGTCGCGGCCGGCGCGGCCGACGAGGAAGGCGAGGCGGAGCTGTTCGGCCAGTTGACGGCGACCGTCCACCGTGACACCGACGGCAACGAGAGCTACGACTACGACGAGACCGACGGCGAGGCGGACGTCCCGTACCTCGAGGACGGCTACCCCGTCAGCGACACCGCGACGATCACGCGGGCCGACCGGTCGGGCGGGCCCGGCAACGACTCGTTCGTCGTCGAGTCGCTCGACGCCCCCGCGACGGCCGGGACGAACGAGACGATCGAGGTCGCCGCCGAGATCCGCAACCCGACCGACTTCGAGAACCGCCAGCGCGTCGAGTTCCGCCTCGACGGGGCGGTCCTCGAACGGCGGGTGCTCGACCTGTCGGCCGACGAGTCCCGCGAGGTGACCTTCGAGATCGACCTCGCGGGCGCCGAACCCGGCACCCACACCATCGGCGTCTACACGGCCGGCGACGGCGAACTCTCCGAGATCGACCTCGCGTACGAGGGGGAACCACGCGTCGCGGTCGTCGCGGCGAACGCGTCGAGCGTCACCGTCGATGCGGCCCTGCCCGAGGCGGGCTTCGTCGCCGTCGAGAACGACAGCGGCGAGACGATCGGGACCGGCGGCGAACTCGATCCGGGCGAACACGGCAACGTCACCGTCGGCTTCGACCGGGCGGTCGAGGAGAACGAGACCCTGACCGCGACCCTCCTCGCGGGCGACCCGACCGACCCCGAGGCGGCGACGCCGTTCGCGGTCGACGGCGACCCGGTCGAGGCGACGTTCACCGTGGGGGACGCGGGCACGGACGCCGACGCGGACGGCGCGGGCAACGAGAGCGCCTCGAACGAGTCCGACGCCGACGGCGCGTAGGGGCGGCGACAACCGACCGATTCTTACCCGCCCCGACCCTACCGGCGGCCGATGGACGCGCCGCTGTGGACCGAGACGTACGCTCCCGACCTCGACGAGTTGCCACAGGACGACGCCCGCGCGTACCTCCAGCGGGCCGTCGAGGAGCCCATCAACCTCGTGTTGCAGGGACCGCCCGGGAGCGGCAAGACGGCGGCGGCGCGCGCGCTGGCCCGCGAGGCCCACGACTCCGAGAACGACCTGATCGAGATCAACGTCGCGGACTTCTTCGGGCGGACGAAGACCGAGATCAAGAACGACCCCCGGTTCGAGCACTTCCTCGTCGGCCGGTCGCGGCTGTCGAAACGCGACATGATAAACCGCGTCCTCAAGGAGTCGGCGAGCTACGCGCCCGTCTCGGGCAGCTACAAGACGATCCTGCTCGACAACGCCGAGGACGTCCGCGAGGACTTCCAGCAGGCGCTGCGCCGGATCATGGAGCAACACCACCGGACGACGCAGTTTATCGTCGCGACGCGCCAGCCCTCGAAGCTCATTCCGCCGATCCGCTCGCGGTGTTTCCCGGTCTCGGTGCGAGCGCCGACGAGCGAGGAGACCGTCGCCGTCCTCGAACGCATCGTCGAGGCCGAGGGCGTCGAGTACGACGCCGACGGCCTCGAGTTCGTCGCCGGCTACGCCGACGGCGACCTCCGGCGGGCGATCCTCGCCGCGCAGACGACCGCGCTCGACGCCGGCGAGATCACGATGAGCGCGGCCTACGAGACGATCGGTTCGGTCGGTCTCGACGAGGAGGTCGAGTCGATGCTCGACGACGCCGAGGCCGGCGAGTTCACGGACGCCCGGAAGACCCTCGACGACCTGCTCGTCGACGAGGGACTGGACGGCGAGGAGGTGCTCGGGGCGATCCTGCAGGCCGCGCGCAAGCGCTACCAGGGCGACGACCTCGCGCGGATCCACCGGCTGGCCGCCGACGTCGAGTTCGAGATGCACGAGGGGACGAGCGACCGGGTCCACGTCTCGCACCTGCTTGCGGAACTCGGCCGGGACGCCTGAGCTCCGTTTCAGCTCACGTCGTGAAACCGTTCGAGCACGTCGTCGGGGACGGGATTGACGTACTCGAAGGGTTCGTCCGCGCACAGCCGTTCGAAGTCGCGATCGGTCGTCACCAGGGTGTCGACGTCGGCCGCCCGCGCGAGCGCGACGTAGAAGCAGTCGTAGACGTCGTGGTTCTTCTCGGCGCTGCACTCGTAGGCGTCGAGCACCGTCTCGTCGTCGATATCGACGAACTCGATCGGATACCGCAACAGCGAGGAAACGGCGTTTCGCGCCTCGTGCATCTCGAACCCGAGGTCTTCGAGAACCCACTGGATTCGCAACGGGAGGTAGCCGAACACCACCAGCGTGTCCGTACCCGTGAGTGCCGGGACCAGTTCGTCGGCGACGTATGGGTGGCCGGGGTGGTCGTCGACGAGCTGGATCGAAAGCGCGTTGAGGTCCGGGAGAACGCGTCTCGACGCCATTTCACCGCCCTCCGAACGTGGCGTCGCCCGCGTCGCGGAACGTTTCCTTGCCCCACTCGTCCCCTCGCGTGAGCGTCTCGAGTTCGGGAAGTTCCCGGACGAGTCGGATGTCGCCACCCTCCCGGACGACCCGGAACTCGGTCCCGCCTTCGAGGCTGAGGTCGTCGCGCAGCGCTTTCGGGATCGTCAACCGCCCTCGGTCGTTGAGCTCCGCGGTGCCGTACTCCTCGTCGGCGTCGGTTTCGCTCACGGAATCACCCTCGGTCGATCCGACGACTTCGGTCACCATAAATCGTGGTGACTGTCGAAATCGAACGCACGATTATCATGCTCCGGAACGAGGTACGCCCATGCCGACCGTTCTCGAAACTCGCATCCGAAACCGCTTTCGCGTCCAGCCGAACCACGCGAACAACAACGAAACGCTCCACGGGGGCACCCTGATGAAGTGGCTCGACGAGGTGGGCGCGATGTCCGCGATGCGCTTTGCCGGCGAGACCTGCGTCACCGCCCGGGTGAACGAACTCGACTTCGTCCGGCCGATCGGACTGGGCGACACCGCCCTCGTCGAGGCGTACGTCTACGACGCCGGCCGGACGAGCGTCCGCGTCGCCATCCGCGCGTGGCGCGAGGAGCCCCGGACCGGCGGGACCGAGGGGACGACCGAGTCGACGTTCACGTTCGTCGCGATCGACGAGGACGGGCGGCCGACGCCGGTCCCCGACCTGACCGTCGGGACGGGGGAGGGCGAACGGCTTCGCGAGCGGGCGCTCGCGGCCGAGGAGTGACGACTCCGACGCCCGCCTCTCACGCCGCGTCTTCGAGGACCAGCACGTACCGCGTCAGCGACCGGTGGACCCGCCGCTCGAACGCCGACTCGATCTCCCAGCCGGCCTCGCGCGCCTGCGCGGCCCACGAGCGGTCCGCGATCACGACCGCCCGCGGGGCCACGCGGCGGGCCTCCGAGAGCGCGCCCGCGACGAGGTCTTCGAGGCGGTGGGTCTCGATCTTCGACTGCCGGCCGTAGGGCGCGTCGAAGACGACGGCGTCGACGGCGTCGTCGCGCAGCGGGAGGCGGGTGGCGTCGCCGCGGCCGACGTGCCAGTCGCCGCGGGCGACGCCCGCGGGCGAGGATTCCGCGGAGTCGAGGTAGTGTGCGAGGTTCTCGCGCGCGCCGCGGGTCATCTTCCGCTGGGCGTCGGTGCCGAGCACGTCCGCGCCGACGAGGCCGGCCTCGACGAGGACGCCGCCGGTGCCACACATCGGGTCCAGAAGGGTCCGGCCGGGGCGCGCGCCGGCGACGTTGGCGACCGCGCGGGCCAGCAGCGGGTCCATGCTGCCGGGCTGGAAGAAGGGTTTGTCCGTCGGCGCCCGCGTCCCGAAGTCCCGGACGCTCTCGGCTTCGAGCCAGCCGAGCGCGCAGACCGAGACGGCCTCGCCGCGGGCCTCCCCGTCGGCGGAGTCGAGGGGGTCGTCCCCCGCGTCGAGTCGCCCCTCCGAGAACGCCGCGCGCAGGACGTGGTCGGGGTCGTCGAGGTCGACCGCGAAGCCGCGCTCGACGAGGACGCTCCCGAGCGCGCGCTCGGCCGCGGCCGTGCTGACGCCGGTCGAGCCGTGGACGTCGGTCGCCCGCACCGCGACGGTCCCCTCGCGGTCGATCGGCGCCGCCTCGAGCAGCGCGCGGGCGCTCTCGACGTCGGCGTCGGTCCGGCCGATCAGTTCGCTCGCGCGGTGGACGTACGCCAGCCCCCGGACCCGCTCGGGGACGACCGCGTCGGCGACGGCGAGCCCCGGCGCGATCCGGCGGACGCCGGTCGCGGCGCTTTCCGCCTCGCGGGCCGCGAACGCGTCGTCCTCGCCGCCGAGTTCGACCAGGTACACGCACGACCGTCGCCGGGGGGCGGCCATCAGCCTACCGCTTTCGCCGCTCGGGTGGTCCGACGGCACGCCGAACCGGTCGAACTACCGGACGTATCAGGTGGTGGCACCAACTTTTATAAACCTTAAATACGTCTTTTTAAGCGACTTATGACGGATCCGAAGGACACCATCAACATCGAAAACGTGGTGGCGTCGACCGGCATCGGGCAGGAACTCGACCTCCAGAGCGTCGCGATGGACCTCGAGGGGGCCGACTACGACCCCGAGCAGTTCCCCGGTCTCGTCTACCGCACCCAGAACCCCAAGTCCGCCGCGCTCATCTTCCGCTCGGGCAAGATCGTCTGCACCGGCGCCAAGAGCACCGACGACGTCCACGAGAGCCTGCGCATCGTCTTCGACAAACTGCGCGAACTCCAGATTCAGGTCAACGAGGACCCCGAAATCGTCGTCCAGAACATCGTCACCTCGGCCGACCTCGGCCGCAACCTCAACCTGAACGCCATCGCCATCGGCCTCGGTCTGGAGAACATCGAGTACGAACCCGAGCAGTTCCCCGGCCTCGTCTACCGCCTCGACGAACCCGAGGTCGTCGCGCTGCTGTTTGGCTCCGGCAAACTCGTCATCACCGGCGGGAAAAAGCCCGAGGACGCCGAACACGCCGTCGACAAGATCGTCTCGCGCCTCGAGGACCTCGGCCTGCTCGAGTAAGCGACGTCCGCGACCGGTTTCGCCACCCGTGAGCGTCGACGCCACCCGTCCGGCGGCCGCGACGGCCGCCGGAGCGCGCGTGATCCCGACCGGAGCGCCGCCGGCGGTCGCCGCGCCGGGCCCCGGCGGCCCGCTCGCGTACCTCGGCACGTTCGTCCTCGCGACGCTGTTCTACGCCGTCACGTTGCACGTCGCCGCCCGCTACGTCCTCGGTGCCGTCCCGTTCCGGCGGGCGCTGACGGTCGCGCCCGCGCCGGCGCTGTCGTCGATCCTGCTCGCGGGGTTCGGTCCGGCCGTCGTCGCTCCGGCGACGTTCGCCGTCGCCTACGTCGCCATCGTCGCCGTCTACGACCTGCGCTACCGGACGGCGCTCGTGGTCGCCGTCTGCTACTACGCCGTCGCGGTGATCGTCGGTCTGACGGTGCGCAGCCTCCTCGGACTGCTCGGGTAATTATCTATTAATCGGACGGTTCAACCGCCGGACGACTCCCTGTCCCGGCGGGCAACCGGTCGTCCGCCGTCGGCGAATATCCCGGCGAATTTCGCCCGTATTCCGCCGAATTTCGACGGTTCGAGCGTTCACGAACGATTTTTGAACGTCTGAATCGGCGTCGACCGACGCGAACGACCGGCGGCGTTTATCAGCATTCCCGGAACGTTCGTCTCTCATGACGCTCATCGGTGACCGACCGGCGGACCGTTCGGACCGATCCACGGCAGACGGCGAGACGGCCGGCGAGGCCCTCGATTCCCCGGGCGACGTCGTCGCCGTCCTCCGGCCGCGCCGCCGGCGGGAAGTGCTCCGGTGCGTGCTCGCGGCCGACGGCCCCGTCGCCGTCCAGACGCTGGTCCGGCGTCTCGCCGAGTCCGAGACCGATCCGACGCTGGAGACGACCCTCCTCCAGCAGTGCCAGCGCGTCTACGAGTCGCTGCGCCGGACCCACCTCCCGGTCCTCGACGAGTACGGCATCGTCGAGTACCACCCCGGTCGGGGGTTCGTCCTCCCGGCCGCGGGGCTGCTGGCGCTCGAACCGTTCTTCGACGACGCCGGACTGGGCCGCCCGGAGTGAGCCGTCAGTCGACCAGCCGCTCGATTTCGGTCACCAGAATGCCACTCGCCCCGAGCTTTTTCACCTCGGTGATCGTCTCGAAGACGTCCCGCTCGTCGACGACGGCGTGGACGGCCACCTTCTCCGCGCCGTCGTCGGAACGCGTCGCGTTCTGACTGCCCGGCGAGTCGCCCCGCTCACCGCCGCTGGCGATGTCCATGATCGTCGGCCCGCCGAGGCCGGGGATCACCTCACGGACGTCGTCGAGGCGGTCCACGGGGACGTTCATCATCAGGTAGCGCTTGCCCTCGGCCGCGAGAACCGACGAGAGCGCCGTCTGCACCTCGCGTACCTTCGGCTCGTCGGCGACGTCCTCGCGGGCGAACAGCCGCACCGAACTCTCGAGTACCTCCTCGACGACCGCCAGCCGGTTGACCGCGAGCGTCGTCCCCGTCGAGGTGATGTCGACGATGGCGTCGGCCATCTCGACGTGGGGGGTCAGTTCCGTCGCGCCGGTCACCTCGACGACGTCGGCGTCGACGCCGCGCTCGGCGACGAACTCGCGGGTGACGTTCGGGAACTCCGTGGCGACCGTCTTCCCTTCGAGGTCCGCGACGCGCTCGACGTCGCCGTCCTCGGGCGCCGCCAGCACCAGCCGACACCGGCCGAACTCGAGGTCGAGCAGTTCCGCGACGTCGACGCCGGCCTCGTGGACCTGATCGAGCCCGGTGATCCCGAGGTCGGCGGCGCCGTCGGCGACGTACTCGGGGATGTCCGCCGCGCGAACGAAGAGGACGGTGACCTCCGGGTCGACCGTCTCCGCGTACAGTTTGCGGTCGGCTCCGTTCTCGAGGTGCAGTCCCGCCCGCTCGAGGAGGTCGATCGTCGGCTCGTGCAGGCGGCCCTTGTTGGGGACGGCGATTCGCATACACCGCCAGTTGGGCGGCACGCGGGAACTGTCTTTTCATCGGGGCGAAAACCGGACGGGCGCCCGCTCGCGGCGCCCGCGCTCGTGCCCTCTCGCCGCCCGCCGCCTTCCGTTGCCAGGCGAACCCCGCCGTCGACCTTCGAGACCAAAGCTACGGGCGCGACAGTCTTCCGTCTCGACGCCGAAGGGGGCGTATGCGCGAGCTAGACGAGACCGACATGGAGATCCTGACCCTCCTCGGCGAGGACGCCCGGCGGCCGTTCAGCGACATCGCCGACGCGGTCGACCTCTCGGGACCGGCGGTCTCCGACCGCGTCCGCCGCCTCGAAGAGGCGGGGATCATCCGGCGGTTCACCGTCGAGGTCGACCGATCGCAACTCCGGGCGGGGGTTCCGGTGTTCGTCCGGGTCTCGCTCCCGCCGGGCGCGGTCGACGACTGCCGGGACCGCGTCGCGGACGCCGACGCGGTCGAACACGTGTTCGTCACCGCCGACGGCGACCTCTGGTTCCACGCCCGCGCGGCGGTCCGGAACGTCCGCCGGTGGCTCGACGGCCTCCTCCCGGCGGGCGCCGAGTACGACGTGACGCTGATCGACGAGACCGAGTGGACGCCGTCGCTCGACGGCGCGGCGTTCGCGCTCACCTGCGCGGAGTGTGGCAACACCGTCGACAGCGAGGGGGAGTCCGCGCGCATCGACGACGAGGTGTACCACTTCTGCTGTCCGTCCTGTGCGGGCCGGTTCCGGGAGCGCTACGAGCGCATCGAGGAGGGCGCCTGACGCGCCCGCTTTACTTTCGTCACCAAAGTCGGAACCTCCGTGAACTTTGGAATCCGACCAGTAAAGTGGGTAAGGACGGGTTCCCTAGGTCTAACCGATGAGTACCCGGACCGCGCACCTGGAGATCCAGGGCATGAGCTGTGCGAACTGCTCGCAGGCGGTGAGCGGTTCCGTCGAGGCCCTCGACGGGGTCACCTCGGCCAGTATCAACTTCGCCACCGACGAGGGCACCGTCGAGTACGACCCCGAGGAGACCTCGCTGGGGGCGATCTACGAGGCGATCGAGGACGCCGGCTACGAGGCCGTCTCCGAGTCGCGGACGATCACCGTGATGGGGATGTCGTGTGCGACCTGTTCGGAGACGGTCGGCGAGGCCGTCGCGGAGCTTCCGGGGGTCGTCCGCGCCGACGTGAACTTCGCCTCCGACGAGGCGCGCGTCGAGTACAACCCCGATGACGCCTCGCTGTCGGCCATCTACGAGGCGATCGAGGGCGCCGGCTACGAGCCGGTTCGCGACGACGAGGGCGACGACGGCACCGAGCGCGAGCGCGCAATCGAGCGCGAACTCCGCCGTCAGCGCCGGCTGGTGATCGGCGGCGGCCTGCTGACGCTGCCGTTCGTGCCGATCATGCTCGCGATGTTCGACGTCGTCGAACTGCCCCACGCCGTCTTCGGCGTCGACCTCGGCTGGTTCGAGTTCGCCCTCGCGACGGTGTTGATGGCGACGCTCGGCCGGGAGTTCCTCGTCGGCGCCTACCGGGCGTTCGCGAACAACCGGCAGGCGAACATGGACACGCTGGTCGCGATGGGGACCTCCGTGGGCTACGTCTACAGCGCGGCCGTCCTCCTCGAACTGATCGCCAGCGAGGGGCTCTACTTCGAGGCCGTCGCCTTCATCCTCTGGTTTATCACGCTGGGCAACTGGCTGGAGGTCCGCTCGAAGGCCCGCGCCGGCAACGCCCTGCGGGAACTCCTCCGGATGGAGGCCGAGGAGGCGACCGTCGTCGAGGACGGCGAGGAGACGCAGGTGCCGCTGGCTGACGTCGAGGTCGGCGACCTCCTGAAGGTCCGCCCCGGCGAGAAGGTTCCGACCGACGGCGTGGTCGTCGACGGCCAGAGCGCGGTCGACGAGTCGATGCTCACCGGCGAGTCCGTCCCCGTCGAGAAGGAACCGGGCGACGAAGTCGTCGGCTCGACGATCAACGAGAACGGCGTTTTGCTCGTGGAGGCGACGAAGGTCGGCTCCGAGACGGCGATCCAGCAGATCGTCGAACGGGTCAAGGAGGCCCAGTCGCGCCAGCCCGAGATTCAGCGGCTCGTCGACCGGGTGAGCGCCTACTTCGTCCCCGCGGTGATCGTCAACGCCGTCGTCTGGTCGCTGCTGTGGTTCGCGTTCCCCGAACCGCTGGCCAACTTCGTCTCCGCGCTCCCGACGTGGGGGATGGTCGGCGGCGGCCCCGAGGTGGCGCTGCCTGCCGGCTCCGGGGCGGGGGTCCCACTCGTCGAGTTCTCCATCGTCGTCCTCGCCAGCGCGCTGCTGATCGCCTGTCCCTGCGCGCTCGGTCTGGCGACTCCCGCCGCGACGATGGTCGGTTCGACGCTCGCGGCCACCAACGGCGTCCTCTTCAAGGGCGGCGACGTGCTCGAACGGGTCCGCGGCATCGACACCGTCGTCTTCGACAAGACCGGCACGCTGACCCACGGCGAGATGACGCTGACCGACGTCGTCGTCCTCGGCGAGGGCGCGGCGGCCGACGGCGGCACCGTCGCCGACGGCGGCGTGCTGGTCGACCGCGAGGAGCCCCTCGAATCGTACGTCCTCGGCGCGGCCGCGACCGCCGAGTCGGGCTCCGAGCACCCCATCGCGCGGGCTATCGTCGAGGGCGCCGAGGAGCGGGGCGTCGAAGTCGGCGAGCCCAGCGAGTTCGAGAACGTCCCCGGCCACGGCATCCGCGCCGAGACCGACCGCGGAACCGTGCTGATCGGCCGGCGGAAACTGCTCTCCGAGGCGGGAATCGACACCGATCCCGCCGAGGAGACGCTCGAACGCCTCGAACGCGAGGGGAAGACGGCGATGCCCGTCGCGGTCGACGGCGACCTCGTGGGCGCCCTCGCCGTCGCCGACGAGGTCCGCGAGAGCGCGAAGCGGACGGTGGCGGCGCTGCGCGAGCGCGGCGTCGAAGTCGTGATGCTCACCGGCGACAACGAGCGCACGGCCGAGGCGGTCGCCCGCGAGGTCGGCATCGACGTCGAGAACGTCCGCGCCGAGGTGCTGCCCGAGGACAAGGCCGACCACGTCGAGACGCTCCAGGAGGACTCCCACGTCATGATGGTCGGCGACGGCGTCAACGACGCGCCCGCGCTGACCGCCGCGGCCATCGGCGTCGCCATCGGCTCCGGCACCGACGTCGCCATCGAGAGCGCCGACGTGACGCTGATGCGCGACGACCCCGCGGACGTGCTCAAGGCCGTCCGCATCTCCGAGGCGACGCTCGCGAAGGTCCGCCAGAACCTCTTCTGGGCGCTCGTCTACAACACGACGCTGGTCCCCATCGCCTCGCTCGGCCTGCTCAACCCCGCGCTCGCCGGACTGGCGATGGCCACCTCGAGCGTGAGCGTGATGTCGAACAGTCTGGCGTTCGCGAAGTACGACCCCCACGAGGACTACCGGCCGGTCCTCCTGAAGCCGTTCGACCGGTTCCGCCGGTGAGGGCGGTTCAGACCGCCGGCGCCGCCAGCAGCCACTCCGCGAGGGCGACCGTCGCGTACGCCTCGACGAACGCCGCGAGGACGAGCAACAGCCAGCCGACGCCGACGAGGGACGCGGTCCGCCGGAGGTACGCCCGCGTGACGAACGCCTCGCGGCTCCCCCGGACGCGTTCCACGAGGCGGTGCAGCAGCCGGAAGCCGACGCCGGCGGCGAGAAACAGCGCCGTCAGTTCGAAGACGCCGTGGGGAACCAGCAGGACGGCGACCGCGTCGAAGCCGACCTCGCGGCCGACCGCGTAGCCGACGTTCCCCACGACGACGCCGTTGAAGACCATCACGAACGCCGTCAGCAACCCGACGGTCAGCGGCGCGCCGGCGATGGCAAACAGGAACGGCGGCGTGTTCTGGACGACGAAAAAGCGCGCCGTGAACCCCAGGTCCGTCGTGTCGTCGGCGACCCCGCCACCGCCCCCGTCCGCGGGGACCAGTTCGTCGTCGAGCAGTTCGACGACGAGTTCGAGCAGGTCGACGCCGGCCACGAGCAAGAGCGCGCCGGCGACCGCCCCGAGGCCGAACAGCCCGGCCGCGGCCCCGACGTACCGACGGTGCTCGCGCCAGGCCGCCCGGAGCGTATCGAGCGCCCCCGGGACGGCCGGCGGCGCCGCGGCGGTCGCGAGCGCGACGGCGACGACGCCCGCCGCGGCCAGCGGGGCGTCGCGCTCGACGGCCGCGACGGCCGTCCCGAGCGCGGCGAGGAGGACGACGGCCGCGACGGCGGTCCAGCCGCGGCCGACTCTCGATTGCGAAGCGTCCATGCCGAACCGTTCTCACCGCTGATGGATAAGGTCGCCGCCCTAACCTACAACTGTCGGGGCGTCGTCCGGCCGCCCGTGTCAAGCGGCCCACCGCTCGGGCGAGCGGTCGCCCGGCTCCGCGGCCTCGCGTACGACGCCTACCACCGGCTCGCCCGCGCCAACTACGAGCGCGAACTGCTCGCCCGGCGGACGGCCACGCCAGCCGGTCCCGTCCGGACCTACGAGCCGTGGACGCGCCACGGCGGGAGCGAGATGCTCGCCGCGCTCTGTGACCGCTGTGGGCCGGCCGACGTCGTCTACGACGTGGGCGCGAACGTCGGCGTCTACGCGCTCGCGCTGGCGGCCGGCGCGCCCGACCGGCGGGTCGTCGCGTTCGAGCCCTCGCCGGAGGCGGTCGAGCGTTTCCGGGCGAACCGCCGGCTGAACGACCTCGCCGGGCGGATCGACGTCCGACCGCACGGCCTCGGCGACGCGAGCGGCGAGCGGCCGTTCTACGTCTCGACGTACCCCCAGCTATCGGCGTTCGACCGCGAGAGCGCGCGCCGCTGGGCGGCCGAGGTAGCGGGGGTCGTCGAGGTGCCGGTCCGCCGACTCGACGACGTCGAGGGGCCGCCGCCGGACGTCTGCAAGGTCGACGTCGAGGGCGCGGCCCCGGACGTGCTCCGGGGCGGCCGGGAGACGCTGGCTCGCCACCGGCCGGCGCTGTTCGTCGAGGTCCACGACGAGGGGCTCTCGCGGGACGTGCCGGGGGAGACGCGAGCGATCCTCGACGACCTCGACTACGCGGTCTCCGAGCGGGACGGCTACTGGCACTGTGAGCCGCGGTGAACCGGCGCGGGCGACCGACAGCCTAACGCCGCCCGACGAGAAACGCCGGTGCATGACCACGCTGGCGATCACCGGCGGGCGGGTGCTCCTGCCGGATCTGACGGTCGAACGCGCGGACGTGCTGGTCGACGGGGCGACGGGCGAGATCAGCGAGGTGGGCGCCGACCTCGGCGCCGACGCCGAGGAGACGCTCGACGCCTCCGGCGGCCTCGTGACGCCCGGCTTCGTCAACGGCCACTGCCACGTCCCGATGACGCTGCTGCGGGGCTACGCCGACGACAAGCCGCTCGAACCGTGGCTGCGCGAGGACATCTGGCCCGCGGAGGCGGCCCTCGAACCCGAGGACGTCCGCGCCGGCGCCGAACTGGGCGTCCTCGAGATGATCGAGGGGGGGACGACCGCCTTCGCCGACATGTACTTCCACGTCTCCGAGGTCGCCGCCGCCGTCGAGGACGCCGGCGTGCGCGCCCGCCTCGGCCACGGCGTCGTCACCGTCGGGAAGGACGAGGCGGCCGCCCGCGCCGACGCCGCCGAGAGTATCGACGTGGCCCGGGAGTTCGACGGCGCGGCCGACGGCCGCATCTCGACGGCGTTCATGCCCCACTCGCTGACGACCGTCGGCGAGGCGTACCTCGATGAGTTCGTCCCGAAAGCGCGCGAGGCGGGCGTCCCCGTCCACTACCACGCCAACGAGACCGACGGCGAGGTGTCGCCCATCGTCGAGGAGCGGGGGGTGCGCCCGCTGGAGTACGCGGCGGACGCGGGCCTGCTCGAACCCGAGGACTTCCTCGCCCACGGCGTCCACCTCGACGAGACGGAAATCGAGGTGCTCGCCGAGGCCGGCGCGAGCGTGGTCCACTGCCCGGCCTCGAACATGAAACTCGCCAGCGGGATGGCCCCCGTCCAGCGGCTGCTCGACGCCGGCGTCACGGTCGGCCTCGGCACCGACGGCGCGGCCTCGAACAACGACCTCTCGATGCTCGGCGAGGCCCGCGACGCGGCCATGCTCGGCAAACTCGCCGCCGACGACGCGAGCGCCGTCCCCGCCGCGGCCGTCGTCGAGATGCTGACCCGGGGCAGTGCCGCGGCCATCGGCGTCGAGAGCGGCCGCATCGAACCCGGCGCGCCCGCCGACCTCGCGGTGCTCGACCTCGAACGGCCCCACCTCACCCCGGCCCACGACCTCGTGAGCCACCTCGCGTACGCCGCCGCCGCGGCGGACGTCCGCCACACCGTCTGCGACGGCCGGGTGCTGATGCGCGACCGGGAGGTGCTGACGCTCGACGAGGCCGCGGTCCGCCGGCGGGCGCGCGAGCGCGCCGACTCGCTCGTCGCGCGCGTCGACGGCGAGTGAGCCGCCGACGGACGCCGAGTTAAACGCTCAGAATCGTTTTTGAACGCTGAAAACGCTTCTCGTCACGTCCCGGAAATTCGGCGAATATTTATAAAACATCCGAACTGCCTCAGGGGTTTATTCGTCGGATCGTGAAAGTCGTGACTGGAATGAGCAGCCACAGAACCCTCGCGGTCGCACTGGCCGCACTGATGGTCCTGTCGGCGTTCGCGGTACCCGGGATGGTCGCCGCGGACGAACACGGGGACGAGGCGGAGGAACCGCTCGACCTCGTTATCGACGTCGAACAGGACGACGAGGAGGTTACCATCACGGTGACCGACAACGAGACGGACGATCCGATCGAGAACGCGTCGGTGAACGCCACCGTCGACGACTCCGAGTGGGAGGCGGTCGGCGAAACCGACGAGGACGGCGAGATCGAGATCGACGCACCGACCGAGGAGGACGTGCCGAACGACACCGAGACCGTCGAGGTCACGTTCGGGGCGACCTACGAGAACGCGTCCGCGACGACGACCGCGACGCTCGACGTCGTCGAGGCCGACGACGAGAACGACGAGAACGACGAAGACGACGAGAACGACGAGGACGACGAGGACGACGAGGACGACGAGAACGACGAGAACGACGAAAGCGCGAAGAAATTCGGCGAACTCGTCCAGGAGTTCAAACAGGAGGAGCTAAACGACGACGAGCCCCGCGGCATCCAGATCGCGAACTTCGTCATCGAGAACAACCCCGGTAACGCGCCCGACTACGCCGGCCAGCCGGCCCACGCCGGCCCGAAGGGCGACGACTGGGAGGAGGACACGTCGACCCACGCCGGCCCGAAGAACGACGAGACGGACGACAACAAGCCCGACGACGTCGGGCCGGGGGACGACGCGGACGACGGTGACGACGCGGACGACGCCGAGGAGTAATCGGTACCGATCGCCGGTCAGCGGCGTTCGACCGACGGTCGCGTCGATCGTCGGAACGTCAGAGGCACGATTGGGCCGTCGCCGAACGCCGACGCGTCGGTTGGCTCCCTTCGCGACGGGCCGACCGGCGGACCGGATCGACGCTGCGGACGGTTTTTCGGACGGGAGCGCTCCGGTAGCGTTTTCTCCCCGGTCGCACTCGTCTCGGGTATGACGGAGTATCCGCCGATCAGCGAGCAGTTGGACGACCCCGGGGCGGCGCGCGCCGAGGGACGTCGCAAGATGGACTGGGCTGCCCAGCACATGCCCATTCTGGAGCGCGTCCGCGAGGAGTTCGAGGCCGAGCGGCCGTTCGAGGGCGAGCGCATCGGGATGGCGATGCACGTCGAGGCGAAGACGGCGATGCTGGTCGAGACGCTCGCGGCCGGCGGCGCAGCGGTCGCCGTCACGGGCTGTAATCCCCTCTCGACCCACGACGACGTCTCCGCCGCGCTCGACGCCCACGAGTCGATCACCAGCTACGCGAAACGCGGCGTCGACGACGAGGCGTACTACGACGCCATCGAGGCCGTCATCGCCCACGAGCCCACGATCACGGTCGACGACGGGATGGACCTCGTCGCCGCCATCCACGAGGACTACCCCGAACTGATCGACGACATCGTCGGCGGCGCCGAGGAGACGACCACCGGCGTCCACCGCCTGCGCGCGATGGACGACGACGGCGCGCTCCGCTATCCGGTGTTCGCCGTCAACGACACGCCGATGAAGCGGCTGTTCGACAACGTCCACGGCACCGGCGAGTCCTCGCTCGCCTCCATCGCCATGACGACGAACCTCTCGTGGGCCGGCAAGAACGTCGTCGTCTCGGGCTACGGCTACTGCGGCAAGGGCGTCGCGAAGAAGGCCGCCGGCCAGAACGCGAACGTCATCGTCACCGAGGTCGAACCCCGCCGCGCCCTCGAAGCCCACATGGAGGGCTACGAGGTGATGCCCATGTCGGAGGCGGCCGAGGTCGGCGACGTCTTCCTCACGACGACGGGCAACCGCGACGTCATCGTCCGCGAGCACTTCGAGAAGATGCAAGACGGCGTCTTACTCGCCAACGCGGGCCACTTCGACATCGAGATCGACCTCGACGCGCTCGACGACCTCGCGGTCGACCGCTACGAGGCCCGCGACGGCGTCGAGGCCTACGAGATGGACGACGGCCGCCGGCTGAACGTCATCGCGGAGGGCCGCCTCGTCAACCTCGCCGCCCCCGTCTCGCTGGGCCACCCCGTCGAGGTGATGGACCAGAGCTTCGGTATTCAGGCCGTCTGCGTCCGGGAGATGCTCGAGAACGGCGACGCCTACGAGCCGGGGGTCCACGACGTCCCCGACGACCTCGACCGCGAGATCGCCGAGATCAAACTCGAAGCCGAGGGCGTCGAGTTCGACTCGCTGACCGAGACTCAGCGCGAGTACATGGACTCCTGGGACCACGGGACGTAATTTCTACTCCATATCGAGCGTCGTTTCCGCCGGTGCTGGAAGCGTTCGCAGGTCGTCTACGAGCAACACGTAGCCAGCCTGTCCGAGAGCGACCACGCCGACTGCCCCCATGGCGATGCGAGGGCCGAACGCGCCCGCGACGACGCCGCCGGCGAGCGAGCCGACCGGGTACAGCGACGAGAGCGCCGAACTGAGGAGGCTACTGACTCGGCCGACGAGTTCTTCCGGCGGGGCCGACTGGACGATCGCGGCGACCTGAACGTTGACGACGCCGGTGGGGACGACTGCGAGCGCGAACAGGACGGTCGTCACGGGGAGCCAGTCGGCGAGGAGTCCCGCGGTCCAGAGGGCGCTGCTCGCGGCGAACCCGACGATCATGGTTCGGCCGAAGGGATAGCTCTCGATCGCGGACGCCAGAACCGCTCCGAAGAACGTTCCTGCCGCGAACGACGCCATGAGCAAGCCATAGCCGCCCGCAGCACCGATCGCGGCGAGCGCCGGCGGAACGCCGAGCGCGTCGGCGTACGCCGGGATCGACGCCAGAACCATTCCCGCCGCGAAGTTGGCGACGACTGCTGCGCCGATCAGCGGCACGAGAAACGTTCCTCGAAGAGCCGTCACGCCCGCTCGAAGCCGCGTGAGATACGAAGCCGACTCCTCGAGAGGGGCGACGCCACCGTCTGCAGCCGCTTTGCCCGCCCCGGAAGGCTGGTCTTCCGTCGCTCGGGCGTCGCCATCGCCTCCCCCGGACGAACCCGCGGCGGGAATCGAGAGCGTCGCGAACACCAGCGCGGCGAGCCCGAACGTGACGGCGTCGATCGTGAACAGGGCAATGGCACTGAACAGTCCCATGAGGACGCCACCGACGCCGTTGGCGACCATATCGAGCCCCTGGTAGGCGATCGAGAACGCCGAGTTCGCCGCGACCAGATCGTCGTCCTCGAGGATCCGCGGGAGTGCGGCCGTCTGTGCCGGATAGACGAGCTGGTTGAGCGCGGTCAGCGCCGGCATGACGACCAGCACCAGTTCGACGGTCAGGACGCCGGCGGCGTGGGCGACCGGAATCGTCGAGACGACCACCGCCTGAACGAACTGGGTGCCGACGAGCGTCCGGCGGAGGGACCACTGATCGACGAGTGGCCCCGCCAGAAACTGGAACGCTCGCGGTACCATCGTCAGGAATCCTGCCAGTCCAGTGTAGAAGGGGTCGCCGGTGAGGCTGTAGACGAGCCACATCGCGGCGACGAAGTAGAGGCTGTCGCCGACGTTGGTGACCACGCGGCCGACGAACAGCCGCCGAAACGTCGCGTTCGCGAACGGACCTCGCATGGACGGGTGGGACGGCCGCCGCCGGAATAAGTGTAGCCAGAAGAACAATTCTGTTCGAGTCGGAACAGAAGCCGCGTTCTGTTGTCGAGTCGAGAGGCAGGGTTACGAGCGGTCCGCGTCGAGGACGGTCAGGGACTCGTCGACCGTCAGCGAGAGTTCGCGCTCGCCGACGGCGTACGTGGCTCTCGCGGCCCCCGCGTCGCCGTCGAGCAGCCTCGACTGCGGTTCGCCGTCGATCACGCCAAGCCGCCAGAGCGGGACGTCCCTGACGTCGGTCCCGTGCTCGTAGTGGAACGCGCTGACCAGCGGGTGATCGAGTAGGATCGTCGAGAGGTTGACCTGCGTGCTCATCCCGCAGCGGTCGCAGTCGTAGACCACGGCGACGAGGCTGCCGAATCCCGCGGGCGACCGGTCCGTCTCGAGCGCGTCGAAGGTGGTGAGGTCCGGCCGCACGCGACCCTCGCAGGCGGCGCAGAACTCGTTTCGAGCGCGGGCCAGCAGCGTCCGGAGGTACCGGTTCGCCACCGCCGGGAAGCGGTCGACCGGGCACTCGGCGAACGCCCCGGGCGGCACCGGGAAGGAGTTCCCGTACGGACACGCCTCGCAGTCGATGCGGACGCGCTCGTCCTCGTACGCGAACGCGAGGTCGGCGCCACAGACCGGACAGGGGTCGTCGAGGGCGATCGGGTCGACGTCCGCCGTCATCGTGAACCCGCCCGCGAGCAGGGAGCCGACGACGTGCCGGCCGGCCGACCGGAGTTCGTACCCCTCGTCGGTCCTGTCGACGAACCGGCCCGTGAGCTTTCCGAGGTGGTAGTTGAACTTCCCCGAGTCGCGCATCCCCACGGCGTCGCGCAACTCGGAGAACGTGGCCTCCCCGCCGTCGGTCTCCCAGAGCGCCCGGAGGATGTCGATCCGCGTTCCGTCCGAGAGGACCGCGAAGGCGTCCTCCGGATCGAGTTCCTCGACGAGGTGCGACTCCGTCATGTCACGTCCCTCACGCGAGTCCACCATAGCCCTGACGGACCTCGACCGCGGGCGGCGCCCCCGCGCCGCCCGCGAGGCGCTTCCTGTACTCCCCGTCGGGCGTCGTGAACGGCAGCGTCGCGACGGTCCGCTGGGTCACGGCACCGTCCGCGGGACGAACGAGAACGGGAGCGCCAGCGGCACCGGGCCGACGGTGACGGCCGCCCGCGGTTCGCCGCTCCCCGTCGCCGGAAGAGGAACGCCCAAGGACCTTCTGTCCGTACTGGGCGCCATGGGAACGGTAGAACGCAGCGACGGATACGTCCGCTCGTTGCTCGTCGCCACGGTCCTCTCGGTCGCCGGTATCGTCGCCGCCCAGGTCACTACGGTTCCGGCGTTCCTGCTCGATCCGGCGCTGGTCGAGTCGCCGGCCGACGCCTCCAGTCTGGGGATCGTCGCGCTGATGGGGCTGAACTTCGCCGGCTTCGTCCTCGTCGGCGCGGCCTACCTCTGGTGGACCGACCGCGGCTGGTCGTACCTCGACCTCCGGTGGCCGACCGGCCGCGGGTGGCTGTTCGTCCTCGTCGGGATCTTCGGCAGCATCGGCTACCTGTTCGTCGTCAACGTCGTCGCCACGCTCTTCGAACTGGAATCGTCGGAGAATCAGGTCGTCCAGTTCATCGGCGACGACCCCAACGTGGTGTTGCTCATGATCGTCATCGTCTTCGCGTTCAACGCGCCGGCCGAGGAGTTCCTCTTCAGGAACGTGATCCAGAAGCGGCTGTACGCCGCGTTCAGCCGGATGGGCGCGGTCGTCGCCACGAGCGTCATCTTCGCGCTCATCCACATCCCGTCGTACGCCCTCTCGGCGACCGGCGTCGCCCCCGCGGGCGCGATCGCCGTCTCGCTCGCGGTCGTCTTCGGCGGCTCGCTCATCTTCGGCACCCTCTACGCGAAGACCGACAACCTCGTCGTCCCGATCGCGGCCCACGCGGCGTTCAACGCCTTCCAGTTCGGCATCCTCTATCTCCTCTTGCGGTTCGCCCCCGATGAACTCGAGAACGCGATGGCCGTCGCGGTCGAGACGGCGCTGGCGGCGGTACCCGTCTGACCGGCGGCGCCGGTGAGCCGCGAGAGCCGACACAACGGCGGCTATATTAGGACCCGGCGGCGAGGTACGCCCATGTCCCAGGCGAAGGGTGATCGCCGCGAGCGCGAACTCGTCAACCTGCTCGACGAGGCCGGCTTCGCGGTGATGCGCGCGCCCGCCAGCGGCTCCGCGACCGACCGCGAACTGCCGGACGTGCTCGCGGGCGACGGCGAGGTCTTCTACGCGATCGAGGCGAAGTCGAGTTCGGGCAAGCCGATCTACCTCACCGGCGAGGAGGTCGAGGCGTTGATCTACTTCGCGCGGAACTTCGGGGCGAAACCCCGTATCGGCGTCCGCTTCGACCGCGAGGACTGGTACTTCTTCCACCCCGGCGACCTCCACGTCACCGACGGGGGTAACTACCGCGTGAAAAAGGAGACCGCGCTCGCCGACGGCACCGACTTCGCCGAGTTCGTCGGCGAGAGCGAGAAGGTCTCTCTGGACGAGGTCGGCGCGGACGACGACGGCCCGGACGAGGAGGTTCTGCGCGTCTTGAACGCCGTCGAGCAAGGCGTGATGGACGTCGAGGAGGCCGCCGAGTTGCTCGCGTAGCCGTCACTCGTCGGCGATCTTCGACACGACGGGACACTCCGCGCTCAACAGGAGTTCCTGTGCGGTGCTTCCGAAGACGGCTTTCCCGGCCGGGGACCGGCGGCGGCCGCCGATGACGAGGTACCGCGGTTCGAGCGCGTCGATCTCGGCCAGGATCTCGTCGGTCACCTCGCCGACGCGGCCGCGCACTTCGAGTCTCCCCGTCTCGACGTCGATCGTCTCGGTGACGAACCGGTGTGCGAACCGTTTCGCGCTGTCGGCCTGCTGGCTCAGCGAGAAGTCCCCCATTCCCGGGATGTCTTCGAGGCTCTTCTTGTGCGCCCTGTACTCCTCGTCCGGCACGACGTGCAACGCGACGAGCGGATCGTCGTACGTCGTCGCGAGGTCGTAGGCGACTTCGACGACCTGCTCCGACCGTTCCGTCTCGTCGATCGCGGCGAGTATTGCCATGTTCGGCACTTTCAGCCGAGACTACAAGTGTGTTGTTCGCGCCGAGTTACCATCCCGCGACTCAGTCTTCGGCCGGGGCCGCCTCCGCGGCGGCCGCCGGTTCCACCGGCGCGTACCGGACGATAGCGTCGAAGTGCTCCAGCGCGACCCGGTCGCCGCTCGCGATGCCGCGGGCCTCCCGCCCGTCGAGTTCCTTCGTCACGAACCGGCGGGCCACGAGCGCGAGCCGTCCGTCGCCGTCCGCGAGTCGCTCGTGGGCCTCCGCGAGCAACAGCGCGGCCGTGAACACGTCGAAGACGTAGTGGGCGAGCCGTTTCGCCGACAGTTGCGCGTACTCGTCGTCCGCGCCGGCCAGCGTCGCCAGCGCGCGCTGGAGGTCGCGGTACTCGCTTTCGACCGTCTCCGCGGCGGCGTCGAGTGCCGGGTCGTCGACGGCGTCGAGTCGCCGCTCGATCGCCTCGAACAGCGGTTCGTGGGCGGCTTCGCGTTCGAGCGCCCGGAGGACGTCCAGCGAGAGGACGTTCTCGGTACCCTCCCAGATGGGCAGCACCTGCGCGTCCCGCAGCAGCCGGTGGGTGATGAAGTCGTTCACGTAGCCGTTGCCGCCCTGCACCTCCATCGCGTACGAGGCCGTCTCGACGGCCATCCGCGCCGTCCGGAGCTTCGCGATCGGGATCAGCAGGCGCATCAGGCGATACGCGTCGTCGGCGTCGTCGCCCGCCCGCGCCGCGCGTTCGCGCTCCGAGAACAGCCGCGCGGCCTCCATCGTGAACGCCGTCGCCGCCTCGTGGTCGACGGCCATGTCCACGAGGTCCGCGCGCATCAGGGGGTGGCGGTCGATGGGCTTCCCGAACGCCTCCCGGTCGGCCGCCTGCACCTTGCTCTCCAGCAGCGCCCGACCCACGATCCCACAGGAGGCCGCGGCGTTCGACAGTCGCTCAAGGTTGAGCATCTCGGCCATCTGTTTGAAACCGCACTCTTCCTCGCCGACGAGGAAGGCCTTCGCGCCGTCGAACTCGACCTCGCCCGTCGGCACCGATATCGTGCCGAGTTTGTCCTTCAGCCGGCGGTAGAACTGGTCGTTGACCGCGTCCGGGTCGAGCGGCCCGTCGCGACGGTCGCCTTTCGCGTAGACGCCGTCGACCGCGTCGGGGTCGGCGTGGGGGACGAGGAACATCGAGAGCCCGTCGGTCCCGTCGGGGGCGCCCTCGGTGCGCGCCAGCGCGAGCGTCCCCTCGGCGTCGATGTTCGAACAGAACCACTTCTCGCCGTACAGCCGCCAGCAGCCCGCCTCGTCGTCGTACTCGGCGCGGGTCTCGATGGCGCCGACGTCGCTGCCGCCTTGCTCCTCGGTGAGGAACATCGCGCCCTCGATCAGGGCGTCGTGGTCGCGGCTCGTCAGGGCCTCGTAGTACTCGCGCAGCGAGCCGTCGTCGAACTTCTCGAGGACGAGCGCCGCGCCCGCGGTCATCGCCACCGGGCAGTCGACGCCCGGGTCGGCGTAGGAGAGCAGGTACTGCATCGCCAGGTCGTGTGCGAACGGCAGGGGCTCCTCGCGGCCGGGCGGCGCCGCGAAGACGTCGGCGACGGCCCCCGACTCGTAGACGATGCGCTCGGTCTCGTGCAGTTCGGCCGGGTACCGGACGTAGTTTTGCACCTCGCCGTACGCGTCGTACGGTTCGAGTTCCGGCCCGTGCTCGTCGACGTAGTCGGCGTTGTCGGCGATCGTGTGGCCGACGCGACGGCCGAACTCGCGGAGGCGCGGTTCGGCCCACTCGTACTCGTCCTCGTCGTAGACGCGTCGCACCTCCCGCCGGAGCGTGCGGTCGAGGTCCCAGTAGTCGACGCCTCGCCCCGCGGGGAGGTCGCCGTAGTCGATCCCGTCGCCCATGATCGATCGCTCGGATTCCGGGACGATAAAACGTCGGCCCGGCGACGCTCTCAGACCGGCTCCGAGCCGGTCAGTTTTTCGAGCCGCGTCCGCGGGAAGGTGTAGACCTTCAGCGCCTCGGGGACGACGCCGTTGGGCCCGACGCGGGCGTGCGGGTAGACCGCGCCGACGACGGGGACGTCCGGGTCGTAGTTCTCGTTCGTGGCGTACTCGGCGACGGTGGTGCCGTCGTCGCCGACCCGGACGGCGTCGGCGCGCAGGTCGGAGACGTCGACGACGGTGAGTCGCGCGTCGGTCTCGCGGTCGCGGGCGACGTCGCCCGGGTAGAGGGTGTGCTCCTCGCAGTAGAACGGCCCCGGTTCGGTCTCGTCGACGAACCGGACCCGGCTACAGTCGTGGCACTCGACGGCCACCCGTCCGGGCGGCGGGGTCCGCCCCTCGGTGATCTCGATGGCGACCCGTCGGACGTGCTTGCAGCGGACGCCGCGGAAGACGTGGTCCGGGCAGGTACAGCGTCCGGCGTCCATGTCGACGAGGTAGGTGTTCTCGCTTGCGGACTCGACCTCGTAGAGGCCGTCGCCGAGCGCGAGGACCGACATCGGTTCGGCCCGCGCCCGGCGCGACCGCTCGTCGAGGCGGCCGTCGGTGGGCAGGGAAAGCGGTGCTTTCGGTGACGCGACTGTGTTCATGGGGTGCGTCGATAGCTGGTGCGTTCGGCCGGCTGTTCGCCGTCCGTAGGCACCCGAGCGGCTTAACGCGCGCGCCTGCGTGCTCCGGCGCGCGAGACGGGCCGCTGACCGCCCCTTCGAAGCGCTTTTGAGGGCACCGACGAAAGCCGCCGCATAATGCTCGACCGCGAGCAACTCATCGAAATCGGCGTCGCCGTCTCCGCGGTCTTGGTGATGATCGGCGCGATGGTCGCCATCGGAACGACCTACAGTACCGACGGCGGCCTCTCCGAGCAGGGCGGGACGGTGCTCGTCGGCGTCATCGCCGGTTTCATCCTGCTGATGACGGGCGTCGGGTTCGCGCTGGCGTACGTGCTGAACGAACCGGAGGACGCGGAGCGCGAGAACGCGGCCTGAGCCGACCTCTACTCACGTCTCGTCGTCCGCGACCGCCTCCCGCCAGTCGTCGAGGTCGTCCTCGTCGGCGTCGTCCAGCCGCTTCTCGTAGTAGGCCATCGGGTGTGGGATGCGCTCACAGAGGTCGTCCTTGTTGACGCAGTCGCCGTAGGACTGCATCGTCGCACAGGAGGGCGGCGAGTACTCCGTCGGCGAGGTCTCCCCCCGGATGTGGTCGGTCTGGTAGCGGGTCATCTCCTCGCCGAACGAGGAGTTCACCCGGTACAGTTCGACGATTTCGTCGGTCTCCATCCCGATGCTCGCGAGAAATGCGGTGATCGCAAAGCGGGAGTGGTGGGGGAGGTGCTCGCCTCTCTGGATCGAGTCGAGCAGCGCCTTCATACACGGGGGGAACAGTTCGGGGACGACGGTGTCTATCTCGCGGGTGAGATCGAGGTCCGCGAGGCGCTCCCGGATCTCCTCGGCGTCGTCTTCGAGCGCCGCCGCGATCGGTTCGGGGACGTCGAACGGCAACCCGTCCGCGACGCGCTCGCGGACGGCCTCGCGCAGCAGCGTCAGCAGTTCCCCCTCCTCGACGGGCACCTCGCCGTCGGCGAGCGCGCGGTTGACGAGGCGCCACTCGTCGCCCCAGAGGTCGGCCGAGAGTCGCAGGTACGCCCCGACGCCGACGCGGTAGCCCCCGTCGACCTCGCGGACCGCTCCCGTCAGGTCGAACTCCGCGAGCAAGTCGTCGAGGCCGACGCCGGTCGTCTCGACGCTCTTGAGTTCGGTCGTGTCCGCGAAGTCGGCGGTGAACCGCTCGTGGGCGGTCGCGGCCTCGGCGCGGGCGTACCGCCGGACGAGCACCCGCTCGCCGGCCAGCGAGACGAGCACGCGCGCGACCGGGTACGAGAGCAGTTCGGTCCGGGGGTCGCGTCGCGGGTCGCCCACCTCGCCGTCCTCGAGCGCCCGGACGACGCGCTCGCGGGCGCGGTCGACGACGGCCCGGTCCTCCGCGACGACGGTCGCGAGGTCCACCGCCTGGGTGGCGACGGCCTCGCGGGCCGCCTCGAGGAACGGGTACCGGGCGTGCAGACGGTTCATCGCTCACTACATTCCGCCGCGGATGGTTAAACGCACGGATTACTCGGTTTCCGTTTTAGACGGAGGCGCGATTTCAAGGGGCCGGGCCGCGTCGGTCCGGGTATGCCACGGGCGACCAGCGACGGCGTGTCGATCCACTACGAGCGCGAGGCGGGCGACGGCGACCCCGTCGTCTTCGTCCAGGGACTCGGCTACGGGCGCTGGATGTGGCGCTGGCAGCGCGAGGCCGTCGCCGACGACCACGAGGTGCTCGCGCCGGACACCCGCGGCACCGGCCGATCGGAGGCCGGCCTGCCGCCGGTCGTGTCGCGACTCCCGCGGATGCTCCGGGCACCGCTGCTGTTGAAGCTGTTCGGCTACTCGATCGCCGACCTCGCCGCCGACCTCGAGGCCGTCCTCGCGGACGCGGGGGTCGGACGGGCACACCTCGTCGGCGCGAGCATGGGGGGGATGGTCGCCCAGCGGTACGCCATCGAGTACGACCGGGCGGCGTCGCTGACGCTGTGCTGTACGAGCCACGGCGGCCCCGACGCGGTGCCGGTCCCCGAGGAGACCCGCGAGCACATCTTCGACGTCCCGAAGGGCGCGACCGAGCGCGAGACGATTCGCCACCGGATGCGCCCGGCGTTCACCGAGCGGTTCACCAACCGGAACCCGCACCTGATGGATCGAATCGTCGAGTGGCGCCTCGAACAGGACGCGAGCGACCCGGCACGCGAGGCACAGGCCGCGGCCGTCGCGGGGTTCGACGAGAGCGACCGGGTCCACCGGATCCGCGTGCCGACGCTCGTCGTCCACGGCACCGCCGACCGCGTAGTGCCCGTCGCCAACGGCCGCCTGCTGGCGGAGAAGATTCCCGGCGCTCGACTCGTCGAGTTCGAGGGCGGCTCGCACCTCTTCTTCGTCGAGGAGGCCGACCGGGTCAACGAGCGCCTGCGGTCGTTCCTCGCCGACGCGGGCCGGTCCGGACGGCGGCGCCGCGCGACGGCCTGATCAGTCCCCGGGTTCGAGCCTGAGCCGCCCGTCGCCGCGGAGTTGCACCTCGAACCCCTCGTAGGGGAACGCGACCAGTTGCTCCCCGGGGGCGTCGGTCCGGCCGGTGTGTGCCACCAGCGCGTCGAGCGCGTCGGGGTCGACGACGTCGTACAGCGGGCCCAGTTCGTCGACGGGCCGGCCCGACGCCGCCGCGGCGGCGACGGCGACGCACACGCTCGCTCGCTCGTCCGGTCCGACCGTCGTCTCGTAGACGGCGTCGGTGGATTCGTCGGCGGAGGGCATACCCGTCCGCTTTCGTACGGAGCGGGGTATCTTCGCCCCTTATCATGTGCCCCTTTCAAGGGGGCACTCGCGTCCCTGCCTAGTTGCTCTGGATGCGCGGCGCCAGCATGTAGGTGACCTGGCCCTGCCCCTCCGCGAAGTCGAAGTAGATCTTGACCGGGAACTCCTCGCCGAGGTCGAGTGCGACTTCGGCGTCGGCGGGGATGGCCTTGTTCATGTCTTTGAGGTAGTCGAGGCTGAACAGCGAGTGGGCCGTGCCGACCTGCAGGTCGATCAGATCCTCGGCGGTGAGCGCGAGGTGGACGTCGTCGGTGTCGCCTTCGGCGTCGACGTAGAAGGCCTCGTCGGCGTCGTCGACGCCCAGCGCGATGTGATCGGAGACCATGTCGGCGGCTTTCACCGCCCGGTTGACGTCCTTCCCTTCGAGCACGACGCGTGCGGGCAGGTCCAGGTCCGGAATGTCGGGTTCTTGCCGAATGGAGTCGGGATCGATCAGCGCGAGGGTGTACTCGAGGCCGTCGATCTGGATGTGGAGCTTGCGGGTCTCCTCGTCGAGTTCGAGTTCGACGAGCTGGCCGGCGTCGGCCATCCCCGCGATGTCTTCGAGCCGCGAGAGGTCGACGCCGATCAGCCCGCCGTCGGCCTCGTAGGATTCGAACGCCGCCGCCTCCAGCGACAGGTCCACCATCGCGACGTTGGCGGGATCGACGGCTCTGATGGCGAGTCCGTCCTCCTCGAGGTGGATCTTGCACTCGTCGACCAGGACGCCCACGGAGTCGAGCGCGCTGGTGAGCGTGTCCGCGCTCACGATGGCCTTGAACATATGAGTCGGCATACGGACGGTTGGGATAAAAAGTCGCCCGTTCTTACGCGCGTGCGAAGTGGGGGTCGGGGCAGGGCTGTGTCCCCCGCCGCGTCGGCGAGCGACACGCGTATCCGCCTCGGGGCGATACTCGGATAATAAAATCTTTCACTTCAGAACGCCGATATCAGCCACCGAGACGGTCGAAGTGAGATATTCGCCTCGCGTCGTCGTGTTATGGATTAAGTTCGTCGTCTCGCCTTCGTTTTCGATACGACTATCTGTAAATAACTCGTCGCCGACGACGGGTCTTTCCGGGTCGCCCGTCTCACAACGAGTACGAACGTGAATTCGTCGGGGACACGCGACCGATGCAATCGGGTGGACCTCCCATGACACGACGAGGCATGTACTACAACTACTCTTCTCGGGTTGTTCTGCCTACTAACTTCTCACGGCATATCATGCCCGGCTCGGTGTCTCCCACCGATAAAGCCTAATACGACACGATACAATCTAATACACACAATGCCGATCTCGGAAGACGAGTTTCGGACTATCGACGAGGATACCCCGGTCATCGACCTCGCGCCCGACACGACGCAGGGGAAGATCTATCGGTTCCTCCTCGTGAACGCCGACAAGGCGTTCCGCCAGCGCGAGATCGTTGACGCGGTCGACGTCCCGCGAGGGAGCGTCGGGCCGACGCTCAAGCGCCTCGAACGGCGCGGGCTGGTCGACCACCGCGGACGCTACTGGAAGATTGCCGACGCCGAACACGCGACCGCCTCTGCTGGATTACTCGGTGCTGCGACGGTCGACGAGATCGACGGCGGATTCTCCAACGAGGAAGTCGACGAGTGGATGGAAACCGCGGTCGACCCGATCGACGAACTCGACGAGGACGATAGCGAGGGGGCGTAGGCGATGGCTGAGCGAGGCGACGTCGTGTGGGCTCCCGACCCGTTCAAATCGGCCGGTGGGAATCCGCGGCCGTGGTTGGTCGTATCCACCGATCGACTTCCGTATCCCGACGAAGAGTCGATCGCGGTCGCGTTCACGACGCAGTCGCATCATCCGGGCAGTTTCGTAGTACCGAGCGAGATGTGGGTTCGGGGAGAGCCCCGGACGCAAAGCTACGTCCTTCCGTGGTCGGTGGCGACGCTGAAAGACGAGACGCACGTCGTCGGAACGCAAGGTACGGTCACCGACGAGTTTACGGCGCGCGTCACTGACGCTCTCCTTTCGTATCTCGATCCGTCTGCCGTCGAGTAGTCGAACGCCGGATCAGTACCAAATGCGTCGAACGACACTGGCACACCTTCCTCGACATCCTCTGACGTGATAGGGACGTGACCAGATTCGTCGCGAGGTGCAGGATTCCGTCGCAGTCGGCCTCGCATCCGACGGGCCTTTCCGGGTCGCCCGCCTCACAGCGAGTATGAACGTGAACTCGTCGGGGACACGCGACCGATACAATCGGGTGGGCCTCCCATGACACGACGCGACGAGTACTACAACAAGGCGAAACAGCAGGGCTACCGCTCCCGGGCGGCCTACAAGCTGAAACAGCTAGACGACCTCGAAGACGTGCTCTCGCGGGGCGACGCGGTCGTCGACCTCGGGGCCGCGCCGGGGGGCTGGCTGCAGGTCGCCGCCGAGGAAGTCGGCCCCGAGGGGACGGTGATCGGGGTCGACCTCCAGCGGATCAAGCCGTTCGCCGACGAGATAGACGACCGCATCGAGACGGTCCGCGGCGACATGACCGAGCAGCGGACCCGCGAGCGGGTCGTCGAGGCCGCCGGGGGGACGGTCGACGCCGTCGTCTCGGACATGGCGCCGAACATGTCCGGCGAGTACTCGCTCGATCAGGCGCGCTCGCTGCACCTCGCCCGGCAGGCGTTCGAGACGGCCCTCGAACTGCTCGACGCCGGCGGGGACTTCGTCGTGAAGGTGTTCGAGGGCCCCGACGTCGACGACTTCCGGGCGGACGTCGAGGCGGAGTTCACCTACGTCCGCGCGACGAGTCCGAAGGCCTCGCGCGCCGAATCGTCGGAACTCTACCTGATCGGGAAGGGGCGGCTCACCGCGCCCGTCCGCCCCGGCGACGAACTCGAGGTCGAGATCGTCGACGTCGGCAGCGAGGGCGACGGCATCGCCTCCGTCGACGGCTTCCGGCTGTTCGTCCCCGGGACCGAGGCCGGCGAGACCGTCGCGGTCCGCGTCGACGACGTCAAGCCCGCCTTCGGGTTCGCCGAGCGGATCGACGAGTAGCGCGAGCGCGGCGGCGGTCTCTCGCGGCTCACTCCTCGTCGTCGAGTCGGTCGTGGCGCTTGTCGATCTCGTCTAGGAGGTCCAGGGTCTTGCGGATCGAGGCCCGGATGGCGTCGCTGCGGTTGACGAACTTGCCGTCGTCGCCGACGTGCTCGTCCAGGTCGTCGAGCAGTTCCTGTGGGATCTCCACGCTGATCTTCGGCATGGCGGGCCGTTCGTACCCGGGTGTCTTAATCGGTCGGTCGGGCCGTCGCTACTCGGCGGCGCTCGCGTCCGCCTCGGCGTCGACCTCGAGTTCTCCGCCGCCCTCGCCGCCGAAGAGGCGGCCGCCGGCGGTGAGGACGTACAACAGCGCCAGGCCGAGGAGGTACGTCAGCGCGACGGGGATCGCGAGGACGACCATCGTCAGGATGCCCTTCGGGCTGAGGAACGCGGAGGCGACGAACGTCGCGACGACGACGTGGCGCCAGCCGCGCAGTTGGGTCCGGTAGCTGACGATCCCGCCGACGTGGAACAGCGCCATCGTGACGATCATGTTCATCAGGAAGCCGATGCCGACGGTCGTGAAGATCACCAGCCAGAAGAAGCTCTTGATCCGGTAGGAGACGATCATCTGGTTGGTGATCGCGTCCGAGACGAGATACGAGATGATCGCCGGGGCGATCCAGAAGAACCCGAGGTAGGTGCCGACGGCGAAGCCGGCCAGCAGCGAGCCGCCCCAGACGGCGAACACCCGGCGGTCGCCCCGGACCAGCCCGCGCTCTTTCATCGCCGGCCACGCGTAGTACAGCACCATCGGCAGGATGGCGACGAGCCCCGCGAGCACGCTCACCTTCACCTCGAAGATCAGCACCTCGACGGGTTCGAGCGCGACGACGATGTCCATCTCCTGGATGAGTTGCGTGAAGGTCATCTCCGCGGGGTCGGCGGCGACGCCGTTGCGCCGGGCCACCTCGTGGAGGACCTCGTCGGGGACGCGTTCGAGGAACCGCTGCAGGACGATGCCGAGGCCGCCGGAGTACAGCCCCATGAACGTCCCGCCCATGACGACCATGAACACCGCGACGATGCGGAACGCCCGCGAGGTCAGACTCTCGAAGATGAACATCAGGTCGTAGGCGTAGCCGCCGATGTCCTCCTCGGTGGTCTCGTCCTCGGTGAAGGCGTCCATCATCCCCGCGGCGGTGTCCGCGACCACGTTATCGCCCTCGCCCTCGTCGGCGGCCGCGGCGGCGTCGGCCGCCTCGCCGCCGCGCTCCTCGGCGGCCTCCTGCAGGCTGTCGTACCGGTCGAGGATCGCCTGGGCCTTCTCGCGGTCGTCGTCGTACATCGCCTCGCGGGCGACTTCGAGGGCCTCGTCTTCCTCCATCGAGAGGAAGACCTGCGAGGAGAGTTCGTCGACGTCCTCCGCGTCGAGGACGTCGAAGTCGACCTCGTCGGGGCTGTCCGCGGTCCGGATCTCGGTCTGGCGCGGGTAGACCGGGCTCTGGAGCACCTTGATCGTGTACGCGAGCAAGGCGAGCAGTCCGAGGACGACCGCGACGGTGAAGCCGACGACGACGTCCCCGAAGAGGCCGTACTCGATCGCGATCTCTTCGAGGGCCGTCGGCCCCGTGGGCCGCAGCGAGGCCGGTAACGCGGGGTAGATCGCCCCCTCGACGTAGTCGATCCCGCCCCGTGCGACGGCGACCGTGGCGCCGACGCCGACGGCGACGACGCCGCCGAGGAACTGGAGGGTGCGGCGCTTGATGAGTTCGGCACCGGTCCCGGCCATCTCGGCGGAGCCGCGACGGCGGATGTTCGTGACGAGTTTCGCGAGCCCGAGGCTGAAGATGTAGAGGATCACCATCGGGGTCGCCCACATGACGAGCGTGAACGGGTCCGGCGGGGAGAACAGCGCGCCGAAGACCGTGATGGCGACGACCGCGTGGCGCCACTTGTCACGGAACGTCTCGTAGGAGACGATCTCGGTGTACGAGAGCGCGCCCATCAGCAGCGGCAACTGGGCGGCGAGCCCGAACGAGATGGTCAGCAGGACGATGAACTGGGTGAACTCGGTGATGCCGAAACTCGGCTTCACGCCGGCCTCGACGGCGTTCGTCGCGAGGAAGTCGAACGCGAACGGGAAGAAGATGGTGTAGGCGTAGACGACGCCGAGCGAGAACAGGGTCAGCGAGGTGAGGACGAACCCGGCCGCGTACCGCTTCGAGATGGGGACGACCGACTGGACGCCCCGCTGGCGCAGGGCGTCCCGCGAGTAGTAGAGCAGGACGGGCAACGCGACGATGAGGCCGACGAAGATGCCGATCTTCGCCTGCAGGAGGATCACCTCGAACGGCGTTCGGGTGATGACGTCCGTCGCGGGTTCGATCGTCTCGGGGTCCATCTCGGACTTCGCGACGGCTTCGAGGAAGTCCCAGACCCACACGCGGAGGGCGTAGAAGGCGCCGATGAAGCCGGCGACGAAGACGAGAAACACCTTCTGGAGGTGCGCCTGTGCGCTCGAAAAGAGGGCACCGAGGGTCTCCCGGCCGCTGTTGATGGCGCGGGCTGTGTCCTCGTCGACGGCGGAGCTCATCGATGTCCGTGGTTACCCCACATCCAGTTATCAACCTTTCGAGTATATGTCGGCCGACCGCGGACGTCCCGGTCGCTCGGTCGCCCGCGGTGCCCGTCGCTCTTCGAGGGTGGTCGTAAGAAAAAGGCCTATAACCGGCGGCCTATCTATATCCCGATAGATGACCGAGCCGTCGGACGACCTCGCGGATTCGGACGTCGAGCAGCCGCGCGATTCGTCCGACGACGCGGCCGACGACGAAAGCGCCCTCGAAACGGTCGACGACGAAAGCGCCCTCGAAACGGTCGACGACGGGTCGAAGACGCGCGAGGCCAAGACCGACGGCGAAGGCTACGTCGGCGACCGCCCGGCCTACCCGGACGACGACGACCTCGGCGGCCTCTCGGCGCCGCCGGACGACGAGGAGATGCCGCTGGCCGACCACATCGAGGAGATGATCCTCCGGCTGGCGGTCGTCCTCCTCGTGGGCTCTGCGGGGACGGCCCTCGGCCTCCTGTGGGCCACCGACGCGATCGAGATGATCTGGTTCCACGTCTTCCCGTACGCGACCGACCAGGTGCCCCTGCCACACGTCTACCACCCGCTCGAACTGTGGCTCACTCGCATCAAGGTCGCCGCCTTGCTGGGGATCATCGTGGCGCTGCCGATGCTCGTCTACCAGACCTACCTCTTCATGCGTCCCGGCCTCTACCCCAACGAGCGCCGGTACTACCTCGCGGCGGTCCCGACGAGCGTCGTCCTCGGGCTGATCGGGATGACCTTCTCGTTCGCGCTCGTGCTCCCCGTCCTCTTCCGGTACTTCACCGTCTACGCCGAGGGCAACGCCGAAATCGCCTACGCCCTCGGCGACACGTTCTCGCTGATAATCACGCTCACCGGCCTGCTCGCCATCGTCTTCCAGATCCCGCTTTTCATCATGCTCGCGATCATGATGGGCGTGACGACCCGCCGGTGGCTCGCGGACAAGCGGCTGTTCTTCTGGGCCGGGTTCTTCGGCCTCGCGTTCATGTTCGCGTTCGACCCGACGGGGATGGCGCCGATCCTCGTCGCGATCACGATGATCCTGCTGTTCGAGGGGACGCTGCTGTTGCTCAGGTGGACCGGGGCGGACTAGCCGCCGCTTCGGGTTCCCTCCGGCCCGCGACGCTCGCCGAATGGCGGGCTTCGTAACCGTTTTCGCACCCTGCTCCCGAGCTTCGATCGTGAGCGATCCCGTCCCGACCACCTGCATGCGCTGTGCGGTCGGCTGCGGCCACCTCCACGACGGCGAGAGCGGGGCCGACGCGGCGGACGTCCGCGGCGACCCCGATCACCCGGTCGCCCGCGGGCTGGCCTGCCGTCGCGGCCTGACCGAGACGGCGGCCCCCGACGGCGAGCGGCTCGCGCGCCCGCTCGTGCGCCGGGGCGGCGACCTCGTCCCGACCGACTGGGAGACGGCCCTCGACCGCGCCGCCGCCGGGCTGGGCCGCGCGCTCGCGCGCTCCCCCCACGCGGTCGCGGTGCTGGGCAGCGGCCAGCAGACCAACGAGGCCGCCTACGCGCTCGGCAAACTCGCCCGTGGCGGGTTCGGCACCCGCAACTACGACGCGAACACGACGCTCTGTATGGCCTCGGCCGCCGCGGCCTACTACGACGCCTTCGGCAGCGACGCGCCGCCGCCGACGTACGACGACGTCCCCGAGGCCGAGACCCACCTCGTCTGGGGGGCGAACCCGGCGGTCACCCACCCCGTGCTCTTCCGGTGGCTCCGCGACGGCGCCGACGGGGCCGGCCGCGACCTGCTCGTCGTCGACCCCGTTCGGAGCGAGACGGCGGCGGCCGCCGACGGTCACGTCGCGCCCGACCCCGGCGGCGACCTCGCCCTCGCGCGGGCCGTCCTCGCGCGGGTCGTCGAACGCGGCGGCGTCGACGAGGCGTTCGTCGCCGACGTCACGGCGGGGTTCGACGCCCTGCGCGCGCGCCTGCCGGCCCCCGAGGCCGCCGCGGCCGAGGCGGGCGTCGCCCTCGACGACGTCGACCGCCTCGCCCGCGCGCTGGAGTCGCGCGCGCTGCTGTACTGGGGGATGGGCGTCAACCAGTCGGTCGACGGGACGGCGACGGCGGGCGCGCTGATCGACCTCTGTCTCGCGACGGGCAACCTCCGTCCCGGTACCGGCCCGTTCTCGCTGACCGGGCAGGCGAACTCGATGGGCGCGCGCCTGTGCGCCTCGAAGGAGACCTGGCCCGGCCACCGCCCCTTCGACGATCCGGCCCACCGCCGCGCGGTCGCCGACGCGTGGGACGTCCCGGCCTCGCGGCTGCCCGACGATTCCGGGCCGGGCCCCGTCGGCATCGTCGACGCGGTCGGCGACGAGGTCGAGGCCGCGTACGCGGTGGCGACGAACCCCGCGGCCGGCCTCCCCGACGCCGCCCGGGCGCGCGAGCGCCTCGCCGACGCCTTCCTCGTCGTTCAGGACGCCTTCCGCAGCGAGACGGTCGAACTGGCGGACGTCGTCCTCCCGGCGGCGACGTGGGGCGAGGTCGACGGCACGACGACGAACATGGAGCGGACCGTCTCCCGCGTCCGCCCGGCGACGGAACCGCCGTCTGACGCCCGCCCGGACCTCGAACTCGTCGGCGCGCTCGCCGACCGCCTCGTCCCGGACCTGTTCGACGACCCGCCCGAACCCGAGGCGACGTTCGACGAGTTCGCGGCGCTGACGGCCGGGACGCCCGCCGACTGCTCGGGGCTCGCGTACGCCCGCCTCGACGCGGAACTGGCGGTCCGGTGGCCGGCGCCGTCGCCGACCGAGGAGGGCGGCTACCGGTACTACGAGGCGTCCGGCGAGGACGGCGAGCGGTGGTCGTTCCCCACGCCCTCTGGCCGCGCGCGCTTCTCGACGGCCGTCTCGGGGTCGACCCCGGAGCCGACCGACGACGACTACCCGCTGACCCTGACCACGGCGCGCCTCGCGGACGCGTACAACACCGGCGTCCGGGGGCGCGACGACGGCCCGCCGGTCGCCCGGGTCGACCCGGAAACCGCCGCCGACCTCGACGAACGGGACGGTCTTCGCGACGACCGTCTCGTCAGCGTGGTCTCCCGGCGCGCCGCCGCCCTCGCCCGCCTCGAAGCCGACGACGCGATCCCCGAGGGCGTCGTCCGACTGCCGATCCACCACCCGTCGGTCAACGACCTCACGCTCCCCGCGGTCGACCCGCGCTCGCGCGAGCCCCACTACAAGGCGTGTGCCGTCCGTCTGGAAGCGCCCGGGGAACGGGGAAGCGAGGAGGCGACGGAGACGGAGGTGAGCGCCCGATGACCCGCGGTTCGAAGTGGCGGACGCTCGTCATCGCGACCGCCGGCTTCAACCTCTCGTTTCTGATCTGGTTCTCGTTCGCGCCCTTTGCGGGCGAGATCGCGGACGAGTTCGGCCTCTCGCTGGCGGAGGTGGGCGTGCTCACGAGCGCGGCGGTCTGGCTGGCGCCGTTCGGCCGGATCCTCACCGGCTGGCTCACCGACCGCTTCGGCGCGCCGACGGTGTTCGCGTTCGTCCTCGCGTACGTCGGGGTGTTCTCGATCGCGAGCGCGTTCGCCGACTCCTACCGGACGTTCTTCGTCCTCCGGCTGATCGTCGCCACCGCGGGGATCACGTTCGTCGTCGGCATCCAGCACGTCTCCCAGTGGTTCCCCGAGGAGCAACTCGGGACCGCCGAGGGCGTCTACGCCGGGTTCGGCAACGCGGGCGCCGCCGGCGGCGCGCTGGTGTTGCCGCGGCTGTTCGGCGCCGACTGGCGGGCGGCGTTCCTCTGGACCGGCGTCGCGGCGCTCGTCGGCGCGGTCGTCTACTACCGCTTCGGCGAGGCCGCCGCCAGCGACGCCGAGGCCGCCGAGGCCGCCGAGAAGGCTACCTTCCGGGGCTGGCTCCACACGGCGACCCGCTACGGCGTGCTGGCGCTGTCGCTCGCGTACGTGATGAGCTTCGGCCTCGAAGTCGCGATGAACGGCTGGCTGCCGACGTACTTCCGCGAGGGGTTCGAGGCCGACCTCGTGCTGGCGTCGACGTTCGCCGCGACGTTCTCGCTCGCCGCGGGCCTGTTGCGGCCGCTCGGCGGCTTCGTCAGCGACTGGCTCGTCCGCACCGAGCGGAACGTCCTGCCCGTCTTCGAGGACCGCTACCGCGAGCAGTGGACGTTCCTCTGCCTGTCGGGGATCGTCGTCGCGCTCGCGGGGCTGACCGTCGCGGGCACCACCGGGAACGTCCACCTGACCGTCGCGGCGGCGTTCCTCGTCGGGACGGCCTGTGCCTGGAGCGAGGGCGCGATCTTCGCGCAGGTGCCCGCGCGGTTCCCCGAGCGGACCGGGGCGGCCGCCGGCGTCATCGGCGGCGTCGGCACCTTCGGCGGCATCGGCTACCCGCTCGTCTTCTCCGCCGCCGCGACCGCGGGGGCGATCCACTACGGCTACGTCGCCGTCGCCGCCACGATGGTCCCGATCCTGCTCGTCAACGCCTGGACGTTCCGGCCGGCGATCGCTCGCCGGATGAACGTCGCGGGCCCCGTCTCCGTCGGGACCGACGCGTCGTCCCCCGTGGACGACTGAGTCGCCTCAGCGGTCGTCGTCGGCTTTCGCGGCCGTCTCGCTTTCGACTCCGGCCGCCGGCGCGTCGTTCGCCGCCGAGGCCCGGACGCGCTCGCTCGCGTACGCGAGCGCGTCTTCGAGGTCGCCGGGACCCTCGTAGCGCGCGTCGAACAGCGACGCGAACCGGCGGGCGACCGCGACGCAGCGGTCGAACCGCAGGACACGCCGCAGCCGCGTCGACTCGGCGAACTCGAGGCCGGGGTAGGCGGTCGCGGTCAGCGCGTAGCCCGGGAAGTCGTCGCCGTCGAGCGACGCGGGGGCGATCCGCAGCCTGAGGTCGCCCGACTCGTGGTGGTAGGTGACGTACTCCAGCGTCCGGTCGTCGTCGGCGGGCGTGTAGCGCCGGTGGACGTCCTCGTCCCACGCCGGCGACAGCTCCTCTGCCATCGACCGCCCGTACGACGCCGAGGATGACGTTCGTATCGTACGGCGCAATATTCCCGGACGTGGGGCTCAGATCCGGGGATTCGTGCGACGGTATGCGGGCAAAACGTATAATTACTGGACGGACGTCCACGCCCGTCAGCCGTCGTCGGCCGTCGGGTACTCCGCCGCAAAGACGTCCTCGACGAGCGGGTCGTCGTCCGGCGTCGCGTCCGCGGCGGCGTCCGCCGACCCGCCGGGGCTCACGCTCCCCGTCCGGTAGCCGTGGAGGTCGAGGGTGACGTGCTCGAAGCCGACCTCCGAGAGCGCCTCGCGGGCCGCCTCGGCGAACTCGGCCGAGAGCGCCCGCTCCAGTTCGTCGGGGGCGACTTCGATTCGCGCGAGGCCGTCGTGGTCGCGCACCCGGAACTGCTCGAAGCCCCACTCGCGCAGCAGGGCCTCGGCGCGTTCGATCCGCGTCAGTCGCTCCTCGGTGACCGACAGCCCCGTCGGGATCCGCGAGGAGAGACACGCCATCGAGGGCTTGTCGGCGACCGAGAGGCCGTAGCGGGCGGCGATCTCGCGTACCTCGGCCTTCGAGACGTCGTGTGCTAACAGCGGCGAGTAGACGTCGAGTTCCTCGACGGCGCGCAGCCCCGGCCGGTGGCCGGCGCCGGGGTCGTCGGCGTTGGTCCCGTCGCAGACCGTCTCGAAACCCAGTTCGCGGGCCGCCTCGAACATCTCGCCGAGGCGCATCGTCCGGCAGTGATAGCAGCGGTCCCCGTCGTTGGCGACGAACTCGTCGCTGTCGAGTTCGGAGAACTCGACGACCTCGTGGCGGATACCGATCTCGTCGGCGACGCGTCTGGCCTCGTCGAGTTCCGCCTCTGGGAGGGTCTCGCTTCTGGCCGTGCAGGCGACCGCGTCCTCCCCGAGGGCGTCGTGGGCGAGCGCGGCCACCGTGCTCGAATCGACCCCGCCGGAGAAGGCGACGAGCACGCCGTCCCGACCCGCGAGGTCGTCGCGGGCGGCCTCCATCTTCGCCTCGACCGTGGTCATGGCCCCCCGTTCGGGGTCGACGGGCAAAAGCGCCTCGTCGCCGGGGCGAAACGACGCCTTACGCGCGCGATCCGTCGGCGCGTACGGGGCCGGTACTTATGGCCGCGTTCGTGGTCGGGGTCGTCCATGTACGACCGACTGCGCCGGCTCCGGGAGGCGGGCGAGACCGGGACGCGCGAGCCGACCGAACCGGATCGGCGCACGCACGCGGCGGCCGCCGGCCTCCGCGGCCTGCAGGCGGGGCTCGTCGCGACGCTCGTGATGACGGCGTTCCGGCTGCCGATCATGCGCTCGCTGCCGCCGTCGGCGAACTTCTGGGCGCGGTACGTCTCCGGCGGCGATCCGGCGGACCACCCGATCCCCGGCATCGCCCTCCACCTGCTGTACGGGACGGTCAACGGCGCGGTCTTCGGCGCGCTGTTCGCCCTGCAAGACGCCGAGCGCTCGATCGAACCCGAACAGCGCGGCCTCGTCTGGGGCTCGGTCTTCGGGCTGGCGCTGTCGGCGTTTGGCTCGCAGGTGATGCTCAAGGAGGTGCTCGATACCCGCCTCGACGCCGACGAACTCGCGCTGTTTCACGCCGGTCACCTCGTCTACGGTCTCGCGCTCGGCGCGTGGGTCGGCTCGCGCACCGAGGGCGTCGAGGACCCCGAGGAGGAGTACGAGTACGACGACGGCAACTGATCACTCGCCACGAACTCCCCGTGCTGCACCCCGCCGTTCTTTGGCGCCCGTCGTGGAGAGTACGGCCCGCCGGTCGATCATGTCACACTACATCACGCCCGACTCGCCCCGCGCGGCGTCCCTCTGGCTGGCGACCACGCCGACGACCGACTACGAACCCCTCGAGGACGGCCTCGACGTCGACGTCGCCGTCGTCGGCGGCGGCATCGCGGGTCTCACCGCGGCGATCGAGTTGACGGAGGCGGGCCGGACGGTCGCGGTCGTCGAGTCCGACCGCATCGTCGAGAGCACCACCGGCCACACGACGGCCAAACTCACCTCCCAGCACGGGCTGATCTACGACGACCTGCGCTCGACGTTCGGCGAGGAGAAGGCCCGCCAGTACGCCGCGGCGAACGAGGCCGCGATCGACGAGGTCGAACGCCGCGTCGCGGAGCAGGGGATCGACTGCGACTTCGAGCGGACGTCGGCGTACACCTACGCCGAGTCCGAGGCCGACGTCCGGACGCTCCGGGCCGAGGCGGGGGCGGCCCGGGACCTCGGCCTGCCCGCCTCGTACGTCGAGTCGACGCCGCTGCCGTTCGCCGTCGCGGGCGCGGTCCGCTTCGACGAGCAGGCGCAGTTTCACCCCCGCAAGTACCTGCTCGCCATCGCCGAGGCCGTCCACGGCGACGGGAGCTACGTCTTCGAGGAGACGCGCGCGCTCGACGTCGACCCCGGGTCGCCCTGTCGCGTCCGGACCACCCGCGGCGAACTCGTCGCCGACGACGTGGTCGTCGCCACGCACTTCCCGTTCTACGACCCGGCCGGCTACTTCGCGCGGATGCACCCCCACCGGGCGTACCTGCTGGCGGTCCGCCTCGACGGCTCCCCGCCGGAGGGGATGTACTACAGCACCGCCTCGCCGCCGGCCACGTTCCGGCCCCACCCGGTCGAGGGCGAGGACGAGGACCTGCTGCTCGTCGGCGGCCAGAGCCACGAACCGGGCCTCGACGGGCCGCCGACCTCCGAGCGCTACCGGCGGTGCGAGGCGTTCGCACGCGAGAAGTTCGCCGTCGAGGAGATCGAGTACCGCTGGTCGACGATGGACTACACGCCGGTCGACCGGGTGCCCTTCGTGGGCCGGATCGGCCCGCGCTCGGCGGGCGTCTACGTCGCCACCGGGTTCAAAGGCTGGGGGATGACCGGCGGCACCGCCGCGGGGACGATCCTCGCGGACCTGATCGTCGAGGGCTCGCACCCGCACGCGGACGTCTTCGACCCGCTCCGGCTGACCCCCAGGGCGTCGGCGAAGCGTTTCGCCGGGGAGAACGCGAAGGTCGGCGGGAGCTTCGTCGGCGACCGACTGCGGTCGCTGCTCGCCTCGGGCGCGCTCCCGGACGCCGGCGAGGCGACGGTCGCCCGCCGCGGCGGCCGGCCGATGGGGCTCTACCGCGACGAGGACGGGACCGTCCACGCCGTCTCGGCGACCTGCCCGCACATGGCGTGTCTCGTCCGGTGGAACGACGCCGAGCGCACCTGGGACTGCCCCTGTCACGGCTCGCGGTTCACCCACGACGGCGACGTCCTCTCGGGGCCCGCGCTGGAGGGGCTCCCCTACCTGCGACTGGCGGAGCCCGACACGGACCGGGATTGATACTCGTGGGCGGCGTGGGGAGGCAGGTGACAGCGAACAGTTCGGCGCCCGACGTGACGATCGTCGGCGGCGGCGTCGCGGGGCTGTCGGCGGGGATATTCACCGCCCGCGCCGGCCTCGGGACGCTCGTCGCGACCCACGGCCACCCGATCCTCCGGCGCAACGCCCACCTCGAGAACGTCCCCGGCTTCCCCGCGGGCGTCAACTCGCGGCTGTTCCTCGACATGCTCGAAGCACAGGCCGAGCGCGCGGGCTGTACCGTCCGGGAGGGCGAGGTGGTCGACGTCGAGGCGGACGGCGAGGGCGAGGGGTTCGAGGTTCGCACCGCGGACGACGGCCACCGCGTCGCCTCCGTGATCGCGGCCTCGTGGCCCGACGCGGACTACCTCGAAGGGACCGGCGTCGAGTTCGACGACCGCGGCGCCAAGCGCTACGTCGAGGTCGACCCGGACGGCCGGACGGCCGTCGCGGGGCTGTACGCCGCGGGACGACTCGCCGGCCAGTACCACCAGACCGCGGTCAACGCCGGCCACGGCGCCCGCGTGGCGATCACGCTGCTCCACGACAGCGACGTCCCCTTCTACCACGACTGGGTCGCCCCCGAGGGCTACTTCACCGACCGCGGGATCGACGTGCCGCCGGGCTGTGAGGAGATCGACGACGAGGAGCGCCGCCGTCGCGAGCGCGAGTCGATGCGGGTCATGCGGGCGCACTTCGCCGACCCGCACCCCGAGGAACCGGTCCAGCACCCCGCGTTGCGAGAGGCGGACGGCGACGGTGCCGATGACGACGGCTGACCCCGACCGCCTCCGGACCGACGCCGAGCGCGAGGCCTTCGACGCCGCGACGCACTACGCCGCCGTCCACGGCCTCGCGGAGCCGCCGGAGAGGGCCTACCTCGACGCGCTGCCGGCCGCGCGCTCGCTCTCGGTGCGGCGGCTGGTCCGCGGACTCGTCCGGGGGTCGCCCCGCGGGCTCCCCGAGGCGGCCGTCGTCCCGCCGTCGCCCGAGGCGTTCCGGGACCTGCCCGAGACGCCGCCGCTCCCGCGCTTCGACGGCGAGTCGCTGCGCTCGCGGATCGACGCGCCCGACGACGCCGAGGCCCTCGCGCTGCTGCCGTTCCCCGCCTCCGGGTCTGTCGTCGTCGCCCCGGTCGCCGCCGTCCACGGCTACGGGCGACTCCGCCTCGCGGACCCCGTGACGGAACACGCGCCCGGGGCCGACGCGGGGGCGCGCCTCGATCACCCCCTCGACATCGTTCCCCTCCTGCGGCGCGAGGGGGCGTTCCGCGACGGGGCGCAGGCGGACCTGATCGCGGCCGAACTGGCCGAGAGCACCGCCTCCCTCGCGCTCGCCCGGGTCGCCGGACGGGTCCACCGCGAGCGCGCGGCGGCGTCGGCCGACGGCCAGCCGCTTCCCGCCGCCGATCCCGCCGCGGCGCTCGAACGGACCGTCACGGACGGCCACCCGTTCCACCCGGCGGCGAAGATCCGCCGCGGGATGTCCGCGACGGCGGGGCTCTCCTACGCCCCGGAGTTCGCCGCGTCGGTCGACGTGCGCTTCGTCGCGGTCCGGGCCGACCGCGCCCGGCGGACGAGCGTCGACGGCCGCTCGCTCGCCGACCGGCTGTACGACGCCTTCGACGGCCTCCGCGGGGCGGTCGAGCGGACGCTCCCGGCCGGCGCCGATCCCGACGAGTACGCGGTGCTCCCGGTCCACCCGTGGCAGTTCCACCGCGTCGTCCCCGAGCGGTACGCCGCACAGCGCGAGGCGGGGCTCGTCGTGCCGATCCCGGCGTACGCGCGGCCGGCGACGCCGCTTCTCAACCTGCGGACGGTCGTTCCGTACGCGACGGACGGCGACGACCCGCCCCCGCACTGCAAGCTGGCGATCGGCGTCCGGACGACGAACGTCGAGCGGACCGTCTCGCCGCAGGCGGTCACCAACGGGCCGCGCGCGACGGCGCTCCTCCGGTCGATCGCCGACGAGGCGGGCTTCGAGCGCCTCGGCTTCCTCGACGAACCCGCAGGGGCCTGCTACTACCCGCCGGGGGGGCCGCACACGGACGGGGAGTCGTTCGACGACGTCCGGCACCTCGCGGCGCTCGTCCGCCGGAATCCGTACGCCCACCGGCTGGTCGACGGCGCGTCCCTCGTGCCGGCCGCCGCGCTCGTCGCCGACGCGCCCGCGACGGGCCGGCCGCTCGTCCGCGAGGTGGTCGACCGCTACGCCGAGGCGACGGGGACGGCCGACCCCGGCGAGGCCGCCCGCGGGTTCCTCGCGGCGTACGTCGAGGCGGTCGTCCCCGAGCAGTTGCGGCTACTGACCGGCTACGGGATCGCCCTCGAATCGCACCTCCAGAACAGCTACGTCGTCCTCGCTGGCGGCCGACCGACCGCGACGCTCGTCCGCGACTTCGGCGGGATCCGCGTCCACCACGGTCGGCTGGCCGACCGGGGCCGGTCGATCGAGACGTACCCCGACTCCGACCTGGACGCCGACGGCGAGCACGACTGCTACCGGAAGCTGCACTACGCGCTGTTCCAGAACCACCTGACGGAACTGCTCGTCGCGCTCGTCGGCTCGACGCCCGTCGACGAGGCCGACTGCTGGCGCCTCGTCCGCGGGCGCTGTCGCGAGGCGTTCGCGGCGATGCGCGCCGACGGCGTCGCCCCGCCCGCGCGGATCGACCGCGACGAGGCCGCGCTGTTCGAGGTGCCGGCGGTCCACAAGGCGCTTGCGGCGATGCGCCTGCGAGGGAAGCGCCACGAGTACGTCACGAGCGCGGTCCCGAACCCGCTGGCGGCGCCGTCGCGGGTCGGTGTGGCCTCCGGGGCGGTCGCTCGCGGCGGTGCGTGCCGGGGTGAGCGTTAACCGACTCGTCGCCGTCGGTAGCGACGATGGCAGACCGACGCCACTCGGGGCAGGTGCTCGCCCGCCTCGACGGGCCGACCGCGGCCGACCCGACGCGGCTGGCGGTCCTCTCGGACGTCCACCTCGCGACGGACGCCACGGGGACGTGGAAGGTGTTCCACCGGACCGAGCGCCACCTCCGGGCGGCCGTCAGCGCCGTGAACGAGCGCGACGTCGACGGCGTGGTCGTCGCGGGCGACCTGACGAAAAACGGCGCCCCCGCGGAGTTCGACCTGTTCGACGACCTCGCGGCGTTCGACCCGCCGCTGGTCGCGGTGCCCGGCAACCACGACTTCCCGACGACGTTCGACGAGCGCGCCTCCCTGCCCATCCCGTCGTTCGTCGAGCGGTACACCCCGGAGGGGCTGCCGTTTCGCGTCCGCTTCGGCGACGTCGCGGTGATCGGCCTCGACAGCCACGCCGCCGAACCCGGCTCGCCGGCGGAGACGTGGGACGGCCGGATCGACGCCGAACAGCTGATGTGGCTCGACGAGACTCTCACCGACGCGTCCGTCGACTCCGCGCTCGTGGTCATCCACCACAACCTGCCCGCGACGGGCGCCCTCTACGAGCGCTACCGCGCGGAGTTGCCGATGCAGGGCGCGGTGCCCGGCTTCACGAACCCCGAACCGCTGGTCGAACTGCTCGCGCGCCACGCGGTCCCGCTGGTCGTCACCGGCCACCTCCACTTCCCCGCGATCGAACGCTCCGGCGACGTGCGGGAACTCACCGTCCCCGCGGTCTCCTCGTTCCCGCACGCCCTGCTCGTGCTGGAGGTCGACGAGCGCGGGACGACCGTCCGGTCTCTCCCGCTGACCGACGGCGACGGGATGGTCGAGTCCATCGCTCACGGCTACGAGAAAGACCGCGTGCTGCTGTCGGCCGCCCAGTTGGCGACGTTCCCGCTCGTGGAGGACTTCGAGTAGCGCCGCCCCGAACCTGCAGCTTCGGGGGTCACGCCGACCGCCCGCGACGGCGTCCCGACACGCGTGACCGACTACGAGATGCACGAACCGGAGTTCTCGGGGACGACGACCGAGGAGTGGAGCGAGCCACAGCTAGAGGACTTCGACACCGACGACCCGGGCGAGGTCGCCGACCACTTCGTCCTCTCGGCGTCGGGGTTCCCGCCGGAGACCTTCGGCGACCTCAAACTGCCGGTCGTGGAGCCGAGCGGCGAGTTGAACAGGAACGCCTTGCAGACTGCAAAGAGCGGCGGGCGCGGCGTCGGCGCGGTGGAGGACCTCGACGAGGGGACGACGTCGGACGTCGAGGACCTGATCGATCGACTGGCGAACGAGCACTTCGAGGAAGCCGACTTCGGGGAGTGAGGCGGGGACGGTCACGCCGTCTCCTGCTCGCGAGCGCGTCGCCGCAGTCGCTCGAGCCGCCGCCTCGGATCGGGGTGGGTCGCGAAGGCTCGCCGGACGACCCGCCGAACCGGCGCGAGGAGGCCGCGTGGCTCGTCTCGACGGGGCTCGGCGATGGCGAACGCGGCGACCACCGTCTCGCGGACGTCGGCCGTCGGTCGCTCCGCGAGCGTCGCGTCGATGCGTTCGAGGGCGCTCGCGAGTGCGGCCGGGTCGCCGGTGATGGCGACCGCGCCGTCGTCGGCGGCGAACTCCCGGCCGCGCGACAGCGAGGCGGTCAGGAGGTGCGCGACGAGCCAGACCGGGGCGACGAGCGCCAGGCTCACGGTGACGAACGCGTCGGCGACGCCCGCGCGACTCGGCTGGCCGTGTGCGACGCCGGCCGTCGGCCCCGACAGCAGGTCGCGGACGCGTTCGGCCGCCCCGAGAGGGAGGGCGGCCGCGGTCATCACCGCCGCGTCGCGGTTCTTCACGTGGGCGAGTTCGTGGGCGACCACGGCCTCGAGTTCGCGGCGGTCGAGACGCGAGCGCAGTCCCTCGCTGACGATCAGTCGGGCGCGCTCGGCGGTGAACCCGGTCGTCAGCGACAGCGGCGTCTCCGTCGGCGCCACGTAGACCCTCGGCACGGGGGTGTCGGACCGCTGGGCGACCGACCCCACGAGCGCGAGCAGGTCCGCGTCGCCCTCCTCGTCGACGGGGCGCGCACCGGTCGCGGCGACGGCGTACTCGGGCGCGTCGCGCTCGGTCCAGAGCACCGCACCGACGAGGACGAGCGTGACGAGGGCGACGAGCGCGCCGGCCGCCGGACCGGTCGGGAGGGTCTCGGGTTCGACGACGGGGAGGAAGGCGACGACGACTCCGACGACGCCGAGGCCGGCGGCGGCGACGACGACGGCGAGGGCTGCCGTCGCCGCGAGGCCGGCCACGAGGAGGCCGAGCAGCGTGACGGCCAGCCGGAGGTGCAGCAGACGGGCGGTGGGCCGGACCATGGGCGCGCTTCGGCCGATCGTCACAAAAGAGTGACCGTTTCGACGGCGCTCGTCCGGCCGCGAGCGCGCTCGCCTCACACGGGAGCGGAGGCCGGCAGCGTCCGGCCGTTCGCGGGGGTGAAGCGGCCGTCGGCGGCGGCAGGCCGGCCGATCAGCGCCCGGCCCGAAGCAGTTTGACGACGCCCTGAGCGGCGACGCCGAGCACCGTCCACTTCCAGGCGAAGACCGCGACGACGAGCAACGCGGCCGCCCGGAACCGGTTGCCGCCCTCGACGGCCCGTTTGGCTTCGAGGAGGACCGAACCGACGGTGAACGCGCGCGTCGCCCGCGAGCCGAGCAGTTTCCTGAGTACCATGGCCCCGCTAGGGCCGCGGCGGGGAAAACCCACGCGCCTGTCTCAGCAAGCGTCACGCGGGACGTCCGATCGTGTAGAGGAACGCCGGCGTCAGCCCCGCCGCGGCCGGTTCGAGGAACTCGGTGACGACGTCGTCGTAGAACGTCAGCCCCGTCCCGCCGAGGTCGCGGTGGGCGTACGTCGCGAGGTAGAGTCGCCCGGCGGTCAGGGCGGCCTCCAGCTGGGCGACGCGGTACCCCCTGTCGCCGAGCGCGTCGGTGGCGGCGTCGAGGTCGATCATGAAGTACGCGCAGGCGGCCGCGTCGGCGCCGAGGCGCTGGTCGAGCGCGAGGTGGCCGGCCTCGCGGCGACACTCGCCCCGTCGCAGGCGGTCGAGTTCGCCCGCCGCGGGCCGGTACCGGTAGGCGCCCGGGTCGAGCCCCTCGACGCCGTTGACGACGAGGTAGGGCTCGACGAACGACAGCGGCGGGTCGTCCGCGCGCCGGACGTCCATCGGGACCCCCCGCACGGCGCGGTCGAGCACCGTCGAGAACTTCCGGAAGCTGATCGGGTCGCGCTCGTACGCCCGGCAGGAGCCGCGACGGCGGATCGTCCGGTGGAGCGGCCGGCTCGACGCCGTCTCGCGGTCGACGGGGTCGAGGGCGACGGTCTCGCGGTCCGGGGCGTCCGGCGCGCTCCCGACGACGGGTCCCGGCGGGCGGCCCGCGCGCCACGCCGCGGCCGCCTCCCCGTCGTCGAGGACGCCCGCGGTCCACGCCTCGCGGATCGGCGGGAACGCCCGCTCGTCCGGCGAGAGCGGCGCGGTCGCCGGGTCGATCGGCTCGACCGATCGCGGGTCGGGCGCGGGGTCGCCCTCGCCGACGGCGACGAGTTCCAGCGGCGCCTCGCGGGCGGGGTCGACCCCGAGCAGGTCGGCGACCGCGCGGTCGGCGAACCCCGTCACGACCTCGGCGCGCAGGTCGAGCGCGTGCGCGACCGCGAGCAGGTTCGCGAGCGTCGTCCCCGAGTCCCAGAAGGCGTGCCGGAAGGTCCGCTCGCGGTACTTCCAGGCGTTGCGCCACCACGTCGAGGTGGCGACGACCGAGACCGGCGCCGACGCGACCCCCTCGTGGCCCGTCGCGTCCGCGAGGACGCCGCGGTGGTCGCCCTCCCGGAGGACGTCGAGCGAGAGCGTCCGCGGGTCGAAGTGGTAGACGCCGGCGTCGAGGCCCGGGTCGCCGTCGAGGTCGGCGCAGACGACGTACAGGTCGACGTGGTAGAGCGCGCCGGTGGTCGCCGCCGCGCGGAAGCGCAGCGTCCGCCCCGCGCGCTCGATCACCTTCGTGATCCCGACGGCGTCGTAACAGAGGGTCGTGAGCGCGTCGACGTCGGGTCGCCGGCCGGGGCGGCCGTCGGCGGTCGGTTCGGCCACCGCGGAGAGTGCGGGTTGCTGGGGCGGGCGGATCGACCGGGCGAGCGACCGACGCGGACGGTCCTCGTAGACCTTGTACGGCCGGGGTTTGTTGTCGAAGTCGAGGCGGTGGCCGCTCTCCCGGACGCTCTCGGGGGAGTGTTTCGTCCGCTCGTGGTACTCGCGGGCGTCGAGGGCGTCGTCGGTCATGCACCGTGCTACCACGGGGCAGTCAAAAAGCGCCCTGCCGGCCGACGCTCTCCTCCCGCTCGTCGAGGTCGTCGTGGAAGACGACCTCGGTGCCCGGCCCGACGCCGGTTTCGTTCGCGAACCCCTGTTCGAGTTCGATCACGTACTGGGCGTCCCCGTCGCTGTGGTAGCGCTCGAGTTCGCCGTCGGACGCGTCGGGTTCGGGGTCGGCGTGCTCGACGTTCAGCACCGTGCCGTTCGGCGCGACGAAGATCATGTCCAGCGGGACGTACGTGTTCTTCATCCAGAACGAGCGCTCGTCGGCCTCGTCGTAGACGAACACCATCCCGTGGTCCTCGGGCAGCGACTCGCGGAACATCAGCCCCTCCCGCTGTTCTTCGAGCGTGGCGGCGACTTCGAGAGTGACCGTCGCGTTCCCCTCCGCGGCGAGGAACGTCGCGGTGGCGTTCCCGTCGCCTCCGTCGCTTTCGTCCGCTCCGGGGTCCGTCTCGTCGTCGCCCTCGCCGTCGAGGGCGGGGCCGAGACAGCCGCCGACGGCGGCGAGGAGAACGACTGCGGCGACGATCGCGGGGAGTCGTGGCGGCGAACGCATGGCCTGCGGTACTACGCCGGGGATCAAAAACGTGGGTCGGGCGAGAGTTTTTTCCCGGTTCGACCGAATGCGCCGGTCGATGGACCTCGAATCGATTCCGGGCGTCGGCGAGAAGACCGCCCGCGCGCTGGCGGACCTCGACGACCCCGAGCGCGCGCTCAGGACCGGCGACGTGGCGGCGCTCGCGCGCGCTCCGGGGATCACGCGGGGTCGCGCGGCGCGCATCGCGCGCGGGGCGATCCGCCGCGAGCACGACGACCCCGGCGGCTTCCTCGCGACCGACCGCGCCCGCGAGGTCTACCGCGAGGTCCTCTCGCTGTGCACGGAGCGGGCCGTCACCCGCTACGGCGCCGCCCGCCTCGAGACGTTCTACCCCAGTTCGCGCCGGTCGCGCATCGAGGAGGCACGGGCGTTCGTCCGCGAGGCGATCCAGCGCGACCCGGACCCCGACGTACTCGACGCGCTGGCCGGCGTCGAACCGCTCGAACCGCCCGGCGACGTCCGGGTGCGCGACCGCTGTCTGGCGACGACCGACGCCGAACGCTACGCCGAGGCCCGCGAGGCGGTCCCCGAACTCCCGGTCGAGGTGGTCGAGGACGCCCAGGGGCTGGCCGAACTCGCGCGCGGCTACGCGACCGTCGTCGCCCTCGACGAGGAGTTCGCGGGCGTGGCCGTCGACGGCGACGTCCGGGTCCGGCCGGACGCCCTCGACGACCCCGCGGAGATCGTTCCCGAACGCGCGCTGGCGTTTTTCGCGCGCAACCGCGAGAGCCTGCGGGCGGCCGCCGCCGTCCACCGCGCGGCCGGCCTCGACGCCGACTGCGACCTCGAAGCGCTCGAAGCGGGCCTCGAACGCCTCGCCGCCGACGGCACCGTCGCGGGCGACGACGAACTCGACCGGCTGACGGCGGCGGTCGACGACCTCGACGCGGCCGTCGGCACCGCCGAGAGCGTCGCCAACGACCGCCTGCGGGAGGCGATCCGCGAGCGGGACGTCACGATCGAGGGCTCGGACCTGCTCTCGCTGGTCGAGCGCGGCGCCGGCGTCGACTCGCTGCTCTCCCGGGAACTCGCCGACGACCACGCCGCGGCCGTCGAAGCCGCCCGCGAGCACCTGATCGAGACGCTCGATCTCGACGCCGGCGAGGCGGATCTCGCCCGGCGGGCGTTCGGCGACGAGCCGACGTTTCCCGTCGAGCGCGACGAGAACGCGGTCTCGCGGCTGCGCGAGGAACTGACGGCCGCGAAGGAGCGCCGCGCCGCCCGCCTCAAGCGCGAACTGGCCGCCGACCTCGCCGCCCAGCGCGAGGGTGCCCAGCGACTCGTCCGGGACGCCCTCGAACTCGACGTCGAACTCGCCGTCTCGCGGTTCGCCCGCGACTTCGAGTGTACGATGCCGGAGTTCGTCTGGGACGCCGGCGAGGGAGTCGGCTTCCGGATCGAGGGCGGGCGCTCGCCGCTGCTGGACGAACCCCTCGCGGAGATCGATCCCGTCGACTACGAGGTCTCGGGCGTCGCCTTGCTCTCGGGGGTCAACAGCGGCGGGAAGACCTCGACGCTCGACCTCGTCGCGAGCGTCGTCGTGCTGGCGCACATGGGGTTTCCCGTGCCCGCCGCGTCGGTGCGCCTGCGGCGGTTCGACGACCTCCACTACCACGCCAAGACCCAGGGCACTCTCGACGCGGGGGCGTTCGAGTCCACGGTCAGGGAGTTCGCCGACCTCGCCGGGGGCGGCGAGGGGTCGCTCGTGCTCGTCGACGAACTGGAGAGCATCACCGAACCCGGGGCCAGCGCGAAGATCATCGCGGGCATCCTCGAGACGCTCGACGAGAACGACGCGACGGCGGTGTTCGTCTCCCACCTCGCCGGCGAGATCCGCGAGACGGCCGACTTCCCGGTGACCGTCGACGGCATCGAGGCCGTCGGCCTGGTCGACGGCGAACTCGAAGTGAACCGCTCGCCGGTCAAGGACCACCTCGCGCGCTCGACGCCGGAGTTGATCGTCGAGAAACTGGCCGGCGAGGCCGACGGGGGCCGGTCGGCCGGTGGCGAGGTCGCCTTCTACGATCGACTGCTGGAGAAGTTCGAGTAGCCGTCGTGAGCCCGCACGGGTCCGAATTTCCAGTATCCGCGCAAACAACTAAGTAGCTTCGAGAGCGTGGTGAAAGTGATGGCAGACGACCCCGAGGGGGGGATGTTATCGTGGGACGAGTCCGTGTTCAAGAACGAGCACGTCTTCGAGATCGACTACGTCCCCGAGACGTTCCGCCACCGCGACTCGCAGATGCGGAGCCTCACCTACGCGCTGCGACCGGCGGTCCGGGGGTCGCGCCCGCTGAACGTCATGGTCCGCGGGCCGCCCGGGACGGGCAAGACGACGGGGATCCAGAAGCTGTTCGACGAGGTCGGCGCCCAGACCCGCGAGGTCCGTACCATCCGCGTCAACTGTCAGGTAAACTCGACGCGCTACTCCGTCTTCTCGCGGCTGTTCGAGGGCACGTTCGACTACGAACCGCCCTCCAGCGGCATCTCCTTCAAGAAACTGTTCGGCCAGATCGCCGAGAAACTCGTCGAGGAGGACCGCGTCCTCGTCGTCGCGCTCGACGACGTCAACTACCTCTTCTACGAGAACGAGGCCTCCGACACGCTCTACTCGCTGCTGCGCGCCCACGAGGAACACCCCGGCGCGAAGATCGGCGTCATCGTCGTCTCCTCCGATCCCACCCTCGAAGTGATCGACGAACTCGACTCGCGCGTCCAGAGCGTCTTCCGTCCCGAGGACGTCTACTTCCCCGTCTACGACCAGCCCGAGATCGTCGACATCCTCGGCGAGCGCGTCGAGCGGGGCTTCCACGACGGCGTCATCTCGCGGGACGTCCTGGAGCACGTCGCGGACCGCACCGCCGAGAGCGGCGACCTCCGGGTGGGGATCGACCTCCTTCGGCGTGCGGGGCTCAACGCCGAGATGCGCGCGAGCCGCGTCGTCGAACTCGAGGACGTCGAGAAGGCCTACGAGACCTCGAAGTACGTCAACCTCTCGCGGAGCCTCGCCGGCCTCACCGAGAACGAGCGCGCCCTGCTGGAGGTGATCGCCGAGCACGACGGCTCGCAGGCCGGCGAGGTCTACGAGGCGTTCCGCGAGCGGACCGACCTCGGCTACACCCGCTACTCCGAGATCGTCAACAAACTCGACCAGCTCGGGCTGATCGACGCCGACTACGCCGACGTCGAGGGCCGAGGCCGCTCGCGGGCGCTCTCGCTGGCCTACGAGCGCGAGGCGGTTCTGGATCGGCTCGACTGACCGATCCGGCGAGGGAGTCACAGCCCCCAGATGAGGGCGATACCGACCGTCGTGACGACCGCCACAGGAGCTGTAGCGGCCCGCCGACTCGCAGGAAGTCGGCGAACGTGTACTTCCCCGGGCCGTAGACCATCAGGTTCGTCTGGTAGCCCATCGGGGTCGTAAACGAGGTCGCGGAGGCGAACATCTCCGCGAGGAGAAACGAGAACGCCGCGGCGTCGACCGCCACGGGCGCCATCAGCACCACCGTCGCCACGGGGTGATGACGTTCGTGAGCGGTCCAGTCACGACGGCGAAAAGCAGCAGGACTCCGATCGGCGGCAGGTACGCGGCGGTCCCGACCAGCGCGTCGGCCAGGAACTGCGACCCGCCGGTCGACTCGAGCGCGGCGCCGAGGGGGATCACGCCGGCGAGCAGGAAGACGACTGGAGTTGCTCCGTCACGGTCGGGTTCACCGCGGGCGGGTCCATAACGGTTGGGCGGGCAGTGGCGTGCAACCCCGGTCCGACCGGACGGCGTTCGCGACCGCTACTCGTGTTGGCTCCTCGTTCGTCGGTGTATGGGTCGCCTTCGGACGGCAGGGATCGCGTACGCGAAGCGGCGACACGGGCAATGTCGAAACTGCCCCCGCTACTGACTGGGCGCTTTTCGATTCCGGCGTCCTCCCCGTCACGTGCATCGTGCCGGTATCACGAGAGACCGCACCGTGAAACGAGTGGAAGACGGACCGATGGACGGAGCGGGAGACGGTTCGGGTCGCGCCGTTCGTTGAGCACCGTGGGCGGCCGTCGGGACTCGGTCGTCGCCGACGTACAGGCCCGGCCGCCCGTTCCCGATTCGCGGAGACGTTCCGGGCGGTGGCCGTGCCCTGGGCTGCCCCGACAGCGAGCGGGTCAAGTGGTTCGAGGCCCTGTTCCCGACAATGAGCGACGCGCAAGGGCCCCTCCAGCCGGACCGTCCCGACGTCGACCGACCGTTCGAAGTCGACGCCCCCTTCGAGCCCGCGGGCGACCAGCCCGGGGCGATCGAACAGTTGGCCGAGGGCTTTCGGTCGGGGATGGACGAACAGACCTTGCTCGGCGTCACGGGGTCGGGGAAGACCAACACCGTCTCGTGGCTCATCGAGGAGGTCCAGCAGCCGACCCTCGTGATCGCCCACAACAAGACGCTCGCGGCCCAACTGTACGAGGAGTTCCGGACCCTCTTTCCGAACAACGCCGTCGAGTACTTCGTCTCCTACTACGACTACTACCAGCCCGAGGCGTACGTCGAGCAGACGGACACCTACATCGACAAGGACGCCTCGATCAACGACGAGATCGACCGCCTGCGCCACTCGGCGACCCGCTCGCTGCTGACCCGCGAGGACGTCATCGTCGTCGCCTCGGTCTCTGCCATCTACGGGCTGGGCGACCCGCGCAACTACGTCGACATGGCGATGCGCCTCGAAGTCGGCGAGGAGGTCGGCCGCGACGAGTTGCTCGCGCGGCTGGTGGACCTGAACTACGAGCGCAACGACGTCGACTTCACCCAGGGGACGTTCCGGGTGCGCGGCGACACGATCGAGATCTTCCCGATGTACGGCCGCTACGCCGTCCGCGTGGAGCTGTGGGGCGACGAGATCGACCGGATGCGCAAGGTCGACCCCCTCGAAGGCGAGGTCGAAAGCGAGGAGCCCGCGGCGTTGATCCACCCGGCCGAGCACTACTCGATCCCCGAGTCCCGGCTCGAACGGGCGATGGAGGAGATCCGCGAGGACCTCGATAAACGCATCTCGTACTTCGAGCGACAGGGCGACCTGATCGCCGCCCAGCGCATCGAGGAGCGGACGACGTTCGACCTCGAGATGATGCAGGAGACGGGCTACTGCTCGGGGATCGAGAACTATTCGCTGTACCTCTCCGACCGCGAGTCGGGCGAGGCACCGTACACCCTGCTCGACTACTTCCCCGACGAGTTCCTCACGGTCGTCGACGAGTCCCACGTCACCCTCCCGCAGGTCCGGGGCCAGTACGCCGGCGACAAGTCCCGGAAGGACTCGCTGGTCGAGAACGGCTTCCGGCTCCCCACGAGCTACGACAACCGGCCGCTGACCTTCGAGGAGTTCGAGGAGAAGACCGACCGGACGCTGTACGTCAGCGCCACGCCGGGCGACTACGAGTACGAGCACAGCGACCGGGTCGTCGAACAGATCGTCCGGCCGACCCACCTCGTCGACCCGAAGGTCGAGGTCTCGCCCGCCAGCGGGCAGGTCGACGACCTGCTGGACCGCATCGACGAGCGCGTCGCACGCGACGAGCGCACCCTCGTGACGACGCTCACCAAGCGCATGGCCGAGGACCTCACCGAGTACCTGGAGGAGGCCGGGGTGGCCGTCGAGTACATGCACGACGAGACCGACACGTTAGAGCGCCACGAGATCATCCGCTCGCTGCGGCTGGGCGAGATCGACGTCCTCGTCGGCATCAACCTCCTGCGCGAGGGGCTGGACATCCCCGAGGTGAGCCTCGTCGCCATCCTCGACGCCGATCAGGAGGGCTTTCTCCGCAGCGAGACGACGCTCGTCCAGACGATGGGGCGGGCAGCGAGGAACGTCAACGGCGAGGTGATCCTCTACGCCGACGCGGTCTCGAACGCCATGGAATCGGCCATCGAGGAGACCCAGCGCCGTCGCCGGATCCAGCGGGAGTTCAACGAGGAGCACGGCCACGAACCGACGACGATCGAGAAGGAAGTCGGCGAGACCAACCTGCCGGGGAGCAAGACCGACACTTCGGACGTCTCCGGGCGCTCGCTCGCGGACGAGGACGACGCCGCCCGCTACGTCGCGGAGCTCGAAGAACGGATGCGGGAGGCGGCGAACAACCTCGAGTTCGAACTCGCCGCCGACATCCGCGACCGGATCGCGGAGGTCCGCGAGGAGTTCGACTTAGACGGCGGCGACGGGGACGAGGGGATCGCGCCGCCGGCCGAGGAGTTCTGAGCGCCGACCGGCCTACAGCGGGAGGATCGACGTTCCGACGGCGTACTCGGCGGCGATGTCCAGCGCGAACAGTCCGAACGTGACCGCCGCGACGCGGTGAACCCACGCCCGGTCGAACCGGTCGGCGGTCCTGCGGAAGACCAGCGCGGTGACGAGGCTGACCGGGACGATAGCGAGCATCTCGCCGATCCAGATCGCCGACGTCGCCCCGTACTGGACGGCGAGGCCGATGGTGACCAGTTGGGTCTTATCGCCGAACTCGCCGACAACCATCAGCGAGAACGACGGCAGGAAGCCGCGAAATCGGGGCGGAACCGACGACTGCACCGACTCGAGGAATCGGGACCCGCCGTCCGTAACCGGTTTCCCGGGCGGTCGGGAGCCGTCGTCCGGCGTCGCGTACAGGAGCCAGACCGCGAAGACGACGAAGAGACCGGCGGTGATGGCGTCGAGGTAGACCGCCGGAAGCGCGCCCGTGAGGCCGTTCCCGAGCAGAATTTCGATCGCCGTCCAGCCGCCGAACGCCGTCGCCGCGCCCGCGACGACCATATACGGGTCGTGCTCCGTCGCCAGGCCCGCGATGACCAGTTGTCCCTTCTCTCCCGGGAGGGCAAGCAACTGCAGGACGAAGGCGGTGAGTACGATCTCGATGAAGTCACTCATGTGTCGTGTGGATGTCGTCGTGACGTCCGTCGGACCGCCGGGCGGCCACGGGGCCGTCCTGTGGCGGCGTCAGTTCCCACGAACGAATTAGATTACCCTAACGAAAGTGTTTATCGGTCCTAACCCGCGAGGCCGCCGTCCGTCGGTTCGGACCTCGTGGCCCTCGACCGCTGGAGGGCGATCGGTCGAGTCGTCCGCGAGCGCGGCCGAATCCGCTCAGAGCACGCCGAAGCCGAACTCCGGCAGCCCGAGGACCGGTCCCCACAGGAAGTGCAGCGCCACGCCGACGACGACCGCGGGCACGGCGTTGTAGACCGTGGCGACGACCGCGGCCCTGAAATCGACGGCCAGCAGCGGGAAGAGGGCGTCGCCGTCCTGGGCGACGGCGTTGGCCGCCAGCGCCGAGAACGGGAGGCCGCCCTCGGCGTAGACGCCCGCCAGCAGGATCTGGGGGCCACAGCCGGGGATCAGCCCGACGGCGGCGCCCCCGATGGGGGCGAGCACGCCGGCGGCGGAGGCGACCGCGGCGACGTCGAGGCCGGTCAACACTACGCCGTACTCGTAGGCCAGCAGGGCGACGATCACCCAGACGGTGACGAAACTGGTCTCCATCGCCGCGTGGGTGAGGGTGTCGTAGACCGACGAGAACGAGTCGCGGGCGCGGGCGACCGTCCCCTCGCCGACGTAGTGGCGGCCGACGGCGTAGAGGTACAGCGACAGGACGGCGCCGGCGAGGCCGAAGACGGTGAACGCGCCGTCGAAGCCGAGGCCGACGACGAGGGCCGTCTCGGGGCCGCCGCGTAGCAGGTAGAGCGTCCCGACGACGAGGCCGCCGGCGGCCGCGACCCACCACGCGACGTGGGCGGCGTGCGAGAGGGGCGTGAGGATCGCCGAACGGCGGTCCGGACCCGACTCGTGGGCGTGGGTCGGCGCGCAGGTCGGGTAGTCGTGGGCGGGATTGGGGCGGACGGCGCCGCCGCCGGCGACCGCGGTCCCGCCGTCGGTCGCGGCGGGCGAGAGCCGCGCGACGGCCGCGTCGACCCGTGAGACGCCGAGGCCGACGGTGTCGACGAGGTAGCCGGTCGTCACCGAGGCGAGGAGGGCGACGCCGTAGGCGTACAGCGCCGCCTCGGGCGCCAGCGCGAGGATGACGAACGCGGAGTCGCCCGCGGTCGCCCCCAGCGTCGCGACGACGGTGCCGAAACTGACGGTGCCGCGGACGTACAGCGGCATCACGACGATGGCGCCGCCACAGCCGGGGGTCAGTCCGAGCAGGCCGCCGAGCAGCGGCTGGAGCGACTCCCGGTCCTCGATCGCGCGCAACAGCGCGCCGTCGGTCCGGTACTGAACGAGCCCGAACGCGAGGACGGTGACCGCGACGAAGACGCTCACCTGCACGTAGCCGTCGCGCAGCGATTCGAGCAGGATCGTCAGCGGTTCAGCCACGGCGGCCACCTCCCGCCCGCGCCGGCCGGGGACCGCGACCGGCGACGGGCCGATGGATTAGACACATCTAAACTCTGCTTTTGCAGTCTAGAATTTATAGTTGACGGCTCGTCTCATCGGGCGTCGATCGGCGGGAGCGTCGTCTCGACCGACTCTGCCGAATCGTCGACGGGCACGGTCGACGGCGATCGAGAACGCGAATTGAATGGGTTTTTGAACGCGGGTGTGCCTGCTAGAGGCATGCCCTCCGAGACGGTCTGTCCGGATTGCGAGGAACCGTTAGAGCGGATGGAATTACAAGGAACCGACGTGATGGGGTCGCTCGCCATCGTCTCACCGGCGTCGGACGACGGGTTTCTGAGCGGCCTTCGCGCGGACGAAATTCTCACGCCGGTTCCGTACGTCTGCCCCGAGTGCCGACGAACGCTCGTCTACGCGGAGTAGCGACCGAGAAACCCCACGACGGCAGCGGGCGATGGAACGGGTTCCGGTCCGGTAGCCGTGTCGGCCTCGTCACCGGGCGCTCAGCCACTCCGCCGCACCCGGCTCTCAGAGGTCGAGCGTGTAGACCACTTCCAGACGCTCCTCGCCACCGATCTCGACGGTCCCCTCGTCGCTCTTCTCGAAGCCGAGTCCCTCGTAGAAGGCCCGTCCGCCCTCGTTCGAGGCGAGGTCGATCGCCCGCATCCGGTTCATGTTGAAGTCCTCGAGGTCGGCCCGCAGGCGCTCGTGCAGTGCCGTCCCGACCCCCTCGCGCTGGCGGTCCGGGCGGACGTACATCCGCAGGACGTCGCCCTCGTCGCCCTGGACGACGCCGTGGCTGAAGCCGACGACCTCACCGTCGTCCTCGGCGACGAGGAACGCGGTGCCCGGTTCCGAGAGCGCGCGCTCGAGTTCGTCGTCGGCGTACCACGCGTCGACGGTCTCGTCGACGGTCTCGGCGTCGAGTTCGTCGTACGAGTCGTGCCAGGCCGCGCGGGCGACCTCGCGGATCGCCTCGCGATCCGCGGCGCTGGCCGGCCGGATCTCCATGGCGTGTGCTACGCCGTCGAGCGACAAAGTAGTGGGACTGCGCTCGTCTCACTCCCCGACGTCGAACCCCCGTTCGCGCAGCAGGTCGGGGACCCGGTCGCGGTGGTCGCCCTGGAGTTCGATCCGGCCCTCGTCGACCGTCCCGCCGGTCCCCATCGAACGCTTCAGGTCCGAGGCGATCGCTTTCACCTCCTGCTCGGGGAGGTCGAACCCTTCGACGATGGTCACCGGCTTCCCGTAGCGGCGCTTCTCCATGCGGACCGACAGCACCTGCTGGGAGGTCGAGAGGTCGCCGTGGCTGTCGAGTTCGTCGAGCAGGTCGTCCAGTGAGTCGTCGTCGTCCACGAGTTCCGGTACGCCAGCGAGTACCATAGGTCCATCCCCGACGTTCGCGGGTCCGGCCGGAATCGAACAGGGAGAAATCGCGGCGAGACGGGGCCGGTCGGTCAGTCGTCGCTCGCGGGTTCACCCGCGGGCCGCTCCGCGAACGGGCGCGAGGAAACGCCCTTGCGAGTCGCGTCCAGTTCGGAGAGGCCGTAGACGAGGCCGGCGAGGATCGCCACGCCCAGCGGCACCAGCACGAGCGGCGGGAGGCCGAGGAAGCCGTAGACGAGGTAGACGAGAATCGCCACGAACATGACCGTCATGGCGTAGTAGATCTGCGTGCGCACGTGGTCGATGTGGTCGGCCCCGGCGAACGTCGACGAGAGGATGGTTGTGTCGGAGATGGGCGAGCAGTGGTCGCCGAAGATGGCCCCCGAGAACACCGCGCCGACGGCGACGGCCAGCAGTTCGGGCGACTGGCCGCCGATCGTCCAGGCCATCGGAACCGCGATGGGGGTGACGATCCCCATGGTCCCCCACGAGGTACCGATCGAGAACGAGATGAGCGCCGCGGACAGGAGGATGACGACCGGCAGCAACGCGGGCGTGACCACGCCCTCGGCGATGCCGGTGACGTACTCGCCGGTCCCGAGTTCGCCCGCGACGGTGCCGATCGACCAGGCCATCACGAGGATGCTCACCGCGTTGAGCATGATCGCGAAGCCGTCGATGACGGTCTCCATCGCCTCGCGGAGGTCCATGATATCGTCGTACAGCGCCAGAACGACGCCCGTCGCGACCATCGTGAACGAACCCCAGACCAGCGCGCCCGTGAAGTCCATGCTGTCGACGAGGGTGATCAGCGCGTCGGAGTCGGCGAACACCTCGGCGAGTCCGGCGTCGATCGCAGACAGGCCGGTGTAGAGCGCGCCGGAGACGACGACGAGCACGAGCATCGCGACCGGCAGCACGAACGACCGGAGGCGGGGATCGTCGGAGGCCAGTTCGCCGAGGTCGTCTTTCATGCTCTGGAGGGGCTTTGCCCCGTCGCGGTTGACCTTGCCCGTGGTCCGGGCGCGGGTCTCCGCGTCGAGCATCTCGCCGAAGTCCCGGCGGGTGAGCACGATCAACAGCACCATGACGATCGCCAGCAAGCAGTAGACGTTGAACGGAATCGACCGCAGGAACGTCGCCACCGCTCCCGGCGTCTCGCCGTCCAGACTGGGGAGTTCGTTGTCGATGAGGCTGATCTGGAACGCGACCCAACTCGAGATGCCGAACGTCGCGACCGGCGCGGCCGTCGAGTCGAGGATGTACGAGAGCTTCTCGCGGGACATGTTCATCTCGTCGGCGATGTCCTTCATCGCCGAGCCGACGATGGCCGTGTTGGCGTAGTCGTCGAAGAACCAGAACAGGCCGAGCGCCCAGGCGCCCAGCCCGACCTTTCGGTGGGAGTCGATCCGCGAGGTCGCGTAGTTGGCGACGGCGATCGAGCCGCCCATCCGCCAGATGAGGGCGATCCCCGCGCCGATCAGCATCGTAAAGAGGATGATCTGGGCGTTGAAGTCGTCGGCGATCGAGCCGATGATCCAGTCGAACGCCTGCACCCCGCCGGCGAGCGGAAGCGTCACGACGTCGACGATCCCCGCCGCCCCCCTGGCGACGAAGAGCGTCCCGCCGACCCAGATGCCGATGAACAGCGACAACAGTGCTCGGCGGGTCACGATCGCGAGAACGATCGCCAACAACGGCGGTACCAGCGACAGCGCACCGAAATCTGATGCCATGCTACCACGCATCACACTCTTTGTATTTAAAACATTCCGTGATGCCGATTATCCACGGCCAGAGCGCCTACAGCCGCTCTTTCAGCGTCCGGGCCGTCTTCTCGCCGACGCCCGAGACGCTCCGCAGGTCCTCGACGCTCGCCTCGCGGACGTTCTCGACGCTGCCGAACCGCCGCAGCAGACGCGTTCGGGTCTCCGGGCCGACGCCCGGCACGTCGTCGAGCACCGTCGAGACGTCGTCGCGTAGCGTCTGGTGGTACTGGACCGCAAAGCGGTGGGCCTCGTCGCGAACCCGCTGGAGGAGGTGCAGGTGCGGCGCGTCGCTCGGCCACGAGAACTCGCGGTCGGGGGTGATCACCGTCTCCTCGGCCTTCGCGAGCGCGACCGCGGGGACGTCCCAGCCGACGTCGGCGAGCGCGTCGCGGGCGGCTTCGAGTTGACCCGCGCCGCCGTCGATCAACAGCAGGTCGGGGTCGGGGCGGTCGTCGCGGCTCTCGACGGCCCGGCGGGCGCGCCACTCGATCAGCGCCCGCATATTGGCGTAGTCGTCGTTCTCGTCGGCGAGTTTCTTCCGGCGGTAGTCGCCCTTCTCGGCGCGGCCGTCGACGAACGTCACGTCGCTGCCGACCGCCGACCGCCCGTGGGCGTGGCTCACGTCGACGCCCTCGATCCGGCGGGCCGACTCGACCCCGAGCGCGTCGGCGAGCATGCCACACTCGTCGCGGCCGCCGACGTTCCGGCGGGCGTTCTTCAGCGCGAGGTCGACGAGTTTGGCCTCGCGGCCGGCACCGGGTACGCGGACGGCGACGCCCTCGGCGTCGAGCCACGCCGCGACCTCCTCGTCCCCGTGGCGTTCGGGCAGGAGGATGGCGTCCGGCAGGTCGCGCTCGGCGTAGTACTGGACGACGAACGCCGCGAGCACCGCGGGGACGGCCTCGCCGTCGTCGGTCCGCGGCGCTTCGAGGGTGTGGCGGTCGCGTTCGACCAGTTTCCCGCGTTCGGCGCGCAGGCGCGCGACCGTCGCCGTCTCGCCCTCGACCGCCGCGCCGAGGACGTCGACGACGCGCTCGTCGGCGGCGGCCCGGACGGCCTCGCCGCCCTCGCCGTGGAACGCCTCGACGGCCTCCAGTCGGTCGCGGAGGTTCGCCGCGCGCTCGAAGTTCCGTTCTTGGGCCGCGGCCTCCATCCGCCGTCGGAGCGGGTCCGCGAGGACGCCGGTCTCGCCCTCGAAGAATCGTTTCGCGCTCTCGACGTCCTCGCGGTAGCTCTCGCGGTCGATCTCGCGGGTACAGGGGGCCGTACAGAGGCCCATCTCGTAGTCGAGACACGGCCGGTCGCGGCCCGCGTACTTGTGGTCCGAACAGCCCCGGACGCCGTAGGTCTCCCGGATCGCCTTCACGACCGTCTCGACGCGACCCTTGTTCGTGAACGGGCCGAAGACGGTCGCCGCCCCGCCCGCATCCGAGGCGCTCTGGGCCCCGGTGTCCGGGTCGCGGGTGACCTCGATCCGGGGAGCCTCGTGGTCGGTGAACTGGACCATCGGGTAGGACTTGTCGTCCTTGAGGCGGACGTTGTAGCGGGGCTGGTGGCGCTTGATGAGGTTGGCCTCGAGCAACAGCGCCTGCGTCTCGGTGTCGGTGACGGCGATCTCGATCCCGTCGGCGCGGTCGACCATCCGGCGGATGCGCGCGCCCCGCGGGTCGGCGTACGACCGCGCCCGCGAGCGGAGGTCGACGGCCTTGCCCACGTACAGCGTCGTCTCCCCCTCGCGGAACTGGTAGACGCCGGGCTCGCGGGGCAACGACGCCGCCCGCTCGCGAACCTCCTCGGCGTTCATCGGCGGTCGTAGGGGAGCGACGGCTTTCAGCCTGACGTACGAGCGCGCCCGGAGGACGGTAGATACTCGGTCGTCGATCCGAAACGTCCGGACATGAGCGACTCGACGGTACGCTGCTGGCTCGTCGAACGCGAGTTCGGCGACCGCGACTTCGTGACCATCGTCTACGCCACGCCCGACGGCTCGCGCTACCAGCGACGCCAGCGCTCCTCGACGGCGCTGCGGACCGGATCGCCCGTGACGGCCGCCGTCGAGGTCGACGAGGACGACCTCGCGCCCGTCCCGGACGAGGAGACCCGGGAGCGCTACGCCGCCGAGGTCGAACGGACCGCCGAGCGGTACGACCCCGACGACCCGATCTGATTGCCCCCGGGAGCCCGCGCCGTCCAGAACGCTGGTACGGCCCCCCTTCCGCCGCACCGCCCGGGGTACGCGCCGGTTACTTATCGACCCGTTCGGTCTCGGCTTCGGCCATGTCGTTCGTCAGTTCACTCGCACGGGCGGCGGGACCGCCCGAACGCGCCGGTCGACGGGGAGGGATGCCGTGGTCCTGAGCGCGGCGACCACGGCCAGGGGCGGGTCGCCGCTGGCGGGCGCGCGCCGTCGGTACCGCCGCGGGCGCCTGCGCTACCGGACGTGGCGCGCCTGCGGCCGCCGATACGCCGCGCCGATCGATCCGTTCGGCCTGCTCCGTCTCGATCCCGGTGCGGTGTCGCGCGTCGTCTCGCGCGAGGACCGCGCGACGCTCGCCGCCGACGGCGACCCGGACGTCCAGGCGGTCGCCGGCGGCGACTGGGACCTCGGGGCCGAACCGTTCGTCGAGAGCCGCCCGTTCCGGGCGCTCAGGGACCGGTTCGTGCGCGGCCGACCGTGGGACGCGATCGAGGCCGAGTACGGGGTCCCCTCGCGGGTCTCCCCGGCGACCCTCGAAGTGCTCTGTGCCGACGTCGCGACGCGGGGCTACCGGACCGTCCGCGAGCGCCGCCGCGAGCGCCGCGAACCGGCGGCCGGGCCGACGCTCGTCGACCCCCGGCCCGACCTCCCGCCGGCGAAAGCCGAGGTCCGCGTCGCCGTCGGCCGCGACGGCCGGTTCGTCCTCCACGACGGCGGCTACCGGCTCGCGGTCGCCCGCCTGCTCGGCGTCGAGTCGCTTCCCGTTCACGTCCTCGTTCGCCACGACCGCTGGCAGGCCCGCCGGGAGCGGGTCGTGCTGACCGGCGCGGACGCGAGCGACCACCCCGACCTGACGGACCTCTCGCCGCGGGCCGCCGTCGGCGACGCGGCTGGCGGCCTTCGGAAGTGACAACTCTTATCCCGGACCGCGACGCCGTTTCACTCGATTATGCCAGCGATATCGGTCGACGGGCTGACCAAGTCCTACGGCCGGACGCTCGCGCTCGACGACCTCTCGTTCGAGGTCGAAGACGGCGAGGTGTTCGGCTTCCTCGGGCCGAACGGCGCCGGCAAGTCGACGACGATCAACGTCCTGCTCGACTTCGTCCGGCCGACCGCCGGGTCGGCCCGCGTACTGGGCCTCGACGTCCGGTCGGAGAGCCGGGAGATCCGCCAGCGCACCGGCGTCCTCCCGGAGGGATACCGGACCTACGACCGGCTCACGGGCCGCCAGCACCTCGAGTTCGCCATCGAGTCGAAGGGCGTCGACGACGACCCCGAACGGCTGCTCGAACGCGTCGACCTGCTGTCGGCCGCCGACGAGAAGACCGGCGGCTACTCGAAGGGGATGGCCCAGCGGCTCATGCTCGCGATGGCGCTGGTCGGCGAACCCGAACTGCTCGTCCTGGACGAGCCCTCGACCGGCCTCGACCCGAACGGCGCCCGCGAGATGCGCGAGATCGTTCGCGAGGAGAACGAACGCGGCGCGACGGTCTTCTTCTCGAGTCACATCATGGGACAGGTCGAGGCCGTCTGCGACCGCGTCGGCATCCTCCGGGACGGCGAGATGGTCGCCGTCGACTCCGTCGAGGGGCTGCGCGCCTCCGTCGGCGAGGGGACGACGCTGCGGGTCAGCGTCGACCGGGTCACCGAGGACGCCCTCGCGGCCGTCCGGTCGCTGCCGGCGGTCACCTCCGCGGCCGTCGACGAGGAGGGCGCCGGGTCGATCGTCGTCCAGTGTAACGGCTCGAAGACCGCGGTCATCCACGAACTCGAGAACAGCGGCCTCGAAGTGCGGGACTTCTCGACGACCGAGGCGTCGCTCGACGACGTCTTCCGCTCGTACACGACGGAGGTGGAGGCCCAATGAGCGCCGAGACGGGTTCCTGGGGCTCGGTCGACCTCGGTAGCGTGCGCGCGATCGCGAAGAAGGACTTTCAGGACGCCGTCCGCTCGTGGCTGTTCCTGTCTTTGAGCCTGTTTTTCTTCTCGATCCTGGTCCTCCCGACGGTGTCGCTGTGGTACTTCGGCGGCGACCTCCCCACGGTCGACGCGACGACCAGCGGGCTCGTCGGGACGGTCCACAGCGTCACCCGGCTCGTGATCCCGGTGATCGCGCTGGTGCTTGGCTGGAAGGCGATCGCCGGCGAGCGCGAGTCGGGGAGCCTCAAGGTGTTGCTCTCGCTGCCCCACTCCCGGACCGACGTGTTGCTCGGCAAACTCGCCGGCCGCTCGGCGGTGCTGTCGGTCTCGCTGATCACCGGCTTCGTGCTGGCCGCCGCCTTCGTCGCGCTCCTGTTCGGGAGCTTCGACGTGACCGACTACCTGGGCCTGCTCGCGGTGTCGATCCTCTACGGGATCGCGTACACCAGCATCGCGGTCTCGCTGTCGTCGCTGACGCGCTCGACGACGTTCGCCGGCGCCTTCGCGTTCGGCGTTTTCGTCCTGTTCTACGTCGTCTGGGAGACCGTCATCCAGACGCTCACCCTGCTCGTTCGGCTGGACTACCTGCCCGGCGTCGAGTACACGGTCACCGGGCCGGGCGGCGGCCAGATTACGGCCGAGCGTCCCCACGACGTGGCGTTTCTGTTCCACAGCTTCGATCCCGGCGTCGCCTACCGGAACGTCCTCTCTTTCGCCACGTCGATCGCCGAACAGAACCCGCGTGTCGTCCAGTCGATGGAGGCGGCCTTCGGCGGCAACGTCCCGTTCTACCTTCAGGACTGGTTCGCGATCGTCGTCCTGCTGTTCTGGATCGTCGTCCCGATCACGATCGCGATCTACCGGTTCGACCGCGTCGACTTCTGAGACGTTTCACCCCGGGTTCGCGCGGATCTCGTTCACGACGCCCCGACAGGACTTAGGTAGCTGCCGCCGGTACTCGACCGCATGACGGAGTGTCTCTTCTACGGCGGGAAAGGTGGCGTCGGCAAGACCACCTGCGCGGCTGCGACGGCGCTGGGACTCGCCGGAACGCACGAGACGCTCGTCGTCTCGACGGACCCGGCCCACTCGCTGTCCGACGCCTTCGAGACGCCGCTCGGTCCCGAACCCCGCGAACTCCGGCCGGGGCTCTGGGCGGCCGAGGTCGACCCCGAGGCTCGCGCCGACCGCTACCGGCGGCTGGCGACTGCGCTGGCGGCGGATCTGCGCGCCGCCGGCATCCGGCTCTCCGACGAGGAGGTCGAACGGATCTTCGCCGCGGGCGCGCCCGCCGGCGGCGACGAACTCGCGGCGCTCGACCTGCTCGTCGAGTACGTCGACGGCGGCCGCTACGACCGGGTCGTCCTCGACACGGCGCCGACGGGCCACACCCTGCGGCTGCTCGACCTGCCCGAGGTGACGGGACTGGCTCTCGACACCGTCCGGTCGCTGCGCGGGCAGGTGCGACGGATCGGCGACGCCGCCAAGCGCGCGGCTCTCGGCCCCATGTACTACGCGGCCGGCCGCCGCGACGAGGGGGACGAGGACGACCTCGAACGCCTGCAGGCGCGTCTCGAACGCGCCCGCGACCTCCTCTCCGATCCCGCGGTCACGACGTTCCGGGTCGTCACCGTCCCCGAGACGATGGCCATCGCCGAGACCGAGCGCCTCGTCGACCGACTGCGCGAGGTCGGCGTCCCCGTCGGGACCGTCGTCGTCAACCGTGTGCTCGAAGACGCCGACGAGGACTGTTCGCGGTGTCGGGCGCGAGCGCGCCGCCACGAGGAGCGCCTCGCGGAGATCCGGCGGGCGTTCCCCGACCTCGCGGTCGTCGCGCTCCCCGAGGTCGAAGGCGAGGTCCACGGGGTCGAGTCGCTGGCGGCGGTCGCGGAGCGGTTGCCCGCCGAGTAACACTCGTGACGGTCGGCTACCCGGGCGACGGCGACTACTCGACTGTGACCCCGCGCTCCTCGAGGAGCGCGCGGAACTCGCCGTCCTCGTCTCTGAGCACCGGCACGTCGTTCTCGTCGGCGTCGTCCAGTTTCGTCGCCCCCGGGCTCTCCCCGGCGACGAGGTAGTCGGTGTTCCCGGAGACGCCGCTCGTCGCGTTCGCGCCGTGGGCCTCGACGAGTTCCTGGGCCTCGCTCCGGGTCAGCCCTTCGAGGCTGCCGGTGAAGACGAACGTCAGCCCGTCGAGTTCGTCGCCGCCCTCCTCGCGGTCGGCCTCGCGCGGCGAGACGCGTTCGAGGATCGCGTCGACCGCCGCGGCGTTGGCCTCGCTCGCGAAGAACTCGTGGATCTGCGCGGCGACCGTCTCGCCGACGTCGTCGACGTCTTCGAGTTCCTCGGGGCGCTCCTCGGCGGCCGCGCGGAACGCCGCGAACGTGTCGAACTCGCGGGCGAGTTCCCGCGCCGTCGTCGGCCCGACGTGGGGAATGCCCAGCGCCGAGAGGAAGTCCGCCAGCGCGGGTTCGCGGCTCGCCTCGAGTTCCGCCAGCAGGTTCTCGGCGCTGGTCTCGCCCCACCCGTCGAGTTCGGTCAGCGCCTCACGGTCGAGTTCGTAGAGGTCGGCGACGCTCCCGAGGAGGCCGGCGTCGACCAGTTGGCGGACGCTCTTCTCGCCCAGCCCCTCCACGTCGAGGCCGTCGTCGCTCGCGTAGTACTCGATCGAGCGCCGAAGCTGTGCGTCGCAGGCCAGTCCGCCGGTACAGTAGGCGATCGGCCCCTCGCGCTCGACCGGGCTGTCGCAGACGGGGCAGGCGTCGGGGAGTTCGTAGTGGCCCTCGCTGCCCTTCTCGACGACCTCCTCGACGTAGGGGATGACGTCGCCCGCGCGCTTGATGCGAACGGTGTCGCCGACGTTCACGTTCTTGGCCTCGATCTCGTCGGGATTGTGCAGGCTCGCCCGCGAGACCGTGACGCCGCCGACGTCGACCGGGTCGAGCAGCGCGACGGGGGTCAGCCGGCCCGTCCGGCCCACCTGCACCGCGACGTCCTGGATCGTCGTCACCTCGCTGCGGGCCGGGAACTTGTAGGCGTACGCCCAGCGGTCGTGTCTGGCCGTCCGACCCAGTTCCTCGCGGGCCTCGCGGTCGTCGACCTTGATGACGACGCCGTCGATCTCGTAGGGGAGGTCGTCGCGCGCCTCGAGCAGGCGGTCGCGGTAGTCGATCGCGTCCGCGATCGAGTCGACGGCCTCGACGCGGTCGTTCGTCCGCAGGCCGTAGGTCGGGAAGGCACGCAGTTCGTCGCGGTGGCTGTCCTCGAGGTCGCTCGCGTCGAGCACGTCGAAGTAGAAGACGTCGAGGGGCCGCTCGGCGACGACGCTCGGGTCGAGTTGGCGGATCGTCCCCGCGGTCGCGTTCCGGGGGTTGGCGAACGGTTCCTCGCCGCGCTCGATCCGCTCGCGGTTGTGCTCCTGGAAGGCGTCCTTGGGCATGTAGACCTCGCCGCGGACGGCGAGGAACTCGGGCGGGTCGTCGTGGAGTCGTGCCGGGACGGAGCCGATGGTGCGGGCGTTGCGGGTCACGTCGTCGCCCTCGCGGCCGTCGCCGCGGGTGACCGCGCGGTCCAGCGAGCCGTCCTCGTAGACGAACTCCATGGAGACGCCGTCGAACTTGGGCTCGCAGACGTAGTCGACGTCGCCGACCTCGCGGCGGACGCGCTCGTCGAACTCGCGGACGTCCTCGACCTCGCCGCTGGCGTCGATCGAGAGCATCGGCGCGACGTGCTCGGCCGTCTCGAACTCGTCCAGGGGCTCGCCCCCGACGCTCCGGGTGGGGCTGTCGGGGTGGGCGAGGTCGAACGCCGCCTCGAGTTCCCGCAGGCGGGAGAACAGCGCGTCGTAGGTGCGGTCGGCGACGATCGGATCGCTCTCGACGTAGTAGCGTCGGTCGTGCTCGCGAATGGCCTCGCGGAGGAGTTCGACCTGCCGCTCGGCCTCCTCCGCGGAGAGGTCCTCGACCGGGTCGAAGTCGGTCGGCGGGTCCCGGAGGTACGGGTTCGATTCGTCCGCGTTCTCGTCGGCGAGGGACATCTGTCGTCCGGGGCTTGTAGTGCGGGGCCGTTAACGGTACCGCAGCGCGGTCAACGCCACGGGCTGTCGCCGACCGCCGACCGGACCATCGGGCCGACCCGCACCCGGCAGTCGGCCCGCGGGGTGGCGATACACAGCAGGACGTAGCCGTCGGCCCGTTCCCGGTCCGTCAGGGCCTCGGGCCGACCGCGGTAGTCGAACGCCCTCGCGGCGTCGATCGATCGGCGGTCGCTGGACTCCGCGTCGTCGGCGTCCGCCCCGTCTCCGCCGTCGACGGCGGCATCGTCCCCGTCGACCGCGAGCAGTCGGCCAACGCAGGTCGTACAGGTCCCCTCCCGACAGTCGTACGGCAACCGGATCCCCTCCCGCAGGGCCACTTCGAGCACCGTCTCCCGGGGATCGACGGTCACGGTATCGCGTCGGCCGTCCGGCCACTCCAGCGTCACGTCGTGGCTGGTCATCGGTCGACCGTCATCAACCGTCGTTCGTACAGGTTCTTCACATCTGGCTCCTAGGGCGGACAGCGAGAAAAGATTGTGCGCGTCGACCGAGCGTGGTATCCGCGCGGAACTCGCCGCCTGGCTCGCAGACAATCATCGAACAACTGCAATACTCCGGCCCTCGAGAGTTACTGGTAACCTAGCTGTTCAAGCCGCTTTTTGGCGGTTTCCGAGACGATCCGCTCGCGCTCTCTTGGCGGTTCACTCTCGATGCGGCGTCGCGTACCGGTCTCGATCTCCAGCCACGGCACTCGCAGTAATTCTTTTTTGTAAATCGACTTCGGGTGTTCGAATCCGCGAATTGGGATCGGGAAGAGGCGTTCGCCGAGTAACTCACCGTGATCTGACGTGACTACGATTTTCCCGGAGATATCTGGTATCACTCTCTCGAGTTCGTCGAGGATGATTCTGACGTTTTCGCGGTACGCCCTTTTGACATCAGATACGCTAATGGTTTCCGAAAGGTGGTATTGATCACCTTTCCACGTTAATTCGTCGGTGATTGATCGTCCGAAATTTGATAAGAAGGGTGCATGCGGTTGCATGTAGTGTGCAACGATACGCTTATCAGAATACTCATTATGGGCCTCGCGAACGGCGGTAGTCAACTCTTCTGGCGGTACTGTCCGAATGCTACTATCGAAATAATCGTCTATCAGACTAATGATATCGTGAAACGTGTTTGGTTCTATGCGTGCAGCGAATGGGTTCGCGGTCACGTACACAGTATCGTGGAATTGTCGGCCTGCAAACGTCCGATCGATGAATTCTAGACTCATCGACCCCGGCGCTAACCGATCGTCGAGCATTCCCGGCAGATCTGATTCCTCGGCAAAGTAATCATACCGACAAGCATCGATCAAAAGTAGCGTATCCCAATCCTCCTTCATGATATCAAGATCGCCGGGCTCACGGACATGTCGATGATACTTTTGATTGACGGCCCGGAACGTGAGATATAGCCGCTTATCTTCAACTATTTCCGCATACAGATACCGTAACGCCTTTTGCGGGTTTTTCAGCCCTTTCCGGACTGCATTCTCTGGAAGCTTCATTTATTCGTGAGTTCACGTCCGATACCAAGCTACCGCTTTCCACTGTATCTGTTCATAAACGTCACGCAAACTACACTGTTCTGTGGTGATTCTCTTCTCTAGTTCCCGTCAGCCTCGTACTAATCGCTTGTGGTACTATTTTATAAAATTCAACGATATCTGAAATATTCCGGTGACGATGGTATCCCCTTTGACGATCGACGCGCTGGTCTACTGTCCCGTCGATACTGCCGCCTACTGTTGAAAACGCTCCCTCAAGAGCGGTTCTGCGATTGTCCCGTCACCGATAGAACGGAGCTGTCCCCGACGCCGATCGCGGGATATCCGAATCGAACCGGCTGGTTCGCCGGCCGGATCGATCGCCGCCCGTTTCGCGGTTCTCCAGCGCTACTTCCAGGGGTTGTCGACCAGTTCGGACTGCACCCGCGAGCCGACGGCGACCCGAGAGTTCGCTCGCGGGCTGGCGATGCACAGGAGGACGTACCCGTCGTCCCGGTGGCGCGGTTTCAGCGCCCGCGGTTCGCGCCGGTACGCGAACGCCTCCGCGACGTCGATCGGCGTTCCATCCGCGTCGGTCGTGTCGTCGCCACTCTCCGCACCCTCGATCGCCAGCAACCGGCCCACGCAGGTACCGCACGCGCCGGTCCGACACCCGTACGGCAACGAGACCCCGCTCCGCCGTGAGGCCTCGAGCACCGTCTCGTCTTCGTCGACCTCGATCGTCCGCGTCGGGCCGCCGACCCGGTCGAGGGTGACGTCGTAGCGGGCCGGAGTCACTGCCAGACGTCGCTCGTGCAGTCGCCGTCGGGCCAGCGGATCTCGTGGGCGCGGGCCGGACCCGCCGGGCACTCGCCCCAGTCGACGAGGAAGTCCTCGTCGAGGGTCATCGTCCCGTTGCGTGGATCGACGTCGGCTTTCAGCATCACGGAGCCGCGCTCGGCTTCCTCGGGGTAGAACTGGTCGTCCCACGACGAGAACAGCGAGGTGGTCCAGTAGAGCCGTTCGCCGTCGAGCGAAAGCTGGATCATCTGCGGCCCGGCGGCCAGTTCGCGACCCTGCACCTCCTGGACCTCGCCGAAGGTGCCGCCGACCGAGAGCGAGTCGGCTTTTCGCGGGTTCGACGGGTCCGAAATGTCGTACATCCAGACGTCGCCGTGGAGCCAGTTCGAGCCGAACAGGTACCGATCGTCCATCGAGATCAGGATGTCCGTCGGGAGCGCGGGGACCGGCATGTCCCAGTCGTCGTGCTCGCGGCTCTCGAAGTCGATCACCTTCTCGGCGCGGTACTCTCCGTCGTCCTCCCAGAAGTGGAAGATATTCGACGACAGCGCGGCCCCGACGAACCCGTGGGTCGATTCGGGGGTGTGGAGGAACCGGACCTCCAGCGGAATCAGCCCCTCCTCGCCGAGATCGATCGTCTGCTCGACGGTGCCGTCTTCCCAGTCCCAGAAGTGGAGCTTCTGGCCGTAGTTGCCGGCCTCGACGTCGTCGAGGTCGAAGCCGGGGTAGTACGTTTTGGGGGCGGCCCACTCGCTCGACACCATCACGTTCTGGCGGGGCTGGTACCAGTAGTCGTAGTTCATCTCGATCTCGCCCGGCGGCTCCCACCGACCCTCGATCTCGAAGTCGTCGTTCAACTCGAGGAACCCGCCGGGAAGGTCGCCATCGGCGTCCCCGAGCATGCTGATGATGATCTTCCCGTCCGGAACGCAGTGGACCGTGTGCGGTGCCGAGAGGTCGTACTCGAAGACCTCCTCGGGTTCGATCACCTCGACCAGTTCGGGATTTCGTCGGTCTTTCGTGTCGATCACGTGGAGCCGCGAGGAGCGCTGGCCGGGAACGATCAGGTGTCGACGCTCCAGTCCCTCGACGTGACAGGACGACGAGCAGGCGTTCCACCCGAAGTGGTGGAGTTCGTCGCCGCGGTTGGGCAGTTCGACGCGATCGACGATTTCGCAGTACGTGTCCGAGTCGGGATCGAGGTCGACGACCGCCACGAAGTCCGGCGCGTCGACGTCGGTGCCGACGTAGAGGCTCATCACGTAGGCCAGTTTCTCCCGACCGCCCTCCTCGATGGCGGCCTGTGGCGTCGAATAGCCGGGGCCCTCGTGGTCGTGGTGGTGTTCGTGGTCCGGTTCCACGCCATCACTCGTGCTAACGTCACTCATGGTGTTCCCCGACCACGAACACGTAAATAAGTCTATTCGGGTGTCGCGGCGAACCTGTTCGGTCCGACCGTCGCCCTCGAAGGCGCGCCGCCGATCGAGTGTGTGAACGAGACCCAGTACTTTACCCGTCAGAGCCACTACGACCGAGTAGATGGAACAGGGACCGGAGTACGGACTGGTCGACCTCGACGAGGCCGAGACGCCCGGCGACGAGTGGGAGGAGATCGACGTCTCGGACACCGAGGCCGACCGCATCGCCCGCAAGCGCGACCGGGAGTTCGAACAGTTCGAGGAACGGATCAAGGACGCAGACCAGTTCAAAGTCGAGCAGTCGGTGTTCGACGACGCGACCTTCGCGGCGCTGTACAAACTGGTTCAGGACGGCCACGTCGAGGCTTTCGGTGGCCCCATCTCGACTGGCAAGGAGGCCAACGTCTACCACGCGCTCGGCGACGACCGCGAGGTCGCGGTCAAGGTCTACCGGATCAACGCCTCGAACTTCCGGCAGATGCGCGACTACCTCGAAGGCGACCCCCGCTTCGAGGGCCTGGGCGGCAAGAAGAAGGACGTCGTCCTCGCGTGGGTCAAGAAGGAACTGGCGAACCTCCGCCGCGCGAAGACGGCCGGCGTCACCGTCCCGGAACCCATCGCCGCCGAACGTAACGTCCTCGTGATGGAGTACATCGGCGACGAGGACGGCCGCGCGAAGCGCCTCGGCGAGGTCCACGTCGAGAACCCACAGACCGCCTACGAGGTCCTCCGGGAGTACATGCGACGGCTCTACGCGGCGGGGCTGGTCCACGGCGACCTGAGCGAGTACAACGTCGTCTTCCACGACGGCCAACTCGTCGTCATCGACCTCGGACAGGCGGTCACCGTCCACCACCCCAACAGCCGCGAGTTCCTCGAACGCGACTGCCGGAACGTCGCCGCCTTCTTCTCCCGGCAGGGACTCGAGGTGACCGAGGACGAGTTGTTCGAGTACGTGACGCGACCCGACCCGGAGACGTCGGGCGAGTAGGCGCGGCGGTCGGCGGCCCGGTCCGACTCAGTCGAGCGTCGGCGCGATGGACGGCGACGGCGCCACCAGCCGTCGACCGGTTCGTCGGGGACTATCGCGTCCGGGTCTCCGTCACCGAAGGGCCCGTACGTCGTCGTTCGAGGCGACACCCGGTCCCACCCCGGCGACCGCCGCGAGCGAGGCGGCGCCGCCTGCCCGAAGTAGCGTTCGACGTTTCGCGGCACTACTCACTCCCGCCGGCATCCGACCAGTTTGGTACGGAAGTTGATATACCGTCTGCGTGTCGCTCGCTCGCCCCGTTCGATCGCGGAACGCCCGATGGAACGCGGGAACGTACCGCTAACTGGTACGCGGATTCGGATTGGAATAGTAATATTTCAACATTTAGAACAGGTTTAAGTGGAATGCGGAATCCAAACGCTACTACCGATGGAGGGTGCGGATGCGGCCCCGTCCTGTCCCGAGTGTGACGGGCCGTTAGTGAGCACGGAGACGGAAACGATCTGCCGGGACTGCGGGCTCGTGCTGGCCGAAGACGCCATCGACCGCGGCCCCGAGTGGCGCTCGTTCGACGAGGAGTCGGATCGACGTCGCACCGGCGCGCCGCTGACGCGCTCGCGACACGACCGCGGCCTCTCGACCGAGATCGGCTACGGGTCGGACGCGCGGCTGACGGGGCGGCGACGCCGGCAGTTCGCCCGGTTGCGCAGGGAACACAACCGCGCCCGGATCGCCTCGAAGGCCGACCGCAATCAGGTCTACGGCTTCGCCGAGATCCGCCGCGTCGTCGCCCAGCTCTCGCTCCCGATTAGCGTCCGCGAACAGGCCTGTGCGCTGTTCGAGTCGGCCCAGACGGCGGGGCTCTTCAGGGGCCGCTCGCTCGAAGGGTTCGCGGCGGCGGCCGTCTACGCGACCTGTCGCACCCTCTCGATCGCCCGCACGATGGACGAAATCGTCGACGTCGCACGCGCCGACGAGGCCGAACTCAAGGCGGCGTACGACGCGCTCAACCGCGAACTCGAGTTGCCGACCGGACCGATCGACCCGACGCAGTTTCTCCCCCGCTACGCCTCGAAACTCGACCTCGACGCCGACGTCGAACGCGGCGCGCGCGAACGCGTCGAAGCGCTGCTCGAAGCGGGGCTGATCGGCGGGCGAAACCCGAGCGGCGTCGCCGCGGCCTGCCTGTACGCCGTCGCCCGCGACGCGGACGCGGCGACGGTCACCCAGGCCGCCGCGGCCGAGGTCGCGGACGTCTCGCCGGTGACGATCCGTTCGACCGTCAAACTCCTCGCGGAACTCGACTGAACCGGTCCTCCGGCTGTCCACGCCGGCCGCCGCGGCGCTGCCCTCGTCCCGATTTCCCGAACCCTCGCCCGCGTTCGCGTACGAACCTGCAGGCGATCAGTCGGCGTCGGGCGACAGCCGTTCGCCGTCCTTCGGCCGGCCGAGCGGCCGGTCGCGCATCTCCTCCGGCGACGGGTAGTCGGTTCCCGCGGCGAACTTCGGGTACGGCGTACTCTCGTTCTCGCGGGCCTCGAACGCCGCCGCCGCATCTCGCGCCCGTCGGTAGTCGGGACGGTCCGCTTCGACCGGCCGAACCCGCCGAAGGCGGACGGACCCGCCGTGTTTTTCCCGGAGGCGGAACGCGAGGAAGGCGCCGAACTCCGTCGCCTCGACCACCACGGCGCGACCGAATCGCCTGACGATCGCCTCCTCGTACGCGTTACAGACGTTCCGGAGCGTCTCTCGCGCCTTCGGGCTGTCGGCGACGACCAGAAACGCCCCGTCCAGACGATCCTTCATCGTCGGCTATTGCTCATAGTTACTGGTTGAAATTCTTTTTCTTTCGCACGAACACTTTCGGCCGGGAGCCGCTCACGTCGTCCGCAGGTTGTCGGTGCTCGGCTCGTACACCTCGCCTTTCTGTTTGAGCTTCTCGATCTCGTGTTCGGCCTTCGAGCGGTCCATCCCGATCTCGTCGGCCCGTTCGAGGACGATGTCGATCGGGGCGCCGTCGTCGTACTCCTCCTCGACGTCGCTGATCAGCTGTTTGATGTTCTTGATCCGGTCGCGCTGGGACTTCGAGGTGCCCGCCTCGACGATGTCCGCGTCGAACTCGCCGGTCTCGGGGTCGACCCCGATGTCTTGCAGACACGAGCGGACGATCTCGATCACGCGCTCGGCGTCCTCGAGTTCGACGGTGTCGGAGAGCCGGACGCGGGCGCTCGCCTCCGAGAGGCGAACCAGCCCCTCGAGCTTTCGTGCGGTGACCGGGACCGCCGCGTCCTCGTCGGTGCCCTTCGAGCGCAGGTCGACGTAGAAGTCCCTGATCGCCTCGCGGGCCGCCTCGGTCATCCGCGGGTGACAGTTCTGTTTGGCGTAGGCGATGTACTTCCGGAGGAGTTCGGCGTCGATCGCCGGGTCGACTTTCGCCGTCATCTCCTCGATCTCCTCGGAGGAGACCTCCAGCGAGGTCATCTCCCGTTGCTGGGTCGTCAACTCGCCAGCGTAGTTCGTGTTGATGATGTGCTCGGCGAGGTTCCGATCCTTCTCCTCGTCGGGCTGGTCGGTGACCGTGAAGATCAGGTCGAACCGCGAGATGAGCGCCGGTTCGAGTTCGATCTGCTCGCTGATCGGCTCGTAGTGATCGAACCGGCCGTACTTCGGGTTGGCGGCGCCCAGCAGCGAGCACCGAGATTTAAGAGTTGCATTAATACCGGCCTTACTTACCGATATTTTTTGTTGCTCGAGCGCTTCGTGCATAGCCGACCGATCCTCCGAGCGCATTTTATCGAGTTCGTCGACTGCAGCAATCCCTTGGTCGGCGAGCACCAGCGCGCCGGCCTCGAGGGTCCACTGTTGGCCGTCGCCGAAGTCGTCGCGGACAGCGGCTGCGGTGAGACCGGCCGAGGACGAACCCTTACCCGAGGTGTAGACGGATCGGGGGGCGATGTTCTGGATGTAGCCGAGCATCTGGGAGTTGTGTGAGACGATTCCGTTCGAAACGTAGTTGTGTGTTTCTTCGACCTCGAGGTCGTACACCCAGTCGTAGTCGGGTTCGATCGTCTCGATGGCTTCGATTCGGTCCCAGCAGACATCGCCCTCAGCTAGCTGCTGGAGTTGCTCTACTGCAGTCGCGAGCGTACCACCGTCGGTGGAGATCTGACCGTCCTCCCCCGTAACCTCGGAGGGGAGGGCCTGCCTGAACGCAGACACGACCTCACGAAGGCTTCCCCTGCTGGGGTTTCGCGACCCCCGTTCGTAGTGCTGGTACGTGCTCCGAGGGAGACCGCACTCCGACTGCGCAAGCCCGAGCGAATCACGAAGCCGACGTAGCTCGGTACCGACCTTCGGGACGACGTCCGTATTCGTATTCCCGTCCACGTCGACGTACTGGCCGGCGGCACTCCGTTTTCGCTCCGTCACGAAACCGATCGTCGAGACGTATTTTTCGAACGCCGACCCGCTAATCCGGAGCCGGTGGCTGCCGTTGTGTCGTCGGTGGAGTTGCGAGCGAATGCCGAACGAGAGGAGAAGCGTTCGGACTCCTTCGAGTAACTCCTGACTCGTCGACGCGACCGTAATCTCGCGCTGAGAGGCGGATACGTGCCCTTCTCCTTCGACGAACCCTTTGAGGAACTCGGCCTTGATACGCCGCGAAGTTCGTAGCAACTGCCGAGGAACGCGCTGTTCGCTCGAGGACTGTAGTAACCGCGCGTCGAGATTCTGCAGGAAACTCACGAATTCCCCCGAGAAACGGAGTGCTTCTCGGGCGTCCCTTCCCTCGCTCGAACCTCGCTCCGTGACGTTTAATCCGAGTTCGATGAGAGCGTGTTTGGCGTCGTCGCGGACTTCCTCGTCGTTGTTCGTGATCGAGACGAACCCGGTGTTGTCGGATCGCTTCTCGACGTAGCCCTCCGCCACGATGTAGCCGAGTAATCTGGCGAGCGACGGCGTCCACTCGTCGGGTAACTCGAGCCGGACAGCGTTTCTCGACCTCGAACGGCGGTAATCGACTTCCAGTGAGTCGTCTCCGTCGGTCGGAAGGCGTCGTGGCGTGGCGACGAACGTTCCCTCGGTCAGAGTATCCGCGGTGACTGGGCTACAAGAACCGTCTCGCTGGACGAACAACGGGTGCGACGGCGTCACCTCGAGTTCGCGGCCGCTCGCCGTCCGAATCCGCAACATCCGCTCGGGCACTTCCCGTTTCCAGACCCTCGTCGCTCGCTGCGCGGCTATCGTTCCGTCCTGTTGCAGCGAGGGGACTTCGATATCGACCTCGTCCCACCAGCCGTCGTCGATCGGTTTCGGATCGTCGAGATTCGACTCGACGAGCTCCCGAATGGGTACGTCCCGTCCATCGGCGAGTGTCACCCTCGTGTCTCCGCGGACGCATTTCCCGGTCCCCGGATCGCCGATCAGGAGCATGTGCAGGTCCCCGCGGATCCGCGAGCCGTCGGGCAACTGCTTCGTCACGCCCGAGAACAGCTGGAGCATCATCGCGAGTTTCTCCTGCTCGTAGCCGTAGATGGAGGGGGCGATGGAGGCGACCATCTGCTCGTAGACGTCGTCTTGCTCCGAGAGGCGGACGATCTCCTCTTTGTCCTCGTCGGTGATGTCCATGTCCTCGAACTGCTCCTCGTCGACGTCGACCGACACGCCCTCCATGTAGAAGTCGAAGATGGGCGATTTCTCCTGCTGGTTGCCCTGCTGTTCGAGTCGGAGCACGCCCACGGCGGCGACGTGGTCGCCGGGGGTGACCTCGCCGGTGACGTCGTCCTCGACGTGGATGTCGATCGACTGGGGCGTCTCGCCGCCGCGCAGTCCCTCCGGGCTCTCCTGAATCCGCAGTTTCTGGGCGTCGACGAACTCGGACTGGTCGAAGTTGACGCGGAACGGCCCCTGTCGCTCACAGCCCTGACACTCGTGGGGTTCCTGGAAGTCACCGCTGGACTGGGGGACGCGAGTGAGGGTGCCACAGAGCTGGCACTCGAAGGCGGCTTCCTCGATCTTCGGGCGGACGTCGGTCGCCTTGCGGACGATGCCCCGCACCTGCACGAGCTTGTTCATGTGCCGGGCGCGGATCTCGCGGATCTCGGGCGACTCGGACTCGGGCAGGTTCCGGACCCGGACGTGGGCCTGTCCGAGGCTGACGTCGATCGGCAGGTCGTACAGCCGCAGGGCCTCCTCGGCGTAGCGCTGGAGCTGTTCGGGCTGGTTGATGTAGTCGTCGGCGAGGTCGGGGTCGAACTTGTAGAGCTCGTTCCAGTCGACGTAGAGCGACCGTTGTTCGTTGGGGTAGCGCTGGGCGAGCTGCTTGATCTCGGTGTCGTAGTAGCTGCGGAAGAACTGCTCGAACGCGTCGACGAGTTCCGAGTTGCCCGCTTGCGCCATTGCACCCGTCTAAGGTCGCCATCCCGTATAAATGGTCGTATACCGCGGCGGAAGTGATCGCGGCGACCGACCGCCGCGGACGGGATTACGGCTGTGGTGGCGGCCCAGGTGCCCCCGCGAAACGCGCGATTGCGCCGCTCGCGCGACGACAACGGGTGGTTTTTTACGCTGCACGCCACAGCCCAGAACACATGTTCAAGGCCATCGTGAGCGCGGAGGCGCTCACCAGCGCGCTCGAACCGGTGAGCACGCTGGTCGACGAGTGCAAGATCCACCTCGAGGAAGACGGCCTGCGGATACAGGCGATCGACCCCGCGACGGTCGCGATGGTGGACCTGTCGCTGGAGGCGGCGGCGTTCGAATCGTACGAGGCCGACGGCGGGCTGATCGGCGTCGACCTCTCGCGGCTCGAAGACATCGCGGGGATGGCCGACGCCGGCCAGCTCGTCGAACTCGAACTCGACGAGGAGACCCGCAAGCTCCACATCCAGATCGACGGCCTCGAGTACACTCTCGCGCTGATCGATCCGGATTCGATCCGCCAGGAGCCCGACATTCCGGACCTGGACCTGCCCGCACGCGTCGTGCTCGAAGGGAAGGACGTCAACCGGGCGGTGAAAGCCGCCGACATGGTCTCCGATCACATCGCGCTGGGCGTCGACGACGCCGACGAGGCCTTCTACGTCGACGCCGAAGGCGACACCGACGACGTCCACCTCGAACTTACGTCTGCAGACCTCATCGACCTGCAGGTCGGCACGGCCCACTCGCTGTTCAGCCTCGACTACCTCAAAGACATGAACAAGGCCATCCCCGCCGACGCCGAAGTCACGCTCGACCTCGGCGAGGAGTTCCCGGTCGAGATCTACTTCGACTTCGCGGAGGGGCAGGGCCAGGTCACCTACGTCCTCGCGCCGCGCATCCAGAGCGACTGACGGCCGGCGATCCGCGTCCCCCGCGCTCTCCCGATGGCCTCGTCTCGCGCGCTGGTCGTAACTGCACGGATTCGAACAGCGGTCGGCGCGAAGCTCCTCCCCGATTCAAACCCGCGCTCCGTTCACGCCTCGCTCCTCACGGCCGTTCGTCACGGAGGAGTGGGACCGCGCGGATTTGAACCGCGGTCACGGGCACCCAAGGCCCGAAGTATACCAGGCTAACCCACGGTCCCGTACGACGCCTTTCGCGGCCGAGCCGTAAAGGGTTTCGTTCCGTTCCGAACGGTTTTGTCCGTTGCAGCGCTAGCGTTTGTATGGTTACGGGACTCGAAATTCTCCTGTTAGTCCTCGTGCTCGCCGCCGTCCTCGGCGCCTCGACGGTCGTACGGACGGTACGGCCGTTCATCGTCAACGCGGTCGTCGGTCTCCTCGTCCTGTTTCTCGCGCAGGCGGTGTTCGGCCTCCAGGTCGCCGTCACGACCGTCGCGCTGGTCATCGTCGCGGTCGGGGGGTTCCCCGGCGCGTTGCTCGTGATCCTGCTGTCGCTGTTCGGGATCGCGTTCGTCCCCTGACCGGCGCTCAGAGGTCGGCGTCGCGCAACTCGATGTCGGCGACGAGGTCGTACGGGTGGGCGTCCTTGCGGATGCCGTCGAGCAGCGCGAACGCCTCGCCCGGTTCGAGGAAGTGTTCGGTGACGACGCGACCCAGCGGCGTCGGCTCGAAGCCGTCGATGAACTCGTACTCCAAGAGCTTGCCGATCGCGTGTTTCGTCGGCACCTCGCCGAGCATCCGGTCGTTGAGCCCCTTGGCGGCCCGGCCGCCGACGGTGACGTTCGCGAGCGTCTCCTCGACGGCCGCGTCCTCGTCGTAGTGGGTCATCACCGACTCCATCTCGCCTTTGAGGAGCTTGAACGCGACCTCGTCTTCGGTCATCTCCATCGAGTTGTGGTAGGAACAGTCGGGCTCGACGAGGAGGTACACCTTCCCCTCGTCGTGGTAGTCCGGCCGGCCCGCCCGGCCGAGCATCTGGTGGAACTCCTGGACGGAGAGCCACTCGATGCCCATCGCCAGCGAGTCGAAGATCACCTGCGAGGCCGGGAAGTCGACGCCGGCCGCGAGCGCCGCCGTCGTCACGACGGCCGCGAGTTCCTGGTCGCCGAACTTTCGCTCGACGGTCTTGCGGCGCTTGTAGTCGAGGCCGGCGTGGTAGGGGGCGGCCGCGTACTCGAGCTTGCGCGAAATCTCGTGACAGCGCCGCCGCGAGTTGGTGAAGATGATCGTCTGGCCGCGGTAACCCTTCGAGGACTCGGTGTCGAACTCCCGCTTGACGAGTTTGTTCTCGACGCGGACCTTCTCGCGGCCGTCGGCGAACGTGACGTGGCGTTCGATCGGGACGGGCCGCTCCTCGAACTCGATCAGCTTCGATTCGAGCGCCGCCGCAAGCTGCTCGGGGTTGCCGACGGTCGCCGAGAGGTAGATCCACTGGGCACCCCCGTAGTCGTCGCGGCGCTTTGCGCGTCGCTCGGTGGTGTACTTCAGCCGCGAGATCAGCCCGTCGAGGCGGTGGCCGCGCTCTTCCTCCTTGAGGGTGTGGACCTCGTCGATGACGACCGTCCCGATATCGCCCAGTTCCTTGCCCGTCCGCAGGGCGTGGTCGATCCCCTCGTAGGTGCCGACGATGACGTCGGCGTCGGGGTCGAACTGGTTGCCCGAGTCGGCGATGCGGCTCGCGCCGACCCGGATCGAGACGTCGACGAGGTGGCCGTACTCGTCCCGGAAGTCCTCGTACTTCTGGTTCGCCAGCGCCACGAGGGGGACGAGAAACAGCATCTTCCCCTCCCCTTCGAGGACGCGGTCGATGCCGGCCATCTCCCCGACGAGGGTCTTCCCGGTCGCCGTCGCCGAGACGACGAGTTGGTCGTCGCCGTCGAACAGGCCGTTTTCGACCGCGAGGCTCTGGACCGGCAACAGGGTGTCGAAGCGGTCTTCGAGCATCCCCTGTAGCTTCGGGTGCAGGCCCAGCGAGTCCACGTGGACGGGATCGACCTCGTCGACCGTCGCCGAGATGGTGTCGAACTTCGTGAGGTCGGGGTCGAGCCGGCCTTTCAGGAGGTTGACGATCCGTTCGAGGTCCTGCACTTCGAGCATCAGCTCTTCGAGGCGTTCCCTGGCCGCGCCGGTGACGTCGCCGACGTACGAGAGCTGTCGTTCGAGTTCCCGGCTCGCACAGTCCGTACAGATCCAGTCCTGGCCGTCCTTGATCGCCGTCTCGGTCGTGATCGGCGAGTACCGCCCCGAGGAGGCACAGTACCGGCAGGTCCGGACCGCCTTCGCCTCCAGCTGGTAGCCCCCGAACATCTCCCGCAGTTCCTTTCGCCCCTCGGGGGAGGTCTGCTCGGAGATGCGGATGCGGTCGGCCCGGCGGGCGAGTTCGACGAACTCGTCGGGCTGGCGGGGTTCCTCGCTGGAGCCGCGCTTGATGCGGAACTTCGCGGGGCGGGGGCCGGCGGAGGTCTCCGAGAGGCCGAGTTTCGCCCGGAACAGCCGCTCGCCGTCCCGGGTGACGACCACGAGGTAGTCGTTGCCGGTCTCGTGACAGAAGATGGTCTCGACCTCGCCGACCTGCTGTGACACGATAGCCGGTAGATGGCTGGCGTACTTGAGCGATTCGGACTAGGTTTCGTCCGCGTCGACCGGCCGGTGGGGCATGATCGTCGGCCCCTCCTCGCCGTAGCCGACGGTGGCGATCACGCCGAAGACCTCCTCCAGTAGCTCGTCGGTGACGACCTCGTTCGGCGGCCCCCAGTCGTAGACGTCGCCGTCCAGGAGCGCGATGAGGTTGTCCGCGTGGCGGGCTGCCTGGGCGACGTCGTGGAGGACGACGCCGACCGTGACGCCGCGCTCCTCGTTCAACGTCTCGACGACCTCCATCACGCGGAGCTGGTGGTGGAGGTCGAGGTGGTTCGTCGGCTCGTCGAGCAGGAGGACGTCGGTCTCCTGGGCCAGTACCATCGCGATCCAGACGAGCTGCTTCTGGCCGCCGCTCAGCTCGCCGAGGGGCTCGCCGCGGAGGTGCTCGACCCCCGCGAGCTCGATCGCGCGTTCGACGGCCTCCCGGTCGTCTTCGTCGACGGTGTCGAAGACGCCGCGGTGGGGGTACCGGCCGTAGTAGATCAGCTCCTCCGCACTCACGCTGCCGGGTGACTCGTTCTCCTGGGAGAGCAGGCCGACCCGGCGGGCGAACGCCTTGTTCCCGAACGTCTCGACGTCGGTGCCGTCGAGGTAGACGACGCCCGCCTCGGGCTCGAGCTGGCGCGCGAGCGACTTCAGGAGCGTCGACTTCCCGCTGCCGTTCGGGCCGACCAGCGCCGTCACCTCGCCCGCGGGGAGGTCGAGCCGGTCGAGGTCGACGACCGGCTCCTCGGTCGTCGGGTAGCCGATCTCCAGGTCCTCGCCGACGAGCCGGCTGGCGACAGCCGGCGGTCCCGGGCCCGGCTCGGACCTAGTGGGGGCGTCGGTCGATCCCTCGGAGCCGTCGTCGGCGGGTCGCGAGCGGAGGTCGTTCGTCGAGTCGGGCATCTCAGAGATCACCCAGTCGCTGGCGCCGCCGCATGAGGTAGAGGAAGTACGGCCCGCCGATCAGCCCGGTGAGGATGCCGACGGGGAGCTGGTTCGCGCTGTCGAACAGCACCTGCATCCCGAGGCGCGCACCGACGTCGGCCGACACCAGCAGCGCGGGACCGACGAACAGACAGCCGACCAGCAGCCGCTTGTAGTCGCTGCCGACGATCGTCCGCACCACGTGCGGGACGATGAGGCCGACGAAGCCGACGATGCCGGCGACGGCGATCGAGGCCGCGGCGGCGAGGATCGCGACCCCCGAGAGGCCGAAGCGGACGCGCTCGACGGACATCCCGAGCGCGCCCGCGGTCCGCTCGCCCAGCAGGAGCACGTTCAGCTGGCGCGAGCCCGCGAGCGCGAGCGCCATCGAGAGCACGGTCCACGGGAAGACGAGCCGCACGTCGCCCCAGTCGGCGCCGGTGAGCGACCCGGTCGTCCACGCGACGGCCGACTGGACCGTCGAGATGTCCTCCGCGAAGAGGTAGAGCGCGGTCTGCAGCGAGTTGCAGATCGTCGCGACGATGACGCCCGCGAGGACGAGTCTGATGGGGCTCGTGCCGCCTTTCCACGCGATCGCGTACACCACGAGGAAGGCGGCCGCGCCGCCGAGCGCGGCGGCGACGGGCAGCAGGCTCGCCATCCCCGCGAAGACGACCAGCGTCAGCAGGATCGCGAGCCCGGCGCCGGAGGAGACGCCGAGGATGTACGGGCTGGCGAGTTCGTTCCTGGTGACCGCCTGGAAGATCGCCCCCGAGACGGCGAGGTTCATTCCGACGAAGATGCCGGCCAGCACCCGCGGGAAGCGGATGTTCCAGACGATGTTCGTTCCCGTCGCCAGCTCCGGCAGCCGGTAGCTCTCCGGGACGAAGAGGACGGTCCGCATCAGCTCCTCGCCCAGCAGGAACGACAGCAACACCCGCTCGTCGTACCAGACGTCGGCGTCCAGGAGGGCGTACCAGGCGTCGCCGACCGACATCGTGTACGTCCCGAAGCTCACCTGGACGCCCAGCGAGACGAGTACGACCGCGACGCTCGCGAGCGCGACGCCGAGGAGCGTCGAGTCGATCCACGGGAGCCGCCCGGACTCCTCGGCGACGGAGCCGCGTCCGTTCGACAGCCCACCGGCCATGCTCAGGCGCCGCCCGCGACGATCTCCGCGACGCGCTCGCGGTCGAACAGCTCGCGGTCGAACCGCTGCGGGTAGCACTCGCGTGCCGTGCGCTCGGCGACGAACAGGTTGTAGATCGGCCCCTGGTAGATCGGTCCGCCGCGGAAGACCCGTCCCTCCCGGACCGCCGCGAGGTCGCTCGCGACCTCGTGGTCGCGCATGTGCGCGAGGACGGTCTCCTCGAACTCGGCACGGCTCTTGCCCTCGTGGCCGCGCAGGAAGAGCGCGTCCGGGTCGACGTCGAGGATGGCCTCGTAGTCGATCGTCCCGCGGTCGTCCGTGCTCAGGCCCTCGACGCCGGTGTCCGCCAGCGCGTCGCCGACGCCGAGGTCGCGGAAGTGCTTCGTGCTCGCGCCCTCGTCGCCGATCAGCGCGGGGTAGAACTCCTCCGGTTCGTCCGAGCCGACCCAGGCGAGGAGGCCGTCGGGGCGCTCGTCCGCCGGGGGCAGCGAGGCCTCGATCTCGGCGAGGAACTCCTCGTGGAGCGCGGCGAAGGCCTCGTATCGGTCGACGCGGTCGAACACCTCGGCGACCTTCTCGAAGGCCTCGTACAGCGTGTAGTACTCGTAGTCGTGCCACTCGTCGGTCCGCCGGAAGATCGTGTTGCCGACGAACGGCGCGACGTTCTCGCCGATTTCGTCGACGTCCGCGCGTTCGAGGCCGAACGCCCCGTTGTGCTCGAGCCAGTTCGGGTCGACGAGGTGGACGTCGACGTCGAGTTCGTAAAACAGCTCCTTGTCGACGCCGTCGTTCCACAGCGGCGTCGGCTCCTCGACGTGTGGGATCCCGAGTTCCGCGTAGTACTCGGGGTGGTAGCGGTGGGGTTCGCCGACGGCCGCCAGCCCGTCGCCGACGCCGAGCGCGACGCCCATGTCGGCGTAGTCGCTCTCGTAGGCGAGCCAGCGTTCCGGCGGCGACTCGAAGGTTACCTCGCCGACGGGAACCATCGAGACGTCGTAGGGTTCGGAGGCACCCGTCCCGTCGCCGTCGGCCCCGTCCTCCTCCGCGCCGTCTCCGGATCCGCCGTCGCTTCCGTCGCCGTTCGCTTCGCGCTCGGTGCCGCTGACGCAACCGGCCATCGCGCCCAGGGCGGCCGTCCCCGCCGCGAGGACGGCGCGCCGCGTCGATCGGGTTCGTCGCATACGTTTTAGGCTCGCCTAATTGTTGAAAAGTGCGTCGTTTTAGGTCGGCCTAATTGATGGCGCGGCGAGAGTTACTCCACCAGTTCGATGGCGTCGTCGCCGTTGGGCACCGCGCAGATGAACGCCCCGGGTTCGTCGCCCGCGTTGCGGTACCAGTGGACGGTCCCGGCGGGGATCAAAAGCGAGTCGCCCGCGCGCACCTCGTACTCCTCGTCCCCGATTCCGACGACGTACTCCCCTTCGAGGACGTACTGCTCGTGTTCGACCTCGTTTACGTGTCTGGGCACCTCCGCGCCCGGTTCGAGGGTGAACCGTCGAATCGCGAAGGTCGGCGCGCCGTGTTCGTCGCCGATCAGCACGCCCTTCCGGAGGCCGTCGGCGGCGTCGACGGTTTCGTACTCGACCTCGTCGCTGCGGCGGATCAGTGGCTCGGTCATGCCCCCGAGTCGGGGCCGAGACCACAAAATCGTCCGGGTCGTCTCAGACGGCTCGCCGAACCTTCGACAGGAGGAACCAGAGGCCGCCGACCGCGGCCACGAAGAGTGTGAAGTTGAACAGGACGACGGTCAGTTCGGGGACGCTCATCGCGTGGAGGGTCATACGCCAGCCTACGATCTGCCGCCGTAATTACATTATCGATCCGACACGCGCGGCTGGGGGTCCGACACGTCGACGGCGCCGTCGCTCGTCGGCGTAAAATACTGTTCTGAAGTGCCGATACCTCCGCGAATTCGCCTTACAGACGCTGGACGTTCGTCGCGCGCGGGCCCTTGGGGGCCTGCTCGATTTCGAACTCCAGTTCCTGTCCCTCCTCGAGATCCGGACCGCCGATGTCTTCCATGTGGAAGAATACGTCGTCGTCCGCGTCCTCAGTCGAGATGAATCCGTAACCGCCAGTGTCGTTGAAGAAATCAACGGTGCCTTTCGCCATGCTTCTAGGGGGAAACGGCGCCCACGGATAATACTTCCGATGCGTCGCACGACCCGGAACGCGGCCGCGAGCGCGCTTCCGGCGGCCGCGAGCGCCGGTTTCTACCAGCCGTCGCCGTCCTCCAGCCGGTGGACCGCCACCGAGACGAAGTAGACGATCATGAACAGGAAGAAGCCGCCGGCGAGGCCGGCCAGTTCGCGCGTGCCGACCCCTCGCGGGGTCACCGCCGCGAGCGCGGCGATCCCGACCACGAAGATGGCGATGGTGAACGCGCCCACGGCGTAGTAAAAGCCCACGTCGGACGCGAGGAACGCCCGCAGTCGGTCGAGGGTCGGCGCCATCGGGTGGTCCTTTCGAGCGGGAGCGTAATAATCTGGCGTCGCGACTCAGCCGAGCAGGCTCCGCGCGGCCCCCCGGTAGGCCTCGGGGAGCGAGTCGGCGATTCGCTCGGGGTCGCGCTCGCCCTCGTGGTCGACGAGGTACGCCCGACCCGGCGCGTCGCCGTAGGCGCCGTGGAGGTCGTAGACGAAGCCGTAGACGGCGACCGACTCGGGAACCGCGTCCGACTCGCGCAGAAACGCGGCCTGCCGGCGGACGTTGTACTCGACGAGCTGGTTCACGACCCGCTCGTCGTCCGCGTCGGCGTCGACGAGGTCGCTGTCCAGCCCCGCCTCGACCACCGGCACCAGCAGGTCGACCCACTTCGCGACCCCCTCGGGGCCCGGCGGTTCCTCGCCGGTCGCGACCCGGTAGGCGGCCGTCACCGCCCCGCAGCCGGTGTGGCCGACGACGGCGGCCGTCTCCGTCCCGGTGTGGTGGATCGGGTAGAGGACGCCCCCGTCGACGATGCGCTCGCCCTCGTGGGCGTCCCAGACCTGGTTGCCGATGTTGCTCGGCGTGAAGACCGTCCCCGGCTCCTCGACGTTCCACATCCCCTCCTGGGAGACGCGCGAGTCCGAACAGCAGACCGTCACGACGCTCGGGCGCTGTTCGTCGGCTACGTCGGCGAAGTAGTCGTCGGGGAGCGCGTCGACGTGTGCGGCGTTGCCCGCGAGCAACTCGAACAGTGTCTCCTCTGCCATACGGGCTTATGGGTGCCGGGGACACCAAAACGGTTTCACCTCGGCGACGACCCGGTCGAACCCGAACCCCGCCTCAGTCGGTCAGGCCGTAGCCGACCTTGAACAGGTAGACGTCGACCGCGAGGACGACGGCCGTCAGCGCCGTGAGCACCCCCAGCGAAAGGACGGGGACGACCTCGGCGTAGGCCGCGGGGGCGAGCCTGAGGAAGTCGGAGTAGCCAAGCAGGCCGTAGCGGACGCCGTCGACCATGTAGACCATCGGGTTCAAAAGCGAGACGTACCGCCACGTCGGCGGCAGGATCGTCAGCGAGTAGAAGACCGCGCCGAAGAACACCAGCGGCCGGAGGATGAACTGGTTCATCACGGTGAGGTCGTCGAAGTCCCGCGCGACGAGGCCACCGATGATCCCGAAACCGGCGAACAGCGCCGAGATGACGACCATCGTCCCGACGAGGAAGAGCCCGTTCTCGACGCTGATGGGCACGAACAGCCGGCCCACGAGGGCGATGATGACGCCGACGATCAGCCCGCGGACGGCGCTGGCGGCGACGTAGGCGACGATCATCTCGAGGTACGACAGCGGCGAGGTGAGCGTCTCGTGGATGTACTCGTTCCACCGGCCGTGGAAGATCGAGAACGAGGCGTTCTCGAAGGCGTTCGAGATCGTTCCCAGCACGATGAGGCCGGGCAGGATGAAGAGGATGTAGTCGAAGCCGGCGATCCGGTCGATCCGGCCGCCGAGGATCACCCCGAACACCGCGAAGTAGAGCACGTTCGTGATCGCCGGCGGCATGAACGTGTTCTTCGGCCGGCGAACGAACCGCAGCACCTCGCGCCGGAAGAGCGCGCGCGCCCCGACGGTCCACATCAGGCGACCCCCTCCGTTCGTTCGGGCTCGGGTTCGGCCTCCTCGGCGGACTCGCCGGCTCCCGACCGCGTCACCGTCCGGTCCTCGCGGCGCGTGAGGTCGACGAAGATCTCTTCGAGCGACGTCCGCGAGATTTCGAGGTCGACGATCCCGTAGCCGGCGGCCTCGAGGTCGCGCAGCAGTCTCGGCGCGGTCGAGCCGCCGTCGTCGACGCGGACTTCGAGGCGGTCGCCGGCGACGGAGACGTCGTGGGCGTAGCCGTCGACGGCGGCCTCCACCGCCGCGGCCTCGGGCGACGATTCGAGGCTCACCGCGATCGTGTCCGTCCCGCGGCGTTTCAGTTCGTCGGGGGTCGCGACGGTCACCTTTCGACCCTCGTTGAGGATGGCGACGCGGTCACAGAGGCGCTCGGCCTCCTCGATGTAGTGGGTCGTCAGGAGGACGGTCGTCCCCTCGTCGTTCAACTCGGTGATCAGCTCCCAGAGGTCGCGGCGTAGCTGGACGTCGACGCCCGCGGTCGGCTCGTCCAGGATGAGCAGGTCGGGTTCGGTCACGAGCGCGCGGGCGAGCAGCAGGCGCCGTTTCATCCCGCCGGAGAGCCAGTCGAAGCGCTCGTCGCGCTTGTCGTAGATGCCGACGCGCTTGAGCGCCTCGTCGGCCCGGCGTGCGGCCTCCGCCTTCGGCACGCCGTGGTAGCCGGCCTTGTGCATCAGCACCTCCCGGATGGGGAAGAAGCGGTCGACGTTGAACTCCTGTGGGGCGAGGCCGATGGCATCGCGCGCCCGCCGGTAGTCGGTCTCGACGTCGTGGCCGAAGACGCGGGCCTCGCCGCCGGACTTGCGGACGAGGCCGACGAGCGTGTTGATGAACGTCGTCTTCCCCGCGCCGTTCGGACCGAGCAGCCCGAAGAACTCCCCGTCCTCGACCGAAAGCGACAGCCCGTCGAGCGCCCGGAGGTCGCCGTACTCCTTCACGAGGTCGACGGTCTCGATGGCCGGTGGCATCGAGTCGAGGTCGGCCACGGCCGCGGTTAAGGGTGTTGGACCGCCGCCTTACCGCACCGCGTCCGCCCGCGCCACCAGCGCCGCGACCCGCTCCTCGTCGACCGGCGCCGTCGTCTCGCCGCCCTCCTTGAGCGCCGTACCGACGATGGCTCCGTCCGCGACCGAGAGCAGGTCCTCGACGGTCCCCTCGCGGACCCCGCTGCCGACGAGGATCGGCGCGTCGAGGCCGGCCCGCTCGCGCGCCTCGACGAGGTCGCACACGGCGTCGACGTCGGTCGGCTCGCCGGTCCCGCGTCCGGAAACGATCGCGGCGTCGGCCAGCCCGCGCTCGACCCCGTCGACGAACGCCGCCGCGGGATCGGACGCGGCCGCCAGCGGTTCCGAGTGCTTGACGTCGACGTCCGCGAACACCGCGACGTCGGCGTCGAGGCGCTCGCGAAGGCGGATCGTCTCGTGGGCCCGCCCCTCGACGACGCCCTGGTCTGTCACCCGCGCGCCCGTGTGGACGTTGACGCGGACGAACGCGGCGCCGACGGCGGCCGCGACCGACACCGCCGCCGCGGCGTCGTTGCGCAGGACGTTGATCCCACGCGGGAGCGCGGTCGCGTCGGCGACCGCGGCCGCCGCTCGCGTCATCGACGCGACGGTGTGTTTGGGCACGTCGTCGGGGTGAAACGGCGCGTCCCCGAAGTTCTCGATCACGATCCCGTCGACGCCGCCGGCGGCGAGCGCCCGCGCGTCCGCGACGGCGAGCTCGACGACCGCGTCGAGGTCGCCGTCGTAGCCCGGACTGCCCGGCAGCGGACCGAGGTGGACCATCCCGAGGATCGGCTTCGGGGTGTCGAAGGTGGCTTCGAACTCCATGGCGCCCCCGTCGCGCCCCGGGCGGTAAGCGCTGGCGGACTCGCTCGCCGCTCACCGTCCCGCCGCGTCGCTCGGCGGATTACGGGCTCACGAAGCCCGGTTACCGGCCGCCTACCGCCCGCCGGGCGGAGGGTTGCCGGTTCGTAACTTTACCCGATCGCTTCGATACCGAACCAGATGGATGCTCTGACCGCCCGAAACGCCAGTCGCGACGTCGTCGAACCGTCACGCGAGACCGACCCGCCGGAGACCGTCCGACTGCTGGCGTCGAACCCCGACGCCGAGTTCGTCGACGACGGTTCGGCGGTCTGGCTCGTGGCCGCGGTTCCGGACCCGGGGGTGCGGGCGGCCATCGAATCGGGCGCGACCTTCGAGGACGTCCGCGACCGCCTCGTCGAGAGCGGCGGCGAGTTCAGCCTCGTGCGGGTGTCGACGGCCGACGGGCCGGCGGTTCGCGCCCACCGCGGGGTCACGTCGGGCTACGACGTCTTCTTCCTCCGGACGCCGACGGGGGAGGTCGTCGTGACGGACTGCTTCCGGGACGCGCTCGCCCACCTCCCGGTCGCCGACCGGACGGTGACCCGCGGGATCGTCGCCGACCACCTGCTCTACCGCACCACGCCCGAGGGGACGTACGTGGCGGAGGTCGACCGACTCGGCCACGGCGAGACGCTCCGCTGGGACCCCCCGGCCGCGCCCGAGCGCGAGGTGACCGAGTCGCTGTCGGCGCCGCGACGGCTCGACGCCGAGGGCGGCGTCCGCGCGCTCGACGCGGCGCTCGATCGCGTCACCTCGTACGGGTCGACGGAGGGACTGGTCACGATGCTGTCCGGCGGCGTCGACTCCACGCTCTTGCACACGTACCTGCCCGAGGGGACGCCGAGCGCGAGCGCCGCGTTCGAGACCCCCGAGTTCGAGTTCGAGGTCGAGTACGCCATGCGGGCGAGTTCGCTGCTCGGCACCGACCACGAACTGGTCACCGCGCTCGAACGCGAGTTCCCCGACCACCTCGAAAAAGCGATCGACGCGGTCGGGATGCCGCCCCACCAGCTACAGGTGCCGACGTTCGATCTCTGTTACCGGAACACCGGGTACGACGTCTACGTCAACGGACAGACGGCCGAGGGCCTGTACGGCCACGGCGCGGGTCTCGCCCGGACGGTCTGGCTGACCCGCCCCCTCCGGCACCTCCCCGCGATCCACCCGGCACAGCGGACCCACCGCCGGATGGCCGAGCGACTGTCCCGCTCGCCGTGGAACCCCCGCGGGGCGGCCCAGAAGCAGTCCCAGTACCCCCGTATGGCGCACGTGAGCGACTTCGCCCCCGACGAACTGCTCGAACGCCGACAGCTCCGCCGGCTCTCGTACGTCCGCGAGCGCGTCCCGCTCGTCGACGCCTCGGAGACGTTCGCGGCCCACCTCGACTGGGGCCACTGGATCCACCGCCTCTGTGACAACACGATCAACGTCTACCGCCAGCTGGCCAACGCCCGGGGGAAGGCGTTCCGCGCGCCGTTCGCCGCGCGGGCCGTCGCCGAGGCGGCGCTGGCGGTGCCGTCGCCCGACCGGTACGTCGACGGTCGCGAGGGGAAACCCATCCCGAAGGCGCTGCTCGGCCGGAAACTTCCCGACTACGAGACCTCGAAGCCGAAGGGCAACGGGAACCTGCCGGCCCAGCGGTTCCTCCGCGACGGGCCGCTGGTCGAGGTCGAGCGCCGGTACGACCTCCCCGCGTTCGCGCCCGTCGACGACTGGGAGACGGCCGTCGAGCGCTACCCCGGGATGGGGTGGGTGCTACTTAGCTGGGCCGTCTGGCGCGACCGCGTGCTGTCGAACGACGACCTCACGGTCTCCTCGCACGCGCGCTCGGTCGAGGTCGCGCTCTGAGGCGACCGGGCGCCGGCCCGTCAGGCCGGGAACGCCCCGTCGAGTTGCGTCTGCGCCACGATCCGTCCCTCGACCGCCTCGCCGAGGTCCTCGACGTCGGTCCCGGCCGGGAGGTCGAGCGTCGTCTCCAGCGCGAAGAGCTTGAACCGGTACCGGTGCTCGCGGTCCGGCGGGTTCGGCCCGCCGTAGCCGACCTCGCCGAAGTCGTTCGTCCCCTCTTCGGCGTCGTCGGGCTCCCACCCCTCCGGAATCTCGGTCGTCTCCGGCGGGACGTTCCACACCACCCAGTGGTCCCAGACCTTCCCCGCCGGTTCGATCGCGTCGGGGTCGTCGACGGCGAGCGCCAGCGACTCGGCCTCGTCGGGGACGCCCTCGATTTCCAGCGGCGGGTTGACGTTCTCGGCGTCGTAGCCGTACTTCTCGGGGATCCGTTCGCCGTGATCGAACGCCGGGCTCGTGAGCGTGAGTTCTCCCATCTGGGTCACCTCCCCTTTCGCGGGGTTGTCCCCGGCGCCGCCGGCCTCGTCGTCCTCGGACCCGTCGTCGCCCCGTCGCCACGTGCCGAGACAGCCGGCCGCGAGCGCGCCCGCTCCCGCGACCACCGTTCGCCGCGCGACGGCGCCGAGCGTGCCGGATCGCACGGTCGAACGTTCGCCCGCGAACCACGTATAACCCTGCGGTGGCCGTCACACGCTTATCCGCGAGCGTCTCGTACCGCCGGTGTGGACCGAAACGTCTGTGCCCTCGACCGAACCGCCCGCGTCGCGCTCGCGGCGCTACTGCTCGTCGTCGGCTACCGCACCCGCCGGCGGTGGCCGGGGACGCTCGCGTTCATCGCCGGCAGCGACCTGCTCGCGACCGCGGTCGTCGGTCGCTGTCCCGTCAACGCGCTGGTCGGGATCGACACCTGTCCCGACGCGTGAACCGCGGGCCACCAAGCTATACGTTCGCACGCCTCGAACGGGTCGGTATGCCGACGATCCGCTTTCGCGGTCGCGAGATCGACTGCGAGGAGGGAGAGATCCTCCGCGACGCGCTCCTTTCGGCCGGGGAGAGCCCGCACAACGGGTTCTCGGACGCGGCGAACTGTCGCGGACGAGCCACCTGCGGTACCTGCGCGGTCGCGGTCGCGGGAGACGTCGACGACCCCACGCCGGCCGAGCGCCGACGGCTCTCGTTGCCGCCCCACGACCCCGACGCCGGCCTGCGGCTGGCCTGCCAGACGCGCGTCGAGGGCGACGTCGAGGTGACGAAACACGGCGGCTTCTGGGGTCAGAAGGTCGAGGACTGACGGTTCAGGTCACGTAGCCGACGAGCGGGATCGGCCGCCGCGGCGTGGTGACCTCGTCGACCTGCGTCAGGACGAGGACGACGCCGAGGGCCGCGAGGAAGGCCGCGAACGCGAACGGCACGGCGAACCCCCAGGCGACCAGAAAGCCCGACAGCAACGGCCCGGCGGCGACGCCGAAGCCGAACGCCATCGTGAGCACGGACAGCGTCGACCCGGAGCGGTCCTCGGGGGCGAGGTCGCCCGCGAGCGCGAGCGCCGGCGCGAACACCATCGCCCCGGCCACGCCCTGCAGGAATCGCGCGGCGAACATCAGCCACGAGTCCGAGACGACTCCCCCGGCGAGCGCGAAGTCGGGGACGAGCCCCTGGGCGAGCGTCGTCGGCACCAGCAACACCGTCCCGAAGAGGATGAACGCCTTCCGGCCGTAGAAGTCGGTCGCGCGGCCGATCGGTGCCTGGAGGAAGATCTGGGCGAGGACGAACGCCGCGAACTGGAGGCCGAACATCTCGGGGCCCTGATCGAGTCTCGCGTTGACGATGTCCCCGAGGGTGGCGAAGACGGCGATGCCGACGGCCATGAAAAACGAGACGACGCCGAGGGCGAACACGGGGTCGAGCAGTTGCGCGCCGGTCCGGTCGAAGACGGCGATGCCGTCGAGGGCCGAGCCGTCGGTCTCGGTCGGTTCGACGTCCGGATCGCGGATGAGCGTCAGGACGAGCACGAACGCGAGCGTGGCGGTCGAGGCGGCGAAGTAGAAGGCGGCGTCGAAGCCGGTGATCGAGAGCGTCGTCCCGCCGAGGGGGATCGAGTACGGTCCCGCGGCGACCACCCCGCCGGCGGCGATGGGGCCGACCCCGAACCCGACGAGGCGGAACGTGTTGTACGTGCCCATGTTGCCGCCGCGGTTCTCCTCGGTGGCGAGGTCGTTGACGAGCGCGACCGTCGTGGGGATGATGAACGCGCCGGCGACGCCCTGTAACACCCGCAGGACGACGAGGTGCCAGTACGTCGACGCAAGCGAGTAGGAGAAACTCGCCACGGCGATGAGCGTGAGGCCGAACAGGACGAAGACCTTGCGCCGTCCCGTGCGGTCGGACAGGCGTCCGGTGAACGGCTGGAGCGGGCTGTTGACCAGCCCGAAAATCGAGAGGACGAACCCGGTGATGAACACCTCCGTCAGCCCGAACGTCTCGCCGGTGACGAAGTCGCTGGCGATGAAAAGCGGCAGAACGACGATGAGAAACGAGTTGCCGACGGACTCCGACATCCGTGCGAGCGCGAGCGCGAGCACCTGCGGATTGACGCCCAGTCGGTTTCTCATCGGTGGGAGGGTCTGACGGGTACGTTCGTGCGTCGGTCCGCGAACCGATCCATGTCGGGCGGATGGCCCGGCCGACCAATATTGTTGTGATAGCGGCGGCCCCTTCGGGCGACCCCTCGAAACGCGCTATATCAAACTCGCACCCTCGTTCTATTTACATGTCAAATGAAATAAGTAAAGATAAAATAGTTCCGTTCGTATTGTGTGAAGAATGCCAACTGGAATCGACGCGAAACTGTCGAGGATCGCCGCGTACGTGGGGGGCATCGCTCGACGGCGAGCCGTCGGGGACGACGGCGATGCGTCGAGCGTCGCCGCCCTCGATCGGCGCTCGACGCGCTGCTTCGAGTCGGGAGGGACGGACCGCGAGCGATCGCCCGCGGCCGGCGCCGGGTCGCGGCGCGTGCTGACCGACGGTGGCACCGTGACGAACACCGACGACGACCGCCGGCAACGCGACGAGCGGATCGCCAACCTCGAAGCCGCGATGGACGGTGCGGAGCGGACGCTCGAATCGCTCGAAGCGGACACCGAGGAACTCGGCCGTAGCCTCGCGTCCGTCCGGGAACACGTCTCGACGCTCGACGCGTACGGCTCGAAGACCATGAGCGCGGTCGCCTCGCTCACCGAACGGGTCGACGAACTCGAAGAGCGTGAGGGCGAGCGGGCCGACCCCGAGGCGCTCGACCGACTGCAGCGGGACCTCGACTCGCTCGCGTCACGGCTGGCCGGGACCGCGTCCGAGTCCGACGTCGAGCGCGTCGAAACCGACGTCGAGCGCGTCGAAACCGACGTCGAGCGCGTCGAAACCGACGTCGAGTCGATCACCGACCGGATCGAGGCGCTCGACGACTCGCTCGCGGACCTCGACGACCGCCTCTCGACGAGAGCCGAGCGCGAGTACGTCGACGCGCAACTCGACGCGCTCACGTCCGTGATCGACGAGGTCGACGCCTCGGTGCGCGACCTCGAAGCGGCGGCGGGGGCAGACGTCGACCCGGCGACCGTCGAGGCCCTCGAAGCCGACGTCGACGCGCTGTCGGACTCGCTCGCGGACCTCGACGACCGCCTCTCGACGAGGGCCGAGCGCGAGTACGTCGACGACCGACTCGCCGACCTCGAAGACGTGGTCGACGCCGTCGACGGCAGCGTCGAGGATCTCGAGGCCGAACTGGCGTCGCTCGCGGAGACCGTGTCGTCGGTCGAGGCGGCCGCGGACGCGCCGACCGCCGAGGGACCGTCGCCGGCCGACGTCGAGGCCCTCGACGACGACCTCGAAACGCTGCGGGGCGACGTCGAGCGGCTGACCGACGACGTCGAGGCCTTGGCCGCCGACTACGAGTCGGTCCGCGAGACGGCGGTCGACGAGTCGGATCTGGCGGCGGCGACCGACGGACTGGCCGACGCGGAGCGCCTCCGGGACCTCGAGGAGGCGTTCCGGATGGTCGCCCACACGGTCGACAACCTCGAAAGCGCGGTGTCGACCCGTCTCGACCGCCTCGACGCGCTCGTCGAGGCGGGCGCGGACGAGCGCGGCGACGACGACGCGGCGGCGTCCGACGACCTCGACGCGCTCGAACGCCGCGTCCGCGAGCGATTCGAGGCGATCGACGCCGAACTGTCGACTCTCGACGGGAACGTGGAGGCGGTCCGCGACTCCGTCGAGGCCCTCTCCGCGCTGGAACGGTCGGTCGAGTCGACCGACGAGTCCGTCCGGGCCGTCGAGGCGGAGGTCGGGACGATCCGCGAGGAGTTCGAGACGGTACGCGGGCGGGTCGACGCGATCGAAACGCGAGTCGCCGAGATCCAGGACGGGGCCGACGACCCCGCCGCGGTCGCCGACCTCGCCGCGACCGTCACGGACCTCCGGACGACGGTCGAGCGCCTCGACCGCGAGTCCGCGGACGTGGCGTCCGTGTCGGCGCTCCGGGAGGAACTGGCCGAGACCCGTCGGACCGTCGAGGACGTCGAGGCGACCGTGTCGGACCTCGAACCGTTCGTCACGGACCTCCGGTCGGACGTGGACACCCACCAGCGCCAGTTGGAAGCGGTCGCGGCCGAGCTATCGGATCTCGAGACCGACCCGGCGCCGGACGACGACCTCGAGGCGGCCATCGACGAGGTCGAGGCGCGTCTCGACGTGATCAACGGCAAACTCGAGTCGGACCTCAAGACCCTCCACCTCGAAGTCGCGGACCTCCGCGAGCAGACGGAGGCCGGCGACCGGAACCTCCTCAAGCGGATGGTAAACGACGACGTCTTCGGGCTGGTGGTGGTGGCGTTCGTGACCATCACCGCCGTCGGCGCGACGATGGCGTTCTTCGACGGCCAGCACGCGCTCGCCGCGGTGTTCGCCGCCGTCCCGATCGTGACTCTGCTGGGGTCGCACCTCCTCCTCTCCCGGCAGTCGGGGCCGGCCTGAGCGGGGAGCGTGGCGTCGGCCGCGTCCCCGCCCCGGCGACGGCCCGACGCGCGACGGGGATTATTACCGCGGCTGTGATACTACGCACCGTGATCGTCGAGACGTCCAGCCAGCGCCGGCGACCCGTCCCGTTCGGCGGGCGTCGCGTCCAACCGCGCGAGCCGCGGCCGCGAGGTCGGTGACCCGATGTCCGTCCACGTCGACCTCGACCTCGTGGCGCTCGTCGCGGCCATCGTCGGCCTCGGCGTCGGGGCCCAGTTCCTCGCCGCGAAGTACCGCGTCCCCAGCGTGCTGTTTCTCATCGTCGCGGGCGTCGCCGTCGGCCCCGAGGGCCTCGGCATCGTCACGATCGACACCTTCGGCGCGGCGCTCTCGACCATCGTGGGCGTGAGCGTCGCAATCATCGTCTTCGAGGGATCGTTTCGGCTCGAGTTCGAGACCGTCCGGACCGCGCCGCGGGCGATCGGACGGCTGGTCACGATCGGCGCGGCGCTTACGTTCGTCGGGACCGCGCTGACCGTTCGGCTCCTGCTCGGCGCGAGCTGGGACGTCGCGTCCCTCGTCGCCGCGTTGCTGGTCGCGACCGGGCCGACGGTCATCACGCCGATTCTCGCGGTGGTCTCCGTCCGCGAGGCGGTCGCGACGACTCTCGAAACGGAGGGGATCGTCAACGACGTCACCGCCGCGATCCTCGCGATCGTCCTCTTCAAAGCGATGACGGCCCGCGAACTCGCGCCGCGGGGGTACGTCCTCCTGTTCGTACAACGGCTCGGGATGGGGATCCTCACCGGTCTCGCGATCGCGGCCGTCGTCTGGTACCTCCTCACCCGGGTCGACCTCCCCGACGAGGCGGCGCCGCAGACGGCCCGGTTGCTCGTGCTGGCCGCGGCCGTCGTCGCGTTCGCCATCGCGGACTCGGTGTTCTCGGAAGCCGGCATCGCGGCCGCGGCGACTGCGGGGGTCACCCTCGGGAACCTCGATCTCCCCCACCGAGAGAGCATCCTCCAGTTCAAGCGAGACGTGACGCTGCTGGTCCTCTCGTTCGTGTTCATCTCGCTTGCGGCGCTGCTCGAGTTCTCGGAACTCCGCTCGCTCGGCGTCGCCGGCCTCGCGGTCGTCGCGGTGGTGGCGCTCCTGCTCCGCCCGCTGAGCGTCTTCGTCTCGACGACCGGCACGGGGTTCTCGGTCCGCGAACGGCTGTTCGTCAGCTTCGTCGGCCCCCGGGGGATCATCCCGGCGTCGGTCGCGACCCTCTTTGCCATCCGCCTCCGGACGGACACGCCCCCGTCCGATCCCGCGGGCGCGGACGTCCTGCTCGGGACGGTCTTCCTCGTCATCCTCGTGACGGTCGTCGTCGAGGCGGGCTTTGCGAGACGGATCGCGGCCGCGCTCGGGGTGATGACGGAGGAGTGAGGCAGGCCGGATGCAGGCGAGGGCGGGCGCGGGCGAGTTACAGCGACGGAGACCGGCCCGTTACTCCTCGTCCTCGGCGACGGTGCCGGCGACGTAGCCGGAGACGTCGCCGTAGCTCATCGCGACCGCCAGCGCGAGGGCGATAGCGAACACGACGAGCGTCGAGACGGCGTTCAGTTCCGGGGCGTCGAGCTGTCTGATCCGGCTGAACATCCAGATGGTGAGGACGTCCGTGTTCGGCCCCGTGAGGAACAGCGCGCGGATGTAGTCCTCGAACGACCGGATCCACGCGAACAGGAAGCCCGCGCCCACCGCCGGCGCGATGACCGGGAGCGTGACGTCCCGGAACGTGGTGATGGGGTCGGCGCCGAGGTCGCGGGCGGCCTCCTCCAGGGACTCGTCGAAGGTGTACAGCCGGGCGCTGACGATGAGCAACACGAACGGAAGCCCGTACAGCGAGTGTGCAAGCACCACCGTCAGGAAGCCCGGCAGGATCCCCAGCAGGTTCTGGAAGTAGATGCGCAGCGCGACCCCGAGGATGACGCCGGGGACGACCATCGGGATGATGCCGAAGGTCCGGTACAACTCGCGAAGCTTGAACCGGTAGCGGGTGATGGCGAAACTCGCGAGCACGCCCAGCACCGTCGCGATGGACGCCGCCGTCGTGGCGATGACCATGCTCCCCCGGAGGGACGACCACATCGACGACGACCCGACTGCGAGCCGGTAATTCTCCAGAGTCAGCCCCTCGAACGGGAAGATGGTGGTCGCGTTCTCCGCGAACGAGAGGAAGATCATGATCGCCAGCGGTATCCAGAGGAACGCGACGAGCAGGGCCGCGACGAGGTACAGCGTGCCGGACAGCAGCCGTTCGCGGAGCCGATAGTCCAGTAGCCGCCGACCGGCGAGGGACCCGGTGCCGTCGGTCGTCCCGGGCGCCTCGGTGGGTTCGGTGTCCGTCGCCATCTACGCGCCCCCCAGATCCTCGATGCTGACGTACCGGAACGCGAGCACCATCGCCGCGACGATGGAGACGAGCACGAACATCGAGGCGGCGCTGGCGTAGCCGATGGAGTAGGTTCCGTTCACCCGATTCTCGATGAGGATGCCGATCATCTGCAGTTTCCCCTGCGCGAGGAACCGGGGCGTGATGAAGGCCCCGACGCTGGGCACGAACACGAACAGGCTGCCACCGACGATACCGGGCGCGGTCAGGGGAACGATGTGGTCGCGTACCACCTCGACGCGGGACGCCCCGAGGTCGCGGGCGGCCTCGACCAGCGAGAAGTCCAGGCCGTCGAGGCTGGCGTACAGCGTCAGCAACATGTAGGGGAAGTACGCGTGGGTCAGCCCGACGACGGTCGCGAGGATGCCGTAGTTGAACAGCTCCAGTGGCTCGTCGACGAGTCCGATGGTCAGCAGCGTGCTGTTGATGACCCCGCCGGGGCCGAACATCAACACCCACGAGTACGCCCGCACGAGGTACATCGTGAAAAACGGCAACAGGACGAGGAAGATGACGACCTTGAACACGCGGCCGCCCCGGCGCGCCAGCAGGTACGCCAGTGGAAACGCCAGGACCAGACACAGCAGCGTCGAGACGGTCGCGATGGCGTAGGAGAGCCACAGCGCCTTGAAGAACGGCGTCTGCCAGATCGGACCCTGGCCGGCGAACAGCGCCCGGTAGTTGTCGAGCGTCGGCTCGGCCAGGATCTGGTAGGTCTGGCTACTGACCTCCAGGAAGCTGACCACCACCATGAACGTCAGCGGCGCCAGCAGCAGCAGGACGATCCACGTCCCGCCCGGCCCGACGGTCACTCCGAGGCGACCGCCGGGGCTGCTCAGCACCCTGACGACGGTCGCTCGCGTCGTCTCGTCGCGATCGGGTGTGGCCATCTACGCGGACTTGACCTCCTCCCAGGTCGACTCGTAGGTGTCCTGGACGTCGCTGGCGATGTCCTTGAACGGAATCATCCCGTCCAGCCGATCGGGCTCGATGGAACCGAACAGCTCGTTCTCGTCGTCGTCGAGCAGGTCGGCGACGTCGGGGTTGCAAGACGGCGAGTAGCCCGCACGCGCGAGCGAGGCGCCGTTCTCCGGAGCGATGAACTCGTTGATCACCTCCCAGGCCGTCTCCTTGTTGTCGGAGGCCGCGGAGACGACCGCCGTCTCGTACCACGCCATCGCGCCCTCGCGGGGCACCACGAACTCCGCCCAGTCGTCGCCCTGCGTCCACATCTCGACGACCTCGTTGCGGCCGGAGTGGCCGACCAGGAAGTTGCCCTGCTGGAACTCCTGGATGAACGTCGGGTCCGACGAGATGTACCCCTGCAGGCGGGACTTCTGTTCGGTGAGGGTGTCCCGGATGTCGTTTAACTGGTCCTCGGAGAAGTCCATCACGTCGCTCTCGGTCAGCGCGTCCTCGTAACCCAGATACAGCGCCGCCACGGGGACGGTCTTGGCGGCCTCGTCGTACATGATGACCTCCCCGTCGAGATCCGCGTCGACGTAGTCCTCCTCGAACATGATGTCGTAGCTGGGTTCGTGCTCGGGGACCTCGCGGGTGTCGTAGGCGTACCCGTACCAGCCGAACCGGACCGGGACGCCGTAGGCCTCCCCGTCGGCGGTGAACTGGTCGTCGACGAACTGCTGGAACTTGTCGTACAGCGAGTCGAAGTTGCTCACGACGTCCTCCTGTACGGGCGCGACGAGATCCGCGTTCATGAACCGCGGCACCAGATTGTTGTTCGGCACCGCGATGTCGAACTGTTCGCTCTGGCCGGAGTTCCACTGGGAGAACATCTCCGTCGACGACGTCGACGGCGTGATCTCGATGTCGACGTCGAGGGTGTCCTCGATGTTCTCCTCCATCTCCTCGAACTCCTCCCAGGTGATGATGTTGATCGTCGCTCGTCCGCCTCCGTCGATGACGTTAGAGATACAGCCCGCCGTGGCTGCGATCGACGTGGCCCCTGTCGCTGCGAGGTACGACCGCCTGTTTACCGTTCGAGAACTACCAGTCGTCTCGCTCCGCTCGACGTTCTCGTCAGCCGACCCCGTGTCACGGTCTGACATGGGTTGAACGTACATCGCAAAATATTAAAAACTATTCCAGACCCGTGTCGTCGCGAAGTGAGATCCACGTCGTCGATACGTTGGCTCGGCGACGTCCCACCGTGTGGGGCGACGCCGCGCGAAGCGTCGAGCGACGTCGTCGCGACCGCTCAGAACACCACTGGCGCTCCTTCGAGAACGTCGACGCCCGTCTCCTCCCCGGTTTCGACGGACGTCTGTCGGCCCTGAACGACGACCTGCAACTCGTCGACGTTCGCGTTCGGATCGACGACGTAGTTCGTCTGGTCGCCCTGGAAGTATCGCTCGGCGACGGTGCCCCGCAGGGCGCCGTCCGGTGTGATTTCGAAATCCTCCGGGCGGACGGAGACGGTCACGGATCCGGAGTGGCCGTCTGCGGGCACCGTGAAGCCGTCCGGGCCGCCGACCTCGACGACTTTCCGGCCGTCGACCTCGCGGACCTCTCCGTCGAACAGGTTGGTGTCCCCGATGAACTCCGCGACGAACTCCGTCGCCGGGTCGCGGTAGATCGCCTCCGGCGGGCCGATCTGCTCGATGCGGCCCTCGTTCATCACCGCGATGCGGTCGCTGAGCGTCATCGCCACCTCCTGATCGTGGGTGACGTAGAAGAACGATCCCTGGGTCCGCTCGTGGATGCGCCGCAGTTCGACCTGCATTCGTTTGCGGAGTTTGCGGTCGAGACTCGACAGCGGCTCGTCGAGCAAGAGCACGGACGGCTCGTTGATGAGCGCCCGCGCCAGCGCGACCCGCTGTTGCTGGCCGCCGGAGAGTTCGCCGGGGTCGCGGTCCTCGAACCCCTCGAGATCGACCAGCCCCAGGAACTCCGAGACGCGCTCGGCGCGCTCCTCGGCGGGCACGCCGTCTTTCTTCAGTCCGTACCCGACGTTCTCGCCGACGGTCATGTGCGGAAACAGGGACAACCGCTGGAACACCTGGTTGGTGTCCCGCGCTTCCGGTGGGACCGCCGACATCGGCCTGCCGCCGATACGGATCTCGCCGCGGGTCGGCCGCTCGAATCCACTTATCATCCGCAGGGTCGTCGTCTTCCCGCTCCCGGAGGGCCCCACGAGAGTGAAAAACTCCCCCCGGCGCACGGAGAAGTCGACGTCGTCGACGGCGGTCACGTCGTCGAACCGCTTGGTGATGCCGTCGAGTTCGACCAGCGTTTCGCCCGTACTCATGCGGGTGTGTTCCCTATTCTCCATCATTAATCTGCCGTCGGTCCGGACTGATCCGCCGCCGTGATCGCCGAACGAGGCTCTCTGGCGGTTCGCTACGCCCACCGGTCGGAACGTTCGACCGAGCGACTGCGCCACGGAACACCTACACGTTCGTCACCGACGCGGGCTCCGGGACGGCGTGCGTAACTCGACTGTCCGGCCACGTGGCCCCTCACCAGTTCGGTCGGGGGCTTTTGTCGCTCACGTGCCAAGCGACCACGAGCCGAGGCATGGTCACCCCGCTGACGAACCGACCGATTCTGGGCCGCGCCGTGAGACCTCTCTTCGCCCTCGTGACCGTCACCACGGTCGGGATCGTCGGGTACGTGCTGCTCGCGGGGGTCGGGCTGGTGGAGGCGACGTTTTGGCTGGTCGATCTGACGAGCATCGAGTTGCACTTCCAGGACCACGCCGGTCCCGAGCGGGCGACGAAAGCCTTCGCGGTCGCGGTGCGGATCGGGATCATCCTCTCGAGCCTGTGGATCGGCGAGACGGTCCTGTCGGCGGCCTTCGGCGGTCAGATTACGGAGGAACTCAAGCACATGCAAACGGAACGACGGATCGAAGACCTATCGGACCACGTCATCATCTGCGGGTACGGAATCTTCGGGCGCACCCTCGCCGCGCAACTGCGCGACGACGGCCACGACGTCCTGGTGATCGAACTCGACCAGGCCGAATTCGACCGCATCGGTGACGCGACGCTCGCCGTCCGGGGCGACGCCCGCCGCGAGGACGTCCTCGAGCGAGCCAACGTCGCGAGGGCGGCGGCTCTCGTCGGAGCCATCGACGACTCGAACGCGAACATCCAGATCGCCATCACGGCGAGTCAGCTCTCGCCGAACCTGCAGGTGATCGTCCGCGTCGGCGACGAGATGTACGAGTCCGTCGCCCGGCGCGCCGGCGCTGACGAGGTCGTCATCCCGGAAGTCATCAGCGGCGATACCGTCAGTGAGTGGCTCTGATCCACGGTTGGAAGCAGACGCCGAAGCACGCTCTCCGTTTCGGCTGGGAGCAGTCCGTCCCGATTCGAATCCGCCCGGATGGGTTTTGCTGCTCGCGGAGTTGCTCGCAGTAGAAATGCCGCCTCCCGGATTTGAACCGGGGACAGCTCGATCTTCAGTCGAGTGCTCTCCCAGTCTGAGCTAAGGCGGCCCACCTCTACCTCCGGCGATGGTACAAAAAAGGATTTCGAATGCGAGCCGCGAGGCGGGTCCGGTCCCCCCCGGGTCGTCACGTCCACTTACTCGACGGTAACGAGGTGCATACTCGCCGCCGAGAGTCGGACGCGGCGTGCTGTCGGAATCGTAGATTTTCAAGACACCCTTTTCCGCGTCGGCGGCGAATTCCGTGTTATGGAGACGCTTACCACGAGTCAGGAGGGGCGGGAACTGACCGCTGACACGATCCTCGAGTTGCTGGCGAACCGCCGCCGGCGCTACCTGCTCTACGCGCTTCGCGGCCGCGACGGGCCGATCGAACTCTCGCGGCTCGCCGAAACCGTCGCGGGGTGGGAACACGACGTCCCGCCGGAGGACGTGGCCAAGAACGAGTACAAGAGCGTGTACGTCTCGTCGGTCCAGTGTCACGTCCCGAAACTCGCGGACGCGGGCGTCGTCGACCACGACGCGGACAACCACTCCGTCGTCCTCTCGGAGAACTTCGACCAGCTAGAACCCTACCTCCGGCTCGTCGTGAAAGACGAACCCGAGAACTCGACGCTGCGGGCCGCCCTGCAGGCCGAGTCCGAGGACAGCCTCATCCGACAGATCCGCGCCCGCCTCAAGCAGTGAGCGCGGCCGCCTTCCGACCGCGCCCGACCGGCCCCTCGTCGCGTCCTCCTTCTGCCGTTCGCGGACCGCCGTCCGACCGCTTTCGAGCCGGCGGCTCGGCACTGACCCCCGCGGTAGCCACCCCTCGACGCCCGTCGCGCCGCCCATCGCGGCCGTCGTCGCTCGCCCGTTCTCCCCGACGCCCCCGTCCACCGCGTCCGGACTCGTGGACTCAACCCCTCGGCGCCCGTACCCGGTAACGCGTGGTCCGGGTCGGCGCCGACGCCGACCGCCACGACACCGATCCAGCACATGAGCCACAGCTACCCCGTCGTCGGCGCGGACGTGATGTCCACCACGATCGTCTTCGAGACGGTCGCGGACGGACTCGATGCGTTCGCCGACGAGACCGACAGTCCACTGGCTGACCCGAACGCGACTGACCGATCGACGCCGTTCGTCCTGACGACACGGCCGACCGAGCCCGACTACCCGCACGTGATCGTCGAAGCGGCCGAGACGTCGGGCGACCCCCTCGATCACGCGGAGGACGTGTTTCAACACGAGTTCACGGTCCGGGTCTCGACGCTCGCCGAGACGGCGGAGACGGCGCTCGACCTGGCCGACGGCGTTCGGGCGTGGGTGCTCCGCGAGGCCGACGGCGACCTTCGGGCCGCCGGCTTCGCCGAACCGGAATTCGACGGGCGCGACGAGACGTGGGAGGACCACGTCCGGGTGGCCGACGGCGTTCACCACTGGGTGACGGACGTGACCGGGCTGGTCCACGCCGAGTACGGGGCGAGCGACGCGTGAGCGAGCGACGGACGTACCGGCTGAAAGACGGGATCGACCGCGTCGTTCGCTCGGGCCTCGTCGTCGACGCCCGCGACGCGACCGTCGAGGCGTACCCGGACGTGCTGGACGCACACGACGACGTCCTCGAGGCGGTCGACGACGCCTCGGGGGTCGACGACGGAACCGGCGAACAGCGATCGACGACCGACACCGACTCCGAGACTGCATGAGCGACATTCGTTACGCCCTCGCTAACCGCGGCGGGCTGGTCTACGGTATCGAATCCAACCACTACCAGAAGAGCGCGAGCATCGACACCTCGCCCGGGATCACGTACGCGGACATCGACCCGCCGAACCCGAACGAGCACACGGCGATGGCCCACGGCGGAACCGGCCGCTCGGTCTTCGTCAACAGCCCCGACGAGAAAGACTACGAGTTCGACGTGCCCGTGATCGTCCACGACGAGAACGCGCCGTTCGAACTCGCGCTTGGGTCGCGCACCGTAACCGACCAGACCGACTACACCGAGGTGCTGTTCGAGGAGCAGAACCGACTGCCGACGGCGACGTTCTCGTACTTCCACGAGGACCTCGACTTCGTCGCCTCCTACATCGGGAGCAAGGCGTCGCTCGACGTCGAGTGGGACGAGGAAGACCCCCTCGAAGCGACGTTCAGCGTCACGTCGGCCGCCCTCGAAGCGTCGTTCGGCGCCGACGCGCCCACGGCCTCCGACCCCTCGCAGGGCGTCTCGCCGTACCGCGCCCACATGGCCGGCGACGTGACGCTCTCGTCGCCGGACGACGGCGGCGTCGTCGCGGAACTCGCGACAGTCACCGGCGGTTCGCTCTCGTGGGACAACGGCCTCGAACCCCAGCACCACGGCGGCGAGGCCGGCCGGGAGGCGTACGCCGTCGCGGAGACGACCGCCGCGGACGGCCGCTACGACTGGACGCTGACGATGAACGTCACCGACACCGCCCTGTTCCAGCGCGCCTACGAGAACGCCGAACCGGTCGACGTCGAGATCCCGTTCGTCCGCGGATCGAGCGGGGACACGTGGACCGACGCCGTGATCCTCCGGGGCAAGCGCTGCGTGATCACCGACGCGCCGATCGGCGCGCCCAGCGAGGGCGTGATCGAGAGCGACGTCCAGTTGCTGCCCGAGTCGACCGAGATCGAGGTGCGGGTGCCGAACTGATGACGGGCGACGACGCTTCCGCGACCGAGGACGACTCGGCCGCGACCTGGGACGAGGTCAAACGACGCGAGAACCGGAAACGACAGGCGACGAAGACGTTCGTCCTCGAGTACCCGGACGGCTTCGAGGCGGTCTTCGAGTACCGGATGGTCGAGGACATCGGCGCCATCGCACGCGAGCACACGACCCGGACGCCGACGCGGTCGGGACAGGACCCCGAGGTCCGGATGACCGAGGATCAGGAGTGGGCCTTCGCGGCCGACCTCTTCCAGGAGGCGATCGTCTCGGCCCCGGAGGGGTTCTCGCCGACCGAGCGGGAACTCCGCGAGGGGCTCACGAAGCCGGTCGTCGACGAGATGGTCGAGGCCATCCGGGACTTCGCAACGCTCGACGAGGAGACGCGGATCAAGTTTCGCTAGGTGGGGATATGGCAAGAACACCGTGTCGTTCGACGAACGCTGGCACTACGTCGTCCTCGAGGACCACCTGCTCTGGTCGGAACTCGGGTGTCCGATCGACGTGCGCGACCTGCCGCGGCCGATGCAGCGGGCACACCTCGCCATCCTCGAGGGGAAAAACGAGCGCAGACGCGACGAACGCGAGAAGAACGAACGCGAGGCGAGGAAAGCGCGCCGGACCGGCGCCGGCTCTCGCGGCGGCTACCGGGGGTAACGACTGATGGCGGAGGTACGTGAGGTCGCCGTCGAAGTCGCGGTGACGGGAGCGAAGGGGGCGGCCGGCGCCGTCGAGGGGCTCCTGGAGACGGTCGACGAGGCGACGGGTACCGTCGACACCGCGCTCGGCACGGTCGAGGAGTGGAACGACTCGCTTGCGGACGTAGCGGCGACCGCGGAGGAGACATCCGAGTCGCTCGGATCCGGTATCGACACGGCCCAGGAGTGGAACGACTCGCTGGCCGACACGGTCGGCGCCGGGGACGAGGTCTTCGCGACGATCGACTCCGGCCTCGGCACGGTCGAGGAGTGGAACGACTCGCTGGCCGACGCGGCGGCGATGGGCGCCGACGCCTCCGAGACGATCGGCTCCGGCGTCGACACGGTCGGGCAGTGGAACGACTCGATCCAGACCGCCGCGTCCGTCGGGGCCGACGGGTTCGAGTCCCTCTCGACGGGCGTCGACCTCGTGGGCTCTGCGGCGCGATCGGCGGGGATGGCCCTCAACGGGCCGTTGCTGCTCGCCGTCCTCGCCATCGTCGCGGTAGCGATCGTCGCCTACGCGGTCTGGGAGTCGAACTTTCTCGGCATCCGTGATATCGTCCTCGACGTCACCGAGACGATCCGGACCGTCCTCTCGGGCGCGCTCGAGACCCTCCGGGTGCGGATCACGACGTTCGTGACCGTCGTCACGACGCTCTGGTCGGAGGTGTTCGGGCCCGTCATCACCGAGACGGTGACCGTCGCGTTCGGACTCGTCAAGGCGATCGTCGGGACCTACGTCGACGCCATCCTCACGACGATCCGGGCCGCGCTCGCGCTCCTGCGGGGCGACTGGAAGGAGGCGTGGAACCTCATGGCCGGCTTCCTCGAGCGCTCGGCCGAGCGGTTCCGGAGCGCCGCCCGTGCCGTCGCCGGCCGGGTCAGGGGCGTCTTCACCGACCTCGTCCAGTCGTCCGCCGGGTGGGGGAAGGACATCCCGGGGACCATCGCCAACGGGGTCCGGAACGCGCTGAGCGACCTGACGAACGCGATGACGGACCTCGGGAGTCAGGCGGCCGACGCGTTCCGCGACGCGTTCAACGACGTCGTCCCGTCGAGCGTCGGCCTCCCGTCGAAGACCGTCAGCGTCCCGGAGCCGATCGGCGGCTCCGTGACCGTCGGCGGCGGGTCGATGGACCTCCCCCGGCTCAGACACGGCGGCTACGTCGATCGCGGCGGCCTCGCGCGGTTGCACGCCGGCGAGATGGTCGTCCCCGCGGCGCAGGTCGCGCCCGACAGTCCGCCGGCGGCCGGCGGCGGCACCACCACGGTCGTCTTCGAGTCCGGCGCCGTTCAGGTCGACGGCGCCGGGTCGCCGCGGCGGACCGCCGACCGGACCGCCGAGGAAGTGAGCGAGACCATCCAGAGCGAGTTCAGCGAGAGGCGATAGTATGACGAGCTACGACGAGATCCGACTCGAAGCGCCGACCGGCGAGTACCCCGAGCGCGTCGTCGCCTACTTCGCGCCGACGTTCGAGGTGACGCCCCAGCACAGCAACGACCCGTTCGAGTCGGCCCGCGGCGGCGACCGGGCGGGCATCGTCCGCGACAACGGGCTCTGGCAGTCGAGCGTCTCGGTGCACGGGACGTTCCACCACTCCGATCACGTCCCGCCCGCGTTTCGCGACGCGCTCCAGCAGCTGTTCGGCCAGCAGACGGTGACGCCGACGGACCAGATCAACCGGCTGGTCGAGAGCGCCGTCTACGCCGAGCCCGGCCACTACCACTTCTACCACAACGAGAACGAGTACACGGCCGAGTACGACGGCGACGTCGACGTCGCGAACAACGTCTACCCGGCCGTCGTCGTCCAGAAGCTACAGGTCCCCGAACAGGGCGAGACGAGCGGCGTCCGGGCCGACTTCCAGGTCGAACTCGGCGTCGGCGTGCGCCGGGCGTCCGCGCCGGAGGTGACGGACGGGTGAGCGTCCGCTGGCACCTCGTCAAGGGCGAACTCACCGACCCCACGGCGATCGAGGACGAGGCGGACGCCGCCCTCGAACGGGTCTACGTGCGCGACGCGATCGGCCCGTTCGCGAACAAAGCCGAGGTGGTGCTCGACGACGAGGGCGGTACGAAGCCGGCGGAGTACCCCCGTCCGACGACGGTCGAACTCCACGTGGAGGTCCCGGGGGCCGCGGAGCCGATCCGGCGGTTCGCGGGATTCGTCCAGGATCACGCCACCGACCGCAACGAGACGACGCTTACGATCCTGAGCCACGACTTCTGGATCCGCAAGGCGACGAGCGTGTACGCCGACTTCGACGCGGTCGCGGTGACCGACATCCTCCAGGAACTCGTCGAGTTCGAGACGCCGCTCGTGTGGGACGGGACCCTCGTCGAGGTCGAAAACGACGAGGAGATCACGAGGCGGTGGACCGGCGACGTCCTCGAACGGATCTTCGAGGAGCTACAGGTCGTCTCCGGCGGCGACGAGTTCTTCGGCGCGACGTTCGACCGCGAGTTCGTCTTCCGGCCGCTCGAGGACGACACCGCGTCCCGGTCGTTCGACACCGACGAGTACTTCGACACCGAGTGGACCGAAGACGGGAAACACGCCGCGAACCGGGCGATCGTTCGGTACGGCAGCAGCGGCCAGCAGGCCGTCCTCGCCAAGAACGACCGGTCGAGGCAGCGCGAACTGCAGGACGAACTCGGTGCCGAGAGCCCGGTCAAGGTTCCGGTCCAGGAGAACCGGCCGGAGATCGAACGTGAGGACCGCGCGCGGGACAAGGCGCGTCAGCTCCTCGACGACCGCTCCGAGCTACGGACCGGGACGATCGAGACGTGGGGCGCGTTCGAGGTCGAGCCGGGACAGCTCGCGTCGGTGGCCGATCCCGACCAGGGGATCGACGACGACTTCCGCGTCGTCCAGATCGAGTACGAGTGGCCGGCGGGCAACCCGCCGACGACCGTCACGGTCGCCGACGCGGCGCTCGACACCGTCGACGAACTCGTCGATCTGACCGACACGGTCAGGCGCCTCGAATTGCGCAATGCAGACCACGAGGCGCCGTTTCTGGAGACGCTCGACGAACGCGTCGGGGCGACCCTCGAGGTGACGACGTCGGTCACCGCCCGCGGGTTCGGCGACGCCCGGTTCACCGCCGGCTTCGGCCGCGACGAACCCGGCTTCGACCGTTCGACCGCCGGCCTCGACGTCGACGTGCGCGAGTCGACCGCCGACCGGGCCCGGGTGACGAACGCGGCGCTCGACGCCGTCCGGGACGTCTGGCAGGGGGCCGACCCCGAACCGATCACCGGACTCCCGATCGGCAGCGGCGACGCCACCCCGTCCCGGTCCGACACCGAACTCGACGACCCCGTGACGACGCTGTCGCCGTCGGTCGCGTCGCTGGACGGCGGTGCCGTCCAGTGGCGCGCCGACGCCCGCCTGACCGACGACGCGACGCTTCGCGAACTGGGCGTCGAGAACACCGCCCTCTACGCCCGGGTCCGACTGCCCGAAGACGTCGAGGTGCCGGCGGGGACGCCGCTCGACGTCTCGCTGCGGATCGCCGTCGACACCGACGCGGAGTTCCTCGGCACGGTCGAGGCCGCCGGCGCCGACGCGGTCCGCGACATTCTCGCCGCCGACGACCCCGCGACGCCGACGGGCGTCCGGTTCGTCGCCGACGCCTCCGACGACGTCGACGTCCCGTTCGACGACGGCCGCACGCGGACCCGCGGGACCGGTCGAATCGACCTCGTCGGCCGCCTCCAGGCGGACACCATCGACGCCAAGACGATCACCGGCATCGCACAGATCGACGCCGACGGGACGGAACTGCTCCGGAACGACTTCTCGCCGATCGAGGTCGTCGACTTCGACCTCGAGGCCACGCACAGAACCAGCTTCAGCAACCCATGACACGCAACACGTACGAGGACGGTAAACCGTTCAGCACCGCCGCGCTCAACGCACAGAAACACGCCCACCGACGCGAAGGCGTCGTCGCCGGCGCCGGCGACGAACTCGCGCTGTCGACGGGCACGGGCGCGTTCGAAGTAGACGTCGCCGCCGGCACGGTCGCGCTCGGCGGCGCGACCGTCGGCGTCGACGCGCAGACGGTCGACCACGTCGACAGCGACGCGACCGACCGGGTCGACCTCGTGACCGTCGACGACGTGGGGACGGCGGCGGTCGTCGCGGGGACCCCGGCGACCGAGCAGGACGCCGACGGCAACGACCTGCCGAAGGCGCCGTCGATCCCCACGGGCGAGGTCGCCGTCGGCGCGGTGTACGTCCGCGCCGGCAGCGACGAGATCCTCGCCGGCGACCTGTACGACGGGTACAAGACGGTGATCGCTGACTACGCGCTACAGAACGAGGCGGTCGCGTTCGACACCGCCGACGTGTCAAGCGGCCTCGTCGTCCCGGTCGGGACCGACCAGTACGTGGTGGAGTGATCCGGGATGGCACGACCGGGGTCTCTCTGGGTAGACGGGAACGAACTCCACTTCGTCGACAGCGACGGCGTGCAGTGGTACTACGAGGGCGAGGGCGTCGAGAGCGTCGCCGACGGAGCCCCGGGCTCGGTGTGGATCGACGGCGACTGGCTGTACTACGTCTCCGAGTCACAGGAGAAGCGGCGACTCCCGCGTGACGTGTCCGACAGCGTCTCGAACGTGAAAACCGGCAGCGTCTGGATCGAGAATTCGCACGTCAGGTACGTCGATCCGACGGGAGAGGACGTTCGGGCCGGCATCGAAGAGCACGACGACACCGAGCACTCGAATTCGGGCCACGACGACCACTACGACAACAGCGGTCACGACGACCACTACGACAGCGGCCACGACGACCACTACGACAATTCAGGCCACGACGACCACTCCGACTCGGGCCACGACGATCACACCGACACCCACAACGACAGCGGGTTCGGGGATCTCTCGGGCCACACGAACTCGGGTCACGACGACCACTCCGACTCGGGCCACGACGACCACTCCGACTCGGGCCACGACGACCACTACGATACCGGCCACGACAACCACTACGACAGCGGTCACGACAACCACTCGGACGCCGGAACGGACCATGACGATCACACGAACTCTCCGATGGAGGCGTAGCGATGACTGAGTACGCGTTTCACAAGGCGGTGATCGCACCGGACGACCACCACACCATTCCGGTCTGGGCGGTCGTCACCGACGACGACGGGCGGAAACACCAGGTGAAGTTCCGTCGGTACGGAGACGACGACGCGCTCCGGCCGCTTCCGGGTGTCGTAGACGACGGTCGCGTCTCGGTCGCCGCCGCCGGGATCGACGAGTACACGACGTTCGACGCCGACGACGACGTTCCCGGCCCCGAGGTGATCCGAGAGTGACGAACCACATCTCGCCGGTCATCGGTTGTAACCTCGGCTGTACGTACTGCTACGAGGAGCCGGGGCGGGAGATGACCGAGAAGAAGGTCCGCGAGGAGTACGACCTCGACGAGGTCCTGGCGAAGATCGACGACTGGGCCGAACGGTTCCCCCATCGACCGCCCGGCCTCCACGGCGGCGAGCCGTTGCTGATGCCGAAACCCCACCTCCGTGAGATCTACGGACGGATCCGCGAGCACTGGGGAGAGGGGTCCGGGTCGACGCACATCCAGACGAACGGGACGCTCCTCGACGAGGAGCACGTCGAGATCTTCAGGGAGTTCGACGTTCGCGTCGGAATCTCGTGTGACGGTCCCGCCGAACTCAACGACGAGCGCAAGGCGCGGCAGGGCGGCGAGGACGTCACCCGGCGGATGACCGAGGAGACGCACGAGGCGATCGACCTCCTGATCGACGAGGGGATCAGCCTCGGGATCATCGTCGTCCTCCACGAGATCAACGCGGGCACCGACGAGAAGTTAGCGACGCTTCTCGACTGGATAGACTACCTCAATCGCAACGGCGTGGTCGGTCACTACAATCCGGCGATCCCGTACGAGGACGTCCAGCAGGACATCTCACTGTCGCCGGAACGACTCGGCGACGTCTACATTCGAACGTGGGAGTGGATGATGGAACCCGGTCAGGACCACCGGGAGTGGAACCCGATGCGCCGGTTCCAGGACAACCTCCTCGGGTTCGGACTGGGCAACTGCGTCCAGGACAAGTGTGACGTGTTCAACACGAAGGCCGCCCGCGTGATCAACGGCGAGGGCGAGGCCACCGGGTGCGGGAAAGGCTGGAACGAAGGCGACGGCGTCCCCTTCCTGCAAGGCGAGAGCAGCGACCAGGAGTGGGGCGACGGCGAGGAGCGCTACGAGATGCTCAAGCAGGTTCCCGGCTGCTGTCCGCACGACGACGGCGAGGAGCACGACGACGACGTCGACCTCGGCGGGATGAAGGGGTGTCGGTACTGGAACGTCACCACCGCCGGCTGTCCGGGTGCGGGGCTCGACGACGACTACCGGAACCGTTCGATCTGGCACGAGCCGACCCACCGGCTCTACGAGCGCATCGAGCACGACATGCGCCGGCTGTTCCCCGGCATCAAACTCGTCACGGACTTCCCGTGGGACGCGCCGATCGCCGACCACATCCGCGAGAACGGATCGCTGGACCTCCAGCCGTTCTCGAACGTCCGCGACGACGGGACGGGTCCGACGGGCGTCCGCGACGGCTCGTCCGACCACGACCCCTGGAACGCACTCGACGAGGAGGTCCCGTTCGAGCGGATCGTCGAGCGCTTCGAGGACCAGTACGGCGAGGAGTACGTCACGGCCGACTGGGAGACCAAGAGCGTTCACGGAGACACGTCATGACTGTCGAGCCACGGTACCCGATCGAGTACGACGGCGAGATCGACCTCGAGCCGTTCGCGAAGCACAACTGGAAGAGCGCCGCCGCCCGCGACAGGTGGCGGGAGCCGCTGAACGCGTGTCGCGACGCGTACCCGCTCGTCGAGATCCGCGCCGTCGCCGACTCCGACGCCGATCGGTCGGCCGCCGTCGTCGATCGGGCGCGCCTGCGCGACCCCGACTACGTCAACGAGATCGCCGACGCGGGGCTCGCGACCACGGTCTCCCACGATACGGCGTTCGTCGGCCGGACCGAGGAGAGCGCCGATCTCGCGGCCGAAGCGTACGCCGACGGCGACGACGCCCTGCTCGGCGACCTCCTCGGCTACCCCGACTGCTGCGTCGACGCGTACCGCGACGACGTCGACGAGGATTACGTCCCGCCGATCTACGAGATCGCGTGCCGATCGGACTGTGCCGTCGAGGATCCCGACCGCGAGACGCTCCGCCTCGACGATCCCGACCCCTTGCTCAACGTTCTCTGGGGGCACCTCGGCTGGCAGTTCGTCTCGCACGTCCCGTGTGCGTTCGACTGCGAAGCGAGCCGCGAGATCGCCGCCGTTCACGGTCGACTCTACCGCGAACTCGGTCTGGGTGAGGAGGCCGAGGCCCTCTGGGAGTTCCTCGCGACCCCGGCGACGTGGAGCGGGTTGAAGGGCATCTCGACCGTCCGTAACGGCTACCTGATCGGCTCGACGAACGCGCCGGCGTACTGGAGCGAGAAGACCGTCACGTGGGCGGAAGAGCACGCACGTACGCTGCTGTGAGCGCGACGTCGTCCGGCCGATAGCCGGCAGACTATTTCTCCCGCGCTCTCGCTACGGCGGGTCGCCGAGGGAGGTCCCGTCCGAGTGCGACGGCCACGTCCCGACTCGTCGGGATCACGAGCGAGACCCGTAGACGTCGCCCCGCCGAGGTGGTACACTCGCCCCGGCGTCCGCGAACCGATCCGTTCGAAAAGCGCTCTCCGACGCCGCGATCCGGCGGCCGGTCACGTCGTCTCGACGTCGACGCGGGTCAACCTCGGGGTCTCCGACGGACTCTCGGCCTCTATCTCCTCGAGTTCGTCGTCGGTCGCCGTCCGCGTCGTCGCCGTCTTCAACAGGGCGTCGCGGTCGAACGGGATACACTGGAATATCGGCGTTCCCTCCGGGATCACGGCGTGTGTCCGTTCCTCGAAGAGGTTAGGGCAGTGGGTGACCGTCGGGAACACGTCGAAGTCGACACAGCCCGAGAATGGCGTGAACAACGGATTCGGCCTGCTCAGCGGGGCCGTAAGCAGCGCGGAGTAGCCGTCCGGGAGTCGGACCGTCCAGTAGCTGTGGAACTTCGTGATACTGATGGGAACGAAAAACCCCTCCATCTGGCCGGGCGCGTGCAGCGAGACGACGTCTCGATCGAAGTTCGTCGTCCACTCGACACCCTGACCCTCCGCTTCGGCGTTGATCTCGGCCCGGGCGTACATCCGCAGTATCCACCCCTCGTTGAGGGCGTTGAGAACCGAATCGGGCACGGACGAATCGACCCACTCCGGGACGAACTCCGACGCGGGGCGGGGCTCCGGAACGATCCCGTAGTCCGCGTCGTAGGTCGCGAACACCGCCGCTCCGTCCCGCTGTTCGATCAACTTCTCGTCGATCGCGTCGCGCGTCGCGAACTTCATCCGTCGATCATCCTCGTCGACTTCGGCGTCCACTCCCGCGTTCGGTACCACGACCGGTTCACGCTCGTCCTGCGCTTTGTCATGTCGTAGGACTGTTTCCCGTCGCGACGGAACGGCCGGACGACCGCGTTTTCGAGACGTGACTCCCGCTCGAACGGAATCACCTGCACGAGCGGCGTCCCCTCTCGGAGAACCGTTCTGGCCCCGTCGGCGTACCAGAACGCGGGCGCGTCGATCCACTGGAGCGTGCGGTCCGCGTCGACGATCTGTGCGACGACCTCGAACCGTCGCTCGCGCCGGTTCATCGGCTGGACGACCAGCGCCGAGTACCCGTCCGGGACTTTCAGTGCCCAGCGACTGTGAAACTTCACCGTGTCGATCGCCCGGTCGGGGAGTTTGCCGTTGCCCAGCGTGTACTCGGTCACCACTCCGGCGCCGCCGTCGTCGAACTCGACCGGGCCGTCGGCCGGGTTCTCCGAGTTGACCTTCACGTCGGCCTCCAGCGGCAGGATCCATCCGAGCGAAAGCGCGTCGAGAAACGCCGGACAGAGCCGCACCGTCTGTTCTCTGAACTTCCCCTCCCTCGTCACCGGGGGGAGGTTCCGGTACCACTCCGGCAAGACGTCGGCCGCCGGTTTCGGCTCCGGGATCGCTCCGTCGTCGTCCGGATGGCAGACGAACTCTACTTTCTCGGTCTCGCTCGGCCTGTCGCCCATACGGGCCCGTCGTTCATCGACGTTATGAAGCTCAGTTCGGCCTATATTAGGCCCCCCGTAGTGCCGGGGGCCGATGCCGTCGGCTCGTGCCCGTCTCACGCCGGTTCGAACCGCGTGGGTCCGTGTTCGCCGGCCGATTACCGGTGGCGATAGCCGTACTGCCCGTATCGGAAAGGAGAGATTCGCCGTACACGCTCTCGCGCGAGGGAATCCGGCCGATCCTCTCGAAAGACGGCTTACGGAAACTCCCCGACCAGTCTGATACCGATACGACGAGTACGACCTGTCAGTGCTCGCGGCTCCGGGGCGTGTCCGGTTCGACCCGACGCGCCCGAGCGCCCGCGGGTGAGGACCACCCATGATCCGTACCCCTACGAGACTTCGAGACCGGACCGACGGCGAGACGACCGATTTCAGACCGGACGGCGCGACGCCCCCCGTGGAACGCGGCGGGCGGCCGGCCGAGAGACCCGGCGCCGACGCGTCGCGTCGGCGTCGGAACGGGCTCCGCCCCGAGGTGCGTCGATGAGTGTCGACGGCCGACCCGACCAGGCGCTGGGAGCGATCCGCGACGCCCTCCGGGAGCGACGCGACCGCATCGGCCCCTACGTCAAGGCGCGACACGTCGCCGAGGACCTCGACGTCCCGGTCCAGTACGTCACGCCCCGCCTCTCGGCGCTCGTCGACATGGGCGACCTGACCGTCTGGAGCGACGCGACGCCGCGAACGTACCGGATCACGCTCGACGAGCGCGGCGGCACCGACGCCGACGAGGCGGCGACGGGGGGTGATCGGCGATGAGCCGCGCCGCGGGCGGGCCCGTCGGCGCCGCCCGTCCGCCGCTCGAACTCGCGGACCGCCTCGACCGCGTCCGGGGGACCTGGACCGACGACGAGCCGCTGGTCCTCGTCTTCCCCGGCGAGACCCAGCCGGTCGTCGCCCACGTGGCGGGCGAGTGGCGGTACCTCTCGGAGCGCCGCCACGTCCCGGGGGTGGCCGACCGACTCGACCTCGAGGTCGCGACCCTCCGCCGGGGCGTCCCGTCGGTCGAGCCCCTCTCGGAACACCTCGAACGGCTCGTTCGGCGTCGGTTCGAGTCGCCGCCGACGGACGTCGCCGATCGACCGCCGGGCGACGGGGGCGAAACCGCCGCCGAACGTACCAGCGGGGGCCGGCGATGACGGCCGGTTCGAACGTCCCGGTCGGTCGGTTCAGCGACTACGGCGCGAACCCGGGCGTCGGCCGGGCGTGTCTGACCTGCGGCGCCCACCTCACGAACCGGTTCGTCAAGGTGTTCGAACCGGAGCGGCGTGCGGGGGTTCACGTCTGTCCGAACTGTGCGGACGGGCGAGCGATCGGACCGGACGGCCGACTCCACGGTCGCACGCGAGGGGACCGATGAGCGCCGGCGACGGCGGCGACGGACGGGGCCGCGGCGGCCGCGATCACCGCGCGGCGCGCGAGCGCCTGTCACCGATCGCCCGCGGCGGCCTCGTCTTCGGCCTCGGCCTCGCGGGCGTCCTCGCGCTCGCCCTCGCGAGCGGGATCGGGGTGTTCGCCGGATGAGTTCGACGCCGTCCGCCGGCGAGGCCGCCAGCGACCGATCGACCGATGCCGGGGCCGAGCGCCGACCCCGCGCCGGGGCGTCGCTCCCGGAGACCCGGAGCGGGACGACCCCGTACGTCAGGTGCGCCGGACGACACCTCCGAACGCTCGAGGGGTCGGATGGACGCGGGTGAGCCGACGCCGGCCGGAGCGGGGGTATCGATCGACAGGGAGCCGGACACCGAGACTCATGGGTACTGGAGTGACCGACAGAGAGCGATGCATCGCGTGGAACCGGAGGATAGATAGCCACATGCCGATCGAACGATGGAAGGCGATCAAGGGCGCGTTCTTCGCGGTCCTCACGGTCGCGTTCGCGGCGTTCGTGATCCGGATGGAGGCCGATCCGACGGCCGTGTTCTTCGGCGCCGCAACGTTGCTGCTGGTCTACTTCGGCGTCGAACTCAAGGAGGTCGAACTCGCCCGCGGCGTGACGATCACGTTCCTCGACGGCGAGGAGCGCGACGACGACGGGGGTGAGTGAGCCGTGTCCAGTCACCTGCCGGCGACGGTACCTCCCGCCCCCGGCGGGGGCGAGGACGGCGCGACCGGCGACCTCGTGCTCGCCCCGGCCGCCCCGCCGGGGACCGAGCGCCTCGTCGCCGACCTCCGCGAGGAGGTGTCGCGACTGATCGTCGCCGAACTCGAACGCCTCGCGGACGCGCTCGCGCCGGACTCCGACGGTGCCGGTCGGCGTCGACCCGGTGGGCGTCCCGTCGACCGGGTCGTCGCGTCGCTCGACCTCGCCGACGCCGTTCGCGCGGCCGTCCACGACGCCGCCGGCGACGCCGTTCGCGCGGCCGTCGCCGCGACCTGCGATCGGCTGGCGGACGCCCTCGAAGGCCACGCGGCCGTCGCCGACGGCGTCGCGGTGCTCTCGGTCGCCGTCGACGTGACCGGCACGCACGCGTGGGAGACGGTCCGGCGGCGGACCGCGAGGGCCGGCGCGTTCGTCGAGGAGCGCGTGCGGCGTCAGCTACGCGACCTCCTCCGTGGGGTCGCCGACGGGGACCTCGCCGCGACCGTCCGCGGGCGGGCGGCCGAAATCGGCGACGACTACGGCCGCGTCCTCTCGGGGCTCGAAATCCCGCAGGCGCGTCGCGACGGCGTCGCCGCGGTCGCGGAGGCCGCCGACGTCGTCGCCGCCACGCGCTGGCGCGCGAGCGACGACTGCCCCCACGCGTGGCACGCGCGGATGGACGGGACGGTCGTCGACTGCGGCGACCCGTTCGTCGTCCCCGCCGTCGAGGGGGGCGACCAGCCCGGGGCGTACCCCCGCGCGGTGTTCGCGGTCGGCGCCGACGAACCGTTCGGCTGTCGGTGCGCCCAGGACCTCGTCCTCGCGGCCGACGTGCCGACGGACGTCCGCGAACTCCGCGGGTGGGACGGCGTCGACGTCGACTGCCGGGTCACGGACAGGCAGTACGGCGTCTGGCTGGACCACGCCCGTGACGGCGAGGACTTCGCGGCGCTGCTGGCGCGCATCGACGCGGAGTACTCGCGCACGCGGGCCGCGGAGACGTTCTGCAACGGCTCGAAGAAGCAACTCTACGGCTGGCTGGCGGAGTACGGGCTCAAGTGACGTGGGATTTAAATCCGCCACTCTCGTCAGAGCTCTGCCGCTCACGGGTGGTTCGCGGCAGAAATATGGGCTCGGGCGGGTTCGAACCACGGTCGCAGCGAAGCTGCTCCCTGATTCGAATCCGCCACTCTCGTCAGAGCTCTGCCGCTCACGGGTGGTTCGCGGCAGAAATATGGGCTCGGGCGGGTTCGAACCACCGACCTCGGCCTTGTAAAGGCCGCGTCATGACCAGCTAGACCACGAGCCCGCACCCTCACCAAACCGGCGCGTTCGAATAACCTTTACTTTCTGGCGCCGGAGCGGGGGGCATGGCCTTCGAGCGCGTCCCGGCCGTCCTGCTCTCGGTGGGGGTCGTGCTGCTCGTCGCGGTGCTCGCGGCCCACCTCGGCTTCCTGCCGGCGCCGTGGAGCGCCGACCGCGCCACCGTCACGGTCGTCGCCGGGGACGGGACGACGAAGGCGGTCGTCGACGCCGAGGTCGCGGACACGCCCGTCGAGCGATACGTCGGCCTGAGCGATCACGACTCGCTGGCCGACGGCGAGGGGATGCTGTTCGTCCACGGCAGCGAGGACGAGCGGACGTACGTCATGCGCGAGATGGACTTCGCCATCGACGTCGTCTTCGTCGGCGCCGACGGCGAGATCACGGCGATTCGCCACGCCCGGGCGCCCGACCCCGGCGAGGACGGCGAGGACCTCGCGTACTCGGGGCGGGCGAAGTGGGTGCTCGAAGTGCCCCGGGGGTACGCCGACGAGCGGGGGATCGAAGCCGGCGACGCGGTCGCGATCGAGTACGAGCGATCCTGACCCCGGCGCGGCGACCCTCACCGTGAGCGACCTATTTCGATTCGTAGGGAACACTTATTGGTGCCGCACCACTGAGGCCGGGTAATGAGTAGCGTCGACTGGGACAAAGACGACCCCTTCGAGGAGCAACGGGAGAACATCGACAGCCCGATGCGCCGGTTGCTCTTCGAGTACGGTCGGCCGTACTGGTTCTCCGTGACGTCGGGCATCGTCGGGAGCGTGTTCGCCCGGGTGCTCGACCTGATCCCGCCCGTACTGCTCGGGATCGCGATCGACGCGGTCTTCCAGCGGAGCGAACCCTACTCGCTCCCGCTCGTCCCCGACGCCTGGCTCCCGACGGACCGGGGCGAGCAGTTCGCGTTCACGGTGGTGCTCATCGCCGTCTCGTTCCTCGTCGGCGCGGCGTTTCACTGGGTCCGCAACTGGGGGTTCAACTCGTTCGCACAGGACATCCAGCACGACGTCCGGACCGCCGCCTACGACAAGATGCAGCGGCTGGACATGGAGTTCTTCTCGAACAAGCAGACCGGCGAGATGATGTCGGTGCTCTCGAACGACGTCAACCGCCTCGAACGCTTCCTCAACGACGGGCTGAACTCCGCGTTCCGCCTCGGGGTGATGGTGCTTGCCATCGCGGGCATCCTCGTCTGGCTCAACCCGCAACTCGCGCTCGTCGCGATGTCGCCGGTCCCGCTGATCGCGGTCTTCACCTACCTCTTCGTCAAGAAGATCCAGCCGAAGTACGCCGCCGTCCGCTCGTCGGTCGGGAAGGTAAACTCCCGACTCGAGAACAACCTCGGCGGCATTCAGGTGATCAAGGCCGACAACACCGAGTCCTACGAGTCCGAGCGGGTCGACGAGGTCTCGCGGAAGTACTACGACACGAACTGGGGGGCGATCCGCCTGCGGATCAAGTTCTTCCCCGGCCTGCAGATCATCTCCGGGGTCGGTTTCGTCCTCACGTTCCTCGTCGGCGGCTACTGGGTGTTCGCCGGCGCGCCGGGGCCGTTCAGCGGGTCGCTCTCGACGGGGTCGTTCGTCACGTTCATCCTGCTGACCCAGCAACTCGTCTGGCCGATGGCCCAGTTCGGTCAGGTGATCAACATGTACCAGCGGGCCGAGGCCTCCGCCGAGCGCATCTTCGGGCTGATGGACGAGCAGGGCCGCATCGAGACCGACGTCGACGCCCCCGACCTCGAGATCGACGAGGGGCGCGTCGAGTACGACGGCGTCGGCTTCGGCTACGAGGCGGGCGAGACGATCGTCGACGACGTCTCCTTCGAGGTACCCGGCGGCGAGACGATCGCGCTCGTCGGCCCCACCGGCGCGGGCAAGTCGACGGTGCTCAAACTCCTCTTGCGGCTGTACGACGTCGACGAGGGCGAGATCCGCATCGACGGTCAGGACGTCCGGGCGGTCTCGCTGCCGAGCCTTCGCCGGGCGATGGGGTACGTCGGCCAGGAGTCGTACCTCTTCTACGGGACGGTCGAGGAGAACATCACCTACGGCACCTTCGACGCGACCGACGAGGAGATCGTCGAGGCGGCGAAAGCCGCCGAGGCCCACGAGTTCATCCAGAACCTCCCGGAGGGCTACGACACGATGGTCGGCGAGCGCGGCGTCAAACTCTCGGGCGGCCAGCGCCAGCGCGTCGCCATCGCTCGCGCGGTGCTCAAGGACCCCGACGTCCTCGTGCTCGACGAGGCGACCAGCGACGTCGACACCGAGACGGAGATGCTCATCCAGCGTTCGATCGACCGGCTGACCGAGGAGCGGACGACGTTCGCCATCGCCCACCGGCTGTCGACGATCAAGGACGCCGACCGGATCGTCGTCCTCGAGGGCGGACGGATCGTCGAGCGGGGCACCCACGAGGAACTGCTCGAAGAGGACGGTCTCTACGCCCACCTCTGGGGCGTACAGGCCGGCGAGATCGACGAACTACCCCAGGAGTTCATCGAGCGCGCCCAGCGGCGCACCGCGCGGACGCAGGCGCGGCGGACCGACTAGAAGGACTCGTTCCCGCCCTCGACGTCCTGGCCGGGCGCGCCCTCCTCCTGTCGTTCCTCGCCCGGCGCGGGCGGCGTCCGGTCGCTGTAGTTCTTGCGTCCGATCGCCTCGTCGCCGACCATGTTCATGATCGCCTGTTCGACCTCGCCGTAGTCCCGGTACTCGTCCTCGTTCAGCGGGCCGACGAGTTCCTCGAACGTCGCCGTCTCCTCGGACATCTCCACCTCCTCGTCGCCGTAGGCTTCGAGCAGTTCGTCCTGACTCGCCGGGTAGTCGTGTTCGCGGAGTTTGTCCGCCAGGTCGCCCAGTTCGACGCCGAGTTCGCGGTTGTCGTCGCTCATACGCGACCCGAGGGAAGCGGCCCGGTTACCAGTTCGGCCTGCCCTCGCGTGGGCGGCGTCGAGACGGACGGGAGGGAACGAACGCGACCGCGAGGCGTCGATTACAAGGCGCGACCGCGCGTCGGTGCCGACATGTACCTCCCTTCGGCCACCTGGACCGACGTCGCCGACTGCGAGACCGACCTCGCGGTGCTCCCGGTCGGCAGCACCGAACAGCACGGCCCGCACGCGCCGCTCGGGACCGACGCCCTCGCCGCGGAGGCGGTCGCCGAGGCGGGTCTGGAGCGCTACGACGGCGAGGTCGTCCGCGCCCCCGCGATCCCGGTCGGCGTCGCCGAGGAGCACCGCCAGTTCCCGGGGACGATGTGGGTCTCGCCGGACACCTTCCGGGCGTACGTCCGCGAGAGCGTCGCGAGCCTCGCCGCCCACGGCTTCGACCGGGTCGTTCTCGTCAACGGCCACGGCGGCAACGTCCCCGCCTTGCGGGAGGTCGCGGCGACGATCACCCGCCGGGACGACGCCTACGCGGTGCCGTTCACGTGGTTCGAGGCCGTCGGCGAGCACGCCGAGGAGATGGGCCACGGCGGGCCCCTGGAGACGGCGCTCATGCGCGCGGTCCACCCGGAACTCGTCCGCGAGGAGCGCGTCGAGGCGGCCCGCGAGGGCGCCGCCGACGGCTGGGGCGAGTGGGTGAGCCACGCGAACCTCGCGTTCGACTCGGCGGAGTTCACGGAGAACGGCGTGGTCGGCGACCCGGCCGCGGGCGACGCCGACCGGGGCGACGAACTGCTCGAACTGGCGGGCGAGGCGCTGGCGCGACTGCTTGCGGCGGTCGCCGAGCGCGACGTCTCGCGGCCGGCGTCCCGCTGAAGCCGACCCGCGGCGTCACTCGTCGGCGTCGTCCTCGCTCGCGTCCTCGTCGGGGCCCGCGCTCTCGAGGGTGTTGCGGAGGCCGGGAATCGTCGCGGTGAGGTCGCTCACCTGCTCGCCCGCCGTGGCGACGTCTGCGATGGCGTCCTCGACGTCGGCGATTTCGGCTTCGAGGTCCTCGGCGTCCTCGAAGGCGCCGGCGCGCTCGCCCATCGTGAACCACTTCTTGGCGTCACGGAGGTGGGCCTCGGCGTCGCCCGCGTCGAGGGCGGACTTGAGGCCGTTGAGGGTGCCGAGGACGTTGTCGGCGTCGGTCTCCCAGACGTCGTCGGCCGCCGGGAGCGCCTCCCAGGCCCGTTCGAGCGAATCCTCCACGTCGGCGCGCATCTCGCTTGCGGCTTCGCCGAACAGTTCGTCGTCGTCGAGTGACGCTTGGCTCATACCGTCACGTTCACGGCCGTCGAGGTTAAAAGGTAGCCCGAAAGTGAAAGTGAAATTCCGGGGAAGAACGTCGGTACCGATGGATCGGTCGTCGGATTTCGAAAGGAACGTCTATCGGTTCCGGACCGACGCGACGCGCATCAGCGGGTAGCCGTCCTCCATCGCCATCCGGGAGACGACCTCGACGCCCTCGCGCTCGACGACGATTTCGACGTCGAGGAACCGGCCGGTCAACTCGGTGTAGTCGGCCGCGGACTCGGCCAGCGCGGCCTCCAGTTCGTCGGTCCGCACCTCGACGGTCACCTCGCGGCAGTGTGGCTGGTTCTCGATGGCCGCCTCCATCGCGCGCGCGAGACTGGGGGCGCTCGCGGGCGAGACGGGCGTCCCCGCGAACTGGTGGTACAGCGAGCCGAACTTGATGCCGGCCTCGAAGCAGGCGACCTCGGGGTCGGTCGGGTCGTCGGTCATGGGGGAGCCCTCGTCGGCCGGCGGGAAGGTCGTTGCGATGCGACAGGAACCGAACCGCATGGTTCTTATCGGGGCTCCCCTTCCCACCGAACGAATGGTGCGTTCGGTCCTGCTCACGGGAGCCGCGGGGCGCGTCGGGGAGGCCATCCTCGCGGACCTGGCAGACGAGTACGAGTGGCGCTTGCTCGACCGTGACCCGCCGACGGAGGACCTGCCGGGGGAGGTCGTCGTCGCGGACGTCACCGACGAGGCCGCCGTCCGCGAGGCGATGGACGGGGTCGACGCCGTGATCCACCTCGCGGGCGACCCGCGCCCGGAGGCCCCGTGGGACAGCGTCCTCACCAACAACATCGACGGCACCCAGACCGTCTTCGAGGCCGCCGTCGACGTCGGCGTCGAGAAGGTCGCGTTCGCCTCCTCGAACCACGCCGTCGGCGCCTACGAGACCGACGAGCGCACGCCCGAGATGTACCGCCCCGACCACGACTTCCGCCTCGACGGGACCGAACTCCCCCGCCCCGGTAACCTCTACGGCGTCTCGAAGGCCGCCGGCGAGCTTCTCGCCCGCTACTACCACGACGAGCACGACCTCCCGGTCGTTTGCGTCCGCATCGGCAACCTCACCGAGGGCCACCCGCCGGTCGACTACGAGCGCGGGCAGGCGATGTGGCTCTCCTACCGCGACTGTGCGCACCTGTTCGAGCGCTGTCTCGAAGCCGACTACGGCTACGAGATCGTCTACGGCATCTCCGACAACGACCGCAAGTACTACTCCTTAGAGCGCGCCTGCGAGGTGCTGGGCTACGAACCGCGGGACAACTCGGCGCGACACGACTGACGGCGGGTAGGCCCCGGAATCCCGCGACCGGGAGAGACACGACGCGGGAACTCTCTCGGATACGGCGTCTCGACGGAATACGATCCTCGATCGGTTCGTCCGGTCCTCGCACGGACGATGTCGGGTTTTTGACGACAACTGTCCCGAACGCGGGCGGGAACGAGAGGAATCGCCTACTTATTCCTCTCTCTAATTGTACGAAACTATGCGACAGCGAGCCATTTTCGTCTCCGCGCCCGAAGTATGTTAACTATTACCATGATATGGCCGACGGGGACCGGCTTGTAACCTGCACCGGGCGACATATTGGGTAACTGATTTTATCGGGATGCAACGATCCTGTCAGTATATCCCGCCGTGAGTTTGCGTGTTCGACGCGGGCGGCAGCAACTGGGGGAGTGATACGATGCGATCACCAGAGACCGAGAGACCCGACGACTCGTTCGACGAACCGATAACCGACTGGTTCGACTTCGAGCGGCGACCGTTGCTGAAATCGCTGGGTGCGGGAGTCGCCCTCTCGCTGGGCAGTGGTCTCGCAACTGCTCGCGGCGACGATCACGCTGTCTCGACGGCGCCCGCTACTGGCGGGTCCGACGCGGGGGGAATCGACCCACAGTACGGCTTTGCGGTGCCCGACGTCGAAGAAATTCCCGAGAGCCTCGTCCCGGACCACGAAGTCGAACTCCACACGGAGGAACCGGAAGACCCCGAGAACCCGGACCGGCCCCCTTTCTTTCACTTCGACCCGGTCGGGATTCACGTGAGCGCGGGCGACGTCGTGCAGTTTACGTCCCTGTCTCCCGATCACACGATTACGGCCTATCATCCCGCACAGGGGTTCCAACAGCGGGTGCCCGACGGAGTCCCCCCCTTCTCGTCGCCGGTGCTCACCATCGGTAGCGCCTGGCTCTACGAGTTCACCGAACCGGGCGTGTACGACGTGTACTGTGGTCCACACCACGTTCTCGGAATGAGCATGCGAATCGTCGTCGGCGACCTCGCCGCGGACGACCTGCCGGAGTACGCGGACACGTTCGAGGGGAGCGACGAACCGCCGCTCCTTGCCCCGTTTAGCAAGGCGTTCCTCGAACACGAACTCAACGCGACGACCGAGGGGAACGAGGACTGCGAGTGGGCGTGGCTGACGCCACAGGAGATCCTCGACGCCCCCGCGCTCGACCCGGCGACGGTTCGAGACCGGGGAACGGTGCCGTTCGCGGACGTCCTCGCCGATATCGATCGCTTCGCGGACGAACTCCCGGACCATGACGAAGCCGACGAGACAGCGCCGACCGTTCAGATCCGCGATCACGCCGAGTACGGCGAGATCCTGGTCGACTCGGACGAAATGACGCTGTACATGTTCGATCAGGACACCCAGGGAGCGGCGGAGAGTGCCTGTTACGACGATTGCGCCGATGCCTGGCCGCCGCTCACCGCCGACGCGGCCGTCGCCGGCGACGACGTGACGGCCGACCTCCGGACCTTCGAGCGAGAGACCGGCGAGACGCAGGTGACGGCCAACGGCTGGCCGCTGTACCTCTTCGCTCGGGACGACGCGCCGGGCGACGTTCGCGGACAGGGCAGCAACGGCGTCTGGTGGGTCCTCGGACCCGATGGGACCCCCATCCGCTCCGAACCGAACGACTAGACCGCGCGAGGCCCGGAGTCAGCGACGAGCCACGAACCGATTCGGCGGGACGCGGTCGGGATCCGGCAGGATCGACGAACCGGGACGGTCAGAACAGCCCCTCGACGTCCTCCTCGCGCGCCCGCCGCCGCTCGACGTGTTCCGAGAGCCGCCGGTAGACGATCCCCCGGTTCTCGTCGTCGCGGACGAAGTCGAACAGCAGCGTCAGGAAGCGACTGTCGTCGCGGCCCTCCGCGAGGTCCGCGAGCGCGTATTCCCCGGCGCGCTCGACGGGGTCCGGGTCGTAGCCGAACTCCTCGGCGAGGACCGCCGCCGCGAGCGCGGTCGGTTCCGGCCCGAGGTCGGCCCGCCGCGGGCGCTCGCCCTCGTGGGAGAGCGCGATCGGCGGCCGGCGCTCGATCACCTCGGGGTCGGCCGCGAGGCGGTCGAGGTAGTCGCGGACGGGGACGAGGGCGACGTCGCGGTAGTCGGCGGGCAGGCCGTCGAGGTACTCGCGGCCGCTCCCGGCGAGGCCGACCGCGCCCGCCCAGTTGCACTCGCGGGCGTGGTGGACGGCCGCGGTGAACTGGATCAGCCCGTGGAGCAGCCGCTCGTCGTCGGTCCCGCGTTCGAGGTCGAGCCAGCGGTCCTCCCAGGCGTCGTGGGCGGCGTGGTAGCCGCCGTCGTTGTAGACGGCGACGCCCGCCCGGAGCGCGTCGCGCACGGTCGACGTTGGTCGCCGCGGCTAAAGGACCCTCCGCCGTCGGTCGCGGCGGTACCGCGTTCCGCGCGAGGGGATGCCGTCCGCTGGACGGCCTACCCCTCGAACCCGTCTTCCCACCGGAACCGGCCGTTGCGCTGGACGACCTCGCCGTCGACTTCGAGCCGGGAGTCCTCGCTGACGTCGGTGATCAGGTCGGTGTGGACGGCCGACTCGTTGCCGGTCTCGCCCTCGGGGAGGCAGGCGTCGTAGGCCCGGCCCACCGCGAGGTGGACCGTGTCGCCCATCTTCTCGTCGAAGAGGATGTTGTCCGTGTAGCGGTCGATGCCGCGGTTCATGCCGATGCCGAGTTCGCCGAGGCGGCGGGCGCCCTCGTCGGTGTCGAGGATCTCGCCGATCACGTCGGCCCCCTGGGCGGCGTCGTGGGCGACGACCTCGCCGTCCGCGAACTCGAGGCGGACGTCCCGGACGGCCTCGCCCTCGATCGTCATCGGGACGTCGAAGGTGACCTCGCCCTCGGTCGCGTACGGCGCGGTGAACACCTCGCCGCTGGGGAGGTTGTGCGAGTCGTAGGCGACCGAGGCGGCGCTGTTGACCGCCGTCCGGCCGTCGATGCGCATCGTGAGGTCGGTCCCCGCGCCCACGAGCCGTACCTCCTCGCCGTCGTCGAGGACCGTCTTCATCTTCGCCATCTCCTCGGCGAGGGTCTCCCAGTCGCGCAGGATGGCGTCGTAGGCGAACTCCCGGTACTCCTCGTAGGCCATGTTCGCCCGCTGGGCGAGCGACCGGGTGGGGTGGGCCGTCGACACCCAGCGGCTGTCGTAGCGGGCCTCGCGGACGCCCGTGCGCGCCTTCCGGTGAGCCTGCCGGATCTCGCCCGGCACGTCGGCGGTGGCGCTCGCGTTGCGGCCGCCGCCGAGCGAGAGGTAGACGTCCGCGTTCTCCGCGAGCGCGAGTTCGTGGGCGGGGTCCTCGTCGAACTCGCCGGTACTGGCGCGCAGGTACGCCCGCGTCACCTCGCCGGCGGCGTAGGTCGCGACGAGGTTCGCCCCGCGCTCGCCGAGTCGCTCGGCCACGGCGACCGCGAGTTCGTGGGCGTCGGGACCGACGCTCACCACGACGTTATCGCCGGCCTCGACCCGCGCGCTCCAGTCGACCAGCACCCGTGCGTGTTCGCGTACGCGTTCGTCCATGCGCGCACCTCGCGAGCGAGCCACAAAACGCTCCCCGTTTCGGTCGACGTCGCCGGTTCAGGCCGTCGCGGGCTCCTCGCCCGCGGCCGTGCGCCGCGAGCGAACGAGGGCGACGACGGCGTAGACGACCGGCGTGTCGAGGACGGCGATCAGGAGCTTCAGCAGGTACTGGCCGACGATCAGCGAGAGGAGGAGGGACGTGGACTCGACGTTGCCGACGCCGAGGACGGCGGGGGCGACGGCGAAGGCGACCGTGACGAAGATGACGGTGTCGATGGCCTGACTGCTCGCCGTCGAGGCGACGTTGCGCAGCCAGAGGTGGTCGCCGTCGGTGTACCCGCGGATGCGGTGGAAGACGATCACGTCCCAGTTCTGGCTGACGACGTACGCGAGCAGGCTCCCGAGGACGATGTTCGTCGACGCGCCGAGGACGGTCTCGAACTGGGCGGCGAGTTCGGGGTCTGCGGCCGGGGCCGCGATGGTCGACCAGACCAGCAGGAGGACGACGAAGTTCATCGCGAACGCGACGTTGACGACCACCTGCGCGGCCTTCCGGCCGTACAGTTCCGAGTAGCAGTCGCTCGCGAGGAACGTCAGCGCGTAGGCGAGCGCCGCCCCGGGCAGTGCGAGTTCGGCGCCCGTCACCGGGAGCGACAGGGGCAGGTCGAACACCAGCACTTTCGAAGCGGTGAGCTGGGCCGTCGCCAGCGCGGTGACGAACAGCCCGATCAGCGCCACCTGCGGCACCGTCGGCGTCGCGCGTGTTCGGCTCATGGAGGGGGGCTACTCGCTGCCCCCACGTAAACGATGCTATTCGAGCCCGACTCAGAGATGATCGAGGTCGCACTCGAATCCGCTCGACCCCGTGGCGTGTGTAACCGTGGCGATACGATCGACGTATCGGTACCCTTATCAGTGTGGCTCCGGTCCCTTTAGAGGCAATGGCGAAAGGCAACGTTGATTTCTTCAACGACACAGGCGGTTACGGTTTCATTTCGACGGACGACGCGGACGACGACGTGTTCTTCCACATGGAAGACGTTGGCGGCCCGGACCTCGAAGAAGGACAGGAGATCGAATTCGACATCGAACAGGCCCCGAAGGGCCCCCGCGCGACCAACGTCAGCCGCCTGTAACACGGCTTCTGCGTTCAGTAACTCGGCTTTCGATTCTTCGACGCGCTACCCGGCGAGCGACGGCGTCGGTCCCGCTCACCCCGCGTCGATCTTCGTAACCGTGCGGATCTCGTCGTAGCGGACGCTGTGCTGTGAGACCGGGTGGCCGTCGATTTCGAGGTAGCCCCGGCCTTCCTCGTCGGCCTCGAAGCCGGTCACCTCGCCGACGGCCGCGATCCGGTCGGCGTCGGCGATCCGCTCGCGGCGGACCTCGACCTCGTCGCCGACGGCGACGAACTCCTCGACGAGTCGCGCGGTCTCGCGTTCGGTGGCCCCTTCCGGGACGGTGAGTTCGGTCACGGCGGCCGTTCGGCCGCCGGCGGCTTGAGGGGCGCGCCTGCGAGCGCCGACGGCGCGGGGATCGGCGAGTAACCGCCGCGTACCGTCGAGTAGTCGACGCATACATAGGTACCCCCGCGTCGCGGTCCCGGACAGGTGGGATCACACGACCGATGTCAAACGCCAAGTTCCTGTTACGGTTCCTCGTCCCGATCGCGGTCGCGGTGGCGCTGCTTGTAGGCGCGCTGGCGGTGCTTGCCGTCGCCGACGCGGGCGCACAGGCGACGAACGTCACCGAGGAGGAGTACGTCGAAGAGGCCCCCGAACCCGGCGACCCCTACTTCGAGGCGGCCGCCGAGGACGGCCGGTGGGTCAGCTACGAGAACCCGCGCGACGAGTACCGCAACCCGTACCTCGGTGAGGGCTCCGGGAAGATCTGCGTCACGCTGCGCAACGAGGCCGGAGAGGTGATCGTCGGCGAGAGCGTCCCGAACACGACGGTGACGGTTCCGACCGGCGAGGAGATCGAGTGGCACTCCCACGCCGACCCGATGACCGTCCGGTTGCCGCTGACCGAACACTACGAGCGCCCGCTCGACGCCGACCAGTTCGGCACGACCGAGGACCTCGGTCAGGGCGACGGCTACATGGACAGCCACTGCATCGAGATCCACGGCCTCCCGGAGGACGGCGGCACGGTCGAGTACGGCGAGGCACAGGTCGAGGGCGAACACGCCGACCGGATCGAGGTCGTCGGCTACGTCCAGCAGGCCCACGACACGTGGGACACCGACGTCGACCCGATCGAGGACGCCGAACCCTACGAGGAGGCCGGTGGCGGCTGGACCTACCGGCCGAACGAGTCCCACGGACAGGTCGTCGTCGTCCTCCAACTCGACGGCGACGAGGCGTCCGGCGGCGACGGTCCCGACGGCGACGAGGCATCCGGCGACGCGAGCGAGGACGACGGGACCGACGGCGCCGAGAGCGGCGACGACGGATCCGACGCGGACGACGCGACGGGCGAGACCGGCAGCTCCGTCGTCGAGCGGATGCCCGGCTTCGGCGTCGCGGCCGCGGTCGTCGCGCTGGCGCTGGTCGCGCTCGCACGGCGCGGCTGAGAAGTTGGTCGACCCGTCTTATCGCGGGTGCGCCGACCGCCCGGCGCGGACCGTCCCGCGGCCGGGGGCCCTCAGCCCAGGAGGTACCTGAGCCACGGGTTGTTCCGGACGGCGCCGCTCTCCTCGAGCGCGGCGTCGAGGCCGAGGATCCGACCGGCACCGACCGCGCCGAGGCCGAACAGCAACAGGAGGTAGACCACGTCGCTGTTGACGACGTAGCCGTGTTCGACGGGGAGCCCGGCCGCCAGACCGCCCTGGAGGCTCGCCATCCAGAACAGCAGCATCTGGACGGCGCCCCAGAAGACGGCGAACCGGACGAGCACGCCGAACAGCAGCGCCAGCCCGATCGCCAGTTGCCCGTAGACGACAAGCGGGTCGACGAAGCCGGCGGAGCCGGCGAGGCCGGCGAAGAAGTCCGCGAACGGGTTCGCCCCGGTGACGCCGAACCCGCTCTGTGGGTCGATGTAGCCCGCTGCCGACCAGCCGGGATCGAGCAACTTCTCGATCCCGGCTTGCAGGAACACCCAGGCCATCACCAGCCGGAGTCCCAGTATCGAGTATCCGATCCACGTCTCCGAGTAGTCGAACCGAATCGCGCGTCCGAACAGTTCCGTTTCGAGGGTCCGCTCCGAGGGTGCTTCAGTTCCCATTGGCGTTCACCTACACGCGGGTGTTCGTTACTGCCACACCTTAATACAGAGGGATGTGCCCAGCGGCTGGGAATCGACGCCCGGCCCGCGACGGTCACGCGCCCTCGCCGCGACCGCTCGCCGCGCGTCGACGCGTACTCGCCGTCCCGGTACTCGCCGCAGAGCCAGACGTCGGCGGCCCAGTCGACCCCCGCCGCGTGCGCGTCCGTCATCCCCCGTCGATCACGGCGGCCGGTCACGTCTCCGTCGGTATCGCGCGGCCGACAGGTGGGCGCGCCGACCGGTACACCGTCGGTTTTTCGTCGCGAACGTGGTGGGATCGGTGATGGACTACCACGAGTTCGTCGGCGAGGTACAGCACCGACTCGAACTGCCGGGGATGGACGAGGCGGTCCGGGCCACCCGGGCCGTCCTGACGACGCTCGGCGAGCGGATCCAGGAAGGCGAGGCGACCGACCTCGCGGGGCCGCTCCCGATGGAGATCGACCGCTACCTGATCGAGGCCGACTCCGGCCAGCGGTTCGACTTCGACGAGTTCGTCTCCCGGGTCGCCGAACGCGCCGCCCTCGGGGACGACGAGAGCGCCCGCTCGGAGGCCGTCTACTACGCACGGGCGATCGTCGCGCTGCTCGCGGCGGTCGTCCCCGGGAGCGAAATCGAGCAGGTTCGCCAGCAACTCCCGGAGGACGAGGGGTTCGAGTCGCTGTTCGAACTCGTCGGGACCGGGGACGCGTTCGAGGCGGACGTCGACCGAGGGAACTGACCGTCGGCGTCCCTACTCGCGCAGCGCGCCGGGGGCGACCCGACAGCCGCAGGGCGTGGCCCGGTGGTCCATCGGCCCCCGACTGACGACGCCCTGTACCGGGTCGCCACAGTGTGGACAGGCCGGCGGGAGCCACTCGCCTACCAGTTCGTCCGCGCCTGCGAGGTCGTCGTGGTAGGGCGTGGGGCCCTCGGCGGTCGACTCGTCGTCGGTGGCGTTCGACGGCGCGTCGCCGGCAGGTTCCTCGCCCGACTCCGCGGCCTCGTCGCTCATCGCACGCCTCCGTCGGGGTTCCGCGGGCGTTCGGTTACCGCGTGACACGTCGGCCGTGCGAGACGTTTATGTCTCGGTAGAATCAATCCGAACATGGCTTTCGGACCCTTTCGGGTTGGAAGCCACGTCTCGGGTGTGTACTCACCCGGGGCATTTTAGCGCATGCCCCCTGCGGCCGATGGAGAGCGGCTTCCGGGCGAAATGTCGTTCTACCGTTACTTATAGCTACTGTTACAGGTTGGCGGGGTGGTTGGATTGATCGGTCTTCTTAGTGGATCCAAACTCCCGAATCAACGGGCCTTGCCGACGGCCAAACCCACCGCCGACACCAACAAAAACGCGACCGCGGCCTCACTCGCCTACTCCTCGCAGGAGTTGGCTTCGTCGAGGGCCGCGTTCGCCGACGTTTCGAGTCCCGTCTCCCCCGCGGCCTGCGCCGCGTCCAGTCTCGCGCTGATGGCGCACGCGCCCGTCGCGCCGGCCGCGATCGTGCAGGCGCCGCCGGTTCCGACGCCCGCGACCGCGGTGTCCGCGGGGCCGGCGGGCGTCAGCAGGCTCCCGGCCGTGAGGGCGCCGCCGTACGCGCAGTAGGCCTGCGACGCCGCCGCGGCCGAACAGCTAATCGCCGTCGCCGAACTGATCGGCGGGGTCGGTGACGAGGGAACCTCCCTCGACTCGCATTGGTTCGGTTCGCCGGTGCTGCTCGCCGCCGCCGGTGAGACACTCCCCAGCAGCAGTGCCGTCACGAGCAATACGACCACGATGCGGGTTGTCAGGTGCGTCATGCGTGGATCACCCTCGCTGTCGGGGCCCGACGCCTCCAACCGTCACCCTTCCCCACACGCCCAGACGGAACATCGGGTGCGCAGTTGTCCTCCCGTCCCGCGAACGGGGGCGTCGGCGTCGGGCCGCGTTCCCAGTCCGTACCGCGTGGCCGGCGGTAGTACTGGCGTCGTGTCAGGGGCGTACGGGACCCATCGACGGAACTGACATTAGCTCTTGGCAACTAGTTTTTAATATCATATCTATATCCTAGGAGGATACTAGCATCGGGTGGCGGTGAGGAAGGGGATTTATCGCCCCGGATTTCCCGACCGACGACCCGGCCCGCGGACACCGGACGCGGCCCGGGGACGGGAGTCGTAGGATGCAGACCGTGAACTCAAGGGCGCCCGCGCTGTCGGTACTCGTAGCGAAATCCGACGCGAGAACCGCGAGGACGACCGCGGGCGGCTACGAGGAGGACGAATGGCAGACCGCGATCCACCGGAGACACACCACGCACGCGACGCCCGTCGGGAGCGGACCGCGGGCGAGCGGCCGACCGACCGCGACTGCCCGTGCTGTCGGATCTGCGGGTTGACCGCCGCGGATACCGGCCGTCGCGAGGAGCGGGCGGACGCCTCCCAGTATCGGGGCGAGCAACCGCACCTGCGTCGCGCCGCGGAACGCAGAGCCCGTGAGGAACACGCCCACCAGGCCCACGCGGGACGCGACCGCGACGCCCGGGAGGCCCACGTCGACCACTCGGGCCACGAGCAACTGTTCAAAAAGCGGTTTTTCGTCTGCCTCGTCCTCAGCCTCCCGGTCCTGCTCTACAGCCCCTCGATTCAGGCGTGGGTCGGGTTCGACGCGCCGCCGTTCCCGGGGAGCGAGTTCGTCGTCCCCGTCCTCGGGGTCGCGGTCTTCCTGTACGGCGGCGTCCCCTTCCTCCGGATGGCGACGGTCGAGGCGCGCCGCCGGGAGCCGGGGATGATGATGTTGATTTCGCTGGCGATCACCGTCGCCTTCGTCTACAGCGTCCTCGCGGTCCTCTTCGACGTCGGCGAGACGTTCTTCTGGGAACTGGTCACGCTGATCGTCATCTTCCTGCTGGGCCACTGGATCGAGATGCGCTCGGTCAGGCGGGCGTCGGGCGCGCTCGACGAGTTGGCGGCGCTGATGCCCGAGACGGCCGAGCGCATCACCGACGACGGCGAGACCGAGGAGGTTCGCGTCGACGACCTCGAAACCGACGACCTCGTGCTCGTTCGCCCGGGGTCGAACGTCCCGGCCGACGGCGTCGTCGAGGAGGGCGCGTCGAACGTCAGCGAGGCGCTGATCACCGGCGAGTCGCGGCCGGTCAAGAAAGAACCGGGCGACGAGGTCATCGGCGGCACGACCAACCGCGAGGGGAGCCTCCGCGTTCGCGTCACCGCGACCGGCGACGAGACGACGCTGTCGGGCATCGTGCGGCTGGTCGAGGAGGCCCAGCAGAGCCGGTCGCGGACGCAGGTGCTGGCCGACAAAGCCGCCGGCTGGCTGTTCTACGTCGCGATCTCGGTCGCGATCGTCACGGGCCTCGCGTGGACGGCAGCGGCGGGGTTCGGGCTGACGACGGTCGAGCGCGTCGTGACGGTACTGGTCATCGCGTGCCCGCACGCGCTCGGCCTCGCGGTCCCGCTGGTGGTCGCGATCAACACCACGATGGCGGCGAACAACGGCATGCTCGTCCGGGACCGGATCGCCATGGAGGAAGCGCGCAATCTGGATACGATCGTCTTCGACAAGACGGGAACTCTCACGGAAGGCGAGCAGGGCGTCGTCGACGTCGCCACGACGGGCGAGTGGGACGAGGACGAACTGCTGGCGGTGATGGCCGCCGCCGAGGGCGACTCCGAGCACGTGATCGCGGCGGCGATCCGCGAGGCGGCCCGCGAGCGGGGCCTCTCCGTCCCCGGCGTCCGGGAGTTCGAGGCCCTCGAAGGGCGGGGCGTCCGGGCGACCGTCGAGGCGGAAGCCGCCGCGACCCCCGGCGTGGCCGGCGATCACGTTCGGGACGGCGAGACGGTCCACGTGGGCGGGCCGAACCTGCTCCGGTACCTCGACGTCGACCCCGACGACGACATCGACGCGTTCGCGGACGAGGCGGGGGCCCGCGGGCAGGGCGTCGTCTACCTGGTCCGGAACGGGGCGGTCCGGGGCGCGGTCGCGCTCGCGGACGTGATCCGCGACGCGAGCCACGAAGCGATCGAAGCGCTCCACGACGTGGACGTCGAGGTCGCGATGCTGACCGGCGACTCCGAGGACGTCGCCCGGGCCGTCGCCGAGGAACTCGACATCGACACCTACTTCGCCGAAGTGCTCCCGGAGGACAAAGACGAGAAAATCGTCGAGCTACAGGACCGGGGGCGGCTGGTGGCGATGGTCGGCGACGGCGTGAACGACGCGCCCGCCCTGACGCGGGCGGACGTCGGCATCGCCATCGGGTCGGGGACCGACGTCGCCGTGGAGTCGGCCGACGTCGTCCTCGTGGAGAACGATCCGCGCGACGTCGTCCATCTGGTCCGCCTGAGCCGGAAGAGCTACCGGAAGATGCAGGAGAACCTCGTCTGGGCGGCCGGCTACAACGTGTTCGCGCTGCCGCTCGCTGCCGGCATCCTCGCGCCGCTTGGCGTCCTCCTCACGCCGGCCGTGGGCGCGCTTCTCATGTCCGCGAGTACGGTCATCGTCGCGATCAACGCCCAACTGCTACGTCGTGCGGACCTCTCTATCTGACGCGACGGCTTCGGAACTCACCACAACGGCGAGACATGAACCTCGGCTATCTCACCCTCGGCGTCGTCCTCCTCGTCGGTACCGTCGTCGACCTCCTCTGGACGACGCTCTGGGTCGAGGGGGGTGCCGGTCCCCTCACGTCACGGCTGATGGCGGGGACGTGGCGCTCGCTGCGGCGGCTCGGCGCCCCGAACTCGCGGCTGCTCAGCCTCTCGGGACCGTTGATCTTCGTTCTGGGTCTTACGGTGTGGATCGTGCTGCTCTGGAGCGGGTGGACGCTGATCTTCGCCGGGGCCGAGAGCGCCCTCGTCGACACGCTCGACCGCGGGCCCATCTCGTGGTCCGACCGGATCTACTTCGCCGGCTACACGCTCTTCACGCTGGGCATCGGCGATTTCGCTCCCCGGGAGGGGATCTGGCAGGTCGTCACCGTCCTCGCGACCGGCAGCGGACTGCTGTTCGTGACGCTGACCGTCACGTACACGCTCTCGGTGCTCGACGCGGTCACCCAGAAACGCGCGTTCGCCAACAACGTCAGCGGGTTCGGAACGCGCAGCGAGGAGATCGTCCGGACGGCCTGGGACGGCGAGGAGTTTCGGGGACTCGACCTGCCGCTTAACACCGTCGTCACGCAACTCACCGTCCTCACGGAGAACCACCTGGCCTATCCCGTCCTCCACTACTTCCACAGCGCCCGACCCGACCGCTCCCCGGCCGTCGAAATCGCGGCCCTCGACGAGGCCCTGACGCTCATCCGGTTCGGCGTCCCGGCGGAACACCGGCCGAACGAGGTCGTCGTCCGGAACGCCCGCAGAAGCGTCGAGAACTACCTCGAAACGCTACACGAGGCGTTCGTCGATCCCGCGGACAGCCCCCCGCCCTCGCCGGACCTCCGCGCCCTCCGCGAGGCGGACGTCCCGACCGTCTCCGAGGAGACGTTCGAGGCCTCCCTCGACGATCTGGAGACGCGCCGGCGGACGCTGCTCGGGTTCACCGAATCCGACGCGCGGCAGTGGCCGACACGAGGAACCGAGTGAGCGCCGACGCCACGCCGTCGCGCCGTCCCGGCCGGCGGTAGCCGCTCCGGCGGCCCACCAGTACCGGCCATCGTCGATCGGCGAACGGGCCGAGGTGAACCACCGGGCGGGTCCAATCGACAGATAAAAACTCCACCGGAACCGCCGGAACGCATGAACTCGAAACTCATCTCGGGGAGCATTCTGACCGGCTTCGGAACGCTCGCGGTCGTCGCGAGTTCGTGGGCCCGGCATTTCTTTTTCACCCAGTATCATATTGCGAGAGGGATGAGCCTGGCGGGTGCAGGGGAGTTCCACCCCGGCCCGTACGGGGCCGCGCCGGAGGCCGTGCATCTGTTTTTCGGGACGCGGGTGCTCCTCTGGGTCGTGACTCTGCTCGGACTCGCTCTCGTCGTGTGGGGACTCTGGGCGGACTATCGGACCCACGAGTAGACTTCGCCCGTCTCGTGTGGGCCACTTGCCGTAACGAAGCCGAAACACGCGGCGGTCGACGAGGCCCCGAGTCGTCCGCCGGATCGAGTGACCCGTGAGCCTACATGAACTGAAAATGATACGAACGGCATGGATGGGATCAAAGTAAAAATATCAGACACGATCGTCGTAACTGTCGTACTCGGGACCGGACTGAGGGGACCTTCCCCGGGAGAGTAGCGATCGTCGACTGTGCCGACGCCAAAACGCGATGAAGGCCGCTGTGGGTGTTGTTGGCGGAGAAACACTAACGCCACGTCGGGGGACGAAGAAGGGGTAGTGAAACAGCTACATAGACATGAGTAAATATATGGTGGTTGGGTAAAGTTGGTGATATATGGAAGGGGACAACGATCGGATGGGGCAGTCTACGGGAGCAACGAACGTCGAGAGGCGGACCGTTCTTGCGTCGGGTGCGGCCGTCGTTACCGGTGCCGTCGCAGGCTGTCTCGGCGGCGAAGAGGAGGGCGCCGAGACGCAAGTCGCGATCATCTCGAGTCCGGCTGGTTTCGACGACAACGCCTTCAACGACAACGCCGTCGAGGGCCTCGAGGAAGCCTCGAACGACTTCGACCTCGAGTACACGACGGTCGAGGAAACCGAGGAGGCGCAGTACGAGTCGACGCAAGCCGACACCGCCGAGAGCGGCTACGACCTCATTGTCTGTGTCGGCGACAACCACACGGACCCGCTCGAGACGAACGCCGCCGAGTATCCCGACCAGAACTGGATGCTCATCAACAACATGATCGACGGCGCGGACAACGTCTCGGGCTGGATCGAGATGAACAACGAGATGTCGTTCCTGGCTGGCGTCGTCGCCGGCGTGATGACCGGACAGGAGTTCGAACACGGGGACAGCGCCACCGATCCGGACGAATCGATCATCGGGTTCGTCGGCGGGGAAGACATCCCGCTCATCAACGCGTTCGAGCAGTCCTACATCGAAGGCGCCGAGTGGGTCAACGACGACGTCGAGGTGTTGACCGGCTACGGCGGCAGTTTCTCGGACACGGGCGTAGCGAACGACGTCGCCGAGTCCCAGATCGATGACGGTGCCGACGTCATCTGGCACGCGGCCTCGGCCGCGGGCGGCGGCGTCTTCTCGGCGGCACAGGACAACGACCGGTTCGCGCTCGGGGTCGACGTCGACCAGTCGGTCACCGAAGACCAGTACCAGGACGTCATCCTCGGGTCGGCCGTCAAGGCCCTCGACGAGGCCACGTATCTGGTGGCCGAGGCGGTCGTCGAGGACGACTTCGAGCGCGTCGTCGGTGAGCAGAACCTCAGCATCGAGCAGGGCGGGATCGACTTCGTCGTCGGCCAGGCCTTCGAGGGCGAGCTTCCCGACGCCGTCCAGGAGAATCTCGACGAGGCCGTCACGGCGTTCGAAAACGACGAGATCGACCTGACCTGCGGGCCGACCAGCTGCTAACGAGGGGACACCTCCTCTATCCAGTTTATGTCCACGAGTTTACCGACGTATTATGACTACGAGTGACAGGCCGCCTGCAGTCCGGCTTACGGGGATCACGAAGCGGTTCGGCGACGTCGTGGCAAACGACGACGTCGATCTGACCGTCGAGCGGGGATCGATCCACGCGCTCCTCGGCGAGAACGGGTCGGGGAAGACGACGCTGATGAGCATCCTGTACGGCCTGTACGATCGAGACGCGGGTTCGATTTCCGTCGACGGCGACCCTCGCGAGTTCGAGTCCCCGCGGGACGCGATGGCGGCGGGGATCGGCATGATCCACCAGCACTTCCAGCTCGTCGAGCCGATGACGGTCCTCCAGAACGTCATCCTGGGCCACGAACCGACCGACCGCGGCCTGGTCGACGAGGCGGCCGCTCGGGAGCGGATCGAGGCGATCTGCTCGCGCTACGAGTTCGACGTGGATCAGTACCTGGACACGCCGGTCGAGGAGCTCGATCTCGGCGCACAACAGCGCGTCGAGATCGTCAAGAGCCTCTATCGGGGCGCCGAGGTGCTCGTCCTCGACGAGCCGACGGCAGTACTCACGCCCCAGGAGGTCGAGCGGCTGATGGACGTCATGAACGATCTCCGGGAGGACGGCCGGTCGCTGATCTTCATCTCGCACAAACTCGACGAGGCCCTGGAGATCGCCGACGACATCACCGTCTTACGTGACGGAGCGGCCGTCGGCACCGTCGACGCCGCCGAGACGACCGAACAGGACCTGGCCCGCATGATGGTCGGGCGCGAGGTCCTGTTCGACCGGCTCTCGAGGGAACCGACCGACGGACGGCCGATCATCGAGGTCGCGGACCTTCGCGTGGACGGCGACCGCGGCCGCGAGCAGGTCGACGGCGTCGACCTGACCCTTCGAACCGGCGAGATCCTTGGCGTCGCCGGCGTCCAGGGGAACGGCCAGAGCGAACTCGTCGAGGCTCTCACCGGCCTGCGCCCCGTTGTGGCGGGGTCGATCCGGTTCGACGACGAGGACGTCACCGACCGAAGTCGACGCCGTCGCATCGAGGACGGCATCGCCTACATCCCGGAGGACCGCCAGGCCGAGGGGCTCGTCCAGGAGTACTCGCTGGTCCGGAACGCGCTGCTGGGTAACCAGACGATCGAACCCTACGTTTCGAACGGGTTCGTCGACTGGACCGAGGTGAACGAGCACGCCGAAGCGATCGTCGAGGAGTTCGACGTCCAGCCGCCCGACACCGAGACGACCGCCGGGTCGCTCTCGGGCGGGAACCAGCAGAAGTTCATCGTCGGCCGCGAGATCGGCCACGATCCCGACGTGCTCGTCGCCGCGCACCCGACCCGGGGGGTCGACATCGGCTCGATCGAGTTCATCCACAACCGGCTGATCGAACTCCGCGACGCGGGGTTGGCGATCCTCGTCGTCTCCTCGAAACTCGAGGAGATCCGCAAGCTCTCGGACCGCATCGCGGTGATGTACGAGGGCGAGTTCATCGACGTCGTCGATCCCGACGCGGTCACCGAGGAGGACCTCGGGCTCTTGATGGCCGGCCGGCGCCCCGACGGCGAGGACGCCGCGGGACCCGAGGACGCGGGGCGGTACCGAGGTGTCCAGCCGTGAGCGGCGCGTCCGGCCGCGCTCGCGACGCTCTCGACGCCGCCGCCGATCGGGTGCTCGAGGCGTCGGTGCTCGAGCGGATCGGCATCGCGATGGCGTCGACGGCGCTGGCGCTCGCGATCGGGCTGGTGATCGTGGCCGCGGCCGGCCACGATCCGCTCCGATTCGCGAGTCACCTCGTCGTCGGATCGGTCGGTAGCGAACGGGCGATCGCACGGACGCTGCGGTACTCGACGATGTTCGTCCTCACCGGCGTCGCGGTCGCGGTCGCGTTCCGCGCTGGCGTCTTCAACATCGGCGTCCAGGGGCAGTTCGTCGTCGGCGGGTTCGCGACCGTCGTCACCATCGTCTCCCTCGCGCCCGTCCTGCCCGACGGGGGTCTCGGCAACGTCGTCCTGTTGCTCGCCGGCACTCTCGCGGCCGTCGTCGCGGGCGGCCTCTACGCCGCCCTGCCCGGCGTCCTGAAGGCCTACGGCGGCGCCAACGAGATCATCACGACGATCATGCTGAACTTCATCGCGATCGGGTTCGTCGGCTGGCTCGTCGCCGGCCGCTTCGGCGACCCGGAGGCGACCGCGACCCGCACCGAGCGGCTCCCGGACTACGTCGGCCTCCCGTCGCCGCTGTTCGACGATCCGAACCTCTCGATCGTCGGCCTCCTCGTGATGGTCGGCGTCGTCGCCGGGGTCGCCTTCGTCACGGCCCGGACGCGGTTCGGCTACGACATGGTCACCAGCGGCTACCAGGAGTCGGCCGCGAGCTATTCCGGCGTCGACGCCGGGCGGATGATCGTCTCGACGATGACCTTCTCCGGGGTCGTCGCCGGTCTGGCGGGCGCCGTGTTCGCCATCATGATTCAGGGTTACTACACCGACCCCTCCGGCGTCGGCAACTACGGCTTCGACGCCATCGCCGTCAGCCTGCTCGCCGCGAACCACCCGGTCGGGGTCGTCCCCGCCGGCCTGCTGTTCGGCGGGCTCGAGTCGGCCGGCTCGCACGTCCAGATCAACAGCGACGTTCCGGTCCAGCTCATCGACGGCGTCGTCGGGCTCGTCGTCCTGTTCGTCGCCGCGCCGGAGCTGTTCCGGATGCTCGCCCGCCGGACCGGACTCGGAGGTGCGGACCGATGAGCGTCGGCGAGTACGCCTCCCGGACGGAGGTCCGCCTCGGCGGCCTCGCGCTCGCCGTCGCGGTCGCGTTTACCGTTCTGGCGGTCGAGTTCGACGTGCCGCTCGATCGCCTCTTTACGGCCGGGTTCCTCTCGCGGTCGCTGGAGATGGCGACCCCGATCGCGCTCGCGGCGGTCGGCGGCCTCTACGCCGAAAAGAGCGGCGTGTTCAACATCGGTCTCGAGGGGTTCATGATCTTCGGCGCGTTCTCCGCGGCGGCGACGATGTACCTGCTGGGCGGGGAGACGCCGACGCAGGGCCACGTCTGGATCGCGATGGTCGCCGCGGTCGCCGTCACGACGCTGCTTACCGCCGCGTTCGCCGTGCTGGTGATCCGGTACGAGGCCGACCAGATCGTCGCCGGTCTGGCCGTCTGGTTCCTCGGGCTCGGGTTCGCGCCGTTCACCGCGGCCGTCCTCTGGGGTAGCCGGTCGAGTCCCGGCCTGGCGAGCATCGATCCGATCGCGTTCGGACAATCGCCGCTGATCCCGCTGGCCGGCCTCGTCGTCGCGGCCGCGTGGGTGATCCTCTACCGGACGCGGTACGGCTACTGGATCCAGGCCGCCGGCGAGAACCCGGAGGCGCTGGACACTGCCGGCGTCGACGTCAACCGTATTCGGTACGCGACGGTGCTGTTCTCCGGCGCGATGGCCGGCCTCGGCGGCGCCGTGTTACTCGCCCACGCCGGCAACTTCGTCGGAACCGGCGACACGATGGTCGACGGCCGCGGCTGGATCGCGATCGTCGCCTACCTCTTCGGCAACTACAACCCGATCGGGGCGGCCGTCGCGGCGCTGCTGTTCGGCGGACTCGACATGTTGAACGTCCAGTTCCAGACGGTCGGCATCGACGTCTCGGCGCGGTTGGTCAACCTGCTGCCGTACGTGGCCGTGATCGTCGTACTCACGGCGTGGGGCAAGACCCGAATGCCCGACGCCGTCGGCGAGCCATACGAGAGCGAGGAGTAACGCCGTGGCTCCGCCCCATTCGGGCGGCCGCGACCCGCCACACCGACGGTCGACCGAACCACGAGAACCGGCGGGTCCAGAGGTCGGTCCGGTAAGCTTGCGGGACGGCTTCTCACGATATCTCCTCGGGAGCGTCTCTGAACGCGTCGTTCGACGGGCACACATGTCCGTGACGATCACGAGAGAGGAACCCCGACACGAGGGTCGCGATCGCGTTCCACGGGGTGTTCGCGACGACTGGAATCGACAATTCTCGGCGTCTGATATCGGAATCGAGGTCCTCGATTACTACGCTCACCCCTCCCGGGTCGGTGTCGATTCGGGATACTCTCGTACCAGTATGTCGACGATCAGTTTCGTCATTCCGAGGACGATCGGACCGATAAAGAGGCCGACGAAGCCGAAGAGTGCGATGCCACCGAAGATACCGACGATTGTGACGACGGGACTGAGCTGCGTTCCTCGTCGCATGACGATCGGACGAAGGACGTTGTCGACGGTACTGATAACGACCGCTCCGAACGCCAGCAACACGATCGCAGGGAGGGGGCGGCCGACGACGAACAGATAGATCGATGCAGGCAACCAGATGATCGACGCACCGACGAGCGGAATCATCGCCGCGACGAACGTCGTCACGGTCCAGAAGATGACGTTCCCGAGGCCGAGAACGAGGAACGCAACGCCGAGCAGGACCGCTTGCGCTGCGGCGACAGCGGCAGTACCGACCAGTGAATTGTGGATCAACAGATCCGTCTCGTCGAACAGTTCCTCTCGGACCTCGGGTTCGAGTGGTAAGACCGTCCGAAACCATGCAAGGGCCTGGTCGCCGTCTTTGAGCAAATAGAACAGGACGAAAAACAGTACCGTAAATCCGATAAAAATCTCGGGAAGCCCCCCGATGATACTGAAGAGATTGCCGGCGAGGCCTCGCGCACCCGTTCTGACGACGCCGCCGAACGACTCCTGGAGGGCCGCGATATCCACCTGAACGCCGAACCGTTCCGCGATGACGTCGTCTAACCGGGAGACGTCTCCGGGCTCGAACTTCGCGAAGAGTCCCCGGGCCTGATTCGCCGCGACGCCGAGGATGACGACGACCGGGAGGACGATCAGAAAGAGTCCGACGAGAATCGACAGGCCGGCGGACAGTCCCGCCCCGAACCGCTGTGAAAGCCGATCGTTGATGGGGGCGAGCGCGTACGCCAGGATCACGGCGATCAGAATCCACGTGAGAAACGGCAGGACGATCAGTACGGATAGCAGTCCGACCAGAATACCGATCAGAACGAGAAACCGTTTCGACCGCTTCGATTCCGCACTCATCTGTCTCCGAAACGTTTCAGGTAGTGGCCACACCCGTTCTACAGCCCTTTCCGGTCGTTACCGATCCTGTGGAGTGACGCGACGAACCCACTTACTCCTCGAAGGCTATTAAGAAGCGATTCGTGACGTCGATGAAACTCATCTACCGATCGTAGTCTACAAAAACTCGGTACGGGTCGCCAGTGACCGAATCAGGCCCGGGTGCCCGTCGGTTCCGGAGCGGCCCGGCGGTGCTTCGCCCACGACCCGATCGCGCCGCCCAGGGCACCGGGGATGGCGTAGAACGCGAGCATCAGCAGGCCGAGTACGAGCACGCTGAACGATGCGACGAGGCCCCCGAAGAGCAGGGTCGTGAACGTCGCAAGGGCCAACAGGACCAGCGACCCGACGACGGTGGCGAGACCGCCGTGGGTTGCACCGGACCCGATCGTCCCGCCAGCGAGGTATCCGGCTGCGAGGCCGCCGAATAGTCCGATTCCGCCCCAGTACAGGAGCACGATGGAGGCCTCCGATCCGACGTAGACGAGGCCGCTGATGAACCCTAACGCGAGGGTCACGGCGAATCCAGTTACGACTGCCGTCCAGTTGACATTCATGATCGATCGTCACTATGCTGTCAACGGCTATAAACCTCGTTTCAGAAAATTCGGATTGTAAAATTAAACGAACAGGCCGGATTCTCACACTCGTTGGCTTCCTCGACCACGACGGCCACGCCCACGAGTACCCTGTAGACGGATGTCTTACCCGAGGAGGTTCTGGAGCGTCAGGACGACGAACAACGCGATCACCACCTCCGAGATGATCCACGAGTTGTCGTTCATCCAGTCGCGGATCTTCGGGAGTGCGGCTTCCGCCCGCTTGCCCAGGACGAGCACGCCGAGGGACGGAAGCGCCAGGATGAAGAGCGTGAGCACGACGAACCCGGTCGCGTCCGTGACCGGGGCGTCGTTCGCCGCAAGGAAGGTTCCGACGCTAACTGAGGTGACGATATCGGTCGGAAAAAACCCCAGCAGGAGAAACCCCAGTCGAAACGAGAACCGCGGTGACGCGCTGGTCAACTTGCCCATCCACTCCGGCGGCTTGGACACGTTCCGCTTTCGGTAGGTGTCCGCCGCCGCGTAGAGGAGGAGGACGAGGACGACGAGGTAGAGCAGTTGCTTTGCACTCGCCCCTAACAGTCCACCACCTCCGCCGCCGAGGCCGTTCCCGAGGAGATATGCGACGACGACGACGAGACTGATCGAGAGAGACGCACCGAAGACGTATGCCACGGAGTTCTTCCGCCACTGTTCGCTCGTGGCGAGGAAGATGGGCGAGAGTATCTGTGGACCCGTGATCATTACGATGGCCAGTGGGAGAACCTGTAGGAGGCTCATGGCTGGAACTCACCGTGATTCGCTTTCGCCGTCGAGGCGTTCCATTCGCGTACCCGATCCATCGTGTGTCATTGTGAACTACAGTGCGTTCACTCGGCTACCGAGAGCCGTCCAGCGAGCCTTCCGTCTTCGCCGAGAGGTAGCCGGGCACGCCGAGAAACACGCTCGACGGGGCGATGATCGTGGCCATCCGGAACCGGGTTCGTGACTGCGCGTGCGGTTCCTCCGGACGCGGATCGCTCATAACGGACTCGACGTACAGAGGGCGTCTTCGACGTGTTTCTCCATTGGAACTTCCAGAAGAATCCCCACCACCGATCGACAAGTATCTTTTTGCTAGTTGGGAACACTGCCGTCGATTCTGACGTTCGATGCGGTGGTGACGCCCGTCGAAGTCAGTTCTTTCGTATCGCACTGGCTGGATGGAACGCCGTTTGCCGTCCTGCCCGATACCGTTGCCCCTCCGATCGGCGAATCCGGCGGTTCGTCCGCAGAAATCCGGGCTTCGACGGACCCGACGCGAACGATCACGTCGCGGTCCAGTCGTCCGGGTGGACATCGAATCGTCGGGCAAGGACGGGCGATGGCTCCCGTCGACGCGGAACGGCGACGCGACAGTCGCCCCGTGGCTCGTTTCCGGCGACGGGGATTCGTGATCGACGGGAAAACACACCGCGCACGTGACACCCTGAAGACGAGGGATCTCGAAACCGGGGACGAATACAGCGGACGGGAGACGGTCGCCCGCGCCACCGACACGACGACCCGAAAGAGCGGGCAGCGGCGGCGAAGAACGGACGACTAGCTGCGTAGACCGAGCACCGCCCCGTTTCGACCCGGGTACTAAATAATAGCCTGTGGACTGGTAACGCCATGGGCGACCCATCAGATCCATCCGGTAGCGGCCCGAGTTCGGCTACCTCCGAACGCGACGAACTCCGTACGATCGCGTTTCGGATGCGAGAAATTCAGCGGCTTCTCGCCGTCCGGGTCGAACAGGAAAATCGCAGGCTCGAAGCCGACGGAATCGAGTCCGTCCCCACCGCCCGGTTCCGGGACCAACTCGCGCCGGAGGACCTCCGAGAGAAGTAACCGGCAACGTGAACGTCCGTGGTACGTCTCGGGTCCGCCCGGTCGACGACGAACGCCGTAACGCGGCGGCAACGACCGTAGCGTGACGCACCCGTCGACGCGTACTCGGCAGATCACGCTTCCACGTGTTCCTCGACGAACCAGTGGATGATGTGGCCCTCGGCACGATGGAGCACGTCGCTACACGTGGCGTTCGCGATGTCGAGCGCCTCGGCTACGTCGCCTAACGTCGAGTCCCGTGGCGCGCGATAGTAGCCGGCTTCGACCGCAGCCATCAACACCTCTTGCTGGCGGTCGGTCAACAACTGGTCTGCCTGACTCGCATCGATCTCGCGAACGTACTCGATAGAGAAGCTGATCCCCAGGTCGTCGAGGTGGTCGCGGAGGCTCGAGAGCCGACTCGTCGACGTCGTCACCTCCCACGTGGCGTCCCCATCCCGGATGTCGAAGGGCATCTTGAGCGGCACGCCGGCCCGCCAGACCGGGAGGAGCGGAAGCGGATTCACCGTCTGGATCTGGAGAAGCGCTTCGTCGTCGTGTTTCCAGAGTAATTCGAGGTCCTCGACGTCGTCGCGGGTCTGGATGTCGGTAATGATGGGCAGTGGATCGGCCGCGACGAGTCGAACGAGCCCGATCCCGGTTCCGTCGCCGGGGATACTCGTGACGACCTGGAAGACGACGTCCGGATGGGCGGTCGAGATGTCCCCGATCCAGGTATCGTCCGGCATGTCGATCGTGAGTTTCGCCTGTGGCATCGTCGGTAGGTCTCCGTAACGGGACGCGTACGATAGCGCCGAGTACGAATATGTTAGCTGGTCCCTCGAATATTCGTACTGGACACTAACCAGCCGAGGCGTATACAGCCACGTAATGTCGGTACCCCGGGAATACGTGGCGATAGACGGACCGAACTCGCGTTCTCACGTCGTCCGTAGTTACGTTTTCGAGAGGCGAACGTGCGTCGATCACGGTGGAGTGACTGCTGTGTCCCGGTTCCCGCCCACGTCCGCGGACCCGGGGGTGAGTCCGCGGTAATGTCCGATACGAGCGGGTGGATCTCCGCCAACGCGCGACTCGTCGTTGCGGTCATGGTCGTCGTGTCCGCGGCCGTCGCTGCCGGCGTTCCGATGGTCGAACGCTCGACCTCGCTCGACCAGTTCCAGACTGACGCCGCGGAGGCTGACGCCCTCGACTACGCCGACGAAAACTTCTCCAGCGAAACGGCGAATACGACGTCCGCACAGGTCCTCGTCCGAGACGACGACGTCCTCGATAAGGGGACGCTCGTTTCGATGCTCGAATACGAGCGAGCGCTCCGGACGAACGAGACGGTCGACGGGACGCTCGTCGAGAACGACTCTATCCGCAGCGTCGCGAACCTCGTCGCGACCGCAGCGATTCGCGACGAACGGGCCGGTGAGCTTCGTACCCGCGAGCGCGAACTCGCCAGCACGGAGGCGGCCCTCGCGGATGCCCTCGATTCGCTCGGCCGTAACCCAAACGCTAGCGTCCGCCCCGCTTTCGCGGCCGTCGACGCGAACACGTCCGTGAACCTCACTGCGGAGGAGTACGCGCTGTTCGCGGACGCCGTCGAGGAACGACGCGGCGCGACTGACGAAAACGCACCGACCCGTGGAGACGCGACGACCGAGGGAAACGCGACGGGTGCGGCCCAAAACGGGACGAGAGACGGTACGGAACCCGTCACGAAGCGGATACTTGCCGAGGAGTACGCGAATCTCTCCGAGGACAGGCGAGAGCTAGCCGACCTCGACCCCGATATCGAGACCCAGATCGAGGGACTGCAGTCGCTGAACGACTCGGAGGTCGAAACGCTCGCTGCGGACGTACTCGCCGAAGATTCGAGCCAGTCGACGCGGGCACTCGCCTTCATGCCCGACTACTACGAGCCGGGGTCGACCGAAACCAACGCGACGCTGCTCGTCGTGACCCAGGAAACGCCGGGCGGATCGTTTGCGCCGGGCGACGCGCCGGATGCGATCGAAGACTCACAGGCCGCCATGACGGCGCTGGCGACGGACGACGACTCGATGTCCGTTCTGGTCTACGGTGATGGGATCGTGTCCACGGAAATCGTGGACTCGATGGTCGACAGCGTTCTGCTGGTCGGCCCGCTTGCCGTCGCATTCGTCTTGCTCGTGCTCGTGGTGGTCTACAGGGACCCGCTCGACGTCCTGCTCGGTCTCCTCGGGATCGCGCTCGTTCTCGTGTGGACGTTCGGCGCGATGGGGTGGTTCGACATCGCGTTCAGCCAGCCGTTCATCGTCGTGCTCGTCTTGCTCATCGGACTCTCCATCGACTACGGACTCCACGTCGTGATGCGCTACCGCGAGGAGCGTGAGGCCGGCGAGACGCCCCCCAGTCGCGCGATGGCCGTCGCGCTCGGCAGCGTCGGGGTCGCGCTCGTCTACGTCACCACGACGACCGTCATCGGGTTCCTCTCGAACCTCACGAGCCCGCTCGCGGTCTTTCGGGAACTCGGTATCGTCAGCGCGATCGGGATCGTCGCCACGCTGCTCGTCTTCGGTCTCCTCGTCCCCGCCCTCAAAATCGAACTCGACGAACTGCTCGAAGGGTGGGGGATCGACCGGATGAAACCCGCCGTCGGAACCGGGGGCGGATCAGTCACCCGCCTCCTGAACGTCGGCGCGACACTCGCCGCGAAGGCCCCGTACGTCGTCATCGCCGTTGCGCTCCTCGTCAGCGCGACGGGCGCCTACGCGGCGACGGACATCGACGCGAGCTTCGAACAGTCGGACTTCCTCGCGGAGGACCCCGCCGACTGGCTGAAAGACCTCCCCGATCCGATCGCGCCGGGGACGTATACGGCGGAGACGGCGATCGACACGCTGGACCGGAACTTCGTCAGACAGGACACCACGGCCACGATACTCGTCAGGGGCGACGTGACCGATCCCGCGGCACTCGACCGGCTCGATACGGCGCGTGCGAACGCGAGCGACATGTCGGCGACGGAGACGTACGCCGACGGTGAGGCCGCGGTGACCGACCCGATCACGGTGATGGATCGCGTCGCGGCGGACGACGAATCGTTCGACCGGACGCTGTCGGCCGCCGACACCGACGGCGACGGCGTCCCCGACGAGAACGTGACTGCCGTCTACGACGAACTCTACCGGGTCGCACCCGAGGCGGCCGCCGACGTCGTCCACCGCGAGGACGGCGAGTACCGGGCCGTCCGGATGGTCGTCACCGTCGACGGTGGCGTCGACGACGAGACCGTCCGCGATCAGATGGAGTGGGTCGCAGCCGACGCCGACGGCGAGGCTGTCTCGGCGATCGCGACCGGCGACGTCATCGTCAACCAGATCACGGCCGACCAACTCGCGGAGACGGCGCTTCTGAGCCTGGTCGTCGCGTTGCTGTCGGTGCTCGTCGTCCTCGCGACGGCCTACCGTGTCACCGACGGAAGCGCTTCGCTCGGCGTCGTCACGATCGTCCCCGTCGCGTTCACCCTGACGTGGGTACTCGGCACGATGGCGCTGCTGGACGTCCCGTTCAACATCGTCACCGGCATGATAACCGGGCTCACCATCGGACTCGGCGTCGACTACAGTCTCCACGTCAGCGAGCGGTTCAACCAAGAACTCACGGAGGCGGAGACGGTCCCAGCGGCGCTGCACGAGACCGTGACCGGCACTGGCGGCGCGCTCCTGTCGAGCGCGGCGACGACCGCAAGCGGGTTCGCCGTGTTGCTCGTCGCCATCCTCCCGTTCCTCCAGTCGTTCGGGCTCATCACCGCCGTCACGATCGTCTTCGCGTTCCTCGCCAGCGTGTTCGTCCTCCCGAGCCTGCTGGTCGTCTGGACGCGGTTCGTGGACCGTGACACGGCCACCGAGGGAGCCGACGCGGTCACTGCCGAGGGATCACACGGTACCGCCGCCGAGGCCGGCCCCGACGCGACGCGCACGATCCACCGCACCTACGTCTTGCCCGACCAGTCCGTTCCGGTAACGGTCTCGCTTCGGAACGTCCAGAATCGGGTATCTCTCCGGGAGACGGTCCCCGGCGGGATTGCTGACGTCGATGTCGCCCCCGAACCGGTCGCCGTGGATCGGTGCGACGGGAGCGTCACGGTGTTCTGGGACGTCGGCGAGTCACCGTCCGAGGCGACCTTCGAGTACACGGTCGAACTCCCCGAGGGGGAAACGGATCGGGACGTATTCACGTTCGAGGGCACCGTCGAAACCGGGAACGGCCAGCGACCGATCGACGGCGACGAGACGGTCGACGTCGTCGAGAACGTCTTCCAGCGGGCTCTCGAACGCGGCACGGTCACGCACGCGGACATCGAAGCCGCAGTCGAGCGTGACGACGTCACCCCCGCAGAAGTCGACCGGCTTCGCCGTGCCTGGCTCGAGGGAGACTGAACCCAGCAGCCTCGCTCGCCGTCGACGTCCACCACTCTCGCGCTCGGTGTCAGGCTGTAGCGATCGTTCGGTGCCGAACTTGCAGAGTGTAAACCGTTAGAACAAAAACATTCGATGCCGGTTTTAAAAATATGGCCGCCGAGCAGGATGACTATCGCACTCGTTCGTCCGCCCACTACGGACGGGCTGCGATGATGATCATCGTCGCGTTCACGCTCGTCTCCGTTTACATCGCCGTGGCGAATACGAACGACGTGGGAACTATTCGATCTGGATTCTGGGCCGGGACGGCATTCGCCGTGGTCTACCTCCTCTCGGTCGTGGCCAATAGTCTGCAACGACTCGAACTCGAATCCGACGAGTGATCCCGACCACGACCGAAGACGATGCTCGATCCGGATCGAGCCCAGCGGATGTTGGAATTTCTCGACCAATATCGATACGCGCGGTTGGAACACGCGCTAGTAGCGGTCCTGCGGCCCTAACCGATACGCTCGTACACGCCTTGGACGACGACGATCCGTTCTTCTTCGAGGTTCCGGACGACGTTCGCCGCTTTGATCGGCGTTTCCGCTCCCATCAGAAGGTTGAGTCCGAGCGGCGGCGGTGCATCCGCTGGTCGCGATTGCATCGACTCCACCACGTTCCGAAACCACTCGAGGCTCGGCCCTGTGACGTCCCTCCAGGCGGCCTCATCGAAGCCACGATCGAGGACGATCTCCCGGAGTTTCTCAGGTGGATCGAGGTAGCTGAGAGACCCATCCGATGCCCAGGGGACCGGGAATACCGGTTCGTCCCCAGGTCCGGCACAAATTTCGTACAGTGTAAGTGTACCTCCCGGCCTGAGGACACGACCCGCTTCCTCGATCGCCACTCCCTTGGCCTCGATGTTCAGCAGCGTATGCTCGAACCAGACGACATCGAACTCCTCGTCCGCGAACGGCAGGTCGAGGGCGTTCCCGTGCTGGAAGCGGACGTTGTCGGTCAACCCTACTCGATCAGTAAAGAGGGTCGCTGCCCGACAGTACTCCTCGACTACATCGATTCCGACGACATCGCAACCGAACTCGGAAGCGAGGGTGCGGGCAGGCCCACCGATCCCGCATCCGACGTCGAGGATGCGAGCGTGGTCTTCCACCTCCGCGAGGTTGGCGACTTCTCGGGTCGCCTCGAGACCGCGGATGTGGAACTCGTCGAACGACGCAATATCCTCCCGAGTGAGTGTGTCGACGTCTTTCCCGGCGGCTTCGAGGGCGTCGAGAATTTCGTCGCCGAGGTCCGTCGCTCCGTAGTGTTCGTTCAGGGCCGCCTCGTAGGCGGTGTCCGTTTTCGACTCATCGGTTGTCACGCCGTCCCCTCCCTTGGCAGGTGACGTCACAGCGGCCGGCCACCACGTTGCTCCCGTCGTCTCTCAAGTTGGTCAGCACCGTTGGTTCCGTAACACGACGTCGGTCGAGTGTGGTGAGTTCCTGTGGCAGGGCATCCTGATTTTTCGTGGACGTCGTTCGACCCATAACAACACCATCGATGATTACGATTACGAACACGATAGCGTTTTGCGTGACTATCGCAAACTCGCGTTTGCTTTCGCCTCAAAACAGCTCCTGCTGTCTCTACCGCGTCGAGTATCTCCTCGTAGTCGGGTTCGCTGGTCGGGTCGTCGGCGACCCAGCGGTAGGTGACGGTCCCGTCCTCGTCGACGACGAACACCGCGCGGTTGGCAATGCCGTGCAGGCCCAGTTCCGGGATGTCGATCTCGAGGTCGTATTCCCGGATCGAATCTCGGCTCATATCGCTCACGAGGTCGAACCCGGTTCCGTGTTCGTCCCGGAACGCGCCCAGTGAGAACGCCGAGGATCGTCGCACTTGACGTCGTGAGACAGATCGGTCTCCCACTCGCCGTCACGGAAGGTCCCCAGTTACGTCGACGAGGTCCTCCTCGGTCCGCCAGCAGTGCAGTCGTCCCTCCCGGTCGAATAGTTCGAAGACACCATCCTGCATCCAACCGAAGGGATACTCCTCGTCCTCGTACTCTCGCTTGAGGACGTGGCTTTTCGAGAAGTACTCGGTCGTGCCGACGAGGAGCCCCTGTTCGACGAGGAAGTCGCTCGGTTCCTTCTCGGCGACCCCGACGAGGTACGTCACGATATCCGCGATCAGACAGAACTTCTGGATGCTATTGTCCCATTCGCCCCGAATGTCGACCATCCGGAAGGCGTACACGTCGGTACGTCGGTTGAGACGATCCACCACCAGATTCAGCCGCCGGATCGGTTCCCGGTCGTAGTTCCCGAGCACGAAGTACGACCGGTCGTTCCGGTAGACCGGCGTCAACTCGCTCAGCGCGTGAAGGATTTCCTCGTTGTCCGCAAGCGAGATGTCCTCCGCATCGAGTTGCTCTTTGGCGCTCGTGAGGACCTCCTCCGGGACGGGCGACCCCTCGTCAGGCATACCCAGTCTTTCTCGAAGCCGCGAAATATGGTTTGTGAAGTACTTTACCCGATCGAGTATAGAACGGTTTACTCCGGGGTAGTTTACCCGAGGGTAAACTACTTGTCGTCGGGGCGTGTATCGTGCCGTATGAGCACTGATCTGGGGACTGTCGAGGGGATGGAAACCCGCGAGCTCGTCCACTTCGTCACCCAACAGACGCGGTTCGCGCTCATCAACAACATCCTCCAGCATCCCGAGCAACGTCCCTCGATGTACGAACTCGAGGAGCTCAATCCCAGCGTGAGTGACGCCACCGTCTACAAGCACGTTCAGAAGCTGATCGACGCCGGCATCGTCGAGGAAGTCGCGCTGGACGACGATCAGCGCCGGCAGGGATATCCCTGGAAATTCTACGGCCTTACGGACGAGGGCCGAGCCTTCCTCGAGGAACACAACTTGCTCGCCGCCGAGGAGACCCTCCAGCGGATCTACGAAACCATCTCTGACAAACCTGCGAAGATGGTCAAGTACGAGAACGCGCCCCGTCCTGACGACGCATGAACGGTCATACTGTCTGCCGGTTGACCCCCTCCCGCACCTGAAGACGCGGGAATCCTGCCACGGGATTTCGAAAATAAGGGATACGAAACCTGTATCCTACGATTCCGTTGGCTCTGAACCGTGCAGTTTCCGGATGGGCCCTGACGGATTCGAACCATCGACCACTCGGTGTCCCACGGATCCGATCGCCGATCGGCGTCCGATATGAGCCGAGCGCTCTAACCGGACTGAGCTAAGGGCCCTCAACCGGGAGAAAACGACGACTGTAGTTAACGTTTGCTGTCCGATTCGCCCGGCGGAAAAACGACGTCCGCCTACGCCGTCAGCGCCTCGCGTTCCTCCTCGGTCAGTTCCTCTTCGAGTTCCTCCTCGTCGTGGAACTCGAGTACCTCCTCGCGCTCCTCGGCGTCGAGTTCGCGCACGTCTTCGAAGTGGTGACACATAGCACTCGAACGTTGGTTACGGGAGTCAATAAAGCACACTGCAGGCGATTTCACGGGTCGCCGGTCGACTCCCGCCCCCGCGGATCGCGGGGCCGAACGCCGGGCTACTCGCCGTCGTAGTCCGCCAGCGTCTGCTCTTCGGTCCCCACGCGGTGGCTCGTCGCCAGGCCAGCGAGGTGGGGCGCCTCGGGGACGATCAGCCGTTCGCAGGCGGTCCGGCAGGCGTTCTTGCTCCCCGGCAGGCAGAAGACGGGCGTGTCGATGGCGATTCCCGCCGTCGCGCGCGAGGCCATCGCCCGCGTGCCGACCTCCTCCCAGGAGAGCGATCGGAACAACTCGCCAAAGCCCGGCAACTCCCGCTCGAACAGGGACGCGGTCGCCTCGGGCGAGACGTCGTCGACCGTCACGCCGGTGCCGCCGGTCGTGACCACCACGTCGACGTCCCGGCGGGCGGCGAGGCGTCGGACGGCCGTCCGGATCGCGGCGTAGTCGTCCCGCACCAGTTCGCGGACGACCACCTCGTGGCCCTCGGCCTCGAAACACTCCTCAATCACGTCGCCGCCGGGGTCGTCGGGGTCGCCGCCCTCCGCCGTCGCGTGCGCTCGCGAACTCGAAACCGTCACGACCGCCGCGTGCAGCGGGTCGATGACGTCGTGGCCGTCCTCGTCGGTCGTGCGTCTGTCGTCTGCGGCCATGTACCCCTCTCGTGTCCGGAGGGCGAAATAGCCTCGCCCCGGCGGGGCCGGAGCGGCCGTCGAATCGAGACGATCGAAGCTCCCGAGGAGTAGCGTTCGAGGAGAAGCGCCGAAGCCAGGACTCGAACCTGGGACCGCCTCGTTAACAGCGAGGCGCTCTACCAACTGAGCTACTTCGGCTCGTTCGGGCATTGTCGGGACGGTTTGATAGGGCTTTCGTTTTCCCCCGCCCGACCGTGCTCACGTCTCGCATTCTCGGCCCGAACTCCGCGTCGCGCGTTCGATACGCTTTCCCGCGCCGCTCGTGTACGGTCGGGCGATGACCGACGAGGACGCCGACGGAGCGGGGGACGACGAGTTCGAGCGCGTCGTCGCGCGGGTCCGCGAGCGGATCGACCCCGACGAGGACGAGCGTGCCCGCCTGCGCGAGGTCGCCGACGACCTGCTCGCCCGCGCGGAGGCCGCCGCGACAGACCGGTGTCCCGACGCCGATGCCCTGCAGGTCGGTTCGACGGCCCGCGACACGTGGATCAGCGGCGACCGCGACGTCGACGTCTTCGTCCGCTTCCCGCCCGACCTCGACCGCGAGACGCTCGAACGCTACGGCCTCGCGGTCGGCCACGCCACCCTCCCCGACGGCCACGAGGAGTACGCCGAACACCCCTACGTCAAAGGCGAGTACGACGGGTTCGAGGTCGACGTCGTCCCCTGTTTCCGCCTCGAATCGGCGACCGACATCCGCTCGGCGGTCGACCGCACCCCGTTTCACTCCCGGTACCTGTCCGAGCGCCTCGACGCCGACCTCGCCGCGGACGTCCGGCTGGCAAAGCAGTTCCTCAAGGGGATCGGCGTCTACGGCTCGGACCTCCGCACCCGTGGGTTCAGCGGCTACCTCACCGAACTGCTCGTCTGCGAGTACGCCGGCTTCCGGCCCCTGCTCGACGCCGCCGCCGACTGGCGCCCGCAGGTCCGCCTCGACCCCGAGGGCCACGGCGAGGCGAGTTTCGACGACCCCCTCGTCGTCGTCGACCCCACCGACCCCGAGCGCAACGTCGCCGCCGTGCTCTCGGCGGCCAACGTCGCCCGCTTCCAGCACTACGCCCGCGAACTGCTCGACGAGCCCCGCGTCGCCCTCTTCGAACCCGACGAGCCCGCCCCCCTCTCGGCGGACGCCCTCCGCGCACACCTCGACCGCCGCGGGACGACCCCCGTCGCGGTTCGCTTCGACGCCCCCGACCTCGTCGACGACCAGCTTTACCCCCAGCTTCGCAAGTCCCTCGACGGCATCGTCTCGGGGCTCGACGACCGCGGCTTCGACGTCGTCCGCGCGGACGCGTTCGCCGCCGAGACGGCCGTCGTCTTCGTCGAACTCGCGGTCGCCGAACGCCCCGCGGTCGAGCGCCACGGGGGGCCGCCGGTCCACGTCCGCGACCACGCCGAGGGGTTCTACGACGCCTACGCGGACGATCCGGACGTCTACGGCCCGTTCGTCGACGGCGACCGCTACGTCGTCGAGCGCGAGCGGGAGTTCGCGACCGCCCGCGCGTTCCTCGAGAGCGACCGCCTGTTCGACGTCGGCCTCGGTGCCCACGTCGAGACGGCCCTCGAAGACGGCTACGAGGTGCTCGTCGGCGAGGCCGTGACGGCGCTGGTCGAGGAGTTCGGCGTCGAACTGGCCCGGTACGTCGACCCGCGGCCCTGAACCCGCGGCCGCCAGACGGCGCGTCGGGACGGAGCGCAGGCGGCCGGTCTCACCGCTCGATCCCGTGTGCGTCCGCGACGGCCGCCAGCACGTCCTCGGCGTCGTCGCTCACGTCGCCGTCGGGTTCGATCGGTTCGCGGCCGTCGAACGTCTCGTGGACGAGCGAGACGGTGTCGGCGAGCACCTCCAGCCCGTACCCCCCTTCGAGGACGAACGCGAGCGCGGCGTCGGACGCCGCGGCGACCGCCCGGACGCGGTCGGTCATGAGCGCGTACGCCTCGGTCGTGAGCCGGACCCGCGAGATGGGGTCGTGGCGGTGGGCGTCGAAGCCGGCGCTGACGAGCACGAGGTCGGGGTCGAAGTCGGCGAACGCCGGCGCGACGAGCGAGTCCAGCGCCGCGAGGTAGTCGACGTCGTCCGCGCCGGCGGGCATGGGAACGTCCATCGTCGTCCCCTCGCCGTCGCCTTCCCCGATCTCGTCGGCCTCGCCGGTGCCGGGGTACAGCCCCTGTTCGTGCAGCGAGACGACGAAGACGTTGCCGCGGTCGTAGAAGATGTCCTGCGTGCCGTTGCCGTGGTGGACGTCCCAGTCGACGATCGCGACGCGCTCGGCGTCCGAGGTGTCCAGCGCGTGCTGGGCGGCGACCGCGACGTTGTTGACGAAACAAAAGCCCATCGCGTCGTCGACGACGGCGTGGTGGCCCGGCGGCCGCCCGATGGAGAAGGGGGTCTCGCGGCCGTCGGCACCCGACAGCGCGGCGTCGGCGGCCCAGCAAGCGAGTCCGGCGCTCTGGAGGGCGGCGTCCCACGTCTCCTCGACGGCGGTCGTGTCGGGGTCCCAGCTACCGCCGCCCTCGGCACAGAACTCCCGGACGTCCTCGACGTACGCGTCGTCGTGGACGGCCGTGATCGTCTCGACGCTCGCCGGGTCGGCCTCGACGTACTCGACGCCGTGTTTGCGTTTCAATCCCTCCCGGATCGCCCGTAGCCTGTCCGGCGACTCCGGGTGCCGCGGGCCGGGGTCGTGTGCCAGACAGGTGTCGCTGTAGCCGAACTGCATCGACTCACTCGAACAACGAGAAGTACGTCTCGATGTCGTCGGCCGTGATCGTCCGACGGTCGGCGTGGTGGGCCAGCGTCGCGGCCGCGCGGGCGACGTTGTCGGCGTAGTCCTCCAGAATGTCCGCCAGCGCGATGCGGGCGTCCATCGAGACGCGGTAGCGGTCGTCGATGTCGATGCGTGCGATCCGATCGACCGGGGCGATCGGTAACTCGAGGTCGTCCTTGTCGACGACGGTCTCGACGCCGAAGTCCTCGGCCATCAGCGTCTTCCGGCCGTCCGCCGTCGCCCGTTCGGCGGCGTCCGCCGCGAGGTCGGCGCCGTGCTCCTGGATCCGCTTTGCGAGTTCCTCCGCCGCGCCCGCGCTCACCCGGAGGCCACCCGCGTTCCGCCGGATGATCGTGTCCACCGGGGCGAACGGGAGTTCGACGTTCATACTCTGATACCGGGAGCTTACTCCCTTAACGCTTTTCCTCGGCCATCAGCGGCGTTTGTGGCCTCAGAACACGTCGTTCGCGTCGAGGCGTCCGTCCCGGACGACGCCCCGGGCGGTCACCTCCTCGCCGAGGCCGACGTCGGCGTCGGTCTCGACGCTCATCGTCGCCTCGCCGTCGTCGAGTACCACGGGGTCGCCCGCCTGCACGACCACGCCCGTGAACTCGATCTCCTCGCCGTCTTCGGGGTCGTCGCTCGCGTCCTCGTCGGCGGCGTCCGCGTCCTCGCCCCCGCCTGCGGCCTCGCCGTCGGCGAACGCCGCGAGGCCGGCCGACTGCCCCCCGTCGTCGTGTGACCCCTCGCCGCCCGCGCCGTCGCCGTCGAGCACGGTGATCGTCGAGCGCCACCCCGCGGAGGCTTCGAGGTCGTCCTGCCAGCCGTCCTGAATCTCGACGTCCGCGAGGGCGACCTCGTCGCCGGGGCCGACGTCGACGTCGGCCTTCTCGCCCCACAGCGCCACGCGGATGTCGCCGGTGGCGTCCTGCACGCGGACGTTCCGGACCTGCCCCTCGGAGCCGTCGTCGCGGTCGAAGGTCCGCTTCGGGTCCGCCGAGCGAACGACGCCCGCGATGTCGACCGTCTGGCCGATTTCGAGGCTCTCGATGGGCGTGCTCTCGGGGACGTACTCGACCTCCTCGTCGACCGCCCCGACGGCGCCGCGGTTGCCGACGTGGAGTTCGAGGTCGCCGTCGCGCTCGCGGACGTAGCCGTCGACCACCTCGACGGTGTCGCCGGTCGAGAGTTCGTCGGCGCGCTCGGCCTTCTCGTCCCAGAGCGTGACGCGCACGCGGCCGGTCGGATCGCCGAGGGTGAGATTCGACACTCGGCCCTCGGAGCCGTCGTCGCGGTCGAACGTTCGCACGGCGTCGGTGTCGAGCACGAGGCCGACGAGGTTGACGTTCGAGAGGCCAAGCGAGAGGTCCTCGATCGCGTGCGTGTCAGACACCTGGACGTCGATCTCGGTGTCGTCGTCGGGTTCGACCTCGTCGACGCTCACCTCGACGCCCGAGAACCCCTCCTTCGGACGGCCCTTGATCCGCAGTACCTGTCCCTCTTCGAGTTCCTCGACGGCCGCCTCGGCGTGTTCGTCCCAGAACGCCGCCCGGACGGCGCCGGTCTCGTCGGCGACCTCGACGTTGACGACCCGGCCGTCCTCGTCCTCGCCGTCGCGTTCGAACGTCCGCAGTTCGCCGATGCTCGTCACCTTCGCGACGAACTTCGCCTCCTCCATGCCGGGTTCGATGTCGGCGACGCCGCCGACCTCGCTCTCGCCGAGTTCGTGAGCGACGAGCATCGCCGCCGTCTCCTCGTCGGCCAGTCCCCCCATCTGTTCGACCTTCGCCTCGACGGCCTCGCGAAACTCCTCGAGGGAGACGTCGGCCTCGAGGTCCTCGTAGACGCCCTCGATGTCGCTCATTCTATGCTCGTGCATGGGTAGCCCGCGCATAAACGTTGTCGTTGCTCGATTCGGCGTACAGCGGCGCTACCGTCGGCACATCCATACCTCGCTTCGCCGCGCCATCGTACCTAAAGGGTCGGCCGCCCGTCCCCGCTCACGCCGGGACGTACGCGTCGAAGTAGCCGATCGCGTGGCGGTAGCAGCCGACGGCCGCCGCGGCCCCGCCGGCGAGGAGGCCGCCGCCGAGGCCCGCTCGAAGCCGGCCGACGGGCGTCGCCAGCAGGCCGTCGCCGACCGCCCGGAACGCGTCGACCGCCCCCGGGAGGGTCTCGGCCGCGCCGAGCAGGTCGAGGTGGATCGCCGGCAGGTAGCCGACGAGGCCGGCGACGACCGCCCGGGCGAGTTCCGGCGCGACGACCAGCAGCGCGAGGAGCGCGCCGGGAGCGAGCGTCAGCCCCGCGTGGAGGACGACGGCGGCCAGCCGCGGCGGGAGGACGGCGCGACCCCGGCCGACGCGGATCGGGCTGAACCGCGGGAGGCGCATCCCGACCGCCGGGGCGGTGCCGACGGCGACGAGCGTCAGGTACGCGCCGATCAGGACCAGTCCGAGCACCTGCGACGGCGAGTACGCGGCGGCGACGCCCGTCGCGGCCGTCGCGACGACGACCGTCGGCAGGCCCAACAGCAGGCCCGGCAGCGAGACCCCGCGGACGTACCGGCGGCCGTCGACCGCGAGCAGCGTCGCGGGGAGGGTGGTGCCCTCGTCGCCGAGGGGGTTCACCGCGAACGCCGCGCCGGCGATCCACGGGAGGACGACCGCACACAGCGGCGCGAGCAGCGGCCGGGGCGCGCCGCTCTGGACCCCCACGTTCATCAGCGCGCTCCCGGCCCCGACGACGGGGACGAGGAGGAACGTCAGCCGCCGCGGATCGCGTCGCGTCCGCAGCAGGGTCCACTCGGCGACCCGACGCGTCGGCGCGCCCACGACCGCGGGGATCGCGAGGGGCCGAACCGACGCCGACAGGGCGTCGCGGTCCCGCCGGCCGGCCGTCGACGCCGACTCCGCCCCCGACGATCCGTCGTCGACGGTCACGGGATCGGTAAACCAGAGCGCCGCCGTCGCCCGGTCGATCAGGGCGCCGCCGCCGACGCAGACGAGGGCTGTCGCGCCGATGGCGCCGGCCGCACGGCGCCCCGAACCCGCGACCGGGGTGCCGACGACCGCGAGGTCGGCGAGCCAGCCGATCGGCAGCCACGCGAGCAGGTCGTACCCGACCGACCCCACCCCGGCGGACTGCAACGCGGCGTAGCCGCCGAAGAAGGCCAGCACGGCGACCCCGCCGAGGCCGGTCCGGTGCCGGGAGACGAACGGGACCGTGGCGACGAGCCACGCGACCGCGTAGCCGGCCAGCGACCCCGCGACCACGGCGCCCGCGACGAGGAGGAGCCACGCCGCCGGCACCGCGAGGAGGCTGAGGGGGGAGCCGAACAGGTAGACCGCCGCCGCGGTCAGGGCGAGCGCCGGGGGCGTGACGTACGCGAGCGCGCGGAGGGCCTCCGCGATGGCCAGCCCGACCGCGGCCGTCCGGGTCGACACCGTCGTCAACACGAGCGGTTCGGCCTCGGCGCGCGGACGGGCCGTCGCGACGCGCTGGGCGACGACGAACGCGCCGAAGAGCCAGACCGTCGCGACCATCCCGCGGACCTGCGTCGGCAGCGCCACGGGCCCCGCGTCGCGGATCACGTCCGCGAACAGCACCGCGAACCCGGCGATCAGCAGCGACGGCACGACCGCCCCGAGTGCCATGAGACCGAACCGGGCCGTGTCCTCCCGGACGGCGCGGACGGTTCGCCGGAACTCGAACCGGCCGATCCGGACCGCGTGTCGCGGCCAGCCGGGTTCAGCCATCGGCTGGCGGGGCCTCCGGCCCGGAGTCGGTCGTCAGTTCGAGGAACGCGTCTTCGAGCGTCCGCGTCTCGCCGCTCTCGGCCCGCCGCTTGAGCGCGTCGGGAGACCCCTCCGCGACCAGTCGCCCGTCGTACAGGATGCCGACCTCGTCGGCGACGTCCTCGACCACCGGCAGGACGTGCGTCGACAGGAAGACCGTCGTCCCCCCGTCGGCGAGTTCCCGGATCATGGTCCGGAGCGTCCGCGCGGCGCGGGGATCGAGCCCCGAGGTGGGTTCGTCGAGGAAGACGACGTCGGGGTCGTGCAGGACCGCCTGCACGTACGCGGTCTTCTGGCGCATCCCCTTCGAGTAGTCGCCGATCCGGCCCGACGCGTCGTCGAGCAGGTCCAGTTCGGCAAGCAGCGTCTCGATCCGGTCGCGAGCCGCCACAGCGGGCAGGTCGCGCAGGCCGGCGACGTACTCCAGTTGCTCGAACGCCGTCGCCTGCTCGTACAGCGGCGGCTCCTCCGGGAGGTAGCCCACGTGCGGCCGGAGCGCGTCCCGGTCGGTCACGGGGACGCCGGCCACCGTCGCGGTTCCGCTCGTCGGCCGGGCGAGGCTCGTCAGCAGCCGCATCGTCGTCGTCTTCCCGGCGCCGTTCGGCCCCAGAAAGCCGTAGATCGTCCCGTCCTCGACGCACAGGTCGAGGGCGTCGACGGCGACGGTCTCGCCGTACCGCTTCGTCAGTGAACTCGTTTCGATGGCGGTCATCGTCGGGGACCCGTTACGCCGGGACGTCGCCCGGGACGGTGATAACCGGTTCGGAACCGTCGGCCCGACGGCTCGGCCTCGCGTGGCGGTCCGACCCGCTGCAGTCCGCGATTACGTGATTGACTACCAGCCGACACCCGGCACGCGTTTCGAAAGGGCTTTAACCGAAACCGCACTACCTGAAGATGAGTCCTGATAGGGTAGTGGACTATCCTCTTGGCTTGCGGAGCCAGGGACCGGAGTTCAAATCTCCGTCAGGACGCTCACTTATCGCGGGCGCTTCGCATTGCTCAGCGCCCGCTGTTGCGTTCGGTCCTGACGTGCCCAGCGCTCGCTTCGCTCGCGCTGGACTCCGTCAGGACGCTCACTCCTCGCGAGCGCTTCGTCTCACGTCACCGAAACGTGACAGCCGTCCGCGCTCGTCGCCTCGCAGCGGCCCCGACACGGCTGGTCGGCGACCTCACGGAGCGCTCGCACGTCCTCCAGCGAGAGCGACCATCCGATCCGATAGGCCTGTTCGTCGCGTAACCGGACGCCCGACGTGCGCTCGAAAAAGCGCCGGACGGTACACTGTCGCCAGCGGAATTCGCGGGCGACGCGTTCGCCACGCGCCGTCAGTTCGGCCCCGTAGTAGGGCTCGTGGGTCACCAGCCCGCGCCGTTCGAAGGCGTCGATCGTTTCGGTGACGCTCGCCGCGCTGACCCCGAGGTGGCCGGCGAGTTCGGTGGTGCCGACCGGCGGGTCGCCGGTCAGCGTCAGGTGCAATAGCCCGCAGAGGTACCGTCCCTCGCTGAGGCTGACCGCGCTCCCGTCGTCGGTCGCGTGCGCCGTCGTCGCGTCGTCCGGGAGCCTACTCGTCACGGTCGGTCACCCGCCAGTAGACGACCGTCCGCCCGGTCTTCCGGCGTCGTAACTCGCCCTCGGCGACGAGCCGGTTGAGCTTCTGGCGCGCGGCTTCCGTCGTGATCCCGAGGACGTCGGAGACGTCGGTCGTCGTCACGACCGGTCCGTCGACGGCCTCGAAGACGGCGAGTACGTCGTCGGACTCGATCGTCCGGACGAACTGCCCGTCTTCGTCGCGCTTTCGGTTCCGACGTCCGCGACGCCGGCGCTTCTTCCCCCGGCCGTGCCGTCCGCGTCCGGATGTCATCGCGTTCGCTAGGGGGGCCGCGACCATATACCTTTTGCGAGTACCAAAATGGCAATCGCAACTGCGGGCGTCCGTGTCGTCCGTTTCGCGGCGAAATCGTCCGCTGACCCCCGCCACCCGGTCCGTTTCGCGCCGCCGAACGCCGGTAGCCCGGCCGAATTTCGTCGGACGGGCGCCGTGTCCACGGAATTACGCTCGACGGGTCCCTCGACCCTCCCGTCGCCACGTGCCGGCGACTCTCCCCGCGGGCCGGTGACCGCGACGAGGCCGCGCCACGCGCGGCGGCGTCGCTGGCGGACGAAAACTGGGTGAGAGGAGTAAGCCCCCTTCTGTTCGGCCCGGCATTCGGCTGAGCGTCCGCGCCGTCCGCGGAAACCGCGGGGCGTTCGGGCTACCAGCGGCGCGGACTTGCACCGGTGAGGGTTCGCCGTTCCATCGGTCCTCGGCCGTCGGTGGACGATCGGTCACGCCGGGCGTGACCGGCGGTCTCGAACCGCCGTCTTTGCGATCGTCCGTCCCTCGGCGGGTCGACTCCCCTTCCTCGCGGTCGGGTTCGCGCGCCTCATCGGTCGGGCCGAGACGTGTCGTTTCTGTTCCAGAGCCAGCGGTCTCCCGCTCCGGACTTGCGCCCGGTCACCCGCCCGAACGGTGGGGGGACTTTCCTCGCGAGCGTGACGCGTCCCGGAGGGACGGCCACGGTACGCGGTCGCGCCGTCGCCGGCGCGGCCGCCGCGGCAGCCGGGCTCTCTCTCCCACCGACCGTAGGGGCCTCGGGCGAATAAGTCCCCCGGTCGGTGCCATCGACTGGTAATTGTTGCCGGCCGTTCGAATGGAAGCGTTTTAGGCCGGTCCGTTCCACGTACGCCTGTATGTCCCAGCGACAGGGCGTCGACCTCTCCTACGAGGACGGTGCGCGAGCCGTCGAACTCGCGCGCGAGGCGGTCGAATCCTACGTACGTCACGGACAGCGAGAGCACCCCGGGAGTATGCGCGAGGCGTTCTACGAGCGCACGGGCGCGTTCGTTCGCCTCGAGTCCACGCGCGGCCGGCGCAGCCTCCGCGGCTGTGCCGGCGGCTACCAGTCCGGCGAACAGCTCGGCCACGTCATCGTCGACTCGGCCATCCGGGCCGCCAGCGGCGATTCCTGTGGCTCCGAGATCAGCCCCTCTGAGCTGCCGAATCTCACCGTCTCGGTCTGCACCGTCAGGAACGTGTTGCTGACCGACGACCCGATCGCGGACCTCGAACTCGGCACCCACGGCGTCGCGATCGACGGCCGCGGCGAGAGCGGCTGGCTCTACCCGACGGTCCCCGTCGAGCACGGCTGGACCGAGAGCGAGTACCTCGATCGCACCTGCCGGAAGGCCGGCCTCGAGCCGAACGCCTGGCAGGACGACGACGTCGTCGTCACGCTCTTCGAGGGCCAGGTCTTCCGCGAGCGCGAGGCCGACGGCTCCGTCGAACAGCTGTAACCGCGGCCCGGGTTCCGGGCACGCGAGCGCCAGCGCGAGGCCGGACCCCGCCGGCCCCGTACCGTAGCACCGCGGACCGCCCACGTCCCCGCTTTTCCCCGACGATCGGCCGCCGAGCGGTCAGTCCGCCCCGCCGAACCCGACCGCCTCCGCGTCGGCGAGACAGCGCTCGCTCGCCGCTTCGAGGTCGAACTCGCGGACGACCTCGCCGTCGCGAATCAGCGGTTCGAGCAGCGTCTCGGCGTCCGCGGGACCGTCCCGGCCGGCGAGGCCGACGTGGTGGCCGCCGTCGGCGGTCCGGTAGACCTCCTTCGTCCCCGAGAGCTTGCCCCGCTTGGCGACCGGTTCGCCCTCGACCGCGACGATGTCGAGCGCGAAGTCGACCGGGTCGGCGGCCGTGACGGCGCTCCCGACGCCGAAGCCGTCGGCGACGTCGCGCAACTCGCGGAGTTCCTCGGGACCCAGCCCGCCCGAGCAGAAGACGTCCACGTCCTCGTAGCCGCGCGCGTCGAGTTCCCAGCGCACCTCCCGGACGATGTGCCGGAAGTCGCCCCGGCGCGAGCCGGTGGTATCGAGGCGCACCCCGTCGAGGTCGTCGAGGGTCTCGGCCGCGAGCAGCGTCTCCGACTTCTCGTCCCAGAACGTGTCACAGAGGGCGATCCGCGGGGTGTCCTCGGGGACGGCCTCGTCGAACGCGCGGAACGCCGCGGCCTGCTCGCCCTCGCCGAAACACAGCAGGAGGGCGTGGGGCATCGTCCCGCCGGCCTCGCGCCCGATGATCTCGCCCGCGGCGACGTGCGAGAAGCCGTCGAGGCCGGCAAGCAGGGCCGAGCGCTCGACGACCGACGCGATCGACGGGTGGACGTGGCGGGCGCCGAACGAGAGCACGAGCGAGTCCGGCGCCGCAAGCCGCGCCTCCAGCGCGGCGGTCGCGAAGCCGCTGGCCTGCGAGAGGAAGCCGAGAAGCGACGTCTCGAGTTCGGCGAACTCGAGGTACCGGCCCTCGATCCGGGCGACGGGGCCGCCGTCGAACAGCCGTCCCTCGGGGATCGCGTCGACGTCGACGTCGCGACCTTCGAGCAGCGTCGCGAGGTCCTCGACGCCCGCGAGGACCTCGAACTCGCCGGTGGGGAACTGGTCGGCGGTCACCTCGGCGACGACGCGAGGGTTCTTCCCGGCGTGTTCGAGGGTCGCGCGCGTGCGCTCGAAGTAGGCGTCGGTCGCGCGACCGTCGAGGATCGCCTCGGCCGGCACGGTTCCGAAGGGATTCGACATACCCCCGCTTTCCGTCGGAGGGCGAAAAAGCTACCCGATTACGGGGCCGCGGCCGACGGTGGCGACGAGGGGGCCGTCGCCGTCGGAGCGGCCGCCGCGGGCCCTTCGAGCGCCGGGGCCGCCCCTTCCGGCCGGATCGCCCCGAGGTCGTCGACCGTCGGCGCGCCGACGACCGTCACCCGGTCGCCGTCGACGTCGATGCGGTAGGCCCCCTCGAACGCCCGGCCGTCGGCGACCCGGTAGGCGTCGCCGTCGACCGCCTCGCCGCCGGCGTTCTCGACCACCTCGCGGTAGGCGTCGGCGAACTCGGCGGCGTCCGCGTCCGTCTCGAACTCCAGCGCCCAGACGTGCCCCGTCCGGTTCTCGTCGTCGCTCGCGTGGTAGGCGACGAACGAGTCGCCGGCCCAGCCGTCGGTCGCCGGGTCCGAGTAGTCGTACGGCGAGAGGGCCGTCCCGCCCGCGGTCAGCGGCCGGTCGACCGCGCCGTTGACCCACAGCGCGGCGAACAGCGTCGCCTCGCCGACCGTCTCCGTCCGCGCTCCGCCGTCGCCGTCGGCGAACGGCTCCCACGCGTCCGTCGAGCGGTCCTCGACGGCGACCTCGCGGGGACCGTCGTCGGGGTAGCGCTCGGGGTGGATCACCTGGCTCGTGCTCCGTGGCCGGTCCTCGTGGAGGGCGTCGACGGCGTCCCAGCCACCCCGCTCGCGGTGGTGGGCGACGAACGACGGCCCCTCGGCGTACGGCGCGTAGATCGAGAGGAACAGCCCCGCGTTGAACGGCCGTCGCTCGGGGTCTCGCGGCGCGGGTTCGACCTCGGGCAGACACTCCCACTCGTCCCCGCAGCGCCGGTCGTACAGGTGGGCCACGTAGTCGGCCTCACCCTCGAACACGCCGGTCTCGGCGCGACGTTCGTCGAGCGTCGACCCCCGGCGGTCGAGGCCGAACCGCTGGTCCTGGAGCGCGTGGACGAGTTCGTGGACCAGCGTCCGCCGGTCGACGACGACCCCGTCGGGGTCGTCGGCGACGATCACGATCTCGCCCGACCGGTAGTAGCCGACGACGGCGTCGCCGTAGACCTCCTCGAGGGCGGCGTCGACGTCCGTCTCGCCGTCGACGACGAACGCGCCGCGCCAGAGTTCGTTCGTGAAGGGGCTCGCCGGCCCGCGCTCGCCGCGGCGCTCGCGGTACGCCTCGCGCGTGATCACTTCGATCTCGACGTCCTCCGCGAACTTCAGCCCGCGGAGCACCTCGATCCGGGCCATCGAGCGGTACTTCACGGCTTCGAGTTCGGCCGCGGTGAGGCCGTCGCTCGCGTCGACGTCGAGGTCGTCGTCGGGGGCGTAGCCGCCCACGTGACCGCGGTCGCGGTCCGCGGCGAGCGCGTCCGGCCCGGCGACGGGCGCGGCACAGCCCGAGAGGACGAGCAGCGCCGCGAGCGCGAGCGCCGCGGGGCCGACCCGACGGGCCGGTCGCGCGCCCGCCATCACTCCCTGCGGCTCGTCGCGAACGCCATCGCGAGGATCGAGAGCGCCGCGAGCGCCGCGCCGAAGCCGGCGAGGCGGTCGCCGGATTCGCTGTCGGTAGCGTTCGCGTCGCCGTCCCCGCTCCCGTCGGCGGCGGGTTCGGCGTCGATGGTGTCCGCGCCCTCGGGCGCGGCGCCCGCGTAGATCCCCGATAGCTCCTCGACCGACGGCGCGCGGACGATCGTCACCGTCTCGCCGTCGACGTCGAGGGCGTACGCGCCGGGGAACTCGTCGTCGATCACGTAGGTGTTCCGGCGGTCCTCGACGGGGTCGCCGCCGTTTGCCTCGATCAGCGCGAGGTAGCCCTCGGCGAACTCCTCGGCGTCGGCCGTCGATTCCCACTCGGAGCGCCAGACGAAGCCCGTCTCCGATTCGGTCCCGGCGCCGGTCCCGTACGCGACGAGTTCGTCGCCGGCCCAGCCGTCGGTCACCGCGTGGTCGTAGTTGTAGACGCTCAACTCGCTCTCGCTGTCGAAGACGTCCGAGCGGGCGACCGGCCCGTCGCCGCTCTCGACGGCCGCGCCCATGAACATCGCAGCCATCGTCGCCTCGCCGAAGCGCTCGGCGTCGGCGCCCTCCGCCGTTTCGAGGGGCTCCCACCGGTCGTTCGAGCGGTCCTCGAGGTCGATCGCGGCCGGGTCGCGCTCCTCGCCGGGCCGAATCACCTCGGCGCTGCTGGCCGGCGGGTCGTCGAAGGCGGCGTCGACGGCCTCCCAGCCGCCCTCCTCGCGCAGCGCGTCGACGTAGATTGGCCCGTCGCTGTAGGGGTGGAAGACGCCGAAGAACAGCCCGTAGTTGAGGTCGCCGGGCGGCGCCCCGCCGTCGCCGCTCGGTTCGACACACTCCCACTCGGTCCCACAGCGGCGCTCGTACTCGACGTCGATCAGGGTGGCCTCGCCCTCGACGAGCCCCCGTACCGCGGTGTAGTCGTCGACGGTCGCCTCGTCGAACTCGTCGAGGCCGAACCGCTGGTCCTGGAGGGCGTGCTGGAGTTCGTGGCCGAGGGTGACCTCGTCGAGTTCGGGCTCGTCGGGGGTGTCGGAGACGATCACGATCCGGTCCTCGGCCGGTTCGTAGTAGCCGGCGACGGCGCCGCCGTACAGCGTCTCGAACTCGTCGACGACGTCGGTCTCGCGGTCGACCGCGAACAGCGCCTCGTAGCGGACGTTCTCGACGAGGCGGTCGCCGTCATCGACGTCGACGAACAGTTCGCCGGTCTCGTTCTCGAACTCCGCGCGCGTGATGACCTCGACGGGGACCGGTTCCTCGAACGTCCGCTCGCGGATCACCTCCACGCGGGCCATCGACCGGTAGATCACCGCCTCGAGTTCCTCGTCCTCGACGGTGCCGCCCTCGCGGTCGTCGACGGGCAGTTCGTCGTCGTACCAGTAGCCTTCGACGTAGCCGATCGTGTCCTCGGTCGTCGGGTTCGACTCGCGGTCGTCCTGCGACGGCGCCGGGTCGGCGTCGACGCCGGCCGTGCCGGCGCCCGCGGCGAGCGGGACGGCCAGCGACGACATCACGACGAGGAGGGCCAAGAGGAGTGCGCGTCTCATCTGCGATGGCAGGGCGTTGGGGCCGCGAGTAGAAAAACCCGGCCCCGACGGCTCCGGCGCGACGGCGAACAGTATATTGTCGCTGCGTCGTTACTATCGCACATGAACCTCGACCCAGACAGCACCGCGGTCGTCGTCGTCGACATGCAAAACGGCTTCTGTCACCCCGACGGCTCGCTGCACGCGCCGGGCAGCGAGGCCGCCATCGAACCGATCGCCGAGTTCGTCGCCCGGGCCCGCGAGGCCGGCGTGCAGATCGTCTTCACCCGCGACGTCCACCCGCCGGAGCAGTTCGAGGACGCCCACTACTACGACGAGTTCGAGCGCTGGGGCGAGCACGTCCTCGAAGGGTCGTGGGAGGCCGAGATCGTCGCGGAACTCGACGTGCACGAGGAGGACCACGTCGTCGAGAAGCACACCTACGACGCCTTCCAGAAGACGGAGTTCGAGGGGTGGCTGAACGCCCGCGGCATCAGGGACCTCCTCTTCGTCGGCACGCTCGCGAACGTCTGCGTGCTCCACACCGCCGGCAGCGCGGGCCTGCGGGACTTCCGCCCGTTGCTCGTCGAGGACTGCATCGGCCACATCGAGGAGGACCACAAGGAGTACGCTCTGGACCACGCCGACTGGCTGTTCGGCGAGGTGATCGAGAGCGACGACGTCGAGTTCGTCTGAGCCGCGCCGCGCGGTCAGCGGGCGCCGTCGGCCGGCGATAGCTCGTCCCACGCTTTGACCTCGCCGCCGTACTCGCCGGCGAACTCCTCGGCGTCGCCGCGCTCGCCGAACGGGTGGAGTTCGGGCCCCATCGCGCCCTCGACGTCGCTGTCGACGACGTAGTGGCAGTCGGTCGCGTCCGCGAAGGTGTCCGCGCCGACGGGGTTCGCGACGTATTGCCCGCCGCCCTGCTCGACCACCTCGTACTCGACGCGCGAGTAGTCGGTGACGAAGACGTCGCGGGGCTCCCAGCCGGTTCGCTCGCGTTCGGCCAGCGAGACGACGAGTTCGGCGACGCTGTCGAACCGCGCGGGGCCGTCGCGGTCCTCGGGTTTCCCGTCGGCGTAGAAGATCTGTCCCGCGGGGCCGAACGTCTCCTCGATCACCATCCCGCAGACGTCGCAGGTCAGCCCGCCCGTCAGGGCGATCGGTTCGGCGGACGGTTCGTCTCCACCGTCGTCGCCGAGACAGCCGGCGACCGTCGCGCCCGCGAGGACCGCGGCCCCGAGCAACAGTCGGCGCCGGGACGGCGCGGTCGCTCGGCGGTGAGCGGGCGGGCCGGGTCGTGTCGGGGAATCGGGGTCCGTCATACGCTACGCTTTCGGACAGCTACGGCGGCGAGGGCGATAGGTGCGACGATCCACGCGAGCAACGCGGCAGCGAGCGCGCCCGTCGAGAGGCCGACCTCGGCGAGCGCCGCGGCGAAGCCGGCGTCGCCGGCGGCGCCGAGGCCGCCGAGGACGAGCGTCCGGAAGACGCTCGCGGGGTTGGCGACCAGCATCGCCGACAGCGCGGCGTCGGGCAGCGAGAACGCCGCGATCAGCCCCAGCGCGAGCAGGTCGTGGACGAGGACGAACCACGCCCACGCGAGCAGCGAGAGCCCCAGCGCGTGGGCCTTCTCGCGGGCGACCGCCGACAGGAGGACGGCGAGCGCGAGAAACGCCAGCCCGAGGCCGGCCGCGGCCAGCAGGAAGCCGACGTAGGCGTCGAACCCCGCGAGGCCGAACTCCCGGAGGAGGAACGCGCCGGCGATCCCGAAGCCGAGCACGGTCGCCCCCGCGAGGACGACCGCCCGGCCGAGGAAGGCGCCGACGACGACCGCCGCCCGCGGGATCGGCAGCGCGAACAGCGCCCCGAGCCAGCCGCTCTCCTCGCGGCCGACGATGGCGTCGTAGCCGAACGCCAGCGCCACGAGCGGCACGAGGTAGACCGCAAGCGTCGCGAGGCTCGCGACCGTCCGCGCGAAGCCGTCGGGGCTCACCTCCGCCCCGCTGAACGTCGTCAGCCCGAGCGCGAACGCGGCGAAGATGCCGGTCAGCGCGACCGCCCACCGGTTGCGCACCGCCAGCCGGTACTCGGACTCGGCGACGATAAGCGCCCCGCGCAGCCCGGTCGAGGAGTCCGTCGTCGAGGCGGTCGCGACTCCGGCGGTCGTCCCGTAGCCGCCGTCGGGGTGGGCCTCGCGCTCGTCGGGGTCGGCGTCGCGGCTCACGCGCGTACCACCTCCTCGCGCTCGCCCTCGCCGGCGAGCGCCTCGTGGAACGCCGTTTCCAGCCCCGGCTCGCGGACCTCGAAGCCGGCGACGAGGTCGTCGTCGAGCGAGGAGACGACGCCGAGCGCGTCCTCGCGGTCGCAGGCGACCTCGATCGTCCGCTCGCCGGCGTCGACCTCGACCGGCCGCTCGCCGCCCCGGACGGCGTCGAGCAGCGCCGCGCGGTCGCCCGCGGGGCGCAGGCGGACGGTGACCCGGTCGGCGGCGGCCGCGGCGAGGTCGTCGACGGTCCCCCGCGCCCGCAGGCGCCCGTCCTGCAGGATCGCCACCTCGTCACAGAGGCGCTCGACCTCCCCGAGCGCGTGCGAGGAGAGGACGACCGTCGCGTCGGTCTCGCGGTCGATGCGCTCGACGACCTCGTGGAAGGCGGCGACGCCGCGCGGGTCGAGCCCCGCGGTCGGTTCGTCGAGGACGAGCACCGGCGGGTTCGACAGCAGCGCCGCGGCCAGTCCCAGCCGGCGGCCCATCCCGTTCGAGTAGCCCGAGACGGCCCGGTCGGCCGCCTCCGTCAGGCCGACGACGTCGAGCACCTCGTCGATCCGCGCCTCGTGCCCGGCGACCCCGCGGATGCGGGCGTGGACCGACAGCACCTCGCGGCCGGTCATCGCCGCCGGGAACCCCGCGTGTTCGGGCAGGAAGCCGACGCGCTCGCGGACGCGGTGGCCCGCGCGCTCGACGTCGAGGCCGCCGACCTCGATGCGGCCCTCGTCGGGCGCGTCGTGGCCGACGAGCAGTTCGAACAGGGTGGTCTTGCCGGCGCCGTTCGTCCCGAGGACGCCGAACGTCGACCCGGACGGCACCGTAAAGGAGGGGCCGTCGAGGGCGACGACGTCGCCGTACCGCTTGCGTACGTCAGTGATCGTGATCTCCATAGTAGTCTCTCCAGTCCTCGTGGGGTGGCTCGACGAGCGGGCGGTGGTCGATGACGCCCGGCGACTCGACGACCGGGAACGAACTCTCGGCCAGTCGGACGGCGTCGAACGCCGGGCTCTCGGCGAACGCCGTCGCCCGCGGCTGCTCGTAGACCAGCCGTTCGACGGTCCCGGCGGGGCGGTGTCGGATCTCGCTCGTCCCGTCGCCGTCGAGGTCGACCGCGCGCGCGTCGGACCAGTAGTTGCCGCCCTCGGAGTCGTTCCAGGCGACCTGCGCGGTCGTCGTCGCGTACGCCGCCTCGTCGTTCGCGATGAAGCTGTTGCCCGTCACGAGTTCGCCCCGGCTGCCGGCGGTCACGTGGACCCCCCGCTCGTTTTCGAGGACGAGGTTGTCCGCGACGACGTTGTCCTGGGCGTTGTAGACGTAGAAGCCGTCGCCGTTGGCGACGACCGCGTTGTCGCGGATCTCGCTGTCCTCGACGTCCTTGACGAGGATGCCGTGGGCGCTCCTGCCGTCGTTTCGCACCGCGACGTTGTCCTCGAGGACGAGGTTCTCCGAGACCATCAGCGCGAAGCCGACGTCGTTGTCGAAGGCGACGTTGCCGTCGAGGCGGTTCCCGTCCGAGTACATGTAGTGGACGCCGTAGCGCAGGTCCCAGAGGACGTTCCCCGTCGCGTAGACGTCCGTCGCCCACGAGTAGTAGATCCCGTCGCGGACCGTCGTGACGTAGTTGTCGCGCAACTCGGCGTCCTCGGTCTCCCAGAGGTGGATGCCGTTGCCCCGCTCCTCGACGTCGACGTCCTCGCGGCCGACGACCGTCGACTCCGCGACGGTGACGCCGGTCGTGTCGCCGATCCAGACGCCGAAGGCGACCTCCGTCAGCCGGAGGTTCGAGAGCGTCGCGTCCGAGCCGTTCACCCGGACGCCGGCGTCGTCCTCGGTGCGGTCGTAGCCGGAGTTGCGGATCCAGAGGCCGTCGACGGTCACGTTCGCCGCGCGCACGACGAGGACGGTCCCCTCGCCGCCGCCGTCGAGCAGCGCGCCGTCGGCCGCGGCCGCGGCGAGGGTCAGGCCGGGCGTCTCGACGACCACGCGCTCGTCGAACCGCCCCTCCAGAACGACCGTCTCGCCCGCGTCCGCGGCGTCGACGGCCGCCTGCGCGGAGTCGAACTCGCGGCCGTCGACCGTCGCGACGCCGTCCTCCGCGGGTGCCTCGGCGTCGTCGACGTCCGGCACGTCGGGCCGCCACTCGACGGCGCGGTCCTCGGTGCCGCCGTCGCCGGCGGCGACCACGGCACCGGCGAGCGAGAAGACGAGCGCCGCCGCGGCCAGCGCGGCGAACCACCCCTCGGTCACGGGGGACCACCCCGCGCGCCGCCCCGGCCGCGCTCGGTCGCGTCGGGCGAGTCGGCGCCGGGGCGCTCGCGTCGGCCGCGCTCGTCCCGTTCGTCCCGGTTCCGGCCGACCCGCTCCCGCACGCGGTCGGGAGCCGCCCGGAGCAGGTCCGGGAGGTCGCCGACGGTCGCCTCGGACTCGCGCAGCAGGTACGCCACGGCGAGTAACGCGACGGCGAGCGCGGCCAGGTAGCCGCCCGGCCCGAGCCAGGCGTTGCCGCTGATGTTGGCGACCTCGTAGGTGCCGACCAGCGGCGGCGTGAACCCGTCGACCCCGGACAGGGGCGCGGCCGGGTCGAGCGAGTGGCCGGTCTGGTAGAGCCGGTACTGGATGATGGCACCCGTCGCCGCGAACAACGCGACGGTGCCGGCGAGCTGGTACCGCAGGCGCCGCGCGAGCGCCCGCGCGCTCGGCGCGAGCGCGCTGACCACGGCGCCGGCGGCGAGGGCGACGAAGAGGACGGGCCCGAGGACCCACTCGGGGACCGCCACGGCCCGCTCGTTGACCTCGTAGTTCGGCTCGACGTACACCGGGTCGGGGTAGTAGAACCCGACGTAGTGGTTGAGCCGCTGGACCTCCACGAAGTCGCCGGCCAGCCGCGGGTAGGCGTACAGTTCGACGACGAGCGTCTCCACGTACTGCGGCGCGGTCAACGTGATCCGCCACACCGGAAGGGCGAGCGATACGAGCAGCAGCGCTGCCGCCGTCAGCGGGAGCGCGCGTCGGAGTTCGCCGAACCGCGCCAGTCTCGACATCGGGATCACTCCGCGGGTTCGACGAGCAGCCGCGAGCGCATCTCGAGGTGCAGCGCGCTACAGAAGAACCCGCAGTACATCCAGTAGACGCCCGGCTCGTCGGCCGTGAACGTCACCTCGCGGGTCTCCTGTGGGGCGACCTTGACGTTGATGTCGTGTTCGGGGATCGCAAGCGAGTGCAACAGGTCGGCGGAGGTCTCGACGTTCGTGACCGTGAACGTCACCTCGTCGCCCTCCTGGACGGTGACGTCCTGATAGCCGAACTCGTTGCGCTGGGCGGTCATCTTCACGTGCACCCCGCCGTCGTCGCGCTCGATGTCCATGCTCCCCGAGTCGATCGGGTCGAGGTCGAGGTCCGCGGGGTCGTAGGTCTTCGCCGGGTCCAGCTTGCTCTTGTGGACGATCGAGGCGTCGTGGGGTTCGGCGTACGCCGGCGTGTCCTTGACGAGTTGCATCCCCTCCTCGTCGTCGCCGATGTAGATCAGCTGGTCGTTCTCGGGGTGCATCGGCCCGACGGGGAGGAACCGATCCTTCGAGAGCTTGTTCAGCGAGATCAGCCAGTCGCCCTGCGGATCGGCCGTGTACGACTCCGCGGCGATCAGGTGACCGGGGTTGTAGTGGACGTCGATCTTCTCGACGATCGGGTCCTCGGACTCCGCCTCGGCATCGACGGCCGCCTCGATGTCCCACTTGACGACCTGCGAGTCGATGAACAGGGTCGTGTACGCGTGCCCGCGGCCGTCGTAGGCGGTGTGTAGCGGCCCCATCCCGAGTCGCGGGCGGCCGACGACCGCCTCGTTGGGGTCGTCGGCGTCGGCGAGCGTCTCGACGTCGACGATCGACGCCGTCGGATCGAGTTTGCCGCTGGCGATCGCGTACTGCCCGTCGGGCGTGACGCTGACGCCGTGGGGGCTCTTCGGCACGTCGACGTACCGGACGACGGGGCGGTCGCCGTCGTTCAGCGGGCTGTCGCGGGTGCCGTCGACGACGGGCACGCCGCCGATCTCCTCGTACTCGCCGGCGTCGACGGCCTCCTCGATGGCGGGGACGTCGAAGGCTTTCACCCAGTCGGTGTCCGCCTCGGCCATCCCGCTCTCGGTGACGGCGCCCTCGCTGTTGTAGCCGGTCGCGAAGAACCAGCGGCCCTCCTTGCCGCCGTCGCCGTTGTCCATGTTGCCGTCGACTTCGACCTCCCACGCGACGTCCATCGTCTCGGGGTCGATGGCGGCGAGGACCGACGTGTAGCTGTCGGGGTCGTCGAGGTCGCGGCCGTCGTTGCGCATCGGAACGCGGAACTCGCCGACGCCGAAGACGTACTTGGTGTCGGGCAGCAGACAGCAGGCACCGTGGGTCCCCTGCTGGTTCGGGATGTCGACGATGGCGTCCGTCTCGAAGTACGTGAGGTCGATGCGGGCCATCCGGCCGTTGGCCTTGTCGTTGACGAACGCCCACCGGCCGTCGTAGTCGTTGTCCGTCTGGCTCACGCGCGGGTGGTGGGTGTCGCCCCACGTGTAGCCGCCCGCGTTCTCGAGCATCTCGCGGGTCTCGTCGTCGTAGCCGTAGCCGCGGGCGCTCTCGCGGTTGAACACCGGAATGCGCATCAACTGGCGCATCGACGGGATGCCGTAGACGCGAATCTCACCCGAGTGCCCCCCCGAGAGGATTCCGTAGTACTCGTCGTGTTCGCCCGGTGGCACGTCGGCGTCTACCGATCCGCCGGTCGCGGCGCCGTCGCCGCCGTCGAGCAGGCCGGTACACCCTGCCATCGACGTGAGCGTGCCGGTCGCGGCGCCGGCTTTCACGAAGTCGCGGCGCGGAATCCGCGCGAACAGTGGCTCTCTCTCGTCCTGGCTCCGATCGTCGGTGGTGTGGTCGTCGGTCATGGTCGGAACGTGTGGTCTCTTGGTCCACGGAGGCCGCTGGGACCGTACGCCCGACTCCGGCCGACGTCTCCTTAGTGGGAATCTCCGATTCCTACGGCGTAGAAGTACCCACGAACACGTTCGCCGAAAACGGGAGTACCCCTGACGATCGCCGGGCCGTCACCCCTCGCGGAACAGGCGATAGGCGCCCTGACCGGTCGCCACCTCGCGGGTCTCGCCGTCGGGCGTCGTGCTCTCGACGGTGATCTCGCTGACGCCGACGCTCGTGCCCGCGCGGATCACGTCGGCGGTCGCCTCGAGGTCGCCCGTCGCCGGCCGGAGGTAGTTGACGTTGAGGTTGATCGTGGCGACGCCCCCCGAGGAGGGGTCGTCGAACGCGGTCCGCAACACGAGGCCGCCGACGGTGTCGATCAGCGTCGCGGCGACGCCGCCGTGGATGTCCGGGCGGCCGTCGCGGCCGGTCGGCCGCGAGTTCGTGAGTTTGTCGTCGTAGGGGATCGCCATCGTCATCGTCCCCGGGCCGACGTGCTCGACGGTCGTTCCGAGCCAGGAGAGGAACTCGTGGTTCTCGTCGATGTACCCCTGCAGGAGGTCGCGGTGGGCTGTCAACTCGTCTCCGTCCTCGTCGGTCATACGACCGTGTGAGAGGGCCACGGATTTGTGCTCTGCGTTTGTCCGCGGTTTCCCGTTGGCTTTCTTGTCGCGCCCGGCGCCGGGCGCTCGGGCCGTCACCGCGGCTCGACGCGCACCCGGAGTTCGTCGCCGACCGCGAACGACGCCTCGGGACGGATCAGCTTCGCGCCGAAGTCGGCGTCGCGAGCACAGAAGAACGACAGCCCGGTGATCGCCTCGCCGTTCGCCCGCACGACGACGTCGTCCCACGCGACGGTCCGGCCGTCTGCCACCCCGAGTCGGTCGCCGTTCAGCCGGACGGGGCCGTCCCGGCCGCCGAGCAGGCCGCCGCCGTCGTAGTGCGGCAGGCCGCCGTCGAGGACGCCACCCTCGTCGGCGCACACGCCGACGAACTCCCGGCCGGGGTTCGGGTGCGCCGGCGCGTCGAGGACGGCGTACGTCTCGCCGGTCTCGACGACCGTCCCGGTCCCGTCCCACGCGAGCGGCCGGACGTCGACGCCGAGGTCGATCGGGAGCGACCCCGACGCACGCCGGAGGTTCCGGTCGGGGTCGCGGAAGCCGACGTGGAGGTGGTTGTCGACCCACGGGGCGAAAAAGCCCGCGCGGACGAGGCGGCCGAGCGACTCCCCGGCGCTCACGTACGCGCCGGGTTCGACCGACGGCTCGACGTGCAGCACCCGCGCGATGCGCCCCTCGACGGCCGCGGGCGCGTCACACTCGATGAGCAGCAGGTGGTCGTGCTCCGGCGCGTAGGGCTTTGGCGGCGCGCGGACGGTCAGCGTCTCGCGGACGGTCCCCGACACCGGACTCGGCGCCGCGGTCGTCCGTCCGTCCCGGAGGGTGCCGGGATAGAGGTCGATCGCGCAGCCGCGGTCGTGGGCGGCGTACGGCGAGTTGTACAGCGAGAACCGTTCGTACCGTCCCAGAACCGATTCGTCGAGGGTGACGGCCATCGTCCGCCACTCCGGGCCGGGGAGGTTTAGGGGCGTCGGGACCAACGTCGGCCATGCGCGTCTTCCGGGGTCGCGGCGCGACGATCGAAGCCGACCGCGCGACGAGCGCCCGACTGCTCGACGTCGCGGCGGGCGGCGAGCGGGCGGTCAGGGTGTGGGCGCCCCACCGGCAGGTGGCCTTCGGCCGGCGCGACGCCCGCCGCGAGGGGTACGACCGCGCCCGCGAGGCCGCCGCCGAGCGCGGCTTCACGCCGGTCGAGCGCGACGTCGGCGGCCGGGCGGTCGCCTACGACGGCGAGACGACGCTGGCGTTCGCCCGCGCCGAACCCGTCGCCGACTTCCGGCGGGGGACCGACGAGCGCTACGAGCGGCTGTCGGCGGACGTCGAGGCCGCCCTCCGGGCCCTCGGCGTCGCCCCCGAGCGCGGCGAACCCGACGACTCGTTCTGCCCCGGGGCGCACTCGCTGTCGGCGGGCGGCGCCGCCGGCGGGAAGGTCGTCGGCATCGCCCAGCGGGTGCGCTCCGACGCCGCGGTCGCCTCCGGCGTCTTGCTCGTCGACGCCCGCGAGGAACTCGCGGCCGTCCTCGACACGGTCTACGCCGCGCTCGACGTCCCGTTCGACCCCGACACCGTGGGGAGCGTCGCCGCCGCGGGCGGGCCGGCCGACCCGGCCCGCGTCCGCGAGGCGGTCGAGGCGGCCCTCGTCGGCGACCGGGAGGCGGTCGTCGAACGGGTCGGCACGTTCGCGGGCGAGCGCGGCGAGTGAGGTCCCGAACGCGACTCGCCGGCGTTAGGTAAGTACCGCGGAGATAACCGACGCGCCGACCATTCCCCCGAGGCCGAGCGCGCAGAGCAACAGCATGGCCCGTCTGGCGCCCGCCTCGGTGAACTGGCTCTCCGTCTCGACGGACTCGTACGTCGTCTCGAGACCGCGACCCCCGACGACGGCGGCCGTCCAGCCCAGCAGCGCGGCGCCGAAGATCAGCGCGCCGAGTGCGAACGCCGTGCTGGTCGCTTCCTGCGGCCCGCGCTGCGGAAGTAACGCGAGCGCGATGGCGGCACCGGCGGCGCCGCCGGCGACGAAGACGCCCCCCAGACGGCCCCACGGGGGGCGGGTCGGTTCCGCGGACGCGGTCGAGCGCGACCGATCCATGCGATCAGTCGACGGCTTCGCGCATCCGCGGGTCGAGCGCGTCGCGCATCCCGTCTCCCAGCAGGTTGAACCCGAGGACCGTCAGCGCGAGCAGCAAGCCGGGGAAGAACGACCACCACCAGTGGCCCGAGAGCAACCCCTGCTCGACGCCGTTCGTGAGCATCGCCCCCCACGACGGCGTTCCGGCGCTGGCCCCGAAGCCGAGAAATGACAGCGCCGCGATGTCGATGATCGCCAGCCCGTAGTTCAGCGTACTCTGGACGGTGATCGGCGCGATCGAGTTCGGCAGGACGTGCCTGAGCAGGATCCGTCCGTCTCGAGCGCCGAGCGCGACGGTGGCGTCGATGTACTCGTCTTCCATGACCTTCAGCGCGGCGCCACGGACGACGCGGGCGAACCGCGGCGTGTAGACGAGCGTGAGCGCGATGACGGCCTTCCAGAGGCCGGCGCCGAAGATTGCCACCAGCGCGAGCGCGAGCAGCAGGCTGGGAAACGCCAGCAGCACGTCCATCGTGCGCATGACGAGGTTGTCGATCCAGCCGCCGTAGTAGGCGGCGATGATTCCGAGGCCGACCCCGAGAACCGTCGACGCGCCGACCGTGATCGTGCCGTACTTCAGCGCCAGCCACGCGCCGTACCGGACGCGGTCGAAGATGTCCCGACCCTGCAGGTCTGTTCCCATCGGGTGCGCGCACGATCCGGCGCTCTGGATCGCGTCGATGACGCCCGACTCGCCGCAGGGCCCCACCATCGACGGGTTCGTCCCGAGTTGGGTGGCCTTGATCGCCTCGAGGTCGAGCGTGAGTCGCGCGTGGATCGCGATCAGCGCGACGAAGAGGATGATCGAGAGTCCCAACAGGGCGAGCCTGTTCGACAGCAGTTCGGAGAGAAACGGCGACTGGCGAAGCCGCTCGAAGAACCCCCGGCGGTACTGGTCCCGGTCCGTGTGTTGAGAGGTAGTTTCGGAGCTCATTGTTCGATCCTCGGATCGAGCATCGAGTAGGTGATGTCGACGCCCAGGTTCACCAGCGTAAACAGGAACGCGAACAGCAGGACGGTCCCCTGTACCAGCGGGTAGTCGCCGACGCTGATCGCGTCGACGAGTAGCCGGCCGATGCCGGTGATGTTGAACACCGTCTCGGTGAGGACGGCGCCGCCGAGCAGCGAACCGAACTGGATGCCGATGATGGTGACGACGGGGATCAGGGCGTTCCGGAAGCCGTGTTTCATGACGGTGATCTTCGCCCCCTGTCCCTTCGCGCGGGCGGTTCGCATGTAGTCCTGTCTGATCACCTCGAGCATCGACGAGCGCATCATCCGCGAGATCAGCGCCATCGAGTAGATGCCGATGACCAGCGACGGCAACAACATGTGGTGGACGGCGGACTGGAACGCCGCCAGGTCCCCGGCGAGGAGCGTGTCGACCGTGATCAGCCCCGTCACCGACTCGACGGAGTACTGGCTGGCGATCCGCCCGTTCGTCGGTAACAGGTCCAGCCACTGTGCGAACAGCAGGATCAGCAGCGGTCCGCTCCAGAAGATGGGGACGCTGATCCCCGACAGCGCGCCGATCCGCGTGAGGTGGTCGGTCAGCGAGTCCTGCTTGACGGCGCTGAGGATTCCCAGCGGAATGCCAAAGCAGATGCCGGCGATCTGACCCAGAATGGCGAGTTCCAGCGTGACGGGGAACCGCGACTTGAGCACGTCGCTCACCGGCGTCCCCCTGCGGATGGTGTAAGACTCCCCGAAGTCCAACTGCACGGCGTCGAACAGGAACCGGCCGTACTGGACGTAGATCGGGTCGTTCAGCCCGAGGTCGTTCTCGATCTGGCGCACGAACTCCTCCGACGCTCGCTCCCCGGCGATCGTCCGGGCCGGATTCCCCGGCGAGAGGTGCAGGATGGCGAAGACGAACGTCGCCACGCCGAGCAGGACCGGGATGAGGAGCAGTAAACGCTTGAGCAAGAACCGCCTGCTAATCATTATCATTATTTGGCTTGCCGCCAGCGTAAAAGTGGATCGTTTTTGCTTTCAGTTCTGGAGTTCGACGAGTTCGAGGAACGGACCGCCGATGGCCTCGATCACGTAGCCGTCGACGCGGTTGTGAATGCCGCGGAGCTCTTCGGTGTGGGTGATGTAGACCCAGGGCGCCTCATCGTGGGCGATCTGGGCGATTTCGAGGTACATCTCCTCGCGCTCGCCCTCCTCGTAGGTCTTCTGTCCCTCGTCGACGAGTTCCATGAACTCCGTGTTCGCCCATCCCGAGCGGTTCCCGTCGTTGTACCCCTCGGTGTCGAAGCTGACCCAGTCCTGACCGTCCGGCACCTCGTCGGCCGAGATGCCCGGGTGGAGCAGCGGGCTGTAGAAGTTGTCCGGGTCCGCGTTGTCCGAGATCCAGCCGAGGAAACAGGCGTCGTGTTTGCCTTCGGCGGTGTACTCGAGGTAGCCGTCCCACGACGACTGCTCGTTGATCTCCACGTCGATACCGACCTCGGCGAGGTTCGACCGAACCGTCTCGGCCGTCTGAACGGGCGAGGCGAAGTACGGACGCGGGTTGGTCATCGTCGCGAGTTCGAACGACAGGTCGCTGACGCCGGCTTCGTCGAGCAGTTCCTGCGCCTGTTCGGGGTCGTACTCGTAGGGATCGATGCTATCGTCGTGCCCCATCACCGTCGGGGGCAGCGGGTGGCTGGCCTGAATCGCCAGCCCGCGGTAGATGTTCTCGACGATAGCCTCGGTGTTGATCGCGTGGCTGATCGCCTGGCGCACGCGCTTGTCGCGGAACTCCTCGACGCGGGCCATGTTGAACGCCATGTACCCGACGGTCATCCCGGAGGTGCGCTCGAGGGACGCGTTTCCGGAGCCATCGATGACGTCGGCCTGCGCGGCGCCGATGCCGTCGATGATGTCGAGTTCGCCCGCGTCGAGCGACTGGGCGCGCGTGGAGTTCTGATCGACGGCCTCGAAGACGACCTCGTCGACCTTCGGCGTCTCGCCCCAGTAGTCGCCGTTGGCCGAGAGGCGAATGCGCTGGTTGCCGGTGTCCCACTCGTCGAATTCGAAGGCGCCGGTCCCGATCGGCTCCTCGCCGAAGTCGTGGTCGTTCTCGATCTCGCTCTTCGGGAGCACGGCCATCGCGAACACCGCGAGCGAGCGCAGGAACGGCGCGTACCGCTTCGACAGCTCGATCTGGATCTCGTAGTCGCCGGTCGCCTCGACGGACTCGACCGGACCGAACAGGTACGGCCCGTAGAACGACTGGTCGTCGCCGATGAAGTAGTCGTACTCCTCGTCGACGAACCGTCGGTAGGTCGCGACGAAGTCCTCCGCGGTCATCTCGTCGCCGTTGTGGAACGAGGCGCCCTCGCGGAGGGTCAGCGTCGTCGTCGTTCCCTCGAGGCCGTACTCCGAGGCCAGCCCTTCGACGAGCGTCGACTCGCCGGGCTCGAAGTGGACGAGCTTGTCGTACACCTGGTTGGTGACTTTGGCGTCCTCGCCGGAACTGGTCGCCTGGGGGTCGAGCGTCGACGAGTCGGAGCCGCGCCCGTAGACGAGGAGGCTCTCCCCGTCGGCACCGTCTCCGCCGTCTCCGCTGTCTCCGCCGTCTCCGCCGTCGCCACCGTCGTCACCGTCGTCTCCATCGTCGCTACCGCCGATACACCCGGCGAAGGACACCGCGGCTGCGGCGCTTCCAGTAGCAGTGAGGAACTGTCGTCGATCCACCATTGTCTCCCGTGCCATACAATACCGTACCGCAGGAATGCTATAATAGTAACGAAAAACCCTCGGTTTGGCGGCAACCCGTTCGTGGTCAGTTCTCGTACAGGTGACACGCCGCCGGGTGCGCGTCGTCGCCGAGATCGGGGTGTGCGCGCTCGCAGACCGACTCGAACCGCTCGCGGAGCACCGCCGCCGCTCGCTCCCACTCATCCGCGAGGACGTGATCGATCGCCTCGCGAACGACCGACTCGACGGACCCGGGCAACGGTTCGTCGAAGAACCGATCGAGGATCGCCTGCTCAACCGACGTTCGACCGCCGTCGGCGACGGCCTCGACCGGTTCCTCGGCGTCCGGCGCCGGGCGGTAACTGTCGACGGCGATGGACTCGGACTCGACGCGCTCGCGGAAGTTCATCACCTCCCGGTAGGCGGCCTGCTCGATGTCCAGGTCCGACGGCGGGATGACCTTCGGACAGCGCGTGCGGAACCGACAGCCCGACGGCGGATCGATCGGACTCGGCACGTCGCCTTCGAGGATGATGCGATCGGCGTCGGCCCGCGGGTCGGGCTCCGGCACCGACGAGAGCAGCGCCTGCGTGTACGGGTGTTTCGGGTCCTCGAAGAGTTCGTCCGTCCGACCGACCTCGACGATCTCGCCGAGATACATTACGGCGATCCGGTCGGAGATGTGGCGAACGACCGAGAGGTCGTGGGCGATAAAGAGGTAGGTCAGGTCGAACTCCTCCTGGAGGTCCTCCAGCAGGTTGATGATCTGGGCCTGCACGGAGACGTCGAGCGCCGACACCGGTTCGTCGGCGACGATGAAGTCGGGATCGACCGCCAGTGCACGTGCGATGCCGACCCGCTGGCGCTGGCCGCCGCTCATCTCGTGGGGGTACCGATCGCGCTGGGAGACGTCCAGGCCGACCGCCTCGAGCAACTCGTCGATGCGGTCCTGGCGGCGCTCGTTCTGCGGGCGGTCGTCGTCGGGGTCCGCCTCCGGCAGGCCGTGGATCTTCAGCGGCTCGCTGACGATCTGCGCGACGGTCATCCGCGGGTCGAGCGAGGACATCGGATCCTGGAAGATCATCTGGACGTCCTTTCGCATCTCGCGGAGTTCCGTCGACTCCAGGTCCGCGAGGTCGATCCCGGAGAAGACGACGGTGCCGTCGGTCGGTTCGAGCAACCTGAGGAGGGTCCGTCCGGTCGTCGACTTCCCGCACCCGGACTCGCCGACGAGCCCCAGCGTCTCGCCCTCGTAGATGTCGAAACTGACGCCGTCGACGGCCTTGACCGTCGGAACCTCGTCCGCCAGCCAGCGATCGAGCAGGCCCTCGGCCTTCGAGAAGTGCTTTTTCAGATCCGACACGGACAGCAGCGTCTCGTCGAACGTCGCTTCAGTACGGGCGCTGACGCTCTCGAGGTCCGCCGCGTAGACGCTCTCGTCGAAGTCCTCGAGGATACACTTCGCGCGGTGATCGACGTCCTCGGGGCCGTGTTGGAGGTAGGGGACCTCCGAGCGGCAGGCGGGTTCGGCCCACGGGCACCGGTCGGCGAAGTGACACCCCTCGGGGAGATCGATCAGGTCGGGAACGTTCCCCTCGATCGGCGTGAGTCGGTCCTTGTCCTCGGTCGGGATCGACTCGAGCAGCGCGTACGTGTACGGGTGCGAGGGGTTGTAGAATATCTCCTCGACGGGGCCCTCCTCGACGATTTCGCCGGCGTACATCACGGCGACGCGGTCGCACGTCTCGGCGACGACGCCGAGGTCGTGCGTGATGAAGAGGACGGACATCCCGAACTCCTCTTGCAACTCGTTGATAAGTTCGAGGATCTGCGCCTGGATCGTCACGTCGAGCGCGGTCGTCGGCTCGTCGGCGATGAGCAGGTCCGGCCGGCAGGCGAGCGCGATGGCGATGAGTACCCGCTGGCGCATCCCGCCGGAGAACTCGTGGGGGAACTGGTCGATCCGCGACTCCGCCTCCGGGATGCCGACTTGCTCCAGCATGTCGACAGCGTCGGCGAGCGCCCGCTCTTCGGTCTCGTTGCGGCCGAGCGACGGAGCGATCTCGCGGACCGCGTTCCACCAGTTGTCCTCGCGCTGGCGGTCGTACTGGTGGAGCAGGAGGCTTTCCGCGACCTGTTCGCCGACGGTCACGGCGGGGTTGAGCGAGGTCATCGGGTCCTGGAAGATCATGCTCATCTCCCCGCCGCGGATCCGTCGCATCGCCGATTCCGGCGCCCGGGTCAGGTCGACGGTCCCCGCGTCGCGGTCGACGAACTCCGGGGCGCGCTTGGGGAACCGCTCGGTCAGTTCGGCCGCGAGGTCGTCGTCGTGGAACGTGATCTCCCCGCCGACGACCTCCCCCGGCTCTTCGACGAGTTGCATCGCCGAGAGCGCGGTCACGCTCTTCCCGCTGCCCGATTCGCCGACCAGTCCGACGGTTTCGCCCTCCCGGACGGTCAGGTCGACTCCGTCGACCGCCTTCACCGTTCCTCGGTCCGTTCGAAAGTAAGTTTGGAGGTCGGCGAGAGAGAGTAACGACGTCACTGCCCCTCGTTGCTGACGCGTGGACTAATATCTTTATTTTTCATCGCGGAAGCGAAGGCTTTTGTCGGTCGGGACACCCGACACCGACATGAACGGCCAGGGAGTGCCGGACGCCGTCCTCGAGTTCTGGGAGGCGTTCGTCGACGACGTCGCCGCGACCGCCGACGCGTACCGCGAATCCGGCTGGGACGTGCTCGAACTGCACCCCGGCGACGTGGCGCCACAGCCCGGCCCGCTGGACCGACCGACGCTCGGCGGCGACGAGGGCGACGGCGACGCGGACGCGGGGGCGGATGCGGATCCCGCGCCCGATCCGGACGTCGACCGCCTCGGGTTCGACGTCCTCGTCCCCGACGACGAGTTCGACGCGCTCGAGTCGCTCCTCGACGACGGGTTCGCGGCGTCGTCGTACGAGACCTTCCGCGCGGAGCGCGGCGGCGCGGCGTTCGTCCTCGTCGTCGAGCGCGACGAAGCGAGCGAGCGAGCGGTGTTCGTTCCGCTCCACTACCGACCGTCCGACACGGAGCGACTGCGGCGGCTGGCCTCCCAGCGCGGGGTCGTCCACGCCTACGTCCGCCCCCTCTCGCGCCGGCGCGTGGTCACGTTCTCCCACGAGGAACCCGACTCGTTCTTCGGGGACGGGGAAGACGCCGGGGACGATCCCGAGTCGGCGTGACCGCCGTCAGTCGTCCTCGCCCTCGTCCTCGTCCTCGTCCTCGTCCTCGCGCAGTTCCCTGCTCGCCTCGCGCACCTCGCGCATCACGCTGGAGATGCGTTCCTCGGACTCCAGTTCCTCCTCGACGGAGAGGTCGACGCCCTCGACCTCCAGCAGGAACTTGGCGACCTCGGTGGCCTCGTACATCACGTCGTCGAGTTCCTCGGCGGTGAAGAAGTCACACATCGCCCCGTAGAGAAACGTCGCGCCGGCCTTCCGGACCTTCTCCTCGAACGAGGAGCGGGCCTGGTTGACCGCCTGCGGCGTGTACGTGTCGGTCATGAACGGGACGAGTTCCGGCAGGTTCTCGCCGATCTTGGTCATCTCGACGCCCGTCTCGGTCCGGAAGTCCGAACAGAGCCGCGCGATGGCCCACTCGCGGGCCGTGATGTACGTCCGCTCGCGGAGGAACTCGTTGACCCGGTCGTACTGCGCGCCGTCCATCTTCTTGAAGCGGGCGTACTTGCGCACGTCCTCGGGGATCTCGTCCTCGTCGACGGCGTCGGGGTCGGGGTCGGGGTCGGGGTCGGGTACGCCCGGCATCGGGCCGTCGTCCCCGGCCCCGTCGTCCGCCGCCTCCGCCGCGGCGGCCGTCTCGCTCGCGTCGTTCGCGTCGCGGCCGCGGTCGGGATCGGAAGCGGCCTCGGTTCCGGTCTCGCGATCGGTGCCGGGGTCCGCGTCGTCTGTCATGCCCGCTCGTTGTCACAGGGGCGGCAAAAGGGTTGCTCCCCGCGGGATCGCAGGCGGCGGCCGCGCTACAGGTCGACGCGGGTCTCTTCCTCCCACGTCGTCTCGTCGAGGACGACGACCTGCTCCTCGCCGACGACGTAGAGGTAGTCGCCGACGTACATCGCCCGGACGCCGGGGCCGCCGACGTCGACGCGGGCGACCTCTTCGAGGTCGCCGTCGGCGTAGCCGAACACGTAGCTGTTCTCCGTTCCGGGCAGGAAGAACACCTCGTGGCGCCCGTCCTGCAGGAACGCGCGGTGGTTGCGCGCGATCTCGGAGAAGTGCTCGTCCTCCAGGATCACCGATTCGAGTTCGACCGGATTCTCGCGGTCGCTCACGTCGAACGTCGTCGCCTTCACCTTGCGGTCCTCCTGGCCGATCCCGAGGATCAGGTCCTCCTCCAGCGGGTGGAGGTACTCCGAGACGCCCGGCAGTTTCAACTCGCCCTCGACGCGCGGGTCGGTCGGGTCGGAGAGGTCGAGCGTGTAGAACGGGTCGATCTCGCGGAAGGTGACGACGTGGCCCTCGTCGCCCTCGAAGCGCACCGAGTAGATGCGCTCGTCCTCGCCGAGGCCCTGCACCTCGCCGGTGACCTCCAGGTTCGAGTCGAGGACGTAGACGTCGTTGACGGAGTCGGCGCCGTGGGTCCGCGGGATGGTGGTCGCGATCCGGAGGTGGTCCTCGTGTTCGTCCATCGAGAACTGGTTCAGCGGGACGCCCGGCACCTCGCCCGAGGCGGTCGGTTCGAGGGCGCCGTCGATCGAGACGCGGACGACGCCGGTCCGCGAGAGGTCCCGCTGGTGCTCGCTCGCGTACGCCTTCAGCCCCTCCTCGAACTCGCGTTCGACCTCGCGGCGCTCGTCCTCGTCGAGGCCGGCACGCCAGTCGTCGAGGATCTGGCGCATCTCGACCTCCTTGGCGCGCTCGGAGATGTCGTAGTCGTCGAGGGCTTCGAGGCGCTCGCGCGACGTCGCGTCGAGGTGGTCGGAGCCGGGTCCGAGGAGGTAGCCCGACAGCACCTCGTAGTCGGAGGCCGACCACGTGTACGAGAGGTAGATGGCGCCCTCGGAGACGTACGTCGCGGAGTGGCGGGCCGTGCCGACGACGCTGGTCGAGTCCTCGACGGCGCCGGTCTCGGGGTTCACGCGGGCCGCCGTGTAGACGGCGTCGCCGTCGGCGTCGGCCGCGGGGCGGCGGACGTCGGTGCACTCGATCGCCGCGTCGCCGTACGGTTCGATCGGGCACGGGTCGTCGCTCGGGTGGTCGACCAGCACGAGGTACAGCGAGCCGTCCTCGTGGAGGCGGGCGGTTTCGAGGCGCGCCTCCAGGTCCTCGGCCCACACCTGATCGGGGTCGCTCGGGTCGCTGACGTCGTAGCCGTACGCCCGGTCGTGGTCGAGGACGACGAGGACGTCGTCGGCGAGCAGCAGTTGGCCGGTCGCCGGGATGGTCGCGACGGCCTCCGGGTCGGCGGGGTCCGAGAGGTCGAGTACGGCCGTCTCGCCCGAGCGGGCGTGGAACCGGTGGTTGGCGTAGTAGGCCGTCTCGCCGTCGTTTTTGAGCGCGTCGGGTTCGTCGAGCGCCGCCACCTGGACGTTCGTCTCGGAACTGCGGACGTCGTCGCCGGCGAGTGCGCTCGTCGTGACGCTCGCGCCGTCGCCGCTGGCGTCGCCCGCGTCCTCGGCGACCTCCTCCTCGACGGCGGCGTCCGGGCCGCCGGTCTGGAAGCGGACGTGGGTCGACGGGCCGTTCCGCTCGAAGTACTCCTCGAACGCCGCGGCGGACTCGAAGGTTTCGAGGGTCGCGGCGTCCGTCCGTTCGGTCCAGTCGGTCGATTCGGTTTGGGTGTGATCGTCGCCGCTTGGCACGCTGGCGGTTCCGTCGCCGGCGAACAGCCCGCCGGCGGCGGCCCCGACTGCCGCGCCGACGAGCAGCGCCGAGAAGACGACTGCGATCGTGGTGGTTCGTCCGCGCATACGTTCACCGACGGCGTACAGTCATAAGGCCCCTCCCCAAGGTGAAACGCGCCTTTCACCGAGCGCGGTCGCCGGGTTCGGTCGGACGCAGTCCGGTAAACTTCCCCCGCGTCCCCGCGAGTTTGACAGTCATTTATGTTCGTGAGGGACGATTGCCGGCGTATGGGACAGACACCCGTTATCGCCGCGGCCGTGCGAACGCCACAGGGGAAAGAGGACGGCGTCTTCGCCGACGTGCGAAGCGAAGACCTCTCGACCCCGCTCGTGAACGAAATTCTCACCGAGGCCGGCCTCTCGGGCGACGAGGTCGACGACCTGATGTGGGGCTGTGCACAGCAGCGCGACGAGCAGGACAACAACCTCGCGCGGGTCATCGCCCTCCTCTCGGATCTGGGCGAGTCGGTGCCCGCGACGACGATCAACCGCTGGTGTGCCTCCTCGATGCAGGCGATCATCTCCGCCTCGGACGCGGTCCGGGCGGGCCAGCGCGACTGCATCATCGCCGGCGGCGTCGAGTCGATGTCGCGGGTCCCGATGGGCGATAGCTACTCCGTCCTCCACCCCCGGCTGGCAAGCGAGTACAACGTCGGCGAACTCCAGATGGGGATGACCGCCGAGAAGGTCGCCGAGGAGTACGACATCTCCCGCGAGGAACAGGACGAGTACGCCGTCCGGAGCCACCACCGCGCCGCGGCGGCGACCGACGAGGGCCGCTTCGAGGACCAGATCGTCCCGATCGAGACCGACGAGGGGACCATCACCGAGGACGAGGGCATCCGTCGGGACACCGACCTCGAGACGCTCGGGGGGCTGCCGACGGTCTTCAAGTCCGACGGCACCGTGACGCCGGGCAACGCCTCACAGATCTCCGACGGCGCCGCCGCCGTCCTCGTCACCAGCGAGGCGTTCGCCGAGGAACACGACCTCGAAATTCTGGCCGAGGTCGGCTCGAACAACGTCGCGGGCGTCGACCCCACCGTGATGGGGATCGGCCCGGTGCCGGCGACGCGCGGCCTGCTCGAACGCGCCGGCCGCGAGATCGACGACTACGACCTCGTCGAACTCAACGAGGCGTTCGCCAGCCAGACGGTCTACTGCCGCGACGAACTCGGGATCGACCCCGACATCTTCAACGTCAACGGCGGCGCCATCGCGCTCGGCCACCCGCTCGGCGCCTCCGGCGCCCGCCTGCCCGTGACGCTGATCCACGAACTGCGCCAGCGCGGCGGCGGCCGCGGTCTGGCGACGCTCTGTGTCGGCTTCGGGCAGGGCGCGGCGATCGAGTTCGAGGTCGCGTAGGCTCCTCGACTACGGCTTTTGGTCCAGCTTTTGTGAGGACGGTCGCGAGCGAAGCGAGCGATCCGTCCGAGACAAAAGGTGGTCGTGGCAGGGCGCGGCGATCGAGTTCACGGTGGACTGAGACTCACCCCTCGAAGTCCACTTCCGCGATCCGCGTGTAGTAGGGGTCGCGCTCGTCGGCCTCCGGCGGGACGTCGACGTCGGGCGAGTACTGGCTGACCGTCCAGAACCGTCCCGACGCGGGGTCGACCGAGACGCCGTTGTAGTCGCCCCAGCGCATCACGTCGAACCCCTCGCCGTAGTCGTACGGCGACTTCCCTTCCTCGACGACGAACGCGTCTTCGAGTTCGCCCGGCTCGTGGCCCACGCGCCGGCCGGCGACGTCCATCCGGACGAACGTCTGGGGGCCGCTCACGTTGTGGACGATCACCGTCCGGCCGTCGTCGGCGCCGACGGTGGGGAGGAAGTACGACCTGTCGGGTTCGCCGTAGGTGCCCTGCTGGACCACCGACCGGCTCTCGACGTCGATCTCGTACCACCGGATCGCGGCGACGGGGTCGCCGTCGTCCGGATCGTACCGGATCGCGTGGGCGGTCCAGAGCGAGCCGTCGTCGTAGTCGGCGTTCATCAGCCGGGTGTCGATGGTGTCGATCAGCGCGTCCGTTCCCGGCTGTTCGGCCGCCGGCGGGAAGGCGTAGGGGTCGACGTTGGCGTCGAGAGTGTGACACGTCAGCGTCGGGTCCGAGAGCGGGTCCGTCAGCTCCCAGAGCGTGAGCGCGTCCGAGCGGAGGCCGCTGTTGACGAGGTAGAACGTCCCGGACTCCCCGCCCGAGAACGGCTGCTGGGCCGGCTGGACGGTGAACGTGAACGGGGCACCCTCGCCGGGGTCTTGCAGGCGTCTGAAGTGTGCCGCCGTCACGTCCTCGCCGGCGTACATCGCGGCCTTGTCGAGGGCCAGCAGCGTCACCTCGAACTCCCGGCCGAAGAAGTTCTGCGTGAGGTAGACCGCGTCCCGGTCGTGGCCCAGCGTCGGGTAGTCGACCAGCCCCTCGTTTTCCAGCGGCGGGATCCGGTAGACGTGCCACTCGCCGTTGGGGTTGCTCGTCGCCGAGACCGCGACGACGAACCAGCCCCGCGGCGGCCGCGCGAGCGTCGCCTCGAAGTCGCCGTCGCCCTCGACTTCCTCCTCGAGGTCCTCGCGGCCGACGAGTTCGCCGTCGGCCGTCAACCCGGGTTCGAACTGCGTCGCACAGATCACGTACCGGTCGGCCTCGCGGTCGTAGCGCGCCCGCGGGTCGAAGACGAACGGAATCCCGAAGGCGAACCCGCCCTCCGGTTCGTCGATCACCGGCTCCCAGATGCGCTCCAGCCGAACCATCTGCTCGCGCTCGCCGGACTGGGCGCTGTAGATGGCGACCTGCTGGTTGAGCGCGTGGACGACCGTCCCGGTACCCGCCGCGACCTGCGAGTCCGAGGGGACGCCGCCGCGGGTGTCCTCGGCGGTCACGCCGTCGTACTCGGTCCTGACCGAGAGCGGCCCGTCGCCGTCGTCGGTCTCCCGGGCGGCCAGTCGCGCGCTCTCGGCCGCGCCGGGCACGCGTTCGTCCGCGCCCGGCGGCGTCGAGGCCGCGAACGCGTCCGCCGGCGGCGTCCCGCCGGCCTCCTCGGCGCGGATGCGTCCGAAGTTGACCGTCCCGCCGGCGTACGTTCTGATCTCGGGTCCCGCCGCGCAGTCGGTCGTCGCCGTCGTCGCGGCCGTTACGCCGGTCCCGGTCAGCGCCAGTCCGCCCAGCCCGACGCCGACGGTCCGCAACAGCCCCCGTCGTCCCGTCGACCACCGATTCGAGTCCGCGTCGCGAGTCGTTCGCTCCGTGTCTTCCGTGGACATGGTTTCTCCGGCCGACCGCCGGAGCCCGCCGGCGGGTCGTGCCGCGAGCGCGGGCGGGCCGGCGCTCGGCCGGGTTCACTCGCGCGTGAGTGTAATTGGTAATGAACCGTATAATCGGACGACCTGTCGGTTAACACGACGTTATCGCGGGCGCGACCGTCGGCCCGCGGCGAACCGACCGGGGCCAGGCCCGAAAGTCGGACTATCGGGCACGTTGACGCCAGTAGCACGGCTTTTCTCCGCTGAGAGCCTAGCCTCCCCGATGAGCCCACTTCCCCCGCTGCCCGCGGACCGCCGGCGGGAGCGCACGATGCTGGCTCGCCTCGATCGACTCACCGAGCGACTGGAGGCGGACGAGCGTGCGCTGGTGCAGTTGCGCAACACCGTCGACGCGCTCGCGCGCGAGACGGGCGGCATCTCGGTCTGTCACCCGTGTGATCGGTGCGAGCAGAGTCTCCTGTTGCTCCGGGAGGGGACGATGTACTGCCCGCACTGTCACTACCGGCGCTCGATGTGAGGGCGTCGCCCGCGCTCGCCGCGGTCGGGCGAGCCACTTACGGCGAGCGAACGCGTTCGCTCGCGTGATGAGTACCGCACTGCTTGCCGTCCTCGTCGGCGTCCCCGTCCTCGTCCTCGCGTCGCTGGCCGCGTTCACCTACTTCGACGCGGCGGACGTCGGGATGGCCGACCCGGCGCGGTGGGCCGCCGTCGTCCTGTTCGTGCCGGTCTTCGGCGTCATCGTCTACCTGCTGGCGCGCAGCGAGCAGTTCTACGATCCCGAGACGGACCCGTACGCCGGCGGCGGTTACGCCGTCCACCCCTCGCGCGCGGACGACGTGCGACTCGACGGGTCCCGGTCGGAGGACGCCCGGCCCGACGACGAGTAACGGGTCACCGGAGTCGACGGCTTTTCTTCCCCCCGGACGAGTGAGCTACCCATGTCACGGCGAGCGTCGGGTTCCGAGGAGGCCACCGTCGACGAGTTGCTCGACCAGCTCGACGCGCTCGAAGAGACGGTCGACACCCCGTCCGAGCAACGCGAGGTCAGGCGGGCACGGCGGCTCGCCGACCGGCTGTCGACGACCGGCGTCCTCGGGCGGGTGATCACGGAGTTCACCCGCAAGGACAAGGCGGAGGCGTTCGTCGGCAGCGTCGTCGTCGGCATCCCGCTGCTGGTCGAGGACGGCGTCCTCGAAATCGGGGCCTTCCTCGCCTCGCGGCCCGCGTTCCTGCTCGCGACCCTCGCGCTCGCGGGCGCGCTGGTGGTCGGCATCCTCTACGTCGCCGACTTCCGGGAGGTGCGGGTCACCGACCCGTACTTCGGCGTCGTCCCCCGGCGGCCGGTGTGGGTGCTCGGCATCGCGTTCGCGACGGCCGCCGCGACGATGACCCTGTGGGGGCGGGTGACGTGGGCCGACCCGTGGGTCGACCTCTGTTCCGTCTCGGTCGTCGCGACCGCGATGGCCGTCGGCGGCTCCATCGGCGACCTCCTGCCGGAGGAGGGCTGATCGACGGCCGGCGGCCCGGCCGGCGTACCAACACTTAATGGACCCGGAGAATCACCTATCGACAGATGCCGCGTCACGACACCGCCCTCGACGTCTACCGGCAGTCGCTGCCGGTGATCCTCGTGAGTCTCGTCGCCGGGCTGTTCGCGGGGACGATCCTCGGCACGGAGGCGATGCGCGCCGGGATCGAGAGCGTTCCCGGGCTCTTGCTCCTGCTCCCGGCGTTTCTCGCGACCCGCGGGGGCGTCTACGGTTCGCTCGGCGCGCGCCTCTCGAGTGCCCTCCACCAGGGGCTGATCGAGCCCCGCTTCGAGTGGAGCGGCCGCCTGCGTAACGCGATCATCGCCTCGTTTCTCAACGGCATCCTCGTCTCGGTGTTCATCGCCGTCCTCGCGTGGGGGGTCACGCTCGCGCTCGGACGGTCGGCGAACCTGTTCGAACTCGTCATCATCCTCTTCGTGGCGGCGCTGCTGTCGGCGGTCGCCATGCTCGGGGTGTTGCTCACCGTCATCTTCAAGGGCTACCGCCGGGGGCTCGACCCCGACAACGTGATCGGCCCCGTCGTGACGACCGTCGGCGACGTCTTCGGCGTCGCGTTCCTCCTCGTGGGCATCGCCGTCGCCGGGGTGATCCTGTGAGCGCGGACCTCTCGTCGTACGAGGACGGCTACGTCGACGAGTGGTCGATCGGCGCGATGGTCCGGACGCTCGTCCCCCTGCTGGCGGCGCTGTCGGTGCTCCAGATGGGGTCGGGGACCGTCCTCGAAACCTTCGAGGAGCAGTTGCTCGAACAGCCCTCGCTGCTCGTGCTCGTCCCCGTGATGATCGGCACCGCGGGCAACCTCGGCTCGATCATGTCCGCGCGGCTCTCGACGCAACTGCACCTCGGCCTGCTCGAGTTCTCGCCGAACAACCCCTACGTGCGGGCGACCGTCGGCGCCGTGTTCGGCCTCGCCGCCACGGTCTTCGTCCTGCTCGGCGTCGCCTCGTGGGCGATCGGCCGCGTCCTCGGGGGCACCCTCGGGCTCCCCCGCCTGATGGTCATCACGGTCGTCTCCGGGATGGTGCTGGCCGTCTGGGTCGTGATCGTCAGTTCCGCCTCGGTCTACGTCTCCTACCGCCTCGGCTACGACCCCGACGACACGACGATTCCGATCGTCACCAACGTCTGTGACGTCACCGGCGTCCTCATCCTCTTCGGCGTCGTCTCGGTCGTCACCTGAGGTCACTCCAGCGCTTCGGGCGGGTCGGGCAGTTTCGACTGGTCCTCTGGGTCGTGGTGGACGATCACCTCGGCGTCGGCCGCCCGCGCGCGATCTTTCACCCGGCGGATCGACTCGAGAGAGTCCTCGAGCGACCACGCGAACGACGCCACCAGCCCCTCCTCGTAGCCGGCGCGGCTGTTGGCGACGTCGCCGGCGAGGAGCACGCTCGTCGAGCCGAGGTCGACCGCGAGCGACCGGTGGCCGGGGGTGTGTCCCGGCGTCGGGAACGAGACGACGCTGCCGTCGCCGAAGACGTCGTGTTCGCCCGTCACTGCGGTCACCTCGCGGCCGGGCGCGCGCAGCGGCGCGAAGTCGCCGTCGAGGTAAAAGAGCCGCTGGACGCCGTCGGGCCAGAACGCGTACCGGAGTTCGCGCTTCCCGACGATCACCTCGGCGTCGGGGAACGCGTCGACGTTCCCGGCGTGGTCGACGTGCAGGTGCGACAGCACGACGTGGTCGACGTCCGACGGCTCGTAGCCCAACTCGGCGAGCCACTCGACGGGCGAGCGGCCGACCGAGAGGTCGAGCGTCTGGAGCAACTCGGCCATGTGGGGCGCGCCGGTCGGCCCGTACCCCTCGGGGTCGGCGGCCATCTCGCGGCTGACGCCCGTGTCGAAGAGGACGAGCCCCTCCGGGTGCTCGATCAGGTAACACGGGCACCAGCCGGGGAAGGGCTCGCCGGGGTTTTGCAACTGGACGGCGGCGCTGTAGTCGAGGGTCCACTCCGCGGTGTTCAGTCGGTAGAGACGCGAGGCTGGCATGGGCTCACTTGGTGTCAGGTCAGTATGAATGTGTGCCTCGATACCCCGACTCTCATCCGACCCCGATCACGTGTGCGTCCGCGGGGTCGAAGCCGACGACGACCTCCCCCGACGGCGGTTCCGTCGCCCGGACCAGCAGTTCGCGGTCGCCGGCCGCGAGGCGGACGCGACTCGTCTCGCCGAGGAACTCGGCGCTCGCGACGGTCGCCGCGAGCGCGTTCTCCCCGACCGCGGCCTCGCCGTCGCCCTCGCGCGCGACCGCGAGGCGCTCCGGGCGGACGCAAAACGCCACCCGGTCGCCGGCGCGGACCTCCCGGTCGGGGACGGCCACCGCGAACGTCTCCGCGCCGACGCGGACGCGCGCGCGGTCGGCGCCGGCGTCGACGACTTCGCCCTCGAAGACGTTGTTGTCCCCGACGAACTCCGCGACGAACCGCGTCGCGGGCCGGCGGTAGACCGTCCGCGGGCTCGCGACCTGTTCGAGGCCGCCCGCGGCCATCACGGCGACGCGGTCGGAGATGGCAAGCGCCTCCTCCTGATCGTGGGTGACGTAGACGGTCGTGATGTCGAGTTCCGACTGGATGGCCCGCACCTGCACCCGGAGGCGCTCGCGCAGGCGGGCGTCCAGCGCGCTCATCGGCTCGTCGAGCAACAGCACGTCCGGGCCGGGTGCCAGCGCGCGGGCGATGGCGACCCGCTGTTGCTGGCCGCCCGAGAGGCTGTCGGGCTCGCGGTCTTCCATCCCCGCGAGGTCGACGAGTTCCAGCAACTCGGCGACGCGCTCGTCCGTCGAGACGCCGCCCGGCGGCGCCGAGAAGCGCAGGCCGTAGGCGACGTTCTCGCCGACGGTCATGTGCGGGAACAGCGCGTAGTTCTGGAAGACGACGCCGACGTCGCGCTCCTCCGGGGGGACGCCCGCGACGTCGGTCCCCCGAAACCGGATCGTTCCCGCGGTCGGCTCCTCGAAGCCGGCGATCAGCCGCAGCGTCGTGGTCTTGCCACAGCCCGACGGCCCGACGAGGGTGAAAAACTCCCCCTCGCGGACCGCGAGCGTGACGTCCTCGACGGCGGCCGTCCCGCCGTATCGCTTCGTCACCCCGTCGAGTTCGAGCGCGACCGGCGCGTCCGGATCGGCGGCCTCGACGGTCTCCGCGCCGACGGCCCCGCCGACGCTCCGGCCCGGGTCGTCAGTGCCCACCGGGCTCACCTCCGGGACGGTCGGCGGCCGCGACGGTGACGACGGCTCCCATTCGGTCGCCTTTCGGGCCCGAACCCGCAAGAGCCGTTCGGTCGAACTCCGCGATCAACTGGCCTCGATCCCCTCGGCGGTGGGCTCCTCGTAGATGTCCTCGATCTCCTCGGCGTAGTAGTCGCGGATCGTCCGCCGCTTTTTCTTCATGGTGGGGGTGAGCATCTCGTTTTCCTCGGTGAACTCCTCGGGGACGAGGCGAAACTCCTTGATCGTCTCGTGGGCCTCGAAGCGCTCGTTGATCCGGCCGACCTCGCGGGCGACGATTTCGCGGGCGAGGTCGGACTCGCAGAGTCCCTCGGGGTCGTCGGGCAGGTCGATCCCCGATTCGTCGGCGATCGACTGCAGGCCGTTGACGTTCGGGACGAGCAGGGCGGAGACGAACTTCTCGCCGTCGCCGACGACCATCGCCTGCTCGACGACCTCGCTGGCGGCGAAGGCGTCCTCGATGGGGGCGGGCGCGACGTTCTTCCCCGTCGAGAGCACGAGGATCTGTTTCGCCCGCTCGCGGAAGACGAGGTAGCCGTCGGGGCGCAGGTGAACGATGTCGCCGGTACGGAACCACCTTCCGGAAGACGCGTCTTCCGACTCCTCGCTCGCGTCGCTCGCGGGGACGTCCTCCGTGAACGCGCGTTCGGTCGCCTCGGGTTTGTTCCAGTAGCCGTCGGTGACGTTTGGCCCCTTCACGAGCAACTCGCCCACGTCGCCGAGGGTGTCGGAGACCTCGCTCTCGGGGACGACGCTCCGGTCGATCTTCACCTCGCAGCCGGGGACGACCGGGCCGATGGTGCCGATCTTCGGGTCCTCGGGCGGGTTCGTCGTCACGACCGGCGCGGTCTCGGTGAGGCCGTAACCCTCGTAGATGGGCAGCCCCATCCCGTGGTAGAGCGTACAGAGGTCCGACGAGAGGGTGCCGCCGCCGCTGACGAGCACCTCGACGTTCCCCCCGAGCGCCTCCTTGACCTGCGAGAAGACGAGCGCGTCGGCGAGTTTCATCTTCAGTTTCAGCCCCGGCCCCGGCCGGTCGGCGCGGTAGTAGTCCTTGCTCACCTCGGTCGCCCACTCGAAGATGCGCTCTTTGAACGCGGACTCGCTGGCCTGCTCGCGGATGGCGTCGTAGATCTTCTCGTACACCCGTGGGACGCTCGTGGCCGTCGTCGGCTCGACGAGCTGGAAGTCCTCCTGCAGGGTGTCGACGCTCTCGGCGTAGGCGACGCAGGCGCCGGCGGCGAAGTTGAAGAAGTGTCCGCAGGTGCGCTCGAAGACGTGCGCGAGCGGCAGGTACGACACCGTCTGGGTCTCCTCGTCGATGGTCGGCACGTCGCTGCCCTTGTCCGGGCGCGGCCCGTAGCGGCGGTAGACCTGATTGACGTTCGCCCGGAAGTTGCGGTGGGTGAGTTTGACGCCCTTGGGCTGGCCGGTCGTCCCGCTCGTGTAGATCAGGCTCGCGAGGTCCCCGGGGTCGCGCTCGTCGAGCCACTCCTCGTAGGTCTCCGGGTCGGCGCGTTCGAGCCCCCGCTCGTACACCTCGCCGAGGGTGTGGACGTCCCGCCGGTCGGCGTACTCGGAGCCCGCGGGCAGGTCGTCCATCGTGACGATGAACTCGAGGTCGAGGTCGTCCTCGACGGCGACGACCCGTTCCAGTAGCTCCTCGTTCTCGACGACGACGCCCGTCGCGTCGGGGTCGTCGAGCAGGTACCGCACCTGATCGGGCGAGGAACTCTCGTAGACGGTCGTGACGACCGCGCCGGCCGACAGCAGCGCGAAGTCACACTGGGCCCACTCCATGCGCGTGTCCGCGAAGATGCCGACCCGCTGGCCGGGTTCGACCCCGAGCGCGCGGAAGCCGCCGGTCAGCGCGCGGACGATGGCACCCATCTCCCGGTAGGTGAGCGTCTCGAACTCGCCTTCGGGTGCGGGGTCGACCGCCGTCGCGACGAGCGACCGGTCGTGGACCCCGCCTTTGTACTTCTGGGCGGGTCTGTCGGCGTTTCGCTCGACCGTCTTCCGGAACATCCGACCGAGGGTGTCGATCTCTAGCACCTCGTGTTCGAACTCCCGTTCCGCGTCCCTCCAGTCCATGGCGTGTACTACCATGGCATTGTGTGTGATTAATCGTTCGGCTAGGCGACACCAGCGGCCGAAAAACGCCAGTCCCGCCGTCCGCTCACTCGGCGGTGACCGGTTCCGCGTAGATGTCCTCGATCTTGTCCTCGAAGCGGTCGAGGATCACCCGCCGCTTCTTCTTCATGGTGGGGGTGAGCATCTCGTTTTCCTCGGTGAACTCCTCGGGGGCGAGGCGGAACTCCTTGATCGTCTCGTGTTTCTCGAAGTTCTCGTTGACGCGGTCGACCTCCTTCTGGATGTACTCGATGACCCGCTCGTCCTCGCAGACTTCCTCGGGGTCGTCGGGCAGGTCGATGCCCTCCTCGGCGGCCCACTCCCGGAGGTTGTCGGTGTTCGGGACGAGCAGGGCGGAGACGAACTTCTCGCCGTCGCCGACGACCATCGCCTGCTCGACGACCTCGCTGGCGGCGAAGGCGTCCTCGATGGGGGCGGGCGCGACGTTCTTCCCCGTCGAGAGCACGAGGATCTGTTTCGCCCGCTCGCGGAACTCGACGTAGCCGTCGGGGCGGATGTGGACGATGTCGCCGGTTCGGAACCAGCCGTCGTCGGTGAACGCGCGTTCGGTCGCGCCGGGTTTGTTCCAGTAGCCGTCGGTGACGTTCGGCCCCTTCACGAGCAACTCGCCGACGTCGCCGGGGTCGTCGAAGGCGTCCTGGTCGGCGACCGACTCGTCGACTTTCAGTTTGACGTTCGGGAGCGCGGGGCCGATGGTACCGATCTTCGGCGCCTCCGGCGGGTTCACCGTGAGTACGGGGGCCGTCTCGGTGAGGCCGTAGCCCTCGAAGATGGGCAGGCCCATCCCGTGGTAGAGCGCGCAGAGTTCCGGCGAGAGGCTCCCGCCCCCGCTGATGAGCAGTTCCACCTCGCCGCCGAGGGCGTCGCGCACCTGCGAGAAGACGAGTCTGTCCGCGAGCGCCCGCTTGGTCCGCAGGACGACGCCGGGGGAGTCGGCCGCCTGATACTCGCGGCCGACGTCGGTCGCCCACTCGAAGATGCGCTGTTTGAGTCCGGACTCGCTGGCCTGCTCGCGGATGGCGTCGTAGATCTTCTCGTACACCCGGGGGACGCTCGTCGCCGCCGTCGGCTGGACCGCGCTGAAGTCCTCCTGCAGGGTGTCCGGGGTCTCGGCGTAGGCGACGCAGGCCCCGCTGGCGAACATCAGGAAGTGGCCGGCCAGTCGCTCGAAGACGTGTGCCAGCGGCAGGTACGACACCGTCTGGGTCCCCGCGTCGATGGTCGGCACGTCGTCGGCCTTGTCCGGTCGGGGGCCACACCGCTTGCGTACCTGATTGACGTTCGACCGGAAGTTCCCGTGTGACAGCCGTACCCCCTTCGGCTTGCCGGTCGTCCCGCTCGTGTAGATCAGACTCGCCACGTCGTCCATCGACGGCGCGTCGACGCGCTCCATGTGTGCGTCGAGGTCGAACGTCTCCTCGCCGCGGGCGTAGACGTCCGCCAGCGTCAGGACGTCGTCGCGGTCGTCGTACCCCTCGACGTCGTCCATCGTGACGATGAACTCGAGGTCGAGGTCGTCCTCGACGGCGAGGACGCGGTCGAGCGAGTCCTCGTTCTCGACGACGACGCCCGACGCCCCCGGATCGTCGAGCAGGTACCGCACCTGGTCGGGCGAGGAACTCCGGTAGACGGTCGTGATGACCGCGCCGGCCGACAGCAGCGCGAAGTCACACTGGCCCCACTCCATGCGCGTGTCCGCGAAGATGCCGATCCGGTCGCCCTGCTCGACCCCGAGGTCGACGAAGCCGGCCGAGAGCTTCCGGACGAGGTCGCGCATCTCGGCGTAGGAGATCGCGCGGAACCGCCCCGGTTCGGCGGCCTCCACGGCGGTCCCGGCGAGCGAACGATCGTAGACGCCCCCCTTGTACCGCTGGGCCGGTCGGTTCGGGTGACGCTCGACGGCGTCCTCGAACATCCGCCCGAGCGTCGTGAACCCGATCACCTCGTCGTCGTACTCGCGTTCGGCGTCCCGCCAGTCCATGGTCGTCGCCAGCACGTCCCGTGCGATAAAACGTGAGGGAACGACTTTCACCCCGCCGGCAGTTTATTTCGACGTCGCGCCCTCGTCGTCCGCGGCGGTCGGGGCGCGTCGGGGCCGTCACGCCCGCGTTCGGCCGCCGAGCGGACGGCTACCCCTCGCGCCAGTCGAGGTAGCCCAGCACGCCGCGGACGTTCATCGCGGCCTCGGCGCGGGCCTTGCGCTCGCCCCAGACGTCGCTCATCTCCGTCTCGCTCGCGAAGTGTTCGATCACGGCCTCGTCGTCGCCGAGTTCCGCGCGCGCGGCCTCGACCGCCTCGACCCACTCGGTGAGCACCCGCGCGTACTCGTCGAGGACGTCGGCCGCGTCCTCGCCCACCTCGCGGGGGCCGAAGTGGGTGTAGAGCAGGACGTCCGGATCGATCTCCGTGAGCGTCTCGACGTCCTCCAGACACCGTTCGAGGTCGAACTGCGCTGGCGGGGAGGTCTCGCGGATCTCCTCGACGGAGGGGACCCAGATGCCGGCGGCGTCGCCGGTGAACACCGCGTCGTTTTCGGGGTCCTCGAAGACGGCCTGGTGGGGGGCGTGGCCCGGCGCCTCGTGGACGCGGAGTTCGTGCTCGCCGAGGTCGATCGCGTCGCCGTCGGCGACCGGGACGACCCGCTCCTCGGGGATCGGCTTCGGTTCGGCGTAGAACTCCCACTGGTCGCCGACGGCGGCTTTCGTGCCGGCGACGAGTCGCGAGGGGTCGACGAGGTGCTCGGCGCCGACCTCGGGGACGTAGACGTCGGCGTTCGGGCAGGCCTCGGCGAGGTAGCCCGCGCCGCCTGCGTGGTCGAGGTGGACGTGCGTGACGGCGATCGCTTCGACGGCCTCGCGGTCGATCCCGACCTCGTCCAGCGCCGCGAGGATCGCCTCGTAGTTCGTCCCGATGCCGGACTCGACGATGGCCGGGCGCTCGTCGTCGAGGAGGTAGACCGCGCCGTACTCGCTCGTGCCGTACATCCCGGTGTCGACGTAGTGGAGGTCGGCACAGTCGCCGACCGTCACCTCGCGGACGTCTCCGACTTCCATACCGGGTGAGGGTGCCGCGAGCCGATAAATGCTGGCGTCGCGGTACCGCGGATGATCAACCGTTTTGGTTCCCCGGGAGTTACGGGGGACGATGGCAACCACCGGTGCGGAACGCGGGGTCGTCCTCGTCGGCGCCCCCGACTGGACCGCCGCCGTCCGCGAGGTCCTCTCGGCCGCCGACGCGGCGGTCGCGGTCCACGAGGCGTCGGCGCCGGCCCTCCGCGACGCGCTCGCCGACGGCGACGCGGTCGACGCCCTCGACGGCGACGGCCCGCGGTGTCTGGTCTGTGACGACTCGACCTCGGCGGATCGCGGCCTCTCGTTCCTCGAAACCGTCCGCGAGGGACGCCCCGACCTCCCCGTCGCGTTCGTCCCGCGCGAGGGCGACGAGGCCCTCGCCGGGGCCGCCGTCGAGGCGGGCGCGACGGCGTACGTCCCGTTCGACGAGCGGGAGGCGGCGCTGGTCGACCGGATCGAGCGGGCGACCGACGCCGGCGAGCGCGCGGCGCGGGCCCGCCGGTTCGACGCCCTCGTCGACGATCCGGACACCTTCCTGTGGACGCTCGACCGCGACGGCCGCGTCGCGGAGGCGACCGACGGCGACGGCGACGCGACGGCGGCGCGCTTCGACGCGCTCGACCGCTGGAGCGAGTCGGCCCGCGGGACGATCCGCGCGGCGGTCGAGCGCGCGCGGGACGGAAAACGGGTCGACCGGACGGTCGAGACGGCAGACGGCGAGACGACGCTCTCGCTGTCGTTCCGGCCGATCGAGGGCGACCGCCCCGCCGGCGTCCTCGTCTACGGCCGGGACGTCACCGAGCGCGAGCGCCTCGAACGCGAACTGCGCCGCTCGGAGGAACTCCACCGGGTGACGCTCGCGCACATGACCGACACGGTGTTGCTCACGAACGACGACGGCGAGTTCACCTACGTCTGCCCGAACGTCCACTTCATCTTCGGCTACACGGCCGAGGAGATCCACGAGATGGGGACGATCGACGCCTTGCTCGGCGAGGACCTCTACGACGAGGCCGAACTCGACGCCGAGGGCGTGCTGACGAACGTCGAGTGTACGGCCGAGGACCGCGACGGGGACGAGCACGCCCTGCTGGTCAACGTCCGCCGGGTGTCGATTCAGGACGGGACGACGCTGTTCAGTTGCCGGGACGTGACACGGCGCAAGCAGCGCGAGCGCGCGCTCACGTCGCTGCACGACACGACCCGCGAACTGCTGTACGCCGAGAGCAAGCCGGAGATCGCGGGCCGCGTCGTCGACGACGCGGCGGCCGTCCTCGACCTCCCCGCGGCGGCGGTCTACCTCTTCGACGCCGAGGAGAGCGTCCTCGAACCGGCGGCGTACGCGGGGTCGCTCGTCGCCGACGGCGGCCGGCCCCGGCCCCGGTGGCCGGGCGACGGGAGCGTGATCTCCACGGCGTTCGTGGGCAACGACGCGCGGACGTTCGAGAACCTCGGCCGGTGGGGCGAGACCGACCTCCGCCTTCGCAGCGCGGTCGTCGTCCCGCTTGGCGACCACGGGGTCTTCGTCGTCGGCTCCGGCGACCCCGACGCGATCGACGACGTGACGAGGGAGGTGGCGGACCTGCTCGCGGCCACCGCCGAGGCCGCCATGGACCGCGTCGAGCGCGAGTCCGCCCTCCGCGAGCGGGACCGCGAACTCGAACGGCAGAACCGCCGGCTGACCGACCTCAACCGGGTCAACGAGATCATCCGCGGCATCGGGCAGGACGTCGTCGACGCCGACACGCGCGAGGGGATCGAGGCGGCGGTCTGCGAACGGCTGACCGAGGCCGACCGGTTCGCGTTCGCGTGGATCGGCGACGTCGACGTCCGCGACGGCGCCGTCCGGCCGCGGGCGTGGGCCGGCGACGAGCGGGGCTATCTCGACGTCCTCGGGGCGGGGACCGAGGGGACGGACCCGGGCGAGCGGACCCTCGAGAGCGGCGAACCGACCGTCGTCGAGAACGTCGCCACGGGGTTGCGCAAGGCCCCGTGGCGGTCGGCGGCGCTCACCCGCGGCTTCCAGTCGGTCGCGAGCGTCCCGCTGGCGTACGACGAGTTCGGCTACGGCGCGCTGACCGTCTACGCCGAGCGCGCGGACGCATTCGACGAGACGACCCGGTCCGTCCTCCGGGAACTCGGCGAGACGATCGCCGCCGGCATCGGCTCGGTCGAGCGCACCGACGCCCTGCTCGGCGGCCGGAGCGTCGAACTCGCCTACGAACTCGACGGGACGAGCACGGTGTTCGGCCGCCTCGCCCGGCGGGCCGACTGCGAGGTCGAACTCGAAGGCGGGCTACAGCGGGTCTCCGACGGCGTGCTCGCGTTCGCGACGGTCGCGGGCGCGCCGGCCGAACGGGTGGTCGCGCTGGCGAACGAGTCGGCGTCGATCGCCGACGCCCGCGTCGTGAGCGAGGGCGAGGACGGCGGGCTGATCCGCCTGCACCTCTCGCGGCCGTTCCTCGCGACGCGGCTGGTCGAACACGGCGCGGTCGTCGGCACGCTCGCGGCCGACCCCGGCGGGACGACGATGGCCATCGACGTCCCGTCGTCGGTCGAGACCCGCTCGGTCGACGATCTGGTGCGGACGACCTGCCCCGACGCGACGCTCGTCGCCCGACGCGAGCGCGACGGCCCGCCGGCGACCCGCGAGCGCCTCGCGGCCGACGTGCTCGCGGCGCTGACCGACCGGCAACTCGAGGTGGTCAGGACGGCCTACCACGCCGGCTTCTTCCGGACGCCGCGCGAGCGGACCGGCAGCGAGGTCGCCGACTCGCTGGACATCTCGCCGACGGCGTTCTCGAACCACCTGCGGGCGGTCCAGCGGAAACTGTTCGCCGCGCTGTTCGACGACGCGGCGGGGGGTTGAACAGTAAACCATCCGGCTCGGCGGTTGGTTCACAACTCAACTCCCATCGTTACCCCGTAGCCCGCAAAAATTGCCCCACCGGACCGCCGTTAGCCGTCCGTCTCACACCCATGATCGACGCTCCCTACGACCCCGAGACCGAATCGACCTACGAGTGCCTCGAGTGCGGCCGGACCGTCGTCTCAGAGGGCCACCCCGGCACGTGCCCCAACTGCGACGCGACGTTCCGAAACCGCGCGATGCCCATCGAGTGATGGCGTCGGAACCGCACGCCGTGTCGGCCGCCGACGCGTCGGCGGCGGACGACGGCATCCTCGCGACGGCCCGCCGCCAGCTCGAACGCGCCGCGGCGCTGGTCGACGTCGACGAGGCCATCCTCGAACGGCTCCGCCACCCGTCGCGGGTCCACCGGGTGACGATCCCCTTCGAGCGCGACGACGGCGACGTCGAGATCGTCACCGGCTACCGCGCCCAGCACGACAGCGTCCGCGGCCCGTACAAGGGCGGGATGCGCTACCACCCCGACGTCACGGAAGACGAGTGCGTGGGCCTCTCGATGTGGATGACCTGGAAGTGTGCCGTGATGGACATCCCGTTCGGCGGGGCCAAAGGCGGCGTCGTCGTCGACCCCAAGACGCTGAGCGACGACGAGACCGAGCGGCTCACCCGCAGGCTCGCCCAGGAACTGCGGACCGTCGTCGGCCCCAACCACGACATCCCGGCGCCGGACATGGGCACCGGCGGCCGGGAGATGGCGTGGTTCATGGACGCCTACTCGATGCAGGAAGGCGAGACGACCCCCGGCGTCGTCACCGGCAAGCCGCCCGCCGTCGGCGGCTCCTACGGCCGCGAGGAGGCCCCCGGCCGGTCGGTCGCCATCGTCGTCCGCGAGGCCCTCGACTACTACGACCGCCCGCTGGAGGGTGCGACCGTCGCGGTCCAGGGGTTCGGCAGCGTCGGCGCCAACGCCGCCCGCCTCCTCGAGGAGTGGGGCGCGGACGTGGTCGCGGTCAGCGACGTCACCGGCGGCGTCTACGACCCCGACGGCCTCGACGTCGCCTCGATCCCGACCCACCAGGAGGAACCCGAGGCCGTCTCCCGCGGCGACGGCGACCCCGTCTCGAACGCCGAGTTGCTCGCCCTCGACGTCGACGTACTCGTCCCCGCGGCGGTCGGCAACGTCCTGACCGCCGACAACGCCGGCGCCGTCCGGGCCGACCTGATCGTCGAGGGGGCGAACGGCCCCACGACCGCCCGCGCCGACGAGATTCTCGAAGAGCGCGGCGTCCCGGTCGTCCCCGACATCCTCGCGAACGCCGGCGGCGTCACCGTCTCCTACTTCGAGTGGCTCCAGGACATCAACCGCCGTAGCTGGCCCATCGAGCGCGTCCGCGAGGAACTCGAGACGGAGATGCTCGGCGCGTGGAACGAGGTCGCCCGCGAGTTCGCGAGCGCCGACGGCGTCTCCTGGCGGGAGGCGGCGTACGTCGTCGCGCTCTCGCGGCTGGCGGCCGCCCACGACGCCCGCGGGCTCTGGCCCTGAGTCGTCACCCCCCCGCGCGTTCTTTCCACTCGCCGATCCCCGAGGGGTCGAGGTGGACGTGGGCGTCACCGACGTCCTCGATGTCCCGCAAGGCCCCCACGAGGGTCGTCTCGATGTCGTGGGCCTCCCGGAACGGCATGTCGCCGTCGACCTCGACGTGGACCTCGACCTCGAGGGCGGTGCCGTCGTAGAACACCGTCAGGTCGTGGACGCCCTCGACGTCGGGATGCGAGCGGAGCGTCTCGGTGATCTCGGCGCGCTTCTCGTTCGGCGGGGCGGCCCCGACGAGGTAGGTGACGTTCTCGCGGCCGATCTCGACGCCCTGGTAGACGACCAGCAGGCTGACGAGGCCGCCGGCGACGGGGTCGAGCGTGGGGGCGCCCAGCAGGACGCCGAAGACGCCGGCGATCGCCGCGGCGGAGGTGTAGATGTCGTTGAGACAGTCGGTCGCGAGCGCCGCCAGACCCGTCGAGCCGATCGACTCGTTGACCGCCACGGTGTAGCGGTAGACGACGTACATGTCGACGATCGCGAAGCCGAGCGCGCCGATCAGGAGGTAGCTGAACCGGATCTCGACGCCGACGACGATCCCCTGGACGGACTCGTACAGCAGGTTCAGCCCCAGCAGGACGATCACGGCGCCGACGAACAGCGCGGTCAGCGGTTCGATCCGGTCGTGTCCGTGCGGGTGGGTCGCGTCGGGTTCGTCGAACGAACTCCGGCCCCAGACGAGGACGACGACGCTCGCGACGAGGTCCGCCACGGAGTGGGCGGCGTCGGCCAGCAGAGCGACGCTGCCGAACGCGAGGCCGGCGGCGCCCTCGACGAGGATCTTCGCCACGTTCCCGAACACGTTGGCCCACGCGGCCCGGGCGAATCCGCGGCGGTCGGCTCCGTCCATGGGGCCGTTTAGATACAGTCTAAACTTGTGTCTTTTCCTTTCGGCGGGCGGCGGCGATTCGCAAACTTCAACCGCGCCATCTTCGAACGTCGAGCCAGCCGGGCGATGGGGCCCGCCCGACCCAACTGCCGGACGCGTCTCCCGTACGGGACGCCGGCTGACGGTCCCTGTCCAGTCAGCCATGTCACGCGATCACCCCCTCGCTCGACTCGAGACGCTCGCCCTGATCGGAATCGGCGGTTTCGCCGGTTCGAACCTGCGGTACTTCGCGACCGACCTGCTCCCCGAGACGGCGGCGATCCTGCTCGTCAACGTCCTCGGCAGCGCCGTCCTCGGCTTCGTGGTCTACGAGGCCCGCTACGCGGGCGTCCTCGACCGCAAGTCCCGGCTGGTCTTCACGACGGGCTTTCTCTCGTCGCTGACGACCTACAGCACGTTCGCCCTCCTGACGGCGACCGCCGCGAGCGCGGGCCTCGCGGCCGGAATCGTCGCGGCCAACTACGGACTGGGGTTCGCCGGCGTCCTCGTCGGCCGGGCGTTCGCCGGCCGGATCGGCGACGTCCGGCCGCGGCCGCTCGGAGGTGAGAGCGCGTGAGCGCGGCGGTCGCGGCCGCCCTCGCCGCCGCGCTCGCCGTCGCCCCCATCGACCCCGCGGCGGCGGTCTCGCTCGACCCCGACCCCGCACACGTCGTCGGCACCGGCGGCGCGCTCGGCGCCGTCCTCCGACACTGGGTCTCGCTCCGGGTGTCTGCCGGCCGGTTCCCGGCGGCGACGCTGACCGTCAACGCGCTCGGGAGTTTCGCCCTCGGCGCGGCGGTCTTCGCCGGCGCGGACGGCTCCGCGCTGTTGCTGTTCGGTACCGGCGTCTGCGGTTCGTTCACGACGTTCTCGTCGTTCTCGGTCGAGACCGTCGGCCTGTGGGAGCGCGGCGACCGCCGCCTCGCCGTCGCCACCGCCGGGGCGAACCTGCTGGTCTCGCTCGTCGCGATCGGTCTCGCCCGCGCGGCCGTCGGCACGCTCTGAGCGCCCGCGACGCCGTGTCCGTCCGTCGCACACTTCCGACACGGTTTTTGCCGGCCGCAAAGAATCCACGTCCGATGATCGACCGGACCTACCTGCGCGAGCACCCCGACGAGGTGCGCACGGCCCTCGACAACCGGGGCGCCGACGTCGACCTCGACGCGGTACTCGACCTCGACGAACGCTGGCGCGAACTGAAAGCCCGCGGGGACGACCTCCGCCACGAGCGAAACGAGGTGACAGAGCGGATCGGAAAGCTCGTCGCCGCGGGCGAGGACGAGAAGCGGGAGGCGGCGATCGAGCGCTCCCGCGAACTCAAAGACGAGATCGAGGCCGTCGAGTCCGAGGCCGACGAACTCGCGACCGAACTGCGGGAGCGACTGCTCGACATTCCGCAGGTGCCCCACGAGAGCGTCCCGCTCGGCCTCGACGAGCGGTTCAACGAGGAGGTCCGCCGCGAGGGGTTCGAGGACCTCCGCGTCGACGCCGACGAGGTCACCCCCCACTACGACCTCGGCGAGGACCTCGATATCATCGACGAGGCCCGCGCCGCGAAGACCACCGGGTCCGGCTTCTACTTCCTCAAGGGCGACGGCGCGCGCCTCGAACACGCCCTGATCCAGTTCATGATGGACGTCCACCGCGAGCAGGACTACGTCGACGTCTTCCCGCCGGTCCCCGTCAAGAGCGCGTCGATGCGCGGCACCGGCCAGTTCCCCAAGTTCGTCGACGACGCCTACCGCCTCGGCGGGAGCAACGAGGAGGAGTACGACGACGAGGACCTCTGGCTCTGCCCGACCGCGGAGGTCCCCGTGACGAACATGTACGCCAACGAGATCCTGCTGAAAGAGGACCTCCCGTTGAAACATCAGGCGTACACGCCCAACTTCCGGCGCGAGGCCGGCGAGCACGGCACCGAGACCCGCGGCATCGTCCGGGTCCACCAGTTCAACAAGGTCGAACTCGTCAACTTCGTCGAACCCGAGACCAGCTACGACCGCCTCGAAGAACTCGTCGACGAGGCCGAGGAGGTCCTCCGGCGTCTCGACCTCCCCTACCGGGTCATCGAACTCTGCACCGGCGACCTCACGTTCGCCTCGGCCAAGACCTACGACATCGAGGTCTGGGCGCCCGGCGACGACATGGACGACGGCCCCGAGGACGGCGGCCGCTGGCTCGAAGTCTCGAGTGCCTCGAACTTCGAGGACTTCCAGGCCCGACGGGCCGGCCTGCGCTACCGCCCCGAGCGCCACGAGAGCGCCGAGTACCTCCACACGCTGAACGCCTCCGGCCTCGCCCTGCCGCGCGTGATGGTGGCCGTCCTCGAGTACTACCAGAACGACGACGGCACCGTCACGATTCCCGAGGCGCTGCGGCCGTACATGGACGGTCAGGAGGCCATCGAGGGCCACCGGAAAGTCGGCGAGAGCGCGCTTGGCGCCGGCGAACGCGACTGATCTCCGTCACTCTTCGTCCGCGATCCGTTCGAGCAGGCGCCGGCGGCCGCGTTCGAGAGCGAGCGCGACCAGCAACAGCAACGTCCCGACGACGACGAGCGCGGTCGCGCCGGGCATCGCCTCGATCAGGGTGGAGGCGAAGAAGGAGGCGATCTGGACGAACAGCGCGACCGCCACGAGGTTCGCGAACGCCGGCGAGTCGGTCGCCGCCGCGACGCCGACGGTCGCGACGAGGGCCGCGAGCGAGAGGGCGTGGACGGCCAGCAGGGCGGCGAAGCCGGGCAGCGGCGGCACCAGCGAGATCACGCCCGCGGCGACGAGCACGCCCGCGGCCGCGGCGGCGGTCCACGTCCACTCGGCGCGCCCGCCCCGGCCCGCGGCGGCGCGTCGCGTCGCGAGGGCGGCCCCGACGGCCGCGAGGGCCGCGGCGACGAGGACGGCACTCGCTTCCAGCGTCCGCCGGTCGTACCCCCACCCCTCGAACGAGAGCGCGAGCAGCGTCCCGATCGCGAGGAGGGCGCCGACGATCCGGTAGGCGTCGGCGAGGCGGCGCTCGCCGCGGCGGCGGTACCGGGACCCGAGCGCGAAGACGACGACGCCGAAGAGGCCGACCGCGACGGGGAGGTCCACACCCGCTTCGAGCGTGAACACCGTCGCGCCCGCGACGAGCAACCCGAGTGCGACCGTCGGCCGGGAGGTCCGGACGTGGCCGACCGGCAGGGCGACCGCGGCCCAGACGAGCAGGAGCCACTCGACGGAGACCGACAGCGACCAGACGTCCGCGAGCATGAACACCGACGGGCCGACGAACGCCGCCGCCAGAAACCGGAGCGCGTGGCCCACCCGCGGCGCGCGGTTGCGCGAGGCCGCCTCGCCGGCAGCCGCGGCCCCGAGGGGGACCGCGACGAGCACCGCGGTCCGGGCCGCCCGGCCGAGGCCGTCCCAGACGTCCGCCAGCAGCCAGAACAGGCCGGCGCCGACGAGGACGGCGCCCATCAGTGCGAGGCCGACGACGAGACGCGAGCGCCCGCCCCCGTCGCCCTCGTAGCGGGCGACGATGGCGTCTGCCTGCTCGCGGCTGACGATGCCGGCGTCGACCCACTCGTCGGCTTCGTCGCGCAGTTCGCGGGGATCCATGGGCGATCGTATCAGCGAAGCGGCATCAGCTTTCGGTCTCGACCCGGTGCCTTCGTACACAGCGTCCGCGTTTAGGGCGACTCGGGACGTAGCCGGCGACATGGTCACCACGCTCACCGCCGAACGGCTCGCGGAACTCCAGGACGAGGACGCGGAGTTCGTGTTGCTGGACACCCGCCCCGAGGAGAGCTTCGAGGCGTGGCACGTGAAGGGCGCGACGAACTTCCCCTTCGGCCCCGAGGAGGATCTGGACGAGGACGGCCAGCTAGACGACCTGCGGGCGGTCGTCGGCGACCACGACCGGATCGTCGCCATCTGCGCGAAGGGGCTCTCGTCGGGCAACCTCGCGACGCAACTCGCGTCCGCGACCGACGAGTTCGAGGTTCAGGCCGTCGAGGGCGGCATGAAAGACTGGAGCGGCGTCTACGACCACGTCGCGGTCGACGTCGGCGGCCCGACGGTCGTACAGGTCCAGCGCCGGGCGAAGGGCTGTCTGGGCTACGTCGTCGGCGGGGAGACGGGCGCGGCGGTCGTCGTCGACCCCACCGAGGACACCGGCGAGTTCGAGGTGGCCGCCGCCGAGCACGGGCTGACGATCGAGGCCGTGATCGACACGCACGTCCACGCCGACCACCTCACGGGCGGCCGACGGCTCGCCGGCGACCTCGGCGTCCCCTACTACCTCGGCGAGCACGCCGAAGAACGGGACCTCGCCTACGAGTACGAACCGCTCGCGCGCAACGAGGTGCTCGACGTGGGCGACCTCGACGTGAAGGCGTTGCACACGCCGGGGCACACGAGCGAGTCGCTCTCGCTGCTCGTCGACGACGCCGCCCTGCTGACGGCCGACACGCTCCACGTCGACTCGGTGGGGCGGACGGAACTCGAGTTCGGAGAGGGCGACTCGGAAGACGCGAGCGGCGACGCCGCGAACGAGGGGGCCGAGAGGGGTGCGCGGCTGCTCTACGGCTCGCTCCACCGGACGCTCCTCGCCGAACCCGACGGGATCACGATCCTCCCCGGCCACGTCGAGGTCACCTCCGAGGGCGAGTTCGGCCACGGCTCGCCGGGCGAACCGATCGCGACGACGGTCGGCGAGGCCCGGACGGGGATCGACCTGCTCTCGCTCGACGAGGCGGCGTTCGTCGACCGGATGGCCGACGCGGGCGAGAAGCCGGCCAACTACGAGGAGATCATCGAACTCAACCGCGGCGTCCGCGAGGAGCCTCCGGAGGACCGCGTCGAACTCGAACTGGGGCCGAACAACTGCTCGGCCTGACTCACCGCGTGTAGGTCTCGATCCGGACGATCCGGCCGTCCGCGACGGCGAAGTGGTCGGCGAACGCCAGCAGTTCCGCGCCGCTCTCGCGGTCGAGCAGGCGCCCGCGGACGGCCACCCGGCCCTCGTCGCCGACGACCTCGCGCAGTTCGTGGCGGGTGTCGGGGTTCGGCCGCCCCTCGCGCATGAACCGGACGAACGCCTCGCGGCCCTCGAACGTCCGGTCCGGGCGGCGCTGGACGAACTCGGGTGCGAGCAGCGACGCGAGCGCGTCGTAGTCGCCCCCGTCGAGGGCGTCGTAGTACGCGCGGGCGATCGATTCGGGTCCGTCGGCGCCGCCGTCGTCCGTCGCTTCGGCCATGGCTCCCTTTCGTCTCCCCGGGACAGAAACGCTACGGTCGCCCCGACCCCTCGCCGCGCTTTCAAAAACGCGCTTCAGCGAACGGTTTTGTGACGCCTCGTCGAAGCCTGTGGCATGGCAACGAGTGACACCGACCTCGTCGAAGCGGTCGACCTCGACGAGTTGCGAGCCGACGGGCGAGCGCTGGTCTCGGCGGACGGCACCGCGATCGCGCTGTTCTACCACGAGGGGGAGGTCCGGGCGGTGGACAACCGCTGTCCGCACATGGGCTTTCCCCTCGCCGAGGGGACCGTCGACGACGGCATCCTCACCTGTCACTGGCACCACGCCCGGTTCGAACTCTCCTGTGGCGACACGTTCGACCCGTGGGCCGACGACGTGCGGACCTATCCCGTCGAGGTCCGCGACGGCACCGTCTACGTGGACCCCGACCCGCCCCGCGAGAAGCCCCCGGCCGAGCACTGGGCCGAGCGACTGGAGACGGGCCTCGAGGAGAACCTGCGGCTGGTGACCGCGAAGTCGACGATCGGCCTGCTCGACGCCGGCGTCGACTTCGCGGAGCCGACGGCCGCGACCCTCGAGTTCGGCACCCGCTACCGGGAGTCGGGCTGGGGCCGCGGGCTGACGATCCTCGGCTGTGCGGCGAACCTGTTCGACGACCTCGCCGCGGAGGACCGAAAGCGCGCGCTCTACACCGGCGCCCGCCACGTCGCGAGCGACTGCGCCGACGAGTCGCCACACTTCGACCAGCCGTCGTTCTCGACCGAGGCGGTCGCGTTCGACCGCCTCAAGTCGTGGTTCCGCGACTGCATCGAGGTCCGGGACGCCGACGGCGCCGAGCGCTGTCTCCGCACCGCGGTCGCCGCCGGCCACTCGGAGGCCGAGGTGGCGGAGATCGTCTTCGCCGCCGCGACCGACCACCCCTACCTCTCGACGGGCCACGTCCTCGACTTCGCGAACACGGCGTTCGAGACCCTCGACCACGTCGGCTGGGCGTTCGCGGGCGACGCGCTCGCGGCCCTCGTCGAACCGCTGGCGACCGCCGCCCGCAGCGACGAGCGCTCCGCGTGGCGCCAGCCGGTCGACCTCGTGGCGCTGCTCGCGGACGTCTACGGCGGCGACGTCACCGAGACCTCCGGACTCGAAGCCCTCGCCCGCGAGGGCGAGGGGCAGACGTGGGAGCCACCCGCCGGGTTCCGGGAGACGCTGCTCTCGGACGACCCCGAGGCGATCGTCGACGCCCTGACCGGGGCGATCCGCGAGGGGGCGAGGACCGAGGCGCTCGCGGCCGCGGTCGCCCGCGCCGCCGCGACCCGGGTCGCGCAGTTCGGCGTCGCAAACGAGTTCGACGACTGGAACACCGTCCACCACACGTTCACCTACGCGAACGCGGTCCACGGGGCGACCCGTCGGACCGACGCGGTCGAACTCTACCGCGGGGTCTTCGACGCGGCGATGAACGTCTACCTCGACCGCTTTCTCAACACGCCGCCGACGCCGATCCCCGACCCCGGCGACGAGGCGTCGGGCCGCGACCCCGACCGGATCCGCGAGGACCTGCTCGGGACCTTCGACCGCGAGGGCGCGGTGAACGAGGCGGGGCGCCTCGTCGCCGAGTTCTTCGACTGCGGGGGCGACCCCGCGGCCCTGAAGCGGACGCTCGGGCACGGCCTGCTGCGCGAGGACGCCGGCTTCCACACCCTCCAGAACGTCGAGGCGGCGTTCCGGCAGTACGACCGCGCGGCGCCACGCGCCGCGAACGGTCGAACGGACGACGGCCGTGAGACGGCGCGCGCCGACGACGCGGTCGACGAGCGCACCCGTCGGATCCCGATGATCGCGACCGCCCGGTACGTGGCCGCACACACCCCCACCAGACGCGAGGCCGAGCAGACGTTCACCATCGCGGCGCGGCTGAACCGCGGCGAGACGATCCACGAGGGGTAGCGACGAGTCGGTCCGCTTTTGCCCCGCTCGCCCCTACCGCCGGGCGTGGAGGTCCACGTCTACTACGAGGGCGACGACGACCCCGACAAGTGCACCGCCCGGCGCCTCGAACGCTTCGACCGGGCGACGCTCCACCGGTCGATGCGGGGGGTGCCCTACGGCGTCGTGCTCAACCCCCACGCCGAGCGGGCGCTCTCGCCCGCCGACGCCGAGGCGGGGCTCGAAACGCTCGTCGCGCTCGACTGCTCGTGGGAGTCCGCCGAGGCGGCGTCGTTCCGGATGAACGGCGTCCACCGCGCGCTGCCCTTTCTCGTCGCGGCCAACCCCGTCAACTACGGCCGGCCCTTCCGGCTGACGACCGCCGAAGCGCTGGCCGCCGCGCTCCGGATCTTCGGCGACCGGGCCGGGGCCGAGGACCTGCTCGAACCGTTCCGCTGGGGCGAGACCTTCCTGACGCTCAACGAGGAGCCCCTGCGGCGGTACGCCGACTGCGCGGATTCGAGCGAGGTCGTCGCCGTCCAGGCGGACTACCTCGCCGACGAGTAACGCGTGGATCACAGCGATTATATGCGTCAGCGGCCAACCGGACGACATGGCCAGTTTCGACGCCGCCGAGAAGCGGACCCTCGAGAAGATGATCTGCATGAAGTGCAACGCGCGCAACCCGGCGCGAGCCGACAAGTGCCGCAAGTGCGGCTACTCGAAGCTCCGCCCGAAGGCGAAGGAAGCCCGCGCGGCCTGATCGGAGTCTCCTCTCGCGTCTCGGACGAGAACGGACAGCGTCGGCTCCGTTATTCCTCCGGATACTTCGGCTCCCGTTTCTCCGCCCGCTCTAACGCGGTCTCGACGACGTCGCGGACGTCCCCGTGGAAGACGCCACCGTGACCCGCGTACATGTGCTCGACGGCGTCGGGCATCCGGTCGAGGAGGGTCTCGATGCTCTGAATGAGGGCCTCGCGGGACTGGCCGGGCATGTCGGTGCGCCCGAAACTGCCGTAGTCGAAGGCGCCGTCGTCGTGGACGACCACGTCGCCGGAGAACAGCGTCGTCTCGGAGACGAGCGAGACGTGGTCGTCGGCGTGGCCCGGCGTGTGGACGACCTCGAACGCTTCGTCGCCGATCGCGACGGCGTCGCCGTCCCCGAGGGCGCGCGTCCGCCGCGGGTGGTCGGCGTAGGCGTACACCTCGGGGTCGAACGCCTCGCAGACGGCGTCGAGTTCGGCGACGTGATCGCCGTGCTGGTGGGTGAGGACGACCGCGTCGAGGTCGTCGACGCGCCGCCGGATCGCGTCGACGACGCCCTCGTAGGCGCCCGCGTCGACGAGCGTCGCGTTGCCGTCGGCGCGCGCGAGGTAGGCGTTGCAGGTGAACGTCTCCGCGTCCTCGGTGACGTGGTGAACCTCCATGCGGGGAGCCTCGACCGCCGGCGGCAAAAACGCTGTCTCGCGAGAGCTGTTGGCGACGTGATACGCGGTGAATTTATCCGTCACAAGTTACTATACGCACACATGGGATTCGGGAGTTACGACGAGTCCGAACAGCGCGACGTCGAGGCCGACTTCGACGAGGAAGACGCCGTGCAATCGTCCGAAACCGAACACCGGGGTACCATCGAGTTCGAGAACGGCGCCTCGAACGACGAACTCCTCGACCGCCTGAAGGAGATCAAAGACGAGGAGTGAGCGCGCCGGTCGAGCGATGAAACCCGGGGTTCGGGCACTGGGGGTCGCCGAGTCGTACCGCGGCGACCGGAGCCGGAGCACCCTCGCCGGCGCCGTCGTCCGCGCCGACCGCGTCGTCGACGGCCTCGTCTTCTCGTCTTGTGCCGTCGGCGGGACCGACGCCACCGACGCCGTCGTCTCGCTGGTCGACGACCTCGCACGCCCCGACGCCCGCTGGCTCCTGCTCGGCGCCGTCGCGCCCGCGTGGTACAACCTGCTCGACCTCGAAGCGATCGCCGAGGCGGCCGACCGGCCCGTCGTCGCCGTCACCTTCGAGGAGAGCGACGGCCTCGAAACGGGCCTGCGCGAGGCGTTCGACGGCGACGCGCTCGCACGCCGCCTCGCGACGTACCGCTCGCTGCCGCCGCGCCGGGAGCTACGGCTGAACGACGAGACGGTCTACGTCCGGGCCGTCGGCGTCGACCCCGCGGAAGCCGACGAGGTCCTGCGGGCGTTCACGCCCGAGGGCGGGCGCCCGGAGCCGGTTCGCGTCGCCCGGGTGGCCGCGCGCGCCGCCGACGCCTACCGGGACGACTGAGCGGCCGGCGGCGACCCAAAAGACGTAGTAGCCGTCCGCCCCAGCGACGACCATGGACGAGGAGAGAGAGGGCCTCGAGGTGACCGCCTGCGAGCGCTGCCCGGCGCTCGTCGAGTCCCGGAGCCGGATCGTCGACGGGACCGGCCCCGAGGACGCCGACGTGCTCTTCGTCGGCGAGGGACCCGGCGCCGAGGAGGACGCGCAGGGCGAACCGTTCGTCGGTCGCAGCGGGTCGGTGCTCGACGAGACGCTGCGGACCGTCGGTCTGGACCGCGAGACGGTCCGGATCGCCAACTGCGTGCGGTGTCGCCCCCCGGAGAACCGCGACCCGACGACGGAGGAACTCGCGAACTGCCGGGGCTACCTCGAACGGGAGATCGAACTGCTCGACCCCGACGTGATCGTCGCGCTCGGGAAGGTCCCCTCCGAGCACCTGCTCGGGCGGTCGGTCGCCGTGACGAAGGAGGCGGGGACGGTCGAGGAGGTGCGGATCGACGGGACGCCCCGGCGGGTGCTGATCTGTCTGCACCCGGCGGCGACGCTGTACGATCGCAGTCAGACGGGGACGTTCGAGCGGACGCTGACGACGGCCGCCGAACTGGCGGGCGTCTCGGGCGCGGAGAGCGGGCAGACGCGCCTCGGCGAGTTCTAGTCGCGGCGCCCGCCGATCCCGAGCCAGCTACCGGCGTCGCCGAGCCCGCGGATGCTCTCGAGCAGCCCCTTGCTCTCGTGTTCGCCGGGACGGAGCCGGGCGCGGATGCGCGAGGAGACGAGTTCCACCGTGAGGACGATGAGGATGACCATGAAGATGCCCGCGGCGACCTTCTCGAACTCGCGGAACTGCGTCCGGAGTTCGATGTACTCGCCGATGCCGCCGGCGCCGTAGACGCCGAGGCTGATCGCGATCCGGACGTTGATCTCGAGGATGTACAGCGTCCACGCGATGAAGGAGGTCGACACCTGACTGAGCATCCCGAAACCGACGATCTGTGGTCGCGAGGCGCCGGTCGAACCGATCGCCTCGATCGGGCCGTCGTCGATCTCTTCGAGTTCGTCGGTGAACAGCCGCCCGAGGTTGCCGACGGTGTCGGTCGCGATGGCGAGCATCGCCCCGACCGGCGAGACGCTCGTGAGCGGCACGTAGATGAGGATCCACACCAGCGCGGGGATGGCCCGGATGGTGCTCATCGTCCCGCGGAAGAGGAAGTTAAACGGGAAGGGGACGACGCGCTCGGAGCCGAGCACGCCGAACAGGAGCGCGAACGGGAAGCCGATGACGGTCCCGGTGAAGCCGATCACGATCGTCGTGACGCTGAGCCCGACGATCCCGTCCTGTTCGAGGAGGCTCTCGTAGATCGAGACGGGGTTCGCGAGGCTCTGGAAGAAGCCGTTCCAGCCGTCGTGGCCGCGGTCGCTCGAGTAGGTCGTGAAGTCGACGAAGTCGGGGTTGAAGTACGCCTGCAGGTACTCGAAGAAGACCTCGCGCTGTTCGAGCAACTCCCCGAGGTCGACGCCGATGAACTGCCCGCCGAAGTAGGTCGCGACCAGCAGCGCCGCGAGGCCGGCGACCGTCAGCACCCGGCGGATCAGTAGCCGGCGTTCGAGGAACGCGAGCATCTCCTCGACGCCCCGTCCGGCGTCGGTGCTCACGCGTCGCTCACCCCGTTCGCGGCGGAGCGCTGCGACGACGGCTCGCCGATCCCGTCCCCGCGGCGCTCGCCGTCGCCGTAGTAAATCTCGTCGACGACCGACATCGTCAACTCGTCGGCGGTGCCGTCGAAGATCAGTTCGCCGTCGCGGACGCCGAGGAACCGGTCGCCGAACTCCCGGGCGATGTTGACCTGGTGGAGGCTGGCGATGGTCGTCAACTCGCGCTCGCGTGCGGCCTGTTTCATGTACCCCATCACGTCCTTCGCGGCTTTCGGGTCGAGGCTGGCGACGGGTTCGTCGGCGAGCAGGAGGTTCGGGTCCTGGACGAGCGCGCGGGCGATGCCGACGCGCTGTTTCTGCCCGCCGCTCATCGACCCGGCGCGCTGGGGCGCGGCCTCCAGCAGGCCGACGGTCTCGAGCGCCTCCAGGGCCGCCCGCTTGTCCTCGCGGTCGTACATCGTCAGCAGGCTCCGGAGGAGGTCGGTCCGCGAGAGCGCGCCGGTGAGCGCGTTCCGGTAGGCGCTCAGGCTCTCGATGAGGTAGTGCATCTGGAACACCATCCCGACGTCCTCCCGGGCCCCCGTCACCTGCTCGTCCCCGATGTAGACGCTCCCCTCCGTGGGCGCCGTCAGCCCGTTGAGGATCCGCAACAGGGTCGACTTCCCGGCCCCGGACGGCCCGAGGACGACGACGAACTCGCCCGCGGGGACGTCGAAGGAGATCCCGTCGAGGGCGACCGTGTCCTCGCCGTACACTTTTGTAACGTTCGTCAGTGATACTTTCGGCATTGTCTATCGGTTCATATCGAGGGTTACAAATCTGGTGAACGGACCGCCTACAGGTCCTCGTCGAGCAGGTCCGCGGAGATGCCGAGGTCACGTGCGACCTCGACGACCGGCTCGTAGGCCTCCGCGTCGGCCTCGCGGACGTCGCTGAACCACAGCTGGTTCTCGTCGCCGTCGCCCTCGTACGCCTCGTCGGGGGCGTCGAGGAACGCCTGCTGGATGTCGTCGCGGGCGTCCTGGCCGAGTTCCGGGCTGACGGCGATCGGCGCACGCGGGATGCCGTCTTCCTTCTGGACGAGTTCGATGCCGTCGAGGTACTCCTCGCGCTCCTCGTCGCCGTCCTCGACGGCGATGAACATGCCGACGCCGGCCGCGTCGGCCTGTCCGGCCTGCAGGGACTCGATCGCGGCGGTGTGGCTCGAGAACGTCGCCTCGAAGTCGGCGCCACTGTCGTCCTCCGGGAGGCCGCCGATGTCGAGGCCCGCCTGTTTGAGCATGTACAGCGGGTACAGCGAACCGCTGGAACTCAGCCGGTCGGCGAAGGCGATGGTCTTGCCCTCGAGGTCTTCGAGGCTCTCGACGTCGGTGTCCTCGCGGGTGACGATGACGCTCGCGTACTCCCAGCTTCCGTACGCGTAGCGCTGGAGGATGATGTCGACCTCGTCGGAGCGGACGCCGAGGGCCGCGGCGAACGGCCCCATCTCGCCGATGTGGCCGGAGCCGCTGCCGAGCGCCGAGATGACCGCGCTGTACCCCTGGGCGTACTGGAGGTTGATCTCCGAGCCCAGTTCCTCCGAGAGGTAGTCGGCCATCGGCCCGTACTGGGCCTCCATCTCGTCCTGGGGCTCGGTGGGCGACATGAGGAAGTCCAGTTCGTCGGGGAGCGGTTCCCCGTCCGTACTCTGCTCCCCGTCCTCGTCGCCCCCGTTCTCGCCGTCGTCGCCGTCGGTACCCGATCCGTCGGCGCCGTCGTCGCCGTCCTCGTCCTCGTCGCCGAGACAGCCGGCGAGTCCGGCGAGTCCGATCGTTCCCACGGCGCCCGTCGATCGCATAAACCGTCGTCGATTCACCATGACGAATCGTTTTCAAATCCTTGAAAGTACGGATAAATCTTCCTAATCGTTCTACGTAGAGGTACGTATCGAACGGCGTGAACGGCGCAGGCGTCCTCGCTCGCACGCCGACTCGGCAGGGACGGCCCCGACGGAAAGTCACTTGCCCCCGCCGTCCCGACGGTACCGCATGGATCGAACGATCACCTCGCCACCCGAGGAGACCCTCGCCTCCGTGGTCGTCGTCGACTACGGCCTCGGGAACCTCCGCAGCGTCACCCGCGGCCTCGAACGGGCGGGCGCCGACGTGACGATCACCGACGACCCCGAGGCGTTCGCCGCGGCAGACGGCGTCGTCCTCCCCGGCGTGGGCGCGTTCCGCGAGGGCGTCGAGAACGCCGACCCGCTCCGCGAGGACCTCCTCGCGGTCGCCGAGCGCGGCCAGCCGCTGTTCGGCATCTGCCTCGGGATGCAGATGCTGCTCACGACCAGCGAGGAGGGCGACAACGAGGGCGAGTCGGCCGTCCAGGGGCTGGACCTGATCCCGGGGACCAACGCCCGGTTCGCCGAGGGGCAGAAGGTGCCCCACATGGGCTGGAACGAACTGTCGGTCGAACGCGAACACCCGCTGGTCGAGGGCGTAGATGGACAGTACGCCTACTTCGTCCACTCCTACTACGCCGTCCCCGACGACGACGCGGCGACCGTCGCGACCACCGAGTACGGCCGCGAGTTCCCCTCGATCGTCGCCGACGAGGACGGGACCGTCTTCGGGACGCAGTTCCACCCGGAGAAGAGCGGGGAGACGGGGTTGCAGATCCTGCGGAACTTCGTCGACATCTGCGCGGAGCGATAGCTAGAGGAACTCCCGGACGTCGGAGTACCACATGTCGTGGTAGTCGACGTGGCCGACGCGGCGGGCGACGGCGACCGCGATGGCGTGCCAGCAGAGGTCGGTCGGGTCGTCGGGGTCGAGGTTGTACTCGCTGTCCTTGCAGGTACAGCCCCGGTCCTCGACGATGTACTCGTCCCCGTAGCCGACGACGACGGTGAAATCGCGGTAGGCCTTGACCCGGCCCTCGGCGACGGCCTCGATCGCGCGCACCCCGCGGTCGCCGTGTAGCCGCGAGATCCGCTCGACGATCTCCGGCGTCAGTTCGCCGGTCTCCTCGAGGCGGGCTTCCCAGCGCTCGACGGGGTTCGTCTCCGGCACGGGCGGAACTCGGCGCCGAACTGTAAAGTTGGTTCGGTTGTCGGACCCGGCGCGCGGAACGCGGCGTTTTTTCGGCCTCGGCCCCCGAGTCGTGGTATGCGCGTCACCGAGGGCGGGATCGAACTCGAGGTGCCCGCCGAACAGACCGAGGGGGTCGAGGCGTCGGTGTTCTACAACCCGCGTCAGGAACTGAACCGCGACCTGACGGTCGCGACGCTGCGGGCGTTCCGCGAGCGCGAACCGCGCGCGGAGACGTACCTCGACGCGATGACCGCAAGCGGCGTCCGCGGCGTCCGGGCCGCCGCCGACGGCTGGGACGTGACCTGCTGTGACGTCGACGAGGCAGCCGTCGAACTGGCCCGCGAGAACCTCGAACGCAACGACCGCGAGGCGACCGTCGAACGCCGCAACGTCAACGCCCTCCTGCACGAACGCGCCTTCGACGTCGTCGACCTCGACCCGTACGGGACGCCGATGCCGTTCGCCGACGCCGCCTTCGCCCGCGCCCGCGATCTCGTCTGTGTCACGGCCACCGACACCGCGCCGCTCTGTGGCGCGCACTTCCGCAGCGGCATCCGGTCGTACTCCGCCGTCCCCCGGAACACCGACTACCACCCCGAGATGGGCGTCCGGATCCTGCTGTCGGCGCTCGCGCGCAGCGCCGCCCGCTTCGACGTCGGCGTGACGCCCCTGCTCACCCACGCGACGAGCCACTACGTCCGGACCTACCTCGAACTGGACCGCCGGCCGACCGCGGCCGACGCCGCCGTCGACGAACTCGGCCACCTCTACGGCTGCGAGGACTGCTTCTACCGCGAGGCCGATCCCGGGTTGGTCGCCGATCCGCTCGAAACCTGCCCGCACTGCGGGGGCGAGCGGCTGTTGACTGCGGGCCCCGTCTGGCTCGGCCCGATCCGCGACCGCGAGTTCGTCGGGGCGGTGCGCGAGCGGGTCCCCGACGAGTTCGGCACCGCCGAGAAGGCCCGCGACCTCTGTGAGACGCTGGCGACCGAACTCGACGAGCCGACCCACTACGACCAGCACAAACTCTGCAAGAACTGGGGGCTGCCCGCCAACGCGATGGACGACTTCCTCGCGGATCTCCGGGCGGCCGGCTTTGCGGCCTCGCGGGCCCACTACGGCGGGACGACGTTCAAGACGGACGCGAGCGTCGGCGAGATCCGCGCGGCGACGGCCGACGGCCTCGAGTGAGCGTTCGACTCGTCGTCCGACTATTTGGGCCGCCGCGCCGTACGTTCACGCGTGCTCGCCCACAGGAACTGGACCGGACGGTGGCGCGACCTCGCGCTCGACGCGATCAGGCTCGCCCGCACCGAACAGCTGACGCTGCTGGCGGCCGGCGTCGCCTACTACGCGTTCGTCTCGCTCGTACCCCTGTCGCTGCTGGCGGTGGCGCTCGCGGCCTCGATCGGCGGCGAGGCGCTCGCGGACCGGCTCACCACCGCCGCCAGCGACGTCCTCACGCCGCAGGCACAGGAACTGCTCACCGAAACCGTCCTCGACGAGTCCGGCCGGACGGGGGCGACCGTCGTCGGCGCCCTCGGCCTGCTCTGGGGGTCGAGTCGCGTCCTCCGGGGGCTCGACCGGGCGTTCTCGGAGGTGTACGGCACCGCGGCCTCGAAGTCGCTCGTCGACACGTTCTGGGACTCGACGATCGTCTTTCTGGCGATCACGGCCGGACTCGCGCTCGTCGCCGTCCTCGAGATGATCGTCGACCTCGTGCCGGTCGGCGGGCTCCTGCCGGTCGGCTACGCCCTCGTACTGCTGGGGCTCGTGGCCGCGTTCCTCCCGCTGTACGTCGTCTTCCCGGACGCCGGCGTCGACGTCCGCCGGGCGCTGCCGGGGACGGTCCTCGCGGCGGTCGGCTGGCTCGCGCTGAGTCGCGCGTTCGCGCTCTACACCCGGATCGCCGGCGAGTTCACCGTCTACGGCGCGCTCGGAGCGGTGTTTCTCGTGCTCGCGTGGCTCTACGTCGGTGCGGTGATCCTCGTCTTCGGCGCGGTGCTGAACGCGGTGCTCGCCGGGGTTGACGTGGACCGGCAGCTACAAAGTCCCGGCACTCGACAGATCCCGACAGGAGCGATGACCGACGACGCCACGGGGGCCGACGAGGGGTCGGCCGACGACCGCGAGCGGACTGGAGCGGAGACGGGGACGCGCGCGAGCGCCAGCGCCCGCACCCGGGACCGGTCGGCCGACCCCGAGGCCCTCCGCGAGGAGGTAGAGCGCCTCCGCGACCGGGTCGAGACGTTCGAGGAGAGCGTCGAGCGCCGAACCGTCGAGCGCGACTCCCTCGAAGCCGACATCAGGCGGTACGTCCGCCGTCGGATCCGCCGCGGACACGCCCGCGACTGGGGGCCGTACCTCGTGTTGCTCTACGGCACCGCGATGACGATCGGGGCGTTCTACTTCCTCGACGGTCCCTGGGCCATCCTCGCGATGTTCGTCGTCTGGACCTCGACGCTCGGCCTCTACGTGCTGATGGTGCTGTTCGGCGCCGGCCTCTCGCTGCTCGACGTTCCGGGTCGCCTGCGCGACGCCATCGGCGAGCGCCGGTCCTGAGCGGTCGACGCGGGGCGGGCAACGGCGCGTTCGCGCGCCCGCGGCGGCGGTGAAGCGGTGTCGAGAACTCGCTCGCTCGCCGTCGTCCCGGCCATCGCGTGCTGTGGCGTCTGCCTCGGTTTCGCGACGGGAGCTATCGGCAGAAAGGAGAGGTCGACCGCGAGCCTAGAACGTCTCGAGGTAGCGGTCGAGTTCCCACTCGGAGACTTCGACGATGTACTCGGAGAACTCGTGGCGTTTCGCCTGGACGAACTTCTCGTAGACGTGCTCGCCGAGGGCCTGCTGGACGAGTTCGTCCTCGTCGAGCGCGTCGACGGCGTCGCCGAGGTTGGCCGGCAGGGTATCGATGCCGTACTCCTCGCGTTTGGCCTCGTCGAACTCGTAGATGTTCTCGCGGACCGGGTCGGGCGCGTCGAGGCCGCGCTCGATGCCGTCGAGGCCGGCCTGAATGATCGCCGCGAGCGCGAGGTAGGGGTTACAGGAGGGGTCGGGCGAGCGCAGTTCGATGCGCGAGGCCGCCGGGACGCGCGCGGCGGGCTTGCGGATCAGCGCCGAGCGGTTGCGGTCGGACCACGCCACGTAGACGGGTGCCTCGTAGCCCGGCACGAGGCGCTTGTAGCTGTTGACGGTGGGGTTCGCGACCGCGGTGATCGCCGGGGCGTGTTCGAGGACGCCGGCGAGGAAGGCGTGGGCCTCCTCGCTGAGGTCGAACTCGTCGTCGCCGTCGTGGAAGGCGTTCTCCCCGTCCTCGGTGAACAGCGAGACGTGGGTGTGCATCCCCGAGCCGTTGATGCGCGCGATCGGTTTGGGCATGAACGTCGCGTGGAGGCCGTGCTCGGCGGCGATGGCGCGGACGACCGTCCGGAAGGTGGCGACGTTGTCCGCCGTCGACAGCGCGTCGTCGTAGGTGAAGTTGATCTCGTGTTGCCCTTCGGCGACCTCGTGGTGGCTGGCCTCGACCTCGAAGCCCATGTCTTCGAGCCCGTAGATGATGTCCCGGCGGACGTCGGAGGCGAGGTCCTTCGGCGCGAGGTCGAAGTAGCCGCCGGCGTCGTTGGTCGTCGTGGTCGCGCGCCCCTCCTCGTCCTCCTCGAAGAGGAAGAACTCGGGTTCGGGGGCGGCGTTGACGGTGTAGCCCATCTCCTTGGCGCGGTCGAGCGCCCGCTTGAGGACGTACCGCGGGTCGCCCTCGAACGGTTCGCCCGTCGAGGTGTCGATCACGTCGCAGATCATCCGCGCGGCGGCGCTCTCGTCGTTGGTCCGCCACGGGAGGACCGCGAACGTCTCCGGGTCGGGTTTGAGCCGCATGTCCGACTCCTGGATGCGGACGAACCCCTCGATCGAGGAGCCGTCGAAGTAGATCCCCTCGGTGAACGCCTTCTCCGCCTGACGTGCCGGGACCGAGACGTTTTTTACGGTCCCCAGAATGTCGGTAAACTGGAGCCGGAGGAAGTCGACGTCCTTCTCCTCGATCTCGTCCAGAACCGCCTGTTCCGCGGTCGTAAGATTTCCGCTTGTCATCTTCTCGTCGGCGTATCCAACTACGTCTACTACTAAAGTCCTGCTGTTCCGAGCAAATCTTCTCTCTACGTCGCGAAACTGGATATTCGTAAACTTCTAATGGGTGGGGTGAGTGGGTACGGTTGATGACGTACGAAAATCTCGACGCAAAGTTGGTGAATGCACTCCTCGGCGACGGACGCGCCAGTCTGCGCAGTCTCGCGGAGGAACTCGACGTCTCGGTGACCACGGTCTCGAACCACCTCTCCGACCTCGAAGCGGAGGGCGTGATCGAGGGCTACACCCCGCAGGTCGACTACGACGCGCTCGGCTACGACGTCACGGCGGTCATCCAACTGAAAGTCGAGGGCAACGCCCTCCCCGACATCACCGAGACGCTCAGGGAGCACCGCCAGATGATCTCCGTCTACGAGGTCACCGGCGACTACGACGTGATCGCCGTCGGCAAGTTCACCGACACCGACGGGATGAACGACCAGATCAAGGCGTTGCTGACCGACCCGGACATCAAGGAGTCGAACACCAGCGTCGTCCTCAACGCCGTCACCGAGAACGAGCAGTTCGAACTCGACATCGACGAGGAGTGAGCCAGCGGCACCACCCCGTCAGCACAGGTCCCTGAGTTCGGCGTAGTTTTTGAGCCCGGAACCGGTGACGACCGCGACGGTCACGCCGTCGTACCTGTCTGCCACCGGCGTGACGACGGCGGAGGTCGGTTCCGCGAGGATGCCCTCCCGGGTCAGTTCTCGCAGTCCGGCTTCGAGTTCGGCCTCGGTGACGACCTCCAGCCGTCCGTCGGACGCCGTTATCGCCTCCGTCGCCTCCGCGCAGTTGAACGACTCGGAGGCGATGATCCCCTCCGCCAGACTCTCCCCGGGGTCCTCGACGACGGCGTGGGAGGTGCCCTCCCGGAGGGCCTTCCGTATCGGGGCGGCCCCTTCCATCTGGACGCCGATCATCGCCGGCGATTCGCCGCGCTTCTCGAACCCCCGCCAGATCCCCGCCAGATTCGTCCCGTTGCCACACGGCACGACGACCTGATCGGGAACGACCCGCTCCAGTATCTCGACCGCGATGTCCTCGTAGGCTTCGAGGGAGGTGTTCGAGACGCCGGGGGTGACGTTCCACCCGTCCAGGTCCTTCCCCCGGAGTTCGTGGAAGACGTCCTCGTAGACGCCGTCGTACTCCACGAGCGTCGCCCCCAGCGCCTCCATCAGTTGCTTCTTGCTCTCGGAGGTCCGCTCCGGCACGTGACAGACACACTCCAGCCCCGCCCGCCGCGTGTAGACCGCAAGCGAGAGAGCCGCGTTGCCGGACGAGCAGACGTGGAGCCGTTCGACCCCCTCGTCGAGCGCCTTCGACACCGTGAGCGCGGTGCCCCGGTCCTTGAAACTGCCGGAGGGGTTGAGCCCCTCGTGTTTGTAGTACAGGGTCTCGTCCCGCACGCTCCGTATCAACGGCGTCCGTCCTTCCCCGAGGTTCGTCGTCGACCTCCCGTCTCGCTCGCGACGACTCCATCCGCGTTCGTCATCCTTCATCCCCTATCGACCGTCGACTCTCGTCTCACAAACCTCTGCTGGTTCAACTATGTACTCTATAGCCGTCTGAACTGTACGAACGCCAAATCCCGAAAATGGCGGGTGGTCGGGCCGCGGCGACGGGGCGGGGCACCGCGCGTAGAGGACGGTCAGACCGAGCGCGAGCAGCAAGCGCCCCCACCAGAGCGAGTCGCCGGGCAGCGCCTCGAGGACGAGCGTGACGATTCCCGAGGAGAGCAGCGACCGGCCGACCGTCGTTCGAGCGGTCATACCGCCACGGCAGGATCCCGTAACTCGTCGGCCTGCGACGCGCGACTCGCGCGGACGGTCCGCAGGCGGCCCCGAAGGCATTTATCGCCCGCCCCGAGAGAGCCACCATGCGACGACGGACGCTCCTCGCCGCGACCGGCGCCGGCCTCGGCGGGGCCGGCTTCTGGTCGGTGAGCAAGCGCTCGCTCGAGGAGAACTACTACGTGACCTGCGAGGCCGCGTACGTCCCGTACGACCGCCTGCCCGACGACGCCGCGGCCGAGGTCGACGCCGCCCTCGAAGACGGGGCCTACGACACCCGGGGCAAACTGTACTACGAGCGGGCCGTCGCCGACGGCGTCGTCCTCTGGAAAGGCGAGGACTACTACGTTCACCGGATCGACGACGACGGCGACGCGACGACCCTCTCGTTCGAGGCCGTCTCGCCGAGTCGCCCCTCGCCGGCCGAACTCCGCCTCTCGAACGCGGAGGCCGACCCCCTCTCCGTGCGCGTGACCGTCGAGCGCGACGGCGAGACGGTCACCGACGAGGAACTGACCGTCGACCCCGCCGCCGAGGGCGACGACCTCCCGACGGTCGCGTTCGCCGAGGCCTTCGGCGAGTACGACGTCACCGTCGACGTCGAGGACGGCGAGAAACTCTACACCCGGGTCGGCCTCTCCGTCGACCCGGCGTTCGCCGACGCCCTGCTCGTCGTCTCGCGGGACGACGTCGACATCGAACGCAACGTCGACGAGGCGGCCCGGTCGCCGTGTTCCGGCGGCTGGTGGGGCGAGGAGTAAGGGCCTCCGCCGTCGGGCCGGAATCGCGCGTCGGCCCGGCACACGACGGTTCGAATCGCGGGGTCGCCGCTGCGTACCGGAGCGAGCGGGGAGGAATCGGGCCGACGTCGGGTACGGTCGCGAGTCGGTTCGAAAGCGGTTCGGGTGTCGGTTGGCTGGCGTGGGCTACTGGCCGACGCTCACATCGCGCCGCCCATACCGCCCATGCCGCCCATGCCGCCCATGCCGCCGGCACCGCCCATGTCCATCTCCTCGTCGTCGTCGCCGTCGGTGCTCAGGTCGCCGGCGGCGATGATGTCGTCGATCTTGAGGACGAGGTTGGCGGCCTCGGAGGCGCTGCTGACGGCCTGCTCCTTGGCGTGGGCGGGTTCGACGACGCCGGTCTCGAAGGTGTCCTCGACGTCGCCGGTGTAGACGTTCAGGCCGGCGCGGATCTCGCCGTCGTCGTGGGCCGCACGCAGGTCGACGAGCGTGTCGATGCTGTCGAGGCCGGCGTTCTCGGCGAGCACGCGCGGGACGAGTTCGAGCGAGTCGGCGAACGCCTCGACGGCGAGCTGTTCGCGCCCGGAGACGGAGTCGGCGTAGTCGCGCAGCCGCGAGGCGAGTTCGACCTCGATCGCGCCGCCGCCCGCGAGGACGCGGCCGTCGGAGACGGTCTGGGCGACGACGTCCAGCGCGTCCTGGACGCCGCGTTCGAGTTCGTCGACGACGTGCTCGGTGGAGCCACGCAGCAGGAGTGTGACGCCGTGGGCGTCCTCGCCGGTGACGTAGAACAGTTCGTCCTCGTCGTCGCGGGTGACGTCACCGAAGCCGAGGTCGTCCTCGGTGGCGCTTTCGAGGTCCGAGACGACCGCGGCGTCGACGACCTCCGAGAGGAACTCGAGGTCGGACTTCTTCGCGCGGCGGACCGCGAGGATGCCCTCCTTGGCGAGGTAGTGCTGGGCGAGGTCGTCGATGCCCTTCTGGCAGAAGACGACGTCGGCGCCGAGGTCGACGATGTGGTCGACCTTCTCGCGGAGCTGCTGTTCCTCGCGGTCGAGGAACTTCTGGAGCTGGTCGGGGTCGGTGACGGAGACTTCGGTGTCGACGTCGGTCTCCTCGACCTCGATCGGGTCGTTCAGCAGCAGGATGTCGGCGTCCTCGACGCTCTCGGGCATGTCGTCGTGGACGGGGTCCTTGTCGACGATGCCGCCCTCGAGCAGTTCGGACTCGCCGGCGCTGCGGCCGGTCTGGGTCTCGACCTCGAGGAACTCGAGGTCGACGACGTTCTCGCCCTCGTCGTTCTCGACGGTGACCTGACGGACGGCGTCGACGATGAGGCTCGCGAGGTGTTCCTTGTTGACCTCGGCGCCCTTGCCGGTCATCGAGGTCTCGGCCGTCTTGCGCAGGAGGTCCTCGTCGTCGGTGTCGATCTCCTCGGCGATGTCGTCGATCTCCTCGCGGGCCCTCTCGGCGGCCATGTGGAAGCCCTTGATGATCGCCGTCGGGTGGATCTCCTGTTCGAGGAGGTCCTCGGCGTTCTTGAGGAGTTCACCGGTGACCGCGACGGCCGTCGTCGTCCCGTCGCCGGCCTCGTCCTCCTGGGTCTCGGCGACCTCGATGATCATCTCGGCCGTCGGGTTGTCGATGTCCATCTCCTTGAGGATGGTGACGCCGTCGTTGGTGATCGTCACCGATCCCATCGAGTCGACGAGCATCTTGTCCATCCCCTTCGGACCGAGGGTAGAGCGAACGGCTTCAGCGACCGCACGCGCGGCGCTGATGTTGTAGTCCTGCGCGTCGCGGTCCTTGACGCGCTGGGAGTCCTCGCTCATTACGATCATCGGCTGTCCCTGCTGCATTCGCTGACTCATGATCGGTCGAGAGATTGATTGTGATTCTATATAAATGCTTCGTTATCGCGGGGCCCGATCGCCGCCGCCGACGCCCGTCGCAGCGACGGAAACCGCACCAGTGCGCGCCGCTCCCGACGGTTCGACGCGGCCCGCGACGGCCCACCGCCGGGTGTGAACCGTTGACGAACGCGGTCGTTTATATGTCCGGGTCCGGGGTCTGCGCCGGGGCGACCGGCCGAGGCCACACGGCGTCGCGCAGCGGAACCGTTAACCACCAGTCGGTGAACCGTTCGGGCATGAACGGCTCGGATCGCCGCGCGCTCGTCACCGGCGGCGCGGGGTTCGTCGGCTCGCACCTCGTCGAGCGGTTGCTCGACGACGGGGTCGACGTGACGGTCGTCGACGACTGCTCGAACGGCTCGCGCGAGCGGGTGCCCGGGGGGGCCCGGTTCGTCGAGGCGGACCTGACCGACCCCGGCGCGCTCGACGGCCTCCTCGACGGCGTCGACCGCGTCTGGCACCTCGCGGCGTCGAAGGTCGTCGACACGGACCGCCCGCACGGTCAGTTCGAGGACAACACCCGGATGACCCGCGAGGTACTGGAGGCGATGGCCGAGGCGGGCGTGACCGAGGTCGCCTACACCTCCTCGTCGACGGTCTACGGCGAGGCGCCCCGGCCCACTCCCGAGGACTACGCGCCGCTCGAACCGATCAGCGCCTACGGCGCGAGCAAACTCGCCGACGAGGGACTGCTCTCGGCGCGCGCACACAGCCACGACCTCACCGTCTGGAACGTTCGGTTCGCGAACGTCGTCGGGCCGGGCCTGCGCGGGGCCGTGATCCCCGACTTCGTCGAGAAACTCCGCGACGACCCCGAGACGCTGACGATCCTCGGCGACGGCCGTCAGGAGAAGTCCTACCTGCACGTCACCGACTGCGTCGACGCGATGTGCCACGTCGTCGCGCACGCGGACGACGCGATGAACACCTACAACCTCGGGACGCGGACGACGACCTCGGTCGACCGAATCGCGGCCATCGTCGCCGACGAGATGGGCCTCGACCCCGACTACGAGTACACCGGCGGCGACCGCGGCTGGACCGGCGACGTGCCGAAGATGCGCCTCTCCATCGAGAAACTCGCCGCGCTCGGCTGGGAACCCGCCCTGTCGAGCGACGAGGCCGTCCGCCGGGCCGCGCGCGAACTGGTCGCCGAACTCCGCTGACGGCTGCCGGAATCGCGACGAGAGACGCCGACGTGGCCGTTCACACTCGTTTTAGGTGGGCTTAAATATCTGCGCTCGAACCGCTCGTGCATGGACGAGGCGGGCGACCGATCGAACCGACTCCGGGCCGCGCTGACGCGCCGGCGGGTGGCGCTCGCGGGGACGGTCCTCGTCTTCGCCGGCCTGCTGGTCGCGCTCCGTGAGGTCGACCTCCGGGCGGTCGCCGCCGAGGTCTCGGGCGCCGACCCCGCGCTCCTCGCCGCCGCCGTCTGCGTCTACGCCGTCTCGTGGCCGCTGCGGGGCCGCCGGTACGGCGACGTGCTGGCGGCGATCGGTCACCCGACCGGGACGGGGTTTCTCACGCTGGTCGTCTTCCTCAGCCAGACGGGGAACCTCGCGCTCCCGGCGCGGGCGGGCGACGGCGTCCGCGCGTACGCGATGAACGCCCGCCGGGACGTGCCGTACCCCGCGGGGGCCGCCTCGCTGGCCGTCGAGCGGGGCTTCGACCTCGCGGCGATCGCGACGCTCGCGGGGGCGGCGACGTGCTGGCTCGCCCTCGCCGGCGACGCGGGGCCGCTCGCCCTCGCCGGCGAGGCCGGCGGCGCGCGGACGGCGCTGGCTGCCGCGGGGGGCGTGACCGCGACGACCCTGACGCTGGGGGCCGCCACCGTCGTCGTCGCCCGGTCGGACCGCCCGCTCGGGGCGGGCCTCCGGGCGCGGTGCTCGCGGTTCCCGCGGCTTCGCGGCCCGGTCGAGGCCGCCCTCCGGTTCGCCCGGACCGTAGCCGTCGTCGCGCGGAACCCGCGGGCGATGGTCGTCGTCGGCGCGGGGAGCCTCCTCGTCTGGGCGCTCGACGTCCTCACCGCCGTGCTGGTGCTCGCGGCGCTCGACAGCGGCCTCGCGGCCGGCCCCCTGCTCGCCGTCGGCGCGCTCGCGGTGAGCGTCGGCAACCTCGCGAAGGTGTTGCCGCTCTCGCAGGGCGGCGTCGGCCTCTACGAGGCGGCGTTCACCGCGCTGGTCGTCGGCCTCACCCCCGTCGGCGCGAGCACGGCGCTGGCGGCCGCGGTGGTCGACCACGCGCTGAAGAACGCGGTGACGCTCGTCGGCGGCGCGGGCGCGGTCGCCGCGCTCGGCATCTCCCCGTCGGCGGCCGATCGCGAGGCCGAGACGGGGACCGGCAGATTTTTAGGCTCGCCTAAAAGATAGTCGGGCAGCCAGATGAGCCAGGATATCTGCGTGATCGTCCCGACGATCCGGGAGTACGAGTGCGTGCGCTCGTACGTCCGAAACGCCCGCGAGCACGGGTTCGACGTCTCGCGGCTGCACGTCGTCCTCGTCACCGAGGACTTCTGTGAGACCGAAGAAATGGCGGCGATGCTCGACGAGGAGGGGGTCTCCGGCGAGGTCTTCGACGGTACGCGCCGCGAGGAGTGGTACGAGGACCACGGCGTCGCGGAGTTCGCCCACGTCGTCCCGGCGGCGAGTCACGCCGAGACGAGTTTCGGCCTGCTGTACATGTGGGCGAACCCCGAGTTCGAGTACGGCTTCTTCCTCGACGACGACACCCTCCCGCACGAGGACGTGGACTTCTTCGGCACGCACATGCAAAACCTCGCCTTCGAGGGCGAGATCGAGGCGGTCTCCTCGGACGAAAACTGGGTCAACGTCCTCTACCGGAACGCAGCGGAACACGGCCTCTACCCGCGGGGCTACCCCTACTCGGCGATGGGCGAGACCGTCGAAACCGGGACGGCCGAGGTCGAATCGGGCGCGGTCGTCGCCTCGCAGGGGCTGTGGACGAACGTCCCCGACCTCGACGCCGTGCGCATCCTCATGGACGGCGACCTGCAGGGACAGGCCCGGACCCGGACGACCCGCGAGGACTTCGGCGAGGACTTCGTCGCCGCCCGCGGGAACTACCTCACCGTCTGCTCGATGAACCTCGCGTTCCGCCGCGAGGTGATCCCCGCCTTCTACCAGCTACCGATGGACGACAACCGCTGGGACGTCGGCCGGTTCGACGACATCTGGAGCGGCGTCTTCCTCAAGCGCGCCTGCGACGTCCTCGGCAAGCGCATCTACAACGGCGCCCCGCTGTGTGAACACAACAAGGCCCCGCGAAGCACCTTCGACGACCTCAACAACGAGGTGCCGGGGCTCGAACTCAACGAACACCTCTGGCGGATAGTCGACGGCGTGGAACCGGCGGTTCCACGGGACGGTCGGACGGCCGGGCCGTCCGACGGCGCCGACTCCTACGCCGCGGTCTTCGAGGCGATGGCGCGCGAACTCCGCGACGGCGACTGGTCCGACTACAACAACGGCGCGTTCCTCAACTACGTCGGCGAGTACATGATCGAGTGGCTGGCCTGCCTCGACGCGCTCGAACGGACGGTCCCCGCGACGGCGGACTGACGGCCACGAACCGACGCCTATAAGTTGATTTAGGCGAGCCTAAAAACTATGACGCGACGAAACGACTCCGCCGGACGCGCGGGCCGTCGGCGGTTTCTCGCCGGTTCGGCCGCGCTCGGAGCGGTCTCGCTGGCTGGCTGTACCGGGTTGATCGGCAGCGAGGACGACGACTCGTCGATCGGCCAGATCGGCTCCGGCCGCGAGGGGCGCGACCCGCCGGGGGGCACGTCGATGGAGGAGATGCCGGACCTCGAGGGCGAACTGACCGTCTACTCCGGGCGGGGGAAGTTGCTCGTCGACGAACTCCTCGGCTACATCGACGACCTCTACGACGACTTCACCGTCGTCCCGCGCTACGACGACGGGAGCACCCTCGTCAACCAGATCCTCAACGAGGGTCAGGGGACGAACGCCGACGTCTTCTACACCGTCGACGCCGGCGGCCTCGGGACGCTCGCCGACGAGGGACGCACCCGCGAACTCCCCGCCGACCTCCTCGACCTCGTCCGCGAGGAGTTCCGCACCGACCGCTGGATCGGCACCTCCGGGCGCGCCCGGACGGTCCCCTACAACACCGACGCGTTCTCCGCCGACGACGTCCCCGACGACGTCATGGCGTTCCCCGAGTTCGACGCCGACCTCGGCTGGGCGCCCTCCTACCCCTCCTGTCAGGGCTTCGTCACGGCGATGCGCCTGCTCGAAGGGCCCGAGGCCACCCGCGAGTGGCTCGAAGGCGTCGTCGACGCCGGCATCCGCGACTACCCCGACGAGTTCGCGATCTGTCAGGCGATCGCCAACGGCGAGATCGACGCCGGCTTCACCAACCACTACTACGTCCAGCGCGTCCTCGACGGCTCGCCCGACGCGCCCATCGACACGGCGTTCACGAACGGCGACGCGGGCGCGGTCTTCGACGTCGCCGGCGCGGCCGTCCTCGACGCCGCCGACGACCCCGAACTGGCGGCGAACTTCGTCCGCCACCTGCTGTCGGCCGAGGCCCAGGAGTACTTCGCCGTCGAGACGTTCGAGTACCCGCTGATCCCCGAGGTCGACCCCGTCGGCGACCTGCCCACGATCGACGAACTCGACGTGCCGGACCTCGACCTCTCGCAACTGTCGGACCTCGAACCGACGATCGACCTCATGCGCGAGGTCGGCATCGACACCTGATCGGCACCCCGTGGCCCCGTCCGACCCCCGCCCGCGTCCGCTCGCCCGCCTCCGCCGGTCGGTTCGACGATCGGTTCGCCGCGCCCGCGACCCTCCGGGCCGCGACCGGGCGTACGCGGCCGCGGTCGCCGTCCTCGCGGGCCTCGCCGTCTTCCTGCTCGCGACGGAGCTGTTCCCCTACCACTCGAACAACGACGACGAGGCCGTCTACCTGCTGCAGGCGGCGATGCTGCTCGACGGCCAACTCGAACTCCACGCGGGCGACCTCGCGGGCGCGTTCCGGCCGTGGTTCTTCGTCGCGGACGGCGGCCGACTCTACCCCAAGTACGCGCCCGTCCCGGCCGCGACGTACGCCGTCTCGATGGCGCTGTTCGGCGAGCCGCGGGTGACGCTCGCGCTCGTCGCCGCGGGCAACGCCGCGCTCGTCTACGTCCTCGGCGCGACGGCGTTCGACCGCCGGGTCGGCGTCGTCGCCGCGGCGCTGTTCGCCGCCTCGCCGATGACGCTGCTCACCTCCTCGGTGTTCCTCCCGTACGCGCCGACGACCCTCCTGAACCTCGCGTTCGCCGTCTGCTACCTCCGGGGCGTCCGCGAGGGGTCGCTCCCGAGCGCGGCCGCCGCGGGCGTCGTCGTCGGCCTCGCGTTCTTCGCGCGGCCGTACACCGCCGTCCTCTTCGCCGCGCCCTTCGTCTGCCACGCGCTCTGGACGGTCGGCCGTTCGCTCCGCCGGGAGGGAGTCCGCCCGCTGCCCGACCCCGTCCGGCGGAACGCCCTCACGGCCGCGGGCGGCCTCGCGTTCGTCGGCGTCGCGCTCGCGTACAACGCCCGACTCACCGGGTCGCCGCTGCTCTTTCCGTACGAGGCGTTCGCGCCGCTGGACGGCCCCGGCTTCGGCCGCCGGCGGATCCTCGGCCACTCGATCGAGTACACCCCCGAACTCGCCCTGCGGGCGAACGGCTACGCCCTCCGGTACCTCGCGACCCGGTGGGTCGCCGCGGGCGCGCTCGGCACCCTCGCGGCGCTCTGTGGCCTCGCGGTCGCCGCGCGCCGGTGGCGCCGGGGTCGCGACGGCCGGAACCCCGCGCCCGTCCTCCTCGCCGGCCTGCTCGTCTCCGTCCCCGTCGGGAACGTCCCCTTCTGGGGCAACTACAACGTCCTCGCGACGCTCTCGGACCCGACCGACGGCCTCGTCGCGCAGTTCGGCCCGTTCTACCACTTCGACCTGCTGGCGCCGCTGTCGATCTTCGCCGCGCTCGCGCTCGTGACCGGCTGGCGGACGCTCCCCGACCGCCTCGCCGCCCGGACCTCGCCCGGTGCCGCGCGGCGGGTCGCCATCGCCGCGCTCGTCGCGAGCGCGCTCGTCCTCGGCGGGGCCAACGCGGCCGCCGTGGCGGCCCCGCTCGAACGCAACGCCGCCCACACCGAGCGGTTCGAGGCGGCCTACGAGCCCTTCGAGGAGACCGACCTCGACGACGCGCTGGTCTTCCTCCCGACGCCGTACGGGCCGTGGCAGAACCACCCGTTCCAGCCCCTGCGCAACGACCCGGACCTCGACGGCGAGGTCGTCTACGCGCTCGACCGCGGCCCCGCGGGTGATTTCGCCGTGCTCGACGCCTACCCCGACCGGACGGTCTATCGCTACGCCTACCGCGGCGAGTGGACGCCGAACCCACACGACCGCGTCGTCCCGACGCTCGAACCGCTGGCGGTCCGCGAGGGCGCGTCGCTCGCGGGCGAGACGACCGTCGCCGTCCCCGACCGCGTCTCGCGTGCGACCGTCAGGCTGGAGACCGACGCGGGGTACGCCACCTACGGGATCGACGACCCCGGCGAGACGGTCGCCGTCGACTGGGCGCTCGAACCCGGCGAGGCCCGACTGGAGACGCCCGACGGCGCCGCGGCGGTCCCCGCGAACGGGACCGACGAGGTGGCGCTCTCGGTGACGGTGGTCCAGCCGGACGGGAGTTCCGCCACCTACCGTCAGGTGGCGACCGTCCGGACGACCGACGACGGCGTCGAGGCGGTCTGGCCGCCCGAGCGGACCGTCTGCACCCTCGTGACCGCCTGCGGGAGCGAGGGCACCTACCTCCCCGACGACCCCGAGGCCAACCCGGCGTGGGCCGAGTTCGAGACGCGACTCGAGGAGCGGTGACCGGCGTGGCATCGCGACCTCGGGGCGGTCGACGCGTGAGCGGTCGCGGGAGTCGCTCCGGACGTGTCCCCGCCGTGGCTTCGCGACGAGGGACCGGTCGTTCGACTACCGTCCGCGGGACGAAACGAGATTAGAAACGGACGACTACCGGACCCGTTCTTCGAGACAGACCTTCACGATCGACTTCGCGATGGCGGCCCCGCCTTTGATCGGATCGAGTTTCGTCTCGCCGGCGCGCTCGCGGTACTCGATGGGGTGCTCGCGGACGTCGTAGCCGCGCAGCAGGGGCCGGATCAGCAGTTCCGCGGAGAGGCCGGTGTTCTCGGTCCACTCGATCGACTCGACGACCTCGCGGCGGTACGCGCGCATCCCGGTCGTGGTGTCGTGGACGCGGGTGCCCATCAGGACGCTCGCGAGGGCGGCGAAGGCGTGGTTCCCGGACCGGTTGAACGCCGGCATCGCGTCGGCGCCGTGGTAGAGGCGGTCGCCGCTGACGACGTCGTAGCCTTCGTTGACGAGGGCGAGAAACTCCGGCAGTTGCTCCATCGGGTAGGTGTCGTCGCAGTCGGTCGTGACGACGACCGGCCGGTCGGGCGCGAGGATGGCCTCGCGGACGGCGACGCCGTAGCCCCGTGGCTCCTGTTCGATCACCGTCGCGCCGTGCTCGCGGGCGATTTCGGGGGTCCGATCGGAGGAACCGTCGACGCAGACGACCTCGGCTTTCCCGTCGGTCACCTCCTCGACGTCCGAGAGCACCGTCCCGATCGCTTCCTCCTCGTTGTACGTGCCCATCACGACGCTGACGTCCTCGAAGGTGTACTCGTCCGCGGCCGCGCCGCCGCGGGTCAGGCGTCCTCTCATTACCGGGCGTTGCGAGCGCTCGGGCTTATACTTTTAGGTTTACCTAAAACAGGTCCGTCGGGGACTCACAGCGCCGCCTCGACGGCGTCTGCACACTTCAGCGCGAGCGCGGCGATCGTCAGCGTCGGGTTCATCGCGCCGCCGGTCGGGAAGACCGAACTGGAGGCGACCCACAGGTTCTCGAGGTCGTGCGCGCGCAGGTCGGGGCCGACGACGCTCTCGGCGGGATCCGTCCCCATCCGGGTCGTCCCCATGTGGTGGTAGGCGGGACCCGTGTCCTCGGGGCCGACCTGCCACGTGATCTCGGCGCCGAGTTCCCCGAGGATCTCCGCCTGGACCTCGTTCGCCCGTTCGATCGTTCGCCGGGCACGCTCGCCGACGGTCCAGTGGACGTCCGGGACGGGGTCGCCGCGGTCGTCGGTGCGCTCGGGGTCGAGCGCGACGTAGCTGTCCTCGCGGGGGAGTTGCTCGACCAGCGCGCCCACCGCGACGTGGGTGCCGTACTCGTCCCGGAGGCGGTCGAGCAGGGCGTCGCCCCAGTCGTCGCCGGTCAGCGCCAGTTCGACGGGCGAGGGGCCGGCGTAGTTGAAGAACTCGAGTTTGAACGGGCCGACCTCCGCGTCGGCGTCGTCGTAGAACTGGTGGGACTCGCTGGTGAGGAAGCCGACGTGGTTCTGGCGGGTGGGTTCGTCCAGCCGTCCGCCGACCCCCGCGAATAGGTGGTCCATGAAGAACCGACCGACGAGACCGCTCGAATTGGCCAGCCCGTCCGGATACCGATCCGACGCCGAGAGCAACAGCAGGCGGGGCGTCTCGACGCCGCCGCAGGCGAGCACGAAGGCGTCGGCCTCCTGTCGGTGCTCGCCGTCGGGGGTCGCGTAGACGGCCGCTTCGACCCGGTCGGCGCCGTGTTCGAGGTACCGGACCGGCGCGCGGTCGATCACCGTCGCGCCTCGCTCCGCCGCGCGCTCTACGTGCACCGTGGCGTCGTACTTCGCGCCGGCGGGACAGACGGGCTGGCAGGTGCCGTAGCCGACGCAGGCGCTGCGGCCGTCGTAGGCCTCGGAGTTGCGGGCGTTGGGTACCGGGTGCATCGCGATCCCGAGTTCGTCGCAGGCCTCGGCGAACAGGCCGTCGCTGTAGGAGGGCGGGAAGGGGGGCATCGGGTGGGGCTCCTCCCGGGGCGGTCCGAAGGGGGTGTCGGCGCCGGCGACGCCCAGTTCGCGCTCCGCCGCGGCGTAGTAGGGCCGCAGGTCCTCGTAGTCGAGCGGCCAGTCGACGCCGACGCCGCGGGCGCTCGCGGAGTTGAAATCGTCCTCGTGCAGCCGCATCACCATCCCCTGCCAGTGCAGCGTCGACCCCCCGACGCCCTTCACGCGGGCGTGGTTCAGCGGGTAGAACCGCTCGCCCGACGCCGAGTGGGCGTCCCGTTCGGGGTCGCCGTCCCAGACGTCCGGCCGGTCGTAGGCCGGCCGGATGGCCCGCTCCTGACGGGCGAGCCGATCCACGGGGTCGAACCGCGGCCCGGCTTCGAGGACGACGACCTCGCGGCCGGCCGCGGCGAGGCGGTCGGCGACCAGCGCGCCGGCCGGTCCCGCACCGATCACGCAGACGTCGGCGCCCTCGACGGGCGTGCGGTCGGCGTCCGCGTCCGTCGCGACCCCCGTATCTTCGGCGGGCGGGCGACCGCCGCTCACGGCGACGGCCCCCGCTGGTAGGTGTCGGTCCCGCCCGGGTGGCCCTGCGGGTTCTCGATCCCGACCAGTTCGCCGCCCGCCGGGGAGGCGTACAGCGCCAGCAGCAGGTCGTTCACGACGTAGTACCGGACTCGCTCGGCGGTCGTCCCGTCGGGGTCTTCCGCCGCGGCGTCGGCGCCGACCTCGCCCAGCAGCGAGTCGCGGTCGGCCGCCGGCAGCGCGGCGAAGGCGTCGCCGTACCACGCCGCCGCGCGCCGGTCGAGGTCGGCGACCGCCTCGCGAAGCCCCGCGGCGTGGCGCTCGCCCGCGAGTCGCCCGTCGAGAAACGCCTCGACGAACGCCTCGACGCCGGTCACGTTAGACGGGTAGACGACCTCGGCGGCGGCGACGAGCGTCTCGCGGACCGTCTCGTCGTCGGCGGCGTCGGCCCCGGCGTCTACGGCCCCGTCGGGCCGGCCGCGCCGGCGGACGCCGACCGCGGCGGCGCCGCCGGCCCCGACCGCGGCCAGCGCGGCGACCGCGTCGCGCCTGGTCAGCTCCATGCGGAGGGATTAGGCAAACCTAAACCTTATACCCGTTGGAACGAGACCGTCGATACATCGAGCGACGCGGTCGCCCCCGGCGGCCGCGCCCGACGACCTCTCACCGATGAAATCTACCGTCAGACGGCTGCGACGCTCCGCGAGCGGTACCGACGAGCTTCCGCTCGGGTTGACGCTGCTTGCCGGCGCCGTCGCCGCGAGCATGCTGTTTCCCCTCACGTGGCTCGTCGTCGAGGCGGCGACGGTCGACCTCGGCCGGGCGTGGTCCATGCTGGTCCGGCCGGCCACCGTCGACGTCGTCGTCAACAGCCTCCTGCTGATGGCCGGCGTGACGGCTCTGTCCGTGTTGCTCGGCGTTCCGCTCGCGTGGCTGACCGTCCAGACCGACCTGCCGTTCCGGCGGTTCTGGTCGGTCGTCGTCGCGCTCCCGCTGGTCGTCCCGAGCTACATCGGGGCGTTCGCGTTCGTCTCCGCGTTCGGCCCCCGCGGCGAGTTCCAGTCGATCCTCGAACCGCTCGGGATCGAGCGCCTGCCGGAGATCTACGGCCTGCCGGGGGCGATCCTCGTCATCACCCTCTACACCTACCCGTACGTCTACCTCACCGTCCGGGCGGGGCTGCTCTCGTTCGACACGACGCTGCTCGAGGCCGCCCGGACGCTCAACCACGGCCGGTGGGGGGCGTTTCGCCGGGTGACCCTGCCACACGTCCAGCCCGCGATCGTCGCCGGTGCGCTGCTCGCGGCGCTGTACGCCGTCTCCGACTTCGGGACGCCCGCGATCATGCGCCTGCCGGTGTTCACCCGCCAGATCTTCGTCGAGTTCCACCGGTTCGCGGCCGACTACGCCGCGATGCTCTCGCTGCAACTGCTCGCCATCGTGCTCGTCGTGCTGGCGCTCGAATCGCGCGTCCGCCGGGACGAGTCGATCCACGGCGACGGCGTCGGCGGCGACGCCGACCCCGTCGTCTCCCTCGGCGCGTGGCGGTGGCCGGCGACGCTCCTGCCGGCGGCGGTCGCCGGCCTCGCGCTGGCGGTCCCGCTGTGGATCCTCGGGCTCTGGCTCGTGACCGCGGACCCGAACGCCCGCCCGCAACTCGGCTTCGAACTGCACTACGCGACGAACTCCGTGCTGGTCGCCGGCGCCGCCGCGTTCGTCGCCATCGTCGCCGCGCTGCCGGTCGCCTACCTCGCCGCGCGGACCGACTCGCGCCTCGCCGACCTGTTCGAGCGGGTGACCTACGTCGGCTTCGCCGTCCCCGGGGTCGTCCTCGGACTCGCGCTCGTCTACTTCGGCACGCGGTTCGACGCGCTCGGCCTCCCCTACGCGCCGCCGATCTACCAGACGCTCCCCCTGCTCGTCTTCGCCTACGTCGTCCGCTTCGTGCCGCAGGCGGTCGGCTCGATCCGCACGACGACCCTGCAGGTCGATCCCCGCCTCGTCGAGGCCGCCCGGACGCTCGGGAAGTCGCCGCTGCGCGCCTTCCGGTCGGTCACCCTCCCGCTGATCGCGCCGGGGGTCGTCGCCGGCGCCGCGCTCGTCTTCCTCACCACGATGAAGGAACTGCCGGTGACGCTGTTGCTCCGGCCCAACGAGTTCGAGACGCTCGTGACGCTCGTCTGGCAGGCCCAGGAGGGCGCGTTCTTCCAGTACGCCGCGATCCCCTCGCTGCTGTTGCTCGCGGTCTCGGCGCTCTCGATGGTCGTCCTGCTCTCCCAGGAGGGCGGGCGCGGCGGGCTCTGACTACTCGACCGGTTCCACCAGCGACGGGTCGTCGTTGGCCGGACTGTTCACCGCCGTCGACACCGGGTCGGCCCGCATCTCCTCGGCTGGGTGGGGTGCGAGCAGGTCGCTCGGGTCGTCCCCCGTCAGCCAGCGGCGCTCGTCGCCGGGGTCGAGGACGACCGCCATCCGGTGGTGCAGGTCGGCGACGAGGTCGTTGGGCTCGGTCGTGACGACGGCGAACGTCTCCCGGCCGTCGTCCTCGGGATCGGCGCCGTCGCCGAACGCGGCGAGGCTCGCCTGCGTCGTCGGCGGCTCCCACCGCGCGCGCAGCCCCGCCATCGCGAACGGCCGGCCGTCCTCGAAGGCGACCCGGTAGGGCCGCTTGCCGTCTTTGGTCTCGACCCACTCGTAGAAGCCGTCCGCGAGGACGAGACACCGGCCCGCGGCGCCGTCGCGGCGGTAGGCGTCCCGGAAGGTCGGCGTCTCCGCGACGGTCTCGGCCCGCGCGTTGATCGGCGCGTTCGCGTCGTCGTCGGCCCACGGCGGGACGAACCCCCACTCCAGCGTGTGGATCGTCTCGGGTTCGTCGTCCGCGATCACCGGCAGACGCTGGCCCGGCGCCGCGTTGTACCGCGGCTCGAACGGTTCGGCGAACGTCGCGTCGAACCGCTCCTCGAGGTCGTCCGGGTCGACGAAGAGGGTGTACCGGCCGCACATGCGCCGACGTAGGCGCCCCGGGGACAAACCGCTGTCTACTCGCTCGACTCGCTCACGTCCGCCGCGCCGGCGGCGCCGCCTCGGGTTCGCGGTCGTCCGGCCGGCAGCCGCGGTCCCGGATCGCCTTCGTCGTCGAGGCGTGACGGACCACGATCAGCGCCGTCCGTTCGATCTCGTCGAGACGGGGCACCGCCACCGTCTCGAACGCAGTGTCTCCCCGACGGTCGGTGCCGGAGCGCGCCGCTCACGCGCGCCGGTTCGTGCCCGCCGCGTAATGTCTCCCCCGGGGCGGTGCTCGCGCGGGGCGCGTACGGGCCGCCTACCCCGGTCGCCGGCGGGAGTACGCGCCCCCAACCGCGGCGTAAGCGCCTTGTTACCTTACGGGGGACGCGCGAACGCCCGATGGGTCGTCGCGGCCGAGGTGGTGTGTGAGCGGGCTCTCGGAATCGACGGCCGCGGCGACCGTTCTTCCGACCGCAGGTCGGACCAGTCCTCCCGGCGGGAGCGACGCGGGCCGCGACTCGTCCGCGTTCGACCCGCCACCGCCGTTTCGTGATTCCCGCGCAGCCACGCGCCGCTGGCGGGTCGACTTCGCAAAAGCGCCAGGACAGGGATTTGAACCCTGAATCCCGAAAGGGAACACGCTTTCCAGGCGTGCGCCTTACCGTTCGGCCATCCTGGCTCGGTCGATGATAGCCGGGTCGGTCGTTTAACTGTTACGAGACCGGATCGGGGCTACTCGTCCGGCCCGGGCCCGTCCCCGGTCCGGCGGGCCGCCCACGCGGCCACCCGGTGTTCGAGGGCGTAGGCCGTCCCGGCGGTCGCGGCGCCGACGAGGACGGCGACGGCCGCGCCCTGACCGAGCGAGACCAGCGGGTCGGCGAGCAGGGCGTAGCCCTGGACGAGCGCGAGGAACGCCACGGCGCCGACTGCGCCCCACAGCAGGGCGGACTTCGCGCGCGGACGCCGTCGACTCCCGCTCACTCCAGCGCCGCGACGGCCTCGATCTCGACGCCGACGCCCTTCGGGAGGGCCGCGACCTCGACGGCGCTGCGGGCCGGCGGCGCCTCGTCGAAGTAGCCCGCGTACGTCTCGTTCATCGCCTCGAAGTCGTCGATGTCGTCGAGGAACACCGTCACCTTGAGGACGTCCGCGGCGCTCGCGCCCTCCGCTTCGAGGATCGCGACGAGGTTGTCGAGGGCCCGCTCGGTCTGGACCGCGATCGGTTCGTCGTCGAGCAACTCGCCGTCGGGGGTCAGCGGGATCTGCCCCGCGGTAAAGAGCAGCGAGCCGTTCGTCGTCGCCTGACTGTACGCACCGACGGCCTCGGGGGCCTCGTCCGTGCTCACGACGCGTTTCATGTGCGCCCCATCCGCGCGCCGGGACTTAAACACCGGCGAACTCAGACGAGCGCCTCGACCTCGTAGCCGCGCTCCTCGATCGCCGCGATGAGGTCCGCGACGTGTTCGTGGCCGCGGGTTTCGAGGTCGATCTCGACTTCGGTGTCGCTCATGCCGATATCCCGCGAGGTGCGGTCGTGCTGGATGGCGTAGATGTTCGCCCGGTGGGCGGAGATGACCGCGAGCAGTTCCTCGAGCGCGCCGGGGCGGTCTTTCAGGACGGTGCGGATCTTCAGGTAGCGGCCGGTCTCGACCAGCCCGCGGACGATGACGGTCGTGAGCAGGTTGAGGTCGATGTTGCCCCCGGAGAGGACGGGGACGACCGTCTCGCCGGGGTCGACGTCGAACCGCTCGAACAGCAGGGCCGCGAGCGGCACCGCGCCAGCCCCCTCGACCATCGTCTTCGACCGTTCGAGGAGGTAGACGACGGCCATCGCGACCTCCTCGTCGGAGACGGTGACGACCTCGTCGACGCGCTCGTCGATGATCGGGAACGTTCGCTCGCCGACGCTGCGGGTGGCGATGCCGTCGGCGATCGTCTCGACGCCGTCGAGCGAGACGACCTCACCCTTTTCGAGGGAGTCGGCGACGCTCGACGCCCCCTCGGACTGGACGCCGATCACGCGGACGTCGGGCGCTTTCGCCTCGATCGCGGTCGCGATGCCGCCGATCAGGCCGCCGCCGCCGATCGGGACGACGACGGTGTCGACGTCGGGGCAGTCCTCGAGGATTTCGAGGCCGAGCGTCCCCTGACCGGCCATCACGTACTCGTCGTCGAAGGCGTGGACGTAGGTGCGCCCCTCCTCGCGTTCGATCTCGTGGGCGCGCTCGGCGGCCTCGGCGTAGTCGGCGCCGTGGAGGACGATCTCGGCGCCGTAACTGCGCGTGGCCTTGACCTTCGAGATGGGGGCGTCCTCGGGCATGACGATCTTCGAGTCGACGCCGGCCCGCGAGGCCGCGAGCGCGACGCCTTGCGCGTGGTTGCCCGCGCTGGCCGTGACGACGCCCGCCTCCTTCTCGGCCGCCGAGAGCGTCGCGATCCGGTTGGTCGCCCCGCGGATCTTGAACGCGCCCGTCCGCTGGAAGTTCTCCAGTTTGAGGTGGACCTCCGCCCCCGTCATCTCCGAGTAGGTGTGCGAGTACGACAGCGGCGTGTGCCGGGCGGTCTCGCGCACCCGCTCGCGCGCCTCGAGGATGTCCGCGAGTTCGAGCATGCCCTCGATTACTCGGCAATTATTGTAAAGGGTTACTTTCCGCCGCGGACCGGCGCGAGCGCCGCGGCTGGTCGACGTGGAAACTCGTGCTGCCGGGCGCGGGCAGCACGACAGGGAATACAGGGATGCACGGCGTGTGACGTGCGACTGTATAGGGGAACGGGGAGTATATAAATTTCATCCCTCCGCGCCGGAAGTGGAATCGCCGGACGAGAGCGGGGTAGAACTGGCGTCTGACGCCCGTCGTTCGGCCGTCATTCGCGAGTGCGTACCACGATCCCGCGACGCCGGAGGTCCCGCCGGACGCGCGGAACTCGTCGCCCGGCGGCCAGTCGACGCGCTCGCTCACCCCCAGTCGGTCCGGGTCGCCGACGTACGTCCAGACCGCGTCGCCGTCCGCGCGCGCCGGATCGGTCAGCGTCCCGTAGACGAAGACGGTCTCGCGGGTCACGTTCGGACGTACGGTCGCGAGCGCCTTGCTCGTACCGACACGGTAAACTGGCCGACCGTATTTCGATTCGTATGGCCGGTCACGGCGTCCGCGCGCGCACGCTCGCCGTCTGGAAGCGCGTGCTGGCGCTCGCGTGGCCGATTATGGCCGAACAGACGACGCGGACGCTGATGCGGACCGTCGACATCGTCGTCACCGGCCTCTTCTCGCCCGCGGCCATCGCCGCCATCGGGCTCGCGGACCTCTACGCCCGCCTCCCGCTGCGGATCGGCCTCGGCCTCGGCGGCGGTGCGATCGCGCTCTCCAGTCAGGACACCGGCAGCGGGGCGACGGCCACCCGGGACGAGGCGATCACGCAGGCGCTGCTGATCGGCGCGGTGGCTGGAGTTCCGTTCGTCGCGCTCGCCTTCGTCGCCAACGAGTTCGCCATCGCGGTGCTGGGTGCCGAGTCCCGGACCGTCGAACTCGGCTCGATCTACCTGCTGATCGTCATGGCGACGGCGCCCGCGCGCCACGTCGGCCTGATCGCCGCCCGCTCGCTGCAGGGGACCGGCGACACCGTCTCGCCGATGGTCGTCAACGTGGTCGCGAACGTGCTCAACGCCACCGGGTCGTTCGTCCTGGGTCTCGGGCTGTTCGGCGCGCCGCGGCTCGAAATCGTCGGCGTCGGCGTCGCGACGGCGGCCGCCAACGTCTTCACCGCGGTCGCGCTCGTCGGCGTCATCGCGGGGCCGTGGCGACAGGGCTCGCTCGTCCGGCCCTCCGACGCGGTCGTCGCGCGCCAGCTGGTCGCCGTCAGCACGCCCCGGGTCGCCGAGGGGCTGGTCGCGACGGCCGTCGAGTTCCCGTTCAACTCGCTGCTGTTGCTCCTCGGGACGGAGGTCAACGCGGCCTACCAGATCGGTCGCCGGCTCTACCAGCAGGTCACCAGCCCGTTCTCGCGGGGGTACAACGTCGCCGCGAGCGTCGTCGTCGGCCAGCGTCTCGGCGAGGGCCGCCCCGACGCCGCCCGGTTCGAGGGGTGGGCCATCGCCGGCCTCGGACTGGCCACGGTGGGCGTCGTCGGCGTCGCGCTCGCCGTCGAGGCCGATCGGTTCGTAGCCGTCTTCACCGACGACGCCGAGACGGTCGGCCACGCGATCGCCTTCGCGCGGGCGTACGGCCTGAGCGCGCCCTTCCTCGTCGTCTACGTCGTCATCGCGGGCTCCCTGCAGGGGGCCGGCGAGACGACCGTCCCGTTTCTCGCCCGCGCGAGCGGCCTCGTGCTGTTCTTCCTCGGGTTCTCGTACGTCGCGGCGGTCCCGCTTGGCTGGGGCGTCGTCGGCATCTGTGCCGGCATCGTCCTCTTCTACGCGTGGGCGTTCGCCGTCGTCGCGGCCGGCTACGTCCGCGGCGACTGGGCGGGGAAGGCCGCGCGGCTGATGGAAGACCGCGGGACCGTCTCGGACGACTGAGCCGGGGGCCTCGCCGGGTTGCTCGTCTCGCTGGCGGCGACCTCGCGGCTGCTGTGGGAACTGCAGTGACGAACGGCCGTCGAAAAGAGCGGGTTCGGGTCGACGAGTTCAGCGCTCTTCCAGCGGGACGAACGCCTCGTCCCCGGGCCCGGTGTAGCGGGCGCGGGGCCGGATGAGCCGGTTGTCCTCCTGGTATTCGAGGACGTGGGCGATCCAGCCGCCCGCGCGGGACATCGCGAAGATGGGCGTGTACATGTCGATCGGGATGCCGAGCTGGTAGTAGACCGACCCGGAGTAGAAGTCGACGTTCGGGGCGATGCCCTTCTTGACGAGGCCCTTCTCCCCGGTGAGGTACTCCTCGATCGTGGTCGTGATCTCGTACCACTTCGACTCGCCGTTCTCGGCGAGTTCGCGGCTGCGCTCCTGCAGGATCTTCGCGCGGGGGTCCTTGACGTTGTAGACCCGGTGGCCGAAGCCGGGGATGCGACGACCCTCGTCGGTCGCCTGCTCGACCCAGTCGCGGGGGTCGAGGTCGCTCTCGTCGATCTCCATGAGCACCTCCATCACGTCCTGGTTGGCGCCGCCGTGCAGCGGGCCCGAGAGGGCGCCGATGCCGCCGGTGACGGCGCCGTAGAGGTCGGCCATCGTCGAGCCGATCACCATCGCCGTGAACGTCGAGGCGTTCAGGCCGTGGTCGGCGTGGAGGATCAGCGCCTGATCGAACGTCTCGGCGGCGACCTCGTCGGGCTCCTCGCCGGTGAGCATGTAGAGGAAGTTCGCGGCCAGCCCGAGGTCGGGGTCGGGCTCGACGGGCTCCTCGCCGAGGCGGAACCGCTCGAACGCCGCGAGCACCGTGGGGATCTTGGCGGTGATCCGGCGCCCCTTCCGGAGGCTCGCCTCGAGGTCCGCGGCGTCCGCGTCGGCCTCGGGTTCGGTCGCCGACAGCATCGACACCGCCGTCCGGAGCGCGGCCATCGGCTTCTCGCCGGCGTCGGCGAGCGTGCGCACCGTCTCGAGGAGGTCGTCGTCGACCTCGCGCTCGGCCGCCATCGCCTCGGTGAACTCGGCGAGTTCGCCCTCGTCGGGGAGGTGGCCGTGCCAGAGCAGGTAGAGCACCTCCTCGTAGCTCGCGCCCCGGGCGAGGTCCTCGATGGCGTAGCCGCGGTAGATCAACCGACCCGCGTCGCCGTCGATCGAGCTGAGTTCGGATTCGGCGACCAGCACACCCTCCAGCCCTTTCCTGAGGTCGTCAGCCATATTGATGGATTTCAGTCGCCCATGGAAAAGCATTATCGTTTCCGCGGCGAACCCCCGCTCGAAACGCGTGCGGCGCGGCCGCTCTCGTCGGCGGCGGGGCAGAGACGCCCCCGTTCGGCGCTCAGAACTCGACGAGCGCGTCCATGAGCTTGCGCTGGGCGGCCGCGAGGTGCTCGGCGAACGTCGAGCCGGAGATGCCGAGCGCCTCGGCGACCTCGCCGGCGTTCGACCGCTTCGGGTACTCGAAGTAGCCCATCTCGTGGGCGGTCTCAAGGACCTCCCGCTGGCGGTCGGTGAGCCGTCCGCGGTCGACGAGCACCAGATCCGACGAGGAGCCGTCGCCGGTCTCGGCGAGTTCCCGGAGGTGGACGCCCTCGAACTGCCCTTTGAGGTCGCCGACGATGTCCGAGATGGATTCGAGGTCGCCGCTGCGAAGCGACACCAACAGCGCGCCGTCGTCGGCCCGGACCGAGGCGACTGGGGTCCCACACGACTCGATGACGTCACAGACACAGCCCTCCCGCCAGTCGCGTTCGAACCGGTAGACGCTCTCCGTTTCGGACTCGGTGACCGGTTCGACGTCGACGCCGACCGTCCCCGCGTCGACGCCGTTGCCGTCGCCCGTGACCCGGAACTCTTCGAGGACCGCTCCGTCGGTGGTCGGTCGCGACGAGCGAGCGACGTCGTCGACCGCCTTGCCGGTCTCCGCGGAGGCAAGGGCGACCGGACAGTCCGCCGGTTCGCGGATCGCGACCGTCGCGCGATACCCTGTCATTACTCGTACCTTCCGTCTGAGCCGCCATAAGAAGGGTCGCCGATTCCCGCCGCGTGGAAATACGCCGGTCGGCGGCCGGACGACGGTCGCCGCGAGGTGACCTCGGTAACGTTTTTCTCGCCGCCGACGTAACTGCGGGTACATGGACGGGTCCCGCGAGGTCGAGTACCGGCCGATCGGCGTCAAGGCGGTGCTCGCGGAGATGAAAGACACGGCCGAGCTGTTGATCGACCTCTCGTACTCGGCCGTGCTGTTCGGCAGCGAGGAAGTCGCCGAGGAGGTCCTCGACCTCGAAGAGCGCATGGACGTCCTGCAGCTGCAGGCCCGGATGAGCCTGCTGATGGCCGCCCGCAATACGGAGGACGCCGAACAGCTCGCGCCGGTCCTCGGCGTCGTCGGGGCCGCCGAGAAGATCTCCGACGCCGCCGGCGACATCGCGAAGGTCGTCCTGGAGGAGATCGGCCTCCCGGACGCGATGCGGACCGCCCTCCCCGAGGCCGTCGAGTCGGTCGTCCGCGCGACCGTCGACGCCGACTCCCGGTTCGCCGGCCGGAGTCTCGGCGACCTCACCCTCGAAACCGAGACCGGCGTCCGCGTGATCGCCATCCGGCGGGCCGGCGAGTGGCTCCTCAACCCCGACCGGGAGACGGTGCTCGAACCCGACGACGTCGTCTTCATGCGCGGCTCCGAGGACAACCTCGGGCCGGTGTACGAGACGGTCTCCGGCGAGCCCTACGAGTCCGGCGAGCAGGTCGAACCCCGCATCGAGGACCTCGAACGGGCGGTCGACGCCATCGTCCTGATGAAGAACATGAGCGAACTCGCCGTCGACCTCGCGTACGGCTCGGTGCTCTACGACAGCACGGACCTCGCCGAGGAGGTCGCCGCCCTCGAAGCCGAGGTCGACCAACTCGAGTCGCGCTTCGAGGCGTGGACGCTGCGCGCGGCCGGCCGCGTCGAGGAACCGGTCGCCCTCCGGGGGCTGGTCCACCTCGCGGGCAGTACCGAGGTCATCAGCGACGCGGCGCTCGAACTCGCCGAGGGCGTCCTCCGGGGGCTGGGGACCCACCCGGTCGTCGCCGAGGCCGTCTTCGAGAGCGACGAGGTGATCGTCCGCTTTACCGTCGCCGCGGGGAGCGACCTCGACGGGACGACCATCGGCGATCAGATGGTCCGCACCGAGACGGGGATGCGCATCATTGCCGTCCGTCGCCCCCGCGGGTCGGCGGGCACCCACGACGACGAGTGGGCGATCCAGCCCGGCCCCGAGACGGACCTCGACGCGGGCGACGTCGTCCTCGCGAAGGGGACGCGGACGGGCGCCGAACGCCTCGAAGCGTTGCTCTCCTAGTCGCGGTCCCGCGAGAGTCTGATCGCCGAGCGCAGCGTCAGCGCGAGCGCGACGGTGCCCGCGGTCGCCAGCGCGAGCGTGAACGCGAGCACGAGGTAGTACGACGGATCCCGGGTCGTCCCGGGCGCGAGGACGACGAAGAACAGGTAGACGACGGCGGCGAACCCGGTACCGACGGCCAGACCGATCGTCGCGTTGCGCTTGACCCTGAGGGCGGCGAGGAACCGGGCGACCGACGGCCGGTCCGGACGATCCTGTGACACGAACGTGCGTAGTACTCGGTGAGGGACCAAAACGCCGTCGGCGGTTCGCGGGCGGTCGACCACGCGAGCGCCGGCCGGGGCGCTCGCGGCCCCTGCCGATCGTATCGCTTCCCTTAACTGATAGACGATCCAACGGGACGTCATGCGCCTCTCCGCGGCCACCGGTGCCGTCGTCGCGACCCTCCGTCGACCCGCCGACGTCCTGCCTTTCTACCTGCTCGGCGCGGCCGTGCCGGCGATCGCCCGCGTCCTCACGTTTCTCGGTCTCGCCGTCGCGTACCTCTACCTCGAAGCGACCGGTCGGCTCGCGACCGCTCGGGCCGAACTCGCCGCCGTCGACGCGACCCCGCCGGACCCCGAGGCCGAACCGGCGGCGTTCGCCGAGTGGTCCGAGGCGATCGCGCCGGCGCTGGACCCGCTGTTCTCGCCGGTCGTCGCGGTGATCCTCGTCGGCTCGGTGCTCGCGACCGTCCTCGTCGCCGCCGTCCTCTCGGCCGTCGTCTCCGCCGGGGAACTCGCGGCCTGCGACGGCCGGCTCAGGGGCGGCCGCGGGCTGACCGCGGGGATCGTCGGCGTCAGACGCTACTGGCCCCGGTTTCTCGGGCTGGCCGTCCTCGAACTGGCCCTCTGGATCGCGGCGACGGCGGCGCTCGTCGCGCTCGTCGCGGTGGTTTTCGTCCCCCTCTCCCTCCTCTCGGGGTCGGTCGCCCTGTTCGTCGTCCTCCTCGCGGTGCCGCCGTGGCTCGCGCTCGTCGCCGTCGTCCGCGCGCTCTTCGCGCTCGCCCCCGTGGCGGTCGTCGTCGACGACGCGGGCGTCCTCGCCTCGCTGCGCGAGGCCGTCCGGTTCGTCCGCCGCCGGCCCGTCGCGGCCGGCTTCTACTATGCCGTCGCGCTGGGGTCGACCCTCGCGGTCGCGACCCTCGCGTCGACGCTGGCGGTCCTCGGGGTCGGGATCGTCATCTCGCTCGCGCTGTCGATCGCCCTCCCGCCGGCGCTCGACCTGCTGAAGACGGCGCTGTACGCCGACTACCGGGACGTCCTCTCGCCCCCGGAGCCGACGGCCGAACCGGTCCGCCGCCAGTTCGTCGGCGGCCTCCGCCGCGGCGTCCGCGAACTGCTCGCGTTCGTCCGCGAGACGCCCGGAACCCACCTCGTCGCCGTCGCCTCGATGGTCGCGGGTCTGGCGACCGGCTGGATCGTCGCCGACCCGCTCGCCGGCGCCGTCGACGCCTCGATCGCCGCCCGCATCGACGGTCAGATCCCGCCGCGGGCCGCGTTCGAGTACTTCGGCAACAACTGGGCCGTCGCGCTCGTGACGGCCTACAGCGGCGTCGCGCTGGCCGTGCCGGCGATCGCGTCGCTGTGGTTCAACGGCCTCTTCGTCGGCGCGCTCGCCCGCCTCGAAGTCGACCTCCGGGCGTTGCTGGCGTTTATCGCTCCCCACGGCGTCGTCGAACTGCCGGCGATCGTCGTCTCGGGGGCGGTGGGCATCTTCCTCGGGGTCGCCTGGTGGCGGACCCTCCGCGGCCGGGCCACCCGCGCGGCCTTCGCCGACGCCCTCGAACGGGCGTTCTGGGTCTGTGTCGGCCTCGGGGTCGCGCTCGCGCTCGCGGCGGTGATCGAGGGCTTCGTGAGCCCGTACTACTGGCGGCCGTTCGTCTGAGTGGGGGCGATTTCGCGCGGAACGCCGGCGGACCGTCGGTGTTCCGGAGGCCGATTCCGGCGTCTCCGCCCGGGAAACGGCGATCGTTCAAACACAGAAGGTTTTTCTGCCGACATCTCCTGGCCGCGACAGAGTCCGATGCCCTCCGAACTCCGCCCCGACGACGGTAGCAGAACCCGGAGACGCGTCCTCGCTGGCTTGGGAACGGCAGTCGCGGGAACTCTCGCCGGCTGTAGCGGTCGCGTCCCCGGTACGCGGCCCGCTCGCGTCGACGCCGAAACGACGGTGGAGAGCGACCGGATCCTGTGGCGGTATCCACGGCGAGAAGGCGACAAGAAAGGCATCGGGTACGCCGCTGTCGGGATCGATCACGTCGCCCGACGGGACACGCAGCCACCAGCGATCCACTTCACGTGTAACTCGACTGTCGGGCGTATCGCCGCCGGCGAACCGTACAGCGGGTATCGCCCCGACTGGTTCCGGTTTCGCATCTGGCCGCCGACGGCGTACGAGGGCCGCCTCCAGTACCACCTGCGGGTCGAACCGCCCGGTCAGTGGGAAGACTTCTCCGCGTACTACGATATTCGGGACCAGGTTCGCCGATCCACCGTCGAACTCCGGAACGTCGATACCCAGGGTACGATCATGATCCCCGCCGTGTTCGATCCGGGGATGAAGCCGCTCCCCGAGTACCTCAACTGCGCGTTCACGGTACAGGCTTCCCGTCCCGGCCTGCTGGGAAAGACGGTCCGCGTCGCTGATCGGGACACCCTCGAACTCGGCTCCTCCTCCGAACGCGACGCTCCCACGGGTCCCGACGCGTGAGGACGTCGCGCGACGCCGGCCGTCACGAGCGCGCTCGTCCCGATGGAGATCCGTAACTACGGGACGGAAGCCACGCTCCACCCGGTCGCAGGGGACATGCGCCGAACTGCCCCGGCCAGAACGCCCGAGAGCGCCGTCCGCGGTGCGGGGTGGCGATGAGCGACGGGCGGCCGACCGTCGGCCACCGACCACCACCTCCCGCCGTTCTACTGCGCCTCGACCGCCTCGGGAGCGTGTTCTTCGAGGAACGCGACCACGTCGCTCGCCCCCTGGAACCCGTCGGCCAGTCGGGCGACCTCCTCGCCGTCGCGGACCAGCACGAGCGTCGGGACCGAGCGGACGTCGAAGCGGTCGACGAGCGAGAGGTCCTCGCCGGGGTTGAGCATCCCCACCGCGACGTCGGTCCCGCGGGCGACGTTGCCCAGCACGGGTTCCATCGCCTGACACGCCGCACAGCCGCTGGTGTAGAACTCCACGAGCGCGACGGGGTTGTCGTCGAGGAACGCGTCCAGTTCGTCGCCGTCGGCGAGTCGAGTCGGTTTCGCGTCGTCGTCCATGCGGGCGCTACTCGCCGGCGAGCCAAAGGGGTATCGTCACGGCGGCCCGCCACCCGATCGGTTTTTGTCCCGCTGACGCGAGGGGCCGATATGAGCCGACGCGGAACGATCGAGGGGATATTCGTCGCCCCGGACGCGGGCGAACCGATGGAGCGCGTCGAGTCTGTCGAGGCGGTCGCCGGCCGCGGCCTCCGCGGGGACCGCTACTTCGACGAGCGGGGGCTCTACGACCGCCGCGAGGACCTCCCGCCGGGCGCCGACGTGACGCTGATCGAGGTCGAGGCGCTGGAAGCGGCCCGCCGGGACGAGGAGACGGCGCTCGACCCCGCCGACACCCGGCGGAACCTCCTCACGCGCGACGTCCCGCTGAACCACCTCGTCGACCGCGAGTTCCGGGCCGGCGACGCGACGCTCGTCGGCGACCGACTCTGTGAACCCTGCAGTTACATGCAGTCGCTCGCCGGCGTCGACGGCGCCGTCTCCGCGCTCGTCCACCGCGGCGGGCTGGAGGCGACGATCGTCGAGTCGGGGACGGTCGCGGCCGGCGACGCCGTCGAGTTCTGAGTCCCGTCAGGTGTAGGCCTCGAACTCCTCGCCGAACAGCGCGAAGTAGCCCGTCCCGACGAGGCCGACGGCGGTCGCGATCCCGAACGCGACGGTGGGGTCGCCCGCGAAGACCTCCTCGCCGGTGAGCGGGTTCGAGAAGCCCGCCCAGAGGAGGCCGCCGAGCGCGGCGCTCGGGATGACGATCAGGTTGCGCACGAGGTAGTACGCGCCCGTCACGCGGCCGCCGGCGCCGGTCTCGGCGGGGCCGACGATCAGCGCCTTGTGCGCGGGCAGGCCCGCAAAGCGGAGCCCGGAGAACGCGAACAGCGCGGCGAGGACGGCGGCGTCGCCCGGCGGCGCGTTGATCAGCAGGATCGGAAAGATCGCGTAGACGAAAAAGCCCAGCGCGACGACGGGTTTCAGGCCGACGCGCTCGGCGGCCTTCGCGACGGGGACCATCGTGAGCAACGCGACGAGCATCTCGAGGCCGAGCAACACTCCGAAGTACGACTGCGGGGAGAGCGAGAGGTCGCCGACGGCGGGGGCCGCGAGGTCGAGGCCGGTCCCGAGGAAGCGGGTGACGACGACGACGAAGAAGACGTAGACCATGCCGTTGGCGAACCGGACGAGCGTGTCGGCCACGAGCAGCGGGCGCAACTCGGCGGGCAGGTTCCGCAGGTCCGCGACCAGTTGCGAGACGCCCTCGAACTCCGTGCCGAAGCTGTCGCCGCCGGGGTCGTAGAGGAGATGTTGGGCGGCGGTGCCGAGGACGCCGAAGACGACCGCGACGAGGAGGATCAACTGGAACGCGAGGACGACGTCGGCGTCGCCCGAACCGAACGGGTAGAAGAGGGCCGCGGCGATCAGCGGGCCGACGAGGAACGCCGTCCGGCGGAACGTCTCGGTGCTGGCGAACCCCGCGGCCAGTTGCGAGGGCGGGACGGCCTGTTTGACGATTGCGAAGGAGGCCCCGAGGCCGAAGGACTTCCACGCCTGCGAGAGGAACAACCCGAGGAAGACCGCCGGGACCGCAAGCGGGCCCAGCCACGGGGCGACGAGCCAGACGGCGAAGCCGACCGTCGAGAGCAGGCCGAAGACGGTCAGGGCGTACCGCGAGCCGATCCGGTCCGAGATCGCCCCGCCGGGGTAGGGGTAGAGCGCGCTGATGACGTTGCCGACCGAGCCGAAGACGCCGACGATCACCGCGCCCGTCCCCAGCGCGTAGAGGTACTCGGCCATGTACCGGCTGGTCATCTGGAAGCCGAGGCTGAACGCGAACATCGCCAGCGAGAGGACGAGGACGTCCCGTTCGAGCGCGAAGAACTGGCGGAACGCGTCCAGCGGGTCGGCTTCCTCCGCCGTCGGACCTTCCTCGACGCTCATACGTTCGCGTGCCCGCCCGAGGTCCAAATGTGTTCGTGTTACGACCCCCTCCGGCGGCGGGAGCGGGGGGTGCGAACGGGCCCGGAATCCCCGGCCGGCGTCGCGGTGTGTGGCGTCGGAGACCGAACCAATAAAGGCGGGCCGGCCCGTCCACGGGGACATGACGACCACGCTCGGCACGGCGAGCGCGGCTCCCGGCGAACTCGCCACGGGCCGTCTCGAGGTCGGCGAGACCAGAGACGGGAGCCCGGCGGGGCTCCCCGTCGCCGTGGTGAACGGCGCGACCCCGGGGAAGACGCTCTACGTGCAGGCGGTCAGCGACGGCGACGAACTCAACGGCGTCGGCGTCCTCCAGCGCGTACTCCCGCGGCTCGACCCCGCCGAACTCTCGGGGACGATCCTCGTCGTGGGCATCGTCAACTACCACGCCTTCCAGGTGGCCGAACACCGCAACCCCATCGACGACACGAAGATGAACCGCGCTTACCCCGGCAACGAGACGGGGACCTCGAGCGAGCGCATCGCCCACGCGACGTTCGAGGCGGCCACCCGCGCGGACCTCATCCTCGACCTCCACCAGGGTTCGACCAGCCGGATGATCGACGAGGTGCGCGTCCGCTGTGGCCGGCGCCACCGCCTCCACGACGAGTGTCTCGAACTCGCGAAGGTCTTCGGCTGTGGCTACGTCCTGGACCAGAAAGGCCCCGACGGCCAACTCGCCCGCACGGCCCCCGACGAGGGCATCCCGACTGTCGACCCCGAACTCGGCGGCTGCGTCGGCTGGGACGAGACGAGCATCGAGAAGGGCGTCGCGGGCGTCTTCAACGTCCTCCGCTACTACGGCTTCCTCGACGGCGACGTCTCCCGTGACCCCCAGACCCGCGCGAAAGGCTTCGAGCAGTACGGCGCGCCCAACGGCGGCCTCGTCCGCTTTCACAAGGACCTCGGCGACGCCGTCCGCGCCGGCGAGACGCTGTTCGAGGTGACGACCACCTTCGGCGAGCCGAAAGCCGAGGTGACCGCCGACGGCGACGGCATCCTCTGGCGGACGCGCCGACTCCCGCAGGTCGCCACCGGCGAGTACGTCTGCTCGGTCGGCACCGACATCGACTCCTACTGACAATGCCATCCGATCTCACCTGTCCCGAGTGTGGAATCGTCTACGAATCCGGCCCGGACGAGCCGTGGCGCTGTAACTGCGGGCACGCCCTCGAGTTCACCGAGCGCCCCCACCCCAACGGGGACCCGCTGTCGCTATCGCAACTCGACACCCACGAGGGGCTCTGGACGTTCTTCGAGTTCCTCCCGATCGAGAAGCGCGTCTCCTTCCACGAGGGGTTTACCCCGCTGGTCGACGCGCCGGAGTGGGACGCCCGGTTCAAACTGGAGTACGTCTTCCCGACGGGGTCGTTCAAGGACCGCGGCGCGACGACGACGCTCTCGCGGGCGCTCGAACTCGGCGTCGAGAAGGTCATCGAGGACTCCTCGGGCAACGCGGGCGCCGCCATCGCGACCTACGCCGCCCGGGCGGGCCTCGAAGCCGACATCTACGTCCCCGCGGACGTCAAGCAGTCGAAACTGATGGCGATCCAGCGGGCGGGCGCCCGCCCCGTCCGCGTCGAGGGCGCCCGCGAGGACGTCACGGCCGCCTGCGCCGACGCCGTCGAGTCCGGCGAGGGCTGGTACGCCTCCCACGCCTGGAACCCCGCCTTTTTCGCCGGCACGATGACGTTCGCCTTCGAGGTGGCCGCCCAGCGCGAGTGGTCGGTCCCCGACGCGGTCGTCCTCCCGCTTGGCCACGGGACGCTCTTTCTCGGCGCCTACCGCGGCTTCTCGCTGCTCAACGAGGCCGGCATCGTCGACGGGATGCCCCGCCTGCTGGGCGCTCAGGCCGCGGGCTACGCCCCGATCGTGGGCGCGCTCGGCGGCGAGGCGACCGTCGAGGACGGACCGAACGAGATCGCCGACGGCATCCAGATCACCGAACCCGCCCGCGGCACCCAGATCCTCGACGCCCTCGAGGCGACCGACGGCGAGGTGATCGCGCTCGGGCCGGACCCCGTCGAGAGCGCGCTCGACCGCCTCCACCGCGGCGGCTTCTACGTCGAACCGACGGCCGCCGTCGCGCCCGCCGCGCTCCGGCGCTACCGCGAGGAGGGCGTCGTCGACGACGACGAGGACGTCGTCGTGCCGCTGACGGGTAGCGGGCTGAAGACGCTCTAGTCGCCGCCCCCGTCCCGGCGCGACGGCGACCGACGCCACCGCCGAACGGACGAAACCCGATATTCCTTTAGTTCTGGCCCCGAAACCCACTCGTATGATCCTCTCCCTGCGTTCGGAAGTCGCCGAAGCTCTCGAGGCTGCACTCTCGTCGCTCGATCTGCCGACGGACGACCTCGGTATCGAAGAGCCGCCGGAGGACGTCCCCGCCGTCGTCGCCTCCAGCGCGGCCTTCCGGCTGGCCGGCGAGGTCGGCTCCCCGCCGCCGGAAGTCGCCGCCGACGTCGCCGACGCGATCGACGTCGACGAGTTGACGTACGTCTCCCGGGTCGACACCGAGGGGGCGTACCTGAACTTCCTGCCGAACGAGACCTACTTCGCCGAGACGCTCGACGCCGGCGTCGACGAGGAGTACGGCCACCTCGCCGACCGCGGCGAGTCGGTCGTCGTCGAACACACCAGCGCGAACCCGACGGGGCCGGTCCACGTCGGCCGCGCGCGCAACCCGATCATCGGCGACGCGCTCGCGAACGTCCTCGCGTTCGCCGGCTACGACGTCGAGCGTCACTACTACGTCAACGACGCCGGCCGCCAGATGGCCGTCTTCACGTGGGCCTACGAGACGTTCGACGAGGACGACCTCGACGAGGAGCCCTCGCGCGACCGCATCGAGTACGACCTCGTGCGCTACTACCGCAAGGGCAACGCCTTCCTCGAAGACGCCTCCGAGGAGGAGGTCGAGGCGGCGGAAGCCGAGATCGAGGCGATCATGCGCGGCCTCGAGGCGGGCGACGACGAGGTCTACGAGCGGGTCAGCGAGGTCGTCGATCAGGTCCTCGGCGGCATGCGGGAGTGTCTCGAACGCCTCCCCGCCGAGTTCGACGAGTTCGTCAAGGAGACGCGGTTCATGCGCGACGGCTCGACGGAGGACCTCGCCGAGCGCCTCAAGGAGACCGAGTCCGCCACCTACGAGGACGAGGCGTGGAAGGTCGAACTCGACGAGTTCGGCATCGACAAGGACCTCGTCTTCCTGCGCTCCGACGGCACGTCGCTGTACACTACCCGCGATCTGGCCCACCACGAGTGGAAGTTCGACAACTTCGACCGCGCGGTGACGGTCCTCGGCGAGGACCACAAGCTACAGGCCAGACAGCTCGACGCGGCGCTGCAGATCCTCGGCAACGACACCGACGTCCTCGACTCGATCCACTACTCGTGGGTCAACCTCCCGGGCGGCGAAGGAATGTCCACTCGCCGCGGCACCGGCATCATGCTCGACGACCTGCTCGACGAGGCGATCGACCGCGCCCGCGAGGAGGTCGAGTCGCGCATGGACGACCGCATCCGCGACGACGACTTAGACGAGGCGGACGTCGCCCGCATCGCCTACCAGGTCGGCGTCGGCGCCGTCCGCTACGACATCGTCGCCAAGCAGCCGACGAAGGCGATCACCTTCGAGTGGGACCGCGCGCTCGACTTCGAGGCCCAGTCCGCCCCGTACGTCCAGTACGTCCACGCGCGCTGCTGTGGCATCCTTGAGGGGGCCGGCGTCGACCTCGACGAGGGCCCCGCGGGGCTCGACGACGTCGACGCGAGCCTGCTCGAAACCCCCGAGGAGCGCGCCCTGCTGGAGACGATCGCCCGCTTCCCCGCGGTGATCGAGGCCGCCGCCGAGGACCTCGAACCCCACCAGGTCGCGACCTACACGCGCACGTTCGCCGAGCGGTTCAACGCCTTCTACCGCGAGTGCCCCGTCCTCGCCGACGACGTCGACCCCGACCTGCGCGAGGCGCGCCTCGCGCTGGTCGCGGCCTCCCGGCACACGGTCGCCAACGCGCTGTCGGCGCTGGGCATCGCCGCGCCGCGCTCGATGTAACGGCGCGAGTCCGCTCTACCCGATTTCTCCCCGCCGACCCGACGTCGTCTCGTAGACTCCTACGCGCTGGCCTGCTCGATCCAGCTCTCGGCGCGTTTCTCCGTGACGGCCGCGGCGGCGGCGACGGTCGCCGGATCGGCCGCGGCGAGGTCGTCGAGGGTGGCGATGCCCGCCTCCTGCAGGCGCTCGCGGTACATCGCGTCGACGCCGTCGACGAGTTCGAGTCGCCGTCCGGGCCGGCCGCCGCGGTCGACCTCGTCGGCCGCGTCCCGGTTCGCTTCGAGCGGGGCGCGGGCCGCCGCCCCGGCGAGTTCGAACCCGCGGCGCTGGGCCGCCACCTGACTCCCGAGCGCACGCAGCGCCAGTTCGCCGGCGCTTCGCTGGATCGCTACGCCGCCCTCGAACAGCAGTCGACTCCCCTCGATCGCCGTCCGCTGGGGGGCGAACGGATCCGCGAGGACGCTCTCGCGGTCGTCTCGCTCCGCTCTACCGCCCCTCGCGTCGTCGGCTGTCGCCCGGCTCTCGCCCGCCGGGTGCCGTCCGGCGCGGCGCTCCATCGCGGCCTCGCCGACGGGGGCCGTCCCGCCCGCCTCGTCGGCCGGCCGGAGGGCGCCCGGGTCCACGTCGCGGACGTCGCCCGCACCGACCTCGGCGGCGGACTCCCCGCCGGCGTCGGCCTCGCGTTCGACGTCGCTTCGCCGGTCGAGGTCGTCAGACGCGGTCGGCTCCCCGACCGCGTCCGGCGTTCCGGACGCGTCGGGCTCCGGGACCGCGCCCGGCTCCCCGACCGGGGCCGGTTCGGCCGTCCGTGACGTCCCGTCCGCTCCCGTCTCGTCGAGGTCCGGTTCCGGCGCACCGATTTCGGCCGCGTCGTCCCCCTCCTCGACCGCGCCGCCCGTCCCGTCGCTCTCGCCCGGTTCCGCGTCGGCCGCGAGGCGGATCGCGTCGCCGCCGATCTCGGCGACCTCGTCCCGGCGGATCGAGACGGCGTCATCGCTCGCGGCCCGCCAGCCGATCGTCGCCCTGATCGAGTCGACCACGCCGGAGCGGGCTTCGACGTGGGCGACGTCCCCCTCGACCGCGGCGATCGTTCCGATCTCCTCGCCCGCGGCGCTCTCGACCGCCTTTCCGACGTCGTCGGGTGTGAACTCCGGCCCCATGGGCGGGCTAGCGCCGCTGGCGGGCAAGCGCGTGCTGCCTGCAGAATCGTGCGCGGGTTCGCCCGCCCGTCAGGAGTCCTCGGCTTCCGTGACCGCGCTGGACACCGCGTCGGACTCGTCGGCGGGCATCGGCACCTCGACGCCGGCCAGCCGCGCGGCGAGTTTGCGGTAGGCGAGCGAGACCGGGTTTGGGGGCTCGTGGACGACGATCGGCGTCCCGGCGTAGACGCTCTCGCGGACGGCCGGGTTCTCGGGGATCGCCCCCAGCAACCGGACGTCGAGTCGCGCGGCGATCTCCTCGTAGGAGGCGTCCGTCTTCGGCCGCGCGCGCGTGAACACGACCCCCTCGACCGTCCCGCCGGCGCGGTCGGTGAGTTCGACCGTCTTGCGCGCGTCGTGGACGGAGGCGGGTTCCGGCGTCGAGACGAGGACGACGGCGTCGGCCAGCCCGAGCGGGAGGACGGTCTCGTGGTTGACCCCCGCCCCGACGTCGAGGAGGACGTAGTCGAAGTTCTCGCGGAGGGCGGCGACGGCCTCGCCGAGGCCCTCCGGTGAGGTTCCGGCGTAGTCGTCGAGATCGGTCCCGCTCGGGACGGCGAAGATGTTCTCCGCGAGCCGATAGGTCGCGTCCTCGACGGTGGCCTCGCCGGAGAGCACGTCGTGGAGGGTGACCGAGTCGGTCCCGAGGCTCACGAACCCCGCGAGGTTCGCCATGCCGAGGTCGGCGTCGACGACCACGACGCGTTCGCCCGCCGTCGCGAGCGCCGCCCCTACGTTCACCGTCGTCGTCGTCTTCCCGACGCCGCCTTTGCCGCTCGCGATGGCGTATACCGTGTTGTCGCTCATGCTCGGTCGATACGCGGACAGTGTGACGGCAGTACCTTAAATCGTGAGTTCCGCGGGCGCCGGCTGCGGCCGGTCGTCTCGCCGTCGTCACGGGCCGACGGCCGTGTCAAAGGATACTTACACGCCGCACCGTTTTCTAGGGACGATGAGCCAGGAGGGCGAGCAGGAGACCTCCGACCGGAAGAAGTACGAGTTCCGGAAGGTGATAGAGGATCTCAAGAACTACGAGGGGTCGGGGACGCAACTGGTCACCATCTACGTTCCCGAGGACCGCCAGATCAGCGACGTGGTCGCCCACGTCACCCAGGAGCACAGCGAAGCCTCCAACATCAAGTCCAAGCAGACCCGGACGAACGTTCAGGACGCGCTGACGAGCATCAAAGACCGCCTCCGCTACTACAAGGATCCGCCGGAGAACGGGATGGTGCTGTTCTCCGGGGCCGTCGACTCCGGCGGCGGCCAGACCGAGATGGTCACCAAGGTTCTGGAGAGTCCGCCCCAGCCGGTCCAGTCGTTCCGCTACCACTGTGACTCCGACTTTCTCACCGAACCGCTGGAGCAGATGCTCACCGACAGCGGGCTCTACGGCCTGATCGTCCTCGACCGCCGCGAGGCCAACGTCGGCTGGCTCAAAGGCAAACGGATCGAACCGGTCAAATCCGCCTCCTCGCTCGTCCCCGGCAAGCAGCGCAAAGGTGGCCAGTCCGCCCAGCGATTCGCCCGCCTGCGCCTCGAAGCCATCGACAACTTCTACCAGGAGGTCGCCGAGATGGGCAACGACCTGTTCGTCCCCAAGCGCCACGACCTCGACGGCATCCTCGTCGGCGGCCCCTCGCCCACCAAAGACGAGTTCCTAGACGGCGACTACCTCCACCACGAGATCCAGGACAAGGTGATCGGCAAGTTCGACGTCGCCTACACCGACGAGTCCGGCCTGCGCGAACTCGTCGACAACGCCGAGGAGGCACTCGCCGACGCCGAGGTGATGCAGGACAAGCGGGTGATGGAGCGGTTCTTCAAGGAACTCCACGCCGGCGACCTCGCGACCTACGGCTTCGAGCAGACCCGAACCAACCTCATGATGGGGTCGGTCGACCAACTGCTGCTCAGCGAGGACCTCCGCAAGGACGTCGTCACCTACGACTGCCCGGAGTGTGGCAACACCGACTACGAGATGATCGACCGGCGCACGTCGACGCCCGCCCACACCTGCACCGACTGCGGGGCCGACGTCGAGGCCTCCGAGGAGGACCGCGAGGACGCCATCGAGCACCTCATGACGATCGCCGAACAGCGCGGCACCGAGACGAAGTTCATCTCCACGGACTTCGAGAAGGGCGAACAGCTCTACAACGCCTTCGGCGGCGTCGCCGGGATACTGCGGTACAGTACCGGCGTCTAAACGGACGATTTCACCCCTCCAGCAGTTCCAGTCCCTCGCCCTCCGCGAGCGCCCGCTCGAACGCCGGCGACCCCGGTCACCCGCGGTCGTCGTCCTCGACGAGCCCCTCGGCGACGAGGTCGATGAGCAGGTCGCGCGTCTCCGGGTAGAGGTCCTCCCCGATCTCGTCCTGATGGAGCGTCACCATCGTCGTCGCCCGGAGCGTGCTCGCGATCACCTCGGGGTCGACGTCCTCCCGTACCTCCCCCGCCTCGATCCACGACCGGACGATCGGGAGCAGGTACGAGAACGACTGTTCGCGCCCCTCCTCGTACCCGCCCTCGTACCCGGCGGCGAGCCGTTCCAGGTCGTCGTTTCGCACGACCGAGCGGATGAGCGGGTTCGTCTCGATCTCCTCGGTGACGACCTCGAGCAGGGTTCGGATCGACGCCGCCGTGTCGGGGGCGGCGTCGAGTTCCGCCCGCAGTCGGCGCTCGATCTCCTCGCCCTCTCGCTGGAGGATCCGGACGTAGAGCTCCTCTTTGGAGTCGAAAAAGCGGTAGAACGTGCTCGTGGCGATTCCGACCGGCTCCGTCAGGTCGCTTATCGTCGTCTTCTCCAGCCCGTACCGAGCGAACAGCGTCCGGCCGTGTTCGATCAACTGCTCTCGAATCCGCTCGCGCTCCTCGTCGCTGAATCCTCTCATGCGGGCTCTCCTAGGCCTTTCGACCGTTCGTCGTAATAGTTGACCATCCGCCGGGGGTACGGCGGTTTGCCCGTCGGCGCGAGGGTGGCGCCGATCCCCGTCGCTCGCGGACTCCGCTCGTCGGCCCCGGAGGGACCGTAGCAGTACGCGACCGCGTTCGGGCGGGTCAGCGTTCCCGGGCCGGTGGCCTCGAAGACCCCGTGCCCGCCCGCGAGCCGCCGTTTCTCGCCGAGCACGCTTCGGCTGATCCACGCGTCCGTCGTCTCCGGTTCGGGAACGAGCACGGGGTCGATCGCGACGTACGGGAGTATCGACCCGACCAGCCGCCGGCCGCGCCGGTACAGCGCGAACAACGGCGCCGGCCCGAGGGGCGACCGTGTGTAGCCGCTCCACGGGTTCGCGTGCCGGGCCCGGAACCGTTCTGCGAGCGATTCGCGCGTCGTCATCGTTCGTCGTACCCGGCGCTCGGATATGGATCTATCGAGCTACGAATTCAGAATGCACGGAGTTATGAGTTCATAGAGCCCGCGTGAATCCACGAACGGCGGGCGAGCGGCAGGCGAGCGGCAGGCGAGCGGCACCGGTCGGGAACCCCTCGAACCGTTCCGGTCGCTGTACGCCGGCGAGACGCCGACACCCGAGAGCCACGCCGGTCACCGCACGACGCGCGGGTCCGGACGGACCCGCCACACGACCGTCCGGCCGCTGTGGGAGTGACGGCCGCGCCGCCGGGTCGTCCCGTTTCAGTGAGCCGACCGAAATGTCCCACCTTTTTGCCGGTCGCGCGCGACCGGTCGACGGCGACGATGACCCGCGACGACCACTTCGACGCCCTGCGCGCGGTCTCCCGGCGGCGACGTCTCCTCGCGGCGCTCGCGGACGGACCGGCGTCGAAGGCGGCCCTCGCGGACGCCCTCGACCGCTCGCGCTCGACCGTCGACCGGGCGGTGCGCGAACTCGAGTCGCTCGAACTCCTCGAACGCGACGCGGACGGCGTCTGCCTCACCGTCCCGGGCCGACTCGCGCTCGCGGAGTGTCGGCGCAGCGCCGACGTCCTCGAGACGGTCTGCGAGGCGGGCCCGCACCTCGAATGTCTCCCGGCGGACGCCCCGCTCGACCGGCGCCTGTTCGAGGGGGCGACGGTTCACGAACCCGAACCGCACGCGCCGAACGAAATCGTCGAGGAGATCGCCGAGTTGCTCGACGATGCCGCCCTGTTTCGCTGTTTCTCCGGCGCCGAGCGCACGCCCCTCTTTCGCGAACGGATCTACGAGCGGACCGTCGGCGGCGATCTGGACGCCGAGGCGGTGTTCACCGACGACCTCGTCGCCTACTTGCTGGAGTCGATCCCGGAGGCGCTCCACGAGGTGATCGTCCGCGGCGGGTTCGACGTCTACGCGAGGGCGTCGGTCCCGTACAGCCTCGCTCTCCTCGAGGGCCCCGACGGGCGGTACACCTTCGTGGTCGCGGCCGACGGTCGCGAGGTGCGGGCGGTCGTCCGCAACGAGTCTCCCGCGGCGTTCGAGTGGGGGATGGACGTCTACCGGCGCTACCGGGCCGAGGCGACGCGGCTCCCGCCGCCGGGGTGAGTCCCGCCGCGGGGCCGCTACCTATTTGTCGGCTCGTGACTGTACGTCGACACGTGTCAGACAATCGGACGATCGCCGCCCTCGACGCCCTGCGGTCCCGCCTTGACGTCGTCCGGACGGTGCGTGAGGAGCCGCGTCGCAAGCCGGACCTCTCGGATCGACTGAACGTCTCCCGCTCGACCGTCGACCGTGCCGTCAGGGAACTCCGATCGGCCGGTCTCCTCGTGCGCGACGACGGCGAGTACGTCCTCACCCTCTACGGCGAGTTGCTCGCCGACTGCTACGAGGCGTTCCTCGCGGACGCTCGCGAGGTCGGCGCCGCCGGCCCGCTACTGGAGGCGCTGCCGGCCGACGCGCCGATGGCCCGCGAGTTCCTCGCCGGGGCGACGGTCGAGACGGCCGACCCACCGGCGACCCACCGGCCGGTCAGCCGGTTCGAGCGCCTCCTCGCCGAGGCCGACCGCATGCGCGGGCTCTCGCGGACCATCTCCCAGTCGACGACCCCGCGGCTCATCAACGAGCGGGTCCGCGACGGGATGACGGGTGAACTCGTCGTCGGCGCCGACCTCGCTGCACACGTGCGGTCCGACCCCCACGAGCGCAGTCGCGAACGAGAGAACGTCGAGACCGGCCGGTATCGCCTGTTCGAGGTCGACTCGATCCCCTACGGCCTCGCGTTGCTCGACCTCGACGACGGGACCCGCGCCGTCGTCTTCGTCTACGACGACGACAACGACCTCCTCGGGACGATTACCGCCGACGACCCCGAGGCCGTCGCGTGGGCCGAGACCCTCTACGAGCGCTACCGCTCGCGGGCGACGGACATCTCCTCGACGCTGGTCGACTAGTACAGCAGCTGTTCGAGCTGGTGACGCCGCCGGTCGAGGTCGATCGCCGGGTCGACCGACGGATCCGCCAGCAGCCGATCGATCGCCAGCAGGGGGTCCGCGCCGGCGCGCTCGACGGCGTCGAGCAGCGCCTCGATCCCCCGCCGGTTGGTCGCAAGCGACGAACACAGCCCGAGCGCGAGCGCCAGCGGCACCGCCCGGTCGGGGCGGGCGGGGAAGGCGTCGCTCACGCGGGAGAAGTCGGGGTCGGTATCGGCGTCGTCGGCCGCGACGACGGTGAGACACCGGGTACAGATCGCCGCGGCGGCCGCGTTCTCGGGGGCGTGCTCGCGGTACTCCTCGGGGACGGAAAACGGGACGGTCGCCGCGTCACACGCCGGGCAGGCCATCGGGCGGCGTTCAGTCGCCGCCGGGCAGGCCGCCGACGGTCGCCTCCTGTTCCAGGTCGTCGTCGCTGGCGGCCTCCGCTTCGGCTTCGCGGGCCTCGCGCTCTTCCTGCTCTTTTTTCTCCTTGATCTTCTTCAGGCGGAAGATCTCCTCGCGCTCTTGCTCTTCGAGTTTCTGCTCGATGTACTCCTTGTTCGAGTGGAGTTCGGGCAGGAGTTTGAACTCGAGGGCGTTGACGCGCCGTTTCGTGGTCTCGATCTCCCGCAGCATCTTCTTCATCGCCGTCTCGACCTCGGCGGCGAGGATGATGCTCTCCAGCAGGTCCTCGTAGGCCTCGGCGGCCTCGTCGATGCGCGCGGAGGTGCCGATGATACCGTAGCCGCGCTGGTCGAGCCCCTTCGAGACGCGCGAGGACTCGATCTGCGGGACGACGACGCCCATGATGTTCTTGGCCTCGGTGGTGATCTCGGGGTGGTCGTGCAGCGCGGCGGCGGCCCCGCGGACCGCGACGTCGCCCTCCATCGCCCGGGCCATGTCGATTTTCTTCTGGGCCCGCTCGTAGTCCTCCGCGAGGTCCCCGCGGACGTCCTGTGCGCGGTCGAGGATGTCCATGAACTCCATGATCAGGCCGTCCCGCTTCTTTTCGAGGGTGCCGTGGCCCCGCTCGGAGAGGTCGATGCGCTCCTCGATCTGCATCAACTCCTTCCGAGTGGGTTTGACGTCCTTGGCCATCTTGGTGGTCGCTTGTGCCCCCAGTCGGATAACTGTTTACAGTTCCGTTCCGCTCAAAGGCGCAGGTCCAGCGGCCGGAACGGCTATTGTGATGCCTCTAGCTTCGCAAGGTTGGCACTGTCTAACGTCTATTCAACCGTGGACGATATGCCCGGGGATTTTGAAACTCCTATTTTCGGAATACTGTGGCAATATATAAAATAACTAATATGTTCTCGATTTCCCGGTTTACGGGCCCCTGTTCAGTATGAACCGGAAGCTGGGAAGCGAAGTTTGCCGTTCATTGTCGAATAGCGAAAATGTCGATATACTAAAAATAATATTTGTAGGATAACAAAATATGATAGAAACACTCGCGATCGGATTGCTTTTCCATGACTCGAAGTTATATTCTCTCTTAGCAGATTACTAATGAAGCCGCTCACGTGATCCGATAGGTGAATGAACACTAGATAACGCCTTCAACCGCCTCAATATCGGTTTTAAGGCCTAAAACCCGCCCAAAACAGGAGCCTGCTTTTCAATTTTAGTAATTTTATAAGATACTAATAGGACTAGTCTTGGAAAGAATTTATTACCTTCCGTATTTTATGTAGTTCTGAGATGTCTGACCGACAACTTTCCCGACGTGACGTAATGAGAGCTGCTGGTGCTACAGCTGCCACCGCAGGTATAGCCGGTGTCGGTGCCGCTTACAGCGATACTGCGAAAGACATCACAGAATTATCATTTAAGATCCACACCGGTGATTCGGTCGGTGATCCTGATCAACCGTTCTTTAACGGTGTCCGTGATGGGTTAAACGACTTCGCTTCGTGGCTAGAAACATGGGTTGGATATGTACATAATGTTTATGTTTCAGATCTGGGGCGCGCTTACGACGTTTCCCTCAGCGGAAACGGTTCGGACTGGGAAGATCCGGTTCGTGACGCTGTGCCGTCAACTTACCAGAATCCGGGCCAAATGAACTTTGTCATTATTCATGGAGGTTCTGACTATAATCTCGGTCGTTCCACTATCGACGAAAAAATTTATTCGTCGGAAGGAAGCGTCTGTTACGCGAATAATAACCACGCTGAACTGAACCGTCTTACCGGATATCAGTATGGGTATAACACTGCTATTCACGAGGTCGCACACTGTATGGGGGCCGTTCACAGTCACGGACACCCTGATATGCACGGTGAAGGCGGGAAGGCTACGATCATGGCCACCGGCTATACGAATGCGGCTAATGACTGGTTCGATAATAACCCACCTGACGAAGGATGTTTCGGAAACTCGTGGACTACTTATAACACTATTAACCTTCAGCCTGCATTTACTCGATGTACGTCGCATGCGGTTCTCGACTATCTGGAAGGCGGAACTGCCTTAGATAAGAGCGACTTCAAAACTTATTCGTATATCGATGAGAATGAGAAGCCCTTCTAGAGTTAACTAAGCGACTAGCTTTTCCCATCCTCTGTCTTGTATGGATATTAGTAATAGCTCATATTAAAAGGCGATCTCGTGGCGGAGGTATGTAGTTAAGAGCGAGAGATGAGACAGTATAATTTTAAATCCTGAAAATAGAAAATATCCTGCCTCGGTGCTCGTAGAGACTGGATCGAATTAGACTTTTCAAATACCATCTCAGAACTTGAGGTGTATCGCTCTCCGGTGGTGGCGACCACGGCCTCGTCGTCGGCGTAGTACTCCCATGCACGGTCGAGAAAGTCGGTAACGAGCAACGGCTTCTCTATGCGAATGAGTAACGACATATCGTGATAAAACCTGTTTCGGTGCGATCGAACATTTGCCGACGGTGGCCGTAGAACCGAACCCGTTCGCGTCGCGACGAGAACTGCAAGCCGTCGGCGATACGAAACGCTGCCGCTGTCAGGCCTCGACCTCGACCACGTCGCCCTCGCGGTAGTGCTCCTCGATGAACTCCTCGTCGACGCGGTTGAGTTCCTCCCGCGGGAGCGTCGACAGGAGGTCCCAGCCGATCTCGAGGGTGTCCTCGATCGAGCGGTTGGTGTCGTACCCCTGCTGGACGAACTCCTCCTCGAAGCGGTCGGCGAAGTCGAGGAACTTGTTGTCCCGCTCGGAGAGCGCCTCGCGGCCGACGATGTTCACGAGGTCGCGCAGGTCCTCGCCCTCCGCGTACGCCGCGTACAGCTGGTCGGAGACGTCGCCGTGGTCGGCGCGGGTCAGCCCCTCGCCGATCCCGTCGTCCATCAGTCGGGACAGCGACGGCAGCACGTCGATCGGCGGCTCGACGCCCTGGGAGTTCAGCGACCGGTCGACGATGATCTGCCCCTCCGTGATGTACCCCGTCAGGTCCGGGATCGGGTGGGTGATGTCGTCGGAGGGCATCGTCAGGATCGGAATCTGCGTCACGGACCCCTCGCGGCCCTCGATCCGGCCGGCGCGCTCGTACAGCGTCGCCAGGTCGGTGTACATGTAGCCGGGGTAGCCACGCCGGCCCGGCACCTCCTCGCGGGCGGCGCCGATCTCGCGCAGCGCCTCACAGTAGTTGGTGATGTCCGTGAGGATGACCAGCACGTGGTAGCCCTTCTCGAAGGCGAGGTACTCCGCCGTGGTCAGCGCGAGTCGCGGCGTGACCGTCCGCTCGACTGCGGGGTCGTCCGCGAGGTTCATGAAGACGACCGAACGCTCCAGCGCGCCGGTGCGCTCGAAGTCCTCCATGAACTCGTTTGCCTCCTCCTGGGTGATGCCCATCGCGCCGAAGATGACCGCGAACTCGGAGCCTTCGCCCTCCTCGTCGGCCTCCTCGGGGACGGTCGCCTGCCGGGCGATCTGCAAGGCGAGTTCGTTGTGTGGCAGCCCCGACCCGGAGAAGATCGGCAGCTTCTGGCCGCGAACCAGCGTGTTCATGCCGTCGATGGCCGAGACGCCGGTCTGGATGAACTCCTCGGGGTACTCCCGGGAGTAGGGGTTGATCGCCTCGCCGACGATGTCGACCCGTTCCTCGGGAACGATCTCCGGGCCCCCGTCGATCGGGTTCCCCGAGCCGTCGAGCACCCGCCCGAGGAGGTCCTCGGTGACGGGCATCTTCATCGTCTCGCCCAGGAAGCGCACCGAGGCGTTGCGGTCGATGCCGCCGGTCCCCTCGAACACCTGGATCGAGACGAGTCCCTCGCTGGTCTCCAGCACCTGCCCGCGCAGGGTCTTGCCGTCCGGCGTCTCGATCTCGACGATCTCGTCGTAGCCGACGGGTTCGTCGACCTCGGCGAACACCAGCGGACCGCTGATCTCCGTAATCGTTTGGTACTCCTTCATGGTTAGTACAGCTCCCTGATCTGTTCTTTGAGGTCCGATTCGAGGTCCGCGATGAACTCGTCGTACTCCTCGGCGGTCCCCATCCGGTTGAGCCGCGGGATGGCGTCGACGTCGGTGATCTCGTCGACCGGGACGCCCGCGTCGAGGGCGTCGAACGCCTCGTCGCTGAACGTCTCGATCGCCTGCAACATTCGGTAGGTCTTCTCCGGTTCGCAGTAGGTGTCGACGTCGTGGAACGCGTTCTGCTGGAGCCACGCCTCGCGGAGGTAGCGGGCGACCTCGAGGGTCAGCTGCTGGTCCTCCGGCAGGGCGTCCTTGCCGACGAGCTGGACGATCTCCTGGAGTTCGTCCTCCTCGTCGAGCGTGTCGATCGCCCACTGGCGAATCTCGGGGTAGTCGTCGGCGACGTTCTCGCGGTACCAGGGGTCGAGTTGCTGGCGGTACAGCGAGTAGGACTCGTTCCAGTTGATCGCCGGGAAGTGCCGGCGTTCCGCGAGGTCGGCGTCCAGCGCCCAGAACGTCTTGACGATACGCAGCGTGTTCTGGGTGACCGGCTCCGAGAAGTCACCGCCCGGCGGCGAGACCGCGCCGATGACCGACACCGATCCCTCGGTGCCGTTGATGTTCTGGAACAGGCCGGCGCGCTCGTAGAACTCCGACAGGGACGCGGCGAGGTACGCGGGGTAGCCCTCCTCGCCGGGCATCTCCTCCAGCCGCGAGGAGATTTCGCGCATCGCCTCGGCCCACCGCGAGGTGGAGTCGGCCATCAGCGCGACGTCGTAGCCCATGTCGCGGAAGTACTCCGCGATGGTGATCCCGGTGTAGATGCAGGACTCGCGGGCCGCGACGGGCATGTTCGACGTGTTAGCGATGAGACACGTCCGGGACATCAGCGGCTTGCCCGTCTTCGGGTCTTCCAGTTCCGGGAAGTCCTCGATGACCTCGGTCATCTCGTTGCCCCGCTCGCCACAGCCGACGTAGACGACGATGTCCGCGTCGGCCCACTTGGCGAGCTGGTGCTGGGTGACCGTCTTGCCCGAGCCGAACGGGCCGGGGATCGCCGCGGTCCCGCCTTTCGCGATCGGGAACAGGCCGTCGAGGATGCGCTGGCCCGAGACGAGCGGGATCGTCGGCGTCTCCTTCTCGGCGGCCGGGCGCGGTTCGCGGACCGGCCACTCCTGGTGCATCGTGATCTCCTCGCCGGAGTCGAGTTCGGCGACGGCCTCCTCGACCGTGAACTCGCCGGCCTCGATCGACGTCACCTCGCCGCCCTCGTAGCCCGGCGGGACCATCACGCGGTGGGTGATGCTCTCGGTCTCGGGGACTTCGCCGACGACGTCGCCGGGGGCGACCTCGTCGCCCTCCTCGACCGTGGGGGTAAACTCCCACTGCTTCTCGAGGTCGATGCCCGGCGCGTCGACCCCGCGGTCGAGGAACGCCGAGGCCATCTTCTCCTCGAGTTCGTCGAGCGGGCGCTGGACGCCGTCGTAGATGGAGTCCAGCATCCCCGGCCCGAGGTCGACGCTCAGGGGTTCGCCCGTGTTCTCGACGGGTTCGCCGGGGCCGACCCCGGAGGTCTCCTCGTACACCTGAATCGTGGTCAGGTTCCCTTCGATCTCGATGACCTCGCCCATCAGCCCTTCCGTTCCGACGTAGACGACGTCGTTCATCCGGGCGTCGAGGTCCGTGGCGGTCACGACCGGACCGCTCACGCTTTCGATTACACCGTCTTCCTGGACGGTTTCGGTCTCTTCTGCCTGACTCATGGTTTCACTCGTTGTTGTCGTCCATCAGGTCGATGCCGATGGCGCGCTTGATCTGTTCACGAAGCCCGCCACCACCCGTACCGCTCCCGATGGTGACGACGACCGGTTCGACGCTCGTCTCCACTTCGTTCCGGACGTTCCGCGAGAGGTACTCGAGGTCGTCGTCGTGCATGACGACGATCCCGACGTCCTCGTCCTCCATGACGGTCGCGACGGCGTCGTCGAGCGACTCGTCTTTCTCCGCGTCCGGAACGTCCTCGAATCGCCTGACGCCTGCGAGTCGGAAGCCGGTCGTGAACTCCGGGCTGCCGACGACGGCTATCTCCTGGCTCATAGGATCACCAGCTCCTCTTCGATCTCGTTCTCGGCGAGCCCGACCTCGCGACCGCGGGCGATCGCACGGATGTTCTCGACCTCGCGTTCCTTCGCGAGGATGTACGAGAGCACGGCCGAGATCGAGACCGGGTAGATGCTCGAGAGTCGGTCGGAGTACTCGAGCAACGCAGCGTCTAGTGCGTGCTCGAACTGGATAAGGCTGTCAGCTTCGCGCAGCCACGAGAGGGCCTCGGACAGCCGGTCGCCGTACCGGCGACTGTCGGCGATGTGCGAGACCAGCGCGTCGTAATCGCTGACGAGCCGGCGCAGCTCCGACCGGCTGAACAGCACGCCGCCCTCGATGTAGTACTCCGCGGGGTCGAGGTCCGCGCCGCTTCGCGCGAGCCGCAGGGCGTTTCGCGCGTTGCGGAAGTCGATCTCGGCTTCGAGGAACTCGACGTACATCGCCCCGGGGCCCTCCTGGGGGCGGCCGAGGTCGTCGAGCAGGTGCTCGTAGAACGTGCGGTCGAGCGCGTTCTCGAGGGGCACGAGCACGTCGGTCTCCTCGTAGCGCTCGTACGCCTCCGAGAGCGGCTCGTAGAAGATCGTTCCCCGCAGCAGTTCGACGACGTCCTCGATCGAGTCGGCCTCGACGATGCGTTCGAGCGTCGCGTCTTCGAGTTCGCCCGCGCGGATGAGGTCCGGGCGGATCTCGTCGGCCGGCGTGTCGGTGTAGATGCCGCGGATGGCGGTTTTGACGTTCCAGACGTCGAACTTCCGGAGGTACCGGGCGACGAGGTCGTACGTGCGCCCCTCGGACCAGTCGAGCAGGTCGTGGAAGTGCTTCGCGAGGTTGCGGTTCAGCGCGTACTCGATCAGGTCGACGCCGGAAAAGCGCGTACCGAGTGCGTTGATCTCGCGCTCGTACTCGGTCTCCTCCATGAACCGCGCGATCTCGCTCGGCCCCATCCGGATCAGCTTCCGATAGTCCTCGTCGTCGAACAACACGGCTCGACGCGCCCTGACGCGGGCGTTCACGTACTCCGGATTCGAGGAACCAGTGCTCATTGCTCGAAGAGTCGGTCGCTGATCTCCCGGAGGTTGTCCTCCCAGACGTCCTCGAGCATCGAGTCGAACGTGTTGTTGACCCGCAGCCGCGAGCCCTCGCCCTCGACGACGACGCCGCCGAGGCAGTCGTACTCGCCGGCGTACTCGTAGCCGTCGTAGTCTTCGAGGATCGACTCGATCAGCTCCCGGTCGTCAGCCCGACCGTACACCTTCACGTCGTTGCCCTCCTCGAACTCGACGCTCGCGGCGTCGAGCAGTTCGCGGGTCAGCTCCTCGCGGGTGTCGTCCGGGAGCGAGGCGAGTTCCTCCTCGACGCGCTCGCGGACCTCCCCGAGGACGTCGCGGCGGGCCTCCAGGCGCTTCTGTTTCGCCTCCAGCTTCGCGCTGGAGAGACGCTGTTCACGCAGCTGCTCGATCTCGCGTTCGGCCTCGCGTTCGGCCTGTTCGCGGATCTCCTCGGCGTCGGCCTCCGCTGCCGAGGTGATCTCCTCGGCGCGGGCTTCGCCCTCGTCGCGGATTTCCTCCGCACGCGCGCGGGCCTCTTCCCGAATGTCTTCAACGACTGTGTCCAGACTCATTGGTGAGAGAAGGGGGAGGTTATCCGACCAGGAAGACGACGACCAGGGCCAGGATCACGAGGGTCTCCGGAAGGACCGTCAGGATCAGCCCCGGAACGAACATGTCGTCGTCCTCGGCGATCGCGCCGACGGCCGCCGCGCCGATACCTCGCTCGGCGTACCCCGCCGCGAGGGCGGCGAGACCGACGGCGATCGCCGCCGCACCGTTTTCGGTCAGCATCGGGCCGCCTTCAGCTTGCAGTACAACATCCGCGAGTTCAGGTGTGAATTCGAACATTTTATTCAGTCCTCACTGTGGTTTCGATCGTATCCGAACGGTTCGTAGTTCCTGCCACCGCCATCATAAAACTTCCCAAAGAACTCGACGTACTCCAGACGCACGGCCTGTAGACCGGCGCTCGTGACGCCGAGCGCGAGCACCAAGAGGTGCCCCAGCACCAGGATCACGATGCCGCCGAGCAGGCCGGCGACCCCTTCGTGCATGAGCCCCGGGAAGACGAGGTCCGCCGCGTCGCCGTAGTGTTCGGCGACGTAGCTCGGGTCGTGGTCGGTCAGGAAGTGCCACTCGCCGTCGGGGTCCTCGTACATCCCGAAGAACAGCAGGTTGACGACGAGGGCCATTCCGGCCTTCGCCAGCAACACCGCCGCCATCCGGGTGTACGAGAGGGCGTTGACGAGCACCGACAGCGCCTCGGCCAGTTCGGGCGCGTCGCTGATGCCCAACATTACGAGCCCGACGAGGAAGACGAGCAGCGGGAGCGTCAGCGTGCCGACGCCGGGGATGGTAACCAGCGCCATCTCCGGGAAGCCGGCGAAGCCGAGGTCGTACGGCTGGCCGTCGAACGCGGTGAACAGGAACTCGGGCTTCTGGCTCTCGCCGTGGGCCGAGAAGATCCAGATCCACAGCCCGTTGATCATCAGGATCCACGAGCCGCTGTGGAAGATCGCGTCCGTGAGCCCGTGGCTCACGTTCTCGACGAAGTCGAGCACGTAGCCGACGTTGAGGTGGACTATGCCGACGACCACGCTGGCGATCAGCCAGGCGTAGGCGTAGTCGACCGTCGCGGGCGAGAGCCCCTTCTCCATCGGCGGGTGGCCGCCCCAGACGATCTCGCCGAGTTCGTGCAGCCCGAAGATCTCGCCGTACAGCAGGCCAAAGAGGATCGTGAACCCGCCGGCCCACATCCCGATGCCGCCGAGGGCGGTGACCCCGGTGCTCTCGAACCGCGAGTACATGTAGTAGCCGATGGCCACGTAGAGGATCCCGTAGCCGACGTCGCCGATCATGAACCCGAAGAACGCCGGGAACGTCAGGAACAGGAAGATCGTCGGGTCGAGTTCGCCGTACTTCGGCGCCGAGACGGCCTTGACGAGCACCTCGAACGGCTTGGCCGGCGAGGGGTTGCTCTGGACCGTCGGCGGCGTGTCGTCCATCGTGACGACGCCGCCGTCGGCGCGTGCCTCCGACGAGGATCGGTCCGCGCCGCTCGCCTCACCGCCGTCGGTGGCGGCCTTCTGGGGCTCGCGGTCGGCCTCCTCGTCCTCGGCCGCCGCCGGGCCGCCCTGCTGGACGTCCTCGGTGTGGGTGGGCGCGCCGTGGCGGTCGTAGTCGGCCCGTTCGAGTTCCTCTACCTCGACGCTGTCGCCGACGGCGTCGCTGAGCGTCGCGACGAGCCGGTCGTACTCCGCCGTCGGGATCCACCCTTCGGCGACGAACGCCCGCGGGGTGGTCGCGAACTGCAGCGGCGCCTCCGCGCGCTGGACCTCGATGGTCAACGCCTCCTCGGCGCGCAGCAGGAAGCCGGCCTCGTCGTTCCTGATGCGTTCGATCTCGGTGTCCACCTCCTCGAGAGTCGCCTCGAGGTCGCGGCGCTCCTCCGTGAGTTCCCGGACGTACGCGTCCGGGCTCCGGTCGGTCTCGGGGATGTCGTGGCTGGCGAACTCGATACCGACGAGGGCGTCGTCGACGACGCTCTCTCCGGCGTCGACGTCCGCGTCGTCGGCCGGCGCCGCGACGATGGCGACGACGTCGCTCTCGGAGTCGCCGGTGAACGTCTCGTAGGCACGGATCTCGTCTGCGGCTTCGAGGGCCGCTTCGATCTCCGCGAGGTCGCCCTCGCCGACGACGACGTCGACGCTCTCGTACCCCGACAGGAGGTCGAGGTCGATCCCGAGTTCGGCGAACGGCGCGACGCGGTCGATCCGCTCTTCGACGCGTCGGAGCCGCTCGCGGACCTCGCTTCGCTCGTCGTCGAGGTCGTTGACGCGGGTCCTGACCTCCTCGAGGCGCTCCTCCCAGCCGTCTTCGAGGCGACCGGAGTCGGGCTCGACATCGTCGTCGTCAACGTCGAGCGTACTCTCCAGCGCCCGGACGGTCACCAGCTTCTCGGAGGCCTCCTCGGCGCCCGAGATCGGGTCGCCGTTGTCGAAGCCCTGCCAGGTGCCGTCGTAGTCCGAGAGGTGGAGGCGGTTGAGTTCGTGGACGGCCCCGATGACGTCGGCCATGACGGCCTTCGATCCCGTCACCGAGACCTTGCTCATCCGCTCAGGTCTGAGCATGCACGTCCTCCTCGAACAGGGACACCACGTGGTCGACCGCCTCTTCGACCCGGTCCCGGGCGCGCTCGGCGAGCGCCTCGCGCTCCTGTTCGCCCTCGCGGAGGACGCGCTCACACTCGGCGTCGATCTCCTCGCGCGCCTCCTCGAGGCGGCGCTCCTTGAGATCCCGCGCTTCCCGTTCCGCCTCCGAGCGGATCTCCTCGGCCCGCTCTCTGGCCTCGGCGATCCGCTCGTCGCGGTCGTCTTCTGCCGTTGCGACGATCGTGTCGGCCTCCTCCTCCGCCGACTGGAGTCGTTCGAGAACCTCTGGCCTCGGCATACTCTAAGCAACCGATCCTTGCTCAAGCGCGTATATGGTAGTTGCGAAACCGAATGCGGGTACGCGGCCGAAATCGCGCCCGTCCGGACGTCGCGCCGCGGCGCCAAACACCAGACATATTGTCGCTCGGCCGAACCTCTCGAACGATGGGAATCCTCGAGAACAAGGCCCGGGCCCGGCTGTTCTACAAGTACCTCTCGAAGGTCTACGACCGGATCAACCCCTTCGTCTGGAACGAGGAGATGCGCGCCGACGCCCTCTCGATGCTCGAGTTCGACGACGCCGAGATGGTCCTCGACGTCGGCTGCGGCACCGGCTTCGCCACCGAGGGGCTGCTCGAACACGTCGACACCGTCTACGCCATCGACCAGAGCGAACACCAGCTCGAACAGGCCTACGCCAAGTTCGGCAAGCGCGGCCCCGTCCACTTCCACCGCGGGGACGCCGAGCGGCTCCCGTTCGCCTCGAACACCTTCGACGTCGTCTGGTCGTCGGGCTCGATCGAGTACTGGCCGAACCCGATCCTCGCGCTCCGGGAGTTCCGCCGGGTGCTCGAACCCGGCGGTCAGGTGCTCGTCGTCGGGCCGAACTACCCCGACAACCCGATCACGCAGCGACTCGCCGACGCGATCATGCTCTTCTACGACGAGTACGAGGCCGACCGGATGTTCAAGACCGCCGGCTTCGAGGAGGTCAGACACAAGTTCATGGGCCCGTCGTACGAACCCGACGTCGCGATCACGACGGTCGCCCGCGCCCCCGGCGGCGACGCGAACGCCGACTGACTCCGTTCACCTCGCCGTCGCCTCGAGTCGCGCCAGCGGCCCCTCCTCGGTCGCGAGCGTGACGGCGACCGTATCGCCCGCCGCGATATCGGGTTCGTTCGTCGCCGCCAGCCGCAGGCTCGCACGCTCCCCCGCGGTCCACGTCGAGTTCGCCGCCGCGTTGAACGGCCCACCCGGCGCGCCGTCGAACCCCTCCGCGCCGACGAACGGCACCGGCGGCTGGTGCGCGAGCGGGTCGCCGTCCACCGTCACGGTCACCGACAGCGTCTCGACGTCGACCGGGTCGCCGGCGACGTGATCGAGGACGACCGACCGCTCCGCGTCGACCGACAGATCGAACGCGGCGGTCGCCGGGGCCGAGGCGACCGGCAACGACCCCACCCCGACGGCGACGACGGCCGCCAGCAGGACGACGACCGCGATCAGCGCGACGACGCCGACCAGCGGGGCGACCGCTCGCGGATGCCCCTCACTCCGGTACTCGACTCCGAGCGACACGCGACGCTCTCGCCGCGGCATCGCAGTTAAAACCTCCGACGGGCGACGCGGCCGTCAGCCGCCCGCCACCGTCGCGTTCACGCTCCCGTCGTTCGTCTCGGCGGTCAGTTCGTACTCGCCGGTCGGCGGCACGATCCAGCGGGTCCCGTCGTCGCCCGTCTCGCCGACGACGGTGCCGTTGACGGCGACCGTGGCGTCGACCGGCGACCCCGTCACCGAGTCCGTGACGGTGACCTCGACGGGGCCGTTCGCGGGCGTCTCGTTGAGCGCGAGTTCGAGCCCGCCGTCGGACCACGTGCGGTCGACCGGCGTCGACGGTATCTGGCTCACCGTGAGCTCCTGTACCTCGTCCGTCACCGAACGGGTCCCGCCGTCGATGTGTGCGTCGAGAGTCCCTTGCCCGTGGGAGATCTGCACCCTGTACATCTCGTACGAGAACAGGGCCGCGAAACTCGACCCGCTCCCGGTCTCGTAGGCCCACGGGTAGACGTCTTCCGTGTAATCGGACGCCTCCATGAGGCCGCTGAACTGATCCGGCTTCGACTCGTTCCGGTTGTCGAACCGGTGTGTCTCCGAGAGGTAGGTGGAGCCGACAACCGTCGCCAGTCGGTATCCGTTCGCTTCCGTCTCGACCAGCACGACCGCGTCGGTGCTCGCATCCCCGCGCGTTGCGCTATCGATCCGGGCGCGTATCGGAGTCCGATACTGGGCGAGTCTGTGGTTCTTCTCCCGGACCTCCTCCCGATTCGAGTAGCCGCTCACCGCGTTGGCCCGGTCGGCTAGCTCCTCGACGACGGCCGAGAGCTCTCGTGCCTCGTTGTGGTTCCTGACGAGGATCTGCAGCAGGACGGCGTCGGAAATTTCGCCGTTCACGTGCCGCTCGACGGCACGCCGTTCGCGCTCCTCGAGTTCCGTTATCCGCTCGTCGACCCGTTCGAGCCCCGACTCGAGCCGTTCCTCCCGCTCGGCCGTCGAGAGGGCGCCGAACTCGTGGTCGACGACGAACCGTTCGTGGTCGACCCGAAGTTCGTCGTCCGCCGCGGACAGCGACGATCCGAGGTCGAGACCGGGTTCGGCGTACTCGCTTCGTACATCCCCGTCGAGTACGAGCCGATTGGTCGTCCCGTCGGACTCCGTTACGCCGCCTTCGTTCGTCACTTGCCCGTTCGCCGGGGCGGCCGCGAGGGCGGTCGTGGCCGGGAGCGAACAGAACAGAAGTAACGCGAGGAGGGCAGGGGCCGCGTTCTTCGTCGACATCGATGTTCGATACGCGTGTTCGAATCCCAGGTACAAAAACTGGTCGGCACGCCTGACGGTCGGTTTCAGTCGTCTGACACCCCGTAACCGGGTCTAACAGCCCTTTAGACCGTTCAAAACGGACGGTAACGTTTTATTTTCGGATGGAAAGGGTTTTTTCCCCCGGGAAACCAGTCGTTGATACGCATGCGGTTGCCCACCGCCATCACGTTCGCCCTCACGGTCCTCCTCATCACCGCTACGCTGGGGGCGATGGCCGTTCCGTCGTCCGCACTCCCCTCGACGGCGACCGGCGAGTCCCCGCCGCGCGACCCCTCCCTCGACACCCACCCGCCGGCGCTGGAACCCGACGACCCTCGGCAGGTGATCCGCATCAACGTCACCGACGACGGCGACGCCTACTGGACGGTCGAGACCCGCTTTCGGCTCGAGACCGACGCGGACGTCGATTCGTTCACCGAGTACGCCGACGCCGTCGTCGCCGGCGACCGGTCAGTCGGGTACGACGCCGAGACGTTCGAACGGTTCGTGAGCGAAGCGGAACGAGCGACCGGCAGAGAGATGCGGATCGAGGACGCGGGGTGGGACGACTCCCGCGTCGTCCGCGACACGGGTGCCGACCCCGAAGAAGACGAGGTCGAGGTCGACGACGTCGAAGCGGAGCCCGCGGTCGGCGTCGTCTCGTACTCCTTCCGCTGGACGGACTTCGCTACCGTCAGCAACAATCGCATCTACTTCGGCGACGCGTTCGCGACCGGGGACGGGAGCGGGACCTGGTTCCCCGCGCTGGCCGACGGCCAGCGCCTGATCGTGGAGGCGCCGCCGAACTACGGGTTCGAATCGGCCCCGCCGGTCGACCAACAGGACGGCGCGCTCGTCTGGGACGGCCCCCACGAGTTCGGCGAGAACGAACTCGAGATCGTCTACCTGCGAGGGGCGAACCCCGCCGCTACCCTGTGGGCAGCGCTGTCGGCCGCTCTCGGGTTCGTCCCGGGCGGGCCGGCGGTGGGACTGTTCGCGATTCTCGCCGTCGCGGGCGTCGGATTCCTCTTCGCGAGGTACGGCTCCCCCTCCGAGTGGCCGTTCGACGTTCCCGTAGTCGGCGGCGACGGCGACGAGACGTCGACGGTGACGTACGCCGAATCGGACGCGGCGCCCGACGACTCGGACCGCGAAGCCGAGTCGGAGTCGGTCGCCCCGGACGAGGTCGATGTCGAACTGCTGAGCGACGAGGAGCGCGTCCACCGGCTTCTCAGACGGAACGGCGGCCGCATGAAACAGGCCGCGATCGTCAAGGAGACCGGCTGGTCGAACGCCAAGGTCTCCCAGTTGCTCTCGAAGATGGACGAGGACGGCCAGATCGAGAAACTGCGGATCGGCCGCGAGAACCTGATCACGCTGCCGGAAGTGGACCTGACGGAGATCGACTAGCGGCCGACTCCCGTTTCGTCCGTCGCCGGTCGTTACAGGTACACCGCGAGCGCGATGCCGCCGCCGACGAGCGCCAGATAGAGCACCAGCACCGTCCGCGAGGAGAGGTAGACGTCGAGTCGGTTCTCGATCCGCCGGCGGGTGGCCGGAATCGTCAGCGTCCCGGCGACGGTCAGCGTGGCGCCGACGACCCAGCCGCCGACGAGCAGGCGATCGTAGACGACCCCGCCGACGACCAGCAACGCCGCGCCCGCGAGCAACGTCGCCGCACCGACGAGGGAGACGAACACGCCCAGTCCGGTGATCCCGCGATTGGCGTCGCGGACGATCCGCCAGGACTCCCGCTCGTCGATCTCCCGGGCCTCGTCGGTGACGTTTTCGGCCGCGGACAGGTTCATCGACCCGCAGTCGTTGCACGGCGGGTTGTTCCGGTTGTGGACCCGCCCGCAGTCGTCGCAGACGAACGAGACGGACGCCGCCTCCCCGACCGTCTCGACCTCAGCGCGACTCACGCTCGCCCTCCAGTGTTCGTGTCCGACGTTCGATACGACGCATCGGGGCCGGCTACTCGGACGGTCGTGAATAATTTTTCGTTATTTCGACTCGAACGGAGTGGCGGTTCGCCCGCCGCGTTCGTTCACGCCAGCGGCGTCCGCTCGACGACCTGCCGCGTGGACCTTTTTCTCGTCGGGTTCGCTCGCGGTGCTCGCTCACCGCTTCTCGCAAAATCTCCACCAAAACGGCCGCTCACTCGCGTCGCTCGTTCGCGGGTGCTACGCCAGCGGCGTCCGCTCGACGACCTGCCGCGTGGACCTTTTTCTCGTCGGGTTCGCTCGCGGTGCTCGCTCACCGCTTCTCGCAAAATCTCCACCAAAACGGCCGCTCACTCGCGTCGCTCGTTCGCGGGTGCTACGCCAGCGGCGTCCGCTCGACGACCTGCCCGTCGTAGGTCGGGTACTGCTCGACGATTTCGCCGTCGTCGAGGTCGCCCTCCTCGATCATCTCCTCGAGGAGCCACCACGCCACCTCGACGTGGTTCGTCTTGACCGCGTAGAACTCCTCGGGGACGCCGAGTTCCTCGAATCGGCCGGGGTCGGCGTAGGTCTTCCCGTAGACGAGGGTGCCGTCGTCGGTGACGTCGTCGAACTCCCGGCGGACGTTGCGGGCCATCCGCTTGAGTCGACGGCGGTGCTGGGCGGCGTCCTTGAAGACGGAGGTACAGAAGTAGACCTTCGGGTGGTCGCCCATCACCTCGAGAATCTCCTCGCGGGAGCCCTCGACGGCGCTCATGTGGCCCTCCTTGAGTTCGAAGCCCTGCTCTTGCATCCGGCGGTAGTTGCCCTGTGACATCTCGAACTCGTTGACGTTACAGAAGTCGGCGGCGCCCTCGTCGAGAAAGTCGAGGAACTCGGGTTCGGCGCGGATGCCGGGAATCTCGAACGCCGGCGTCAGGCCCTCCTCGCGGGCGATGTGGAGGATCTCCTCCCACTCGGTGCCGTGGAGGTCGCCCCACTGTTCCAGCGGCGGGTGGAAGCGAATCTCGTCGAGGCCGGCCTCGGCGAGTCGGCGCATGTTCTCGCGGCCGCCCGTGATGCCGGTGTAGAGGTGGGTGTGGTGGTCCTCGCCGAACTCGTCTTTCAGCAGGGAGAGGTAGTGACAGGTCCGGTCGAGGGCCTCCTGTGGTTCGCCGCCGGTGATCGAGGTGCCGAGCGCGTCCATCCGGCGAGCCTCGGTGAGGACGTCCTCGTCTCCCTCGACGAGCCGTTCGTTGGCGTAGACGTCGGTGACGTTCTTGCGGGTCTCGCCGAGCGGGCAGTAAAAGCAGTCGCGCTGGTCGCAGTAGCCGTAGACGAACAGCACCATCTTGCCGCCGTTGGCACACTGCTCGCAGCCCTTCGAGATCATTCGGTACCACCGATTGTGGGCCGGACGCCAAAAACTGCACGAATCGGGTGGGGCGGATTACGTCGTCTGCGCCGGCGTCCACCCGGCGCGTCCACCCGGCGGCGAGGACCGGATCGCGACGCTGCTCGGCGGGGTCGAGCACGGCCGCTGACCCGACGGCCCGCGAAGGCGGTCCCGGCCCCGGTCGTCCCGTTTCGTCCTCCCCAGAAGAGGGAAATACCGCGATAACGAACGTCCGGTCGATGCTGCTGGTCCTGTGTGTCGACCTCGACGACGATCTCGGGCGCAAGACCGGCTTCTCGACGCCGGTGATCGGCCGCGAGGCCGTCGAGGAGGCGGCCGTCGCGCTCGCGACCGCCGATCCCGAGGACTCCGACGTCAACGTCATCTTCCAGGGGTTGCACGTCTACGACGACCTCGAGAGCCGGGACGAGAGCGTCGAGGTCGCGGTCGTCACCGGCAACGAGGGCGCCGACGTCGGCGCCAACCGCGAGGTCGGCGACGAGGTCGACACCGTCCTCGCGAACCTCTCGACCGGCGAGGACGTCACCGCGCTCGTGGTCACCGACGGCGCGCAGGACGAGTCGGTGATCCCGATCATCCGCTCGCGGGTGCCGATCGACGGCGTCCGCCGCGTCGTCGTCCGGCAGGCCCAGAACCTGGAGTCGATGTACTACACGATCAAGCAGGTGCTGGCCGACCCCGAGACCCGGGGGACGATCCTCATCCCGCTCGGGATCGTCCTGCTCATCTACCCGCTCGCGCTGGTCGGTTCGTTGCTCGAGTTGCCGGGGCTGGTGCTCGGGACCACCTCCGCGCTGCTCGGCCTCTACCTCATCTCCCGGGGGCTCGGTCTCGGCGACCACCTCGACCGGGCCGTCGACCGCGCGCGCAACTCGCTGTACGCCGGTCGGATGACCCTGCTCGCGTACGTCGTCGCGACCGCGCTGTTGATCCTCGGCGGGGTGAGCGGCGTCGACAGGCTAGAGATGCTCCAGGAGTCGACCGCCGGCGACCCCGGCATCCCGATGGTGCTCTCGGCGCTGGTGTCCGGCTCCGTCCGGTGGTTCGCCGCGGCGGGGATCACCACCAGCCTCGGCCAGATCACCGACGAGTACATCGCGGGCCGACTCGAGTGGCGCTACCTCAACGCGCCGTTTTACGTGATCGCGATCGCGGTCGTCCTCCACGCGGTCAGCGCCTTCTTCCTCGACGAGGTCGGCGTCCCCTACCTCGCGACCGCGCTGACGGGGGGGACGCTGCTCGGGATCGCGAGCACGCTCGCGTTCGCCATCGCCGAGTCGCGCCTCTCGGACTCCGAGGGCACCCGGCGGGCCGAGCGCGCCTAACGTTCCCGCTCGACGACGAACTCCGCGAGGTCGAGGAGGTAGTCGCGGGCCTCGCCGTCGACGACGTCGACCGTCTCCAGCGCGTCGATCGCGCGGTCGGCCTCGGCGCGGGCGCGGTCGTTGGCCTCCGCGGGCGTGAGGTCCGTCACCTGGACGACCGACGGCCGCTCCATGGCCGCGTCGTGGCCGGTCGGCTTGCCCAGCGCCTCGGGGTCGGCGACGGCGTCCAGCACGTCGTCGCGGATCTGGAAGGCGACGCCGACGCGCTCGGCGTACTCGCCGAGGGCCTCGACGGTGAAGCCGTCCGACCCCGCGGCGATGGCGCCGAGTTCGGCCGCGGCGCGAAAGAGCGCGCCCGTCTTCCGGCGCGCGAGGGTCATGTACTCGTCTTCGGTTTCGGGTTTCGCGGCGAGTTCGGTCGCCTCGCCGACGCCGAGTTCGACCATCGCCTCGGCGACCACCTGCGTCGCGTTCGGATCGGCCGAGAAGAGCGCGAACGCCTCGCCCAGCAGGCCGTCGCTGGTGACGATCGCCGGCCCGTAGCCGTACTCGGCCCAGGCGCTCGTCGTCCCCCGCCGCAGGGCCGAGCGGTCGATGATGTCGTCGACCACCAGCGACGCGGTGTGGACGAGTTCGATCCCGACGCCGAAGTCGACGGCGTCCTCGGCGGTGCCGCCGACCGTCTCGCAGGCCAGCAGCGTCACCGTCGGCCGCACTCGCTTGCCCCCCGAGAGGGTGACGTGGCGAACTTCCGCGCTGAGCGTCCCGGGTTCGACGTCGTCGACGACCTCGACGAGACGCTCCTCGATCAGCGCCCGTCGGCGCTCGAGAAGCTCCATTGTCGACGGCTAGGGAGAGGGTGAAAAAGTAGGTGACGGTTGACTACTCGCTACTCGTCGTCGACGCCGCCGAAGCTGAACGGCTCGTCGGTCGTCGAGGCGTCGTCGGCGGCGGCGTCGCCGTCTTCGTCGGCCTCGTCTCCCTCGTCGTCCCCTTCGACGGAGACGCCCTCGCTCTCGCTCTCGAAGGAGATGTCGTCACCTTCGCGTTCGAAGGAACCGTCCTCGTCCCCGAACGAGACGTCGTCCTCGAACTCGGGGTCGACCGGCGCGGCGCCGTCGCGGTCGGTCTCGAACCGATCGAGGGTCTCGCTGAGGTAGACCGCCCGGTCGGCGAGCGAACTCGCGCTCCGGGAGACCTCGGTGAGCGCGGAGGTCTGCTCCTCGGCGGCGGCCGCGACGTTCTGGGCCTCGGCGGCGGTCCGGTCGGAGATGTCCGTCGCCGTCGAGACCATCGAGACGACCTCCTGGGTCGCGGCGGCCTGCTCCTCGGTGGCGGCCGAGATCTCCTGGACGCCGTCGTTGGTCTGGGCGGCGTACTCGGCGATCTCGTCGAACGCCTCCATCGCGCTCGTCACCGAGTCGGCGTGCGTCGAGATGCGCTCGGCCGACCGCTGGACCTCGGTCGCGGTGCGCTCGGTCCGCTCGTCGATCCGTTCGAGCCGTTCCTCGATGTCCTCGGCGGTCTCCTTCGTGTCCTCTGCCAGTTCCTTGACCTCGCTTGCGACGACCGAGAAGCCGTCGCCGTTGTCGTCGTCGCCGCCACCGCCGCTGCGCGAGGCCTCGATGTTGGCGTTCAGCGCCAGCATGTTCGTCTCGCGGGCGACCTCGGAGATGAACTCGACGAGTTCGTCGATCTGGTCCATCTCGGCCTCGAGGGCCTCGATCGCCTCGACGGCCTCGGCGGACTCGTCTTCGATCTCGCGCATGCCCTCGATGGCCTCGCGGGCGGCCTCGCGACCCTGTCGGCCGGTCTCGGCGGTCCGCTCGGCGAGGTCGGCCACGTCGTTCGAGGAGGCGGCGATCTGCTCGGTCGTCGTCGACAGCCCGCCCATCTCGGAGTTGACCGCCTGGAGGTTCTCGTTCTGGCGCTCGGCGCCGTCTGAGATCTCCTGGACCGACTCGGTGACCTGCTGTGAGGCGCCGCGGACCTCCTCGGCGCTGGCGGTCACCTGCTCGGAGGCGGTCGCGACCTCGTTCGCGAAGCCTTTGACCTCGTCGGTGGTCTCCTCTAGCTGGTCGACCATCTCGTTGAACGCCAGCGCGATGTCGGTCATCGCCTCGCTCTCGCTCTCGGGGTCGAGCCGGCGGGTGAGGTCGCCGTCGGCACACTCCTCCATGACGCCGCGGTACTCCTCGGCTTTCTGCTCGAGGTGGCGGGTCATCCGCTCGGACTGCTCGCGCTCGGTCTCGGCCTCGCGTCGGGCCTCGTTGGCCTCCTTGATCCGTGCGCGCAGGGAGTTGCGCATGCTGTCGAAGGCCTCGAACAGCCGCCCGATCTCGTCGATGCGGTTCGTCTCGAGGTCGACGTCGAGGTTCCCGTCTTCTATCTCCGCCGCTCGGTCGCGCAGCGTCGTCAGCGGACTGACCGTCTGGCGGCCGAGGACGACGCCGACGAGACTGAGCGCGGTGAGGCTCACGAGCACCATCACGAGGACGTTCGTCCCGACGCTCGCCGCGACGCCGTAGGCCTGTTCGGTCGGGACGCTCGTCACGGCGACCCACTGCGTGTTGCTGACGGGGACGTACGCCTGCACGGCGTCGTCGCCTCTCACCCGGGTGAGCCGGCCGCCGAGCGCCGCTTCGAGTGCGCCCTCGTCGACGTCGTCGACCGTCGTCTCGCCGGTCTGGAAGACGTCGGTGCCGTCCGCGTCGAGGATGACGGTCGACGCCGACGTGTTCTCCTGCTGGAGCTGTTCGATCTGGTACTCGAGCGTGCCGATGACGACGACGGCGCGGTCGTCGCGGTCGGTGACCGGGCTGGCGAACGCCATCACCTGATCGCCGAGCGTGGGCGACTCGTAGGCCGACTCGGAGTACCAGACCTCCTCGTCGAGGTCGAACTCCTCGTCGAAGTCGCGGTCGGCCCACGGCTCCTCGAGGTCGTCGAACGACGTCTCCCGGTAGGCCGCGTTCGTACTCGTGACGATCTCGCCCGAGTCGGTGTCGACGTAGTGTATCGCCCGGACGTTGACGCCCATCCGCGCCTGCTCCTCGACGAGGTGACCCTGAACCGCCTGTGGGTCGCCTTCGGCGAGTATCGGCGACGCCGACGCCGTGCGGGTCTGGACGGACAGCGACTCCATCCAGCTGCTGATCTCGCCGGCCTGCATCTCGGCGGTCGACTCCAGTTGCGCGTTCGCGTCGCTTCGTACCGTCTCGTCGATCTCGGCGTAGCTGACCGCCCCGACGGCTCCGATCACGAGCACGACGGTCAGGATCGAGATCACGAACTTGGCGAGGTATCGTCGCCTGACGAACGACGGTGCCAGTTTGGTGAGAATCGACATCATGTTACGCGGTGATCCGGTCTATTTCGGCGATGCCGCCGTCTGCGCTCTCGTCGAACTCCCAGTACTCGAAGGTGGTGTCCATGGTGTCGCCGTTCTCGTCGAACCGCGTCTCGTTCGACGCGCCCCGGTACTCGACGGCCGTCCCCGACGCCGCGAGTTCGAGGCCCTCGGCGAGCGTCTCCGGGGTGACCTCCTCGCCGCCGCCGCTGGTCACCGCCCGGATGGCGCTCTGGATCGCCCGCCCGTCGTTCTGGCCGGCGTAGGCGTTCGCGAGCAGGAGCACGGCGCTCGCGTCGTACGCGTTCGACTCGAACAGCCCGGGGTCGGCGCCGTACGCGTCCGCGTACAGGTCGGCGAACGCGTCGCTTCCCGGCCCGTCGATCAGCGGCGCGGTTCCGCGGATCCCGTCGAGCGAGTGATCGACGAGGTCGTGGAGGTCGCCCTCGCGGAGTCCGTCGGTGACGAGGACGTCGGCGTCGTACTCCGCGCCGAGGTCCGAGAAGAGCGTCTCGCCCATCTCGGGGTAGGTGGCGAGGACGAGCACGTCGGGGTCGCCGTCCGCCGCCCGGTCGAGTTCGGCCGCGTACGACGTCGCCGACTCGTCGATCGGGATCTGTTCCGTGATCGTCCCCCCGTGGTCGTCCCGGAACGAGCGGCTGAACGCCTGACTCAGCTGCCACCCGTAGTCGTTGTTCACGTAGAGCGTGGCGGCGCTGTCGCCTCCGAGGTCGGTCGCCGCGATCTCGGCGAGGACGGTCCCCTGTACCGAGTCCGAGACGGCCGTTCGAAAGACGAGGCCGCCGTCGTTGAGCGTCGTGATCGTCGGCGTGGTCGCTCCCGGCGAGCAACAGACGGTCTGGTACGGGATCAACACCTGCTGGGTCACCTGCAACACGATGTCGGAGTCGAGCGGCCCGGTCACCATCGGATACCCCTCGTCGACGAGCGACGCGGCGGCCTGCACCGCCGCCGCCGGGTCGCTCTCCGTGTCCGCCCCCGCGTGTTCGATCTCGAGAGCGACCTCGTCTCTCACCTGCTCGATCGGCAACACGGCGGCGTCGCGGATCGACTCCCCGACCGTGCTCCGGGGGCCGCTCAGCGGCAGCATCGTTCCGATCTTGATCGTTCGATCGGTGCCGCCGATCTCCTCCCCGTCGTCGGTCGCCATCGTTCCACCCCCCGGCACGGAGTCGGTACAGCCGGCGAGTCCGGCGACCCCGACGCCACAGAGCCCCGAGAGCATTCGTCTCCGATTCGGCTGAATGTCCATATTTTCATGTTCGCCCACCCATATATAGTTTTAATGCAATTTCATTCAGATTTCATAATGATTTGTCCGTGATTGTTGTTACATTGTGCCATTCAACCACCGATTCGTCATCGCAATCCTCGCTCGGGTGGACGGCGCGAACCCGACGGCTACCGGGTGGGTCGTACGCGAAAAAATTACCGCGGGCGGCGCTACTGGAACTCCTCGGCGAGCGCCGGGACGACGTCGAAGAGGTCGTCGACGATGGCGTAGTCGGCGATGTCCATGATCGGCGCGTTCGGGTCGGTGTTGATCGCGACGATCGTGTCCGACCCCTTCATCCCGGCGACGTGCTGGACGGCACCGGAGATGCCGATCGCGATGTAGACGTCGGGCGTGACGACCTTCCCGGACTGGCCGACCTGCCGGCTCGCGGGCAGCCAGCCGGCGTCGACGATCGGCCGGGACGAGGAGAGGGTCGCGCCCAGCGCGTCCGCGAGGTCGCGGACGATGTCGAGGTTCTCCTCCTCCTCGATGCCGCGGCCGATGGAGACGAGCACGTCGGCCTCGGTGATGTCGACGTCGCCGGCGGCGACCTCCTCGAAGCCGGTGACGGTCGAGCCGATGGCGTCCTCGTCGATCTCGGCGTCGAACGCCTCGATCGCGGCGTCGCCGGTTCCTTCGGCGGCGGGCCACTCGCCCTCGCGGATGGTGACGATCGCCGAGTTGGCGTCGAGTTCGGTCGTCGTCTCGACTTTCCCGCCGTACATCTCGCGGGTCGCGACGAGGCTCTCGCCGTCGACCGCGAGGTCGACGACGTCGGTGACGATCGGCAGGTCGAGTTCGGCCGCGACCGCGGGGGCGTAGTCGAGCCCGTTGACGCTGTTGGCCGCGAGCACGTACTCCGGCGCGAGTTCGTCGTACAGCTGGGTGACGGTCTGGGCGTAGACGTCGTGGTTGAACTCCTCGCCGTGGTCGACGGTGTGGACGGCGTCGACGCCCTCGCGGTCGAGTTTCTCCGCGAACGCCTCGACGGTGCCGCTGATCACCGCGAGGTGCAGGTCGCCGCCGGTCTCGTCGGCGAGTTCGCGGCCGGCGGTGACGAGTTCGTAGCTGACCTCGCGCAGTTCGCCGCGGCGGTGGTCGACGATCGCCAAGATGTCGCTCATGCGACCACCCCCTTGTCGCGGAGGAGTTCAGCGAGTTCCCCGGCGGTCTCCTCGGCGCCGCCCTCCCAGACGGTCACGTCGGTCTCGGACTCGGGCTCGTACATATCGGTGAGCCTGACCGCGCCCTCGACGGCGCTCTCGTCGACGCCGAGGTCGGCGAGCGTCTTCGTCGCGAGTTCCTTGCGCTGGGCCATGCGGATGCCGCGCAGGCTGGCGTAGCGGGGCTCGTTGATCCCCGTCTGGATCGTCAACACGGCCGGCAGTTCGACGTCGGTCAGCTCCTCGACGCCGCCCTCGAGTTCGCGCCGGACCGAGGCGACGTCCCCGAGGTCGTGGTCGAGGTCGTTGACGACCGCGGCCCACTGGAAGTCGATCGACTCGGCCAGCGAGACGCCGGTCGCGCCCCAGCTATCGTCGCCGGACTGGACGCCCGAGAGCACGAGGTCGGGCGCTTCCTCCTCGACGACCGCCTCGAGGATGGCGGTCTTCGCGTCCACGTCGAGCAGGTCGACGCCTTCGAGCGTGTCGTCCCAGACGCGGATCGCGCGGTCGGCGCCTTTCGCCAGCGCCTGCCGGATCGTCTGCTCGCAGTCTTCCGGGCCGATCGTGACCGTCACGACCTCGTCGACGACGCCGTCCTCCGAGAGCTGGACGGCCTCCTCGATGGCGTAGTCGTCCCACTCGTTGAGGTCGGCGCCGAGGTACCGCTCGTCGATCGCGGTGCCGTCGATCTCGAACTCGTCTTCGACGGTCGCGACCTCCTTGACCGTAACGAGAACTTTCATCATTGTCGATTGCGGTGCCTGACCCGTAAACGTTTTCGGAACGGCGGTTCACGCACGGACGGTTGATTCGACCCCGGCTCCGACCGGACCGGCCGTCTCCGGGCCCGCACCCGAGACGCAAGCTGTTTAACGCTTCCGCGAGTACCACACGCCATGGCAGACTGTCCACTCGCGGACGAGTGCCCCAGTTTCTCCGAGCGGATCGCGGGAATGGGGTGTCAACACTACGGCGACCGCGGCGGCAAGGAGTGGTGTAACCACTACAACCAGCCCATCGAGGACCTGAAGACCCAGCCCGTAAAACCGGGCGAGGAGGTCGTCGTCGACGTCGTGGACATGCACGAGAGCGGCGCCGGCGTCGGCCGCACCGAGGACGGCTTCATCGTCATGGTCGACGGCATCCTCCCCGACGCCCGCGCCCGCGTCGAGATCACCCGGGTACACAGCAACCACGCCCGCGCCGAGGAGATCGAGCGTCTGCCGCTGGAACCCGACGACGAGGACGAGGACGCGGACGCGGACGACGAGGCCGACGCGGACGCCGTCGACGACGCCGACGCCGACGAGGGCGGCGACGGCCGCAAATCCCGCCGCGAGCGCCTCGGCAGCCGCGAGAACTTCTGGGGAACCTGATCCCCGCCGCGAGTGGACAGCCCGCCGCGCCGACGTCCCCGTGGGCGTGGCCCGACCGTGGGAGCTTTGATCTCCCCGACACCTACGTTCGGCCATGAGCGCGAGCGCCGACCGCGGCGGGGTGGAGCCGTGATCGACGAGGTGGACGCCCTGCTCGAAGAGATCGGCTTCGATCCCGACGAGAGCGTCCTCACGCGCAGGCAGGCGCAGGTACTGGCGCTTCGCGAGCGCGACCGGTCGCAGGCGGCGATCGCCGACGCGCTGGGCACCTCGCGGGCGAACGTCTCCTCGATCGAGGGGAGCGCGAGGGACAACGTCGCGAAAGCCCGCGAGACCGTCGCGTTCGCCGAGGCGCTCCGCGCGCCAGTGCGCGTCCACGTCCCCGCGGGGACCGACCTCTACGACGTCCCCCAGCAGGTGTACGACGCCTGCGACGCGGAGGATGTGAAAGTCGACCATACGGCTCCCGACCTCATGAAGATCGTCACCGACGCCGCGGGCGACGCCGTCAGCGGCCGGCGGATCTCCGAACCGCTGGTCGTCGGCGTCACCGCCGAGGGGTCGGTCCGGGTGCGCCGACCCGAGTGAACCGTCGGTGAACCTTTGTCGGCCGCCGCCGATGCCCCGCGCATGGACCTCGAACTCGACGGAAACGCGGCGCTGGTGACGGCGTCTTCGAGCGGCCTCGGCTTCGCGAGCGCCGCGGCCCTCGCGCGCGAGGGGGCTGACGTGACCATCTGCGGCCGCGACGAGGACCGACTCGACGACGCACGCGACCGCCTCGAAGCCGAGGCGGCGGGCGAGGTGCTGGCGGTGCCGGCGGACCTCACCGATCCCGACGACGTCGCCGCGCTCGTCGACGCGACCGTCGAGGCGTTCGGCGGCCTCGACCACCTCGTCACGAGCGCGGGCGGCCCGCCGAGCACGACGTTCCTCGAGACCAGCGGGCGCCAGTGGTACGAGGCCTACGACCTGCTCGTGATGAGCGTCGTCTGGACGGTCGAGTCGGCCCACCCGCACCTGCTCGAGAGCGACGACGGGAGCATCGTCTGCATCACCTCGCGGACGGTCCGGGAGGTCGCCGACGGCCTCCTGCTGTCGAACGCCGTCCGGCGGGCCGTGATCGGCCTCGTCAAAACGCTCTCCCGGGAGTTCGCCCCGGAGATCCGCGCGAACGCCGTCCTCCCGGGGACGATCGAGACGCCGCGGATCGAGGAACTGATCGAGGCGCGCGTCGCCCGCGGCAGCTACGCCGACTACGACGAGGGGCTGGCCGAGATGGCCGCCGACATCCCGATGGAGCGGATCGGCGACCCGCGCGAACTCGGCGAGGTCGTGGCGTTCCTCTCGAGTCCGCGTGCGAGCTACGTCACCGGCGCCGAGGTGCCGATCGACGGCGGGTCGCTGCGGAGTTGAACCGAACGGCCACACGCGCGGCCCACGGTATTTTGGCCCCGGACTTCGAACGCCGCCTATGGGTCGCGACTCGGCCCGCGACACGCGAACGGCCACCTCGAACCGCCGGCGGACGTGGAGCGGATACGGCCAGCTGATTCGCGCGGAGAAGTCCGCGTTCGGGCGGTTCCTCCACGACCTGACGTACGTCTTCACGGACGTCTCCGTCTCGATTCTCCCCTTGCTCTTTCTCGTCATCGAACGGCCCGCCGCGCGCTTCTACGGCGTCAGGGCGGCGATGCTCGTCGCGTGGGCGACGACGGTGGTCGTCGCGGCCGCGATCCGCGGCGGCCTGCTGTGCCCGCCGGGGACCGACGCGCTCGGCTGGGTGTCGCTCTCGCCCGCGCTCGTCGTCCTCCGGATCGGCTACTTCAACCTCGCGCTGGGCGTCGCGGCGTTCGGCGGCGTGGCCGTCGCGGGCGCGCTCGGGACGCCGGTCGCCGCGCTCGCCCTGTCGTTCGTCGTCGCCCTCGTCGCGACGCTGGCGTTTCCGGCGGCCGCGGACGCGCTCTACCGGCGGCTCGCCGACTAGGCTCACCAGGTCTCGATCCGACCCTCGCGGACGTCCTCCGCACAGCCCTCGCAGTCGGGGTGGCCCGCCTCGTAACACGCCGGCCGATACTCCTCGTCCAGCAGCGCGGCCCGGCGCTCGGCGTAGCGGCGACAGACGATCTTCGCCCGTCCCTCGTCGTCGGTCGGCAGCCCGCTCGCGTTCTTCGCGCTCCGGTAGGCCTCGCGGGCCTCCTCGAACTGGCCGGAGCGGCGAAACTCCTCGTACCGCCGGCCCGCGTCCCGGAACGTCGAACGGAGGACGCGCTCGATCCCGTTCCCGCGTCGGTCCGTCATCTCTCCGCCGTGGGTTCGGGCGCCGGTCACATAGGCCCGTCGCCGGCCGCGACCCCTCTCGCCGCCGTTTCAGTCCCACCCGCCCCCTCTCGCCGGACCGCCGTTCCGGCGCGTGGTTTCGGCCGGAAACCGGCGCGTTCACTTTCGCTCCGGTGGCGGCACTTTAAATAGTATCGGGCGCGAAAGGCGGTATGCCTCCCGACGAGACACAGGAGGAGGCGAGGAAGCCATGAGCGAGCTACGACAGCACGCGGAAGACGTACACGACCAGTTCTCGGAGCACCTCGACCTCGACGTCGAGGACGTAGAGAAGCGATTGCACACGCTCGTCGACGAGTACAAGGTGCCGATCGACGAGGCCCGCCGCAGCGTCACCAACCACTACCTCGACGAGGCCGGCCTCGACCGCGAGGACATCGCCCGCGGCGGCAGCGAGGACGTCGACATCGAGGAGATCGACGAACCGGAGCAGTGGGTGGACCTCACCGCGAAGGTCATCGAACTCTGGGAGCCCCGTAGCGACTCCATCGCGCAGGTCGGGCTGATCGGTGACCCGACGGGCACGATCAAGTTCACCAAGTGGGCCAAGTCCGACCTCCCGAGCCTCGATGAGGGCGGCGTCTACGAACTCCGGAACGTCGTCACCGACGAGTACCAGGGCCGGTACTCGGTCAAACTCAACTCGACGACGGTGATCGAGGAGCTCGACGAGGACATCGAGGTCGGCGACGACACGAGCGAGATCGAGGGCGCTCTCGTCGCCATGCAGAGCGGGTCGGGGCTCATCAAGCGCTGCCCGACGGAGGACTGTACCCGGGTCCTCCAGAACGGCCGCTGCTCCGAACACGGCGAGGTCGAAGGCGAGTTCGACCTCCGGATCAAGGGCGTCGTCGACGACGGGATCGACGCCCACGAGGTCATCTTCGACGCCGAGGCCACCGAGGCGCTGACGGGCATCGGTCTCGAGGAGGCCAAGGAGATGGCGATGGACGCGCTGGATACGACCGTCGTCGCCGACGAGATCCGCGCGGCGGTCGTCGGCACGTACTACCGCGTCGAGGGGCCGACCTTCGGCCGGTACGTCCTCGCCGACGACGTCGAGGAACTCGACGGACCGGCGGACGCAGAGGACCTGCTGATCAAAGCGAGGTCGATGTGACATGAGCCAGACACAACTCACCCGCGAAGTCGCCCGGCGCGCCTTCGCCTCGGAGTTCAACGACGCGACGTACTCCTTCAAGGAGAGCGACGACGAGCGCGCGCCCAACTACGCGCTGCTCCCGACCGGCGAGCGTGCCAACCGCGTGTTCGTCGTCGGCACGCTCACCGAGACCGAGGACGTCGGCGAGGAGAGCGAGTACTGGCGCGGCCGGGTCGTCGACCCGACGGGGACGTTCTTCGTCTACGCCGGCCAGTACCAGCCCGAGGCCGCCGCCGTCCTGCGCGACGCCGAGCCGCCGACGTACGTCGCCATCGTGGGCAAACCCCGGACCTACGAGACCGACGACGGCACGATCAACGTCTCGCTGCGCCCCGAGTCCATCTCGGTCGTCGACGAGAACGTCCGCGACCGCTGGGTCGTCGAGACCGCCGAGCGCACCCTCGACCGCATCGAGGCGTTCCGGGAGTGGGAGGCCGAGCAGGAGGCGCCGGAAAGCGGGTCCACGGCCCCCACCAACGAGTACGCCCAGATGGCCCGCGAGCGGTACGACTCGCCCGTCGAGAACTACCGTCGCGACGTCATTCAGGCGCTCGAAAGCCTCGAGGACGTCGAAGCGACCGCCTGACGGACGACTCGACACACCACCTCCCCGTTTTCGCGACGGAACGCCGCCAGCGGCCGCGCCGGTCCGCGATTCGGTTTTCGGGGCCCGACCGTCACTCCGAGATGCCGTAGACGTCGCCGGTCCAGTCCCTCGCTCGCGTATCGTACACCGGGGCGTCGCGGTCGCGCTCGTCGAGTCGCCGGCGGTCGGCTGCGTCCAGTTCCCAGTCGAAGAGGGAGAGGTTCTCCCGGACGTGCTCGGGCGAGGAGGACTTCGGGAGGACGACGACGTCCCGCTCGACCGCCCAGCGGAGGACGATCTGTGCCGGGGTCTTCCCGTACTCGTCGGCGAGTTCCCGGACGACCTCGTCGTCGAAAATCTCCGTCCGCGCCAGCGGCGCGGCGGCCTCGACGACCGTGTCGGTCTCGTGGCAGTACTCGACGAGGTCGGGCCGCTGGAGCCACGGGTGGAACTCGATCTGGTTGACCGCGATCGGGACGTCCGAGACGTGGTGGGCGCAGCTGAGCTGGTAGGCGCTGAAGTTCGAGACGCCGACGTTGCGGACCAGCCCCTCCTCGCGGAGGTGGGCCATCGCCCGCAGGGTCTCGCGCAGCGAGATCGCCGGGTTGGGCCAGTGGATCAGGTAGAGGTCGAGGTAGTCCGTCCCGAGTCGCTCCAGTGACGCCTCGCAGGACTGGATGACGGACTCGTAGGCGAGGTTCTTCGGGAGCACCTTCGAGGTGAGAAACAGTTCCTCGCGGTCGTAGTCGGCGATCACCTCGCCGATCTCGTCCTCGTTCATGTACCCCTCGGCGGTGTCGACGTGGGTGTAGCCCGCGTCGAGCGCCGCGCGGAGAGCCTCGCGGAGGGTCTCGCCGCCGATGTCCCACGTGCCGAACCCGACGAGCGGCAGTTCGTCGCCGCTCGGGAGCGTCGCAGTCGGTGTCGTCATACCACCTTCTCCCGGGGCGCCCGCGGAGTTAATCACTTCGAAAGCGGAGGCGGGCGGCGCTCTCTCGCAGATCGGTCGTCTGACGAACCATTAAGGGGGCGCGCGCCGATGCGGGTGACATGGGCAACAAGAACAAGACGGTCTCCTTCCGGGTGAACGAGGACGCCTTCGAGGCGCTCCAGGAGATCGCCGAGGAGCGGGACATCTCGTTGTCCGCGGTCTTCCGGGACTACGTCGACAAACTCGTCGACCACGACGGCCGGGTCGCCGTCGTCCCGGAGGGGGAACTCGAGGGGGGCGCGGACGACGGCGACGACCCGTCGTTCCCGCCGACGGTCGAGGTGCCAAAGAGCTTCGTCCGCGAACACGAGCGCCTCGAACTCGAAGCCGAGCACCTCCGCGAGCAACTCGAGGAGTACCGGGGGTACGTCGCGGACCTCCGGGACCGGCTGGAGGACGAGGAAGAGGAGGTCCTGCTGCTGGACGACCTCGACGACGCGGACGAGCCCTACCAGTTACGCTAACCCACGGAGGCCGTCACTTCGCGAGGTCCCGCTTGGCCCGGCGGATCTCGTCTCGCTTCTCGTCGGCGCCGTCGACGCGCGCCAGCGCCTCCGCGGCTTCGAGCGTGCGCACCCCGTCGTCGAGAAACGAGAGCACGTCGCCGGGGTAGGCGTACACCATGTAGTCGTCGCTCATCACGTCGACGATCGCGTCCGGGCCGAGCCCCTGTGCGCGCAGTTCGAGCAGGTACCGGATGAACTTCCGCTCCGGACAGCCACAGTAGGGGTTGTCGTCGCAGTCGCAGTCGAGGAAGTCGCTGGCGAAGTCGAGCACCCGCTCGCGGGTGGCGTCGTCTAGCTTCTCGAGGCCCTCGCCCTGAAAGAGGAGGTCCAGCGTCGCCCCCTTGAACGCCCCCTTCGGGACGTTCGTCTCGAGCTGGGAGCTGAGCTGGCGGTGGTTCTTGACGTAGATTTTGTCGGTGATGGCCACGCGTTGGCGACGCTACTCGCGCCGGAGGCAAAAACCGCTCGAAAGACCGCTCGCCACGCGTTCGCACATCGTCTCGGGAGTCGTAACGTATTTGAATTGGACCGGACTACGTAGGGGTGCAAGCGCGTCCGGGTTGGGGTAGTGGTTATCCTTCAGCCTTGTGGAGGCTGAGACGCGGGTTCGATTCTCGCACCCGGACTTCCTGCGGCGAACGAATCCGTGAGCCGCGGGAATCTTCGTGGGGGATACCGCAGGCGTTCACACGGACACCGGTCGGGCGCCGAGAACCGCGCCCGCGAGCGTCAGTCCGCGGGTCGACTCTGCCCGGAGGGGCTGAACGTGCCGCTCTCCTGGATGATGTTGAGCGCGGTCATCAGGTCGCTTCGCGAGATCAGGCCGACGAGGCCGCCGTGCGCGTCGACGACGAGCAGGCGGCCGATGCCGTCCCGTTGCATCTGCTCGATGGCGGTCATCGCGTCGGCCTCCGGCGGGATCGTCTTCAGGTCGGTGGTCATCACTTCCTCGACGGCGTAGGCGTCGCGCTCGACCGGCCTGACCTCCTGAGCGTCCGACAGCGTCACGAGACCGACGAGGTCGCCGTTCTCGATGACGGGGTAGCCGGTGTGGCGCTCGGTGAACATCCGCCGGACGAGTTCGGCGACGGTGGTCTCCGGCGAGACCGTGTGCAGGTCGCGTGCCGGCGTCATGATGTCTGCGACGCTGACGTCCTGGAAGGCGGCTTTCATCGTCACCTGCTGGGCCTCGCTCGACGCGGCGATGTAGACGAAGAAGGCGACGCCGATGAGGAGGATGTTCGGGCCGAGCAGGCCGATGAGCCCCATCACCACCGCGAAGAACTTGCCGACGCCGGCGGCCTGCTGGGTGGCCTTCGCGTACGGCCGGGTCCGGGCGAGGAAGGCCCGCAGCACTCGGCCCCCGTCCATCGGGAACGCGGGGATCATGTTGAACACCGCCAGCGCGACGTTCAACATGGCGAGGTAGCCGAGGACGAACTGGACGCCGTCGAAACTCGCCGGCGTCGCGAGAAACGCGGCGTAGGAGACGACGCCGACGAGGACGCTGACGATCGGCCCCGCGATGGCGATGTTGAGTTCCTGGCGCCAGTCCTCGGGCATATCCGAGAGCGCCGCGATGCCGCCGAACAGCCAGAGCGTGATGGAGTCGATCGGAAAGCCGTACCGCTGGGCCGTCAGCGAGTGGCCGAGTTCGTGCAGGACGACCCCGACGAACAGTCCGATCGCGGCCGTGAGTCCGAGCACCCACGGACTCCGCCCGTCGGTGACGGCGTCGACCGAAATCTCGGCGCCCAGTTCGCCGTTGAGAATCTCGACGATCGGCACGATCTGTGCCCCGATGAGGTAGGCGAACAGGGGCAGGACCAGCAAGAACGTCAGATCCAGCTTGATCGGGATGCCAAACAGCGACCCGATCCGGAAACTCCTCATGCACAACCCTACCGGCGGAACCGTCTTAAACACGACGACGACGGCGACCGTACGACGGCGTCGCCTCGGATCGTCGCGTGGCGGCCCGACCGCGTCGCGTGATACCACGCCTCGATATCGATATAATCACGTAGGTACAGCTTATCACGGCTATTATCCGGTGGGGGATACCGTTATATACGGGTTCGTGGTGCGGTTCGATGACCATGCCACAGCAACTCGCCACGCCCCGCATCGACCCGCTGCCGGACGACGTGGAGTCGGCACACGCGAAACTGGTGTTGCTCTACCTCGAAGCCACCGGCGGCGCCACGGCCGACGAACTGAACGACGTCCTCGGACTGAAGAAACTCTCCGTCCTGAGCGTGGTGCGCTCGCTCTCGACCGCCGGCCTCGTCGAACGGGACGGCGACGAGTACCTGCCCCGTCGCTGAGAGCGCCGTCGGACGCGACGACGTGACGTGGCGAGTTCGCCGCCGATTTTCGCGCCGAGTTTCCGGGCGGCGACCGGGGCGAACTGTACCGTCGGAAGGACGGTTCGAAGGCTTTATCCGCTCGGTAGGCTTCGCTTCGGGTAAGTAACCATGGCCGACAAACCCGCCTCCATGTACCGGGAGATCAGTAAACCGGCCTACACGCGCCGCGAGTACATTACTGGCATCCCGGGCTCGAAGATCGCACAGCACAAGATGGGCGACATCGGTGCCGATCCGGACGACTACCCGGTCCAGATCAGCCTCGTCGTCGAGGAGGAGTGCCAGATCCGCCACGGCAGCCTCGAAGCCGCGCGCCTCTCGGCGAACCGACACATGCTCAAGAACGCCGGGGAGGGCAACTACAAGATGATCCTCCGGAAGTTCCCCCACCACGTCATCCGGGAGAACAAGCAGGCGACGGGCGCGGGCGCGGACCGCGTCTCCGACGGCATGCGGCAGGCGTTCGGCAAGATCGTCGGCACCGCCGCGCGCATCCAGAAGGGCGACCGCCTCTTTACCGTCTGGTGTGACGTCGACGACGCCGACTTCGCCAAGGACGCCTTCCGGCGCGCTTACAACAAGATCTCGCCGCCGTGTCGGATCGTCGTCGAGCGGGGCGAAGAGAAGCTGATCGCCTGAGCCCGGCACGCTCGTTTTCGACTTCTCCCGGCCGACAGCCCCGGCCCCGTCCGGGCGCACGCGGCGACCGTCGAGGCGGAGATTCGCAACGGCGGCGGTCGAGGCGAGGTCGAGGTCGCCGTCGGCGCCGAGGGCGACCTGCCGTCCGGACCGCGGACGATCACCCTCGAAGCGGACGCCACCGAGTCGGTCACCTTCGAGGGGGCCTCTCTCGGCGCGGTCCGCGGCGTCGATGTGACGGTGCGGACGACTCGCGGCTGGTAGCTTTTTGCCCCCGCGCTCTCTCTGAGAGACCGAATGATCGAACTCGCGGTCGCCAACCGACAGGAGACCTTCGAGCGAATGCGCGAACCGCTCGCGGAGCGCGGCGTCCGGGCGCGACACGTGCGCGTACGGGAACGAACCGTCCCGCTGGGGGCGGACGCGCCGTGGTCGCCCGACGAGTTCGACGTCGGCTTCGTCTACCCCGGGCGACTGATGGAAGGCGGCGTCGCGGACGCGCTGCTCGGGGTGCCGTGGCTCAACGGCCGGGAGGCGGTCTCGACCTCGCGCAACAAGGCCGGCGTGCTCGCGCGCCTCGGCCGCGCGGGCGTCCCGGTGCCGGAGTCGGTCTACGTGTCGAGTCCGGTCGATGAGTCGGCGCTCCGGGCGGTCTTCGAGCGGTTCGAGCCCCCGGTCGTCGTCAAGCCGAACTCGACGACCCGCGGCGTCGGCGTCGCGAAGGCCGCGGACCTCGACTCCTTTCTCGGGATCTGTGACTACCTCGGACTGGTCCACGATTACCGCGCGACCGGCGACAAGTCGTTTCTCGTCCAGGAGTACGTCCCCGACGCCGTCGACTACCGCGTGATGGTTCTGGAGGGCGAGTACGTCGGCGCGGTCGAGCGGCGGCTGCCGGCGGGCGCCCGCGAGCGCGGCCGCTGGAAACACAACGTCCACCGCGGCGCCGAGGCGACGGGGGTCGAACTGCCCGACCCGTTGTGCGACCTCGCGGAGTCGGTCGCCCGCGAACTCGACGTCCCGTTTCTCGGGGTCGACCTGCTCGTCGCGGACGATCGCACCGTCGTCGCCGAGACGAACGCCCGGCCGACGATCGACGCGGCGACGAAGTACGAGCCGGACTTCTACGACCGGCTGGCCTCGGCGATCCGCACGCGCACGGAAGGTTAGCTCGTGTTCCGGGCGCCGCCGTCGACCAGCAGCGACTCGGCGGTCACGTGCCCCGCCATGTCGCTCGCGAGGAACGTCACCGCGTTGGCGACGTCCTCGGGCTGGCCCAGCTTTCGCAGCGGGATCGTCGCCTTCAGGGCCTCGCCCTGCTCCGTGCCGACCACGGGGAAGTCCTCGGTCGTCAGCGCCGTCTCCACCTCGCCGGGGTGGACGGCGTTGACCCGGATGCCGTGGGGGCCGAGGTCGTCGGCGAGCGCGTACGTCAGGTTCCGGACGCCGGCTTTCGCCGCGCAGTAGGGGGCGATCTCGCCGTACCCCTGCAGGCCGGCGAGACTCGAGACGTTCACGATCGCGCCGCCCTCGCCCCGTTCGACGAGCCGCGTCGCGGCGATCTTCGAGCCGAGGAAGACGCTGTCGAGGTTGATCGCCATCAGGTCGCGGTAGTCCTCGAAGGGAATCTCGGTGATCGACCCCATCGGGCCGAAGATGCCCGCGTTGTTGACCATGACGTCGAGGCCGCCGAACGCCTCGGCGGCGTCGACCGCGGCCCGCAGGTCGTCGGCCTCGGTCACGTCGCAGTCGACGTACGCCGCGTCCGCGTCGGTCTCCGTCCGGATCCGCTCGTGGGTCGGGGTGCCGCCCTGCCGGGGCTCCTCCCGTACGTCGGCGACGACGACGTTCGCTCCCTCCTCGGCGAACCGCGTCGCGACCGCCCGTCCGATCCCGCTCGCAGCGCCCGTTACGACAGCCGCCTTTCCGTCGAGTAACGCGTTCATGGGAAGCGAGTAGTTTGTCGAAGTGTCGACGTATCAATCCAGCGACGGGGACGAGCGTGGTCGGTCACCGAGTGGGCGGCCCGCGCCGACGAGGGCGCGGCGGAACCCGGGGCGACGTCCGACCGACCGTCGACCTCGAGCAACCGGCCGACGACGCCGACGCCGTGGTGTCGATGTTCGTGCTCGTCGCTGCGGGTATCGTTCTGGGAGGCGCAGTAACGGCGACTGTCGAGGGTTCCCGAGCGGTCGGAGAGCGGGCGCCGGCGGACGGTTACTCGAGGTCGATGTCCGAGGAGCCGTCGGCCGGGTCGAAGACGACTTCGAGGACGCCGTTGTTGTAGGTCGCGGTGGCGGTGTGTTCGTCGACGCGGCGGGGCAGGGAGATGCGCTCGTCGTACTCCCGGTGGTCGCTCCGGGCGGAGATGGTGAGGTGTTCGCCGTCGCACTCGAGGTCGATGTTCTCCTTCTCGACGCCCGGCAGGTCCGCGACGACGCGGAGTTCGTCGTCCGTCTCGTGGATGTCGACGTGCGTGTCCGCGCCGAACCCGGTCTCGACGCCCGCGTTCGACTCGAAGTCGACGTTCGCGCCGCCCATCATCTCGTTCATCATCCGCTCGATCTCGCGAAAGAAGTCGTCGAAGGGTTCGTCGCGGTCGTCTCGGCGCATGGGCAACGGTAGGGAAGGCAACGGCAAAAACCCTTTCCCCGTCCTGAGATTTCTCAGTCGGCGGCGGTGCGGTCGACGGTCCGGCGGGGGCGGTCCTCGAGACGGCCGAAGCCGATGCCGAGGCTCTCGTTCGTGAGCGCTCGACTCTCGGGACCGTCGAGGCTGCCCGTCAGCGCCCGCAGGGCGTCGACGTTCTCGGGGACGACGTCTGACTCCTGGTGGATGGCCTGCATACAGTAGAGGTCCCGTCCCTGGAGGGTGACCGACTCCTCCCAGATGCAGTTCTCCCAGATGTCCCCGCGCGGGCGGCCGGCGTCGGCGGCGAAGTCCTTGAGCGTGCCGGCGCCGTCGATGCCGGCGTAGCCCGGCACGGTGACGATGCGGTCCTCGTCGGCGAGGAGGTCCCGGACCGCCGCCTCGTCGTCGGGTTCCTCCGCGAGCGTGACGTTGATCGAGTGGACGTGCATCATCGTCGTGGGGACCTTCAGGCCGACGGTGTCGATCGAGAGGTCGGGGAAGATCGTCCGGACGTCCGGGCCGTGGTGGGAGGGGACGGAGACGGGGTCCGGGACGGCGTCGTTGATCGGGCCGCGGCCGGTCTGGGTCGGGTCGCCGCCGCGGCGGACGAGCGTCGCACGGACCTTCTCGATGCCGTAGGTCTCGTAGAGGGGGGCGACCAGCCGCGAGAGCCCCGTCGTGTTACAGGAGACGACGCGGACGTACTCGGCGTCGGCGGCCTCCTCGAAGTTCGCCCGGGAGTTGAAGCTCACCTCGGCGACGGTGGCGTCCTCGCCGCCCTGGAACAGCGCGGGAGTGTCGTGGCGCTCGTACAGCGGGCGGTTCTCGGCGCCGACCCCGGAAGGCGTTGCGTCGATCACGACGTCGCTGTCGGCGACCAGTTCGTCGACGGTGCCGGCGACGGCGACGCCGATCTCCCGGAACCCATCGATCCGCTCGCCGTCGACGGCGTACAGCGGGTAGCCGGCCTCCGCCGCTCCGACGGCGACGTAGTCCGGGCTCACCTTGGCGACGCCGCGGACCTCCATGTCAGGTTGCGCTCGAACCGCGTCCGCGACGCGTTTGCCGATGGTTCCGTACCCGTTGATTCCGACCCGGAGCATACGGATCCACCTCCACCGGCCGCGCCCATAATTGTTTCGTCCCAGCTGATAGATTTTAACTCGAAATTGAGTAATCGGCGACCAAACCGCCCCACGTAGGTGTGGTATAGTGTACACACGTGCGGAATTAGACACATACGAAACTGGATACGAGTGCGACTCCGCACGACGGGTTTCTCGCGGCCGCCGCGCGGCGAGTCGCCGCGACGAGCGACGACACTGGTATGTCTGGCCGCGTGGAAAAACGCATTTAACGCTGGGCGACCAATTACTCGAATATGAGTGAACATTCATACGAAGGTGGCAGTCCGGCGGGGGATACCGTACGCATCGGCCTCAACGGCTTCGGGCGGATCGGCCGCAACGTCCTGCGCGCGTCGCTCGACTACGACGGGGTCGAAATCGTCGGCATCAACGACGTGATGGACGACGACGACATGGAGTACCTGCTCCGGTACGACTCGGTCCACGGGCGCCTCGAAAACGTCGAGCGCGACGGCGACACCCTCCGGGTCGGCGAGCAGGAGATCCAACTCATCAACGAACGCGACCCCTCGCAGCTCCCGTGGGACGACCTCGACGTCGACGTCGCCTTCGAGGCGACCGGGCTGTTCCGCACGTACGACGACGCGGCCCAGCACCTCGACGCGGGCGCGGACAAGGTCCTCATCTCGGCGCCGCCGAAAGGCGAGAAGGAGGTCCTGACGATCGTCTACGGCGTCAACCACGACGAGTACGACGGCGAGGACGTCGTCTCGAACGCCTCCTGTACGACGAACTCCGTCGCGCCGGTCGTGAAGGTCCTCGAAGAGGAGTTCGGCATCGAGTCGGGCCTGCTCACGACGGTCCACGCCTACACCGGCACGCAGAACCTGATCGACGGCCCGCTGAGCAAGCGCCGCCGCGGGCGCGCCGCCGCCGAGAACATCATCCCGACGACGACCGGCGCCGCCATCGCCACCACCGAGGTCCTGCCCCAGCTCGAGGGTAAACTCGACGGGATGGCGATGCGCGTCCCCGTCCCGAACGGCTCGATCACCGACCTCACCGTCGACCTCGAAGCCGACGTCACCGAGGACGACGTCGCCGACGCCGTCCGCGAGGCCGCCGACGGCGAACTCGCCGGCGTGCTCGGCTACACCGACGAGGAGATCGTCTCCCGGGACGTCGTCGGCATGCCGTTCTCCTCGTACGTCGACCTCGAGTCGACGATGGTCCTCGAAGGCGGCCTCGTGAAGGTGCTGACGTGGTACGACAACGAGTACGGCTTCTCGAACCGGATGCTCGACCTCGCGACGCACGTCGTCGCCCAGACCGAGGACGCCGAGGCCGCGGCCCGGTAGATCGGACCGATCCACCCCTTTTAAGCGCTCTCGCCGCCCCCGTACACCTATGTTCCAGACGATCGACGACCTCGAGCCCGGACAGCGGCTGCTGGTTCGCTGTGACCTGAACTCCCCCGTCGAGGACGGCACCGTACAGGACAACCGCCGGTTCAGCCGCCACGCCGAGACCCTGCGCGAACTGCTCGCCGACGACCACGCCGTCGCCGTCCTCGCCCACCAGGGCCGGCCCGGCCGCGACTCGTTCGTCTCGCTCGAACAGCACGCCGACGTCCTCGCGGACCACCTCGACCGCGAGGTCGGCTTCGTCGCCGACACCTTCGGCGAGGAGGCGCTCGCGGCGATCCGCGACCTCGAGGGCGGCGACGTGCTCGTCCTCGAGAACGCACGGATGTGCGACGAGGAACTCCCCGAGGAGGACCCCGAAGTGAAGGCCGAGACGGAGTTCGTCCGAACGCTCGCCCCCGAGTTCGACGCCTACGTCAACGACGCCTACTCGGCGGCCCACCGCTCGCACGCCTCGCTGGTCGGCTTCCCGGTCGTCATGGACGCCTACGCGGGCCGGGTGATGGAGGCCGAGTACACCGCCAACTCCGCGATCCAGACCCGCGAGTTCGACGGCCCCGTCACGATGGTGCTCGGCGGGACCAAAGCCGAGGACCTCATCCCGGTCATCGAGCGCGTCGACGACACCGTCGACCGGTTCTGTCTCGGCGGCATCGTCGGCGAACTGTTCCTGCGGGCCGCGGGCCACGACGTCGGCTACGACGTCGACGGCACCGAGTTCTTCGACCACCAGTGGGACGACCACGCCGACACCATCGAGCGCATCCTCGACGAGTACGGCGACCGCCTCCACCTCGCGACCGACCTCGCCTACGAGGGCGACGACGGCGAGCGCGCCGAGGCCCCCGTCGAGGGTCTCGCGAAGGACACCTCCTACCTCGACGTCGGCTCCGAGACCGCCGACGCCTACGCCGACCTCGTCCGCGACTCCGAGGCGGCCTTCGTCAAGGGTGCGCTCGGCGTCTTCGAGGACGAGCGCTTCGCCCACGGCACCGTCGAGGTCCTGCGGGCCATCGCCGAGACGGACTGCTTCTCGGTCGTCGGCGGCGGCGACACCTCGCGGGCGGTCGACCTCTACGACCTCGACGCCGAGGACTTCTCGCACGTCTCGATCGCCGGCGGGGCCTACGTCCGCGCGCTGACGGGCGAACCGCTCGTCGGCGTCGAGGTCCTCGAACGAGAGGCCTGAGGTCGCCGGGACCGCCACGTTGATAGGGCTGGTCTCCGCACCGACCGCCCGTGTCGCTCGACCCGGACGTCGATCCCGAACCCGCGGCCGACGCCGACCTCGACGCGGCCACGACCCTCGCGCTGGCGGAGGCGAAGGCCACCTTCGAGTACCAGGTCCAGCGCCTCCGCGAGATCGACAGCAAGGCGATCGAACTCCTGAAGGCGAACCTGCTTATCATCGGGGTGTTCGTCACCGCCCTCTCGATCGTCGGGCAGGCGGGGCTGGACGTCGCGGCGTTCGTCAACGTCCACACCGGCGTCGGCGCGCTCCTGTTGCTGGTGTCGACGGCCATCGCCGGCGTCACCTACACCGCCTCGAACCTCCGGGGCGGCGTCGACCGGACCGCGCTGGAGGCGGCGCTCGCGGACGAGGCGTTCGCGGAGACGCTCCTGCGAAGCTACGGCGAGTGGATCGAGCACAACGCCGAGGTCACCGCCGTCAACGACGCGCTCGTCACGGTCACCGTCCTGCTCGTGATCGACGCCTTCGTCTACTTCGTCGCCGGCGTCGCCGCCGGCGCCCTCGGCCTCTCGACGGCGGCCGTCGCGGCGTCGTTTCTCGGCCTGACGCTCGCGCTCGCGCCGGCGAACCGCCTCGCCTACCACATGGACCACATCGACGCGACCGGCCGGCCGCCGGCCGACGCGGAGACGTTCGAGGGCATCCGCCTCTCGAAGGGCGGGTCCCGAAGCCGCGGCCACGACTCCCTCCGGCGGATGCTGCGGGGCGGCGACGAGGAGTGACCGCGAGTCGCACCGCATCCCAGAAGGCATAACCGCCCGCCCCGCGCACGCCCAGATATGTCCGACCTTCGTCCGCCGGCCGAGACGGCCCTCCGACAGTGTCTCGACCTCCAGCCCGACGAGTCCTGTGCGATCGTCACCGACGACGAGCGCGAAGCGATCGGCGAGGCGCTCTACGAGGTAGCCAGCGGGATCACCGACGACGCGACGATCGTTCGCTACCCGCCGGGCGAACAGCACGGGGCCGAGCCACCGGCGCCGGTCGCGGCCGCCCTCCGCGAGGCCGACGCGTTCCTCGCGCCGACGACCAAGAGCCTGAGCCACACCCGGGCGCGCTCGCGGGCGACCGAGGCGGGCGCCCGCGGCGCCACCCTCCCGGGGATCACCGAGGAGGTGTTCACCACGGGGCTGGACGCCGACTACGACCGCATCCGCGAGGCGTGCGAGCGTACCATCGAGCAGGTCGCCGGCGCCGCGGAGGTCCGCGTCGAGACCGACCGCGGGACGGACGTCACCTTCCGCCCCGGCGACCGCGAGTGGCTCGACGACACCGGCGACGTGACCGACCCCGGTACGTTCTCGAACCTCCCCGCCGGCGAGGTGTTCGTCAGCCCCGCGTCCGCCGACGGCACGGTCGTCGTCGACGGGACGATGATGCCCTACGGCCTCCTCGACGACGGGCAGACGGTCGAGTTCACCGTCGAGGACGGCCTCGTCACCGACATCGCGGACGACGAGGTCCGCGAGCAGGTCGCGGCCGCCGCCGAGGAGGTCGGCGACGCCGCGTACAACCTCGCGGAACTCGGCGTCGGGACGAACGTCGCGGTCACCGAACTCGTGGGCTCGGTCCTGCTCGACGAGAAGGCCGGCGGGACGATCCACGTCGCCATCGGCGACGACGCGGGCATCGGCGGCGACACCGAGGCGCCGATCCACCTCGACGGGATCGTGCGGGAGCCGACGGTGTACGCGGACGGGGAGGAAGTCGAACTTCCGCGAAACTAGCGAACGACGTCGCTCTCCGCGCCCGTCCCCCCGAGACGCCGTCCAATCGCCTTTTACGGCCGCGGCGTGTACGCCGTTCCATGAGCGACACTCAGGACCGGATCCCGACGACCTGCCCCTCGTGCTCGCCGGAGCTCGAGACGGTCCACGAGGTGCTCTCGCCGGGCGGCGGGGCCCTCACCGTCCGCTGTGGCGAGTGCGGGCACGTCCACAAGATCCAGCCCGAACGCGAGCGCGAAGTGACCCTCGACGTGGTCGTCTCCCAGGAGGGCGAATCGTTCACGGCGAACGTCACGACCCCCGAAGACGAGACCGTCGCCGTCGGCGACGAGTTCCTCCTCGAAACCGAGGAGGTGCTGGCGACCGTCCGCGTGACGAGCGTCGAGGTCGGCGACGACCGCCGCGTCGAGGAGGCCCCCGCCGACGAGGTCCGGACCGTCTGGACCCGCGAGGTCGACAACGTCGCCGTCGACGTGACGATCCACCCGAAGGACGGCCGCCGCGACGACAGCCGGAGCGTCACCGTCTACGTCCCCGGCGACTACGAGTTCGCGGTCGGGGCCGTCGAGGAGTTCGGCGACGACGAGTTCGAGGTCGACGCCTTCGTCGTCCGGGGGGACGCGACGGGCTACCGCCGCGACCGATACGAACACGAGGGCGACACCGTCCTCGCGAAAGACGCCAAGCGCGTCTACGCCTTCGACCAGACGACGTCGGCCTGGTCGGCGTGGTAACGTGACCGACGATCCGACGGGCCCGGACGACGCGGACGAGTTCGCGTCGGCCCGCGAGCGGATGGCCGACGCCGTCGCCCGGCAGACCGACGCGAGCGACCGCGTCCGCCGCGCGCTCGCGGCCGTCCCCCGCCACGAGTTCGTCCCGCCGGGTCGTCGGACCGCCGCCTACGAGGACCGGCCGCTGCCGATCGGCGACGGCCAGACGATCAGCGCCCCGCACATGGTCGCCATCATGGCGGACCTGCTCGACCTCGAACCCGGCGACGAGGTCCTCGAGATCGGCACCGGCTGTGGCTACCACGCCGCGGTCACCGCCGCACTCGTCGGCGACGGGAACGTCTACAGCGTCGAGTACGGCGCCGACCTCGCGGAGCGCGCCCGGGAGACCCTCGCCGACCTCGGCTACGGGGGCGTCTCCGTCCGCACCGGCGACGGCCGCGAGGGCTGGCCCGAGCGGGCCCCCTTCGACGCCGCCTACGTGACCTGCGCGGCGCCGTCGTTCCCCGACCCCGTCGTCGAGCAGGTCCGCACCGGCGGCCGCCTCCTCGCGCCCATCGGGAGCGCCCGACAGACGCTCGTCTTCGCGTACAAGCGCGAGGACGGGTCGCTCGACCGCGAGGACCACGGCGCGGTCCGGTTCGTCCCGCTGCGCGGCTGATGGCCGTTCTCCCACCGTTTTGGTCCGCCCCTCTCTCCAGCGGGCACGGCCGCTCTCGACTCGAATCTCGACACCGAGCCCCTGCTGTTGCTGCGCGCCGATCGCGACGACTGACGGGTGCGCGTACGGGACCGGTACCGCGAGTGGCCGGCCGACGCCGGCCGGTCGCGACAGCGGCGTCGCCGTCGGCGGATGCGCAAGCGGGCCATTGATTACCGACGGGGCGATACCGGGCGTATGGACCTCGCGGTACTGCGCGAGGACATGGTCGACGGGCTGACCCACGAGTCCAAGGCCGTCCTCGCCGACGGCGCCCTCGCCGACGCGATGGGCGCCGTCCCCCGTCACGAGTTCGTCGAGGACGAGCGGGTCGCCTACGCCGACCGCGACCACGAGTGTCTCGGGACGCGCGTCCTCTCGCCGTCCACCGTCGCGCGCCTGCTGGAGGCGCTCTCCGCGCGCGAGGGACACTCGACGCTCGTCGTCGGCGCCGGCGTCGGCTACACCGCCGCCGTCCTCGCGGAACTCGTCGGCGAGGCGAACGTCCACGCGGTCGACATCGCCCGCCCGGTCGTCTACGAGGCGCGAGCCAACCTCGAACGGGCCGGCTACGGCGGCGTCCTCGTGGACTGTCGCGACGGCGCCCGGGGGCTACCGGAGTACGCCCCGTTCGACCGCATCCTCGTCGAGGCGGCCGCGGTCGCCCCGCCGCAGGCGCTTCTCGACCAACTGGCCGACGGCGGACGGCTGGTGTACCCGAAGGGCGCCCACCGCCAGCGCCTCGAAGCCGTCTCGGCGGACGGCTCGACCGAGGCGTTCGGGGCGGTCTCGTTCGACCCGCTGCTCGTCGACGGCGAACAGACGGGCGCGGTCGAGCGCAACCGGACCGCCCGCGAGGACGTCGAGCACGCGATCGCCCGCTCGCAGTCCCGTGCCGGCTGGGAACAGGAGTGGATCGAGTGGGACTGAGGGTTCGAGTCGGTAGTATCGCTATCCGGCAGATTGGGTCCCGGTTGGGGGTCTGACACCGGTACGTTGATTGAGGTGTGCCCGCACCGCCGAGTCGATTCCCGTCCACGGCACTCGATTTTCATCTGCCGTTGAACGGCGTCTTTGATCTCCTTCTTACGGAATTTTCCCGTCGAATTCGTAATCAGCAGCCCAGTTGATGGATGGGTGATCTATGCGCGCTTCGAACCGAAGTTCCATTTTCTGTTCGGTCGCGTCGTCGATTCCGATCCAATAGAGACGATCGTTCTCCGGGTATCGAACGAGAAACCCATCGATTTCTTCGTGATACGTCCTTTCGTGATACTGGCCGTCTTTCGTCGTCTGTGAGTGCGTGTTGAACCGTATCGTCCGTTCTTTGTTTCGCCACGCGGTTTTACACTGCACTCGATAGAGGTTTTCTTCGTCGTCGACCACGAGGTCGTACCTGTCGTTGTCGCCGAAAGGGATCGCGACGCTGTAGCCATCCGCGACGAGGTGCGAGATAATTACCGCCTCCGTTTCGTCACCGATGTCTTTCGAGTTACCCACGTCGGTTCTGGTCTCGTATTATTACTTAATCTATAGGTTGGTCGCGTAGTCTGAACTCACGCTGACCGAATTTACGGACGAGAAACTGGACCGTTCGAGCGCGCGAGACCGAACGCTCGCGAATCGAGAATCCGAGAAAGCGCCCGAGGCGGGATTTGAACCCGCGTCACAACCGTGACAGGGTTGTATGATGGGCCACTACACCACCCGGGCTCGCAACTCATCGTTCCCCGGTCGAAGTATTAAGGCTTTCCAATCGGGAGACGTGTGGTACGGCGAAACGGGGCACGGGAGACGGTTGGCGAGTTGATAGCTCCCGGAAGGGCTATAACCGATACCGGGCAACCGTCAGGTGTGACAGTCGCTCCCGGTCAGGGTAGCCGGTCCGGGTAGCCACGCTTTTGGATTCGAGTTAGAAACCGTTAAATGGCTGCCGCCGATAGGTGTCTGTAGTATCTCGTGACAGCCGCTTCTCTCGTTAGCCCAGACCAACACATGGTAGACGTAAGCCAACACGAACTCGTTCCGGAGCACACCGTCCTCGACGAAGAGACCCTCGAGGGCGTGCTCGAGGAGTACGACATCGACCGCACAGACCTGCCGAAAATCAAACGCACCGATCCGGCGCTTCCCGACGAGGCGGAGGTCGGGGACGTCATCAAGATCGTCCGGGACTCGCGAACGACCGACCAAGCCGTGGTCTACCGACTCGTGGTAGAATAGATGGACATGGAACTGAACCGAACGACACGACGCGACATTTCGAGGGAGTACTTCTCGCGGGAACGGCTCGCCGAACACCACTACCGATCGTTCAACGCCTTCCTCACCCGCGGCATGCAGGAGGTCGTCGACGAGAAGGCGACGATCGACACCGACATCGGCGACAAGGAGGGCGAGGAACCGGTACACGTCGAACTCGGCGACGTGCGCGTGGTGACCCCCCGGGTTCGGGAGGCCGACGGCTCCGAAGAGTTGCTCTATCCGCAGGAGGCCCGGCTTCGCAACATCACCTACTCCGCGCCCGTCTTCATGGAGATGTCGATCGTCAAGGGCGAGGAGAGCGACCAGCGGGTGGTCGACCAGACCGAGACCAAGATCGGCCGGATGCCGATCATGGTCGGCTCCGAGAAGTGCAACATCGCGGGCTTCTCCGACGAGGAACTGATCGAGATCGGCGAGGACCCCGCCGATCCCGGCGGCTACTTCATCGTCAACGGCTCCGAGCGAGTGCTGATGACCAGCGAGGACCTCGCGCCGAACAAGATCCTCGCCGAGTACGACACCAAGTACGGCGACGAGATCCAGGTCGCGAAGACGTTCAGCCAGCGGCGGGGGTACCGCGCGCTCGTCCTCTGTGAGCGGACGCGCAACGGACTGCTCGAGGTCTCGTTCCCCTCCGTCTCGGGCTCGATCAACTTCGTGACGCTCGTGCGCGCGCTCGGGCTGGAGTCCGACGAGGAGATCGTCCACCGGGTCTCGAACGACCCGGAGATCGTCAAGTACATGCTCGAGAACTTAGAGGAGGCCGAGGTCCAGACGAAAGAGGAGGCCATCGAGGCCCTCGGTCGCCGGGTCGCCTCCGGCCAGGGCAAAAACTACCAGCTCAAACGCGCCAACTACGTCATCGACCGCTACCTCCTGCCGCACCTCCACGAGGACGGCGTCGACGAGGAGGACGTCCGGATCAACAAGGCCCACTACCTCTGCCGGATGGCCGAGGCCTGTTTCGAACTCGCGCTCGGGCGCCGCGAGGCCGACGACAAGGACCACTACGCGAACAAGCGGCTCAAAGTGTCGGGCGACCTGATGAAAGACCTGTTCCGGACGGCGCTGAACAAGCTGGCCCGCGACGTGAAGTACCAGCTCGAACGGGCGAACATGCGCAACCGCCAGCTGTCGGTCAACACCGTCGTCCGCTCGGACGTGCTGACCGAACGGCTCGAACACCCCATCGCGACGGGCAACTGGGTCGGCGGGCGCTCCGGCGTCTCCCAGCTCGTCGACCGGACCGACTTCATGGGGGTTCTGAGCCACCTGCGCCGGCTGCGCTCGCCGCTGTCACGGTCGCAGCCGCACTTCGAGGCGCGGGACCTGCACGCGACCCAGTGGGGTCGCATCTGCCCCTCGGAGACTCCCGAGGGACCGAACTGTGGCCTGGTGAAGAACTTCGCGCAGGCGATGGAGCTCTCCCAGGACGTCGAGGACGAACAGGAACTCAAACGCGAACTGGCGTCGATGGGTGTCCAGGGCATCCCTGGCCTCGAGGGCGTCGACCGAACCCCCGCAGACGACTGACATGAGTAGTCAACAACGAGAAGCCAAGGTGTACGTCAACGGGTCGCTCGTCGGGACCCACCCGGACCCCCACGAGCTGGCCGAACAGATCCGCGAAGCGCGTCGCATCGGCGACGTCAGCGAGATGGTCAACGTCTCGGTGAAAGAGCGCACCCGCGAGGTGATCGTCAACGCCGACGCCGGTCGCGCGCGACGCCCGCTGCTGGTCGTCGAGGACGGCGAGCCGCGCATCTCCGAGGAGGAGATCGGGGCGCTGCGCGATGGCGACCTCGAGTTCGAGGACCTCGTCGACCACGGCTACATCGAGTTCATCGACGCCGAGGAGGAAGAGGACATCTACGTCGCCGTCGACGAGGACGAACTCACCGACGATCACACCCACCTCGAGATCGACCCCTCGCTGATCTTCGGGATCGGCGCGGGGATGATCCCCTACCCCGAGCACAACGCCAGCCCGCGCATTACCATGGGCGCGGGGATGATCAAGCAGTCGCTGGGGCTGCCGGCCGCCAACTACCGGATCCGGCCGGACACCCGCCAGCACCTGCTGCACTACCCGCAGCTCTCGATGGTCAAGACCCAGACCACCGAGCAGATCGGCTTCGACGACCGCCCCGCGGCCCAGAACTTCGTCGTGGCCGTGATGAGCTACGAGGGGTTCAACATCGAGGACGCGCTGGTCATGAACAAGGCCAGCGTCGAGCGCGCGCTCGCCCGCTCGCACTTCTTCCGGACCTACGAGGGCGAGGAGCGCCGCTACCCGGGCGGTCAGGAGGACCGCTTCGAGATCCCCTCCCAGGACGTCCGCGGGGCCCGCGGCGAGGAGGCCTACGCCCACCTCGACGAGGACGGCCTCGTCAACCCCGAGACGAAGGTCGACGAGAACTCCGTCCTGCTGGGCAAGACCTCGCCGCCGCGGTTCCTCGAGGAACCCGACGACATGGGCGGGCTCTCGCCCCAGAAGCGCCGCGAGACCTCCGTGACGATGCGCTCGGGCGAGTCGGGCGTCGTCGACACGGTCACGCTGATGGAGGGCGAGGACGGCTCGAAGCTCTCGAAGGTCTCCGTGCGCGACGAGCGCATCCCCGAACTCGGGGACAAGTTCGCCAGCCGCCACGGCCAGAAGGGGGTCGTCGGCCACCTTGCGCCACAGGAGGACATGCCGTTCACCGAGGAGGGGGTCGTGCCGGACCTCGTCGTCAACCCGCACGCGCTGCCCTCGCGGATGACCGTCGGGCACATCTTGGAGATGATCGGCGGCAAACTCGGCGCGATGGAGGGGCGACGGGTCGACGGCACGCCGTTCCTCGGCGAGGACGAGGAGGACCTCCGGAAGGGTCTGGAAGAGTCGGGCTTTGACTCCGCCGGCAAGGAGGTCATGTACTCGGGCGTGACGGGCGAGAAGATCGAGGCCGAGATCTTCGTGGGCGTGATCTTCTACCAGAAGCTCTACCACATGGTCTCGAACAAACTGCACGCCCGCTCGCGCGGGCCGGTGCAGGTGCTCACCCGCCAGCCCACCGAGGGCCGCGCCCGCGAGGGCGGGCTCCGTATCGGGGAGATGGAGCGCGACGTCTTCATCGGTCACGGCGCCGCGATGACGCTCAAGGAGCGCCTGCTCGACGAGTCCGACCGCGAGTTCATCCACGTCTGTGGCAACTGCGGGATGAGCGCGGTCGAGAACGTCGAGCAACGCCGGGTCTACTGTCCGAACTGCGACGAGGAGACCGACATCCACGAGATCGAGATGAGCTACGCGTTCAAGCTCCTGTTAGACGAGATGAAGGCACTCGGCATCGCGCCGCGACTCGAACTGGAGGACGCCGTCTAAGATGATCAGAAACACCACACCGAAGGACATCGGATCGATCAACTTCGGGCTCATGGAGCCCGAGGAGTACCGGGAGATGAGCGCGACGAAGATCATCACGGCCGACACCTACGACGACGACGGCTTCCCCATCGACATGGGGCTGATGGACCCCCGACTCGGCGTGATCGATCCCGGTCTGGAGTGCAAGACCTGCGGGAAACACTCGGGGTCGTGTAACGGCCACTTCGGCCACATCGAACTCGCCGCGCCCGTCATCCACGTCGGCTTCACGAAGCTCATCCGGCGCCTGCTGCGTGGGACCTGCCGGGAGTGTTCGCGGCTGCTCCTGACGGAGGAGGAGAAAGACGAGTTCCGCGACCAGATCGTCGAGTCGCGAAAGCTGGGTCGGGACCTGAACGAGGTGACGAAGGCGGCGATCAGGCAGGCCCGCAAGAAGGACCGCTGTCCCCACTGCGGCGAGATCCAGTACGACATCGAACACGAGAAGCCGACCACGTACTACGAGGTCCAGCAGGTCCTCACCAGCGAGTACTCCCAGCGTATCGCCGCGGCGATGCAGGGCGGCGAGGACGAGGAGCGGACGACGCCGGACGAACTCGCCGCGGAGACCGAGATCGAACTCTCGCGGATCAACGAGATCCTCTCGGGATCGTTCCGCCCACGCGAGGGCCAGCGCAAGGCCATCGAGAAGGCACTCGGCATCGACCTCACCGAGGAGGACACGAACAAGCTGATGCCCTCGGACATCCGCGACTGGTTCGAGGACATCCCGGACGAGGACATCGAGGTGCTGGGCATCGACCCCGAGCGCTCCCGGCCCGAGTGGATGATCCTGACGGTGCTGCCGGTACCGCCCGTGACGGCACGGCCGTCGATCACCCTCGACAACGGCCAGCGCTCCGAGGACGACCTCACGCACAAGCTGGTCGACATCATCCGGATCAACCAGCGGTTCATGGAGAACCGCGAGGCCGGCGCTCCCCAACTCATCATCGAGGACCTGTGGGAACTGCTGCAGTACCACGTCACGACGTTCATGGACAACGAGATCAGCGGGACGCCGCCGGCCCGCCACCGCTCCGGCCGGCCGCTGAAGACCCTCTCCCAGCGGCTCAAGGGCAAGGAGGGCCGATTCCGCGGCTCGCTGTCCGGGAAGCGCGTGAACTTCTCCGCGCGGACGGTCATCTCGCCGGACCCGACGCTTAGCCTGAACGAGGTCGGCGTCCCCGACCGCGTGGCAAAGGAGATGACCCAGACGATGAACGTCACCGAGCGCAACCTCGCCGACGCCCGGCGCTACGTCCGCAACGGCCCCGAGGCCCACCCGGGCGCGAACTACGTGCGCCGGCCGGACGGCCGCCGGCTGAAGGTGACCGAGAAGAACTGCGAGGAGCTCTCGGAGAAGATCGAACCCGGCTGGGAGGTCAACCGGCACCTCATCGACGGCGACATCGTCATCTTCAACCGCCAGCCGTCGCTACACCGGATGTCGATCATGGCCCACGAGGTCGTGGTCATGCCGTACAAGACCTTCCGGCTGAACACCGTCGTCTGTCCGCCGTACAACGCCGACTTCGACGGCGACGAGATGAACATGCACGCCCTCCAGAACGAGGAGGCCCGCGCCGAGGCCCGCGTCCTGATGCGCGTCCAGGAGCAGATCCTCTCCCCGCGCTTCGGCGAGAACATCATCGGCGCGATCCAGGACCACATCAGCGGGACCTACCTGCTGACCCACGACAACCCGCGCTTTAACGAGACGCAGGCGCTCGACCTCCTGCGGGCGACCCGGATCGACGAACTGCCCGAGCCGAGCGGCATCGACGACGAGGGCGAGCCGTTCTGGACCGGCCGGGACGTCTTCTCGGAACTGCTGCCCGACGACCTCAACCTCGAGTTTACGGGCACGACGGGCGAGCAGGTCACCATCGAGGACGGCCAGCTCGTCTCCGGCACCATCGCCGAGGACGAGGTCGGCGAGTTCGGCGGCGAGATCGTCGACACGATCACGAAGGTCTACGGCAACACGCGCGCGCGGATCTTCATCAACGAGGTCTCGACGCTGGCGATGCGTGCGATCATGCACTTCGGGTTCTCGATCGGCATCGACGACGAGACGATCCCGGCGGAGGCGCGCTCGCGCATCGACGAGACCATCGACGACGCCTACGACCGCGTCGAGGAGCTGATCGAGGCCTACGAGCGGGGCGAACTGGAGTCCCTGCCGGGTCGGACGATCGACGAGACCCTCGAGATGAAGATCATGCAGACGCTCTCGCGGGCCCGCGACAACGCGGGGAACATCGCCGAGGAGCACTTCGACGAGGACAACCCCGCGGTCGTCATGGCGACCTCCGGGGCCCGCGGGTCGATGCTCAACCTGACCCAGATGGCCGGCTGCGTCGGCCAGCAGGCGGTTCGCGGCGAGCGAATCAACCGCGGCTACGAGAACCGCACGCTCAGCCACTACCAGGAGAACGACCTCTCCGCGGAGGCCCACGGCTTCGTCGAGAACTCCTACACGGCCGGGCTCACCCCGCGGGAGTTCTTCTTCCACGCGATGGGCGGTCGCGAGGGGCTGGTCGACACCGCCGTGCGAACGTCGAAGTCCGGCTACCTCCAGCGGCGGCTGATCAACGCCCTCTCCGAACTCGAAACGCAGTACGACGGCACCGTCCGCGACACCAGCGACACCATCGTCCAGTTCGAGTTCGGCGAGGACGGCACCTCGCCGGTGAAGGTCTCCTCGGGCGAGGAACACGACATCGACGTCGATCAGATCGCCGACCGCGTCATCGAAGCCGAGTTCGACTCCGAGGAGGAACGCGAGGCGTTCATCGGCACCACGCCGCGGCCGACGAACCTCTCGGAGCACGCGGACAGTCGTCGCACCCCCGAGGGCGCGGAGGTGAGCTCCGATGACTGAACTCGAGTACGACGTGGGCGAGGACGTGATCGCGGTCGTCGAGGACACCGACCTCCCCCGGCGGCTCAAGGACCGCGTCTACGAGACGATCGAGGCCCGCGACGGCGTCACGACCGAGCAGGCCGACGAGATCGCGACGGCCGTCGAGAACCGCTACCTCGACACGCGGGTCGACCCGCTCGACCCCGTCGGGACGGTCTCGGCGCAGTCGATCGGCGAACCCGGCACCCAGCTGACGATGAACACGTTCCACTACGCGGGGGTCGCCGAGATCGACGTCACCCAGGGGCTGCCGCGGCTGATCGAACTCGTCGACGCCCGGAAGACCCCGGACACGCCGATGATGACCGTCCACCTGGAAGACGAGTTCGCTACCGAGCGCGAGAAGGCCCACGAGGTCGTCTGGAAGATCGAGGCGACGAAGATCCTCGCGCTGGGCGACGTCTCGACGAACGTCGCGGACATGCGGGTACAGATCTCGCTCAACCGCGACACGCTCGAAGAGCGGATGATCACGCCCGAGGAGGTCGCCGAGATCATCGAGGACCACCTCGGCGTCGAGGCCATCCAGCGGGAGACGACCGTCGAGTTCGGCCCCGAGGAACCCTCGTACCGGGACCTGCTCCAGCTGGTCGAGGAGCTGCGGGACATCACGTTCAAGGGGATCGAGGACATCTCGCGGGTCGTCATCCGCCGCGAGGAGCGCGAGGCGCAGGGCGCCTCGGACGGAGACGACGGTGAGGAGTTCGTCCTCTACACCGAGGGGTCGGCCTTCGGCGACGTCCTGGAGATCGATGGCGTCGACGCGACGCGGACGACGACGAACAACATCCACGAGATCTACCGCAACCTCGGCGTCGAGGCGGCCCGCGAGGCGATCATCGAGGAGACGAACAACACGCTCGCCGAGCAGGGGCTGGACGACGTCAACGTCCGCCACCTGATGCTCGTCGCGGACATCATGACCAACCGCGGCGAGATCGAGTCGATCGGCCGCCACGGCATCTCCGGCTCGAAGGACTCCGTTCTGGCGCGGGCGGCGTTCGAGGTGACGGTCAACCACCTGCTCAACGCGGCGATCCACGGCGAGGTCGACGACTTAAACGGCGTCACGGAGAACGTCATCGTCGGCAAGCCGATCAAGCTGGGCACCGGCGACGTCGACCTCCGGATGGGCTCGACCAGCCCGAAGGCCGACTGAAGCTGATGGGCGTCACGCTCGACGACGACGCCCGCCGCACGCTCGCGCTGTTCGAGGAGGTGACGGGCGCGACCGGCCGCGACTGCGTCCGTCAGGACGGCCGCCTGCTGGTCGTCGTCGAACCGGGCGAGATGGCCACGGCCATCGGCCCCGGCGGCCGCCGCGTCCGACGGTTCGAGGAGCGGGTCGACCGGTCCGTCCGCCTCGTCGAGGGCGCCGACGAACCCGCGGCGTTCGTCGCGAACGCGCTCGCGCCGGCCGCCGTCTACAACGTCACGCTCAGCGAGAACGCCGGCACCGTCGCCTACGTCGAGGTCGCAAGCGAGGACCGCGGCGTCGCCATCGGCAGCGACGGCCGGACCATCGAGGCCGTGCGGACGCTCGCGGACCGGCACTTCGGCATCGACGACGTGCAGTTGCTCTGAGGGCCGCGCTCCCGACCCGGAACTATACGGTCGTTCGTGACAGAGCGGCTGCCATGACCGAGGACGACTCGCCCTCGTACGGCCGGGAACGGCTGGTCGAAGTCTACACGCAGGGAATGCTCGCCGGACAGCCGCCGTCGCTGCCGCCGTCGTACGAGACCCTCGAAGCGGCGGCCGAGGAGGCGCTGGACCCCGAGGCGTTCGCCTACGTCGCGGGCAGCGCGGGCGCCGAGCGAACCGAGCGGGCCAACCGGACGGCGTTCGAGCGCTGGCGGATCGTCCCCCGGATGCTCCGGGACGTCGCCTCGCGGGATCTCTCGGTCGACCTCTTCGGCGAGCGCTACCCCGCGCCGGTCGCGCTGGCGCCGATCGGCGTCCAGTCGATCCTCCACGAGGAGGGGGAGCTCGCGTCGGCGCGGGCGGCCGCGGACCTCGGGCTGCCGTTCGTCGGGAGTTCGGCCGCCTCGGAGACGATCGAGGACGTCGCCGCCGAACTGGGCGACGCACCCGGCTGGTTCCAGCTCTACTGGAGTTCCGAGCGCGACCTGACGGCGAGTTTCGTCGAGCGCGCCGAGGAGGCGGGCTACGAGGCGCTCGTGGTGACGGTCGACACGCCGGTCATCAGCTGGCGCGAGCGCGACGTCGAGCGGGCGTACCTCCCCTTTCTCGACGGCGAGGGGGTGGCGAACTACTTCTCGGACCCCGTCTTCCGGGACCTGCTGGCGGACCCGCCCGAGGATAACCCCGACGCCGCGGTCATGCGGTTCGTCGACGTCTTCGGCGACGCCTCGCTCACCTGGGCGGATCTGGAGTGGCTCCGGGGGCTGACCGACCTGCCGATCCTCGTCAAGGGGATCGTCCACCCCGAGGACGCCGAACTGGCGGTCGAGTCGGGCGCCGACGGCGTGATCGTCTCGAACCACGGCGGCCGACAGGTCGACAACGCCCTGCCGGCGATCGAGGCGCTGCCGCGGGTGGTCGACCGGCTCGCTGACGCCGGGTACGGCGACGCCCCCGTGCTGTTCGACAGCGGGATCAGGCGGGGCGCCGACGCGGTGACGGCGCTGGCGCTCGGCGCCGAGATGGTGCTGCTCGGCCGGCCGTACGTCTACGGGCTGGCGGTCGACGGCGAGGACGGCGTGCGGGAGGTGTGCCGGAACTTCCTCGCGGACCTGGACCTGACGCTCGGGCTGTCGGGGCGGGCGTCGGTGGCCGAGTTGGACCGGTCTGCACTGCTCGAGGCCGCGGCGCCGTCGGTCGAGACGCGCTGATCGCCGTCGGCCGCGGTTCGCTCAACGAGCGTACCGTTTACGCGACGAAACGCCACGAGATCGCTTCGTTCCCCTCCATCGGGCGCTCTCGCGGCGTAACGGCCCGTCGGAAACGGGGCGCTTAAGTGCCTTCGTCGGATAGCCACGGGTACTATGGCAAACGGCAAGTACGCCGCGCGCAAGCTCAAGAAGGACCGCCAGAATCAGCGGTGGTCCGACTCTGACTACGCGCGCCGTGCCCGGGGCCTCCGCGAGAAGTCGGACCCCCTCGAGGGCGCCCCGCAGGCCCGAGGCATCGTACTGGAGAAAGTCGGCATCGAGGCGAAACAGCCCAACTCGGCGATCCGGAAGTGCGTCCGGGTCCAGTTGATCAAGAACGGCAAGCAGGTCACCGCCTTCTGTCCCGGCGACGGCGCCATCTCGTTTATCGACGAACACGACGAAGTGACCATCGCCGGCATCGGCGGCGCGAAGGGTCGCGCGATGGGCGACCTCTCCGGTGTCAACTACAAGGTCGAGAAGGTAAACGGCGTGTCGCTGCTCGAACTGGTGCGGGGCAACGCGGAGAAACCGGTGCGCTAACATGAGCACGGAAGACCAACCCGAACCCGAGGCCCCGGCCGGCGGCGGCGACCTCTCGGCGAAGCTGTTCGGGAAGTGGGAGGTAAGCGAGATCGAGTACAACGACCCCTCGACGGAGCGGTACATCTCGGTGACGCCCGTCGCCCACACCGCGGGTCGCCACGCCCGAAAGCAGTTCCAGAAGTCCGAAATCTCGGTCGTCGAGCGGTTCATCAACCGGCTGATGCAGACCGAGGAGAACACGGGCAAGAAACAGCAGACGCTCAACCTCGTGCGCGAAGCGTTCGACATCGTCCACGAGCGCACCGACGAGAACCCGGTGCAGGTGCTCGTGACGGCCGTCGAGAACGCGGCGCCCCGCGAGGAGACCGTCCGGCTGAAGTACGGCGGCATCTCGGTCCCGAAGGCGGTCGACGTCGCGCCCCAGCGCCGCGTCGACCAGGCGCTGAAGTTCATCGCCGAGGGCGTCCACAACGCCTCGTTCAAGTCGCCGACCACGGCCGAGGAGGCCATCGCCAGCCAACTCATCGGCGCGGCGAACTACGACGTCGGGACCTACGCCATCGGCCAGAAAGAGGAGAAAGAGCGCGTCGCGGCGGCTGCCCGCTAAGTCGGTTCGCAGCGGTATTCCCGTCGGTTTTCGACAGTTTTCTCGTCGTTCGACGCTCGAACACGACGACCGCGACACCGCCACTCGAAACGGAGCGACGCCGCCGTCCGCCGGTCGCGGCGCTTATTCTTCGGCGGTCTCGTCTTCGTAGATCACCTCGGTGTTCGTCGCGAAACGCCGGCGTCGTTGTCGGTCGACCTGGTCATCGGCGAGCGAAAGACGCGTCGGACGACACGTCAACCCGGCCGGTAGTCCGGGCGCGTTCACTCCCGTTCGGGAGGATTCAAATTCAAACCGTTCAGCCGGCCCGAAACGGTCGGGGCGGCGCAGTCGGCTGATTCGGGTCGGAGTCAGTCCGCCGCGACGCCCTCGCCGCCGACGTACGACCGCGTCGCCTCGACGAGCGTCTGCCGGTAGGTGCTCGCGTCCGGTTCGCGGGCGAGTTCCCGGAACCGCTCCCGGAAGCCCTCGAAGTCGACGCCGGGGGCGTCCATCGAGGCGGCGTGGGCGAGGTCGTACAGCCGGTGGCCCGGTTCGAGCAGGTCGTGGCGCTCGGCCAGCGCGAGCGCGAACGCCGCGTTGACGGCCGTGATCTCTGGGTCGGCGCTCGCGGAGATGCGCCGGTGGCCCGGCCGCGGCGGCGCCTGCGGGCGGTCGGCGACCGCCGTCGCCAGCGAGGATTCGAGGAACGCCAGCAGTTTCTCGCCGGGGCCGACCGCGAGGGTGATGTCGTCGGCGTAGATGTCTTTCATGTGGTTTGCGATCTGGTAGCAGTGGGCGAGTTTGCGCCGCTCGACTCGCCGGCCGGCGAGCGCGAGGTAGAGGGCTTCCTCGGTCGACTGGACGTGCGACGGGTGTTCTTCCTCGTGGCGGGCCATGTGGGCGAACTCGTGGAGCGCGAGTTCGCGTGCGAGCGCGCTCGAAGCGGCCTGTCTGGAGATGTTGAGGACGTGCCGGTCGTCGTAGTGGCCCGCCCAGGTCCGCTCGTCGGGGTCCTCTCGCAGGCGGACGTGGACGGGCAGCGAGAGGTCCCGTTCGGTCTCGAAGAGGTCGCGAGCGCCGAGAAATGGAGCGGTGGGCCCCGACCCCTGGATTCGCAGATCCATGCGTGAGTCTACCAAGGGCCGTAGTTGTATGGCTCTTGCGCTCGTCTTCGCAGGTCGGAACGGGGCGCTTACTGCGTGGCATTCACTCACGTAAATTTGACGTTCCGGCGTTCGAGGCCGAGTATTCGCCGATTCCGGCGACGACGAAACACTACCCTTTTGACCCCGCTACCGGTAAAGGGGCGTATATGGGCCGACGCAAGAAGATCGTCCAAGAGTGTGAACGGCTGATGGACGAGCCGGAGAACATCCGGAACATCGCCATCGCCGCTCACGTCGACCACGGAAAGACGACCCTCTCGGACAACCTGCTGGCTGGCGCCGGCATGATCTCCGACGAGACCGCCGGACAGCAGCTGGCGATGGACACCGAGGAGGACGAACAGGAGCGTGGGATCACCATCGACGCGGCGAACGTCTCGATGACCCACGAGTACGAGGGGACCAACCACCTCATCAACCTCATCGACACGCCGGGTCACGTCGACTTCGGCGGCGACGTCACCCGCGCGATGCGCGCCGTCGACGGCGCGCTCGTCGTCGTCGACGCCGTCGAGGGCGCGATGCCCCAGACGGAGACGGTGCTGCGACAGGCGCTGCGCGAGGGCGTCAAGCCGGCGCTGTTCATCAACAAGGTCGACCGCCTCATCTCGGAGCTCCAGGAGGGGCCCCAGGAGATGCAGGAGCGCCTGCTGAAGGTCATCCACGACGTCAACGAACTCATCCGCGGGATGACCGAGGACATGGACGACGTCGACGACTGGACCGTCTCCGTCGAGGACGGCACCGTCGGCTTCGGCTCGGCGCTGTACAAGTGGGGCGTCTCGATGCCCTCGATGCAGCGCACCGGCATGGACTTCGGCGACATCATCGAACTCGAACGCAGCGACAAGCGCCAGGAGCTCCACGAGAAGACGCCGCTGTCGAACGTCGTGCTGGACATGGTCTGTGAGCACTTCCCGAACCCGCTCGAAGCCCAGCCCCGGCGTATCCCGCGTATCTGGCGCGGCGACGACAGCTCCGAGGTCGCCGAGTCGATGCGCGTCGTCGACGAGGACGGCGAGGTCGTCCTGATGGTCACCGACATCTCGATGGACCCCCACGCCGGCGAGATCGCGACCGGCCGCGTCTTCTCCGGGACGATCGAGAAGGGTCAGGAGCTGTACGTCTCCGGCACCGCGGGCAAGAACCGCATCCAGAGCGTCGGCATCTTCATGGGCGGCGAGCGCGAGGAGGTCGAGCACGTCCCGGCGGGGAACATCGCCGCCGTCACCGGCCTCCGCGACGCCATCGCCGGCTCGACGGTCTCCGAGGCGGAGATGACGCCGTTCGAGTCGATCGAGCACATCTCCGAGCCGGTCATCACGAAGAGCGTCGAGGCACGGAACATGGACGACCTGCCCAAGCTCATCGAGACGCTCCGGCAGGTCTCGAAGGAAGACCCCACGATCCAGATCACGATCAACGAGGACACCGGCGAGCACCTGATCTCCGGGCAGGGTGAACTCCACCTCGAAGTCATCACCCAGCGCATCGAGAAGAATCAGGGCATCCCGGTCAACACCGGTGAGCCGATCGTCGTCTACCGCGAGGCCGTCCAGCGCGGGAGCGACGTCGTCGAGGGCATCTCGCCCAACCGGCACAACCGCTTTTACATCTCCGTCGAACCCCTCGGCGAGGAACTCGTCGAGACGATCAAGCTCGGCGAGGCGTCGATGGACATGCCCGAACTCGAACGCCGTGAGGCGCTCCAGGAAGCCGGCATGGACAAGGACACGTCCCAGAACGTCGAGCACATCCACGGGACGAACATCCTGATCGACGACACGAAGGGTATCCAGCACCTGAACGAGACGATGGAACTCGTCATCGAGGGGCTCGAGGAGGCCCTCGACAACGGTCCGCTGGCAAACGAGCCGGTTCAGGGCTCGCTCATCCGCCTCCACGACGCCAAACTCCACGAGGACACCATCCACCGCGGTCCCGCACAGGTCATCCCGGCGACCCGTGAGGCCGTCCACAAGGCGCTGATCGACGGCCGGATCAAGCTGCTCGAACCGATGCAGGACGTCCGTATCGACGTGCCCAACGACCACATGGGCGCCGCCTCCGGCGAGATTCAGGGCCGTCGCGGCCGCGTCGACGACATGTACCAGGAGGGCGACCTCATGGTCGTCGAGGGCATCGCGCCCGTCGAGGAGATGATCGGCTTCGCCTCCGACATCCGCTCCGCCACGGAGGGCCGTGCCTCCTGGAACACCGAGAACGCCGGTTTCGAGGTCATGGCCGACTCGCTGCAGTCCGAGAAGATCATGGAGATCCGCGAGCGCAAGGGCATGAAGCTCGAACTGCCCCCGAGCATCGACTACTTCTAACTCCCCCATTTCTCTCCCCTCGCTTCCGTCCCGTAGCGACGGCGACGCGACTGCGCGGTGACCCGCCGGCGGGAACCTCGCGGCGACCGCTCCCGACGCGCTACTGCGACCGACGAGAACGAGACCGAGTCGACTTACCGCTTCCCGAGTTTCTCCCGCCCGACCCGGACGCCGGTGGGAGTGACGATGATCTGGTCGTCGCCCTTCTGGACGATGTCGCCGTCGACCTCCTGTGCCACCTGTCGGAGTTCGTCCATGATGTGCTCGACCGTGCTGTCTTTCGTCCGCAGGCGGGTGATGTCGGCGACGACGACGTCGCCGTCGTAGACGGCGTCTTTGATGTCGATGACCGACGCCTGGCCGTCGATCTCAGCGACGTGGACGTGCATCGTCGCCTCGCTGCCGCCGCCGGCGACGTCGTCGAGGTCGAGTTCGACGTAGTCCTCGGCCGACCGGGACTGGCCGCCGCCGAGGATTTTGCTCATCAATCCCATAGGGAACACCGACCGCAGCCGCGAGTATAGTTCTTACGTCAGACGGAGTGTCCGGATCGCGTGCCGATCGGGACCGTTCCGCCGATTCGCCGTCCGACGTCGCCGATCTGTATTCCTGCAAGTGGTCGTTCCGGGAGAACAACCGGTCGGTTTATAATTCGGGATCTGGTGACCGTCACCGTGGTTTGAATAACCATGACAAATGAGCACATCTCACGACGGACGGTACTTCGCGGCGTCGGCGCCGGCGTCGCCGGCACGGCGCTCGCCGGACAGGCGACCGCGAGCGAGGGCGACGAGTACGTGGTCGGCGTCGAACCCGACCGCGGCGCGAGCGCGGCCCGTAGCGCGGCGACGTCGGTCAAGCGCGAACTCGACTTCGGATCGATCGGAAAGGCGGTCGCTGGCCGGTTCTCCGAGGCGGCCATCGAGGCCCTCGGGAACGATCCGAACGTCCGGTACGTCGAGAGGAACGGGACGATGCGCGCGCTCGCCCAGACGACGCCGTACGGCATCGAGACCGTCGGGGCGGACCTCGCGATCGATGCGGGCGAGACGGGCGACGGCGCCGACGTGGCGATCATCGACACCGGCATCGACGCCACTCACGAGGACCTCGCGGACAACCTCGGCGAGGGGTGGGCCACACAGGAGGCCGCCTGTCAGAACGACTGCTCCAGTGGCCTCTTCTGTGACCCGAACGACATCAGCACCTGCTACGAGGCGTGGGACGACGACAACGACCACGGCACCCACTGTGCGGGTACCGTCGCCGCCGTCGACGACGACACGGGCGTCGTCGGCGTCGCGCCCGACGCCACGCTCCACGCGGTGAAGGTACTCGACTGCTGTGGCAGCGGGTCGTACGACGACATCGCCGCCGGCATCGAGTGGACGGCCGATCAGGGTTACGACGTCGGGAGCATGAGCCTCGGCGGCGACGCCTCCTCGGTCGTCGAGGACGCCTGCGCCTACGCCCGCCAGCAGGGAACGTTGCTCGTCGCCGCGGCGGGCAACGACGGCCCCTGCTCGGACTGCGTCGGCTACCCCGCGGCCTACCCGGAGGTCGTCGCCGTCAGCGCGACCGACGAGAACGACGACCTCGCGGACTTCTCCTCGACGGGGCCGGAGGTCGAACTCGCCGCGCCCGGCGTCGACGTGCTCTCGTCGATCCCGCGGAGCGACTACGACCGGTTCTCGGGGACGTCGATGGCGTGCCCGCACGTCTCCGGCGCCGCCGCCCAGTTGATGGCCAACGGCTACACCGACACGGAAGCGCGCCAGCGCCTCCGCGAAACCGCCGACGACGTCGGCCTCGGCGAGAACGAACAGGGCTACGGCCGGGTCAACGTCGCCGCGGCGCTCGGCATCGACGACGGCGGCGGCGGTGACGGCGACTCGGCGCCCTCGATCGACGAGTTCGTCGTCTCCACCCGGACCTCCGGGCCGTGGACCCGTGCGGACGTCGAGTGGTCGGTCTCCGACGCCGACGGCGACCTCGCGTCGGTGACCAGCGAACTGCTCGACGGCGACGTCGTCGTCGACGAGGAGACGTCCTCGGTCTCCGGCGCGAGCGCGTCGGGCGAGCACGGCCTCCGCACGCGCGGCGCGGCGGACGCGGTCCGCCTTGCGGTCACGGACGCCGCGGGCAACGAGACGACCGACACGCAGTCGCTCTGACGGGGCTGCCGCGGGCCGATCTTTTTCGACGCGACGGCGCGTCGCCCCGGCCGTTCAGCGACTGCGTCCGCGAGGAGTACGAGAACGACGGCGAGATCCACCGCCGCTTCGGCGTCGCGGCCACGACCCGTCCCGGGCGTCGGCACCCCCTGTCCGGTCGCCAGCGAGAACGGCGCAGTCGACCCCCGGTTCGATGACGACTCGCCGGCCTCCGCCGAGGTGCCGACCGCACGGACGACTCCCGCACGCTCCCTAATTTAAATCTTGGGCAAATACGCTCGTAGAGATAAAAACAGGAAATTATAATAGCATATCGTTAACGAACGGGTGGATTTATATTCGGATAGCTAACACTGGTCGTGTGGTTTAATTACCATGGCAAATGATCGAATCTCACGGCGAACGGTCATTCGAGGAGTCGGTGCAAGCGTCGGTACGGCCGCGCTGGCGGGACAGGCATCCGCGAACGACGAAAGTGTGGGTCACGTCGTCGGCGTCGTCGCCGATGGCGGCCTCGGCGACGTTCGTGCGGCGGCGGAATCGGTGCGTCGCGAACTCGACTTCGGATCGATCGGAAAGGCGGTCGCGGGCCGGTTCTCCGAGGCGGCGATCGAGGCCCTCGAGAACAACCCGAACGTCCGGTACGTCGAAGAGAACGGCACGATGGAGGCGCTGGCGCAGTCGACGCCGTACGGCATCGAGACCGTCAGGGCCGACGTCGCACACGACGGCGGCTACACCGGCGACGGCGCGGACGTCGCCGTCATCGACACCGGCATCGACGAGGACCACCCGGACCTGGAGGCCAACCTCGGCGCGGGCGCGGACTTCACCGGCACGGGTTCGTGGGACGACGACAACGGCCACGGCACCCACTGTGCGGGCACCGTCGCCGCCGTCGACAACAACGAGGGCGTCGTCGGCGTCGCCCCCGAGGCGACCCTGCACGCCGCGAAGGTACTCGACAGCCAGGGCAGCGGGTACTACGACGACATCGCCGCCGGCATCGAGTGGACGGCCGATCAGGGCTACGACGTCGGGAGCATGAGCCTCGGCGGCAGCGCCTCCTCGGTCGTCGAGGACGCCGTCCAGTACGCCGACAGCGAGGGCGTCCTGCTGGTGGCGGCCGCCGGCAACGACGGCCCCTGTTCGGACTGCGTGAGCCATCCGGCGGCCTACCCGGAGGTCGTCGCCGTCAGCGCGACCGACGAGAACGACGACCTGGCATCGTTCTCCTCGACCGGCCCCGAGATCGAGATCGCCGCACCCGGCGCCGGCGTCTACTCGACGTACAACGATGGCGGCTACAACACGCTCGACGGCACGTCGATGGCGTGCCCGCACGTCGCCGGCGGTGGCGCGGTGTTGATCGCCAACGGCGCCTCCGCCAGCGATGCCCGCCAGCAACTGCGCGACGGGGCCGACGACATCTGCCGGTGTGAGGCGGACCAGGGCTACGGTCGGCTCAACGTCGCGGCCTCGCTCGGCCTCGAGGAGCCGAGCACGTGTGACGGCGAGACCGCGTGTCAGAACGACGACGGCGGCGGCTGTTACATCACGACGGCGACCGCCGGCGAGAGCGACACGCTCGACTCGCTGCGGCGGTTCCGCGACGAGTCGATGTCGGCGACGCCGATCGGGCGCGCGCTCGTCGGACTGTACTACCGGATCAGCCCGCCGATCGCCACGACGCTCGCGGACCACCCCAACAGCCTGACGACCCGCGCGACCCGCGAGATCGTCGAGGTCTGTGCCGACCTGTCGAACCGACAGGACGCGACCGACTCGCGCGCCGCCAGCGCGTCGCTGGGGGTGGTGCTGACCGCGCTGTACCTGCTCGGCATCGCCGTGGGTGCGAGCGGCCACGCCGGCATCAGCCTGCGCGAGCGCATCGAGGGCGCGTAAGCCGTCGCGCCGACCCGGTTTCGAATCGTCTCCCGATAGCGACTTTTTTGCCGGTTCGATCCCTGTGGCCAGCCGTGACCTTCAGCATCTGCGTCCGCGAACGGTACGAGGACGGGAACGGCGACGAACGGCGACGCTTCGGCGTCGCGGTCACGACCCGCCTGCCGGGCGTCGGCACCCTCTGTCCGTTCGCCAGCGAGAACGGCGCGGTGGCGACCCAGAGCCTCGTGAACGTCGACCTCGGCCGGCGCGGGATCCGGTACGTCGACGAGGGACTCGCCGTCGAGGACGCCCTCGAGGCGCTGCTCGCCGCCGACGACGGCGCGTCCCAGCGCCAGTTACACGGCGTCGACGCCGACGGCACCTTCGCGTTCTCCGGCGAGGAGTGCAAGGACTGGTACGGCCACGTCGAGGGCGAGACCTTCACCGTCGCGGGCAACCTCCTGACCGGCGAGTCGGTGATCGAGGCGACCGCGGCGACCTACCGCGAGGGCGACCGGGACGAACCGCTCGCGAAGCGCCTGATCGACGCACTGGAGGCGGGCCACGCCGAGGGCGGCGACAGGCGCGAGGAACTCCCGATCCAGAGCGCCGCGTTGCTCGTGCGGACGACCGAGGAGTACGAACTGACGCCGTTCACCCACGACCTGCGCGTCGACGCGACGGAGACGCCGATCGCGGACCTGCGCGAGACCTACGACCTCGCACAGCGGGGCTACGAGGACGCGATGGCGCGGTACGAGGAGGCCTACGAGGAGGACTCGATGGACGCGGCGGAGGACTGAGTTCTCAGCCGGTAAAGCCGAACAGTTCGTCGCCGACGTGGTGCAGCGAGTCGACGACCTTCCCCTCGTCGCCAAGCATCTCCGGGCCGTCGACGCGGGCGCGGCCGACCGCGAGCACCTTCCCGTGGGACTCCTCGGCGACGAGCACGAGGTCGCCCGCCTCGATGCCCTCGTCGGCCTCGGTGATCCCGGGGCGCATCACGTCGGCGCCGTCGCTGACGAACGAGACGGCGCCGGCGTCGACGGTGACGACCCGCCGCTCGGGGTCGTAGGCGTTCGCGCCGCGGACGGTGAGAAACGGCCCCTCGTCGAAGTAGGCCACCTGCGGCTGACCGTCGACGAGGACCACCTCGCGGTCGCTGTCCTCGAACTCGACGCGTTCGTAGGCGTCCCCGTCGAGCGAGACGCCGAGTTGCGTTTCGGCGGCGTCCTCGAGGTCCGCGACGGCGTCGCTCCGGAGGTGGTGTCGGGACTTGACCTGCATGTCCGGGTGGACGGCCGGTCGAGGTATAAAACGCCCGTTCTCCCGACCGGTCGGGTTCCGCGACCGTCGCGGTAAGATGTGATTGTGCTAGTCGCTAAGTGGTCCCACGCCGAGGGTCCTACTATGTGGCCCTCCCGGTGGCGGGCGGAGACGGTGACGTGCATCGCCTGCGGGGAGACCGTCGCCAGAGACGACGCCCGCGAGTACGACAAGCACGGCGACCGCTGGGACCGCGACGGCAAGGAGTTCGAGTACCTCTGCAAGCCCTGCGACAACGACCTCTGTCACCAGTCGCGGGACGAACTCGAAGACCTGCTGATCGAACTCGGAGCGGGCGAGCGCTCGCAGGCGGAGTTCCTCTCGTGGTACCTCGCGACCGTCGAGGAGCGCTACGGGCCCCTCGAGGAGTCGTGAGTTCGGCGACCGTCCCGACACGTCTTTGGCGCTCACCTCCGTAGGCAGGAGTATGAGCGACGACGCACAGGCGCAGGCCGACGCCGGGACGGCCGAGGGCCAGGGCCCCGTCCAGATTTCTGAGGACCTCGCGCGCCACCTCGAGAACAAGCGCGAGGAACTGTTCGAGAAGTTCGAGATTCGCGACGAGTTTCCCCCCGAGGTGATCGAGGAGGCGGAGGCGCGAACGGGGGACGTTCAGTCGGAGATCACCGCCGAGATCGACGAGCGCGAGGACCTGCGGCACCTGACGACGTGGACGATCGACCCCGTCGACGCCCAGGACTTCGACGACGCGCTCTCGATCGAGAAGCGCGAGGACGGCTACGTCCTCTGGGTCCACATCGCCGACGTCACCCACTACGTCCACCCCGAGTCGGCGATGTGGGCCGAGGCCGTCGAGCGCGGCAACACCGTCTACCTGCCCGGGTACACCATCCACATGCTCCCGCCGGTGCTGGCCGAGTCGGTCTGTTCGCTGGTCCCCAACGAGGAGCGGTTCGCCCACACCGTCGAGATGCACCTCGACGAGGAGACCCTCTCCTACGAGTCGATCGACATCTACAAGTCCGTCATCGAGTCCGACGAGCGACTCACCTACTCGCAGGCCGAACAACGCCTCGACGACCCCGACGCGCCGCTGCACGAGGGGATCTCGCTCGTCTACGACCTCGCAGACCGGATGCACGAACAGCGCAAGGAGGACGGCTCGCTCGTGCTCAACCCGAGTCGCGACCGCGCGCACACGATCATCGAGGAGTGCATGCTGAAGGCCAACAAGGCCGTCACGCACGAACTCATGTGGAATCGCGGCGTCGAGGCGATGTACCGCGTCCACCCCCAGCCCACCCCCGACGAGTGGTCGAAGGCCCTCCAGGAGATTCAGGAACTCGACGGCGTCTCGATCCCCGGCGACACGTGGGACGACCCCCGGAAGGCGGTGAACGCGACGCTGGAGACCGCCCCCGGCCGGCAACTCGACAAGATCCAGTGGGCCGTGATGAAGGTGATGCCCCGCGCGAAGTACATGAACGACCCCTTCGGCGGCCACCACGCGCTGAACTTCGAGATCTACGGCCACTTCACGAGCCCCATCCGCAGGCTCAGCGACCTGATCAACCACTGGATCGTCTACCGGAACGACGTCCCGGAGAACCTCGTCGCGCTCTGTGACCGCGCCAGCGACAAGCAGAAGGCCGCCGAGCAGTGCGAACGCGAGTACAAGCAGTTCCTCCAGGAGGTCGGCCTCGATCCGATGGCGGTCAACAACCGCGGTATCGACGTGGTCGAAGACGAAGAAGCCGAGCGCACGTTGTAAGCGAGGCCTCGAAGCGGCGAGCGGCGCAGGAGCAGAAGCCGAGAAGACGCTGTAGCCCACCTCACAGCCCCTTCTCGTAGACGTACTCTTCGAGGTCTTCCCGCAGTCCGCTCTCGCGCGCCTCGATCCGCTCGAACCCCCGCGACTCGTAGAAGGAGACGCCGACCTCGTTGTCCGCGAGGACGACCAGCCGGAGCCGGTCGTACCCGTCCTCGCGCAGGGCCGTCTCGGCGCGTTCGAGCAGCGCGCTCCCGACGCCCTCGCCCCACATCCCGGGCCGGACGTAGAGGCGGACGAGGTGGGCGACCGACGGCTCCTCGCGTGCGGGGCCGGCGTGGACGAAGCCGACGAGGGTCGACGCTCCCTCCGCGACGAAGACGCGGGCGCCGTCGTCCGCGATCGACTCGCGCAACTGGTCGCGGGCGTACCACTCGTCGATCGTCTCCTCGACCGTCTCCTCGCCCAGGAACGCGTCGTAGGCGGCGTGCCAGCTCTCGCGGGCGACGTCGCGGATCGACGCCGCGTCGTCGGTCGTCGCGGGACGGATCGGTCGCGTCATGGGGATGCGCTCTCTCGACGCGGTCGAAAAACCCTCCGCCGGCTCACCGCGAGATTTCCGTGCTCCGCTCGGAGACGACGGCGTCGACCTCCGCTTTGGTGACGAGGGCGACGTCGCCGGGGATGGTCCGCTTGAGCGCGGCGGTCGCGGCGGCGTACTCGAGCGCCTTCGGGACGCCCTCGCCGGCGAGTCGACGGGCGATGAACGCGCCGGTGAAGGCGTCGCCGGTGCCGATGGGGTCGACCGTCTCGGTCTCGTAGGCGTCGTGCTCGTGGACGACGTTGTCGTGCCAGGCGAGCGCGCCGCGCTCGCCCCGGGTGACGATCACGGTCCGGAAGTCGAACTGCGAGGCGAGTTGGTGGGCGAGCCGTTCGGGTTCGCCCTCGTAGCCGAGCACCGTCCGGGCGTCGCGGGCGGCGATGACGAGCACGTCGATCCCCGGGAACAGCTTCGTGAGCGTCTCCTTTGCCTGCTCCGGCGTCCAGAGCTTCCGGCGGTAGTTGAGGTCGAACGCGGTCGTCGTCCCGCCGCGTTTGGCGGCCTTGAGCATCGCCAGCGTCGTCTCGCGAAGCGTCGACGACAGCGCCGGCGTGATCCCCGTCGTGAAGAAGACGCGCGCGTCCTCGATCAGCCCGAGGTCGAACTCGCCGGCCTCGGCGGTCGTGATCGCGGCGTTCGCGCGGTCGTAGACGACGTTCGTCCCGCGGGGTTTGCCCGCGTGTTCGAGGTAGTAGGTCCCCTGACGGCCCTCGTCGCTCCAGACGATCTCCGTCTCGATGCCGTACCCGCGAAGTTCGCTCGCGACCCGCCGGCCAAGCGGCGAGTTCGGCAGTTTCGAGGTCCACGTCGACACCGCGCCGAGGCGCTCGGCGGCGATGGCGACGTTGCTCTCTGCGCCGGCCGCACGAACCTCGAACTCGGTGGCCGCTTCGAGGCGCTCGTTCCCCGGCGGCGAGAGGCGCAGCATCGTCTCGCCGAACGTGACGAGGTCGCTCATCGGTTCCACCCCCGAACCGGCCCCGCGCCGGCGGCGTTCGCGTCGGTCATGTCTCGGCAATGACCGGCCGGGCTATAAGTTGTGTCGGTGACGGCGGGCGCCGGCGCCGGTTCCCTCGGCGTCACCGCGGGCGCGTCGCAGGCGACGGCGCTCGGCCGAACGGCTCGCCACCGCCGATCCGCGGGCGCGCTCGCCTGTCACGGGCGGGTTCGCGGCTCGGCCGCGACGACCGCTCCCCCGTCCGCGTCGCCCGCTTCGAGGCCGATCTCGTACCCGAGCGTTTCGAGCAGCGCGAGCCCCGTCTCGACGTGGCCGGTCACCGCGGGTATCCGGACGCGCCCGCCGGCGAGCGCGAGCAGCGGGAGCAACTGGTCGGCCGCGTGTCGGTCGACCGGCGCGTCGCCCGCGAGGAACCGGTCCGCGGCGTCGGCGGCCGCCTCGCCGACGCGCTCGGCGGGTTTCCCGGGTTCGCCCAGCGCCGAGAAGCCGGCGACGCCGCTCCCGTGGTCGACCCGGAGGACGACGGCGGAGCCGGGACAGTCGCTCGCGGCCGTCGTCTCGACGCGCTCGGCCACTTCGAGACCGCGGTCGGCGGGGGCGAGCCGTTCGAGCGCGCCCCCGGCCTGTCTGGCCGCGACGTCGGCGTCGCGGATCGCGGCCAGCGTCTCGACCGCCGCGAGGTGCTGGGGTCGGAGGCCGGACGTCTCCCGCCCGCCGCGGACGTTCTCGATCCGGACCGTCTCGTCTTCGAGCGCCGCGAGCGCCAGCGCGGTTCGCAGGAACTGCCCGCCGGCGTCGGCGCCGTCGAGTTCGCGCATACCGTCGGTGAGGTCGCCCTCGGGGAAACGCGTTGCGCGTTCGCCGTCGCCCCCGCTCACCCGGCGTGGCCCGGGTAGTCGCGCTCGAAGCGGTCCTCGATCTCGTCCTCGTCGATGCGGACGATCACGGGCCGGCCGTGCGGGCAGGCGTAGGGGTTCTCGCAGTCGTCCAGCGCCGCGAGCAGGTCGACCACGGAGCCCTCGGTCAGCGACGTGTTGCCCGTGATCGACGGGTAGCAGGCGAGGTCGCCGAGGAACTCGTCGGCCAGCGCCTCGACCGTCTCGGCGCCGGCCTCTCGGTCGCCCTCGACGAACGACGAGAGGACGTCCCGCAGGCGGTCCGGTTCGAGCGTCGCTTCTATCACCGCCGGTACGGTCGTCACCGCCACCGTCCGGTCGTCGACGCGGTCGGCGTAGAAGCCGAGGCGTTCGAGCGCCTCGCGGTAGCCCGCGAACGCCTCCGCCTCGGCCGCGGTGAGTTCGATTTCGACGGGTTCGGCCAGCGCCTGCGCGGTCGCGTCCGCGGCGAACGCCTCGCGCAGGCGCTCGTAGTTGACCCGCTCGTCGGCGGCGTGCTGGTCGATCAGCGCGAGGCCGTCGGGCGTCTCGCAGACGAGGTACGTGTCGTGCAACTGGCCGAGCACCCGAAGCGGCGGCAGCGAGTCGAACGTCGCGTCGCCGGTCGCGACCTCGCCGTCGAGGGTCCGCTGTTCGGTCGCCTCGGCGAACTTGCGGGCCCGGTCGGCGGCGTCCCGTTCGCGCTCCCGGCGGCCCGGGTCCGCGCTGGCTTCGCGACCTCGCGCGGACGGGTGCCGGTCGGACGGGTCCGAACGGGGTTCGCTCGTCCCGGGGGCGTCGGCCGACGGCGCTCGTTCGGGTGTGGGGGCGGTAGCCGAGCCAGCGCTCGCCGTCCCGTCGGGTTCGGCGTCGGCGCCGGCGCTCGTCCCCGACGCACGCTCGCCGGTCGACTCGCCGTCCGTCACGCCGTCGGGGCGATTCGTCCCCGTCGGTTCGGGGGTCGGGTTCCGCGAGTCGGCCTCGGCACTCGCCGTCGCCGTGTCCCTCGCCCCGGCCGGCGTCTCGGGTTCGACGCTCGCCTCGTCGGGCGCCGACCGCCCGCGCGGGGCCCGCGAGCGCAGCAGGCCGTGGTCAAGCAGCGCGGCCTCGACGGCGGCGTCGACCTGCCGGCGGACGGCGTCGTCGTCGTCGAAGCGGACCTCGCGCTTTCGCGGGTGGACGTTCACGTCGACGGCGTCCCCGGGGACGTCGAGGAAGCAGACGACGAACGGGTAGCGGTCGCCGCCGAGTTGCGTGCCGTAGGCGCCCATGATCCCCTCGCGGATGGCTGGCGCCGTCACCGCGCGGCCGTTGACGTACGTCGCGAGGTACTCGCGGGTCGAACGGTTCGTCTCCGGGTGGGAGACGAGCCCCGAGACGGACTCGACGGGACCCGGCGGGAGGTCGTCGGGTCCGGCGTCGACGGGGATCATCGACGCGGCGACCTCGCGGCCGTACACCGCGAGGACGGCCGCCTGCAGGTCGCCCTGACCGGTCGTCGCGAACACCTCGCGGCCGTCGTGGGAGAGCGAGACGGCCACGTCCGGGTTCGCCAGCGCGTAGCGGGTGACGACCCGGTTGACGTGGGCGAACTCCGTCGCGGTCGTCTTGAGGAACTTCCGGCGCGCGGGCGTGTTGTAGAAGAGGTCCTCGACCGTGACGGCCGTCCCCTCGGGACAGCCCGTCGGTTCGACGCCCGTCACCTCGCCGCCCTCGTAGACGAGTTTCGTTCCCGCCTCGGCGCTCCCGCGGGGGCGCGTCTCGACCGTCAGCCGCGAGACCGAGCCGATGGTGTGCAGGGCCTCCCCCCGGAAGCCGAGGGTGGCGACGCCGGACTCGATGTCTTCGAGGCCGTCGATCTTGCTCGTCGTGTGCTGGCGGACCGCCGCGCGAGCGTCGGCCTCGGTCATCCCGTGGCCGTCGTCGGCGACCCGGATCAGTTCCGTGCCGCCGGCCTCGACGGCCACGTCGATCCGCGAGGCGTCGGCGTCGAGGGCGTTCTCGACGAGTTCCTTGACGGCGCTGGCGGGCCGCTCGACCACCTCGCCGGCGGCGATGCGGGCGACGGTGTCCTCGTCGAGCGGACGGATGTCGGTGTCGTCTGTCATCGGTCGATCCCCACGGCGTTCGACGACGGGTACGAAGCGGCCGCCTATCAGTGTGTTCACTTCGGAACGCCGACGTGCCGCTCGCGTCGCTCAACTCCGTTTGAGTTGCGATTCCGATACGTATCAAACAGACAACCTTTTCCGGGACGGGCGCTACCGACACACCGTGACCCGAACCGACAACTGGATCGCCGACCACCGGCTCCTGTCGTTTTTCGCCCTCGCGTACGCGATCTCGTGGTCGCTGAACGGCATCGTCATCGTCCTGGAGATGGACCCCTCGTGGACGCGCTGGATCGTCAGCGGCTTCCTCAGCGCGCTCGGGCCGGCGATCGCCGCCGCCGTCGTCCTCGTCGCCGCTGGCGACGGCCTCCGCGAGTGGGCGCGGGGGATCGTCCGCTGGCGGGTCCACCCGAAGTGGTACGCCGCGGCGATCGGCGTCCCGGCCGCGATCACGCTCGCGGCGGCGGCCGTCGCCCAGTTCGCGGGCGGACCCGTCGACTTCGGGACGTTCTCGCCCGACGTCGTCACTCTCGGGATCGGCCTCGTCCTCGCGACGTTCCTCGGCGGCGGGCAGGAGGAACTCGGCTGGCGCGGCTTCGCCCAGCCCGAACTGCAGGCGCGGCTGGGCGCGACGCCCGCGGCGGTCGTCGTCGGGATCCTGTGGGGGCTCTGGCACCTGCCGCTGTTCTTCGATCCGACGACGATCCACTCCCAGTGGTCGTTGCCGTCGCAACTCGCGTACTTCGTCGGGATCACGGGCTTCTCGGTGCTACTCGCGTGGGTCTACAACGGCTCGGGCGGGAGCATCCTGCTGGCGATGCTGATGCACGGCGCCGAGAACGCCCTCGGCTCGCTCGCGCCGGTGCAGTTCGAGGAGATCGTCGCCGGCGACGTCGTCGACTGGGAGGCGCTGACCGTGCTGAACGTCTCGCACACCCTGATCACGGTGGCGCTGGCGCTCGCGGTCGTCGCGGTCGTCGGCCGGGGCCTCCACGCCTCGCGCGTCGGCCGGCCGACCCCGGACGGCGGGCGGTCCGACGGCCGGTGACCGCGACCGGGCGCCCGTTCACGCGCACCTTTTTGCCCGGCGGAGCGAGGTATCGTCGTATGAGCAACCTCCTCAAACGCCGGTGGCCGACGGCGGCCGTCGCGCTCGCGGCGCTCGGCGGCGCCGCGGCCGCGGCCGGCGCGAGGCGCGCGCGCCGCTTCGAGGCCGAGATCGACGGCCACGTGGACGCCCTCCGTGCGGCCGCCGCGGCGGGGTCGACGGACGCGGACGCGGACCCGTCGACTCTCCCGGCGCCCGTCGAGCGGTACCTCGGGACCGTCCTCGGGGACGGGCCGACCGCCGGTCGCGCCCGGCTGGTCCGCCTGCGCCAGCGCGGCGAGTTCCGCCTCGGCGGGCCGGACGCCCCGTGGCGGCCGCTGCGGGCGACCCAGCACGTCGCGGTCGACCCGCCCGGCTTCGTCTGGGACGCGACGATCGACGTCTTCCCGCTGCTCCCGGCCCGCGTCGTCGACCTGTACGCGAACGGGGAGGGGATCCTGCGGGCGAAACTCCGCTCGGCGGTCACGGTGGCGGACGCCGGCCCCTCCCCGGAGATGAACGAGGGGGAACTGACGCGGTACCTCGCCGAGGCCGTCTGGTACCCCGACGCGCTGCTCGACCGGGCCGTCGAGTGGGAGGCGATCGACGACCGCTCGGCGAGGGCGACGCTCGAACACCGCGGCGTGACCGCCTCGCTCGTCTTCCACGTCGACGACCGGGGGCTGGTGACGCGGGTGACGGCCGACCGGTACCGGCAGGAGGACGACGCCTACGCCCCCTGGACGGGGCGCTTCCGGGACTACGCGGAGCGAGACGGCCTGCTGGTTCCGCTCGAAGCCGACGTCGAGTGGAACCTGCCGGAGGGGGACCTGCCCTACTGGCGAGCGCGCGTGACGTCGATCGAGCGCCTGACGGACGGGGACGTCGGCGGGCGGGGCTGATCGTCGTCGGGACGGGTCCGAACCGAGAGGATGCTGGTTTAGGCGCCGACGCCCTACCCTCCCCCATGGAGTCCTCGGACGACGCCGACATCGGTCGGGCGGCGATAGACGCGATCGAGGCGCTCGGCAGCGAACGCCGCCTCGAAATCCTGTTCGCGCTGGCCGACCGGGAGTGGGAGGAACGGACCAACGGGTACGTGATGTCGTTTACGGAACTGTACGAGGCGGTCGACGTCGACAGCACCTCGCAGTTTGCCTACCACCTCAAGCGACTGGTCGGCTGGTTCGTCGCCGAGACGCCCGAGGGCTACCGGCTGACCTACGCCGGCGACAAGATCGTTCGCGCCGTCCGCTCGGGCCTCTACGAGAGTCCGCCCGCGTTCGACGCGGTCGCCGTCGACGGCACCTGTCCGGTCTGTCGCGAGGCCGACCTCGTCGCCGACCTGCACGAGGAGCGGTTCGTCGTGCGGTGTTCGGCGTGCGAGTCGACCCTGCTGGTCGACTCGTTCCCGCGGAGTCAGGCCGCGGGACGGTCGCCGGCGGAGATAACCGAGAGCTTCGGCTACCGCATCTGGAGCGCGTTCGTCGCGACCCGCGGGGGCGTCTGCCCGGAGTGTTACGGCCGCGCCGACGCGTCCGTCGACGCGCACGACCGGGACGGTGTGTCCTTCTACACCGTCGTCAGCACCTGTCGCGAGTGCCGGATGGTGATCCACGTCCCGATCGAGGTACCGGTCGCGCTCCACCCCACGGCCGCCGACTTCCTCCGTCGCCACGGCCTCCCGCCGCTCGAAACGCCGCTCTGGGAGCTTTTCGGCCGCTTCGCGTCCGACGACTGGACGGTCGACGTCGCCTCCCGCTCGCCGTTCGAGGCCCGCTTCGAGATCACGCTCGACGGCGAGACGCTCGCCCTCGAAATGGACGATTCGCTCGCCGTGACGCCGGTCGACGGCGGCTGATCCGGTCTTCTCAAACGGGTTTGAGTAACGCGGCTGTCAATATGTAACACAATTAACAATACTTATGCCCTAGCCTATCCACCGTACGACCTGTGAGTACCATTCTGGCCGACTGTGAGCGGAATCGACCCGGAACGGAGGGGCGATGGTAGCGATCGAACTCTCCGGGCTGACCAAGCGGTACGGCGACGTGGTCGCCGTCGACGGCCTCGACCTGACCGTCGAGGAGGGCGAAATCTTCGGCTTCCTCGGCCCGAACGGCGCCGGGAAGTCGACGACGATCGACATCCTGCTCGATTTCGTTCGACCCACCGAGGGCACCGCGACGGTGCTCGGCCACGACGCGCAGGCGGAGAGCCTCGCCGTCCGCCGGCGGACCGGCGTCCTCCCCGACGCCTACCACGCCTACGACCGCCTCACCGGCCGCCAGCACGTCGAGTTCGTCGCCGAGTCGAAGGGGATCGACGAGGACGTCGACGCCGTGCTCGACCGCGTCGGCATCGCGGGGGCGGCCGACCGCAAGGCGGGCGGCTACTCGAAGGGGATGCGCCAGCGGCTCGTCCTCGCGATGGCGCTGGTCGGCGACCCCGACCTCCTCGTGCTCGACGAACCCTCCTCGGGGCTCGACCCGAACGGCGCCCGCGAGATGCGCGAAATCGTCCGCGAGGAGAACGCCCGCGGGACGACCGTCTTCTTCTCCAGTCACGTCATGGAGCAAGTCGAGGCGATCTGTGACCGCGTGGCTATCATCAACCGCGGCCGACTGGTCGCGGTCGACACGGTCGACGGCCTGCGCGAGTCGACCGCGGCGGCGACGCTCCTCGACGTCGCCGTCTCCGGCGTCGACGACGCGATCCTCGAAACGGTCGCCGGGATCGACGGGGTGACCGACGTCGCCCTCGACGGCGAGCGCCTCCGGGTGTCGCTGACCGACGGCTCGAAGTTCGACGTGCTCAACGCCCTCGACGACGCCGGCGCGACCGTGGGCGACTTCTCGGTCGAGGAGTCCTCGCTCGAGGACCTGTTCGTGAAGTACACGACCGAAGAGGAAGTGGAGGTCCGCGCATGAGCTGGGCCGCCGTCGCGAAGAAGGACTTCCGGGACGCGAGTCACTCGCGGGCGCTGTGGGCGCTGCTCGGCGTCTTCGTGGTAGTGCTGACGCTGACGTCGTACTCGTACGTCGAACTGCCCGCCATGCTCGGGGGGACGGAGGAGGCCTCCATCGGCGGCCTGCTGTTCTTCACGGCGGGCAACGCGGCCCTGTTCGTCGCGCTGACGGCGATCGTGATCTGTTACAAGTCGATCGCCGGCGAGCGCGAACTGGGGAGCATCAAACTGCTCCTCGCACTGCCCCACACCCGCCGCGACGTGCTCGTGGGGAAGGTACTCGGCCGAACGGCCGTGCTCGTGGCCGCGCTGGCGATCGGCCTCGCGGCCGGCCTCGGGTTCGGCCTCGCGCTGCTCGGCACGGTCGAACTCGTCCCCGTCGCGACGTTCGTACTCGTCACGCTGCTGTTCGCCGCCGTCTACGTGAGCATCGTCGTCGCCATCTCCGCGACGACGGGGTCGACATCGCGGGCGACGACGTTCGCGCTCGGCTTCTTCGTCGCGTTCGAACTCCTGTGGGACGTCGTTCCGATGGCGGTCGTCTACGCCGCCAACGGCTTCTCGCTGCCCGCGCGGATGCCCGACTGGACGTTCCTCGTGTCGCAGATTTCGCCCTCGTCGGCGTACATCACGGCGCTCGCTGCCGCGTTGCCGGACCTCGCGTCCACGACCGGCGCGGCGATGGGTGCCGGCGAGATCGACGCGTTCTACGCGGACCCCGCGGTCGGGTTCGCCGTGCTCGCGTTCTGGCTGGTCGTCCCGCTGACGATCGGCTACCGCCGCTTTGCCGCCGCCGACCTCTGAGCGGGGCCGCGACGGCGCCGGCCCCGCCGGGCGTCGAGAGCGAGTCGGGTGCTCGGCCGGCGGGTATAAACTCTATTTTGATTTTATTCACGAGGTATGTAAACTACATTTCAGCCCGTTCCACGATACCCGTGATCTCGCCGAATTGGGTTCCGATGTCGAACGTTTTGGGCAGTTCTTGGCCGAGTATCCGACCGACTCGTCGGTGAGTCACTGTGGACCGACGACGAACGCGCTCCGTCCGCTGATCGGGCGTGAAACCCTCGAAAATCGCGCCAGGTGCGCTCCCGGTCGTGACTCGCGCTCCGCGACCGAAATTTACGGATCGAGTTAATAGATGCACAACAACTCTCAAATAGTTTCTAACGATGCCGTCCCGGTCGGGGTCGTGGGCCGACTCCGCGAACCGATCCCCGTTCGTGCGGTGGTCGAGGGTCCGCCGGGGACGGACGATTGGATTACAAACATATGTTTGTAATGGGATGCTCGCCCTGTCGATTACAACCGTACTATCGTAATGGATGCCGGGAGCGCGGAGGTTCGACGTCGATCCGGGGCTCGGCACGGTTCGGACGACTCAAGGCCTCTCACCCGCCAAATCTTGGCTTTTAGGGTCGAACGACGAACACGTTCGTTTGAGGATATCGAACGGCGAACGCGTCGTTTCGACGCGCTTCCCGCGTGCGTTCTACGTGACCCTCTCGAATAGTGGGGTCTGGCGGGCCTGAAACGCCGGAATTGGGTTAATCGGGTCGCGTTCGGTCGTTTCGGCCGAAACGGAGCCGTTCGAGCATTTCAAACGCAGTTCGCCGTCACGTTCGACGCCCCCGTTCGTGTTCGGACGAAAACGACCGTCTCAGGGCCGTATCTCGCCGCTATCGCGACGTCGACGTTGAAATTCCTCGCGTCACCGGCTCGACCGCCCCGATCGGCCGTCCGATAGTATCAAACCCATCTTCTCGGTCCAGAGATACGGGAGTTGGGCGATGACTTATACCACTGGTACTACAACCGTCCACTATGGACGCAAGCGCGCCCGATCGAGACGAGGTTCGTCAAATCGGCTCCGTACTGCGGGCGATGGAGATATTTGAAGCTATCAAAGATCGCGGCGGCGCGACGCTCGCGGATCTCGACGCGGACGTCGACCTCAGCAAGGGGACGCTCCACACCTACCTGACGACGTTCGACCGGCAGGGACTCGTCACGAGGGAGGGCGACGCCTACAGACTGGGCTACCGGTTCGTCACGATCGGCGAACACGTCCGGAACCACACGCCGCTCTACTGGGCCGGCTGGGAGGCCGTCGACTCGCTCGCCGAGGAGACCGGCGAGTACGTCCACCTGGTCATCGAGAGCAACGGCGGCGAGGTGGCGATCTACGAGTCGATCGGAAAGGACGCGGTGGCAAAGGAGTACCACCTCAGGATGCGCGAGACCCCACAGGAACTCTACGACAGCGCGGCGGGGAAGGCGCTCCTCGCGCACCTGTCCGAGGAGCGGATCGACGAGATCGTCGGCGACGGCGAACTCGAACCGCAGACCGAGAACACGATCACGGACCCCGAGGAGCTTCGAGCCGAGTTGCAGACCGTCCGGGAGCGCGGGTACGCGATCAACGACGAGGAGAAGATCCGCGGGACCCGCGCGGTGGGCGCGCCGATCCTGTTCCAGGACGGACGGCTCGCCGGGGCGGTGAGCGTGACGGCGCCGGCCAGCCGCCTCCGGGGGGACCGCTTCACCGAGGACCTCCCGGACACGGTGATGGAGACGGCGAACCTCATCGAGGTGAACCTGGAGACCGAGTCGTACGACGAGGACGAGTGACCGCGTCCCGGCGCGCTCTTCGGGCGCCGGGCGAGACCGCGAATCGTTCGCATACCCCGTCATCGGCCGCTGCTTCCGGCTTCTGTAGAATCGGCAGAAGGTTTATAGCTCGAAACTGCGAATCGACTCCTACGGAGCGCTGATCGACTTGACCGAACGTACGCAACGCGGCGACCGAAACCGCAAGACAGACGCACCGAAAGTACAGGCAACCGCGGAGTGGGCGCCGCTGGAGGCCGTTCGAATGCACCTCCCCGGCGTGGAAACGTTCGTCGGGATTCTCGATCCCGAGCCGAACCTGTTCCTCGAACAGTTCTCCCTCGTGGAGGCCCAGCGCGAGCATCACGCGCTGGCCGACGACTTCCGCGAGGCGCTGGGCGACGACGACGCCGTCCACTATCTCCACGACGACCTCGCCTCGAACGGCGAGATGGACGCGCTGCTCTCCTCGCGCGTGCAGTTCGACCTCAGCGACCTCGACCCGCAGAACGAACTGAGCGAGCAGGACAAACTCTGGACGCGCCTGCACGGGCTCAGCCCGCACACCCAGCTACAGGCGGTCGCGAGCAACGCCAAGGTCGTTCGCCACCGGGCGGAGGACAACGGCGACTTCGAGGGGACCAATCCGACCCGCTGTGACACGTCCAGCGTCACGCTGAGCCAGCCGCTGACGAACATGTACTTCCAGCGCGACCCCCACTTCGTGACCCGGAAGGGGGTCGTCCTGTGCAGCATGAAACAGACCACCCGACAGCCCGAGGTCGACATCGCGCGGGCCTCCTGGCAGGCGCTCGACGGCGAGTACGACGTCGAGATCGTCGCCGACCTGAGTCGGGTCGACACCCACGACGTCAGCGAGTACGTCCCCGAACGCGACGACATCCAGTCGACCGACGTGACGATCGAGGGCGGCGACTTCATCCCGGCCGGCGACTTCGCGCTGCTGGGGACGTCCGCGAAGATCTCGGAGGGCGACACCTACCCCGAACTCGGCGTCACGGCCGAGGACACCGAACTGGTCCACCGGACCACCTACGCGGCGGGGCACAAGCTCCTCGTCGAGGACGCCTTCGGTACGGACGAGGTCGCCCTCGTCCGGGCGCCGTTCGAGGCCGCCCAGAAGCGGTCCGAGGACAGCGAGGTCGACATGGACATCATGCACCTCGACACGTGGTTCAACTTCGCCGACGAGGACCTCGTGGTCGCCCACCAGGAACTCGTGGACAACACCGTGGTCGACGTCTACGAGCGCACCGACGGCGGCGACGAGTGTCCCTACGAACTCACCCGGCCGGACGTCAACTTCGGGGAGTACATCCGCGAGAAGGGCTTCGAGGTCGTCGACGCCGTCGAACTCATCGACCCGGACCACGAGGACGCCGACGCCGCGCTGAAGGCCGTCACGAACTTCCTGACGCTCGGCCCGCGGAAGATCCTGCCGGTGCGGTTCGACGAGAGCGACGACGGCGTGATGGTCCCGTTTATCACCGAACTGCGCGAGGAGTACGACGTCGAGATCGTCCCCGACGGCGAGGGCCGCAAGATCAAGAACCTCCGGGCGGGCTACGGCGCCATCCACTGCATGACGACGCCGATCCGCCGCGTCTGATCGATCTGCCACGGCTTTTCACCTCTCCGTTTCCCGTCGACGGCGCACGCCAACGTGACCGCGGCGCCGCCGGCGCGTTCGATTCCCACGACGACCTATCCTCCGCCTTCGTCGTTCTCGTCTCCCGCCTTCGTCGTTCGCCGCCCGCAGTCGCATCCGATCGGCGGCGACGAGGTGACCGCGAGCGGCGTCCCGGCGACGAGCGCTACTGGACGGCCGTGTGACGGCGTCGAGCCCCGCCTACGGACGCCCGGGGGTAGTCGACGCGCGGCGACGCCCGACGCACACGCCCTCCGTCGACCGTTCGGACGCGCCGTCGTCCGTTCCGCACGCGGCCGGCACGGCGACGTGTCGGTCGCCTCGACCGAGTGATCGACGGTGGCCTCCGACCGGAGACGGGCGCGGACGTCGCCGCGACAGGCCGTCCGACGCGGTCGGGGCCGGCCGGCGCTTCCCGGTGGTCACGGCCGCGGACGGACGTCGAGGCGACGGACGGTCGTACCGACGCCGAGGGCACCGACGACCCGCGGCGGTCGAAGCGTACGAGGGCGGCGGGTGCGCGGAGGCGTGGTGATCGGTACGCGGCGTCGCGCACCGGCGAGCGGTCGGGTGCCGACGTGGCGGGGCGTCGCGGCGGACCGCTGGCGCTGGCGCTTACGGGCGTCGACGCCGCGTCAAAAAATCGGACGAGATCGGACGGTTACGCGGTGGGTTCCGCGACCTCCGCGGTCGCTTCGTCCCCGCCGGAGTCGTCCTTGTAGTACATCTTCCAGTCGAGCATCCCCATGAGAACGACCAGGATCGGGGAGAGCAGTCCCACGAAGAAGTACGGGACGTACGTGAGCGTCGGAACGCCCAGCGCGGCCGCCATGAAGACGCCGCCGGAGTTCCACGGGATCATCGACTCCGAGACCGTCCCGGTCTCCTCCAGCGTCCGCGAGAGGGTGGTCTCGTCGAGCCCGTACTCGTCGTGGAGGTCCCGGAACGTCATGCCGGGCACGACGATCGACATGTACTGGTCGGCGGTGAGGATGTTCATGAGCAGCGGGCCGACGGCGGTGGCGAGCGTGACGCTGCCGACGCCCTTGACGGCCTTGGCGGTGTTGTGCGCGAGGACGGCCAGCACGCCGGTGACCTCGAGCAGGCCGCCGATCGCCAGCGCGCCGAAGACGATCGTGATGACCCAGATCGAGCCGTCGAGACCGCCGCTCGCGAGCAGGTCGTTGACGAGGTCGACGCCCGTCTCGGGGGCGGTACCGTAGTGGACCGTCCCCCACGCCTGGGCGAACCCGTTACCCTGGACGAACACCGAGATGCCGACCGCCGAGAAGACGCCGGCGCCGAGAGCCGGCAGCGCGGGGTAGCCGGCCAGCGCGAGGCCGAACGTGATGATAAGCGGGATCAGCACGAGGACGGACAGCTCGTAGCTCCCCGCGAGCGCGCCCTGAATCTCGGCGACTTCGCCGGCGGCACCTCCACTGGCCGGTTCGGTGGTGAGGCCGAGGAAGGCGTACAGCGCGACGGAGATGACGCCGATGATGATCGTGTTAGGCGCCATCCCCCGGACGTGGTCCCACAGGTCGGCGTTGCTGACACCGGAGGCCAGCAGCGTGGTGTCCGACAGCGGCGACTGCTTGTCGCCCATGTAGACGCCCGAGAGGATCGCACCGGCGGTCATCGGCGCGGGAATGCCGAGGCCGGCGCCGATCCCGACCAGCGCGATACCGAGCGACCCTGCCGTCGTCCACGACGACCCGATCGCGAACGCGACGATGAACGAGATGATGGCCGCGAGCGGGAGGAAGACGCTCGGGGTGAGGACCTCCAGCCCGTAGTACATGATCCACGGGATCGTCCCCGCGTCGATCCACGAGGCGATCAGCATGTAGATCACGAAGAGGATGAAGATCGCGCCCGCCCCCATCACGATACTGTTCGTTATCCCGTCGAATAGCTCGTCCCAGCTATACCCCCAGTGGTACTTCGCGATCAGGCCGATGAACGCGATCCCCCACAGTAACGGCATCTGGGCGTCGAGGCCCATGTACACGATACCTACCGCGAGGAACAGGATCATCCCTGCGACGGGAACGAGTGCCTCCGGGAGCGACGGGAGTCGATCCGGATCAAAGTCGTCGTAACTTTTCGGCTCAAACTCTACCATACTACAGTTGACGGTTGACAGCTACGGGGAATAAAGGTACCGCCAGTTCTTGCCGAGAAGTAACGTACGATTACACGTGTGTAATTTACTCGGAATCAAGTTGTTCTAAAGGCCGAGGTGACGCGAGCGCCTCTCCCTCCCATCGACGGGCCGTTTCGTCCCTCGTCGCGGTGACGGGAGCCCCGTCCACGCGCGTGTTGCTCGTCGCACACACGCGAATCAAGATGGTATTGCGCCCTCGTCGGGAGCGGCCGGCGGGAGCGCGAGCGGCGGTAGCAGGCCGTGTGTCCGTGTAACGTGGCACTTCCCCGTTTCGCTACCACCGGGCTGGAATCTACACAAGATTCTTCTCGGCGGGTGTCCAACGTTCGGGTAGCCATGGGTTACATGGTCGTAGCGCTGGGTGGCAACGCCCTGCTAAGAGACGGAGAAGGATCTATCGACGACCAACGTCGAAGCATACGACAGGCGGCGCCGCACATCGCGGAGCTGTACGAGCGCGGTCACGATCTCGTCTTCACGCACGGGAACGGCCCGCAGGTCGGCCAGCTTCTCCTGCAGAACGAGGAGTCGGAGTCGGCGTACCCGAAGCCCCTCGACGTGATCGGGGCCGAGTCGCAGGCGCAGATCGGCTACCTCCTGCAACAGGAACTGCGCAACGAGTTCGGGGTGACGCCGGCGAACCCGACGACGCAGACGATCGTCGACCCGGACGACCCCGCGTTCGACGATCCGACGAAGCGCGTCGGCCCCTTCTACGACGAGGCGGAGGCCGCGGAGAAGGACTTCCGGACGAAGGAGGCCACGCGGAGCAACGGCGACGTCGGCTACCGACGCGTCGTCCCGTCGCCGAAGCCCCTCGAAATCGTCGAATCGGAGGCCATCGCGACCCTCGTCGAGACCGGCCAGCCCGTCATCTGCTGTGGTGGCGGCGGCGTGCCGGTCGTCGAGGAGGACGGCGATCTCCGCGGCGTCGAGGCGGTCATCGACAAGGATCGCGGCTCGCAGGTGCTCGCGAACGAAATCGGCGCCAAACAGCTGCTCATCCTGACCGACGTCGAAGCCGCGTATCGGAACTTCGGCACCGAAGACCAGGAGCGGATCGACAGCCTGAGCCCGGAGGAGGCCGACGAACTCATCGAGTCCGGGGAGTTCGGCGAGGGGAGCATGGCTCCCAAGATCGAAGCCTGTGCGGAGTTCGTCCGGAACGGCGGTGAGCGAGCGATTATCACGTCGCTCGAGACCGCAACCGAAGCATTGAATAGAAATAACGGTACAATTATAGAATGATGCAACACCTAGTAGACATCGACGACCTGAGCCGCGACGACATCGAACAACTGTTTGACCTCACCGACCGGATGAAGGAGAACCCCGACGAGTTCTCCTCGGTGATGGACAACAAGACTCTGGTGATGCTGTTCGCGAAGCCCTCGACGCGGACCCGCCTGTCCTTCGAGACGGGCATGACCCAGCTCGGGGGCCACGCGATCTTCTTCGAGATGGGGTCCTCCCAGCTCAGCCGCGGGGAACCGATCTCGGACGTCAGCCAGGTCATGTCCCGCTACGAGGACGCCATCATGGCCCGGCTGTTCGACCACGAGGAGATGATCGAACTGGCCGAGCACGCCGACGTGCCGGTGATCAACGGTCTCACCGACTTCCTGCACCCGTGCCAGGCGCTCACCGACCTCTACACCCTCCACGAGAAGGACCGCCTCGACACGCTGGCGTTCGTCGGCGACGGTAACAACGTCGCCCACTCGCTGATGCAGGCGTGTGCGAAGATGGACGTGAGCTGCCGGATCGCCACCCCCGAGGGGATGGAGCCCGACGAGGAGATTCAGGAGCGCGTCGCCGACGCCGACGTGACGGTCACCAACGACCCCTACGAGGCGGTCGACGGCGCGACGGCGGTCTACACCGACGTCTTCGTCAGCATGGGCGAGGAGGAGCAACGCGAGGAGAAACTCGCCGAGTTCGACGGCTACCAGGTCGACCAGGACCTCATGGACGCCGCCGCCGACGACGCCGTCTTCATGCACTGTCTCCCCGCCCACCGCGGCGAGGAGGTCACCGCCGAGGTCGCCGACGGCCCGCAGTCGGTCATCTTCGACCAGGCCGAGAACCGGATGCACATCCAGAAGGCGATCGTCCACGCGCTCGTCGAGGAGTGACGCGAACGCACGACGGAGACGGCCAGTTCGAGCCGACGGACCGTCGTCCGCTTCACGCGTTGGCCCCGCGAGCCGTCGGTCTCGCGCCGTCTCGGTCCGACGCCGCGGCCGCCACACCGAACCGGGCGGGCGGCCGCTGACGACCCACCTTCCTGACCTATCGCACCCACGCCGGCGGAGCCGGTGTGAGACGACTCGCCGCCCGGATCTCTTACGAACCTATGTATGTAAACCTCCGCTATATGACGGGGCCGACGGCGGTCGCCTCGGGTGACGATCAGCACGGGTGTCGATCACGTGATGGTTCGGTCCATCCCTGCAGCGGGGATCGACAAAAGTAACTTCTCACATTCGTCGATAGACGTCCGGCCGCGCGGCCGGTCCTCCGCCGCCCGCTACTCCGGGGGCCGCCAGCGTCTCGCCCCGGCGTCGTAGGTGTATCCGACCCCCTTCAACAGCCGTCTGCAACTCGCCCGCGAGTACGCGACGTCGAACCTCTCGCGGAGGTGGCGGCGGACGAGCGCGGGCGTCCACGCGCGGGCGTCGTAGCCGGCCTCGGCGGGCGGCGCTTCGAGCGCCGCCTCGAGTTCCGCCCGCTGGTCGGCCGTCAGTTTCCGCGGCCGGCCCGGCCGCCGCTCGTCCCGTGCGGCCGCCGCCAGCGGCCGTCGGTCGAGGCGGTCGAGCCAGTTGTAGATCGTCCGCCGGTCGACGCCGAACCAGTCGGCCAGTTCGGTCTGCGTGACGCCGTTTTTGTACGCGATCGCGGCGACCAGCCGCAGCGTCGGCGTCTTCCCCTCGACGCGGTCGAGGGCCCGTCGCAGTTCCGGAACGGTGACGTCGTCGAGGTGGCCCATGTTCCCCGGAACGACTCATAGGAAAATAATTCTATCGCCTCTCGTCGCGTTCGGCCGGACGCTCGCTCGCTGCGGGACGGTCAGTACCGTGGGTGGCCGTCACAACCGCACGATATTTGATAAAGGAAGATTGAAGACCGACCAACGCTCAGGCGCGTACGATGCGCCACACCCACCTCATTTCCGCGACCCAGCTCTCGCGGGATGACATCACGGCGGTGCTCGACCGGGCGGCGGAGATCGACGCCGATCCCGAGTCGGTGGCCGACGCGCAGGCCGGGAGCGTCCTCGCGCTGTGTTTCTTCGAGCCGAGCACGCGGACGAAGATGAGCTTCGACACGGCGATGAAGCGCCTCGGCGGGGACACGGTCGACATGGGGCCGGTCGAGTCCTCGTCGGTGAAGAAAGGCGAGACGCTGGCCGACACGGTCCGGGTCATCGAGGGGTACGCCGACGGCATCGTCCTCCGTCACCCCAGCGAGGGGTCGGCGAAACTGGCCTCGGAGTTCGTCGACGTGCCCGTCGTCAACGGCGGCGACGGCGCCGGACACCACCCGTCCCAGACGCTGCTGGACCTCTACACCATCCGGAAGAACGCGCGCCTCGACGGCCTGACGATCGGTATCATGGGCGACCTGAAGTACGGCCGGACCGTCCACTCGCTGTCGACGGCGCTGACGAACTTCGACGCCCGCCAGCACTTCATCAGCCCCGAGTCGCTGCGGCTCCCCCAGAGCGTCCGGTACGAACTCGACGAGGCGGGCGCGGACGTGGAGGAACACACCGACGTCGACGCCGTCCTCCCCGACCTCGACGTCCTCTACGTGACGCGCATCCAGCGCGAGCGGTTCCCCGACGAGAACGAGTACCGGAAGATCGCCGGCGAGTACGAGATCGACGCCGACACCCTCGAGGCGGCCGCGGACGACCTGACGGTGATGCACCCGCTCCCGCGGGTCGACGAGATCGCACCCGACGTCGACGACACCTCCCACGAAACCTACTTCGAGCAGGCCCACAACGGCGTTCCCGTCCGGATGGCCCTCCTCGACTCCCTCCTCAACGCATGAGCGACAACGACCACGAACTCCGCGTCAGCAAGATCCGAAACGGCACCGTCATCGACCACGTCACGGCCGGTCAGGCGCTGAACGTCCTCTCGATCCTCGACATCGACGGCTCCGAGGGGACGGGGGTCAGCATCGGGATGAACGTCCCCTCCGACCGACTCGGCGGGAAGGACATCGTGAAGATCGAGGACCGCGAACTGAGTCCGTCCGAGGTCGACGTCCTCTCGTTGATCGCCCCGAAGGCGACGATCAACATCATCCGCGAGTTCGAGGTGGCCGAGAAGACGCGCGTCGAACGCCCCGACCGCGTCGTGGGCGTCATCGGTTGCCCGAACCACAACTGCATCACGAACGCCGACGAACCGGTCGAGACGTCGTTCGAGGTCGTCGGTGACGGCATCCGCTGTGACTACTGTGGCACCATCGTCGAGGACGCGTTCACCCAGCACCTCGTCACCGACTGACGCCGACGATACGCCGCGTCGTCTCCCCTCGTCGCCGTCGTCTTCGCGCACCCGCCGGCGCTACTCGCCGAGTCGTCGCTGCCACTCCCGTACCTTCGCCATCAGTTCGACCGGCGGCGTCTCGTTTACGTCGATCGACTCCAGATCGTCGAGGATCGCCGCCGTCTCGGGGTCGCGGTCGGGTCGCTCGCCCCCGTCGGCGTTGGCCGGCCCGCGGAACTGGCCGCTCGAAACGTCGAAGACCGTCTGGACGGGGTCGTTCGAGCCGCCGCCTCTGGCCTCGATCGCCTTCTCCTCGCGCAACCGTTCCAGGACGTCCCGCGAGCGGTCGACGACCGGGTCCGGCACGCCGGCGAGGTCTGCGACGTGGATGCCGTAACTGCGGTCGGTCGGCCCCTCGCGGACGGTCCGCAGGAAGGTGACGTCGCCGTCGCGCTCGTCGGCGGCGACGTGGACGTTCGCCACGCGGGGGAGGTGCTCGGCGAGGCCGGTCAACTCGTGGTAGTGGGTGGCAAACAGCGTCTTCGCGCCGACCTCGTTGTGCAGGTACTCCGTCGCCGCCCAGGCGATCGAGATGCCGTCGTACGTCGCCGTCCCGCGTCCCACCTCGTCTAGGATCACGAGCGAGTCGTCGGTGGCGGCGTGGAGGATGTTCGAGAGTTCGATCATCTCGACCATGAACGTCGACCGGCCCTGCGCGAGTTCGTCGAGCGCGCCGACGCGGGTGAAGATGCCGTCGACGAGGCCGACCGACGCCTCGCGGGCGGGGACGAAACTCCCCACCTGCGCGAGCAGGACGATCAGCGCCACCTGCCGCATGTACGTCGACTTCCCCGACATGTTGGGGCCGGTGACGATCAGGAACCGCCGGTCGTCGTCCATCCGCACGTCGTTCGGGACGAACTCGACCGTCTGCTCGACGACGGGGTGGCGACCCCCCGAGACGTCGAGGCCGTCGCCGCGGTGGAGGTCGGGCCTGACCCAGCCGTTCTCCGCCGCGTGGGTCGCGAGGCTCGTCAGCGCGTCGACGGTCGCCAGCGCCCGGCCGACGTCCTGGAGCAACGCGGCGCGGTCGGCGACCGCCTCGCGCAGTTCGCCGAAGAGTTCGTACTCGAGGTCGCCCCGGCGTTCCTCGAATCTGAGGATCTCGCGTTCTTTCTCCTCGAGTTCCGGCGTCGTGAACCGCTTCGAGTTCTTCAGCGTCTTGATCTCCTCGTAGTTGTCGGGAACGCCGTCGGCCGCGGACTTGCCGACCTGTACGTAGTAGCCGTCGGTCTTGTTCCGGTCGACGGTGACGTGGCTCAGCCCGTGGCGGCGCTTCTCGCGCTCGGCTAAGGTGTCGAGCCACCGCTTTACCTCCTCGTGGCGCTCGATCACCTCGTCGAGTTCCGGATCGTAGCCGCGTTTGAGCAGGCCACCCTGCGTGACCGTCGACGGCGGCTCCTCCGCGATGGCCTCCGCGAGGGTCTCCCGCAGGTCGGCCGCCGCCTCGCGGTCGGGCCGGTCGACGATCCGAGAAAGCGGCGAGTCGGCGAGGTCGGGGTGGGAGGCGACCGCCTCGGCCAGCCGCGGGAGGACCCCGAGGGTGTCCCGCACCGCGAGCAGGTCGCGGGCGTCGGCGCTGCCGTGGGTCGCCCGCGAGGCCAGCCGTTCGAGGTCGTAGGCGTCGCCGAGGGTCTCGCGGATCTCGTCGCGGGCCAGCGCCGCCGACGAGAGCGCCTCGACGCAGGCCTGCCGCTCCTCGAGGGTCGCGAGCGACCGCCGCGGGCGCTGGATCCACTCCTTGAGCAGGCGGCCGCCGGCGCTCGTCTCGGTGTGGTCTACCGTCGCGAACAGCGAGCCGTCGCGCCCGCCCTGCATCGTCTCGGTGAGTTCGAGGTTGCGCTGGGTGGTCGCGTCGAGGGTGACGTGGTCGTCCCCGCGGTGGGCGCCGATGCGCGTCATCGACGCGAGCACGCCCGCGCCGGTCTCCTCGACGTACGAGAGGATCGCCCCCGCGGCCCTGATCGCGGCCTCGGCGGCGTCGAGGCGGTCGACGCGCTCGCGGCCGAACTGCTCGCGGACGGCGTGGGCGGCCCGCTTCGGCGCGAAGGCTTCGGCGTCGTGGAGGCTCGTCGTGGCGTCGAGGCGCTCGCGGAGCCGCGCCAGCAGGTCGTCGTCGTTGCGCGCCTCGGGGCCGGGCAGCACCTCGACGGGGTCGAACCGGTAGAGTTCGGTCAGGGCCTCGTCGACGTCGGCGGCGTCGGCGACGAGGAAGCGCCCGGTCGTCACGTCGGCGAACGCGAGGCCGTAGCCCCCCTCGTCCTCGACGACGGTCGCGAGGTACTGGGCGTCGGCGTCGCTCGTCTCCAGCAGGGTCCCGGGGGTGACGACGCGGACGATCTCGCGGGCGTGGCCGCCGTCGGTCTCGTACTGGTCGGCGACGGCGACGCGGTAGCCGCGCTCGACGAGCGCCTTGAGGTACGGCGTGAGGTCGTCGAGGGGGACGCCGGCCATCGGGTACGACTGGCCCTGCGAGGACTTCGAGGTCACCTTCAGGTCGAGTTCCTCGCCGACGAGTTCGGCGTCGTCGCCGAAGAACTCGTAGAAGTCCCCACACTGCATCGCCAGCACGTCGGCGTCGGTCCCCGCTTTCAGCGAGAGAAACTCACCGACGATCCCCGTCGCCTCGGTCATAGTCGGTGACTGTCCTTCCAGCGCTAAAATGCTGCGGATTCAGGGGTGGGCGATCGACCGGAGCTATATACCGCGGGCCGTGGTAGGACCGACGGCACCGAGCATGACGGCGCCTCGCGACCACCGCGTTCTCGTCCCGGTCGACGTCCTCGGCGGCGAAGCCGTTCCGACGACGATCGTGGAGGCGTTCGCGTCCGTCCCCGTCGCCCTTCTTGCCTACCGTGAGATCCCCGACCAGATCGGGACCGATCAGGCCCGCGACCAGTTCGGCGCGAGCGCACGCGCCGAACTCGAGGAACTCGAAGACGTGTTCGCGGACGCCGGCTGCCTCGACGTCTCCTCGCGGCTCGTGTTCACGCACGATCGGCTGCAGACGTTCGAGCGCGTCGCCCTCGACGCCGCCTGCGACGCGCTCTTGCTGCTCAACCCCGCGCCCGTCCTCGAGTCGGTGCTCGTCGCCGTCCGCGGGGACGTCAACCTCGAGTACATCGCCGACCTCCTCGGGGTGTTGCTGACCGGCACCGACCTCGAAGTGACGTTCTTCCACGTCGTCGACGACGAGGGCGACCGCGAGCGCGGCGCGGACCTCCTCGCGGACGCGGCCGACGCGCTGGCCGCCGAGGGAGTCGACCGCGACCGGATCGACACCGACCTCGCCGTCGACGGCTCGCCGACCCGGGAGATCATCGCGGCCGCGACCGAACACGACATGCTCGTCGTCGGGGAGAGCCGCCCGTCCGTGCGTCGGCTCGTGCTCCGGGACCGGGCGAAGACGTTAGCCGGCGGAACGGTCGATCCGGTGCTCGTGATCCGCGGGGAGTACCTCGAAGGGGACGCGAACGCGGAGGGGGCCGACGATCACTGATCCGGCGACGGCCGGTCCGAACCGCGGGGTCCGTTCCCGTCTTCGTCCCGCCCGCGCTCCTCGCTCTCCTCGGCCTCTCCGTCCTCCTCGGCCTCCTCGCCCTCCTCGTCCTCCTCGTCTTCGACTCGCCGGACGACGAGCACCGGGCCGACGGACTCGGCGGCGACGCGCTCGGCCGTCTCGCCGAAGACGAGCGAGAGCAGCGACGGCGCCCGCTCGCCCATGACGATGGCGTCGTGACCGACCGCGGCGTCGAGCAGCGCCTCCAGCGGCGGCTCGTCGACGGCCAGTTCGGTCCCGACGTCGACGCCGCGGTCGGCGAGCGGTGCCGCGGTCCGTTCGAGTAACTCGCGGCCGCCGGGTTCGTCGTCGGTCGCCAGAAAGAGCGTGACGCCGATATCGCGGTCGCCGACCAGCGTGGCGACGAACGAGACGATCCGGCTGACGGCGACGTCGCCGGTCAGCGTCACGAGGAGCCGGTCGACCGGGCCGGTCGCCCCCGGGACGGCGTAGGCGTCGGCGCCGACTTCCGCGGCGACGCGCTCGAACGTCTGCTCGCGGTCGTGCGTGAACACGAGCCGGTACTCCGCGGTCCCCCCGCCGTCGAACTCCGCGGCGACGTCCGCGAGGGCGTCGGTCGCCCGCTCTTCGTACTGCAGTCGCGCCTGGTCGGGCGGCGTCTGCTCGGGCACTTCGTGGTAGCCGAGGACGACGACGTCCAGCGGCGCGAGCAGGTCGACGAGACCGGCCGACACCGACTCACCTTCGAGGATCGCCAGTGGAACGAGTATGCGTGTCATGATCGTCGGTCAGAGGGCCCCTTTCAGGTCGACGTCCCGGGCGTAGTAGACGTACCAGGCGGCGGTCGCGACGACGATTCCGGCGCCGACGTACCGCGACCCCGGTTGCATGAACGCGATCAGCGCGAAGCTGGCGATCGCGCCGAGCGCCGGCACGACGGGGTAGCCGGGCGCCCGGAAGTCGGGGTCGTACCACTCCGGCTCGTCCCGGCGCAACACGATCAACGCGACGCACATCAGCCCGTACATGAGCAGGTGCAGGAACGAGGCGACCTCCGCGAGCAACTCGACGCGCCCGGTCGCGGTCAACACGAGGATCGGGCCGCCGGCCATCCCCAGCGCGACGTGTGGCGTCCCGTACCGGAGGTTGATCCGGGTCGCGCCCCGCGGCAACAGGGCGTCCTTCGAGACGGCGTAGATGGCCCGCGAGGTACTCAGGACGGAGGCGTTGGCGCTCGACATCGTCGCGAGCAGGCCGCCGAAGACGATGGCGAACGCGCCGACCGGGCCGAGGTAGTGGCGACCGACCTCGACCATCGCCGTCTCGCCGAGATCGCCGAGCGTGTCGCTCCCGAGCCCGCTCGTCGCGACGAAGATCGTCGCCACGTAGAGGACCCCGACCACGAGTACGGAGCCGACCATCGCCAGCGGCAGGTTCCGGCCGGGATCTTTCATCTCCCCCGCGACGGTCGCCACCTGCGCGAAGCCGAGGTAGGAGGTGAACACGAGCGCCGCCGTCGTGAACACGCGCATCGGCCCGAAGGGCGCGAACCGCTCGGGCGTCGCCGGCTCGCCGATCAGGCCGACCGCGTCGAGGCCGCCGACCGTGAGGAAGACGACCAGGATCGAGAGCAACAGCGCGACGACCCCGTTCTGGAGCTTCGCGGCGTTTTCCGTCCCCGTGACGTTCAGGACGACGAAGGCGGCGCCCGCGAGGACCGCGATCGGGATGACGGGGCCCTCGCCGACCGCGACGCCGACCTCGGCCAGCGTGTCCACGGCGTAGTAGCCGAAGCCGACGAGGTAGAAGGCGGTCGCGAACACCAGGCCGAACCACAGCGAGAGCCCGACGACCGCCCCCGCGAGGCTCCCCAGCGCCCGGGAGATGAAGTAGTAGCCGCCGCCGCTTTTCGGCATCGCCGTCGCGAGTTCCGACGTCGGCAGCGCGACCAGCAGGGCGACGACGGCACCGATCGCGAACGACGCGGACGCGGCCGGCCCGGCCTGCCCGGCCGCTATCCCGGGGAAGACGAAGATGCCGGCGCCGATCATCGTCCCGATCCCGATCGACAGCCCGCCCGGGAGGCCGAGCGTCCGCTCGAGTTCGGCGTCGTCGGTGATCGTCGCTTCTTCGGTCTCGATCGTCGGCTCGATCAGGGGTGCCTCGCCCTCGACGTTGGTCCCCGTCGCCGACGGTGGCGGCTCGCCCATGGTGGGACGTGGGTCCGCCCGACGTATATCTGTACTGGACAGTCCGACTCCTCGTCCCGGCGGCTTCCCGGGGCCGTCAGTACAGCGCGCCCCCCAGCGGCACCCCCTCCTCGGGGGTCACCAGCACCGGGTTGCCGTCGTCGCCGGGGACGCCGACGGTCAGGGCCTCGGACTCGAAGCCCGCGATCCGGACGCTCCCGAGGTTCGTCGCGCACAGCACCTGCTCGCCGACCAGTTCGTCGGGGTCGTGGTGGTAGCCCAACTGCGCCGCCGACTGCACCGCCTCGCCGCCGAGGTCGACCCGCAGTTTGACCATCTCCGGCTTGTTCGTCTCCGGGAACGCCTCGGCGTCTCGCACCTCGCCGACGCGAATCTCGACGTCGAACGGACTCTCGACCATGCGACGGGGTGACGATCCGCCCTCACAAAAAGCCACCCGTCCGGCGCCGACGATCAGCGAACCCGGTCGGAGAGCGCCAGCGTCCGCTCGACGAGCGTCCCCGCCTCGCGTGCGAGCAGCGTCGCGGTCCCCGCGTCGCCGTCGCCGTCGCGGTCGAACACGGCGACGGGCGGCGCCGCCCGGTCGGAGAGCGCCTCGTCGGCCGCCGCGACGTCCCAGCCGAGGGCGTCGACCGCCCGCCGGACGTCCCCGCCGGCCCGGAGGTCGGCGGCGAACCGGCGGTCGGGGAACGCCTCGCGCGCCGCGAGCAGGGTCCGGGCGACGTCGTCCGAGGCGCCGAAGCGGACGTCCCCGTTCGGACGGACGCCCGAGGGAGTGCGCGCGAGGCCGCCCTCGACGGCCGCGACCTCCTCGACGGTCTCCGCCCACGGGGTGGCGCCGACGACGGTCGTGCCGCCCTCGCGGATCACCGCCGCGACGTCGACGTCGGCGAGGCGGTCGACGGCCTCACGGACGGCCTCGGCCGTCGGCTCGCGGGCCGCGTCGTTCCGGAGGCCGACGAGGTGGTTGACCGCGCCCGGCCCCTCGCCGACGTCGTAGTGGTAGCGTACGGCCCGCTCCATGTAGGCGGTCGCGGCCTCGACGGCGTCCGCGAGGGCCTCCCCGCGGGCGAGGCGGGCGGCGATCGACGCCGAGAGGGTACAGCCGGAGCCGTGGGTGGCGTCGGTCTCGACGCGGGGGTGCTCGAATATCTCGACGCCGTCGGCCGCGACCAGCACGTCCCTGACGGCGTCGCCGGGGACGTGCCCGCCCTTGACGAGCGCGGCGTCGGCGCCAAGTTCGCGGATCGCTTCGCCGGCCTCGCGGGCGCTCGCGTCGTCCTCGACGGCGACCCCGGTCAGCACCTCGGCCTCGTCGGCGTTCGGCGTGACCAGCGTCGCGTCCGCGATCAGCCCCTCGTAGGCGCGCTCGGCGTCCGCGTCGAGCAGGCGGTCGCCGGAGGCGGCGACCATCACGGGGTCGACGACGACCGGGACGTCGGCGTCGGCGACCCGCTCGGCGACGAGGTCGACGACCGGCGCGGTCGCGAGCATGCCGGTCTTGGCCGCCGCGACGTCGAAGTCCCCGAGTACCGCCTCGATCTGGGCCTCGATCTCTTCGAGCGGCAGGACGTGCGCGGAGTCGACGCCGCGGGTGTTCTGGGCCGTGACGGCCGTGACCGCGCTCGTCCCGAAGACGCCGTGGGCGGCCATCGACTGGAGGTCGGCCTGTATCCCGGCGCCGCCGCCGGAGTCGCTGCCGGCGACCGTGAGCGCGACCGGCCGCGCGTCGGGCGCGGGCCGCCTCATTCCTCGCTCACCTCCCGGAGCCGCGCCATCTGCTCCTCGAAGGCGCCCCAGAAGGGGTCGGTGTCGGGGTGGTCGATCGGGTCGCCGTCGACGACCGCGCCCCCGCCCTCGGTCACCTCGCCAACCTCGGCCGCCGGGACCCCCTCGGCCTCCAGCGCGGCGAGGACGGCGTCGACGCCGTCGGGGGCCACCGTCGCCAGCAGCGTCCCCTCGCTGATGGAGATCCACGGGTCGATGCCGACCGCGTCACAGACCTCCCGAACCCCGTCGCGGACGGGGATCCGGTCGCGCTCGACCGTCATCCCGACGCCCGCGGCGCGGGCCATCTCCACGAGGCCGCCGTGGACGCCGCCCTCGGTCGCGTCGTGCATCGCGGTGACGGCGCCGTCGCCGGCCTCAGCGGCGACCAGCGCGTCCCGTACCGGGCTCATGTCGTAGAAGCGGTCTTGCGCCGCTTCGAGCGTCGCTCCCCCGAGGTCGTCGGCCAGCAGGTCCGCGAACTGGATGGCCATGAGGCCGGTCGCCTCGATCGCGGGGCCTTTGGTGACGACGACGCGGTCGCCCGGCCGGGCGCCGTCGGGGCGGATCAGGTCGTCGTGGTCGCCGACGGCGATCGCGGTCGCGCCGCCGACCATCGGGTAGTTACAGCCGGCGTAGCGGGCGGTGTGTCCCGTGACGATCGCGACGCCGAGGTCGCGGGCCTCGCGGTCGAACGTCTCCCAGACGGTCGCAAACTCCGCGTCGGTGATCTCCGGCGGGAGGTTGAAGTCGACGCTGAGGTGCGAGGGCGCCAGCCCCGAGACCGCGACGTCGCTGACGAGGATGTGGAAGGCGAACCACGCCGCCCGCTCGAAGCCCAGCGACGGCATGACGAAGACGGGATCGGTCGCGGCGACGACGGCCTCGCCGCCGACGTCGAGCACGCCGAAGTCGACGCCGTGGCGCGGCCCGAGGGCGACGTCCGCCCGGTCGGCCCCGAGGTTCGGGTAGATGTGCTCGTCGAAGAACTCGCGGTCGGCCTTTCCCAACTCGTCCATACCCGAAGGTATTCTTCCGTGGTACAAATCCGTGGTGGTACCCTCTGTCTCGTGCGGGTCGCTACTCGCCGCTCTCGCTCGCCTCGCCCGCGAGTTCGGCGTACGCCTCCCACGAGGGGTCGACGTCCGGGCGCTCGACCCGCTCGCCGTCGGCGTAGACGCCCGACCCGGCCTCGACGCGGCCGATCTCCGCGGCGACGGTGCCCCGGTCGGCCAGCGCCGCCAGCACGTCGTCGACGCCCGCCGGGTCGACGGCCACGAGCAGCGAACCGCAACTCGTCGCCCGCCACGGGTCGATGTCGAGGTACTCGCAGACCTCGCGGACGCCCGGTCGCTCCGGGACGGCCCCGCGGTCGACGACGAACCGCGCGCCGGCGCCGTCGGCCATCTCGTTCAGCGCGCCCGCGAGGCCGCCCTCGGTGACGTCGTGCATCGCGGTCACCGGCCCCGCGGCGGCCGCCGTCAGGGCGTCACGGACGGCGTAGACGTCGTCGAGGCGCTCGCGGGCGTCGTCGAGCGTCGACTCGGGGAGGGCCATCTCGTCGCCGAACAGCGTCGTCAGGAGGCCGACCGCCTCGGCGGCGGGGCCGGTCGTCAACACCAGCCGATCCCCCTCGCGGGCGCCGTCGGGCCGGACGATCGCGTCGTGGTCGCCGACGCCGAGGACCGTCGCGCCGCCGATCCACGAGTACGAACAGCCGGCGTAGCGGGCGGTGTGGCCCGTGACGACCGCGACGCCGAGGTCGGCACACTCCTCGTGGATCGTCTCCCAGACGGTCGCGAACTCCGCGTCGGTCATCTCCGGCGGCAGGGTGAAACAGATCGAGAGGTGCGAGGGCGGAATCCCGCTGACGGCCACGTCGGCGAGGATCAGGTCGAGCGCGAACCGGGCGGCGCGCTCGAAGCCGAGGGCGGGGAGGATCGACAGCGGGTCGGTCGCGGCGACGACGGCCTCGCCGCCGACGTCGAGCACGCCGAAGTCGACGCCGTGGCGCGGCCCGAGGGCGACGTCCGCCCGGTCGGCTCCCAGCCGCGGGGCGACGTGGCGGTCGAAGAACTGCCGGTCGATCTTTCCGAGGTCGCTCACGGCCTGACGGTCCCGCCGGACGGCCTTAGCGGTACTGGTACGCGTCTCGCCGCGACCCCACCACGCTTTAGCCCCCGCGCTCGAATCCGGGCCCATGCACGGCACTGGCGTTCCGCTCGCGACCCCGTTCGACGACTCCGGCGCCGTCGACCACGGCGCGCTCGCCGACCTCGCCGGCTGGCTCGAAGCCGCCGGCGTCGACTTCCTCGTGCCCTGCGGCTCGACCGGCGAGGCCCCCGCGCTCTCGACCGACGAGCGCGTCGCCGTCGTCGAGACCGTCGCCGGGGCGACCGACCTCCCGATCCTCGCGGGGACCGGCCGGGAGGGGTACGAACCGACCTTCGAGACGACCCGGCGGGCCGCCGAGGCCGGCGCCGACGCCGCGCTCGTGGTGTCGCCCTCGTACTACGGCGTCGACGACGACGCGCTCGCGGCCTACTACCGCGACCTCGCCGACGAGTCGCCGGTCCCGGTCTACTGCTACAGCGTGCCGAAGTTCACCGACCACGCGATCGACCCCCGGACGGTCGAGTCCCTCGCCGACCACCCGAACGTCGCGGGGATCAAAGACTCCAGTGGCAGCCTCGAATCCGTCCAGCGACTCGTCCGGTTCACGGCCGAGGCCGACTTCTCGGTGCTGGTCGGCAGCGGCAGCGTCTACGCCGCGGCGCTCGACGCGGGCGTCGACGGCGGCGTCCTCGCGCTGGCGAACGCCGTCCCCGGACGCGCGAGCGAGGTCTTCCGGCGCCACCGGGACGGCGACGGCGAGGGCGCCCGCGCCCTGAACGCCTCGCTCGTCGAACTCAACCGCGCGATCACGGCCCGCTACGGCGTCCCCGGCGTGAAAGCCGCGCTCTCGCTGCGTGGGCTCGAAGCGGGCCGACCGCGCCGCCCGCTCTCGCCCGTCGACGACGCGGCCGCCCGCGAGGTCGAGGCGCTGCTCGATGCGGCGCTGGGGGAGCGGGAGTAACTGGAAGGAGTTACGCTCTGCCGCCGGGACGACCGCGAGGGATTACGGGAAACGCTGAAACCGTTCCCCGCCGTATCCGGCGTACATGGCGCATTCGTCGGCGACGGAGACGCGGCCGGACCTCGAATTTTCGACGTCGGAACTGACGGGCGCGCTAGGGGATTCGATTACGGTCCTGCCGCTGCTGGTCGCCCTCGCCGCGACGACGAGCGTCTCGCTCCCGCACGTCCTCGTCGGCTTCGGCGTCTTCCAGATCGTCTGGGGGCTCCACTACGGGGTGCCGCTGTCGGTCGAACCGATGAAGGCGCTTGTCGGCCTCGCCATCGTCGGGAGCCTCTCGTACCCCGAACTCGCCGCCGCGGGCCTGCTCGCGGGCGCGACCCTGCTCGTCGTCGGCCGGTTCGGCCTCGTCGGCCGGCTTCAGGCCGTCGTCGGCGCCCCCGTCGTTCGCGGGGTCCAGTTCGCCGTCGCGCTGCTGTTGCTCGAGGCGGCCGTCGACCTCTCGCTCGCGGACGTCCCCGTCGCGGTCGGCGGCCTCGCGGTCGTCGCCGCGCTCACTCTGCTCGGCCACCGGCGGGCGAGCGCGCTCGTCGTCCTCGCCATCGGCGCGGCGGTCGCGCTCCGGACGGCCGGCCTCCCCGCGCCGCGACTCCCCGAGGCGACGCTCTTCCCGGCCGGAACGCCCGCCGCCAGCGTCGCCGCCGTCGAAGGGACCGTCGCGCAACTCGGGATGACCGTCGGGAACGCGGCCATCGCGACCGCGCTGCTCTGTGACGACCTCTACGACCGGCGACTCTCGCCGGACGCCCTCTCGAAGAGTATGGGCGTCACCTGCCTCGCGGCGGTCCCGTTCGGCGGCATCCCGATGTGCCACGGCAGCGGCGGCCTCGCGGGCAAGCACGCCTTCGGCGCGCGGACCGGCGGCGCGAACGTCATCCTCGGCGTCGGCTACCTCCTGCTCGCGCTCGTCGCCGCGGGCGCGGTCCTCGCCGCGTTCCCGCTCGCCATCCTCGGCGTCCTGCTTGCGGTCGTCGCCCTCGAACTCGGCCGGACGGCGCTCGGCGCCGTCTCCGACGCGCGCTCGCTCGCGGTCGTCGTCGGCGTCGGCCTCGTCGGACTGGTCGGCAACGTCGGCGTCGCGTTCGTCCTCGGGGCCGTCGCGCACCGACTGTTGGCGACCGAACGGTAAGCGCGCCCGCGGGCCGCGAGTCGGCCGGCCGGGACCCTCCGAACGACCGACTTTTTCCGCCGGGGCGCCACGGTCCACTCATGAGCCGAAGCTGGCGGGACCTGTTCGACCGCGCCGACGAGTACGACGTCTCGCTCGACGCCGTCCGCGAAGAACTCGCGCGCCGACGGGAGGGCGACGATGCCTGAGCGGCCGAATCCCGCCCGCATCGTCGCCGACGCGGACGTGCTGGCGGCGGACCTGCTCGTCGGCGGCGCCGCCCGCGAGGCGCTCGACCGCGTCCGCCGGCACTCCTGGGTGGAACTCGTCGCGAGCGACCCGCTGCTCGACGAGACCGAGGCGCTGGTCGCCGCGCTCGCCGACGCCGACCTCGCCGCCGACCACCGCGCGCGCCTCGACCGCGAGCGCGTCCGCGCCGACCACCCCGCGGGCGACCACCCCGCGCTGGCCTCGGCCCACCACGGGTCGGCGGCGCACCTCCTCTCGTTCGACGAGGGCCTGCGCTCGGTGAAGGCCGGGCTGACGCTCCAGCCGCGGGTGTCGGTGAGCGTCCGCTCGCCGGACGCGTTCGCGCGCCTGTTCGACCCCGAGAGCCTCTACGCGGCCGTCGAGGGCGGCGACTACCCCGGCCCGGATCGCGACCCGCGGGCGTGAGTCGGCGTCAGGCGTCGACGGGCTTTCGCGCCTCGATCCGCGCCGAGACGATCGGGACGTCCTCGGCTCCGTCCCGGTCCCAGTCGGCCTCCTCGACGACCTCGACCGCCTCGAAGCCGACGTCCGCGAGCCACCCCTCCAGTTCCGCGACGGTCGCCGCGCCGCCGACGCAGGCTGCGACGGCGTCGAGGTCCTCGCGGAGGTCTTCGGGGAGCGGTTCGGTCGCCACGAGGTCCGAGACCGAGAGCCGGCCCCCGGGGGTGAGCGCGCGGTAGGCCTCCGCGAGCGTCCGGGGTTTCTCCGGCGAGAGGTTGAGCACGCAGTTCGAGATCACGACGTCGACCGACCCGTCCGCGACGGGCAGGTGTTCGATCTCGCCGAGGCGGAACTCGACGTTCCCGTGGGGGCTCTCGCGGGCGTTCTCCCGGGCGCGCTCGACCATCTCCGGGGTCATGTCGACGCCGATCACGCGCCCCTCGGGGCCGACCTCCTCGGCCGCGAGGAAGCAGTCGAAGCCGCCGCCGGCGCCGAGGTCGAGCACCGTCTCCCCCGGTTCGAGGTTCGAGAGGGCGACCGGGTTGCCACAGCCGAGTCCGAGGTTCGACCCCTCCGGCGCCGCGTCGAGGTCCGCGGGGTCGTAGCCGAGGTCCGCGGCGGGCTTTCCGGGTTCGTCGGCGTCGTCGCAGCAGGTCGAGCCACAGCAGCCGCCGTCGTCGCTCGCGATGGCGCCGTAGCGCTCGCGGACGGCCGCGCGGCGGTCGGCGGGCGATCCGTCGTCGTCTCCGTTCGCGTGGGTGTCGGTCATGATCGTGTCTCAGTCGTCGGTCGGAACGTCGACGGCCGCCGCCACGTCGAGCAGTTCGAGCGCGGCGGTGTCGGCGATCCGGTAGTAGGTCCACTTCCCTTTCTTGCGCGTCTTCACGAGGCCGGCCTCCCGCAGCGTCCGCAGGTGGGTGGCCACGGTCGACTGGGGCGCTTCGAGGACGACCTGCAACTCGCAGACGCAGAGTTCGCCCTCGCGCAGCGCCGCCAGCGCGCGCAGTCGGTGCTCGTTCGCCAGCGCGGCGAAGACGGCTCGCCGGCCGTCGATCCCCTCCTCGTCGGGGCGTCGGTCCGCCAGCGCCTCGACGCTCGCGTCCACGTCGTCGTGGAGTTCCGCGAGCGAACAGCAGGCGTCTCCGACCGGATCGTTCGAACTCATATCGGGATTTCTCGATACGAACGGGCCGACGGGAGTCGTTCTTCGGCCGTTCGCCTACGAACACGTCTCGGGCCGTACCGGTATAAGTCTGCCGAACGGCTACGCTCATCCCCTCGAACTCGCCGCCGTGAGTAGAACCCCTCCGGACCGATTTCAGAACAGATCGTATGTTCCCGATACGACTTGGCCGCCGACCCCGATCAGTCGTGGTGGTCGGCGTACCACTCCGCGAACGTCGCGAGCGCGCGGCCGCGGTGGGAGATGGCGTTTTTCTCCTCGGTGCTCATCTCCGCGAGCGTCGTGCCGTTGTACTCGAAGATGGGGTCGTAGCCGAAGCCGCCCTCGCCGCGGGGCGCGACGAGCGTGCCGGCGACCGACCCCTCGAACGTCTCGGTCCGCTCGGCGTCGGCGTACGCGAGCACCGTCCGGAAGCGCGCCCGGCGGTTCTCCTCCTCCCGTGCCAGCCGCCAGAGGCGCTCGACGCCGACGGTGTCCTCGACGTACGCCGAGTACGGCCCCGGGAAGCCCCCGAGCGCCTCGACGAACAGGCCGGCGTCGTCGACGAGCACCGGTTCGGTGTCGCCGAGCGCCTCGAACGCCTCGCGCGCGCCGTGGGCGGCGATCTCCCCGAGCGAGTCGCTCTGGATCTCGGTGTAGTCGTACTCGACCTGGTTGACCGCCGTGATCCCGTCGAGGTACTCCCGCGCTTCGCGGGCTTTCCCCTCGTTGCCGGTGACGAACCGAACGAGCATGTCTGAGGGGCGGTCCGGCGTCCTCAAAGCGTCGTCGGTTCGCCGCCTCACGGTCGGTACCGTCGCGGAGAAACCGCTCAGTCGTCGTCCTCGTCGACGATCACTTCGACGGGTTCGTCGACCTCGTCGGCCGTCTCCGTCCCGCCTTTCTCCTGTTGCCAGAGCAGCGCGCCCGCGACGACGACGACGATCCACGACCGCCAGTTCGCGAGGTTCAGGGTGTAGCCGACGCCGAAAGGCTTCTCGACGAGCATTCCCTCGCCGGGCTGCCAGTACGCCGAGAGCATCCGCCCCATGCTCGGTCGTTCGAAGTTGTACGGGATCCCGAGGATCTCACCGGAAGTCGGCTTGTCTGCCATGCGCGATGATACGACTCCCCGCGGTAAGAGTATTGTGTGCTGACTGCACCGCGCGAGTGCCGGCGACTCGGCGGGCCGTCACAGTCCCGCCGGCGCCGTCGCGGCGGCCTCGACGCGACGTACGCCCCGGAGGACGGGGCCGCCGGTTCGGCGGTCACTCGCCGACGTACCGGCCCCGACCCTCGACCTCCCGGAGGCGGTCGAGGACCCGCTCCTCGCCCGCGTCGAGGTAGCCCTCGCGGAACGCCGCCCGGAGCGGTTCGGGGTCGTCCGCGGTGCCGACGAGGCTCTGGTCGAAGACGTGGAGGTCCATCGCGTAGTCCTCGACGTGGTCGGTGTGGTAGCCGAGGCCGAAGTCGATCAGGTAGGTCCCCTCGCCGTCGACCCGGACGTTGCGCGTCGTCGGGTCGCCGTGGACGAACCCCGCGCGGTGGATCGCAGCGAGGTGCCGGCCCACGGCCCGAACGCGGTCCGCGGCGAGCGCCTCTCGCAGGTCCGTCCCGCCGACGTACTCGAACTCGATCGTCGCCGCCCGGCGGTCGACGTCGCGGACGACGGGGGTCGGGACCCCCTCGCGGCGAGCGAGATTCGTCAGCCGCGCTTCGAGGGTCGTCCGCTCGCGCCGGAGGCGGGCGTCGAGGTCCGGGTGACGGTAGGACTTCGGGAGGCGGCGCTTGACGACGCGCCCGCGGTCGGGGTCGAGTTCGACGACGGCCTCGGCGCCCTCGACCTCGCGCTCGTCGCGACCGGCGAAGGTGAGTTCGTGCCCGTCGCGCCAGGTGACGGGCACTTGATCCGGCCGGAAGTCGGGGTTCACCCGCGACTCCGCCAGCGCGAGCGTGTCGCCGGCGGCGTACATCTTCGCGCCAAGCACCGCGATCATGCCGGCGTTGTCGCGCAGGAAGCGGGGCTCGGGCGCGTGGAACGTCGCGCCGCGGGCCTCGCACATCTCTTCGAGCATCGCCCGGAGGCGGGCGTTCTGCCCGACGCCGCCGCCCAGCACGAGTTCGTCGCTGCCGGTCAGCGAGAGCGCGCGCTCGGAGACTTCGGCGAGCATCGCGAAGACGTTCTCCTGCAGCGAGTAACAGACGTCCTCGACGGGCACCCCGTCGTCGTAGGCCGCCTTCGCGGCGCTCATGATCCCCGAGAAGGAGAAGTCCATCCCCTTGACGACGTACGGGAGGTCGACGTACTCGCCGTCGCTCGCGGCTTCCTCGACCTTCGGGCCGCCGGGGTGGGACCAGCCGACGTGACGGGTGAACTTGTCGATGGCGTTGCCGACGCCGGTGTCCATCGTCTCCCCGAGGACGCGGTAGCGGCCGTTCCGGTAGGCCAGCAGGTGGGCGTTCGCCCCGCTCGCGTTCAGGCAGACCGGCGAGGAAAAGCCCGAGGTGTGGCGACCGATCTCGAGGTGGGCGACCATGTGGTTGACGCCGACCAGCGGCACGTCGAGGCTCTGGCTCAGCGCGCGGGCGGCCGTCCCGACGACCCGCAGGCAGGGCCCGAGGCCGGGTCCGCGGGAGAAGGCGACGGCGTCCACCGGCGCGCCCGTCCCGTCGTGGGTCTCGCGGGCGCGGTCGAGCGCCGTCGCCACCACCTCCGGGATGGCCTCGTGCATGTGCTCGGCGGCCTCGCGGGGGTGGATGCCGCCGCTGTCGGGCTGGTAGGCGTCGCTCTCGACGAACACGTCGTCGGTCGCGGAATCGTAGACGGCGGCGCTGGCCGCCCACGCGGTGCCCTCGATGCCGAGGACGCGGATTGGGTCACTCACGGGACTCACTTCGCTCGCGGCTCGAAACGCAGAACGGGCGGTCGGTCGCGGGCGATCCCCCGGGCGCGAGACGGCCCGCTCGCGCCCGACGCGTCGCTCCGCTCACCGTCTCGTTACTCCCACTCGGTGTAGCCGCACTTCCCGCAGTGGAGGCGGTCGCCGTGGTCGGCGAGGAACGAGTCGCCACAGCGCGGGCAGTTCTCGCGCTCGGTCTCGCCCTCGTCGTTGTAGAGTTCGTGGCGCGCCATCTCAGGCCTCCTCCGCCTCGGCGTCGCCCTCGTCGGTGGTGATCTTGTTGCGTTCGAGCATGTGCTCCTGTTCGACCTCCGTGGCGTACTCGGAGCTGTCGTAGACCTTCGCGTAGCCGACGGTCTTGCGCATCCCGAACTTCGTGTCGAGTTTGCGGATGACGACCTCGTCGGCGTCCTTGTTCAGCTTCGCCGCGAGGCTGTCGCGAACCTGCAGGCGAGAGGGGGTGGCCTCGTCGTGGGTCAGCTCGAACGTCACGTCGGTCCTGTGCAACATGGGGTTTTCCTCCTCGGAGACGATGTCGACGTCCATGATATCACTCAGTTACTCTACTATGCCGCGGACGCGTGTAAAAGGATTTCGACCTCCCCCCGGTGATTCCGTCCGCTCTCGGTCGCCTTCGGCCGCTTTCCGTACGCGTTCGGCCGGAAGCGGCGGGACCCTCGCCGCGTCGGTCGGGCGAAGACGCTCGCCCGAACGTGTCGGCGGTTAGTATAGTTTTACGGTGGACGAGCGAGCGGGTATCGTATGCCAGCGTCAGTCGCCCTCGGGAAACGGCTCGCCGACGTCCGCTCGCTCGCCAGGCTACTCGACGTGCTCTTCGTTCCGGGGATCGTGGCCCACGAACTCGGCCACGCGGCGGTCTGTCGACTCCTCGGAATCGAGATCCGCGAGATCACGCCCTTCGAGTGGCCGCAAACGGCGCTCACGTCGGGTGGGCGCGGCGGGGGACGGGTCGCTCACGAACCGATCGAATCGGCGTGGAAGGCGCTGTTGGTCTCTCTCGGGCCGCTCGTGGCCAACACCGTCCTCGCGCTCGTCGTCTTCGCGCTCCTCTCGAACACCGTTCTCGTCGTCGACTTCCTCGCGTACCCCTCTTCCGTGACCTCGCTCGCGAGGGTGTACGCCGGTCACCTCGCGGACGCGACGCGGTTCGAACGGCTGCTGGCCGTCGGCGGCCTCTGGGTCGGCTGTGCCACGGCGGTGACGGCGATGCCGAGTCCGGGCGACGCGCTGACCGCGATGGACGCCGCACTCGACGCGGCGGGTCTCGAACGCCGGCTCACCTACCCGCCAGCCGTCGTCCTCTTTCTCCTGTCGAGCAGCGCGCTCGGCTTCGGGCTCCTCTACGGCGTCGTGATCACGGCGGTGGGACTGCACGGCGTCGACCTGGCGGTCGCCCTGTACCCGACGTACCTCGCGTACGCCGCCGTCGGACTGTTCCTCGGGCCGTTCGAGCGGGGGACGGGATTCGTCTCCGTCTCGCTCGCCCGCCTCCGACGCCCGAACCGCCCGTTCGTCGAACTGACGCCGGTCGTCTACCGTCGCGTTCACCTGCTCGGACGTCGCGCCCGCGGCGACGAACCGCTCGACGACGAGGCGATCGCCTCCCTCGTTCGACACCTCGGGGATCAGTACGACCACGTCCGACGAACGTGTGCGCACGCCCTTCACGTGGTCGCTACGGCGGACCCGGAACGGCTGGCCCGCTGGGACGGGACCGTCGTCGAGCGGTGGCGCGAGGAACCGGACTCGCTCGCTCGCTATCACCTGCTCGCCGTCCTCGCCAGACGCGCCGAACACACCGACGATCCGCGGGCGTTTCGGGACGTCGCGCTCGAGGCGTTCGCCGACGCCTCGTCTGACGTTCGGTCCGTCGGAGTGCAGCTAGCGGCCCACCTCTCGCTGAACGACCCCGGCGTCTTTCGAGACGACGCGGACGTGCTGGTGGAGGCGCTGACCGACGACGAGGTGGCCGACGGGGACAGGTCGAACCTCTCGCTCCCGATACTGAAACTCGCCGAGCGCGACCCGGCGGTCCTCGAACCGTATCGAGACGATCTGGAACCGTACGCCGCGAGTTCGAACGAGACGGTCGCCCGACGGATCGCCGCCGCTGTCGAGGCGGTGGACGAAGCGACCGACGACCCGCGAGCGCGTCCGCGGTAGCGGCGCCCGCGGTCGCTCGCGTCCGCTCGTCGCTAGACGGCCGCGAGTCCGCGCGGGGTCAGCCGCTCCAGCTCTTCGTCCCACGCGACGCCCAGCCGGGTCCAGGCGTCGCCGAAGTCCCGCGAGCGGAAGAGCCCCCGGTTCGTCGCGGCGTAGACGGTCCCGGGCTCGCCGGTCGTCGCGAGGACGGCCCGGACGACGCCCTCGCCGGTCGGCAGCCCCCGGCCGTCGAGGCGCTCCCACGGCCCGTCGCCCGCCCGCCGGTAGACGTACGACTCGGCTCGGCTCGCGGCGTGGGCCGTCCGCGCGCCGCTCGCGGCCGAGACGAGCACCCGGTCGGGGTCGCCCGGATCGGGGACGACCGACCAGCAGTAGCGGTGCCGGAGTCCCTCCTGTGGATGGTTCCACGACTCGCCGCCGTCGTCCGAGACGGCGTAGCCGTCGCCCGCCGCGGCGTAGACTCGCCCCTCGCGGTCGGGGTGGGTCGCGAGGCTGTGGTTGTCCCGCCGGGAACCGGGCGGGCGCTCGCGCCAGGTCTCGCCGCCGTCGTCGCTCAGGACGAGCGCGCCGGCCTCGATGCCGACGTAGAGGCGGTCGGGGTCGAACGGGTCGACTTCGAGCCAGCGGACGTGGTGGGTGTCCGGCCGCGGCGGGAAGTACCACTCCGGCTCCGAGGGGAGGTCGACGAGGCCGTCGAGGTGCGTCCACGCGGCGCCGCCGTCGGTCGAGCGGTAGACGCGGCTGGGTTCGGTGCCCGCGTAGACGACGTCGGGGTCGTGCGGGTCGACCGCGACCGACGTGACGGCGTCGCCGGCGACCCCTTCGTCGACGCGCTCGAAGGAGTCGCCGCCGTCGGTCGAGCGGTGGAGGCCGTCCTCGAAGGTGCCGACGAAGACGCGGTCGGGCGCGTCTGGCGAGCAGGCGACGCACTCGATGTCGTAGCCGGCGAGGCGCTCGGTCGCCGCCCGGTCGCCGTCGGGGTCGCGCTCGCAGACCAGCAGCCGATCCCGCATCGCGGCGTGCAGGGTCGTCATGCCTCGAACTACGATCCCGGGCGTGAAAGCGGTGTCCCGGCCTACCCCGAGAGGTCGCGGCGCTCGAAGTACTCCGCGCTGACGACGACGAGGACGGCGGCGGCGACCGCGAGGACCGCGAGGTCGCCCCACGCGAGGTCGCCGTCGACGAGGATCGCGCCCGGGTCGAAGTACCGCGAGAACGCGAGGTCGCCCAGCGTCTCGTAGTCGGTGTCGAACGTGAGCGTATCGAGCAGGAACATCCCGAAGACGGCGCCGATGGCGACGGTCTGGGCCCGGCGGGCCGACGACGCGACCACGGACGCCAGCAGGCCGACGGCGGCACACGCGAGCAGGTAGGGGACCGAGTGGGCGTGGACCGCGAACAGGTCGGCCGCGTCGATCGACTCGTCGACCAGACGGACGGCGACGTACACCCCGAGGAACGTGACCGCGTTGACGACGAGGACGCTCGGCACGAGCGCGAGGAACTTCCCGACGACGAAGCGCGTGCGCGAGACCGGCAGCGAGAGCATCACGTCGGCGGTCCCGCGCTCGACCTCGCCCGCGATCGTCGACGCCGCGGCGTAGGCGTAGTAGATCGCGAGCAACAACACCCACGCGAACTGGTAGAGTTGCGAGACGAGGTAGCCCTCGATCGTCGTGATCGTCGTCACGTTGCCGACGAACGCCCGTCGCGCCTCCTCCGGGAGCGTCTCGAGGTAGGCGTCGAGGTCGACGCCCGCGTCGCTGATCGACGGGAACAGCGCGACGGTGAGGCCGATCAGCGCGAGCAGGGCGGCCGACAGCAACAGCGTGCCGCGCAGCCGTCGGGTGGCCTCGAAGGAGGTGATCTCGAGCATCCGGGTGGTGGAACCGACGCGAGCGGGCCACATATAGGTGGAGCCGAGTCGGCGCGAGGCCGCCCGACGGCCGCCGAGACGGGGGAACGCGACGCGGACAACCGCCCGTTGGCCGCTCGAAATCGGGGTAGCCGGCGCCTACGCGCCTGAACGGCCCCGCTCCCTTATCGGCCGGCGGGTCGTCTCCGGGGGTCGTATGTGGCTTCCGGCGGGCGCCGACTCGCGTCGCGGCCGAGGGCGACCGCGACGACGCGCGACGGTCGTCGCCCTCTCGCTCGTCCTCGTCCTCGTCCTCGCGCTCGCGACGCCCGCGGCGATCCCGTCCGCGACGGCCCGGCAGGACGACCGACCGGAGAACGAGACGGCCGCGAACGGGACCCCGGACGTGCCGGCCGACGGCCCCGCCCCCGACGGGTTCGACGGCCGGGAGGCGACCGAACCCCCGCTCTACGACCCCGAGGACGACCCCGAGATCGAGGTCGACCTCGAAGAGGGGACCGTCCCGGCCGAGGGCGTCGGGACGCTGACGTTCGAGGTGGACAACGAGGCCGGCGAGACGGTGACGGACGTCGTCGTCACGCTGCGGTCGTACGATCCGGCGCTGTTTTTCGGCCCGCCGTCGCGCCCGCAGGGGGCACACTCGTTTTACCTCGACGAGTTACTGACCGCCGACTCCGAGACGGTCGCGGTCGAGGTCGGATCGACGCGGACGGAGCCCGGAACCTACCCGCTGTACGCCTCGGTCCAGTACGCCGTCGAGATCGAGGCGGCGGATCCGGACGAGCGGGAGGTCCGCACCGTCGGGCCCGCCGTGATCGGCGTCGACGTGGCCGAGGACCGGCGGTTCGGCGCGACGAACGTCACCGCGAGCGTCCCGGTCGACGCCGAGGCGACCTACGAGGTCCGGGTCACGAACGAGGGCAACGAGACGGCGACCGACGTGGTGGCCGCGGTCGACGTCGGCCCGCCGCTGTCCGCGCCGTCGCCGACGGCCTACGTCGGGACGCTCGGCCCCGGCGAGTCAGAGACGGTCCGCTTCGGCCTCGAATCCTCCGAGGACGCGATCGAGACGACCGACAGCGTCGCGGTAACCCTCGCCTACGACGACGAGGCCGGCGAGCGCACGAGTTCCGACCCGATCCAGGTGCCCGTGCGGATCGTCGAGGAAGAGGACGAGACGGACGTCGAGTCGGTCGCCCCGTTCGCCGCCGCCGCGGCGGTGCTCGCCCTCGTCGCCGTCTGGTGGTGGCGCCGGCGGTGACCCGCACTCTGCCGCGGTAGCGGCGACCGTCGACGGTGACGGCGCGTCAGGCCTCGCCTCCCGAGGCGATCCGCTCGCCCTCCGGGGTCGGCTCCGCGCCCTCCTCGTCCTCGCCGCCGTAGAAGTGCATGAAGACGTCCTCCAGTGCCGCCTCGCGGACTTCGAGATCCTCGACCGTGTACCGGGCCAGCGCGTCGATCAGGGCGTCGAACTCCCGGGAGAGCACGAGGGTGTAGGCGGCGCTCCCGTCACCGTCCCCGCCGTCGACGCGCTCGACGTTCGCGACGCCGGGGAACGTCAGTTCCTCGGCGGGCGGCGCCTCCGCGAGGCGGACCCGGACGACGGTGCCGCTCTCGGCGATGATGCCCGCGACGGTGTCGAGTTCGATCAACCGGCCGTCGCGGACGATCCCGACGCGGTCACAGACCCGGCGCACCTCGCTCAGGATGTGCGAGGAGAAAAACGTCGTCCGGCCGCGCTCGCGTTGCTCGTCGAGCAGCGCGTAGAACTCGTTCTGGACGAGCGGGTCGAGCCCCGACGTGGGTTCGTCCATGACCGTCAGTTCCGGGTCGTGCATGAACGTCGCCACGATGGCCAGTTTCTGGCGGTTGCCGCTGGAGTAGGCCTTCACCGGCCGGTCGAGCGGGACGGGAAACCGGTCGAGCAGTTCCTCGCGACGCTCGTCGCCGCGGATCCGTCCGAAGTAGTCGAGGATCTCCGTGCCGGTGACGCGGTCGTAGAAGGCGACGTCGCTCGGGAGGTAGCCCAGCCGACGCTTGGCCGCGAGCAGTTCCTCGCGGTCGGTCACGTCGTGGCCGAGCACCCGGGCCTCGCCGTCGGTCGGCTTCAACAGCCCCAGCAGGACGCGGATCATCGTCGACTTGCCCGCGCCGTTCGGGCCGAGGAAGCCGAACACCTCGCCCGAGTCGACGGCGAACGTGAGGTCCTCGATCCCGCGCACGTCGCCGTAGTACTTCGTCAGTTCCCGGACCTCGATCGGCGGCGCGCTCGCGTCGGTCACGTCCCGAGGGACGGCCCTGAGACGCTTATACCTGATCGTGGTCGGGGTCGAGACCGTGGCGGTTCGCCCGGGCGAGTTCACTCGACGGCGAACGTCTCGCGGTCCATGTACCGCCCGCCGACCCAGCACTCGAATGCGAGCCACGCGAAGTACGGCACCACGACGAGCAGGGTGAGACTCCAGACCGTCGCGGAGCCCTCGACGACCGCGACGGCGCCGCCGGCGCCGAGGTATAACGCCGCGAAGCCGAGTCCGAGCGCCGCCAGCCGGTTCCACGGCACCGTCACGACGCCCAGCGCGGTCCGCTCGCGGAGGCCGGCGAGCAGCAGCGCGAGGCCGACGAGCGCGAGCGCGACGACCGTCGCGACCGACTCCGGGTCGCCCCCGTCCGGGGCGCCGAAGACGAGCAGGAGCAGTCCCAGTCCGGCCAGCATCGCGAAGCCGCCGGCGGCGAGGCCGTGGCGGAACGTCTCCCGTGCGTCGCTCATCTGTAGGTGAGAGAACAGAAACGGTCGGAATAATCGTTTCGGTGGGTCGATCAGTCGTCGTCCGACACCGGCGCCGTCACGGGTTCGACGCGCTGGCCGCGCGGCCCTTCGAGGTCGACGCCGGGAAGCAGGTCCCGGAGGTACCGGCCCGTGTAGGAGTCGTCGAGGTGGGCGATCTCCTCGGGAGTCCCGGTGGCGATCACCTCGCCGCCGTTCTCGCCGCCCTCGGGACCGAGGTCGATGACGTGATCGGCGTTTTTCACGAGGTCGAGTTCGTGCTCGATGACGACGACGGTGTTGCCGTTGTCGACCAGTCGGTGGAGGACGTCGATCAGTTTGCGCTCGTCCTCGCTGTGCAGGCCCGTGGTTGGCTCGTCGAGCAGGTAGAGCGTGTCGCCGGTGTCGCGCTTGCCGAGTTCCTCGGCGAGTTTGACTCGCTGGGCCTCGCCGCCCGACAGCGTCGTCGAGGGCTGGCCGAGGCGCATGTAGTCGAGGCCGACGTCCTTCAGCAGTTTGAGGCGGCGACGGATCTGGCTCGAGGACTCGAAGAACTCGTAGGCCTCCTCGACGCTCATCTCGAGGACGTCGGCGATCGTCTTCCCCCTGTAGGTGACGTCGAGCGTGGCGTCGTTGTAGCGAGCGCCGTCGCACTCCTCACAGGGGACGTAGACGTCCGAGAGGAAGTTCATCTCGATCTTGACGGTGCCCTGCCCGCCACACTCCTCGCAGCGGCCCCCCTTCACGTTAAAGGAGAACCGCCCCTTCTCGTAGCCGCGCTGTTTCGAGAGCTTGGTCTTCGCGAACAGTTCCCGGATGTAGTCGAAGACGTTCGTGTACGTGGCCGGGTTCGATCGCGGCGTGCGACCGATGGGCGACTGGTCGATCAGGCGGACGGTCTCGATTTCCTCGATTCCCTCGATGGCCTCGTGGTCGCCCGGGATGACGGAGGTGTTGTCGTTCATCTCGCGGGCGAGCCCCTTGTACAGCACCTCGTGCATCAGCGTCGACTTCCCGGAGCCCGACACCCCGGTGATCGCCGTGAAACAGCCAAGCGGGACGTCCACGTCGACGTCGTCGAGGTTGTGCTGGCGGGCGCCGAGGACCGTCAGCGCGCCGTCGGGGTCGCGTCGCTCCTCGGGAACCGGAATCTGTTTGCGCCCGGAGAGGTAGTCGCCCGTAACTGACTCCTCGCTGTCGACGACCTCCTCGAACGGTCCGTTGACGACGACCTCGCCGCCGCGCTTGCCGGGGCCGGGGCCCATGTCGACGATGGTGTCCGCCCGTCGCATCGTCTCCTCGTCGTGTTCGACCACGAGCAGGGTGTTCCCGAGGTCGCGCAGTTCTTCGAGGGTGTTCAGCAGGCGGTCGTTGTCCCGCTGGTGGAGCCCGATCGAGGGCTCGTCGAGCACGTAGAGGACGCCGACCAGCCCGGAGCCGATCTGCGTGGCCAGCCGGATGCGCTGGCTCTCGCCGCCCGAGAGCGTCGAGGCCTCCCGGTCGAGCGTGAGGTACTCCAGTCCGACCTCGCACATGAAGCTCAGCCGAGCGCGGATCTCTTTCAGGATCTCCTCGGCGATCACCTTCTCGCGCTCGCTGAGGTCGGCCTCCAGCGACTCGAAGTGTTCCAGGGCGTCGCCGATGCTCATCCGGTTGACCTCGGTGATCGAGGTGTCGTCGATCAGCACCGCGCGGCTCGCGGGTTTGAGGCGGGTGCCGTCACAGGCCGGACACTCGGTGACGGACATGTAGTCCTCGATGTGCTCGCGGGTGCCACTGGAGTCCGTCTCGACGTACCGGCGTTCGAGGTTGGGGACGACCCCCTCGAAGCGCTTGGTCTTCCGGCGGACGCCGTTTTTCGTGTGGCGCTTGAACAGCACCTCGTCGTCGGTGCCGTAGAGGAACTGTCGCCGGATCGCCTCGTCTACGTCCTCGAACGGCGTCGACAGCGAGACGTCGAAGTGGGCGGCGACGGCGTCGAGCCGCGTGCGGTAGTACGAGCGGTTGTAGCTCCACGGCTCGAAGACGTGCTTGAGCGGCTTCGAGGGGTCCTGGATCACGAGGTCCTCGTCGACCTCCTTCGTCTCGCCCAGCCCCTCGCACTCGGGACAGGCGCCGTGGGGCGAGTTAAAGGAGAAACTGCGGGTCTCGATCTCGGGGACGTCGATGCCGCAGTGGGTGCAGGCGAGGTCCTTCGAGAACTCGACGACGACGCGGTCGTCGTCCTCGCCCTCCTCGCCGAGCGCGCCGGTCGAGCGGGCCTCCTCGCCGAGGTCGACGTCCTCGGGTGGGTCGGGGAGGATCACCTTGAGGAGGCCGTCGGCCTCTTCGAGGGCCGTCTCGACGCCGTCGACGATCCGCGGGCGGCCTTCGGCGGAGACCGCGATCCGGTCGACGATCACGTCGACGGTGTGATCGAAGTTCTCGTCGAGGTCGGGCGTCTCGAGGGTGAGGTCGTGTCCCTCGCCGTCGACCTCGACGCGGGTGTACCCCTCCGACACCAACTCGTCGAAGAGGTCCTCGAAGGCGCCCTTCTGGTCGCGAACGACGGGCGCGGCGAGTTTCGCCTTCGTCCCCTCGGGGAGTTCGAGGATGCGCTCGACCATGTTCTGGGCCGACTGCTCGCCGACCTCGCGGCCGCACTCGGGGCAGTGGGGCGTGCCGACGCGGGCGTACAGCAGCCGCAGGTAGTCGTGGAGTTCGGTGACCGTCCCCACCGTCGAGCGGGGGTTGTTCGCGGCGTTTTTCTGGTCGATCGAGATGGCGGGCGAGAGCCCCTCGACCGTCTCGACATGGGGCTTGTCCATCTGGCCGAGGAAGTTCCGCGCGTACGCCGAGAGGCTCTCGATGTAGCGCCGTTGTCCCTCGGCGTAGATCGTCTCGAACGCGAGCGAGGACTTGCCCGACCCGGAGAGTCCCGTGACTACGGTGAACGACTCCCGTGGGATCGAGACGTCGAGGTCCTTCAGATTGTGCTCTTCCGCACCCCGAACCTCGATGTACTCCTTGCTCATCTACCCGTGGTCAGCGGGCCCACAAATGAAGGGCTGTCGGTTGCGGAATCGGGCGGAGCGAAAGTGAAACTGGTCCGCCGCGCGGGCGAACGTTCACGGTCGTCGCCGACGGAGACTCCGTCATGTTCGATTCGGTACTCGTTCCGACCGACGGCAGCGAACACGCCGAGACGGCCGCCGACACGGCGCTCGACCTCGCCCACGAGCACGACGCGGTCGTCCACGTCGTCTCGGTCGCCGAGACCGGCCCGCTGTCGAACCTGCGGCTGCCGGGCGACGCCGCGAGCGCCGAGGAGGCGATCCGGGGGCGCGCCGAGGAGTTCGTCTCGCGCATCGCCGACCGGTCCGAGGCGGCCGACCTCGACGTGACGACGGCGGTGCTGTCGGGGCCGGCCGGGACGGCCATCCTCGACTACGCCGACGAGGTCGACGCCGACCTGATCGTGATGGGTACGCGGGGTCGGGGCGGCATCCACCGGATGGCGGTCGGGAGCGTCACCGACCACGTGATCCGCTTTGGCGACGTCCGGGTGCTCGTCGACACGGCGGAGTGACGGTCAGTCGGCGCCGGCGATCCGGTTTATCGCCGCGGTCCGCTTGCCGATCGCCCAGCCGATCAGCGCGAGGCCGGCGTAGATGCCGACCGCCGGCAGGGCGTACGCCCCGAGGACCGCCTCGGGGGGAAACCCCAGCGAGTCGAGGAACAGGGCGACGAGCGCCGAGACGAGGAACAGCCCGATCCCGAGGTCCGCACCGCGCATGCTCGGCAGTTCGCCGGGGTGGGAGAAGAGCCGACCCGCGACGTAGAACGCGAGCGCGAACGTGAACCAGCCGGCGAGGAGGACGACGGACGCGCGCAGGGCGTCCTCGGGGAAGTACCGCGGGACGAACGCGACGTGTAACAGCCCCGTCGCGAGCGCCGCGACGACGAGCAACAGGTACAGCGCACCCCGGTGAGACGACATCGGTACCGAAAGAGGGAACGATCGACGGATAAAACTTCGGCTGCCCCGGGCGCGGCGGTCGGCGGCCGACTCACTCCGCGCCCCCTTCGAGAACCCGCTTGATCGCCGTCGCGACCTCCTTGAACTCGCTCATGTTCAGCGGGTCGGTCGTCACGAAGACGCCGCGGTCGCCGACGACGACGCGGGTGACGTACCCCCACTCGAAGACGCGGATCGTGAACTCGTACTCGCCGAGTTCGGTGTCGCCGTACGTCCGCTGGGAGGTGAACCCCAGCCGCTCGTTCTCGACGAACCGTTCGACGTCGGCGCCGTGTTCGAGGTCGCTCCGGAGGTAGAACTGGTCGTACTCCTCGGGCGTGAAGTAGGTCGCGCTCCGGAGGTCGTCGCCGATGGCCGTCCGGCAGACGCTGAGCAGTTCCGTCTCGATGTCGTCGGTGTCGGTCGCCATGGTCGATGTCACGACGAACGGACACAATAGTGTGCCGCCGCCCGCGTCGCATCCGTCCGCGTGACCGTCCCGTGTCCGTGACACTCACGCGGCCGCCGAACGCCATTTTTGCCCCCTGCGCGCCTCGATACCACGACGATGATAGACCTCACCGACCGCGTGGCGATGGTTACCGGGGCGGGACGTGGAATCGGCAAGGCGACCGCGCTGTTGCTCGCGGAACAGGGCGCGGACGTCGTCGTGACCGACGTCGTCCCCGAGCGCGAGGACGTCGGCGACGCGGTCGAAGACCGGGGCGCGACCGCGCTCGTTCGCGAACTGGACGTGACCGACCCGGCGCAGGCGCGGGCGGTCGCCGACGACGCCGAGGCGGAACTCGGGGGCGTCGACGTGCTGGTGAACAACGCCGGCATCTTCCCGGCGCAGTCGCTCGACGAGATCGACCACGAGGACTGGCAGCGCGTGATCGACGTCAACCTGACGGGGACGTTCAACTGCACGAGCGCCGTCGTCCCGGGGATGCGCGACCGGGGTTACGGGCGCATCGTCAACGTCTCGTCGGCCGCCGGCGGGCGCGTCGGCTGGGCGGGGTCGCTCTCGCACTACGCCGCGAGCAAGGCGGGGGTCGTCGGCTTCACGCGGAGCGCGGCCATCGACCTCGCGCCGGACGGGATCACGATCAACGCCGTCGTCCCCGGCATGATCGACACGGGCGCGGCCGAGGAGGTCTCCTCGCCCGAGGAGATCGAGGCCGCGGTCGCCGCCACGCCCGTCGGCCGCCAGGGCGAACCCGAGGAACTGGCGAGCGCGGTCGTCTACCTGAGTTCGGAGCCGGCCGCGTTCGTCACCGGCGCCTCGCTCGTCGTCGACGGCGGGATCACGCTGGTCTGACCGGCCTCACGGGACGGTGACGACGGGGATCGGCGAGCGGCGCACCACGTTCTCGGCGACGCTCCCGAGGAGGATGCGCTCGGCCCCCTCGCGGCCGTGGCTGCCCATCACGACGGCGTCGAACTCGCCGCTCTCGGCGCGCTCGGCGATGGCGTGTTTCGGCCGGCCGGTCGCGATCTCGGTCTCGACGGTCGCGTCGGCGTCGCCCTCGGCGGCGATCTCGGCGGCCTCCGCCAGCAACTCCTCGCCGCGCTCGCGGGCGCGGTCGTAGCCGGGCGTGGGCGTCTGGCTGTCCTCGAACGCCGCCCAGTAGCCTTCCGGGACCGGGACGACGTGAAACAGCGTGAACGTCGCGTCGGGGTACGTTTCGAGGGCGTATCGCACCGCGTCCTTCGCGGGCGCCGATCCGTCGTACGGGACGAGGATGTGGTCTCCGGACGCCATACGCGAGACTTGACCGCCGAGCGACAAAATACCCGCAGCCGAGTCGCGCTCCCGGGATCAGTACGGCGGGCGCTGCTCCCGGAGGACGCCCACCAGTTCCCCGTGCTCGTCGGCGACGAGTTCGCTCAGGTCGTCGGCCGTGATGATGCCGACGAGCGCGCCGTCCCCGTCGACGATCGGGAGGCGGCGGATGCTGTGGTTGTTCATCAGTTCGGTGGCGCGGTAGAAGCCGGCGTCGCGGTCGACCGTCCGCAACTCCGGGGACATCACGTCCTCGGCGGCGAGGCCGTCGGGGTCGGCGTGCTCGGCGAGGACCCGCATCGTCAGGTCGCGGTCGGTGACGATGCCGACCGGTTCGTCGTCGTCGACGATCACCACGCTGCCGACCTTCGACTCGCGCATCGTCGTCGCCAGTTCGTGGATCGGCGCGTCCGGGGCGGCCGTGACGACGTCGCTCCGTGCGAAGCGTTCGACTGCCATACGGCCCCGTCCCACGGCCGGGGCAATAGAACCCGGTGGTGCCCGCGGTCAGCGGACGACGGTCACCGGAACCGTCGCCTCCTCGACCAGCCCCCGGGCGACGCTCCCGAGCAACTCGCGGGCGCGCCCGGAGTGGCCCCGGTGGCCGACGACGATGCCGTCGACGGCCCCCTCATCGGCGTACCCCGAGATCGTCTCGACCGGATCGCCGTACAGCAACTCGGTCCCGGCCTCGACGCCGCGGTCGGCCGCCTCCTCGGCCGCCTCCTCGAGGAGGCGTTCGCCGCGCTCCTCGGCGTCGGCGACGTTTTCGAGGACGAGGCGCTCGTCGGCGTCCGGGACGTCCGCGACCGGCGCCGATCCGCCCCGGTCGTATACCGCCGGGTCGACCGAGTGGACGACGGTCAGGTTCGCTTCGAAGGCCGCCGCGAGGTCGAGCGCGTACTCGAGGGCGTTCCGGCTCTCCTCCGATCGGTCGACTGCGACGAGCAACTCCATGACCGGTAGTAGGCCACGTACGGGCTTGACAGTTTGGGACTCTCAGGCGGACCACTCCTCGAGGCGGTTCGACAGCGCCTCCGAGAGGTCGGTGAGGTAGACGGCTCCCCACGTCGCGACGACGACCGCGCCGGCGGCGTTGAACACGAGGTCGAGGATCGTGTCGTCGAGGCCGTGCTGGGCGAGCACGGCGGGGAGGCCGACGACGATGGCGAACTGGTCGATCGCGAACTCGAGCAACTCCCAGGCGACGCCCGCCGCGAGGACGAAGATCAGGATGAGCGCGAACATGAACTGCCGGGGAATGTAGACGTCGACGCTGTGGAGGTCGACCGCCCGGAAGAACGCGTAGCCGGTGGCCGCGACGACCGACGCCGACAGCGCGTGTGTGAGGTGGTCCCAGTGGGTGACCGTGCCGTACAGCCCGGCCGAACCCAGCGAGTGGAGGAACACGGCGGCCGTGATCCACAGCACGAGGCCGGGGTCCATCGGGAGTTCGAGGTCGCGTTCGAGGATCGCGGGGACGAACGTGAGCCCGAGCGCGACGGTGGCGTTGACGATCGTCGGCAGGGTGACCGTGACCAGCCCGTAGAGGAGGACGGCGCCGAGGACGCCCTGCATCGAGCGGGTGAGCCGCCGCTGGACGGTCGCCGAGAGGCGGAGCCGTTCGGCCAGCGACGCGTGCCCGTCGGCGCACTCGGGGTGCGATCGCGGCCGGTCGGACGGCCGTCGGCCCGGCGACGGGAGCCGCCGCCGGAAGTAGTAGGTGAACGCGACGCCCGCGAGCATCCCGGCGCCGGTCGCGTAGGCGAACTCGACCATCACGACGGCGTTGAGCGCGTGCTGGCTCCGGCCGTCGAGCAGCAGGCCGGCCCCGAGGGCGACGTCGACGAGCCACTTGAGGACGTTGTAGACGGCCGCGGCGGCCATCGTCGTCAGCGTCACGAAGACGACCGCGAACGTGTGGTCCATGCGGACCGCGGTGAACGCGTGGAGTTCGACGGCGACCATCAGGGCGATCACCGCGACGGAGACGTACGGCACCACCTCGGTCCTGAAGGGGACGCCGACGAAGGTCTTCCAGAGGACGGGGGAACAGGCGACGCCGAGCAGGTCCCACGGGAGGGTGACCGTCGGGTCGCGGAACGCAAGCGGCGGGACGACCGCGACGAGGACGAGGGCCGCCGCGAACGCGGCCGTCCGGACGTCCCCCTCGGTGACGGCGCGCTCGACGGTAGCGATCCCGAGGACGCCGACGAACGCCCACGAGAGGGCCGCGTTTTGCCGATCATCCAGCAGCAGGTCAGCCAGCCCGTCTCCGTAGGTCATCTACGTGATCGGTGGGGACGCGAGCGCCTAAGTGGTCCCGGTCTGACCCGTCGGGACCCGCGAGGGTCGCGTGTCACCGACTCTCTCGCACGGCGACACGTTGATGTGTTCGTGTTGCCTCGTGTGGGACACGATGATGCTCCCGACCCACGCTCTCGGGGGGATGCTTCTCGCGGCGCCGCTGCTCGCGGTCGCGCCGGAGTTCGCCACCGTCGGCCTCCTCGCGGGACTGGTCGGCGGCGTCCTCCCGGACCTCGACATGTACGTCGGCCACCGCAAAACGCTGCACTACCCCGTGTACTACCCCGCGCTCGCGGCCGTCGCCGTCCCCCTCGCGGCGCTCGCGCCGTCGCCGCCGACGGTCGTCGCGGCGTTTCTCCTGCTCGGCGCGGCCGCCCACTGCGTCGCGGACGTCTTCGGCGGCGGCCTCGAACTGCGCCCGTGGGAGGGCACCTCCGACCGGGCGGTGTACGACCACTACCGGGGGCGGTGGATCCCGCCGCGGCGCGCGATCCGTTACGACGGGTCGCCCGAGGACTTCCTGCTGACGGCGGCGTTCGCGGCGCCGCTGCTGGCCGCCCTCGACGGGCCGCTCCGGGTCGTCGTCGCCGCCGCCGTCGTCGTCGCCGGCGTCTACGTCGCGCTCCGGCGGACCCTCGCGGCGGTCGCGGCCGCGCTCGTCGCCGCGCTCCCGTCGAGCGCGCTGTCGTACGTGCCGAACCGGTACCGCGAGGCCGCGGGCGGCCGGTGAGGCCGCTCCCCGAACCGTTTTTCACCGATGCGACCGTGCTCACACCGACGGGGGAGGCGGTCGTCCGGCGGGGCAGTCGCCCCGACGTGACTGGACACACTAATAACGACCCAGTACAGTCCGTATTCCATGAACGAGGATTACGACGTAGTGATCGCCGGTGCGGGACCCGCTGGTGGCCAGTGTGCGCGCGACCTTGCCGCGAGAGGCTACGACGTTGTCGTCCTCGAGACGGAATCGGAGGCCGAGTTCCCGAAACAGAGCAACAAGTCGACCGCCGGCACGTTCCCGTCGATGATGGCGTCGTTCGGCGTCCCGGACGACGTCGTCCAGCACTACACCGACAGCGTCGTCCTGGAGTCGCCCAGCGACTACTACGTTCAGGACCAGCCCGGCGCCGTGCTCGACTTCGCCGCGTTCAAGCGATACCTCGTCGAGGACAGTCGCGCCGACGGCGCCGAGTACCGCTTCGACGCGCGCGCCACCGCGCCGATCGTCGAGGGTGGCGAGGTCGTCGGCGTCACGTACAACGGCGACGAGGAGGTCTACGGCGAGATCGTCGTCGACGCGACGGGACCGGCCGCGCCGCTGGCGAAGAAACTCGGCGTCAGCAACCTCGAACGCGAGAACCACGCGATCGGCGTCGAGTACGAACTCGAAGGCGTCGACGTCGACCACCCCGGCTTCGCGGACCTGACCGACGCGATGATGCTCCGACTGGACCACGAGATCGCTCCCGGCGGCTACTCGTGGATCTTCCACACCGGCGAGGACACCGCCAAGGTCGGCGTCTGTTACATCCAGAACGACAGCCACCGGAAGTACGCCAAGAGCGACTTCGCCATCGACGACTACCTCACCCACTGGATGGAGACCGACCCCCGGTTCGAGGGCGCCGAGCGCATCGAGGGGCGCCACCACCGCGGCTCCGCGCACATTCAGCTCCCCGGGACGCTCTACACCGACCGGTTCATGGCCGTCGGCGACACCGTCCCGACGGTCGACCCGCTGTGGGGCGAGGGGATCAACAAGTGCATGCAGTCCGGGCGCGCGGCCGCCGCCGCGGCCGACAGCTGCCTCAAACACGCCGACGTGCCGCCGACGGCGGAGAACCTCGAGGTGTACGACACCCTCTGGCACCGCGACGTCGCGCCGAACGTGCGCTCGCGGCTGCTGATGACCCAACTGCTCTACCTCGCGCCGAACGAACGGTACGACAAACTGATGGCCGACCTGAACCGCCTCGACGACGAGACGCTCGCGAAGGCGAACGACGGGAACAAGCGGGCGATCACGAAGCTCCTCGACCTCGGCGACCTGCCGCTGCTGGCGCGGTTCGCCGGCCAGCGCCTCCGGTCGTAGCGTCCCGCGCTCACTCGGCCCGGTCGGTCTCGTGCCAGTCGCAGTCGGTGCACTTCCAGCCGGTGACGAACTCGGTCACCGAGGGCATGTAGCCGACGCGAAGCACGTCGCCGCCACACGCCGGACAGTCCCGGTCGGCGTCCTCGATCGCGTCCGCCTCCATCACCGACTCCCCCTCGACGAGTTCCGCGAGCGACTCGGGGGTGACCATCCGCCCCTGAACCACGCGATTCTCGGCCATACTCGCGCTACGGCGACCCGCCGTAAACGTCTGGCGGGCGTCGAGGTCGGTTCTTCGTCCCGCCACCGTCGCTCTCACACCGACTCCGGCAACCAGCCCCCGTCGACCTCGACGTTCTCGCCGCTGACGTACCCGTTCTCGGGGTCGAGGAAGAAGAGGACGGGCCGGGCGACGTCCTCGAAGGAGGCGGGCCGGCCCCGCGGGAGGTCGTCGGGGAACTCGTCGGAGTTCTCGACGACGTAGGGGGAGACGGCGTTGACCGTGATTCCGTCGTCTTGCGTGTCGGCGGCGAGCATCCGGGTGAACATCAACACGCCCGCCTTCGCGGCGAAGTACGGGAAGTTCTTCGGGCTCACGAGCCCTTTCTCGGCCGAGGCGTAGCCGACGTTGACGATGCGGCCGTAGCCGCTCTCGCGCATCGCCGGCAGCGCGCGCTTCGAACAGAGGTAAGTGCCGTCGAGGTTCGTCGCGAACACCCGCCGCCAGGTCTCGACGTCGAGGGCCTCCCAGTGGCGCGGCGCGAAGTCGCCGACGTTGTTGACGAGACAGTCGACGGGGCCGAGGTCGGTCTCGACCGCCGAGAACAGTCCGTCGACGCTGTCGGGGTCGGTGACGTCGCCCTGAACGGTCGTCGCCGCGCCGGCGCCGCGCTCGCGGGCCTCGGCGGCGACCTCGCGGGCGGCGTCGGCGCTCGTGTGGTAGTGGACGGCGACGTCCGCGCCGCGGTCGGCGGTCGCCAGCAGGAGTTCGCGCCCGAGGCCGCGGCCGCTGCCCGTGACGAGCACGGTCCGATCGGAGAGGTCCGGTCCGTCCATGCCGGTCCGTCGACCCGGCCGTCCAAAAGTCGCCCGGTCGCGCGAGCGGCGCCGACGGGCGTCCTCGGGCCGTTCGCGCCGGCTCGACCGTGTGAACGTTTAAGGTAGTGGCCCGGGGTAGTCAGGGGTATGACGCTCGAGACGATTCTGCTCGCGGTCGGCCCGGGGGACGCCGACCGCGCCGACGAACTGGCCGCGACCGTCGTCGAGGTCGCGAGGCCGGCCGCGGCGACGGTCGTCCTCGGCCACGTGTTCACCCGCGAGGAGTACGATCAGGTCCTCGACCGGCTGGACTTCGATCCCGACGGCGAGGTCGATCCCGACGACGTCGCGACCCGCCACGCGACGATCCGGGACATCCGGGCGGTCCTCGAGGAACACGGCGTCGACTACGAGGTCCGCGGCGCCGTCGGCGACCACGGGACGACGATCGTCGACCTCGCGGAGTCGGTCGGGGCCGAGCGCGTCGTCGTCGGCGGCCGCCGGCGCTCGCCGACCGGCAAGGCGGTGTTCGGCTCGACCGCCCAGGAGGTGCTGCTGTCGGCGCCCTGTCCGGTGACGTTCGTCCGCGGCGAGGACTGACGACTCCGTCTCCCGGCTTCTCGTCCACACGGGCGTCCGGCCCCGAGGCGACGAACGCACCCAGCGCGTGGGCCCACGGGACAGGGCCGGGTGGGGACGCGACGCGGCCGCTCACCCGTCCTCGGACTCCTCCAGCGTCTCCTCGACGGAGCGGCGCCACATGGTGAAGTCGACCGCGTGCATCTCGAGCGTGTCGACGTCGTCCCGCAGGTCGTCGATCGACGACCCCAGCTCCTCCTCGAGGTCCTCGACGGCGGCTTCGAGCGTGTGCGAGCGGCGCTCGATCTCGTCGGAGAGGTCCTCGTGGACGTACCGGACCGCCTCCTCCAGCGTCCCGTCGACGTCTTCGAGCCCCGCCACCAGCGCGTCGGTCCGCTGGTCCAGTTCCCGTTCGAGTTCGTCGATGCGCGCCTCGAGGTCCTCGACGGACGACAGCTCCGACGCAAGCGAGGAGGTCCGCCGATCCAGTTTCCGCTCGACGTGTTTCATCCGCCGGAGGACGTCGTCGCTGTACTCCTCGGGGTCCGCCGACGGTTCCTCGTCGTTCCCGGCCCCGGCCGCGGACGTCTCCCCGACGGCGTCGCGCGTGGCGACGAGTTCGTCCCGGAGGGCGTCCGTCTTCTCCTCGACGCGCTCGACCCGGTCGGCGACGCGCTCGACGTCGGCGCCGAGGTCGCTGGTCTCGACCGCCAGCGCTCGGTCGTTCGATTCGAGGTCCTCGATTGCCTCTTCGAGCGCCTCGACGTCCGCCGCCAGCGAGTCGAGCGTCGACTCGACGTCGGCCAGCCGCTCCGCCGGAGGGTCGGTCTCGTCGGCGAGCGCGCGGCGGAGCGCGGTCGTCCGCGCGCCGCCCTGGTCGGATCTGAGCGCCGCGAGCAGTTCGTCGAGGGCGTCGGTCGCCGATCGATCGGTCGATTCGTTGGGGGGTGGCGTTCGATCGTTGTGCGCTGGCATGGGTTTTGGTGGCAGGTACCGAGTTGGGGGATCCGCCTCCCCGGAGCGGGTCTCCGGGCCCCGGCGAATCCGGACCGCCGCGGTCGCGCGGGCGGTGTCGCGTCGGTCGGCCGTTCAATTTACGCACTACACTCAAAGATTATAACTGTGTGTGCCCGTCGTATAATGTGGCTGATGTAAACGGTCGGGGGTCCGTTACGGGTCGCGTCGGCCGGTCGGCGCCTCTCGTCGCGCGCTCGGCGGTTCCGGAGAGACGGGTCGAACTACGCACACGTTCGGCCGAGAAAAGCGAGAAACGGCCGTCGACGGTGGGGTCGGCCGCCCCCCTCCGCGTTCAGCGGCGTCTCGTCGCGGCGCCGACGGCGATCAGTGCGGCGATAGCGACGGCGGCCGCGGCGACGCCGAAGCCGGGCGTGGAGTCGTCGGCGTCGGTTTCGCCGTCGGCGTCGTCGGTGCTGCCATCGTCGGCGTCGTCGGTGCTGCCATCGTCGGCGTCGTCGGTGCTGCCATCGTCGGCGTCACTGGTGTCGTCACCGTCGTCGGTCCCCGGATCGTCCGTGTCGGCGTTGTCGTCGTCGGGCTCCGGTTCGTCGGCGTCGGCGTCGGCGTCGGGTGCGGGCAGGTCCCACTCTTCCGGCTGGGCGTCTACCGACGGGTTCGCGAGTTTCCAGCCCTCTATCTGGGCGACCGTCGTGTGGATCTCGGTCTCGAGGTCGTCCGCGAGGTCCAGCGCCTCCCAGGCTTGCTCTTCCGAGTAGTTCGCGAGGTACTCCCTTGCTTTCGTCTCGTTTTCTTCCCACAGTTCGGCGGCTTTCCGCTCTTTCTCCGCCTGCTGCTCTAGCTCCGCCTCTTCGAACGTCTCGATCTCCTCGATCACCTTCGGCCCGAAGTAGTCGTAACTGAGGAACCGCAGGTTACTGAGCGACCTGAACTGCCAGAACGCGGAGTCCTCGTCGTAGGTGTCGTTCCCCTGCCTGTACGGCTCGGGGAACTCTTCGAGCGCGGGGTAGTAGGGGACGTACGGGCTGGCCAGCGGCGTCCCCATCGCGGCCCACGCGACGTCGCTGATCGGCGTCGGGCCGTCCTCGCGAAGCTGTAGTATGTGCGATTCGATCGTCGACGTGGTCCCGACCGTGCGGGGCAGTGGCTCGTCCGTCTCGCGCGCGTCGTATTCGGTGTCCTGGTAGCGGTACCGCGTGAAGTCCATCACGTCCTTTACGGAGATCTCTTCGTCCGGTTCGACGGTGACCGGATAGGGTCTCGCGTCGGGACCGGGCACCTCGTCGCCGTCCCACGGCGCGTTCTCGGTGCCGAAGTACTCGAGGCCGCCCCAGACGCGCTGGTAGTTGTAGGCGGCGTAGTCGTCGGCCGTCCCGTAGGCTTTCGCGAAGTGGAAGTCCTCGGTTTCCGGGTCGTAGAGGTCGTGTTCGGCGGCGAAGTCGATCAGGCCGTCGGAGCCCATGTAGTCGGGGCTGTCGAGGTCGACCTCCCCGAGTCGCATCGCGTTGGCGCCGACGAAGTACTCGTCGTCGGGGATCCGGTGGGCGGCCCAGTGGTGGCCGCTGGCGGTCTCGATGAGCCACGCCTCGGTGCCGTTCGCGACGGCCATCGCGAACGGCTCGCTCGCGCCCTCCTGTTCGACGATCTCGCCGACGAGTTCGACGCCCTCGCGGGGCGTGTCGGCCCGCTGGGCCACGAGCGTCGTCACGCTCGCCTCGGCGAGGCCCCCCTCGACGAGCGGGTCGACCTCCTCGACGTCCTCGTTGATGCTCGTCGTCGTCGTCGCGGTCACGCCGACCCCCTCGGAGTTGATCGCGAACTCGTGGAATCGGCCCCACTCTGTGGTCCAGTCCTGCGCGGCGTTGTACGCGTACGTCTCGTTGGGAAGCGGCCATTCGAGGCCGTTGGCCGCCTCGAACGTCGCACCCTCCGGGTGCGTCTCGGCGGGAACGTGGCGGAAGTGTTTCGCCCAGTTCCCGCTGTAGTCTTCGGTTCTGGCCAGCACGACCGAGCCGTCAGCGCTGGCGTTCTTTCCGACGATCACCATCGTACAGCCACGGTACTCCGCGTCGGTCTCGGTCTGTACGCCGTCCGGCGTCGGCGACTCCGTCTCCGCGGCCGGGGCCGCCGACGCGTCGCCGTCGGCGGCGGGTGCGGCCGCAGCAACCGGCGTGAGTACCGACAGTACCATCATCGCTGCGACGATCGTTGCTACTGGTTTAGACTTCACATCCGACACTAAGCGGTCGGAACGGACAAAGCCGTTCCATCAAACTGTTTGTCTTTTAATTATGTCGCCCTTCTGTTGACTCTTCACACGGTACCAGTTCACAGCACCGTCGTCCGCTCCCGTGAACTCGACTGGTCCGCGATCTGTGTGCGATATTTCGTTCGCCTCGTACTATCTCATCTTGACAACATCTGCAAATAGTCACGTGAGATCAATATTGGTAATGTGCGAAAACCGAGCTCTCTTAGACGTGTGTGGCTCCCGACGCGAGGTCCGTTCTCCCTACCGGGTGCGTCTTCGACCGGCGCCCCCTGAAACGCGTTCACGGGATACTTCCATGTGTGCTGGAGCGGCCAGAGCCCGTCAACGAGGCGCTCCGCGAGTTCCTCGCGGACGTCTACCGACGCCGGTCGCCACGGGTTCGTCGCCGTTACCGGCTCGTCTCCGGACGGGTGCTCGCGAGCGACCCCTGGGCGCGACCGAGTAGCTTCGCGCTGACGTACCCGACAAGGACCGCCACGACGAGCAGGAGCGGGTAGGCCGCGACGAGTTCGACCCAGCCGATGTCGAGCGGACGGACGAGCGCGAACTCGCCCGTCGTGAGCCCGCGCCAGGCGACGTACAGGAAGTAGGTCACCGACAACGAGACGCCGCTCCCGAGGAGGCTCCACGTCGACTTCTCGAACTCGCTTAGCTCCGGGTCGAGGTCCGTCGTGTGGGTCACGACCTGCAGGCTGACGAACCCCGGTACCAGACACAGGACGGTGTAGACGAGGTTCACCGCGAGGTCGGGGAAGGTCATGGCCGCGGGTGCCGACGGCGTCCCGGCCCCGTCGGTCGGCCGGCGCCCGTCGCTCCGTGTCCCCCCGCCTCCGTACCCGGACGATCCATTCCCGACTCACCTGTGTGGACGAACACCACGGTGGATGTTAGCGCTTGCCCCTGCTCGGCCAACGGAAGCCGTACGGCCGGAAGGCAGGCCCGCGCCGGCGATCACGGCTGTCGAAACCACGTCGACGACGTTCGAGCGCGGCGGCGGCCGGCCGAGGACCGCACCTATCGCGGGGTCCGACGGTAGCCGCGAGGGCGGTGATCGCTCTGCCGGAGGAGGACGTACCGGGCGAGACGACGGTCCCGCTACACTACTTATTTCACCCGCACCCCTGTAGTATCCGACGATGGTCGAGACCGTTTTATTAGTCGGGGTCGTCGCGTCAATATTCGTCGGGTTCAACATCGGCGGCTCGTCGACGGGCATCACGTGGGGGCCCTCGGTCGGTGCCGGAATCGTGACGAAGACGACGGCCGCGGCAGTCATGACGTTCTTCGTTTTCTTCGGCGGGTGGACCGTCGGCCGGAACGTCATGAAGACGCTCAGCGAGGGCATCATCACGACCGATCTCACGCTGACGGCGGGCGTCGCCGTCCTCTTTTTCATCGGGCTTGGGATCCTCGTCGCCAATCTCTTCGGCGTCCCCGTCCCGACGTCGATGACGACCGTCGGCGCCATCGCCGGACTCGGACTCGCGACGGATACGCTGAACTACGCGACGATCGCGGAGATCCTCTCGTGGTGGATCGTCACCCCGGTTCTTGGGCTGTGGATCGGCGTCATCATCGGTCGTTACGTCTATCCGGCGGTCAACCGTCGGGTTCGAATCGAAAAGTCCGACGGGCCGTTACTGGTCCTCGATCGGGGGGGACGACTTCCGACGCCGGCGTTCGGCCCGAACACCACGTGGTCGGAGTTTACCACGACGCTGGTCGTCTTCGTTATCGGCTGTTACATGGCGTTCAGCGCCGGTGCGAGTAACGTTCCGAACGCCGCCGCACCACTGGTCGGCGGTGTCGGTGGACTCGGCACGGACACCGCGATCGTCCTCGCCACGCTCGCGATCGGATTCGGCGGGTTTACGATCGCCCGCCGAACGATGGAGTCGGTCGGCGGCGAACTGAGCGACATTCCACTGCTCGCCGCGCTGTTCGTCATGATAACGGCATCGACGATTACGACCACCCTCTCGTGGCTCGGGATCCCGATCAGCCTCGTGATGGCGACGGTGATGACGATCGTTGGCATCGGGTGGGGCCGAGCGACCCGTCCGGTCACCGTTCGCGAGGCGGTCACCGGTGACGTCGAAAACCGCGATATCGAACTGGGCGCCATCGTCGCTGAGGAACAGGAAGCGACGCCGACACCGGCGATCGGCGAGCAAGAACCCGACGAGGTGATCGACGCGGCCAACCTCTTTAACCCACGGGCGATCGTCAAGTACGTCTCGATGTGGGTCATCGGTCCGTCGATGTCGACGATCCTCGCCTACGGGTTCTTCATCGTCGTGCCCGGAGTTGCCTGACCGAGTATTTACGGCTGGACGGTGAATACGACACCATGCTCTCGCGCGTTCTCGTTCCGATGGACGACTCCGACCACGCTGAACACGCTCTAGAGTACGCACTCGACAACCACCCCGATGCCGAGGTGACCGTCTTACACGTCGTCGGCGTCCCGTCGATGATGATGGGCGACGCAGTCGGTCTCGCGCTCGAAGACGACATCGACGAGGCCGCCGCCGACCGCGCCGAACCGGTTTTCGAACGCGCTCGCGCGATCGCCGACGAGCGTGATCGAGAGATCGACACGGCCGTCGGCGTGGGCCACCCGGCCCGGAACGTGATCGATCGTGCCGGCGACTACGACACGGTTGTACTCGGCAGTCACGGCGAAGACTGGCGGCGCGCGACGCGCCGCTTTCTCGTCGGCAACGTCGCCGAGACGGTGTCCAAACGGGCACCGGTGCCGGTAACGCTCGTGCGCTGACGCCCGCCCGCGTCCGAACCGCTACGTGTCGGAGTCGTCCTCGGCCGACTCGTCGATGAGTTCTTCGACCTGCTCCTGGCGCGGCCGTCGATCGACGCGTTCGTCGACGGCCTCGACCTGCGCCTGCACCGTCTCGATCTGTTCACCGACCGTCTTTTCGACCGATTGTTCGACGGTTTCACCGACCGTCTTTTCGACCGATTGTTCGACGGTTTCGCCGACCGTCTCCTCGACTTTCTGTTCGACGGTTTCACCGACCGTCTCCTCGACGGTCCGGGTCATCCAGTCGGGATCGAACCGGGCCATCTTCCAGACCACGTGAAGGATGTACGCGGAGAAGACGCCGAGTCCGAAGGCGATCCCGACGCTGAATTCGACCGTCGCGATCAGCCCGATCGCGAGGATGATCAACGCCCCGTAAGCGAGGTCGACGACCGCGTCGACACGGGCCGGGTTCACCATTTCCGATCACTACTCACGTCTACCTGCGACGCTGAACCAGTTCGATGCCGTGCTTCCCGCCACCGTAGCTTCCGGTCCAAGTTCATCACTTCCGTCTATGTTCTCCCGACTGACTGAAATCCTTTGGCACGGCTCCGGCCGTCTCGGAGGGCGGTGTTCCCCAGTTTCATTCCTCGATAAACGCGTCACACCCCTCGCTACTCCCGCTTTGCCAGTGGATCAGGTTGTCGCCGGTGTACTCGGCGATAACGTCGTAACATCTGGCATCGTCAACGGTCGTCGACTCCGTGATCCCGGCCTCGTCGATCGCCGTTTCGATAGTTATCACCCCCCGTTCGTCCGGAAGTTCGTCGGTCAGTTCCACGGCCGACTCGTCCCCGTCGGCGGCGATCCGATGCGGTTCGTCGTATCTCGTCTCGCCATCGATGCTCACAGCTACCGAGAACTCGTGAGCGCTCGCGTCGTCGTTTTCCAGTCGGAGACGCGCGATCCGTGCGCTTGCGCCGTCGAGCGCCGAACAGCCTGCGAGAGCGATGCCCGTTCCAGCCGTGAGGACCCCTCGTCGAGAGAACATCGGGTGACAGTAGTCGCTGCTTCTCTGATAGCCCTTCTGCCGTGAGTGCTACAGACGCATCTCACGCCGTGTAACCGGCTTTCCCGGCCAGTGTCCGGTCGCGACATCGTACCGCACGTCGGTCGGGAGCCAGCGGGCCGTCGGCCACGGCCCGCTCGACGGGGTGAGCGAAGACTTCGTCGACAGACGTTGCAGCGTCAGTCGCTATCGATACGGCCGGCTCCGAAAGACGGCAGAATCGGAGTGGACGTGCCGGGCCTGAGCGCACGCTTCGCGTTTGCGATGGTCGGCGAGTCACGACTGAACGAGCGTAGCGACGTGCAGAAGTGGACTCGCCGGGATTTGAACCCGGGGCCTCTTCCTTGCGAAGGAAGCGATCTGCCGCTGATCTACGAGCCCTCGCACGTTTCTATCCGCGGTTTCTATTTGTACCTTGTGTTTCGGCGGTGCCGTGGGTGGGACTCACGTAGCGAGTGCCCGCCGGGTCCTCGGCTCCAGTACGCCCGCCCTGCCCGCCACGAGCCCCAGCAGGAAGCCGGCGAAGTGGGCGATCAGCGCCACCTGGGGCGCGGCGGTCGCGACGGTGATGATCGCCGCGAGGGCGACGAACGCAGCGAGCGTCGCCCAGCGGGGGACCTCGACCCGGGCGGCCAGCCCGTCCGCGAGGCGGTTGCCGGCCAGCAGGTACCCCATCAGCGCGAAGACGGCGCCGCTGGCGCCGAGGACCTCGGGGTTGTCGACGCCGAAGACTGCACCGCTGACCCAGACCTGAGCGACGCCTGCGAACGCCCCCGTCGCGACGAAAAAGGCGTGAAACCGTAGCCGGGTCGTCGCGCGGGCGATCGGCCAGCCGAACAGCACGAGCGCGACGCCGTTCGAGAGGAGGTGCGCGAGACCGTCGTGGGCGTAGACGCTCGTGACGATCGTCCACGGGTTCGCTTCGAGCGGCGGCGAGAGGGCAAACAGGCCGACCACCAGCGCCGTCCGGCCGACGGCGTAGGCGACCCCCTGGAGGGCGAAGACGACGACGAACAGCGCGAGCGTCTCGACGACCGGGCTCTCGGTCCCGGTCCCGTTGCCGCCGGCGACGGTCATGTACGTTCTACGACGGACCGACACAAAAGCGCTCGGCGCCCCGTCGGCGACAGCTACGGCTGGGCGGTTGCGAGCGGGAGAATCGCGATCGCGACCTCGATCAGTCTTCGAGGACGATCTCGATCGAGACGTCGTTTGGCACCTGAATGCGCATGAGCTGGCGGAGTGCGCGTTCGTCGGCGTCCAGGTCGATCAGGCGCTTGTGGACGCGCATCTCCCAGTGCTCCCACGTAGCGGTGCCCTCGCCGTCGGGCGACTTGCGGGTCGGCACCTCGAGCGTCTTCGTCGGGAGCGGGATCGGCCCGCTCAGGTTGACGCCGGTGTTGTTCGCGATCTCGCGGACGTCCGCACAGATCTCGTCGAGGTCTTCCGGACTCGTGCCCGCGAGTCGAACGCGTGCCTGTTGCATCGATCTACTTCTCGTTGACTTCGAGGACCTTGCCGGCCGCGATGGTCTGGCCCATGTCGCGGATGGCGAAGCTCCCGAGTTCGGGGATCTCGCTCGACGGTTCGATCGACAGCGGCTTCTGCGGACGGATCGTCACGACGGCGGCGTCGCCCGACTGGATGTAGTCGGGGTTCTCCTCGGCGACTTCGCCGCTCGCGGGATCCATCTTCTTGTCGATGGACTCGATCGTACAGGCGACCTGCGCCGTGTGGGCGTGGAAGACCGGCGTGTACCCGGCCGTGATGACCGAGGGGTGTTGCATGACGACGATCTGGGCCTGGAACGTCTCGGCGACGCTCGGCGGGTCATCGGCGGGGCCACAGACGTCACCGCGGCGGATGTCGTCCTTGCCGATGCCGCGGACGTTGAACCCGACGTTGTCACCGGGCTCGGCGCGCGGGACTTCCTCGTGGTGCATCTCGATCGTCTTGACCTCGCCGCCGACGTCGCTGGGCTGGAAGGAGACGTCGTCGCCGGTCTCCATGACCCCGGTCTCGACGCGGCCGACGGGGACGGTACCGATGCCGGAGATGGTGTAGACGTCCTGGATCGGCAGGCGCAGCGGCGCGTCCGTCGGCGGCTGCGGCTCCGGCAGGTCGTTCAGGGACTCGAGCAGGGTACGGCCGTCGTACCACGGCGTGTTGTCGGAGGCCTCGGCGATGTTGTCGCCCTCGAAGGCCGAGATCGGGACGAACGAGGCGTCGTCGGTCTGGAACTGCACCTGCTTGAGCAGCTGTTCGACTTCGCCGACGACCTCCTCGAAGGTGTCCTCGCTGTAGTCGACGACGTCCATCTTGTTGACGCCGATGATGAGTTCGTTGATACCGAGCGTGCGCGCGAGGAAGACGTGTTCCTGGGTCTGGGGCGCGACGCCGTCGTCGGCGGCGACGACGAGCACCGCGTTGTCGGCCTGCGAGGCGCCCGTGATCATGTTCTTCACGAAGTCACGGTGGCCCGGACAGTCGACGATGGTGAAGTAGTACTCGTCGGTGTCGAACTCCTGGTGGGCGATGTCGATGGTGACCCCGCGCTCGCGCTCCTCGGCGAGGTTGTCCATCACGTAGGCGAACTCGAAGCCGCCCTTGCCCTTCTCCTCGGCTTCCTCTCGGTGCTGCTCGATGACGTGCTCGGGTACGCTCCCCGTCTCGTAGAGGAGTCGCCCGACCAGCGTACTCTTCCCGTGGTCGACGTGGCCGATGATGGCCAGGTTCTGGTGGGGTTTGTCTTCGCTCATGGTTGTAGCTCACGCGCAGAGGCGCTTATATCGGTCCCTTTTGCCCGTTGCGGTTAAAACCATTTCGAAACCGTATTTCGGCGGCCACGGCGCCGTCTTGCGGTTTGTGTCTAGTGCGCACGGTTCACGGGGGTGTCGCGGCGCCGAAAGCCGGCCGTCAGAGCCGACCGACGTCCGACAGCACCGCCGTCGCCGTCTCCGGCCCGCCCGCGCCGTGGCCGCTGGAGTAGAGGTCGCCGGCGTGGCGCGTCTCGATCTGGACGATGTTTTGCGTGCCCGACACGGCGAGCGCGCCGTTCTCGGGGACCAGCCGCGGGCCGACGCGGACCCCCTCGCGGGTGGCCTCGCCGACCAGCCTGATCGTCCGGCCGTCCTCGCGGGCGACGTCGAGCGCGCTCGGCGGGACGTCCCGGATGCCGTCGACCGCCGCGTCGTCGAGCGAGAAGCCGCCGTCGGCCAGCACGTTCGCGAGGATGACACACTTCAGCGCGGCGTCGGTGCCGTCGACGTCGAAGGTGGGGTCGGCCTCCGCGACCCCGAGGTCCTGGGCCTCCGCGAGGACGTGCTCGTAGCCGAGGCCCTCGGCGGCCATCCGCGTGAGGATGAAGTTGGCCGTCCCGTTGAGCACGCCCCGGACCGCGGTGACGGCCCCGGGCGTGCAGTCCTCGATCGTCGACAGCACCGGGATGGCGCCGCCGACGGTGGCCTCGAACCGGATCGCGCCCGCGCTCTCGCGTTCGAGCGCGCGGAGGTCCTCGTAGCGCTCGGCGACGGGACCCTTGTTCGCCAGCACGACGTGCCGGTCGGCCTCCAGTGCGCGTTTCGCGTGTGTGAAGCCGGGTTCGGCGTCGCCGAGCGTCGTCGGCGTCGTCTCGACGAGGACGTCGTAGTCGCTCTCGAAGACCGCCTCCGGGTCGGCGGAGCCGACGGGTTCGCCGCCCGCCTTGCGCTCCAGCGCGCCGGTCACGTCGATCCCGCCGTCGGCGACGGCCGCGCTCGTCGAGTCCGCGAGCGCGACCACCTCGTGGCCGTACTCGCCGGCGAGGTCGGCGACCGAACCGCCGACGGCGCCGGCGCCGAGGATCGCCAGCCGCATCAGGCATCACCCCCGAGCAGCGGCTCGACGAGGCGGAGGTCCTTCTCGGCGGCGACCCCGCGCAGCGCCTCCAGCGCGCGCTCGGCGCGCCCGGAGTCGATCGCGAGGCGCAGGCGGACGCTCGAGACGGCGTCCATCCCGTCCGGGGCCGCGAGCGAGAGGTCGATCACCGCGGCGTTCGCGTCGGTCTCGATCGCCGAGAGCGTCTCCGAGAGTTCGGTCTCGACGAGGTGGCCGACGAGGACGACGGTGATCTCCTCGCCGTAGCGGTCGGCGCCGGCCTGGATGACGTTGACCCCTGCCTCGCGCAGCGCGTCGACGACGACATCGAAGCGCTCCGGCGGGCACTCGAAGTCGACCTCGACGGGGATGTGCCCCCGCGGCGTGATGTTGCCGCGCTCGTGGTGGATCGAAAGCAGGTTCCCCCCGTTGTCGGCGATGGGCGCCAGCGCCCGGAGCAACTCGCCGGGTTCGTCGACGAGTTCGAGACGGACCGTGTACGCGCGAACGCCGCCGTCGGTCCGCTCGCCGCCGTCGGTCTCGGCGTCCGCCGTCGGTGTCGATCCGCCCGCGGGTTCGGCTTCGTCACTCATCGACGACACCTCCCGGTGGGCGTTCACGCGCCGTCATGGCTCCCTCTGGGGAGCGGTCGCGTAAAAGCGTATAGACGTCTCCAAAACTGGCCGACCGTGCGAACGCGGCGCACACGGGGTGGCGGAAGGCGGGCCGACGCGGCCGGTCAGAAGTGGTCCTCGCCGGGGTTCGACGAGCCCCAGTCGCCGCGGCCGCCCTCGGTGCGGTCGATGCCCATGATGGACTCGGCCTGCTCGGGGCCGCCGAGGCTCTCGCGGGGGTCGGGGACGCGGACGGTGACGTCGTCGATTTCGGGCCACTGCAACAGCGCGGCCTCGATGTTGCCCGTCGTGACGTCGCTGATCGAACACCCCGAACAGCCGCCGCCGAGTTCGACGACGACCTCGCCCGTCTCGGGGTCGGCCTCGCGGACGGCGCTGGTGCCGCCGTGCATCTGAATGATCGGCATCTCTCGGGCCAGCCAGCGCTCGACGCGCTCTTTCAGGCTCGCGTCGCCGCCGTCTGAGTCGGTCATCGCCCCTCCTAGGGAGTCGAGCGGGGAATAGTTTCGGATCGCCCCTCACCGCCGGCGCGCCCGGCGTCGCGCGGCCGCGAGCGCGGCCGCGAGCGCGACCGCCCCGCCGGCGACGGCGCCGGCCGCCGTAAATCCCGGAACCGGGTTCGCCGCAGCCTCCTCCCCGCTCCCGGACGCGTTCCCGTCGTCCGAGGGGTCGGGAGTCGCGGCGTCGTCCGTCTCGTTCGTCCCGTTCGTCTCGTTCGACGCCCCCTCCTCGTCGGGGTCGACCAGCGCCGGCGGGTCGACCTGCCGGCCCGCCTCGATCGGGAACGCGTAGAGGGCGCCCTCGGTCGGCGCGTTCGGCAGCAGCGACGTGCTGCTCGCGACGAAGACGTCGTCGGTCGCGACGCGGGCCGTCCAGAACGCCGCCGTCTCGGGGTCGCGCCACCGGGCGACCTCCTCGGGGTCGGCGGGATCGGAGACGTCGTGGATCGCCACGCCCCCGCGGTACCACGAGGAGAACAGCAGGCCGTCCCGGAGTTCGAAGTTGTGCGACGTCGTCCACGCCCCGGTGCGGTAGGAGGCGTCGTACGTCTCCGGCGCGCTGATCGTCGTCAGGGGGGTCGGTTCGCCGGACTCGCTCGCGTCGAAGAGGTCGATCCCGCCCGCGCCGTCGGGGTCGCCCGCCCGCGTCGACCAGGCCTCCCTGCCGACCGCCAGCACCTCGCCGGCCTCGTCGAACGCGGCGTAGTGGTCGTTGCCGGGCAGCGCCTGCTGGGCCTCGGTCACCTCGGGGCCGTCGAGGTCGGTGACCGCCTCGGGGTCGACCGCCGGGACGTGCGAGCGCAACTCGGGATCGGTCGGGTCGCCTACGTCGACCAGGTAGGTGCCGGCGTCCCAGTAGGGCAGGGCGGCCACCCCGTCGCGGACGGTGACGTCGTGGAGGTAGCGGAGCAACTGGTCGACCTCGCGCCACGCCGGGTCGACTTCGAGGGGCGACCACCGGCCGACCTCCTCGGGGTCGTCGTCGCTCGCGTCGACGATCACCAGCGGGTTGGCCTCGCCGTCGTTGCCCGCGAGGTAGAGCGTCCCGTCCGCGAAGTGACAGTTGTGGATGTGGAAGTCGGTCGCGTATGGCTCGCCGACCCGGACGGGGTCGGCGGGGTCGCTCACGTCGTACAGCAGGACGCCCTGAAAGGCGTTCCCGGTCGCGGGGTTCGCCGGCCCGACGACCGCGAGTCGGTCGCCGTCGACTTTGGCGTCGAGGACGTCGACGAGCGGCGGGCGCTCGTCCTCGTCGTCGAGGAGGGCCCGTCGATCGGCGAGGACCGTCGGCTCGGCGGGGTCGCTCACGTCGACGACCGCGAAGCCGTCGACGGCGGCGAGGTAGGCCGTCTCGCCGTCGTCGCCGACGACCGCCTCGGCGGCGCCCTCGACGGGGACCCGCCCGAGGGGTTCGTACCCCTCGTCGGTCTGCGCCGCGCCGACCGCCGGGGCCGCCGCCGAACCGAAGACGCCGGCGCCGAGGGCCGCGCCGGCCCGGAGGAGGGCTCTGCGGTGCATACGCTCACGAACGTGTCTCCGGGTAAATCGGTTTGGGTTGCGAACGGGTGCGGGGCCAGTCGCGGGTCTCGCTCACCGACGGTCGCGGAGTCGACGGCGGTCGCCGGTCCCCTCGGTCATGGCGCTCGCGAGCGCCCCCTCGACGACGACGTCGTCGCCCAGTCTGGTGACCTGTATCTCGGGGACGTTGCTCATCACCATGTCCGAGACGCGCTCGCGGATGGGGTCGACGACGAGTTCCTCGTTGTTGAGCGCGACCGCGCCGCCGAAGGAGATCACGATCGGCGCGAACGAGTGGACGACGTTCGCCACGCCGACGGCGTTCCAGTGGGCGAGTTGCTCGATCGTGTGGTCGGCCAACTCGTCCTCGCCGGCGAGGTCGAAGACGTCCCTGGCGGTGAACTCGGGGTCTTCGAGCGGCAGTGCGGTCTCGGTCGAGGGGTCGTCCTCGGCGAGCAGGCGGGCGTACTCGGGGATGTTGTTGCCCGAGCAGTAGGCCTCCCAGTGGCCGTCGTGGCCGCACCCGCAGGTCATTCGGCCGGCCGGGTCGACGATGCAGTGGCCGACCTCGCCGGCGTTGCCGTCCCAGCCGTCGAGAATATCGCCGTCACAGCAGACGCCCGCACCGATCCCCGAGGAGATGGTGACGTAGACCATGTCGTCGGGGTTGCGCTCGGAGTGAAAGCGCTCGCCGATGACGCCCGCGTTCGTGTCGTTGTGCAGGTAGACCTCGTCGGTGTCGGCGAGGTTGCCGATCGGACCCGTCAGGGGAATGCGGTCGATCGTGTCCGGCAGGTTCGCGGGGTCGATCACCGCCCCCTCCGCGAGGTCGAACGGGCCGATCGAGCCGATGCCGACCGCCTCGATTCGCTCGGGGTCGATCCCAGCCTCGGTGCAGGCTTCCCGCAGGGTCGCGAGGACCTTCTCCGTCACGTCGATGCCGGTCGGGCCGCGCGGCGTTCCGTTGTTGCTCGCGCCGACGGTCGCCCCGTCGTCCTCGGCGACGACGGCGCGCACGTTCGTCGCCCCCAGGTCGACGCCCGCGTAGTAGACCATTCGTACCTAGCCGACCGGCGTCGTGGCACTTAACTACACACATCCTTCGCCGCCAGAAGGCGTGAGAATGCCACTCAAGCGGGGGCGTCGCCGCGAGAACGGGGGCCACTCACTCCGCGTGGAGGCTGTCGGCGGTCCCGACCCAGTCGCAGTGGTTGCAGCCGATGCCGTAGGAACAGTTGTCGAACCCGACGTCGCTCGATCCGCACTTCGGACACGCGCTCACGGACATACTACTGCGTTCCATACACTGGTTTATATAATTTGGTTAACTCGGCTTCCGGTACCGTTTTCGGACCTCTCGGGAGCGATGGACGTTCGGTTCGGCGAGGTGGAAAACCGCGACTTCCCCTCGAAACGGTCGCCGGGTACACGGAGGCGGCGCGTCGACGCGGAACCGTGACCGATCCGACCGACGAGCGCCGCGAGGGCGCGCGACGCGTGCCGCTGTCCGACTGGGATGCCGTCGTCGAACACCTCGAACGGTTCTGTGCGGGCGGGGAGTTCGAGGTCGACGACGGCCGCGCAGTCTGCCGGTTCGCGAACGCGCGGCTGGCCGTCTCGCGGGACGGGACGGTCGAGACCGGGATGCCGCTGCACGCGTTCGCGCGGGACGGGGTCGACGCGCTCGCGTTCGACCACGACCGCGGCGAACTGACGGTCGCGACGGCCGACGGCGACCGGTCGACGTACACCTTCCGCCGACCCTGATGCCTCTCGCAACGGGTCTATACTCCTCGGGGGCCTAGACCGTCCGTGACGATCGAAACGGACGTCCTCGTCGTCGGCGGCGGCGCGACCGGCGCGGGCATCGCACGCGACCTCGCCCTCCGGGGCCTCGACGCGGTCCTCGTCGAGCGCGACGGCCTCTCCTCGGGCACGTCGAGTCGCTCCCACGGGCTGTTACACAGCGGCGCGCGCTACGCCGAGGCCGACCGCGCCGGCGCCGCGGAGTGCATCGAGGAGCGGCGCGTACTCGGCGAGATCGCGGGCGCGTGCGTCCGCGACACGGGCGGGCTGTTCGTCTCGCTCCCGGCCGACGACCCGGCGTACTTCGAGGAGAAACTGACGGCCTGCGAGGAAGTCGGCATCCCGACCGAGGTGATCGACGGCGACGAGGCCCGGGCGGCGGTGCCGGGGCTCTCGCCGGCCGTCGAGCGGGCGATGCGGGTCCCCGACGGCGTCGTCTACCCCTCGCGGCTGGTCGCCGCGAACGCGGCCGACGCCCGCGAGCACGGCGCGACGATCCACACGCACGCGCCGGTCGAGGGGATCGAGACGGACGGCGACCGGGTGACCGGGGTCCGCGTCGGCGGCGCGGTCGGGGAGACGGTCGTGGCCGACTACGTCGTCAACGCCGCCGGCGCGTGGGCCGGCCGGATCGCCGGCATGGCGGGGGCCGACGTGACGATGCACCCCAACCGCGGCGTGATGGTCTCGGTGCCCTACGACGACCTCGGCCCGGTGCTCAACCGCTGTCGGGTGCCGTCGGACGGCGACATCGTCGTCCCCCACGAGGGCGAGGTCGTCCTCGGGACGACGAGCGTCGACGTCGACGACCCGGACGAGTACCCGAAACCCGAGTGGGAGGTCGAGCGGACGGTCGAGGAGTGTTCGGCGATGCTCCCCGCGGTCGCCGACGCCGACCCGCTGCGGACGTGGTGGGGGATCCGCCCGCTGTACGGACCGGACGAGGCCGAGCGCGGCGGCCGGGGCATCTCCCGGGACTTCGTCCTGCTCGACCACGCCGACGACGGTGCCGAGAACTTCGCGACGATCGTCGGCGGGAAGCTGACGACCTACCGTGCGATGGCAGAGGCCGCCGCCGACCTCGTCTGCGACCGCCTCGGCGTCGCGGCCGACTGCGTCACCGACGAACGCGACCTGCCGGGCGCGGACGATCCGGCCCGCCTGGACGAGTTCGTCGCGGCGTTCGACGCCAGCGGCCCGACCGACGCGGACGTCGTCGCCGGCGGCTGAGTCAGTCGCTCGGACTCGGCGTCCGGACGCTGGAGATGTAGCCGGTCAGGTCGGTCGTCGAGATCATCCCGATGACGACCTCCTCCTCGTCGACGACCGGCATGTGGTGGAAGCCGTGCTCGATCATCGCGTCCGCTACCTCGCGGATCGGCGTCTGGGCCGTCGTCGTCACCACGTCGGTCGTCATGTACCGCGAGACCGCCGTCTGGGCCTTCGGGTGGCTCTGCGAGACGATGCCGACGAAGTCCGTCCGCGTCAGGATCCCTTCGAGGTGGCCGTCGTCGTCGACGACGACCAGCGAACCGATCTCGTGTTCGAGCATCGTCTCCGCGGCGTCCTCGACGAGCGTGTCCGGCGACGCCGTCCGGAGGTCGGTGGACATCAGCCGTGCGACGAAGATGTCGTCCATGGGTACCTCGTCTCACCGGTGATTCAAAAGGGTTGCCGACACGGCGATCCGCGAGCGGCCGCACCCGCGTCGGGTCGAACCGCGAGGGATTTTGGCCGTCCGCTCACAACGGCCGGCCATGCAGGAGGCGACGCTCTGTTTCGTCGTTCGCGACGGCGAGGTCCTGTTGATCGAGAAGCGCCGTGGACTCGGCGAGGGGTGGTACAACGGTCCCGGCGGCAAGGTCGAGGACGGCGAGACGCCCCGCGAGTGCGCGGTCCGCGAGGTCCGCGAGGAGGTCGGCCTCGACGTCGCGGACGTGGAGAAGGCGGGCGAACTGCGGTTCACCCTCGACGGCGCGGCCCACACGTTCTGTCACGTCTACCGGACGTCGACGTTCGAGGGCGAGCCCCGGGCCTCGCCCGAGGCCCGTCCCGAGTGGGTGCCGGTCGAGGACGTGCCCTACGACCGGATGTGGGACGACGACCGCCTCTGGCTGCCGGGCGTCCTCGACGGGCGGACCGTCGCCGGCGAGTTCCGCTTCGAGGGCGGCGAACCGCTGGACGAAGCGGCGTTCGTCGACCACGATCTGGAGTGGGACGTCTCGTTCGAGTGAGTCAGGGCCGCAGCACGACCTTCCCCGAACTCTTGCGGTCCTCGATGAACTGGTGGGCCTCGGCGGCGTCCGCGAGCGGGAACTCCTCGCCGACGACCACTTCGAGGTCGCCGCTCGACAGCGCCTCGGTGAGGTCGGGCACCGCGCCCATGATCCGCTCGGGGTCCCGCTGGGAGGCCTGCCCGAGGTGGAAGCCGATCACGCGCTTGTTCTCGAACAGCAGCCGGCGGGTGTCGGCGCTCGCGGGTTCGCCGCCGGCGACGCCGAAGGTGACCAGCCGACCGAAGTGCGAGAGGGCGTCGAGGCTGCGCTCGAAGACGTCGCCGCCGACGCTCTCTAAGACGAGGTCGACGCCCTCGCCGTCGGTCTCCTCGTCGATCACCTCGCGGAAGTCCGTCTCGGTGTACTTGATGGGGTGGTCACAGCCGAGGTCGGCGGCGAGGTCGAGTTTCTCGTCGCTGCTCGCGGTGCCGAACACCTCCGCGCCGGCCCGGGAGGCGAGCTGGACGGCCGCGGTGCCGACGCCGCCGGCGGCGGCCTGGATCAGCACGCGCTCGCCCTCCTCGAGGCCGCCCCACGCGAACAGGCAGTTGTGCGCGGTGAGGTACTGGACGGGAAAGCCCGCGGCCTCCGCGAAGCTCATCCCCTCGGGGATCGGGAACAGTAGCTGGGCGTCGGCCGTGACGTACTCGGCGTAACCGCCGCCGTTCAGCATGGCGACGACGCGGTCGCCCTCGTCGAGGTCGACGCCCTCGCCGGTCGCGTCGATCGTTCCGGCGGCCTCCATGCCGGGGACGTACGGCGGCTCCGGCCCGCCGGGGTACTGACCCTTGCGCTGCTGGATGTCCGCGAAGTTGATCCCCGCCGCCTCGACGTCGACGCGGACCTCGCCCGGGCCGGGCTCCGGTCGCTCGCGCTCTACGGTTTCGAGCGCGTCGCTGTCGCCGAACTCGGTGACTTCGATCGCTTGCATGGAACGGAGAATCGCGGCCGTCCCTCAAAAATGCGGGCGAACCGGAAGCAACGTGCCGGCAGTTTCGGTTCGGCGGCTACCCGGCGTCGTCGAGAAGCGCCGGCAGGTCCGCGATCGAGTCGAGCACGTAGTCCGGGTCGTGGGCGGCGGCCGTCAGGTCCGCCCGGTCGCTCGCCCCGGTGAGGACGAGCACGGTCGTCATCCCCGAGCGCGCGCCCATCTCGACGTCGGTCTCGAGGCGGTCGCCGACGAGCAGACACCGCTCGGGCGGGCAGTCGAGGGTCGCGATCGCGACCTCGGCGGCCGTGGCCGACGGTTTCCCGAGGACGCGATCGAGCGACCGGCCGGTGACGCCCTCGATGGCGCCGATCATCCCGGCCGCGTCGGGCACCTCGCCGTCGGCTACCGGACAGGTGCGGTCGGGGTTGGTCGCGACGAACGGCGTCCCCTCGTCGAGGGCGTCGAACGCCCGCCGGAGCGTCGCGTAGTCGAACGAGCGGTCCATCGACGCGACGACGACCCCCGCCCGGTCGGGGTCGTCGGTCACGGTCACGCCGGCCGCTTCGAGTTCGGCGACCAGCGCCGCCTCCCCGACGACCAGCGCCGGCCTGTCGGGGTGGGTTCCCGCGAGCCACTCGCCGGCGATGGCCGCGGACGTGAGCACGTCCTCGGGGGCGGCCGGGATCCCGAGGTCGGTCAGCGTGCTCGCGTAGTCGGCCGGTCGCTTCGTCGCGTTGTTCGACAGGAACAGGACGGGCGCGGCCTCGCGGGCGCGTTCGACCGCCGCTGTGGCGCCCGGGACGAGGCCGTCACCCCGGTAGATGGTTCCGTCGAGGTCCAGAAGGATGCCGTCGTAGTTCATAGCCTAGCGTACCTTCGAACGTAGGTACGCCGAGAGCAATTCACTGACGATGACGACCGCGAGGATGGCAAGCAGGATCGTCAGCACGCGGTGCCAGTCGAGGAAGTTGATGCTGTTCTGGAGTTCGACGCCGATGCCGCCGGCGCCGACGAAGCCGATGATCGTGCTCGACCGGACGTTGATGTCCCAGCGGTAGACCGAGACGCCGACGAACGCCGGCTTCACCTGTGGGACGATCCCGTACAGCAGCGTCTGGGTCCTGCTGGCGCCGGTCGCGCGGACGGCCTCGACCTGCGTCGGGCTGATCTCCTCGATCTCCTCGGAGACGAGTTTGGCGACGAAGCCGATCGACCGGAACCCCACCGCGAGCACGCCCGCGAGCGCGCCCGCCCCGAACAGGATCACGAAGAGGATCGCCCAGATGATGACGTTCACCGACCGCGTGGCGACGATGAGGAACTTCCCCAGCGCGTACGTCGCGCGGTTCGGCGTGGTGTTCTCGGCGCCGATGAACGCGACCGGCAGCGCCAGCAGGATGGCGAGTCCGGTCCCGAGGACCGCGATGTTGACGGTCTCCAGCAGCGGGCCGACGATCTCGTTCGCGTAGGCGGCGTCCGGCGGGTACATCCGGTTGAGCAGGTCCCGAACCGATTCGGGGGCGGACCGGACGTACTCGTAGCGGACGCCGAGTGCGCGCCACGAGACGGCGACCGCGACGAGCGTCAGGAGCCCGGCGAGGTAGCGGACGAGCCGTCGTCGGCGCCCTCTGGCGCTCCAGTCGCGGACGCCCCCGGCGGATTCGGTGCTCACTGTATCCACCTCCGCGTGTAGGCGCTTACGCCCTCGCCGAGCAGGACGACGGCGATGATGACCATGACGATCGCCACCGCGAAGTCGAACTCGTAACGGTCGAAGGCGTTGATCAGCGTGATGCCGATGCCGCCGGCGCCGACGATGCCGATGATCGTGCTCGCGCGGATGTTGATGTCCCAGCGGTAGATCGCCAGGCCGGCGATCCGCGGCACGACCTGCGGGTAGACGCCGTAGAGGAGCACCTGCAGGGGCGAACCGCCGACCGCGCGGACGGCGTCGCGCTGGTTCTCGTCGATGTCCTCCAGGTCCTCGGCGAGCAGCTTCGAGTAGAAGCCGGGCGTGGCGAACACGAGCGCGATCACGCCCGCGAGGGGGCCGATGCCGACGGCGACGACGGCGAGGATCCCCAGCACGAGTTCGTGCAGCGCGCGCGAGACCGAGACGATCGCCCGGCCCACGAGGTAGACCGGCCGGGGGACGAGGTTCTCCGCCGCCATCACGGCGATCGGGATGCTGACCACGACGCCGACGACCGTCGCGACGATCGACATCGCGATGCTCTCGACCATCCCCCGGAGGATGAGTTCGCGCTTGCGCGGCCCGAAGTTCGGCGGATACATCTCGCGGAGCAGGTCGAGTGCGGCCGCCGCGCCGGAGAGGATCCGGTCGACGCCGATCCGGATCTCCCAGAGGCTCCACAGGACGAACGCCGCGATGGCCGCGTAGACGACGTACTTCACCGCGGCGTTGTAGAACACCGTCGGCCGCTCCCACTCGCGGGGGTGGTCGGCGCGCCCGCGGTCGGCCTCGGTCCCCGAACTCATAGCTCCCGGGTCGAGCCGTCGGCGGGGGCGACTCCCTCGTCGTCGGGGTCGCTCGCCGCCGCGCCGGCGCCGGGGGCGACCCCCTCGTCGGCGCCACGGTAGATCACGTCCCGCGCGCCCTCGTCGACGTCCTCGGGGCCGCCCTCGAAGACGATCTCGCCGTCGTGGAGGCCGACGACCCGGTCTGCGTACTCCAGCGCGAGTTCCACCTCGTGGATGTTGATGAGCACCGGGATCGACTCCTCGCGGGCGATCTCGGTCAGGAGGTCCATCACGGCCCGGGAGGTGTCGGGGTCGAGGCTCGACGTCGGCTCGTCGGCGAGCAGGATCTTCGGCCGCTGGACGACCGCCCGCGCGATGCCGACGCGCTGGCGCTGGCCGCCCGAGAGTTCGTCGGCCCGCTTGTTCTCCATGTCGGCCAGCCCCACGCGGTCGAGCGTCTCGTAGGCGTACTCGACGTCCTCCGCCGGGAAGTTCCGGCGGAACGCGTTCCAGTTGCTGAGGTAGCCGAGCCGTCCCGAGAGGACGTTCTCCATCACGGTCAGGCGCTCGACGAGACCGTACTCCTGGAAGATCATCCCGACGTCCCGGCGGGTCTTCCGGAGCTGTCGCTTCGACAGCGCCGTGAGTTCGGTGTCGTCGAGCCACACCTCGCCGTCGGTCGGTTCCGTGAGGCGGTTGATACACCGGACGAGCGTGCTCTTGCCGGCGCCGCTCGGGCCGATGATCGCGACGACCTCGTTGCCCGAAACCTCCATGGAAGCCCCCTTGAGCGCGCGGTCGCCGGTCTGGTAGGTCTTGTCGAGGTCGACTATCCTGAGCATCGAGTCAGACGTCGTCGTCCTCGTAGTCGACCCCGTTGACCTCGTGGTTGACGAGGATATCGTGGTAGTGGGTGGCGTAGTCGATCTCGACCCACGTCCCGCGGCCCTCGAACTCCTCGGCGATCTGGGTGTCCTGGTAGTCGTAGTCGAGGAACGCGCGCCTGACGCCCTCCTGAACGTCGGGGTGGAGGTTGTAGCGGTAACAGAACGAGGTGGTCGGGAACGGCGCGCTGGCCCAGATGCACTTGATCTGCGTGGGGTCGACGTCGCCGCGGTCGGCGACTCGCGCGTAGCAGGTGCTACAGATCGGCGCGACGTCGTAGTCGCCGTGGAAGATGCCCGCGGCGCTGTTCTCGTGGCTGCCGGAGAACTCGATCTCGTAGTCCTCGCCCGGGGTGACGCCGGCGTCGGTGAACAGCGCGTTCGGCGCGAGGTGCCCGGAGTTCGACGACTGGTCGGTGTGGGCGACGTTCTTGCCGGCCATGTCCCCGAGTTCGGTGATCTCGTCGTTGTCGGCCTGCGTGATGACCCACAGCCGGTAGCCGAACTCCTCCTCGCCGACCTGAATGCCGAACGGGACGGCCCCGGAGTTGTTGACCGCGAACGGCGTCGACCCGGTCGAGAAGCCGGCGACGTGCAGGCGCTCGTTGCGCATCGCCTCGATCTGGGCCGCGTACGACTGCAGCGGATTGTTCTCGACGTTCTTGCCGGTCTCCTTTTCGATGTTCTCGAGCAGCGGGTCGAGCACCCCCTCGAAGACGGCGGGGTCTTCGGTCGGCACCATCGCGAAGTCGAGCGTGTCGGGGTCGAGCCACTCGCTCTCGTCGTCCGGCGTCTCCCGCGGCGGGTCGCCGTAGTGGGGTTCGTCGCGCTCCTCGAAGGTGTCGAGTTCCTCGATCGAACCGGTCTCGAAGCCGTGGTCGAGCAGCGTCGAAGTGAGTTGCGGGAACTCGGGGTCGAGCGGGTTGAACTCGGGGAAGTCGTCCTCGCTCGGACCGCTCCCCCCGTCGTCACCGTCGTTTCCGGTCAGACAGCCGGCGAGCGCCGCGCCACAGCAGGCACACGCCGTCGCTTTCAGGACGTCTCGTCTCGAACCGTTCGTGCCAACCATGCTCACACCAATTATAGTGAAGTACAATAAACGTGGTTGATGAAATCTAACTATTTTTCCGTGGTGATAGGTAGCTCTCGGGCCGCTATATAGCCGCCTCGGCCGCTGGCCGTCGCGCCGAGGCGGCCGGACGCTTCCGGCCTTCCCGCCGGCCGCGCCGGTGTGCCACACGCCGTCCCACCTTCGCATCGTTTAAGACCGCCGTGGCTGTCGTTCGAGGTATGAGCGACGAGAGTCAGGAACTCGGCATCACCGAGTCCAAATCGCACCGGCCCGGCGAGTGGTACGCCGAGGTCGTCCGGAAGGCGGGACTGGCCGACTACGCGCCCATGGGCGGGTTCATCGTCACGAAGCCCCGCGGCTACGCGCTGTGGGAGGCGATACAGGACGCCCTGGACGGCTGGTTCAAGGACACCGGCGTCACGAACGCCTACTTCCCGATGTTCATCCCCGAGAGCTACCTCGAACGGGAGAAGGACATCGTCGAGGGCTTCGACCCCGAGGTGGCGTGGGTCACGAAGGGCGGTCACGACGAACTGGAGGAACGCCTCGCGGTGCGCCCGACCAGCGAGTCGATCATCGCCCCCTTCATGGCCCAGTGGGTCCGCAGCCACCGCGACCTCCCCCTCCGGTTGAACCAGTGGTGTTCGGTCGTCCGCTGGGAGGCGACGGAGACGAAGCCGTTCTTCCGGACCAAGGAGTTCCTCTGGCAGGAGGGTCACACCGCCCACGCGACCGACGAGGGGGCGTGGGAGGAGGTCTGGACCCGCCTCGGCCAGTACGAGCGCGTCTACGAGGAGGTACTCGCCATCCCGGTCCTGCGCGGGAAGAAGCCCGAACACGACAAGTTCCCCGGGGCGGACACGACGACGACCGTCGAGTGTCTGATGCCCGACGGCAAGTCGGTGCAAGGCGGCACCAGCCACAATCTCGGCCAGTCGTTCGCGGAGGCGTTCGACATCACCTTCGTCGACGAGGACGAGGCGGAGCGCACCGCCTACACCACCTCGTGGGGGCTCTCCTGGCGCGCGCTCGGGGCGCTCATCATGACCCACTCGGACGATCAGGGTCTCGTGCTCCCCCCGACGATCGCGCCCACGCAGGTCGCCGTCGTCCCCATCTGGCAGGAGGACACCAAGGAGACGGTCCTCGAGTACGCCGAGGGGATCGCCGCCGACCTCGAAGACGCCGGCGTCCGCGTCGAACTCGACGACCGCGACGAGCGCAACCCCGGCTTCAAGTTCAACGAACACGAACTCCACGGCGTCCCTCTCCGGATCGAGATCGGTCCCAACGAGGTCGACGACGGGGAGGCCACCCTCGTCCACCGCCCGGACGGCGAGCGGGCCGTCGCGGACCGCGCGGACATCGTCGGGACGGTCGACGAGCACCTCGAGACGATCTACGACGAACTCTACGACGCGGCGAAGGAGAACCTCGAGGAGAACGTCCGGGAGGCCCACAGCCCCGAGGAGATCCTCGGGACGATCGGCAAGCACGGCGGCTACGTGAAGACGCCGTGGTGTGGCGACGAGGCCTGCGAGGAGGCCATCAAGGAGAAGATCGCCGCCGAGATCGTCATGCAACCGCTCGAGGATCAGGGCGGGACCACCGCCGGGGAGCCGACGACTCCCGAGGACGACGCCGAGTGTGGCGTCTGTGGCGACCCCGCCGACGAGATCGCCTACTTCGCGAAGTCCTACTGAGGCGACGGCCTCGCCCCGGCCCGCTCGCGTCGCCGGCCGGGCAACCTCGTCACGTCCTCCCGTACCGAACCTAATCGTTTAGCCACACAGAGCATACTTCTGGAGTGTCCCTCTATATCCGTGGTGTTCATTTCCCGATGAACACTACGTGCCTCTGACACCTTTCGCGCCGAACCGTTCGTCGACGAGCGTCCGCGTCGCCGCGCACGCACCTTAAGGTGAATTATATGTGTATATAATACACTTAGCCATTATGGGGTAGCCTCTTATCTCCGTTTGTGCATCGTCGTGGTATGACACAGCCACGTATCGTCGGCTCCGCCGAGCCTCAGCGGGGGCTCGCCGACCCGGCGGACGCGCGGTCGAACTGCGGCGTCGGCGTCGTCATGGACCTCGGCGGCGAGGGCGGCCACGACGTCGTCGCCGACGGCCTCGAACTGCTCGTCAACCTCGAACACCGCGGCACGACCGGTGCGGAGACGAACACCGGCGACGGCGCCGGCATCGTCCTCCGGACGCCCGACGCCTTCTTCCGTGACGTCCTCGACGTCGCGCTGCCGGAGACGTACGCCGCCGGCACGGTCTTCTTCCCGCACGACGACGAGACGCGGGCGGCCCTGATGGACCTCACGGAGGAGACGCTCGCCGACTACGACCTCGACGTCGTCGCGTGGCGTGACGTCCCGACGGACGGCGACGACCTCGGCGAGACGGCGCTCGACTCCGAACCCGACGTGTGGCAGGTCTTCGTCGCCCCCGCGGACGACCGCTCCGGCGACGCCTTCGACCGCGCGCTCTACGTCGCGCGCCGCGCCCTCGAGAACGCCGTCGACGACGGCGATATCGACGGCGCCGACCGCTTCTACGTCTGCTCGCTGTCCTCGAAGACCGTGGTCTACAAGGGGCTGCTCAAGGGCGAACAGCTCCCCGCCTACTACCCCGACCTGACCGACGAGCGGGTCGAGTCGACGTTCGTGATGGTCCACGAGCGGTTCTCGACGAACACGCTCGGCGCGTGGCACCTCGCCCACCCCTACCGCAACGTCGTCCACAACGGCGAGTTCAACACCATCCGGGGGAACGTCAACTGGATGCGCGCCCGCGAGACGGACATCGAGAGCGAGGTCTTGGAGGACTGCGTGGAACCACGTTCCACGGACGACGCGAGCGGGCAGCGCCCGCGAGCGATCGAGGCGGTCAAGCCGATCATCGACGACCCCGACCAGTCCGACACCGCGAGCGTCGACAACGCGCTCGAACTCCTCCTGCAGGACGGCCGCGACCTCGCCCACGCCCTGCGGATGCTCGTCCCCGAGGCGTGGCGCAGCGACGAGGAGATGCCCCCGGAGCGTCGCGACTTCTACGACTTCCACGCCTCGCTCGTCGAGCCGTGGGACGGCCCCGCGCTCGTCGCCGCGACCGACGGCGAGCGCGTCGGCGCCGTCCTCGACCGCAACGGCCTGCGCCCGTGCCGGTACGAGGTCACGACGGACGACCGCCTGATCGTGGCCAGCGAGGCCGGCGCGCTCGAAACCCCGCCGGAGGAGGTCGAGGAGCGCGGCCGCCTCCAGCCGGGACAGCTCTTCCTCGCCGACCCGACCGAGGGCCGGGTCGTCCCCGACGAGGAGGTCTTCGCCGACCTCGTCGACGACCGCTACGGTGAGTGGGTCGCCCGCGAACAGGTCCGGCTGGCCGATATCGCGCCGACCGACGACGTCGCGCCCCGGCACCCGGCGTCGGCCCTGCGCGACCAGCAGGCCGCCTTCGGCTACACCTACGACGAACTCGAGAACCTGATCGAGCCGATGGCCCGGAAGGGCAAGGACCCGGTCGGCTCGATGGGCGACGACACGCCCCTCTCCGTGCTCACCGAGTTCAACCGGCCGCTGTTCTCGTATTTCAAGCAACTGTTCGCACAGGTCACCAACCCGCCGCTCGACTACATCCGCGAGGACCTCGTGACCTCCCTCGAATCCCGGCTGGGCTTCCAGCGCAACTTGCTCGACGAGTCGCCCGAACACGCCCGCCAGATGGTTCTCGACTCGCCGATCCTCACCGACGCCGAACTCGAAGCGATCCGCGAGTGCGACGCCAACGGCGTCACGGCCGCGACCGTCGATATCACCTACGAGCCGACGGACGCGCCCGCCGGCGAGGACCTCGAAGCCGCGATCGAACGCGTCCGCGCGGACGCCGTCGCGGCGATCGAGGCCGGCCACGACGTCGTGCTCCTCTCGGACCGCGGCGTCGACGCCGGCCGACTGGCGATCCCGAGCCTGCTCGCGACCGGCGCGGTCCACCACCACCTCGTGCGCAACGGGCTTCGCAACCACGCCGGCCTCGTCGTCGAGTCCGCCGACCCGCGGACGGTCCACCACTTCGCGACGCTGATCGGCTACGGCGCGGGCGCGGTCAACCCGTACCTCGCCTACCGGACGATCGAGGACCTCACGGCCGGTCCCGACGGGGCCGACGTCGAGGCCGCCATCGACGCCTACGTCGACGCCGTCGAGGACGGCCTGCTGAAGACGATGGCGAAGATGGGCATCTCGACGGTCGAGAGCTACCGCGGCGCCCAGATCTTCGAGGCCGTGGGGCTCGACTCCGACGTGGTCGACGAGTACTTCGAGGGGACCGAGAACCGCACCGAGGGGATCGGCCTCGCGGAGATCGAGGCCGACGTCCGGGAGCGCCACGACGCCGCGTTCGGCGACGACGAGGCGAGCCTCGACCGGCAAGGCGAGTTCGAGCACCGGTCGGGCGGCATCCACCACCAGTGGAACCCCCAGACCGTGGGGACGCTCCAGCAGGCCGTCCGCTCGGGCGACTACGAGCGCTACGAGGAGTTCGCCGCACAGATCAACGAACAGGGGACGACCCTGCAGACCCTGCGTGGCCTCCTCGAGTTCGACTCCGACCGCGACCCCGTCCCGATCGAGGAGGTCGAACCCGTCTCCGAGATCGTCCGGCGGTTCTCGACGGCGGCGATGTCGCTGGGCTCGCTCTCGCCGGAGGCCCACGAGAACAACTCGATCGCGATGAACCGCATCGGCGGCAAGAGCAATTCGGGCGAGGGCGGCGAACCGCCCGAGCGCTTCGGCACCGAGCGGGAGTGCAACGTCAAGCAGGTCGCCTCGGGCCGGTTCGGCGTCACGAGCACCTACCTCTCGAACGCCGACGAGTTGCAGATCAAGATGGCACAGGGCTCGAAGCCCGGCGAGGGCGGCCACCTCCCCGGCGAGAAGGTCAACGAGATGATCGCCCACGTCCGCAAGTCCACCCCCGGCGTCGGCCTCATCTCGCCGCCGCCGCTGCACGACATCTACTCGATCGAGGACCTGAAACAGCTGATCTTCGACCTCAAGGCCGCCAACGAGGAGGCCGACATCAACGTCAAACTGGTCTCCGAGGCCGGCATCGGCACCATCGCCGCCGGCGTCGCGAAGGCAAACGCCGACGTGGTCCACATCTCCGGCCACGACGGCGGCACCGGCGCCTCGCCGCGCACGTCGATCAAGAGCGCCGGCCTCCCGTGGGAACTCGGCCTCGCGGAGGCCAACCAGATGCTCTGTGCGACCGGCCTGCGCGACCGCATCCGCGTCTCCGCCGACGGCGGGATGAAGACCGGCCGCGACGTCGCGGTCGCCGCCCTGCTGGGCGCCGAGGAGTACGTCTTCGGCACCGCCTCGCTGGTCGCCGAGGGCTGCGTGATGGCCCGGCAGTGTCACAAGAACACCTGCCCCGTCGGCGTCGCCACCCAGCGCGAGGACCTCCGCAAGCGGTTCCCCGGCGAACCCGAGCACGTCATCAACTACATGACGTTCATCGCGCAGGAACTGCGCGAGATCATGGCCGACCTCGGATTCCGCACGGTCGAGGAGATGATCGGCCGCGTCGACGTCCTCTCCCAGCGCGAGGCCGTCGACCACCCGAAGGCTCGCCGGGTCGACCTCTCGGCGGTCCTCGCAGAACCCGACGGCGACGTCCGCTACAAGGTCCGCGAGCAGGACCACGAACTCGACTCGCAACTCGACCGCGACCTGATCGACGCCGCGCGCGAGGCGATCGAGGAGGGACGGCCCGTCTCGCTGGCCGCCGACGTCTCCAACGTCGACCGCGCGGTCGGCGCGATGCTCTCGAACCGGGTGACGCGCCGCTACGGCGAGTCCGGCCTCCCCGAGGACGCGATCACCGTCGATCTGGAGGGAACCGCCGGCCAGAGTTTCGGCGCGTTCCTCGCGGGCGGCGTCTCGTTGCACCTGGAGGGCGTGGCCAACGACTACGTCGGCAAGGGACTCTCGGGCGGCAAGGTGACGATCCGCACCCCCGAGACGGCCGCCTACGACCCGACCGAGAACGTCGCCATCGGCAACGTCGCTCTCTACGGCGCGACCGGCGGCCAGTTGTACGTCAACGGCGTCGCCGGCGAGCGCTTCGCCGTCCGCAACTCGGGTGCGAAGGCCGTCGTCGAGGGCGTCGGCGACCACGGCTGCGAGTACATGACCGGGGGCGTCGTCGCCGTCCTCGGCGACACCGGGAAGAACTTCGCGGCCGGGATGTCCGGCGGCGTCGCCTACGTGTTCGATGGCCGCGTCGTTCCGCCGGAACGACGCGACGAAGACGGCACAGCCGTCGTCGCGGAGGGCGAGTTCGAACGGAAGGCCAACACCGGGATGGTCACCCTCTACGAGGACCTCGACGAGGCCGACGAGACGATGCTGCGTCGCCTCGTCGAGAACCACGTCGCCTACACCGGCAGCGAGCGCGGCCGCGCGCTGCTGGAAAACTGGGAGGCCGCCCTCGACTCGTTCGTGAAGGTGATGCCCGACGCCTACCGCCGCGCGATCACCGAGGACGGCCGGCGGGACGTCCGCGCGGAACTGCCGGGGACGCCCGAACCGGTCGCCGGCGGGGAGTCCGCGGGCTACGTCGCCGGCGACGACTGACCGGCCGCTCCTTCTAGCCGACCGGATCGACCGAGTCGTCGACCCGGCCGCCGACCTCCTCCAGCGCCGCGAGCAGCGCCGCGGTCCCGGGCGCGGCGAGCAGGTGCGCCTCGCAGTCGCAGTCGGAGGCGCCGAAGTCCGGAACTGGATCGCCGGGCAGCGTCGCCGCGAGGTCGCACTCGCGGTCCTCGTCGGGGAACAGGACGGCGTGCGCGAGCGTCGCCTCGGGCGCGCCGAGCAGGTAGTCGACGTGCCAGTGGCGCGCGTCGCGCTCGCCGCGGGCGAGTTCGCGGTGCCTGTCGACGCGCGAGAAGCCGCCGGGGCCGAACGCCGACCCCACGTAGGCGTACGTCCCGCGGGCGAACGCGCGCTCGCCCAGCGCGCCGACCTCGACGGTCGCGTCTTCGGCGAGTTCGATCGCGAGCACGTAGGTGCCGCCGTCGCTCATGACGACGTGTCGAAGCCCGCGGCGCAAAAACGGCGGCGGTTCGGGGTCGGCGGGCGCTACTGCCGGTCCTCGTCCCGGTCGTGGACGTGGCGCCGGTTGCTCACGTCCTCGTCGCGGTTCCGGTCCCGGTCGCGCGAGCGCCCCTCGCCGACGCCGCGTCCGGCGCGGCCGCCCTCGCTCTCGCTTTCGCCCTCGGCCCAGTCGCCGCCCTCGTCGCGCGGACGTTCGGACTGGAGGCCGGTGCGGGCCGACCGCGAGCGGTCGAAGCCGCCGCCCTGCATGTCGTGTCCGCCCTCGCGTCGCCGGCCGCGCCCCTCGTCGACGTCGCGGTCCGGCCGCCGCTCGGTCCGGCCGCGGTCCTCGCCGAACTCGCGGTCGCCGCGGCGACCCCACTCGTCGGTGCCCCGGCCGCGGCGCTCGTCGGTGCGCCGGTCGCCTCGCCGCTGCTGGCTGCCCTGACCGAACTCGCCGCCCGCCCGCCGGCCGGCGCGTCGCTGCTGGCTCCCCTGGCCGAACTCGCGGGCGGCCCGCCGCTCGCGGCGGTCACGGTCACGGCCCTCGTGGCGCTCCTCGCCGCGGTCCTCGTGGCGGCCGCGGCGACTCCCCTCGCGTCGGCCCGACCGGCCGCCGCCCCGCTCGCGGCGGCCCCCGGACTCGCGCTCGGACGCCCGTCGCCGGCTCTCGCCGCCGTAGCGGAGGTCCTGCTGGGACCGCTGGCCACGCCCCCGCTCGCGACCCTCGTACTCCCGTCGGCCGCGGTGGTCGCCGCCTCCGCCGCCTCGCTCCGCTCGCTCCTCTCGGTGGCTTTCCCACCCGCCTCGCTCGTACGGGCCTTCGCCCCCTCGCTGCTCCTCCGGCCACCGCTCTCGCTCGTAGCGCTCGTCCGGTGGCTCGCTCCAGCCGGGCTGGCCGTAGGGCGTCTCCTCGCGGTGGAACTCGCCGCCGCCCCGTCGCCGCCGGCCGGAGCGACCCTCGTCGCGGTCCTCGCCGCGGTCGAACAGGCCGTGTAGCCAGCCGCGCTTGCCCTCGGGCCGGTCGCGGCCGCCCCGGTGGCGGTCGTTCGTTCCGCCCTCCGCCTCCCGTCGGTGCCGACGGTCTCGGTCCCGTCGGTCGCTGTCGTGTCGGTCGTTCATGGTGGTGTGTGGTGGTCGACGTCGGAGCAGTCGCTCGGCGCCGCTACAGCGTCACGGCTACGCCCGACGCGGGAATAAAACCGGAGCGTGGGCCTGCATGGTCGCCGGCGGGCGGTCAGCGGGCGTCGACGGGCCGGCCGGGGCCGACGATGTCGTAGACGCGCTCGGTCTCCGTCTCCGGGTCGAACGAGAACAGCCCCCGCTCGGGCGCGTACTCGTAGGCGAGCCAGCGGGGCCGGTGGCTCGCGCCGGTCAGCTTCCTGATCCCGAGGCGTTTGAGCCGCGCCTCCGGCGCGAGGCGGTCGGTCAGCCGCAGGTCGACGACCGCGTCGAACGCGTACTCGCCGACGCGGGCCGCCGCGTCGCCGCCGGCGGTCGCGCCCGCGGCGACCGGGACGTACCGCGCCTTGCAGACCGTCGCGCGGACCTCCGCGAGGACGTCGCGAACCGACCCGTCGCGGAGCAGCGCGTCGAGCGAGTCGACCGCGACCAGCCCCGTCTCGGTCATCTCGAGGTCGTCGAGGGTCCGGACGAGCGCGTCCGCCACCTCGCGGCCGTCGTCGGGGTCGCTCACCTCGACGATCCCGTCGCCCGCGACGTCGGCCACGAACTGCCCCCACTCGTTTCGGCTCGCGAGGTAGCCCTCGCGGTCGTCGAGTCGACCGGTGAAGCAGTCGAGGACGCGAAGCCGGTCGTCCTCCAGCGCCGGCAGGACGTTCCAGTCGGCCGCGAAGAACCGTTCGAGGGCGGCCACCGGCGGGTCGGCGGCGGCGACGAGGACGGCCCGTTCCCCGCGTTCGAGGGCGCGCCAGACGAGTTCGGTCGATAGCTCCGCCCGGCGGGTCCCCTCCTCGCCGGAGAGCAAGACCAGCGCGTCCGCCGGGAGGCCGTTCGGCGCGAGCGCGTCGAGCGGCTCGACGCCGGTGGCGAAGCGCTTGTAGGCGTCGTGTTCGAGGACGCTCTCCGGGGCCTCGTCGCTTCCCTCGTCTTCGTTCGGTTCGCCGGCTTCGAGACAGTGCGTCGAGCAGAACAGCCCCCGCTCGCCCCGGTGGGGTTCGGTCGGGAGCGTGTAGCCGCAGTAGTCACAGCGTCGGTACCGTCCGGCGCCGCGATCGGCCCGGGCTGGTCGCGTCATGGCGGGGCGCCCTACCACGGGCGACGAAAAAGAACCCCCACCCCGCCGTCGGCCCGTTTCCCTCGCCGTGTTCGTCACCGTTTTGGGGTGGACGGGCGAGGTGCGAGTATGGACAGCGCACTCGTCGTCGGCGGCACCCGATTCATCGGCCGCCACCTGGTCTCCGAACTCCTCGACCACGACTACGACGTGACGATCTTCAACCGCGGAAACCACGACGATCCGTTCGCGGACGACGACCGCGTCGACCGCCACGAGGGCGACCGGACGAACGACTCGGCGCTGGAAGCCGCCGCCGAGGCGGTCGACCCCGACGCCGTCTTCGACTGCGTCGCCTACTACCCGAAGGACGTCCGCGCCGCGACCGAGATATTCGCCGACTGCGAGGCGTACGTCTACGTTTCGAGCGGCGACGCCTACGGCCGCGAGGAGATCCCCAAACGCGAGGGCGAGACGCCGCTGCGCCCCTGCAGCACGGAGCAGGCGACCGACGACTCCGGGGCGACCTACGGCAACCGGAAGGCGGAGGGCGACCGCGCGGTCTTCGCGGCCGCCGACCGCGGCGTGAACGCGATGGCCGTCCGCCCCTGTATCGTCTACGGCCCGTACGACTACACCGAACGCCTCGACTTCTGGATCGACCGCGTCCGCAACTACGACCGCGTGATCGTCCCCGGGGACGGCACCAACGTCTGGCACCGCGCCTACGTCGCGGACGTCGCCAGCGCGCTCCGGGTCGTCGCCGAACGGGGCGACCCCGGCGAGGCCTACAACGTCGGCGACCGACGACTCGTCACCCTCGACGAGATGGTCGAACTGATCGCGGACGCGCTCGACCGCGTGACGCCACGCGCCACGGAGAACGAGAGCGGTGAGCGGAGCGAACCGGGAGCGACCGACGTCGAGGTCGTCCACGCCGGCCCGCGCGAACTCGGGGCCGGCGCCCTCTCGCCCGACGACTACGTCCTCTACCGGGACTACCCGCACGTCCTCTCGACGGCGAAACTCGCCGCCCTCGGCTGGGAGTCGACGCCGCTCGACGAGGCGATGGAAGCGACCGTCGAGGAACACGTCGAGAGCGACCGCGACGGGAGCGAGCACGACCCCGGCCGCGAGGCCGAAGAACGGGTGCTCGGAATCCTCGACACGGTCTGACCGCGGGTTCACGTCCGAAGACGCGACCCGATTCCCGCGTCGTGACGGTCCGGTCGCCCGGAACCGGCGGTCGCGGGCGTCGGCCACCGGGTACGGGAACGGCTTTATATCCCGTCCGCCTGGGTGACGATATGTTCGAGAAGTCGACGTGGATCCGTCTGCCGCGAAACGTCGTCGTCGGCCACGGCGTCCGCTCGCAAACCGTCGACGTGGTCGACGACCTCCACCTGCAGGGACGACCGCTGTTCGTCACGAGTCCGACGCCACGGGAGGTCGCCGCCGACCCGATCGCCGCCGACTTCGAGGCCGCGGGGCTCGACCCCACGCTGGTCACCGTCGAGGAGGCGACGTTCGGCGCCGTCGAGGAGGTCATCGAGACGGCCGAGGCCGAGGGGGCCTCCTACCTCGTCGGCATCGGCGGCGGGAAGGCCATCGACATCGCGAAGATGGCGAGCGACCACCTCGATATGGGCTTTCTCTCGGTGCCGACCGCGGCGAGCCACGACGGCATCGTCAGCAACCGCGGCTCCGTCCCCGAGGGCGACACCCGCCACAGCGTCGCGGCCGAGCCGCCGCTCGCGGTCGTCGCCGACACCGAAATCCTCGCGAACGCCCCCTGGGAGCTGACGACCGCCGGCTGTGCGGACATCATCTCGAACTACACCGCCGTGATGGACTGGCGGCTGGCCCGCCGGCTGAAAAACGCCGAGTACTCCGAGTACGCCGCCGCGCTCTCGGAGATGACCGCCGAGATTCTCGTCGACAACGCCGACCTCATCCGACCGGGACTCGAGGAGTCCGCGTGGGTCGTCACGAAGGCGCTCATGTCCTCGGGCGTCGCGATGAGCATCGCCAACTCCTCGCGGCCGGCCAGCGGCGCCGAGCACCTCTTCTCGCACCAACTCGACCGGCTGGCGCCGGGAGCGGCGCTACACGGCCACCAGGTCGGCGTCGGCGCGATCATGACCGCCTACCTCCACGGCGGCGAGCGCGGCATCTGGCGGGACATCCGCGACGCCCTCGCCAGCCTCGACGCGCCGACGACCGCCGCGGAACTCGGCATCGACGACGAGACCGTCGTCGAGTCGCTCTCGACCTGCCACGAGATCCGCGACCGCTACACGATCCTCGGCGACGGCATGAACGAACGCGCCGCCCGCGAGGTGGCGACGAAGACGGGCGTCATCGGCTGAGCGCGGTCCGTCCCGGACCCGGTCAGACGTGTTCGTCGAGGAAGGCGGCGATTTCGGAGTAGGCCTCGATGCGGTTCTCCAGCTTCGAGAAGCCGTGGCCCTCGTCCTCGAAGAGCAGTTTGCGCACCGGTACGCCCCGCTCGCGGGCCTCCTCGACGATCTGTTCGGCCTCGCCGACGGGGACGCGGGGGTCGTTCTCGCCGTGGAGGACGAACAGCGGTGCCTCGATGCGGTCGACGTTGTTGATCGGCGAGATGGACTCGAGGAACTCGCGGTCGTCCTCCAGCGAGCCGTACTCCGCCTCCCGGAGCGCGCGACGCCAGTCGCCCGTGTTCTCGAGGAAGGTGACGAAGTTGGCGATGCCGACGACGTCGACGCCCGCGGCCCACAGCTCGGGGTACTCGGTGAGCGAGGCGAGCACCATGAACCCGCCGTAGGAGCCGCCCATGGCGACGACGCGGTCGGGATCGATCGCGGGGTGGTCGCCGAGCCACTCGACGCAGGCGGCGACGTCGGCGACCGAGTCCATCCGGTTCTCGACGTCGTCGAGGCTCGCGTACTCGCTCCCGTAGCCCGACGAGCCGCGGACGTTGGGCTCGAAGTAGGCGTAGCCGCGGTCCAGGAAGTACTGCTTGACGCTGGAGAACGACGGCCGGCGCTGGCTCTCGGGGCCGCCGTGGATGTCGACGACGACGGGCGCGCCGTCGCCCTCGGTGTCGTCCCCGCCGTCCTCGTCTCCCTCGGGCAGCGCGAGAAAGCCCGGCACCTCCAGCCCGTCGAAGCTCTCGACGTGGACGAGGTCGGACTCGCGGAAGGTCTCGGGCGGGATGCCGGCCGTCGGCGCGGCGGTCCACCGCTCGACCGCGCCGGTCTCGACGTCGTGTGACTGCGTCGCACCGCCCGAGGAACGTAGTTCCTCGACGTCGACGACGAAGACGTTCGTGTTGACCGTGTCGCCGGTCGTCGAGAGCGCGAACCGTTCGGCATCGGGGCCGAAGCTCACGCCGCCGGAGACGCCGCCGGGGAGGTCCGGCTTCGGGAAGGTCTCGAACGCCGTCGGCTCGTCGTCGTCGAACGCGCCGACCGTGAGTTCCGTGTAGCCCTCGACGTTGCGCGAGTAGACGAACCGGCCGGTCTCGTCGTCGAGTGCGATTCCGTCGACGTTCCACCCCTCTCCGTCGGCGACCGTCTCGATCTCGCGCGTGTCGAGGTCGAGGTACGCGAGGGAGAGCGTGTCCGTGCTCTCGTCGGTGACGAGGTAGAGTCCCTCGCCGTCGGGTGCCCACGACGGGCTCCCGTAGCGGACGTCGCCCTCGTGGGGCGTGAGGTGGTCGAGGTCCCCGGTCTCGACGTCGAGGACGTAGAGATCCTGATCGAAGTTCGAGTACGCCTGCGAGACGAGCAGCCGGCCGTCGTCGGGGCTCCAGCCGGCGACGGTGAGCCAGCCGTCGCCCTCGTGGATCAGTTCGGCCGCGTCGCCGGTCTCGTCCCGGCCCTGCACGTAGACGTCGAAGACGGCCTCGTCGCGCCGGTTGGAGGTGAACGCGAACCGCTCGCCGTCGTGGCTCCACCCGCCCCAGCGGTGTTTCGCGTCGGGCATCGCCGTCAGGTCCTCGATGACGCCCGTCTCCGCGTCGAGGCGGAACAACTGGGCGCGCTCGTTGCCGCCCTCGTCCATCCCGAAGACCAGTTCGGGCCGCTCGGGCGACCAGGAGGCGAAGGTGACCCGCTCGTCGGAGAAGGTGCGCTGCTCGGGCCACGCGCGGGGCCCGTCGAGCGTCCAGACCTGCGGGACGCCCGTGGTGTCCATCAGAAACGAGAGCCGCTCGCCCTCGGGACCGAACGAGGCCCCGTAGGCGCTGCGGACGTTGAGATAGCGCTCGATGCTGTACGTTCTCATACGCTACCCCTCTCGAATCGACACCATAAATCGCTTTGGCACCTCTCGTACCTCCGGTTCCCGTAGCGGTCGATTTCCGGGCGCGGTCCCGCCCTCGAAACGGTCCGAACCCCGATTCGAACCGTTCGAACGATCGATCAACCGTCACTTGGTCGAACTCCCTTCCCGCTCGTGGCGTGTGGACGGAAACGAAGGGTAATCGACGGATAATTGCCGCCCTGTCCAGCGCGCATAACAAAGCCCGACTCCCGCCGCGAATAGCGACGAACGCTATGATACGACCGGCGAATTCTCCGAGCGGGAATCGAACGTCGAACCGCGGACGGCCGTGGCTGACCGTCCTCGTCACCGTACTGACGGCCCTCAGCCTGACGGTCGGCGTCGCCGGCGTCGCGGCGGCGTCCGACCACGCCGACTCGACGGCCGAACGCGACGTCCCGATCGACCACGTCGAGCCGACGCAGGTCGACTCGATACACCTGTTCACCGGCCCGTCGGACGCCGGCGACCTCGACGCCTCGCGGGCCGACCTGACTCTCGACGGCGAGGTCGGCGACGGCTGGCTCCTCGCCGACGTCGACGGCGACGGCGTGCAGGACCTCGTCGTCGCCGCGGAGGCCGACGGGGAGCGGGTCCAGTGTGTCTTCGACGGCGCGACCGCCCGGTCGCTCGACCGCGGCGCGGGAGCGGCCGACGGCGGCGGCGCGGACGTCCCGGTGACGTTCCTCGACGTCGGCGGCGACGCGTGGTCGGGGTCGATCGACGGCGCGGCCGACGCGGACGCGGCTCCTCTGGCCGTCGTCACGTCAGCGGCGACGACGAAGGCGGACGCGCAGGTTCTCGTGCTCGCCGGCGCGTGTTTCGCCGCCGACGGCGCGAAGCAGGTCGAGAAGCCCGACCGGAAGGTGGTGACGGAGACGAAAATCGACGTCGAGACGACCGAGAAGCCCGCGAAAGAGACGGTCGACCGAGTGGAGAAGAAAGACGGCGACAGGAAAGTCGAGAAAGAAGACGAAGCGGTCGAGAAGACCGTCGAGCGGAAAGACGAGAAGGAAGACCGGCAAGTCGAACAGAAGGATCGCAAGGACGAGAAGAAGGATACGGCTGAGAAGAAGGACCGACAAGTCGAACAGAAGGATCGCAAGGACGAGAAGAAGGATACGGCTGAGAAGAAGGACGAGAAGAAGAAGGATCGGCAAGTCGAGGAGAAGAAAGACGAGGAGAAGAAGGACCGACAGGTCGAGGAGAAAAAGAAAGACCGGGCCCCGAAGAAAGACCAGCCGAAGAAAGACGACAAGAAGGGCGACGACGGGACGGACGACGAGAAGAAAGACGGGAAACTCGAAGTCGAGCAGATCCAGACCGTCGAGGTGAGCCAGACACAGACCGTCGAGGCCGACGCGCCCGAGGACGCCGAGGTGAAACAGCACCAGAACGTCGAGGTGGCACAGTCCCAGACGGTCGAGACGGGCGAGGAAGCCGACTGACCGCGACGTCCGCGACCGCGACCGCGAGTCCGAAATTCGGTCGCGAACGGCCGGGAACGGTCCCGTGGCGCCGCGAGACGACGAAAGAAGTGACTTTTTATTCCGCGACTACGTTTCGCCCGCATATGCGCATCGCGTTCGTCTCGTTCGAGACGGTCCACCACCGCGCGAGCGAGACGAACGAACGGTTTCGGTCCGTCGTGGAACTCCTTCGGGACCGCGGGCACGACGTTCACGTCTTCTGCGCGCAGTTCTGGGCCGACGAGGCGGGGCGACTCGAACGCGACGGGATCACCTACCACGGCGTCTCGGTCGGTCTCGACGCCTGCGAGTCGTTCCTGTTGCGCCTGCCGGTCGCGCTGCGCGCGACGAACCCGGACGTCGTCCACGCGGGCGCGAATCCCCCGGGACAGGTGCTCGCGGCGCGCTCGGGGGCGACGCTCTCGCGCGCGCCGCTGCTCGTCGAGTGGTACGGCGACGGCGGCGTCGAGGGCGGCCGGCGGCGCTGCCTCGCGGCCCGCGCGTCCGACCGGATCGTCACCCCGTCGGAACTCGTCCGGCGGAAGGTCCGCGAACTCGGCGCGGACGGGAACGCGGTCGACGTCGTCCCCAACGGCGTCGACGTCGAGCGGGTCCGCGAGACCGACCCCGGCGAGGAGGTCGACGTGGTCTACGCCCGTCGGCTCGACGCGGGGGCGAACCTCGAAAGTCTCCTGCTGGCGCTCGCGGAGCTACGCGACCGCGAGTGGCGCGCGAGGGTGCTCGGCGACGGTCCCGAGCGCGACGCCTACGAGGAGCTAGCGGGCGACCTCCGGATCGACGACCGGGTCGAGTTCGCCGGCGACGCCTCGCTCGACGAACGCATCGCCGCCTACCGCGGCGCGCACGTCTTCGCCCAGACGGCCCAGCACTGCGTCTTCCCGACCGAGATGCTGTGGGCGCTCGCCGCCGGCTGTGTCGGCGTCGTCGAGTACCACACCGACTCCTGTGCCCACGAACTCCTCGAGGGGTGCGAGCGGGGGTTCCGGACGACGAGCGAGGAGGAACTCGCCGACGTCCTGCTCGAAGCCCGCGACCTCGAACACCGCGACTACGACGAACGCTTCGCGGAGTTCGACCACGAGGCGGTCGGCGAGCGCTACCTCGATGCGTACCGCGACCTGCGAGAGGACCGCGGGTTATTCTAGATCGAACTTCGCCGCCGCGGTCTCCATGTCCTTGTCGCCGCGCCCGGAGAGGTTGACGAGGAGCGAGTCGTGGGCGCCCTCCTCGGCGAGTTGGATCGCCCGCGCGACCGCGTGGCTGGACTCCAGCGCCGGGATGATCCCCTCCGTTTCGCTCAACTCGCGGAACGCCGCCAGCGCCTCGTCGTCGGTGACCGCGGTGTACTCGCAGCGGCCGACCGCGCGGAACATGGCGTGCTCGGGGCCGACGCCGGGGTAGTCCAGCCCCGCCGACACCGAGTGGACCTCGACGTCGTCGCCGAGGACGCGCGTCTTCATCCCGTGGAGCACGTCGTCGGTCCCGCTCGCGAGCGGCGCCGCGTGGCGCGTCGAGTCGGGGCCCTCGCCGCCGCCCTCGGCGCCGTAGAATGCGACCTCGTCGTCGCGGAAGGCGTGGAAGAGCCCGATGGCGTTCGAGCCGCCGCCGACGCAGGCGACGGCGGCGTCGGGCAGCGCCCCCGTCCGCTCGCGGAACTGCTCGCGGGCCTCCTCGCCGATGACCGACTGGAAGTCCCGGACCATTCGCGGGAACGGGTCGGGGCCGACGGCGCTGCCGACGAGGTAGTGGGTGTCGGCGACGTTCTCGGCGAAGTCCTCGAGGGCGACGTCGACGGCGTCGGCGAGGCCCGCGCCGCCGCGGGTCACCTCGTTGACCTCGGCGCCCAGCAGCCGCATGCGGAAGACGTTCATCGCCTGTCGCTCGGCGTCTTTTTTCCCCATGTAAATCTCCGTCTCCAGCCCCAGCAGCGCGCCGACCATCGCGGTCGCGACGCCGTGCTGGCCGGCGCCGGTCTCGGCGATCAGCCGCTCGCGGCCGGCGTGTTTCGCCAGCAGCCCCTGGCCGAGCGCGTTGTTGATCTTGTGGGCGCCGCCGTGGAGCAGGTCCTCGCGCTTGAGGTAGATGTCGGCGCCGTAGCGCTCGCTCAGGTTGCGGGCGTGGTAGAGGGGGGTCGGTCGGCCGGTGAACTCCTCTAGGAGGGCGCGAAACTCCTCGCGGAACGCGTCGGTCTCGCGGACCTCGTCGTAGGCCGCGGCGAGTTCGTCGAGCGGTTCGCGGAGCGGGTCGGGAACGTGGCGGCCGCCGTAGCCGCCGAACTCTCCGTCTGCCATGTCACGTCACGGGTGGCCCGCGGCGGATAAATACGTTCCGTCGCGACCGTTCCCGTCGCTCGGTGATCGATTTCGATCACGAACGGACTCGACGGGCCTCCGACGCTCGATTCTGCGGTCAGCCGTCGACGAACGCGCCGTCGTCGTCGAGCGCGTCGGGGTTCGCCGCCGCGAGCGCGGTCTTGACGGCCGCGACGTTCTCGGGGACGTCGTGGACGCGGACGAGGTCGGCGCCGCGGTCGGCCGCGAGCGCGCTGGCGGCGACCGTCGGCGCGAGGCGCTCGTCGGGGCCACAGCCGACGCGCTCGAACATCGACTTGTGGGAGTGGCCGACGAGGACGGGACAGCCAAGCGCCGCGAACTCGTCGATCCGGTCGAGCAACTCGAAGCTCTCGGCGGCGGACTTCCCGAAGCCGAGGCCGGGGTCGACGACGATCCGATCGCGGTCGATCCCCGCCTTCTCGGCGAGCAACACGGTCTCGGCGAGTTCGTCGATCACGTCCGTGACGACGTCGTCGTAGGCGACGTCACGATCCGGGACGACCGGGGCGTCGATGCTGTGCATGAGGATCAGCCCCGCGTCGTGCTCGGCGACGACGAACCGCATCTCGGGATCTTCGAGCCCCGAGACGTCGTTGACGACGTCCGCGCCCGCTTCGAGGGCGGCCGCGGCGACGGCGGCCTTGCGGGTGTCGACCGAGACGAGGGCGTCGAGGTCCGCGATCCGCTCGATGACGGGGACGACGCGGTCGATCTCCTCCTCGACGGCGACGGGGTCGGCGCCGGGCCGGGTCGACTCGCCGCCGACGTCGATCACGTCCGCGCCGGCCTCGACCATCGCCTCGGCCCGCGAGACGGCGTCGTCGAGCGCGTCGTACTCGCCGCCGTCGTGGAAGCTGTCGGGCGTGACGTTGCAGATGCCCATCACGGCGGTCCGGTCGGTCCACGGGTATCGCGAGCGGCCCGCGGCCGACTCCCTCTCGCCGTCGAGGTCGAGCGTCTCCCGGAGGTCGGCGGCGAGGGCCGCCAGTCCGTCGGGGCGGGAGTCGAGGCGGCCGACCAGTCGGTCGAACTGCGCGAGCGTGCCCATCAGGACGGCGTCGACGCGTTCGTCGCCCTGATCGCCCTCCAGGGCCGACAGCGAGCACTCGCCGCCGACGCGGGCGAACTCCCGCTGGACGGCGCGGGCCTGCCGGCGCCCCACGCTCGTCGCGACGACGCGGTGGACCGCCTCGCCGCTCGCCCGACGGATCTCGGTCGCGGCGACGTTCGCGCCCGCGAGCGCCTCGCGGGCGTCCTCGAGGTCGCGGACGCGCTTCGGCGTCGTCTGCCGGGTCCACCGGGCGCGCGCCTCCGCGACGGCGAACAGCGACCCGGACACGAGGACGCAGTCGTCGGCGTCGGCGGCCGCGAGCGCGTCGGCGAGCGCGTCCTGGACGCTCTCGCCCGTCCGCACGTCGTCGACGCCTGTACGCTCGAACACCGTCGAGAGGACCGCGGGGTCCTCGGCACGGTCCAGCGGCGGTTCGCAGGTGACGACCGCGTCGGGGGTCGGCAGCGCCGCGGCCATCCCGTGGTGGTCCTTGTCGTGCATCGCGCCGAAGACCAGTCGGAGGTCGTCGTACTCGAACGTCGCGAGCGTCTCGGCGAGGCGCTCGCAGGCGCCGGGGTTGTGCGCGCCGTCGAGGACGACCAGCGGGTCGGTCCCGAGCACCTCGAACCGGCCCGGCCAGTGGGCGCTTCGCAGCCCCCGCGCGAGGTCGTCCGTCGAGACGTCGGCCACCTGCCGGGCGAGCGCCGCCGCGATGCCGGCGTTCTCGGCCTGGTGGTCGCCAGGCAGCGGGATGCGCGTCTCGATCCCCCACCCCTCGGCGTCGATCGAGACGGCGGCCTCGGTGTGGTTCGTCCGGCCCTCGTAGGCGACGCGGACGTCGGCGTCCGGGTCGGGGCCGACGGTGACGACCTCGCCGGCGACCGCCCGGACGGCCGCCAGAGCGTCCCCCGTCGTGCCGGTGACGAGCGGCTCCTCGCCGACGACCTGGGCCTTGTCGCGGGCGATCTCCTCGATCGTGTCGCCGATGATCCCCGTGTGTTCCAGCGTGACGCTCGTGACGGCGCTCGCGACCGGGTCGACGACGCTCGTCGCGTCGTACCGGCCGCCGATGCCGACTTCGAGGACGGCCACGTCGACGTCCTCGCGGCCGAACTGCCAGAGCGCGAGCGCGGTCATCGTCTCGAAGAAGGTGGGCGCGTCGCCGTCGGCCGCCCGGTCGGTGACGTAGCCGCGGGCCTCCGCGACGAACGCGGCGACCGTCGACCGGGGAATCTTCCGGCCGTCGACGCGGATCCGCTCGCGGACGTCCTCGAGGTGCGGCGAGGTGTACAGTCCCACGGTGAGGCCGGCCTCGCGGAGGACGCGTTCGAGCATCCGCGCGGTGCTCCCCTTCCCGTTGGAGCCGGCAACCTGCACGAAGTCGACGCCCTCGTGGGGGTCCCCGAGGTGGGCGAGCAAGTCCGCCGTCGACTCCGTGCCCGGTTTCGGACGGAACCGGCGCAGGCCGAAGAGGAAGTCCGCCGCCTCGTGGTACTCCATACCCGAACCACAGAGTCCGCCCGCTTTAGGGTGTCGAACTCGGTGACCGGCCGCGGGGGCCCCTCCATTCGCGAGCGGTCGCCGCGAGCGCACGTAGCCGCTGTGCGGGTGACTGGTTCGGCGACCGCAGGGGGGTCACGGGCCGCTCACGTGCGCTGCAGGCCGGTCGGTGGCCGGAGGAAGAGTCCGTCGAGCACCGCGAAGAACGCCACCGCGGCGCCCGCCAGGAGCGCGACTTCGAACGGGACGTCGAACAGTTCGCCGACGAGGGCGGCACCGGCGAACGCGAGGGGGATCGTCGCGAGCAGAAGGTCGTACCGTCCCGCGGCGTGGAGCAGTCGACGAACGCGATCCGAGAACCCGGCGATGTCTCTGCTGGTCATCGATCACCACCTCATCACGTACTACGAGGTTATCCCACTAAAATGTGACTGATTTCGCGGCGTCAGACGGCACCGTTCGGCCCATCGATCGTTCTGCGCCCGTCTCGTCGGTTCGGACCGCTGCTCACTCGCCCCAGCGGGCCGCGCGCGTCGGCCGGTCGGTGACCGCCGCGACGTCGAGGTCGCCGCCCGCGTCGCTCGCGGCGCCGTCGAACGCCGCCAGTCCCGTCAGGTAGGCCTCGGCGCCCGCTTCCGTCGAGATGTAGGGGACGTCCTCCTCGACGGCCGTCCCGAGCGCCTCGCGGTCGCGGCTGACGACGAGGTCGACCGTCCCCTCGCGGATCGCCCGCGCGGGGTCGTCGAACGTCTCGACGTCGAAGAACGCCTCGAAGCCCTCGACGAGCCGTGACGAGGACTCGTCGGCTCCCTCGGGAACGTCGAGGTCGACGATGGCGGTCCCCTCGCGGACGGCGTTGTCCGCCGCCTGCTGGGCCTTCCAGTAGGCCGTCCCGAAGTCGGCGGCGGTGCCCATCACCTCGCCCGTGGACTTCATCTCCGGACCCAGCCGCGGATCGCTGCCGGGCAGACGGTCGAACGGCAGGACGACCTCCTTGATCGAGGTGTGTTCCGGGATCCGCTCGTGTGCGTCGAGGTCCGCGAGCGACTCGCCGGCCATCACCTTCGCGGCCAGTTTGGCGATCGGCACCCCCGTCGCCTTCGAGACGAACGGCACGGTCCGCGAGGAGCGGGGGTTCGCTTCGAGGACGTAGACCTCGCTCGCGGTTTCACCGCTCGCATCCGAGCCCCCCTGCGCCTCGCTTTCCCCGTTCAGGACCGCGAGTTGCACGTTCAGCAGGCCGACGGTTTCGAGCGCCCGGGCGATGTCCTCGGTGACCTCGCGGACCCGGGCGAGCGTCTCCGCGTCGAGCGACCGCGGCGGGATCGCACAGGCCGAGTCGCCGGAGTGGACGCCCGCCGCCTCGACGTGCTCCATGATGCCGCCGATCAGGACCTCCTCGCCATCGGCGACGGCGTCTACGTCGAGTTCGACCCCGCCCGCGAGGAACTCGTCGACGAGGATCGGCTTGTCGGGGCTGACGCGGACGGCCTCCTCGATGTAGCGTTCGAGTTCGTCGTCGTCGGAGACGACCCGCATCGCGCGCCCGCCGAGGACGTACGAGGGGCGGACGAGCACGGGGTAGCCGATCTCGTGGGCGAGTTCGAGCGCCTCCTCGCGGCTGTGGGCCGCGCCGCCGGCGGGCTGGGCGATCCCGAGGTCGTCCATGAGCGCGTTGAACCGGTCGCGGTCCTCGGCGAGGTCCATCGCCTCGACGTCGGTGCCCAGCACCGCGCAGTCGAGGCCGCGGCGGTCGAGTTCCGCTTCGAGGGGGTCGCCGATGTCCACGGAGGTCTGGCCGCCGAACTGGATCATCACGCCGTCGGCGCCGGTCGCCTCGACGACGTCGGCGACCTCCTCGGCCGTGATGGGCTCGAAGAACAGCCCGTCGGAGGTGTCGTAGTCGGTCGAGACCGTCTCGGGGTTGTTGTTGACGACGTGGGCGTCGATCCCGAGTTCCTCGAGGGCGCGCACCGCGTGGACGGCGCAGTAGTCGAACTCGACGCCCTGACCGATGCGGATCGGGCCGCCGCCGACGACGACGACGCTCTCGACGTCGCGGTCGACGCGCACCTCGTCGCTGCCGATCGGCGAGGAGCCGGACGCGACCGGGTCGCGCGCCGAGTAGTAGTACGGCGTCGAGGCGGCGAACTCGCCGGCGCAGGTGTCGACCTGCTTGTACGAGCGGGCGGGCGCCGCCGACTCGACGGTCCCGACGTCGGCGCCCGCGCGGGCGGCGACCTGCCGGTTCGTAAAGCCGAGTTCCGCGGCCTCCTCGAAGTTGCCCTCCGCGGCCGCGACCGACGCCTCGGCGACGTTCGCGTACCGTTCGACGTACCACTCGTGGATGCCCGTCAGGTCGCAGACGTCCGCGACGGTGTAGCCGCGCTCGAACCCCTCGAACATCGCGTACGGCCGGTCGGGGGTGGGCGTCGCGAGGTAGTCGGCTTCGAGGTCCGCGTCGCTGACCTCGTCCCAGTCGACGCTCGGGTCGTACTCCGAGGACCGGAGCGCCTTCAACAGCGACTCCTCGAAGGTGCGGCCGATGGCCATCGCCTCGCCCGTCGACTTCATCGCCGTGCCGAGTTCGAACTCGACCTCGTCGAACTTGTCCTTGGGCCACCGCGGTACCTTGGTGACGACGTAGTCGATGGCGGGTTCGAACGCCGCCGTGGTCTCGCCGGTGATCTCGTTTTCGATCTCGTGGAGGCGCTTGCCCAGCGCGACCTTCGCGGTCACCCGTGCGATCGGGTAGCCGGTCGCCTTCGAGGCGAGCGCGGAGGAGCGGGAGACGCGGGGGTTGACCTCGACGACGCGGTACTCGCCGCCGGGGGTGCCGTCGTCGTGCCACGCGAACTGGATGTTACAGCCGCCCTGGATGCCCAGTTCGCGGATGACGTCGAGTGCGGCCGTGCGCATCTCCTGGTGGCCGTCGTCGGGGATGACCTGCGAGGGCGTGACGACCGTCGACTCCCCGGTGTGGATGCCCATCGGGTCGATGTTCTCCATGTTGCAGATGATGATACAGGAGTCGTCGGCGTCGCGCATCACCTCGTACTCGAGTTCGATCCAGCCGGCGATCGACTCGGTGATCAGCACCTCGTCGTTGCGCGAGAGCCGCAGGCCCTTGCGGACGCGCTCGACGAGTTCGTCCATCTCCTCGACGACGCCCGACCCCGACCCGCCCAGCGTGTAGGTGGTGCGGGCGATGACCGGGAGGCCGCCGACCTCGTCGACGGCGGCCTCGACCCGGGATTCGAGGTCGGCCTCGGTCAGTTCCGACACCGACTCGCCTTCGTCGAGGGTGATGGTCGTCGACCGGGGAACCGGCTGATCGATCTTCTCCATGCGCTTGCGAAAGAGGTCGCGGTCCTCGGTCGCGTAGATCGTATCGAGCGGCGTCCCCATGATGTCGACGTCGTACTCCTCCAGGACGCCCTCCTCGGCGAGTTCGGCGGTGACGTTCAGCCCGGTCTGGCCGCCGAGGCCGGCGATGACGCCGTCGGGCTCTTCCGTCCGAACGATCTCGGCGATGGCGTCGGTGGTGATCGGCTCGATGTAGACCCGGTCGGCCATCTCCGGGTCGGTCATGATCGTCGCCGGGTTGGAGTTCACGAGGACGACGCGGGCGCCCTCCTCCTGTAGCGCCCGGCAGGCCTGCGCGCCGGAGTAGTCGAACTCCGCGGCCTGCCCGATCTGGATCGGCCCGCTGCCGATGAGCAGGATCGTGCGCCCGTCTGCCCCCGTGTCGTGGTCCGTACTCATTGGTCCCGTTCACCCGGAGTTCGCGAATCGTAATAAGCGCCACGAAATATTACGATACCCGAAGTGCCGTTTCGAATTTCGAATATTGCCGCGACCGGAGCGGTCGCTACGGGGTGGCGACCCGGAGAACGGCGAGCGCGCGGGATCGTTCGACGGACGATGGCGAGAGCGCGGCCGCTCGGCGGCGCGGCGGTCGGCAAAAGCGGTCCCAACGTCCGGCTCAGACCGGCCGGTCGTGCTCGCTCTCCCAGTCGCGCAGTCGGCGGTACTCCGCGACGAACTCGCTTACGTCGAACTCGAGCATCTGGGACTCGAACTCGCCGACGGCGTCGTCGTCCTCGGCGTGGCTCACGGCGTGTTCCATCAGTTCGACGACGAGTTCGACGACGAGTTCGTGGAGTCGGCGGGAGTCGAAGTCGGTTACCCACAGCATCGCGTAGCCGACGCTGCCGTCCTCGGCGGCGTCGTGGACGGCCACCGCCTCGGGGAACTCCTCCATCGTGATCCCCATGAGGTGGGGGGTGCCGAACTCGCCGAAGTCGTCCTCGGTCTCGATCGTCTCGCGCAGGACGGCCACGAGCGACTCGGGGACGAAGCGCGACGGCGGGTGGACGTCGGTGACGACGGCGTGGACGTCGCCACAGGAACAGTCGTACTCGCGCATCCCGAGGTCGATCTCGTGGGGGTCGATCGACTCCCCGCACGGGAGTTCGAGCGTTCGGTCGTCGTCGCCCGGTACGCGGGGTTCGGCCATCGCCGTCACTTCGGGCGGGCGGCGGATAAGCCCGACGACTCTACGGCCAGTCGTCGCGGACGTCGGGTTCGCTCGTGTCGCCTACCAGTTCGTCGTCGGCGAGGTCCCAGTCGGCGGCCTCGGCGGCCTCCTCGACGTCGAGGTACTCCCAGCCGACGGCGTCGGCGAGGGCCTCGTCCTCGTCGGTCGTCCCGATGAAGACGTACCGCTCGGTGTCGAACTGCTGTTTGACGCTCTGGAGGCTCTCGCTGACGCCGCGCGGTCCGGAGAAGAAGTCCTGCCGGACGCGGTTCTTGCGGGTGAAGTTCGTGACGACGTACGTAGGCTCCTCGGAGACGACCCCGACGTAACTGGTCCAGCCGCGGGCGTCCTCGAAGACTGCCTCGGGGTAGGCGACCTCCTTCAGTGCCTCGAGTTCGAACGCGAGGGTCATGTCGCTGCCGCCGTTCATACCCGACCGGTCGGCCGCTCCGGGGAAAACGGCTTCGATACGGGCGGCGCGACGCCGTCAGGAGAGGTCGACCCGGTAGTAGTCGGTGAAGACGATCACTTCGCCGTCGGCGAACGTCGCCTCGTCGACGGCGGCCGTCGACCCCGACTCGATCAGTTCGACGAACCGCGCGAGAGCCTCCTCGCTCAGTTCGTCGACGTGGCGGACGCGGGCGGCCGCGGCGGCGGAGTCGACCCGGCGCAGGCGCAGCGTTCGGCGGACGGTGTCGCTCGTAGACATCGCTGAGACATACGTTAGCACATTACACTATTAAACGTTTGCGTCGCGGACCCGGCCAACGTATTTGGTCCCCGGCCCCGTACCCGACTGCCATGCAGTTCGTTATCGTGGGGTACGGTCGCGTCGGCTCCCGGACGGCGCGCATCCTCGACGAGGAGGGTCACGAGGTGGTCGTCGTCGACGACGACCACGACCGCGTCCGGCGAGCGACCGACGACGGCTTCGAGGCCGTCCGGGGCGACGGCGACGACGAGGTCGTCCTCGTCGAGGCCGGGATCGAGACCGCCGACGCGATCGGTGCGTTCACCCCCGACCTCAACGTCAACTTCGCCGCCGCGATGGTCGGCAAACACCACGGCTGTCGCACCGTGCTCCGCATCGACGAGGACTACCGCGAGGAGATCTACGAGCGCTACGCCGACGAGGTCGACGAGATCATCTACCCCGAGCGCCTCGGCGCCGCCGGCGCGAAGACGGCCCTGCTCGGCGGCGACTTCAACGTCGTCGCCGACCTCGCGGCCAACCTGCAACTCACCGTCATCGAGATCCGCGAGGGGTCGCCCGCCGTCGGCAAGCGCACGAGCGAACTCGACCTCCCGGGCGGCGCGCGCATCTACGCCCACGGCCGCGAGCGCGAACCGCTGACGATCCCGCTTCCGGGGACCGAACTGGCCGCCGGCGACGAGGTCGCGCTCGTCGTCGAGGTCGACCGCGTCGAGGAGGTCCGCCGGGCGCTGCTGCCCGCGAACGCCTGAGGCGGGACGCGACCGACGGCGGCCGGAGGCGGGTCCGACCGCTCGGGGAGAAGCGTCCGGAGGTGGTGTGTCGAGGCGCGCAGCGGGAAGGATGGGAACTGCCGGTGTATCGTGCGCGCCTACTCCGAGATCGGCCGGTGAGCCCATAAAGGTGCGTCAGACGGCCGCGTGACGCGGTGGTCAGTCGTCGACGCGGAAGACGAGCACGTTCTGGTGGACCATCGACGGGACGAACGAGAACGGGTAGCCGTAGACGTGGAGGTCCTTCGTCGGATCGTACCAGATCAGGTTCGCGGCCAGCGTCGCCGGCGCCGCGTCGTCGATCGCCCGCGCCAGGTCCGCCGAGAGGAACTCGTAGGAGCGCTCGCGGTACATGTCCCCGATGAAGACGACGACGTGGCCTCCCGGTTTCACGGCCGCGGCGAAGCGAGCGAACTTCGCCGCCATGTCCGCGAGCCACTCGCCTTTCGTCGCGGACCCGGTCGTCTCGGCGCCGTCGCCGGCGTCGAACGCCCCCAGTTTGCTCTCGCGGGTCGCCCGCTCGTTGCGGGTCTGCTCGAGTTCGTCCATGTTCCAGTACGGGACGTCGGTCAGCAGCAGGTCGACCGAGTCGTCCGGAACGTCCTCGATCAACTCGGCGCAGTCGCCGCGACGCATCTCCTGTGGTTCCAGCGGGGGCTCGCCGCGGGCGCGTCGCTCCGCGTTCTCGCGCTCGACGACCTCCTCGTACACCTCGACCCACCGCGGGTTGCGCTCGAAGCCGAGCGCCTCCCGGAGGCCCGTTCCCTCGTGTTCACAGAGGCTCGCGCCGAGTAAGGTGCCGCCGACGCCCGCGAACGGGTCCAGCACGCGGTCGCCGGCCTTGCTGAACCGGCCGATCAGCGTCGCACACAGCCGCGGGGGTTTCTGGCCGCCGTGCTCGCTTCGCAGGTCGTGCTGGAGGTCCGGCGGGTACCCCTCCGCGATCACCGACTTCGTCGCGTACTTCCACTCCCGGCCGGTGAGGTCGTTGAGCCGGTTTCGTTCGTCGTAGATCCCCCGGCCGTCGAGGTACGTCTGGTGGTCCGCGAGGTCGTCGGTGTCGACCACTTCGCCGTCCTCGACCGGCAGCGACTCCTCGCGCGCCCGCTCGGCGTCGAACCCCCCGTCGTCGGTCGTGAACAGGCGGCTCTGGCGGTGACGGTCGGCCTCGTCCTCCCCGTCGTCGGCCATGCTCCGGCGTGCTCACCCGAACGTCATAAGCCCTCGCCATCGTAACCTCGGCCGTGTCGCTCGTCGTCGACTTCGCGCTCGTCGCCGCCGCCGTCGTCGCCCTCTGGTTCGGCGCACGCTGGCTCGTCGGCGCCGCCGCGGCGCTTGCACGCGCAGCGAACGTCCCGCCGCTGGTGATCGGCCTCACGGTGATCGCGTTCGGCACCTCCGCGCCCGAGTTCGCCGTCAGCGTCGACGCCGCCCTCGTCGGCCGGCCGGACGTCTCCGTCGGCAACGTCGTCGGCTCGAACGTGTTCAACCTCGGCTTCCTGCTCGGCGTCCTCGCGTTGCTGCGGCCGTTTCGCGTCACCGACGCGCTCGTCCGCCGGGACGCCCTCGCGATGGGCGCGGCGACGGGGGTCGCACTCGCCGTCCTCGCGGACCTGACCGTCTCGCGGGCCGAGGGCGCGTTGCTCGTCGCGCTGCTTGTCGCGTACCTCGCCGCGCTCGTCCGGGCGGCCCGCTCGGAGTCGAGCGACGACCCGGCGGTCGACGGCGGCCCCGCCCGTCCGGACGCCCCGTCGCTCGACGACGACCGGCGACGCCCGCTCGCGGTCGAGGCGGGCGTCCTGCTGGTCGGCCTCGCGCTCGTCGCCGCCGGGGGCGACCTGCTGGTCGACGCGGCCGGGCGGCTGGCGCTCGACGCCGGCGTCTCCGAGTGGCTGGTCGGCGTGACGGTCGTCGCCGTCGGGACCTCGCTCCCCGAGGCCGCGGCGTCGCTGGTCGCGGCGCGGCGCGCCGAACTCGGCATCGCGGCGGGGAACATCGTCGGTTCGAACGTGCTCAACCTGCTCGGCGTACTCGGGGTAGCGGCCCTGTTGCGCCCGATGCACGTCGCGGCCGACGCCGTCCTCGGACTGGGCTGGCTGTTCGTCCTCACCGCGGTCGCGACCGCGCTGCTGGCGACCGGCCGTCGGCTGACCCGCCCCGAGGGCGCCGCGCTCGTCGCGACGGTGGTCGCCTACTGGGTCGTCACCGCGGGCTGAGCGCGTCGCCGGCCCGGTAACGTCGGTGTTAGCGAGCCCCTTTGTGCGCGCGAGCCCTCGATCCGGCCATGAACATGCTCGTCGACGGCGAGTGGCGGACGGACGCCTACGAGGCCACGGACGAGGAGGGCGCCTTCGAGCGCGGGGAGACGACCTTCCGCGACGAGGTGCGCGACGACCCCGACGCCCGCTTTCGACCGGCGGCCGGTCGGTACCACCTCTACGTCTCCTACGCCTGCCCGTGGGCCCACCGGACGCTCGTGGTGCGCGCGTTGAAGGGCCTCGAGGAGGCGATTCCCGTCTCCGTCGTCGACCCCGACCGCGACGAGGACGGCTGGCAGTTCACCCCCGAGAAGGACGGCTGTACCCGCGACCGCGTCCACGACGTCGACTCCCTGCGGGACCTGTACGTCCGCGCGGACCCCGACGCGACCTGCCGGGTGACGGTGCCGGTGCTGTGGGACACCGAGGAGGACACCGTCGTCAACAACGAGTCCCGCGAGATCATGCGGATGCTCGACACCGAGTTCGACGACCTCGCGACCCGGGACGTCGACCTCTATCCCGAGGGCTACCGCGAGGACGTCGACCGCATCCTCGACGACATCTACGAACCGATCAACAACGGCGTCTACCGCGCGGGCTTTGCCACCGGGCAAGAGCCCTACGACGAGGCCGTCGACGACCTGTTCGCGGCGCTGGATCGCTGGGACGAGGTCCTGGGCGAGCAGCGATACCTCGCGGGTGACCGCCTCACCGAGGCCGACGTCGCGATGTTCACGACGCTCGTCCGGTTCGACGAGGTCTACCACACCCACTTCATGTGTAACGTCCGGTACGTCCGGGAGTACGAGAACCTCTGGCCGTATTTGCGGGATCTGTATCAAACGCCCGGCGTGGCGGAGACCGTCCGGATGGACCACGTCAAGGAGCACTACTACACGACCCACCCGGACGTCAACCCCCACCGGATCGTCGCCCGCGGGCCGGACCTCGACTTCGAGGCGCCCCACGGCCGCGACGCGCTGCCGGGCGGCCCGCCCGCGGCGCTGACCGGCGTCGAGGCGGACGACTGACCCCTCAGGCGCTCGGGGGCCGTTTCGCCCGCGTGGAGGGGCTGCCCTCGTCCGTGCCGAACAGCTTCGAGAACAGCCAGACGAGCGCGATGATCGGCACCAGCGGGATCAACAGGACGACGAGGGGCAACGCGACGAGGTAGCCGAACGCCGACATCTCGCGGTTCGGCCCGTAGCCGGTGGACTCGGAGACGCTCGTGAGCATACGAGATACTGTCGCGCGCCGACTAATCGGTGTTTCGGAACCGGCGCGTGGCCGCCGCGGGCTCAGCCCGTTTCGAGGCCCTCGCGGCCGGTGAACTCCTCGCCGTCGAGGACCGCGGCGGCGTCGTCCTGCGGACGGTAGCCGATCGACAGCGCCGTCTCGGTCAGCGAGAGGAACCGGTCGGCGTTGCGCGAGACCGCGTGGGCGGTCACGGGGTTGTCGTCGAGGGTCGCCGTCGCGGCGGCGTCGATCGCGCGGCGGCAGTCCTCGGGGCTGAGCCACATCGCGCGGGCGTAGCGCTCGCCGGCCCCGTCGCGCTCGGCGACCGCCTCGCGGAGGCCCTCGCGGGAGAGCAGCCAGCCGATCCGCAGCGAGACCACCTCGATGCCGTGTCTGCGGGCGTAGTAGCTCCCCATCGCCTCGCCGAAGACCTTCGTGACGCCGTAGTGGGTGTCCGGCGCCGGCGGGTCGTCCGGGCGCACCGCCGTCGGCGTGCCCTCGGTCGTCTCCGGGCGGATCGGCGAGGCGACGTTGCCCATGTTCACCGCGTGGTTCGAACTCGCGTACACCACCCGTTCGAGGTCGTTCTCGACGGCCGCCTCGAAGGCGTTGTAGACGCCCTCGACGTTCGGCCCGGACAGGTCGTCCCACTCCGCGGCGGGCGAGGGGGTGGCCGCGAGGTGGATCAACACGTCCTGCCCGTCGAGGGCGTCGACGAGCGCCTCGCGGTCCGTGATCTCGATCGGCGTCGTCTCGAGGTCCTCGCTCTCGCTGTGGGAGAACAGCGTCAGGTCGTACTCGTCGCCGGGGAACGCTTCGATCGCCTGCCGGCCGACGTTCCCCGACGCGCCGGTGATCGCGACGTCGGTCACGGGCCTCGCACGTCGGCCGGCAGGAAATAGCTCCGGGCGGCGACTGCGGGCCGGCGCCGGCCCCGGCGAGCGCGTCGCGGTCGGCGGGACGGTCACTCGGGGGCCGGCGACGGCAGCGAGCGGTGCCGGCGCGGCGGGACGAGGTAGTTCGCCCGGTTCGCGACCGTCAGGTACTGGAGGATGCCGTTGTTCGTCCGCGAGCCGACCGCGGAGTCGCGGGCGAGGTCGGCGCCGGTCATCGCCCGCCGCGTCTCGACGAACTCCGAGACGGCCCGCTGGTGGGCGAGGAAGTGGACGGCCGCCTCGCCGCCGTCGGTCGAGTCGAAGTCCCGCCGGAGGATGCGCGGTTCGTCGTCCTCGCGGGCGCGGGCGGCCTTCTGGGCGTGGCCGACCACCCCGCGGTTGCGGGCGTCGTCGGTCGCGTGGGCGGGGCAGTCGCCCAACTCGCTCGAGTCGCCGAGGTCGTGCCCCGCGCCCTCGACGCGGCCCTCGTCGGCGTGGGCGGGACAGAACATCTTGGCGACGCGCTGGTCGCGGCTGTCCTGCTCGTACCACTGTTCGAGGTGGAGTCGGATGCGCGAGAGGTGGGTCGTCGTCCCGCCGGCGAACGGTCCCGCGTCGATGGTCACGCGGTCCTCGCTCGCCTGATTCTTCCGGAAGCCGGACTTGAACCCCATGAACATCGGAGCGTCCTCGGGGACGGGCTCGGAGTCGGGGATGCCGCGGACCCCCTCCTGCTCGTCGGCGGGCAAACCCTCGCCGACGAACCCGGTCCGGCGCTCTGCCACCTCGAAGATCCCGTCGAACGAGCCCTCGACGTCGAGGCCGTTCAGCGACGCGCGCTCGCCGGTCAGCGCCTCCTCGGCGGCCAGCACGACCGACCCGTGGTCGCTCGCGAGGTGGACGAGCGCGTCGTACGCGTCGAGCGCGGGGTCCTCGATCGACGCCAGCGGCTCGGGGTCGGGCAGGTGGACCGACCCGGGCAGGTCCCCGTCGAACCGGTCGAAGTACGCCGGCGAGTAGCCGACGGTGAACGCGAGGCCGTCGCTCCCGCGCTCGTAGGCGCGTTCGAGGGTCGTCAGCGCCGCTTCGACCTCTCCGCGCTCGGCGTCGGTCGGCCGGTCGCCCAGGTAGTCGAGACAGAGGAGGACGTTGTGCTCGGGCGCGAGCGCGTTGCCGTGCTCGTCTTCGAGGACGTGGTCGTTCCAGGCGTGCTGGCGCTCCGGGAGGTCCTCGGGGGCGACCGACGCCTGCGGCAGGTCTGCGACCTCCTCGCCCTCGCGGTCCATGCAGGCGGCGAGCGCGCTCGCCCCGCCGATGGCGACGGCGCTGCGGACGAACGCGCGACGGGGGAGTCCGCGCGACGGGGGGCTCATGCGCGCCCCTCCGGCCCGGACGACAATGGGGGTTTTGGTGGCGGCCGCCGTCACCGACACACGCTTGTCCGTCGGGCGAGTCAGTGACTAGCGTGCACCAGGTCGAGGTCTTCGAAGAGATCGACGCCCCGCCGTCGGTCGTCTGGGACGTGCTCCTCGAGTTCGACGCCTACCCGGAGTGGAACCCGTTCGTCCGCTCGATCGAGGGGGTTCCCGTCACGGGCGAGCGCCTCCGCGTGCGGATCGAGCCGCCGGAGTCGCGGGGCTGGACGTTCACGCCGGCGGTCGTCGCCGCCGAGGAGAACCGCCGCCTCGTCTGGGTCGGTCGCCTGCTGGTCCCGTTCGCCTTCGACGGGTACCACGAGTTCCACCTCGAACCGGTCGACGGCGGCGAGCGCACTCGCCTGCTCCAGCGCGAGACGTTCCGCGGGGCGCTCGTCCCCCTCCTGTTCGACGCGGACCGCATCGAGCGCGGCTTCAGGGCGATGAACGAGGCCGTGAAAGCGCGCGCCGAGGCGCGGGCGAACCCGGACCCGGACCCGGACCCGGACCCGGACGCGGACGCGGACGCGGACGCGAACGCGACCGCCTGATCGCTACCCGGAGACCAGCCCCGGAAGCTCCGCGAGCGTGTCGATCTCGTGGGTCGGCTCGCTCTCGAGGTCGAACGCCGTCAGGTCGTAGCCGTCGCGGTGGTCGCGCCAGACGAACGCCGAGTCGATCCCGACCGCGTCGGCGGCCGCCACGTCGACCCAGCTGTCGCCGACGTACAGCGGGTTCGAACAGCCGATGTCGTCGATCGCGCGTTCGAGGTAGTACGGCGTCGGCTTCTTGCGCTCGATGCCGGCGATGGTCGGCTCGCGGCCGTACCACGGGTCGAAGCCGTCGAGCCCGAAGTGCTCGACGATGTTGGCGATCGTCTCGTGCTGGTTGTTGCTCACGATCGCCCGCGGCGCCGTCAGGTCGTCGAGGCTCGAAACGTCGTCGTACAGGGTCTTCTGGCCCGCCCGGATCTCCTCGTACTGGACCTCGACGGCGGCGCGCTCGCGGGCCGCCCAGAGCTCGCTCGCCTCGACGCCGTGCTCGGTCGCGATCGACCGCAGCGACGGCACGTCGGGGCTGATCAGGGTGTCGAGGTGCTCGTCGGCCGGCGCGACCGCGCCGACGCTCTCGAAGGCGGTTCGCATCGCCCGCCGGAGGGCCTCCCGTCGGGTCGGCGTCGTCAACACGCCGTCGTTGTCGAAGACGACTGCGTCGTATCGCATTCGGTCGTCCGTACGGGCTCGGAGACTTTCGGCCTTGCGCTCGCCGGCGACCCGTCCGCGGGGCGTCCACAGGTTCAAGTGCAAACGGGCGGCCAGACTCCCCGATGCCCGACCGAATGCCCGCGCTCGCGCCCTCGACGACCGACGTCGACCGCCCCGCTCGCCGGTGGCGCGATGGGACATAGGGCGCTCGTCGCCTACCGGCGACCCGACCGCCGCTACGACCTCCGGTACAGCCACTGGGGCGGCGAGGGCCTCGCGCTCGCGACCGCGATCACGCACGACGCGCCGCTGGCCCGCAGTGCCGTCGACGCCGAACTGCTCGCCGCCGGCGTCGCGCTCGATCACGTCCTGACCGACTACCTCGACCCGCGCGGCTACGAGGCGCTGTACCTCGTCTCCCCCGCGTTCGCGGTGCGACCCTACCGCGCGTTCTGGCTCGGCTGGGGCGACGGCCGCCGCCGGGGCCGGGGCGCGCTCGTCGCGGCCGACCCCGGCGACGACCTCGAACTCCGGACGTGGTTTCGCGCCACGAAGACCGCGCTGGCCGACGTCGTCGAGATGGGCGTCCTCTCGCGGCGGGCGGCGCAGGCGTACCTCGAAGCGCGCGTCTGCGAGGATCGGGACGGTCACCTCTACACCTACGACGCCCCGTCGGACGAGGGCGTCGGCGAGCCGTGAGCCTCACTCGTCCCAGCGGGCGTCCGCCAGCGTCCGCTGGACGGCCTCGTGACCGACCGCCTCCGCGAGCGTCTCGAAGCCCGCGCGCTCGGCCCGGTCGCTCGCGTTCGCGACGAGCCGCGAGACGATGAACTCGGGCGTCGACCGTCCCACCGTGTCGAACCGCGGCTGGTAGTCGACGCGCAGTTCGAGGTCGGCCCCCAGCCCCTCGGCGAAGATGCCGTCGACGCGTGCCTCGGGCGGCAGCGGCTCCAGGTCGTCCGCGAGGTGGGTGACGAACACGCCCAGCGCGTCGCGCTCGACGGTGAGCGTCACGAGGCCGTGCAGCAGGTCGGCGGCGCTGCCGGGTTCGGTGATCGCCTCGAACTCGTCGACGAGCATGAGGGTGCGCCCGTCGCCGGAAAGCGGCGGGACGATCGAGCGCAGCGTCGATTCGAGGACGCCCGCGTTGAAACTGGCGTGGCGACGGTGGAACACCAGCGCGTCGACGGGGGTCACCGCGGCGCGCTCGGCGGGGACCGGCAGGCCCATCGACGCCAGCAGGACCACCTGACAGAGCGTCTCCAGCAGCGTCGTCTTCCCGCCGCTGTTTGCCCCCGTGAGGACGGCGACGCGGTCGTCGCCGGGGGCCGAGCCGACGCCGTCGGGAACCTCGTCGACGGCGTGGTCGCCAAGCGCGTACGTCACGGGCTGGACGGACTCCTCGTCGCTCGCGGCCAGCCGGAGGTTGCGCGCCCCGACGACGGAGACGGCCGCGCGGCGCCCCTCTCGCGCGGTTCCCGCGCTCGCCCGGTCCGAGGCGCCGCGCGCCTCGGTCTCCACGAACGTCGGGCGCGTGCAGTCGTACGCCAGCGCGAACCGCGCGAGCGAGAGGTGCAACGCGATCTCGTCGACCGCCGAGACGGCCCGGTCGACCGCCTCGCGGGCGTCGGCCAGCGTCGCCTCGAGGTCGCTCGCCACGGCCGCCTCGCGCTCGTCGACGGCGTCGGTCAGGTCGGCCCGGAGCCCGCGCAGCGTCGCGCCGACGAAGTCCGTCGCGTCGGTCGCGTCGGCCGGTATCGCCTCGCGGACCCGGTCGATCGTCACGCCCGCGTCGGCGACCAGCCGATCCTCGAACGCGTCGCGGAAGCCGGCCACGTCGCGGACGCCGTCCTCGCGTAACTCCTCGATCAGGTTGAGGGCGTTCGCGTCCACGTCCTCGACCGTCCCGAGGGCGTCGCGCAGGCGGTCGAGTTCCTCGTCGGCTCCCTCGCGGACGCGCCCGTCGTCGAGCGCCGACAGCGCCGCCGCGGCCTCCGCGAGGGCCTCGCGGTCGAGGTCGGCGATCGCCGCGAACGGCCCGGCGTCGACGCCCGCCTCGGCCAGCGCGAGGGCCGCCTCCACGGCGGCCAGTTCGCTCCCCTCGCGCTCGTCGTAGCGGTCGTACGCCGCGAGGACGGCCTCGCGGTCGCCCTCGGGGAGGGCCGCCCACGCGTCGCGGGCCGCGAGCACCGCGTCGAGGCGCTCCGCCATCGCCTCGCGGCTCGACAGCGGCGTGAGAATCCGGATCCGGTCGGCGGCGCGCTCGGTGACCGCGTGCTCGACCGCCAGATCGAGTAGCTCCTTGTACGCCGCGCGGGCGTCGCTCGTCGCCAGCGTCTCCATCCCCTCCCCGCCGGTCGCCCGGCGCAGGATTCGCGTCGCCCGGCCCCGCGGGAGGCCGGCGTCGACCAGCGCGCGGACGTCGCCGCTCTCGATGGCCTCGACCGCCGCCTCGGCCCCCAGTCCGTCGACGAGCGTCTCGCGCGTCTTCGGCCCGACCCCCCAGTACTCCTCGAGTCGCATACGCGAGGGATTCGCGTCAGCGATCTTGAACGCTGTGTCATCGGGCGGGTACGGGCGCCGGCGCGTGTCGGTCCGGTAGCACTTTGACGGTGGGGGATCGTACCGTGTGGTATGGCCACGGACGCCACGCGACCGCGGCTGGACCGCGACCGGCGGTCGTACCGCTACTACCGCAACGCGGTCGAGCGCCACTGGGACCCCCACGAGATCGACCTCGCGGCGGACCGCGAGGCCATCGCAGACCTCTCCGAGGCGTCGTTCGACGGCCTCCGCTCGACGCTCGCGCTGTTCGGCGCCGGCGAGGAGGCCGTCACCGAGGACCTCGCGCCGCTGTCGGTCGTCCTCGACGACGTCGCCGATCAGTTGTTCGTCACCACCCAGCTATACGAGGAGGCAAAGCACGCCGACTTCTTCGACCGCTACTGGGAAACGGTGATCGGCCCCGAGGAGGAGCGCCGCGGCGGCGAGCGGACGTCACCGACCGACGACCGGTGGTTCGGCGAGGCCTACGACGAACTGTTCGCGCGCAACGAGGCGGCGATGGCCGCGCTGCTCGACGACGACGGCCCCGAGAACCGGGCGCTGGCGTACTGTCACTACCACCTGACGATCGAGGGCATCCTCGCCCAGACGGGCTACTACGGCGTCCAGCGCAACTTCAGCGGCGAGTTCGAGGCGCTGCCGGAGCTACCGGGGCTCGTCGAGGGCTTCTCGAAGATCCGCAGCGACGAGGGCCGCCACGTCGGCTTCGGGATGTGGAAGCTGAAGCGGCTACTCGCCGGCGGCGAGGTCGACCCCTCGCTGCTCCACGAGACGGTCGGCGACCTCGCGGCGCTCACCCGGCGCATCGTCGGCGAGGCGAGCGTCGAGGGCGAACCCGGCGTTCCCGAGGCGGGCCTCGTCGAGTACGCCGCCGAGAAGCACGCCCAGCGGATGGCACAGATCACCGACGACGCGGGCGAGTTCCCGTCGGTCGAGGAACTGGTGCGCCTCGAGGAGTGAGTCACTCGCCGTCGCTCGCCGACCCGTAGCCGAACCCGTGCTCGCTCCCGTCGGCGTCGACGACGTGGATCGAACCGGTCTTCGGGACCTCGTCCTCGAAGACCGCCCGGACGAGGGCGGTCACCGTGTGCAGGGCCTGCGCGCACATTTCGTCGGCGCCGCCGTCGTCGACCGCCCGGGCGCGGACCGAGAGTCCGTCCTCGTCGGCGTCGACCTCCTCGACTTCGACGTCGTGGCAGTGGTCGGGGAGGCGGACGCGCACCTGCACGATGACGGCCTCGTCGAAGTCCGTCTCGTCGACGAACGACTCGACGCGGCTCCGGTCCTCCTCGGCGAGCGCGTCGTACTCGATGCGGTCGTCGGCGTCCGTTCTCGAGAGCAACGCCTCGGCGCTCGTCTCGCCGTTCGGGGTCGAGTAGGTCAGGACTTCGGAGTCGCGCAGGACGTACGTCCCGTCGTCTCCGTTCTCGTCGTCGTGTCCGTCGTTCTCCCCGTCGCCGTCGGTCTCGTTCCCGTCCGGTTCGGTTCCGCCACCGTCGCCGCCCGCCGCTCTGTCGTTCGGGCCGTCGGCGATACAGCCGGCGACCGCGGCGAGGCCGGCGGCCGATCCGGCGGCGAGGAGGCGTCGTCGCGTCAGGGACGTGGGCATGGGCAACCGTTGGGTATCACCGGGGGTATACGTTGTCCAAGCTGAAATCCTCGCTTCAGCTACGGACCCGACGCGCCGCCGACAGTTTTACCCCTCCCCGTCGAACGGGGGCGTATGCGCGCCGCAGTCCTCGAAGCGTACGGCGAACCGCTCGCGATTCGCGACGTCGACTACCCCGAACCGGAACCCGATCAGGTGATCGTCGAGACGCGGGCCTGTGGGGTCTGTCGCAGCGACTGGCACGCGTGGCGCGGCGACTGGGGGTGGATCGGGGCGCAGGCGCCGGAGGGCCAGATCCTCGGGCACGAACCCGCCGGCGTCGTCGCCGAGGTGGGCGCGGACGTCGAGACCCTCTCGGCGGGCGACCGCGTCACCGTCCCCTTCCACCTCGCCGACGGCACCTGCCCGCACTGCCGGGCCGGGCGGGCGAACGTCTGCGAGACGGTGCTCCCGCTCGGCTTCACCGGAATCGCCCCCGGCGCGTTCGCCGAGGCGTTCCCCGTCCGCGAGGCGGATTTCAACTGCGTCCGGTTGCCCGACGCGGTCGACTTCGCGGAGATGGCCGGCCTCGGCTGTCGGTTCGTGACGGCCTACCACGCGCTCGCCGACCGCGCGGACCTCCGCGCCGGCGACGCCGTCGCGGTCCACGGCTGTGGCGGCGTCGGCCTCTCGGCGGTCCACGTCGCCGCGGCGCTGGGCGCACACCCGATCGCGGTCGACGTCCGCGAGGAGAAACTCGAACGCGCCCGCGACCTCGGCGCCGTCGAGACCGTAAACGCCGCCGCGGTCGAGACCGTCCACGCGGAGGTGAAGGCGGCCGCCGGCGGCGGCGCCGACGTCTCGATCGACGCCCTCGGCGTCGCGGAGACCTGCCGGAACTCGATCCGCAGCCTCGGCCGGCGCGGGACCCACGTCCAGATCGGGCTCACCTCCGGCGAGGAACAGGGGGAGGTGTCGATCCCCGTCGACGCGATGACCATGCAGGAGATCGACGTCCGCGGCTCGTTCGGGATGCCGCCGGTCCGCTACGAGGAGCTGTTCCGCCTCATCGAGCGCGGGACGCTCGACCCCGGGCGGATCGTCGGCGAGCGGCTCTCGCTCGACGACCTCCCGGAGACCCTCGCCGCGATGGACGACTACGAGACGGTCGGCATCCCCGTCGTCACCGAGTTCTGATCACAGCCCGACGACCGCGACGTCGTAGCTCGCCACGTCGCCCGGCGATTCGAGGACGAGCACCTCGAACCGCCACGTGTCCCCCGGTTCGAGGTCGCCCGTGCGGTCGACGTACCGGCCGAGCTGGTGGCCCGCGTCGTCGTAGACGCGGACGCGGGCCTCCACGCGCCTGAGGGGTTCGTCGCCGTCGTTCTCGACGACTCCCTCGACGGTCGGCCCGCGGTAGTCGTCGTAGACGACGTACTCGTGGTCGACCACCGCGAGCCCCTCGCGGTGGTCGGCGTCCTCGTCGGCCTCGGTCACGGCGAGCGCCTCGGCCGTCTCCAGTTGCTCGGCCGACCGCGAGCCGTTGGCCGACGCGTTGCCGTCGGCCTCGCCGGACTCGTACCGCGGTGCGGTCTCCGCGGCGCCGCAGCCGGCGACCGTCGCCACGGCGCCGCAGAGCGCCGCCAGGTACCGTCGCCGGCCCGTCCCGGCGTCGCTCACCGCGGCCCACCCCGCGCGAGCGGCCGACGGCTCGAAACGAACTGCTGCATCCGATCGAACGAAACGGCTCCGACGGTTTTGGCCTACGCCTTGCAGACCGAACCCGCGGGCGTCACTCGACGTGTTCGCGCAGCAGGGCGGCCCGCTCGGTCCGGCCCAGCCGCTCGTAGGCCCGCGCCTCGTACGCGAGCGAGAGGACGGGCACGCACACGCCGTCGAGGGACACCTCCCTGCGGTGGGCCGCCACGTCGACCGGCGACTCCCAGCGTCCGTCCGCCCGCCGCTTCTGGACCGCGCCCATGACCTCGACCCGGACGCCCTCGACCTCGAACGCGCCGAAATGCGAGCGAATCCGCTCGGCCGCGGAGAACGAGACCGGTTCGACGACCCGCTCCGCGAACCGCCGTTCGATCTCGGAGGCGCCCTCGGCGGTCGTCTGCACGTCGACGTCGTCCGGTTCGACCGGCACGCCCTGCAGCGCGAAACTCGCGCTGCCCGTAAGCGCCCACGTCACGCCGGCCCCTTCGAGTTCGGTCGCGAGCGTCCGGATCGCGGCGCGGTGGTCGTCGCCGAGCGGGGGCATCGTTCCCGACGTATTCGTCCCGCGTGCTAAGCGATTTCGGCGTGACGCCGTCCGCGAGGGAACGCCGCCGCTCGCGTACCGGGAGCCGTCGCTCGAAAATTGGTGAGCCGGGCGGGGGCGGGGGCCCGCCCTGGCGTGAGAGACATGAGCTGACTCGAAGCGGGGGGCGAGTCCACTTCCGAGCGATCCGGGCACGAACGCACGGCAATCGGCCGGTCAGCGCGTCGTGGTCTGCGCCGAGCGTGTACCCGACGGGGCGTTGCTTCCCCGCACGTGAGGGCGACGCGGGACGTCCCCTTTGTTATGGAGTCGCTCGGTCGCGGCTAGCCCGGCGAAAACGAGCACAGGAGTGGTGTAACGCGGCGGTATCCGCGAGCTACCCGACCGGTCGGACGCGGCGCCGACGCCGATAGCCCCCGGCTACCGGCCGTGAGCCGTCGCCTGCGCCCGCGGATGGCGGCCGTTACTGCCGTCACGCGAGCGTCCGCTCGACGTACGCGAGGATGTTCTCGGACTCGGCCATCGTGACCCCGCGCTCGTCGTCGACGAGCACCGGCACGGCACGCTGGCCGGAGACGCGCTTGACCTCGTCGCGCTCGGAGTGCGGGGCGTCGACCCACACGCTCTCGTAGTCGACGCCGGCCTCGTCGAGCGCGTCGGCCACCGTCTCGCAGTAGGGACAGCCGTCGAGTTCGTACAGCGTGATCGCCATGCGCGGCCGTACCGGTTCCACGAGGAAAGGTCCGGCGGCGACGCGGCGTTCCCCTCGCCAAAGAGACATGGCCTTGGGCGTCGTGCGACGAGCCATGACGTCACAGCGAGACGCCACGACACCGATTCGCCTCGGGATCGTCGGCCTCGGCTACATCGGCACGACGGTCGGCAGTCAGTTCCACCGCCACCCCGAGGCGACCGTCGCGGCCGTCTGCGACCTCGACGAGGCGCGCCTCGCGGAGGTCGGCGACCGGTTCGTCGTCGCCGAGGACCGCAGGTACCCCTCCTACGAGGCGATGCTCGGGGACGCCGGCCTCGACGCCGTCCTCGTGGGGACGCCCCACACGCTGCACTACGAGCAGGTGACCGCCGCGCTCGACCGCGGCTTACACGTCTACTGCGACAAGCCGTTAGCGACCGACTACGGGCACGCCCGCGACCTCGCCGAGCGGGCGGCGACGGGGCCGGAGACGCTGATGGTCGGCTACCAGCGCCACCTCCAGACGGCGTTTCAGACCGCCCACGAGCGCTTCCGGGAGGCCTCGCCGACGTGGCTCACCGCCTCGATCACCCAGGGGTGGATCGAGGCCTCCGCGGGCAACTGGCGCCTCGACCCCGACCTCTCCGGCGGCGGCTTCCTCTACGACACCGGCAGCCACGTTCTGGACGGCGTACTCTGGACGACCGGCCTCGAACCGGAGTCGGTACGCGCGAGCATGGTCTTCCACGACGACGAGCGGCGCGTCGACCGCCGCGCCCACCTCGACGTCCGCTTCTCGAACGGCGCGACGGGGGCGTTCTCCTTCTACGGCGACGCGCCGGCCGTCCGCGAACACCTCCACGTCTGGGACGAGGAGGGCGCGGTCTACCTCGAAGGCAAGGAGTGGCGCTCGCGTCGGGTCTTCGAGATCGACGCCGAGAGCGCGGAACACGTTCCCTACATCGATCCGCGCCGCGAGCAGTCCCGCGCCGACGCCTTCGTCCGGAGCGTCCTCGACGGGACGGAACCGCCGGCGACCGCCCGCGACGCCCTGAAAGTGACGGCGCTGACCGAGGCGGCCTACGAGTCCGCGCGCTCGGGCGAGCGCGTCGCCGTCGGACCGTAGCCCCCGCGAACGGCCGTCGAAATCACAGCATTCGCTCCGTTAATCGACGTCGAATCGTTTCACCCGCGGTTTTCGACCCGTAATCCGTCGCTGGTCCGCGAGGTCGTCCCCGCTCCCGTCGGGCGATCCCGTCGGTGCCCGCGGGAGGGATCGTCGCCCGCGGCCGGGGGCCGCGACCCGCCGTCGGCGCTCGCCGTTCCGGGCGGTGTTAACACGTCTGTATCGACCCTCCGGACTGGTTACAAGCCGGATAACTACTACCGAAACGGCCGACCCGTCTCGCATGATCGAGTGCACCAACTGCGAGACCGCCCAGTTCCTCCAGATCACCCAGAGCCGGGTCTACTTCCAGGACGGCGAGATGATAAACGAGATCACCGAGAAGTACGAGTGCACCCTCTGTGGCGGCACGGGGCGGTACACCTACGAGGAGGACGGCGAGCGCACCGCCGTCTCCGGCGACGTCCAGGTGACCAAGGAACGCCCCAAGTTCGCCTGACCGGTCGTCCCGCTCGAATCGCCTCACCACTGTCGGGCGTCTCGCACTCGCACTCGCGCTCTTTCGTCGACGCTCCCTTCCGATCCCGGGAGTCGTCTCAGTCTTCCCCGTCTCGATCGTCCGCTGCCGACCGCTGGCGCAGGGCCGACGCCTCGCGTCGCTCCGGTTCCCGCCGGCGCTCGCCGCGGCGGTACTGCCGTCTGGCGACGGCGGCCTTCCGCCGGGTGGTGTCCCACTCCTCGAACAGGCCGTACTCGGTCATCGTCTCCATGCCCGCGATGGCGGCCGTCAGCTTGATCCCGATCAGCGGAATCTCCGCGACCGAGACGATCACGTCCGCCCGGAGGACGGCCCCGTCACGCAGGAGCACGTCGAGGACGTCGACCAGCGCGTCCTCGTTTCTGGTCGGCTCCACGCGCTACCCCCTCCCGCCGGCGGAGCCGGCGTCGGTCTCGTCCCCGAGGTCCGGGACGAACGTGTACGGCGGCCACGGCCCCGTGAACCGCACCTCGATCCCCGGCTCGGCCGCCACGTCGTCGAGCACCGATCCGACCGCGTCCTCCCGGTCCTCGCGTGCGAGGACCGTCAGCCGGCAGACCGTCTCGCCCGCCTCGTCGCTCCCGTCCGCCTCGTCGAGCGTCGCGGCCGGCGACCGGTCGAGTTCGTGGACCTCGCGGGCGGGCCCCGCCAGCCGCTCGCGGAGGTCGGCCGCCAGTGCCTCCCGGCGGTCCCGCCGTAGCTCGGCGGCCCGCCGGTCGTAGCGCTTCTCCAGGAGGAACGCCGTCCCCTCGGCGGCGTCGTCGATCCGCTCGCGGAGGCCCGCCAGTCGCTCGTCGTCCGCTTCGAGGGCGGCCGCGTCGACCGGGTCGGTCCGGACGACCTCGATCCGGTACTCCCAGTGGCCCGCCAGCGATCCGAGGACGTCCGCGAGCGTCTCGCGCTCCTCGCGGAGCCACTCGCGGACGGTCCCGTCGTCGCCGCGGACGATGGTGTCGAACTGGAACGGCAGCGGGGTGCCAAAGCGCTCGGCGGCCGCGTCGACGACCGACTGGTGGCGGACGAGCCAGCGGCGGATCTCCCCGAGGTCGGCGGAGTCGTACAGCCCCTCGCAGGCGTGGACGACCGCGCCGACGCCGTCGACGGCGACGAGCGAGACGGGTTCGTCTTCGAGGCCCGTCACGCCCTCGAACGCGTCGGCGTCGTCCGCCTCGGCGCGGACGACGCAGTAGACGTACCGGCCCTCGTCGAACTCCGGCGGCTCTTCCGCCGCGTCCTCCGCCGTCTCCGGGCCGCCGTTCTCGACCGCTCGCCCGACGTCGTCGGTCACTCCTCGTCACCCCCGTAGACGGTGTAGCCCGGCCCGCTTGCCTCCGGATCGTCGAAGCGTTCGATGGCGTCCGCGACGAGGCCGTCGAGGTCGCCCCGGAGGTCGGCGACCCCCTCCTCGATCCCCTCGTCGCGTTTCAACTGTTCGATCTCGGCTTCGATCCGGGCGAGTTGGCTCCCGAGACGTTCGACATCCTCGTCGGAGAGCTTCCCGGAGTCCATCCGGCGGACGGCCTCCCGCTCCAGGGCTTCGACCAGTAGTTCGACGACGGTCACGACGAGCGTGACGAGTCCCTGCCGGGCGTCCGCCTCGTCGCCGACGTCGATCTTAGCCATCCTCGGCCTCCGGGTCGTCTTCGGCCCCGTCGGCTTCCGCCTCGTCGGCGTCGCCCTCGCCCGCCTCTTCGTCCTCCTCGTTTGGCTCCCACTCCTCGGGGTCTCCCTTCGTCGTGTCGCTCACGAGGTCGGTCCCCGTCCCGCCGAGCGTCCCGGGGTCGGGTCGGACGCCGACGTGTTCGGTTCCGCGCTCGGTGCCCCCGTCGTGGCCGTACGAGCCACCGTCGTTCGCGGTCTCGGTCTCCTCGCCGTCGCCGTCTTCCTCGTCGTCCCCTTCGGCCGTCACGTTCACCCCGCGGGTCGGGTCGACCGGCGCGGCGGGCCGCTCGCGCTCGGCGAGTTCGGGATCGCCGGCGGCCTCCGCGACGCGGCGCATGTCCGTCCCCTCGGGAAATTCGAGGCCGTACTTCGCGGCCGTCTCGAAGGAGGCGATCGCCGCCCGGATCTGGATGCCGAGCAGTTGCGTGTCGCCGATCGAGACGGCGACGTCGGCGTTGATAACGATTCCCTTGTCGAGGAGCATCTCGACGACCTCGGCGAGGTCGGTCTTCTGTCTGCTGGGTTGGAAGTCTCTCACTCGTTGTCACCTCGGCGTTTCTCGAGTTCGCGCTCGAACCGCGAGCCGTAGATCCGGTCGAACCCCGGCGCGGTCGAGTACTTCACCTGGCGCGGCACCGTCGAGAGGCGGTCGGCCGCGCGCATGTCGGCCCGTTCGATCGGCATCGTCGAGGCCGCCGTCGGGTTCCGCGAGTGGGTGCTCGCGTCCTCGCGGCGCAGGTGCTCCCGGTTGAAGTCGTACACCTTCTGGAACTTCCCGTGGACGACGAGCAGCGCCTCGCGGAACTCCTCGATGCTCGCGACCGCCCGGTCCTGGACCATCCGCTGGTAGGCTTCGGTGTCCTCGGCGTCCAAGCCGAACTCCTCGCCCTCGGCCGGGTCGAGCGAGCCGACGCCGAACTCGTCGCTCGCGGCCTCTTTGCCCTCTGCCACCAACTCCTCGCCCTCCTCGACGGCGGTTTCGAGCATCCCGCCCTCGTCGTCGCCGACGGCGTCGGTCGCCTTCCCGAGGATGCCGTCGTCCTCGCCGCCGTCGCCGCCGTCGCGTACGTTCCCGACCGCCTCCTCGAATTCGTTCGCCTCCCGCGAAATCTCGACGACGTTCCCGACGTCCAGCAGCTCCCGCAGGTTGATCGCCCGGAGGAGCCGGCGGACGCGCACCACCTCGTCGGCCTCGCCCTCGGCGATGGCGTCGGGAATCTCGCCCGTCTCGACCGCCTCGACCAGTTCCTCCTCGTCGACCGCGTCGGGGAGTTCGGCGAGGTCGATCGACGCGAGCAACTCCTCGGCCTCGCGGGCGACCCGTTCGAGGCGGTCGAGGCGGTCGATCACCGACCCCAGGTGCTCCTCGTCGGGGTCTACGAGGTCGTCGATCGAACGGAGCGCGTCCTCGAGGCCGTCGAGGCCCTCCGCGGCGGCCTCGGTCACCGCCTCCGCCCCCTCGTTCGGGTCAGTCATCGGCTGGCCTCGCCCGGACGGTGAGCACGCCGTTGTTGACCCGCGCCTCGGCCGTCGACCCCTCCCACGGCAGGTCGACGCGTTCGAGCGGCCGATCCTCGACGGCGACGACCAGCACGTCGTCGTCGAAGCCGACGGTGACGTCGTCGGGGTCGACGCCGGCGACGTCCGCCGTGACGAGCAGTTCGTCCCCGTGGCGGCGGGTCGTGAGGTTGTACCGGTCCGCGCTGGCGGTTCGCCCCGACGACCCCCGTTCCGGCGCGGACGGTCGGGTCCCCGACGGGCGACGCCCGGGCGGGCCCCCTTCCTCGGGGTCGCGGCGCCGGTCGTCGATCGCGTCGAGGCCCGTCCGGATCGAGACGTCGTAGTCGAAGCGCCGGCCCCGGCCGCGGTGCTCGGACGACGAGTACCGGTCGAGGCGCTCTAGCGCGTCCAGCAGACTGGCGATCCAGTTGCCGTCGCGACGGTCGTCGGTCGGTTCGTCTGGCGGGTCGTCGGGTGGGTCGTCTACCATTATCGTTTCACCTGGACGCGGCCGCTGGTGAGTTCCTCGTGGACCTCGCGGGCGATTTCGAGTTCCGTCTCCAGTTCCTCCTTCCGTCGGCGGTACTCCTCCTCGGAGCGCTCGCCGAGTTCGTACAGCAACTGGTTCTCCTTGAGGTCGTCCTCGATGGCGTCGACGTCGTACAGTTCGTCGAGCGCCATCGTGTGCAGGGCGTCGACGATGCCGACGAACGGCCGGAACAGGAGGTCGTCGAGGACGAACATCACTGGGCCCCCACGTGGACGTCGACGAAGCTGTACGGGGCGAACGGGCCCGAGTACCGGAACGTCAGGTCGTCGTGTTCGTCTTCGAGGCGCGCGACGGCCTCGTCGAAGGCCTCCCGGTCGTCGCGGGCGACGAGGAACGTCCGATTGTAGACGAGGCGGTCGCTGAACAGGTCGCCGTCGACGGCGTCCTCGGCGAGCGGGGCGAGTTCGTCGTCGACGGCCGCGGCGACCGCCTCCCGGTCGACGGCGTCGTCCTCGTCGCGGACGATCTTCAGGCCGAGTTCGACCGCCCCCCGCACGTCGCGCATGGCCCGCCGGAACGCCGGGCGCGCGCCCCGGAGGACGTTCTTCAGCGCCCGGTCGCTCTCGAAGGCCATGCCGAACTGCATCGGGACGACCGTTCGCCCGCCGTCGTGTTCCATGATCTCCCGGAGCACCTCGTCGTGACGCTTGGCGTCCTCGTCGGTCTCCTCGGGATCGGTCGTGTCGACGTCCGAGACGATGGCCGCCAGCCGGCCGTGGGTGATCGGGTAGACGCGCTCGCCGCCGCGGACGGCGTCGGTCTCGAACTCGACGGCGTCCTCGTCGCGAACGATCCCGTAGACGTACCGGCTGTTCGCCTCGGACCGTGCTGACTCGTTCATAACTCTGAGACGTGGCCTCGCACCGTCACCGTCCGGCGGCTGTCGGCGCGCCGGCGACGTGCGCGACTCTCGGTGGCCGGTTCGGCTTCCCGGTGCCTTACGGTGGTGCTTGCAGCCGCGCGGTGTCGGCTCGCTTGCACCAGCACCCCGAACCGTCATACGTGTCGCTGTCGGACGAACGGACGCATCATGGCACAACCAACGCGCCGGCCGGACTCCTCGAGCCTCGCGGAGGTACTCGATCGCATCCTCGACAAGGGCGTCGTCATCGACGTCTGGGCGCGCGTCTCCGTCGTGGGGATCGAGCTCCTCACAGTCGAGGCGCGAGTCGTCGTGGCGTCGGTGGACACCTTCCTCCACTACGCCAAGGAGATATCGAAGATCGAACGGGCGACCGCCGAGGGGGACATGGAGTCCCTCGAGGAACTCGATATCGAGACCCGTCCCGAGTCGTCGCCGATCACGGCGGAGATGCAACAGCAGGGCTAGCGACGAGGCGTCGCGGGCGGATCTCGCCGTGATCGTCGCCGTCGGCGCTCCGCCGACCCTCGCCGGAACCCCCGGCGGGGGCCACCGATGTGGACCGACACATGGCCGAAGCAGACGCGCAATCCGACTCCGAACCCGAGCGGTGTAAGGCGCTGACAGCCGAGGGTGAGCGCTGTTCGCGACCGGCCCGGGAGAACGGCTTCTGTTACCAGCACGACGAGAGTGATCCGACAGTGAGCGAAACCGAAACCGAGAGCGAAGGGGAACCGGACGACCAGAGCACCGCCGCGGCCGAGAGCGAGGTCGACCCAAGCGGCGTCGAGACCACCGATCCCGGCGACGTCGACACGAGCGACCTCGACGTCGAGGTCGACGACGAGCGGGTCGAGGGCCTGCTCGCGGTCCGCCGGACGGTCGAGCGGACCGCCGGGCAGATCATCGGCCGGAAGTTCGACGGCGTAAGCGAGATCACGCCCACCGAGGACGGCTGGCGCGCCGTCGTCGAGGTGGTCGAGCGCTCCTCGATCCCCGACACCATGGACGTCCTCGGCCGCTACGAGGTCGACCTGACCGAGGACGGCGTCATCGAGGGCTACCGCCGGATCGACCGCTACCGCCGGGGCGACACCGTCGAGTACGAGTCCGGCTGACAGGCCTCGCTCGGAATCGGAACGCCGCCCCGGCCGCCCGCGCTCCCCCCTGCCGCCAGACGAGTCCTCGGGTCCCGGCGCCGACCGGCGCGCGGGCGCGCGGTTTCCGCCGATCCAGCACCTTTTTCCGCGTCGGGCGGTCCCCCTCTCGTATGGATCCGGCGCTCGGTCCACCGGAGGCGATGGCCGAACGGCGCGAGGAACTGACGCCGATGATGGCCCAGTACCACGACCTCTGTGCGCGCTACGACGACGCCATCGTCCTCTTTCAGGTCGGCGACTTCTACGAGACCTTCTGTGGCGCCGCCGAGCGCACCGCGCGCCTGCTCGAACTCACGCTCACCAGCCGCGAGGACTCCACCGGCGAGTACCCGATGACCGGCATCCCGGTCGACAACGCCGCCTCCTACATCGAGGAACTGCTGGAGGCCGGCTACCGGGTCGCCGTCGCCGATCAGGTCGAGGAACCCGGCGAGTCCCCCGGCGTCGTCGAGCGGGCGGTCACCCGCGTCATCACCCCCGGGACGCTCACGGAGGACGAACTGCTCTCCAGCGCGGACAACAACTTCGTCGCCGCCGTCGCCCGCGAGGACGGCGAACTCGGACTCGCCCTGCTCGACGTCTCCACTGGCGACTTCCTCGCGACGGGCGCGACCTCGCGGGAGGCCATCGCCGACGAGGTGAGCCGGTTCGACCCCGCCGAGGCCGTCGTCGGCCCCGACGCGCCGGCGGCCCTCTTCCCCGACGACTGCATGGTGACGCCGTTCGAGGCGGCCGCCTTCGACCGCGAGCGGGCCGGCGAGCGCGTCGCCGCCTACTTCGGCGATCCGGACGCGCTGCTGGCCGGCGACGCCGAGATCCGCGCCTGCGGGGCCTTGCTCGCCTACGCGGAGTACGCCCGCGGCGGCGCGGCCGGGGAGGAAGACGGTGACGCGGACGGGAACGAGGACGACGCGGACGGCGACGGCCGCCGCCTCGAGTACCTCACGCACCTGACCCGGTACGACCCGCGGGAGTACCTGCTGCTCGACGCCGTCGCGCTGCGCAGCCTCGAACTGTTCGAACCCCGCGCGGTCCACGGCCGCGAGGACGCCACCCTCGTCGGCGTCCTCGACGAGACCGCCTGCGCGCTCGGGAGCCGCAAACTCCGGGACTGGATCCGCCGGCCGCTGCTCGACCCCGACCGGATCGAGGCGCGACTCGACGCCGTCGAGGAACTGACGGGCGCGGTCCGGACCCGCGAGCGACTCCACGGCCTGCTGCGGGACGTCTACGACCTCGAACGGCTCATCGGGCGGATCTCCCGCGAGCGGGCGAACGCGCGTGACCTGCGCTCGCTGCGGGACACGCTCGCGGTCGTCCCCGAGGTGCGGGCGGAACTCGCCGACGCCGAGTCCGACCGCCTGCGGGACCTCCGCGACGCGCTCGACCCCCTCGCGGACGTGCGCGACCTGATCGACCGGGCGATCGTCGCCGACCCGCCGCTGGAGATCACCGAGGGCGGGATCGTCGCCGAGGGGTACGACGAGGACCTCGACCGCCTGCGCGAGACCGCCCGCGACGGGAAACGCTGGATCGACGACCTCGAAGAGCGCGAGCGCGAGCGGACCGGCATCGACTCCCTGAAGGTCGGCTACAACTCCGTTCACGGCTACTACATCGAGGTGACCAACCCGAACCTCGACTCGGTGCCCGAGGACTACCGGCGCCGCCAGACGCTGAAGAACGCAGAGCGGTTCGTCACGCCCGAACTCGAGGAGCGCGAGGACGAGATCGTTCGCGCGGAGGGCCGGGCCGACGAGCGCGAGTACGAACTGTTCCGCGAGGTCCGCCGGACGGTCGCCGACGAGGTCGAGCGCGTTCAGGCGCTGGCGGAGGCGGTCGCGACGCTCGACGCGCTGGTCTCGCTGGCGACCGTCGCCGCCGAGTACGACTACTGCCGGCCGGAGGTCGTCGACGGCGACCCCGAACTCGCGATCGAGGCCGGACGCCACCCGGTCGTCGAGCGCACCCAGGAGTCGTTCGTCCCGAACGACGTCGGCCTCTCGCCGGACCGGCGGCTGGCGGTCATCACCGGCCCCAACATGTCGGGGAAGTCGACGTACATGCGGCAGGTGGCGCTGATCGTCCTGCTCGCGCAGGTGGGGAGTTTCGTCCCCGCGCGGGCGGCCCGCCTCGCGCCCGTCGAGCGGATCTTCACCCGCGTCGGCGCCAGCGACGACATCGCGGGCGGTCGGTCGACGTTCATGGTCGAGATGGACGAACTCGCGACGATCCTCCGGGAGGCCGACGAGCGCTCGCTGGTCCTGCTCGACGAGGTCGGCCGCGGGACGAGCACGGCCGACGGCCTCGCCATCGCGCAGGCGATGGCCGAGCACCTCCACGACGAGGTGGGCGCGACGACGCTGTTCGCGACCCACCACCACCCCCTCACCGAACTCGCCGAGGACCTCCCGGCCGCGTTCACCCTCCACTTCGAGGCGAGCGAGGCGGACGGCGAGGTCGTCTTCCACCACGAGATCGCCCCCGGCGCCGCCGAGGGCTCCTACGGCGTCGAGGTCGCCACCGCGGCCGGCGTCCCCGACCCCGTCGTCGAACGATCGCGGGAACTCGTCGCGGCGGCGAGCGAGGCGGCCGACGCGGACGCCGGCGAACGCCGGAGCGAGGGCGGGGAGTCCGCGACGGCCCGCGCGTCCGACCGGGCGCCCGCCGACGCGGCGGCCGACGGCGGCGAGCGAACCGCCGGGTCGGACCTTCGCTCCGACGTCGGCGACGCCCCCACCGACGTCGCGGCCGAACTCCGGGAACTCGACGTGGCCCACCTGACGCCGGTCGAGGCGCTCACGGAACTCGACCGGCTGAAGCGCCTGCTGGAGGAGTGATCGGCGGCGGTGGGGGTCGGGCGCGCCGCGTTGCACAAAATTTCGTGCGCTTTCCGATCGGTCGAATCGGGGCTGCGTTTTACGGCCGGCCGCGGGGTGGTACGTCCACCATGACCGGCGACGACCGCGTGACGCGCCGCGCCCTGCTGGGGGCGTCGGGCGGGGCGCTCGCGGCCCCGTTCGCGCTCGCGGGGGACGTGCGGGCGGACGACGAGGAGGACGAGCGACCGCACCGCCGCTGTCCCGAGGCGACGCTCCGGCCGTCGATGACGTCCTGTCCGGGGTCGAACGCGGACGGATGTGCGGACGACGACCCCGAAACCGAGCGCCTGCGGGGCGCGGTCGAGCGGACGATCGAGCGTCGCTACCCGACGGTCGGCGCGCTGCTCGACGCGGGGTTCGTCCCGTACTTCGACACCCTCGTCTCCGGCGAGTCGGGCGGCTACTCCCACTGGCTGCACCCCGAGTTCGTCGGCGACGACACCGTCCTCGATCCCGGGCGACCCGAGGCGGTGCTCGTGGACGACGAGCGGTGGCGGCCGATCGGCGCCATGTTCGTCGCGACGCGCTCGGGCGAGCGGGTCGAGCGACCGCCCGACGTCTACCGTGGGGAGGCCGAAGACGGCGGCCGGTGCTCGCCGTGGCACGCCCACGCGGGCCTCCCCGGGCGGTTCGCCTGGTGGTACTACCGGCAGGTCTACGAGGACGCCGCCAGCGAGGGCGAGGTGCTCCCCGACTGCCGGACGCCGTGTATGCTGCACGTCTGGACGGTCTCCCACCCCGAGGGGACCTACGCGCACGACGTCCCGCCGCCGGAGTACCGGGGCGGGCCGGACGCGGAACCCGCCGGCTTCGAGACGGCGGCCGATCCCGGGACCGACGTGCTGGGGTGGGACGCGCTGCCCGACGACGCGGTGCCCGACGAGACGCCGGCCGAACTGTTCGCCGAGTGGGCGCGGTAGCCGCGTCGCGACTCAGTCGCCGACCGTCGGCTCGAGCGGGACGAATTCGAGGCCGTGGCGGGCCAGCAGCCGCTCGGCCCGGTCGGTCACGGATGGGGCCACGAGAATCCCGCGGACCGCGGCGTCGGCGTGGAGGTCCCGCGAGAGGGCGTCGACGTACCGGCGCAGTTGGCTCACGGCGTCGGGGCCGACCCGGCGGCGCTTGAGTTCGACGACGACGGCGTTCCCGTCGTCGTCCTCGCCGTAGACGTCGATGGCGCCGGCGGACGTGTCGCGCTCGGTCGCGAGGGGGGTAAATCCCGGTTCGAGCAGGTCGGGGTCGTCGAGGATGCGGTCGCGGAGGTCCGCCTCGGTGCCGACCAACGCGAGTTCGCCGGGGTCGTCCATCGCGAACGTCGACACCTGGACGACCCGTTCGAAGGTGACGAGCAGGCGCTCGTCGGGCGTCGAGCGAAGGCTGCGCAGGCACAGCGCGCCGTCGGCGCAGAACGCCTCGTGCTCGCAGCCGGGGGGCTGCCAGTTCACCGGCTGCTGGCCCTCGGCGGTGTGGACCAGCGCCGCGCCGTCGGGCTTGAGCATGACGTGCCTGTCGCCGGCGTCGAGCGTGCTCGACGCCCGGCCGTCGTAGTCGACGGTACACCGGCCGAAGACGGTGACGAGCGCGCCGCGGGCGATCCCGTCGTCGATCGCGTCGCGGGCGGCCTCGGGCGAGGGCGCTTCGAGGGTTCGAACCGGGGGCTCTCGTTCGCTCGCGGTCACTGCGACGGGGTAGCCCGCCGACGACCAAAAGGGCCCCGACCCTGGGCCGGCCGCAGGGGGCCGTTTCGACGCGCGAGGCCGGAGACAAGGCTTATTCGCGTTCGCGTGACGTTGTCGAAACGTGATGGACGGTTTGCCCTCCCGCCGCGGGTTCCTCCGGTTGACGGGCGCGAGCGCCGCGGTCTCGGTCGCGGGGTGCAGTCAGCTTCAGGCCGACGAGGACGCCGGGTCGACCGCCGGCGCGATCACCGCGGTCGTCGAGCCGCCGGAGGCGGAGCTCGCGGCGATCCAGGAGACGGTCGCGGCGGAACTCGATGCCGGCGACCTCGACCGCGAGGAGGCGCAGGCCGAGATGCAGCGGCGACAGAGGGAACTGGTCGAGGAGACGGCAGCCGAGTTCCAGTCGACGGCCGAGGCCGACGCGGACCTCGAAATCGAGGACTCGGTGCTCGAGATGGGACTCTTCCTGCTCGACGCGTCCGCCGAGGCGCTCGTCGGGACGCTCAGGGACGGCTCGGTCGACGCGCTGCTGCCCGGCGAGGCGTTCGCCGAGCTTCAGGCGCAGGCGCCGTAACCCGCTCCCGGTCACTCGACGGCGAACGGACTCTCGCGTTCGGTCCAGTTCCAGCCGGGCAGTCGCTCCTGGAAGCCGGCGGCCAGCGCCGCCTCGAGGTCGTCGACGCCGGCGTTCTCGTCGGCGGGGCCGTGGACCCGCAGGTCGGCGTAGTGGAACGTCGCCTCGCCGAGGGTGCGAAGCGGCTGGCGGCCGGCGACGGTCGCGGCGAGTTCGCGCCCGAGCAGTTCGTCGACGACGAAGCCGGGGTAGTCGCCCTCGACGTCGAGGTCGCGCAGGAGCGCGACCAGCGCGGCGACGTTCACCGCGAGGTCGCCGTCGGCGAAGACGTCGTCGACCGCCTCGCGGTAGGCGGCCTCGTTCACGGGGTCGACGTCCGTCTCGAATAGCTCGCCCAGTTCGTCGCGGACCTCGTTGATCACGGGGACGACCCGGTCTGCCCGGTCGGCCACCCAGTCGCGTTCCTCGGCGACGCGTCGCGGTGTGAGTCGCATACCGACCGTTCGTGGCGCCCCGTACTCACTTTTGCGAAGGCTTTTATACCACGCAAGGAATAGGCTCGGGTAAGCGGGTTCTCCCTGGAATCTTCCCGCACGAACCAGGACACACCTGGGAGCGTGCTCGTCACGGCACGGACACACCACACGATGATCCGGGACGGCGACCCATTGATGAACCAGCCCGTGTGGCCCCGCTTCGGGCGACGCGCGCCGACGGCGGCGACGCCGTCGCGCGGCCACGGGACCCGAGACGACCCGCTCTCCCGCGCGTACGGCTCGAGACGCACGATTCCCCGTCGACGAGTCCGTGCGAGCCACATTCGGCGACTATGAGCACTGTAGAGCAGCAACTCGACGATCTGAAAGCAGAGATCACGAGCGAGTTACCGAGCGACATCTCGGTCTCCTCGGTGAAGTACGAGGGCCCCGAACTGGTGGTCTACACCCGGGATCCGAAGAAGTTCGCCCGACAGGGCGACCTGATCCGCAAACTCGCGAGCAAACTGCGCAAGCGGATCACGGTCCGGCCGGACCCGAGTGTCCTCTCGCGGCCCGGCGACGCCCGCGAGCAGATCATGGACGTCATCCCCGACGAGGCCGGCGTCACCGACCTCGACTTCCACGCCGACACCGGCGAGGTCGTCATCGAGGCCGAGAAGCCGGGCATGGTGATCGGCCGTCACGGCTCGACCCTGCGCGAGATCACCAAGACCGTCGGCTGGACCCCCGAGGTCGTCCGCACGCCGCCCATCGAGTCGTCGACCGTCTCGAACGTCCGGAACTTCCTCAAACAGGAGCGCGACGACCGCCGGGACATCCTAGAGAAGGTGGGCCGACAGATCCACCGCGAGGAGATGTCCGACGACGAGTACGTCCGCATCACGACCCTCGGCTGCTGCCGCGAGGTCGGCCGCGCCTCCTTTATCCTCTCGACGCCCGAGACGCGCATCCTCATCGACTGCGGGGACAAACCCGGCGCCGAGGGCGAGGTGCCGTACCTCCACGTCCCCGAGGCGCTCGGCGCGGGCGCCCAGAACTTGGACGCCGTCGTGCTCACCCACGCCCACCTCGACCACTCCGCGCTCATCCCGCTTTTGTTCAAGTACGGCTACGACGGCCCCATCTACTGTACCGAACCCACCCGCGACCTGATGGGCCTGCTCACCCTCGACTACCTCGACGTCGCGGCCAAGGAGGGCCGCTCTCCGCCCTACGAGTCCGAGCAGGTCCGCGAGGCGATCAAACACACGATCCCGCTGGAGTACGGCGACGTCACCGACATCGCGCCCGACGTCAAACTCACCTTCCACAACGCCGGCCACATCCTCGGCTCGGCCGTCTCGCACTTCCACATCGGGGACGGCCTCTACAACGTCGCCTTCTCCGGCGACATCCACTACGAGGACACCCGCCTGTTCAACGGCGCGGTCAACGACTTCCCGCGGGTGGAGACGCTCGTGATGGAGTCGACCTACGGCGGGCGCAACGACTACCAGACCGACCAGGAGGACTCCGAGCGCAAACTCAAGCAGATCATCAGGGAGACCGCCGAGCGCGGCGGGAAGGTTCTCATCCCGGCGTTCGCGGTCGGTCGCTCCCAGGAGATCATGCTCGTCCTGGAGGAGGCGATGCGCGAGGGCGAGATTCCCTCGATGCCCGTCCACCTCGACGGCATGATCTGGGAGGCGACCGCCATCCACACCACCTACCCCGAGTACCTCCGGGACGACCTGCGCGACCGCATCTTCCACGAGGACGAGAACCCCTTCCTCGCCGACGAGTTCAACCACATCGACGGCGGCGAGGAGGAGCGTCAGGACGTCGCCGACGGCGACCCCTCCATCATCCTCTCGACCTCCGGGATGGTCACCGGCGGCCCCATCATGTCGTGGCTCGGCCACATCGGCCCCGACCCGGACTCGACGATGGTCTTCGTCGGCTACCAGGCCCAGGGCACCCTCGGCCGACGCATCCAGAACGGCTGGGACGAGATTCCCGTCAGCGAGGTCGGCCGGATGGGACGCAACGGCGGCAACGGCCGCGGCACCCTCTCGCTGGACGTCGACGTCGAGACGGTCGACGGCTTCTCCGGCCACGCCGACCGCGCCGGCCTCGAGAACTTCGTGAAGACGATGAACCCCCGCCCCGAGAAGGTGCTCTGTGTCCACGGCGACGAACGCTCCACCCAGGACCTCTCCTCGGCGCTGTACCACAAGTTCAACATGCGCACCTTCGCGCCGAAGAACTTGGAGACGTTCCGCTTCCTCTGAAGAGAACCCTCGCTCGGCCCTGGCGGGCCTCGCTCGCCGTTTCAATTTCCGCCAGACCCGTAACGCGGCGCGCGGGTCCGCACGCCGCTCGGAGGCCAGCCTTCCCCCGTGTCGCGCGCGGTCGCTGGAATCGCGACCGCGCGCGACGGCCGGTTGGTCGGTCGAGTACTCGTTTTTCGCCGGTTGGTCGATCGGTCGTTTTTGAGGGCTGGCCGACCGCGTCCCGATGGACGGTCGGCCGGACGTGGCAACCGCGCGCCAGAATTGTTAGAGAAAATTTATGTCGTAGCCGCGCCCACGCTAACGGGCATGGACGAGATCACCATCACGACGACGGACAGTCTCGACGGGTACGAAGTAGTGGAGTACCTCGGCGTCGTCTCGGGAGAGGCGATCATCGGTGCGAACGTGGTGAGCGACATCGCCGCCGGCATCCGGGACGTCGTCGGCGGGCGGAGCGGTTCCTACGAGAAGAAGGTCGAGGCCGGCCGCGAGGAGGCCATCGCCGACCTCCGGGCGGAGGCGGCGGACCTCGGCGCGGACGCCGTCGTCGGCGCGACGTTCGACTACGAGGAGATGGCAGAGGGAATGCTGTGGGTCAACCTCTCCGGGACCGCCGTCGAGACGCGCCGGGAGTAGGCCCGCGGATCGGTTTTAGGGCGGTTTCGACGGCTATTCGACGCTCGGAGTCGTCGGCACGCGTATGAGCCAACACGCGGTCGTCCTCGCCGTCGTCGCCATGCTCGGCTGGGGGGTCTGGACCGTCCTCGCGAACGAGGCGACGCGGACGATCGATCCCGAGATCGCCATGGTGCTGTCGTACGCGACCGGCGTCGCCGTCGCGCTGGGGTACGTCGCGGTCCGGGGCGAGCCGGTCACCCTCGAACGGACCGGCGTCGGCCTCGCGCTCGCGGCCGGCGTCTTCGCCGGGATCGGCGCCGTCGCCTTCTACGCCGGACTCTCCTACGGGCGGGCGAGCGTCGTCACGACCGTCTCGGCGCTGTACTTCGTCGTCGCGGCCGTCCTCGGCGTGCTGGTCCTCGGCGAGACCCTCGTCCTGAAGGACGCCGCGGGCATCGCCTTCGCCGTCCTCGCGGTCCTGTTGCTCGCGAACTGAAGGTCGGCGTCAGTCGGCCTCGGGCGCCGCCGCGGGGTCGACGACCTCGCCCGTCTCGGGGTAGACGCCGACCTGCTCGCACAGGTCCGCCAGCGGACACGCCTCGGGGTCGTCGAGACAGGCCGGCTTCCGGGCCGTGCAGTACTCGCGGCCGAACTGGATCGTCGCGGTGTGACCGAAGCCGCACTTCGCGGCCGGCACGTCGGCTTCGAGGACCTCGCGGACCCCCTCGTGGTCGGCGTCGGCCGGCGCGACGCCCATCCGGCGGTAGATCCGGTGGACGTGGGTGTCGACGGGGAAGACCCCCGCGCGGCCGCCGGCGAACAGCAACACGCAGTCGGCGGTCTTCGGGCCGACGCCGCGGACCGACAGCAGCGTCTCGCGGACCTCCTCGGGGTCGCCGTCCCTGGCGAACGCGTCGAACGCCGCCGCGGAGCCGAACTCCGCGACGACCCACTCGGCCACCTCGATCAGCGTCTTCGACTTCCGGTTGTACAGGCCCGCGGAACTGATCGTCTCGGCGAGGACGCTCCGCTCGGCGTCGGCGAGGGCGTCGGCCAGATCCGCGTCCGCACCGCCGTAGCGCTCGATCAGCGCGTCGTGTGCCGGCTGGCTCGCCACGTCGCTCGTGTTCTGGCTGAGGATCGTCCGGACGAGACACTCGAAGCCGTCGCGGCCGCCGTAGGTCTTCGTCCAGTACAGTTCGCCCAGCCGGTCGACGACGGCCTCGGCGCGGGTGTCGGCCGCCGCGGGGTCGAACTCGGCGGCGGCCCCGCCGCCGTCCGGCCCGCCGCTGATGTTCACGGCGGGTTCGGGATCTGGCTCCTCGCTCATGCCCCGGGGTACGAACCCGGGCGACAAAACGGCGGTGACTCGCGGCTACTCGACCGTGATCGTCACCGTCGCCTCGGCGCCGTCGGCGAGCGCCGCCACGAGGTCGCGGTCGAACCCCTCGGCGGCGAACGCGGCGCCGACGAGGACCGTTCGCTCGTCGACGTACTCGCTGGTCCGGCCGACGGCGCTGCGCTCGCTGGCGAACTCGAGGTCGGGGTCGCCCCGGCCGACGACCGAATCGCGGTGGCCGCCGGCCTCGACGGTGACGGTGATCGCCGCCGACGCGTCCCGGCAGGCCTCGACGAACGCGGGGTCGAAGTCCGCGGGCGCGCGGTCGGCGTCGACCGCGAGGATGCAGTCGCCGGCGGGCGTGAGGTAGTCGTCGGTCGTCACCTCGAACGTGCTCGCGTGTGCGGCGCTGACGTGTTCGTGGCCGCGGGCGCGGATGACCTCCTCCAGTGGGTCGCTCATGTCCAGTCGGTCGGCCGTCGCGGGGAAAACGGGATCGGATCTAGACGAGGCTCGCGCCGTCGAACTCGCCGCGTTTGTACTCGACGTCCATCAGGTCGAGGATGGTCGGCGCGATGTCGTAGAGGTCGGCGCCGTCGAGCGTCGCGTCGGGGTCGTCGACGAACAGCGCGGTGTCGTCGAAGCTGTGCATCCCGTTTCGCGGGCCGGTGGCGAACACCTCGGAGTCGGCCCTGAAGCCGGCCTTGAAGTCGAACCCCTTCGTCGGGATGGCGACGAGGTCGGGGGCGATCTCGTCGTGGTCGCCGCGGAACACCTCCTCCTTCTCGACGACGCGGTCGACGACCTGCCGGCCGTCGGGCCCTTCGAGGGTCTCGAGCATCGCCTTGAGTTCGTCGCGGACGTCGTCGTACTCCGCCTCGGGGACGGTGCCGCGGGGCTCGCGACCTTCGAGGTTGACGTAGAACCGGCCGGGGATGAACGAGTAGGCCGTCGTCTCGTCGGCGACGTCGTCGAGTTCCTCGGGGTCGTCGGTCCGGAACGAGAGCCACCCCTGCTCGCGGAGCCACTCGTTGAAGTGGACCTCGTAGTCCAGCGAGGTGAAGCCGTGATCGGAGGCGACGATCAGGGTGACGTCGTCCGCGAGCGCCTCCCGCAGGCGGCCGACGTACTCGTCGACCTTCCGGTAGAACTCGAGGAACGCCTCCTTGTACTCGCCGTCGCGCTCGTAGTCTTTGAACAGGAAGTGGTTGACCCGGTCGGTGGTCATGAAGACGCCGAAGAAGAGGTCCCAGTCGTCCTCCTCGACGTAGTGTTCGAACGCCTCGAACCGGGCGTCGAGCGTCGCGTGGGCGTCCTCGACGAAGTCGGTCTTGTCCTCCTCGTGGCCGAGTTTCGGGTCGACGTCGATCCGGTAGCCGATCGAGTCGAGGTACTCCCGGACGTCGTCGGGGTAGGCCGCCTTCTCGAGGCCGGGCGAGAGGAAACCCGAGACCATCCGCTGGACGTCACGCTGGGGCGGGAAGGTGACGGGGACGTTCATCACGGTCGCACGCCGGTTTGCTTCCTCGACGCGGTCCCAGACGCGGGGGGCCTGTACCTCCCGTCCCATCGGGACGTAGGTCTCGTAGGTGCCGACCTCGCGGTCCTGAAAGCCGTAGACGCCCGTCTCGCCGGGGTTGACGCCCGTCGTCAGCGACGGCCAGCAGGCGCTCGACTCGGGCGGGACGATGCTCGAGATCTCGCCCGCCGTCCCCTCGTCGGCGAGTGCCGCGAAGTTGGGAAAGAGTTCCGGGTTGTCGGAGAGGAGACTGTACGGCACGCCATCAATTCCGACGAAAGCGACGCGAGGGTCTCCGTCACCCCGCAGCCGGTCGAATAGTCCCATGGGGGGTCGTAGTCCGACCGCATACAAGAAGGTTCGTCTCGGGACACTGTTTTCGAGAACGAGCGACGCGCCGCGAGCGGCCCCGAGAGCGGACGTGGACGGCCGTCTCGTCGTCCGCGCCGACCCCGCCGGTCGTCAGTCCCGACGGCCGTCCGACGCGTCGGGGTCGAAGTTCGTCGGGACGACGGTGGGGTGGGCGATGCCCGTACCGGGTTCGGATGCCTCGGGCGTCGAGTCCGACGACCGAGAGGGGTGCTCGCTCGTTGCCATGACGTTCGGGACTAGCACGGCCACCGGAATAAAATTACCCATGCTCATAACGCATCGGCGACTGCGTGCGAATAACTACCGGGTATCGGGCGGCGCTCACCGGTTCCACGGCGCGCGTTCGAAGTCGACCGTCCGCGTTCGCTCCTCGATGGCGTCGATGCGCTCGATCGCCTCGGGCGGGAGCGAGAGATCCAGCGCCTCGACGTTCTCGCGGACGTGCGCTTCGGTCGCGGCCTTCGGGATGGGGACGACGCGGTCGTTCGAGGCCAGCCACGCGAGGGCGATCTGGGCGGCCGTCGCGTCGCGGTCCGCGGCGACCTCGCGCAGGACCGGGTGCGACGTCACCGCTCCCTTGGCCAGCGGGGAGTACGCCACGAGGTAGTGGCCGCGCTCGCGGGCCAGCGCCCGCAACTCGGACTGTGGGAGCATCGGGTGGCACTCGACCTGGTGGGCGAACAGCGGCGAGTCGAGACGTTCGAGCGCCTCCGAAAGCAGCGCCGGCGTGAAGTTCGAGAGCCCGACGTGGCGGATCACGCCCTCGTCGCGGAGGTCGTCGAACGCGGCCAGCGTCTCGGCGGGGTCGTACGTCCGGATCGGCCAGTGGACGTACAGCAGGTCGACGACGTCGACGCCGAGTCGGTCGCGACTCGCGCGGGCGCTCTCGACCGCGTCGTCGTACGCGAGGTTGCGCGAGTCGACCTTGGTGGCGACGAAGACGTCCGCCGGGTCGACGTCCGCCCGCGCGATCCCCTCGCCGACGGCCGCCTCGTTCCCGTACATCTCGGCGGTGTCGACGTGCCGGTAACCGAGTTCGAGCGCCGTGTGAACGCTCTCGGCGCACTCCTCGGGGTTCGTGTTCCCGTACGTGCCCAGTCCGATCGGGGGAAGGTCGTCGGCGGTCACGCTCGCACCTGCCGTCCGGATCCGCATAGTCGTTTCCGGTACCGAAGTTACGTAGAACGTGTGGTACTGTGGACGGTCGAACGCCGCGGCGGTCGTCCGGACGACGGCGCGTCGGAGGTGGAGAGACGGTGCGACGCGTTCGGATCGAAGCGGGAGACTACCCGAAGTGTTCCTCGTAGAGGTCCTGGGCGTGCTCGATCGCGTCGTAGGCGGCCTGTCGGTCCTCCCAGCCCTGCGTTTCGACTTCCTTGCCCGCCTCGAGGTTCTTGTAGGTCGCGAAGAACTCGTCGATCTCGTCGCGGGTCTGCTGGGGGATGTCCTCGAGGTCCTCGATGTGGTCGAACCGGGGGTCCTCGGTGGGGACGGCGACGACCTTGTCGTCCTGCTCGCCGTCGTCGTCCATCTTCATCAGCGCGACGGGGCGGGCTTCGATGACACAGCCGGGGAACGTCTGGTCCTCGACGAGAACGAGCACGTCGAAGGGGTCCTCGTCGTCGTAATAGGACTGCGGGATGAACCCGTAGTCGGAGGGGTAGTGGACGTTGCTGTGGAGCACCCGGTCGAGGACGACGCCGGGGACGTCCTTGTCGTACTCGTACTTGTTGCGCTCGCCTTTGAGACACTCGACGACAGCGTAGATGGTCTCCGGCGGGTTCGGTCCCGTCTCGAGGTCTTCCCAGAGGTTCACCATACACGCTCACGTCCGCGGTGGATCAAAAAGTACTTTCGTAATCGAGTTGGAGGGTTAGGTGACGGCTGCCAGACAACCGGCCGACGAGTGCCGATCCGGGCCACGGGCACGGCACCCCCTGTCGGCCGGGCGATAACCGGTCGTTACCGCACACGAATAGTTGGCAAACCTTAAATAGTCTGGTGACATTTGCACACCTATGTCAGAGGCACAATCAATCACCGGCGAACAGAGCATCGCTCGCGACCTTACAGCGTTCCAGAACAACATCCTCGTCATTCTGGCGAAGGAACCGATGTACGGTCTCGCCATCAAACGGGAACTAGAGGATTACTACGGCACCGAGGTCAACCACGGTCGGCTGTACCCCAACCTCGACGAACTGGTCGATCTCGGACTGGTCGAGAAGAGTGAACTCGACAAGCGCACCAACCAGTACACGCTGACCGACGACGGCTACGCGGCCGTCCTCGACGGGATCCAGTGGACGCTCTCGAAGGTCGTCATCGACGAGGAGCGTGCCGACGAGATCCGCGAGATCGTCGACGAGAGCTACTGACCGCCCGCTTCGGGTAGCGGTTCTCCGGCCGTCTCGAAGACGAGTTCGATCGACTCCTCGATCGCCTCTCGTTGGGCCTCGGACGGCCACGCGTTTCGCACGAAGTACTCCGTGAGAAACTCCGCTAGCTCGTCGGCCGTCGCCGACTCGATCGGCTTGGCGTAGTGGTTGCCCATGAAGTCCGCGAGCGCCGCCGCGTTCGCGCCGTGGACGTCGCCGTGGGCCTCGCGGACCGCGTCGACGAGTTCGCGGTTGTGCGCGTCGACGTTCTCCCAGTCGTCGGGGTCGCCGGCTCCGTCGAGGGGGATCTCGATTCCCCGCGAGAGATCCTCGATGCGGTCCGTCCGGACCACGCCGTCGTCGAGCCACTCGTCCGGATGGACGACGAGCACCTCGCCCGCGTCGTCCTCGCGGACGCGGGCGACGAACCCGCGGGCCGCGAGCAGTTCCTCGCGGCGACGTTCGTACACTTCCCGCTCGGCGTCGTCGACCGCCCGGCGCGCGAGGCGGGTCAGCCGCTCGGCCTCGTCGACGACGTCCGCGGGGAGTTCGTCGCCGTCCGTCGATTCCCCCTCCGCGTCGCGACGCTCGCTCATGTCGGCCGAGCCTACGCGCCCGAGGCTTCATCCGCTTGGCGGTCCGGCGCCGTCAGGCCCGGTCCATCGCCTCGTTCGCGAGCGCGTCGGCGCGGTCGTTGACCTCGCGGGGGACGTGTTCGAGCGTCCACTCGTCGAACGACGAGAGCAACTCGCGGACGGTCACCCGCTTCTCGCGCAGTTCCGGGTTCTTCGTGTCGTACTCCCCGCGGACCTGCTTGACGATGAGTTCGGAGTCGCCGCGGACGTGGACCTCCTCGAAGCCGTAGTCGCGTGCGGCTTCGAGCGCCGCGACGAGCGCCTCGTACTCGGCCTGATTGTTCGTCGCGCGCCCGATCGCCTCGCTGCCCTCGGCGGCGATGCCGTCGCCGGTGACGATCACCCAGCCGATTCCGGCGGGGCCGGGGTTGCCGCGCGCGCCGCCGTCGAAGTAGACGTGCGCGCGGCCGCCGCCCTCGCGCAGCAGCGCCTCGAGGTCGCGCGGCTCCGACCCCTGAATCACGACCTTGTCGTCGTACGCGACGGCGCTCGCACCGCCGCGTTCGGCCCGCCAGCGCTCGTGTTCGGTGTTTCCGGGCTCGACCGTCACGTCCGCGGCTTCGAGTCGCTCGCGGGCCGCCTCGACGTCGCATTCGATCACCGGCATCCCTCGGGTGGAGGCGATACGGCGAGTAAAGTCTTTGCGGTTTCGGACCGAAATCGCCGGAGGGAACCGTCCTACGTGTCCGCTTTCGGCCGATAAACGTTCGGCACCGAAAACCCTTCCCAAGGATTTATATACGCTGATGCTACTACTATAAAAGTGCGATGACACGGTCCACCCGCCAGCGGGAGCGATTGCGCGAGACGGACGAGGCCGAGGATCAGGAGGGGATTCGTGCCTGCCCCGAGTGTGAATCGGACAACCTCGTCAAGGACTCCGACCGGGGTGAGCTCATCTGCGAAGACTGTGGGCTCGTCGTGGAAGAAGAAAAGATCGACCCCGGCCCGGAATGGCGGGCGTTCAACCACCAGGAACGGCAGGAGAAGTCCCGCGTCGGCGCGCCGACGACGCAGACGATGCACGACAAGGGGCTGACGACGACGATCGACTGGAAGGACAAAGACGCGTACGGTCGCTCCATCTCCTCGAAGAAGCGCAGCCAGATGCACCGGCTGCGCAAGTGGCAAGAACGCATCCGAACCAAAGACGCCGGCGAGCGAAACCTGCAGTTCGCGCTCTCCGAAATCGACCGGATGGCCTCGGCGCTTGGCGTCCCGCGGTCGGTCCGCGAGGTCGCGTCGGTCATCTACCGGCGCGCGCTCAAAGAGGACCTGATCCGCGGGCGCTCGATCGAGGGCGTCGCCACCTCGGCGCTGTACGCCGCCTGTCGAAAGGAGGGCATCCCGCGCAGCCTGGAGGAAATCTCGGAAGTCTCCCGCGTCGAACGCAAAGAGATCGGTCGCACGTATCGGTACATCTCGCAGGAACTCGGCCTCGAGATGAAACCCGTCGACCCGAAGAAGTACGTCCCCCGCTTCTGTTCCGAACTCGAACTCTCCGAGGAGGTCCAGACCAAGGCCAACGAGATCATCGAGAAGACGGCCGAGGAAGGGTTGCTCTCGGGGAAGTCCCCGACCGGCTACGCCGCCGCCGCGATCTACGCCGCGTCCCTTCTCTGCAACGAGAAGAAGACCCAACGCGAGGTCGCGGACGTCGCGCAGGTGACGGAAGTGACGATCCGCAACCGGTACCAGGAACAGATCGAAGCGATGGGCATCCACGGCTAGCCGCCGTTTGCCCCCGAGGCTCGATTTTTCGCACCCGCCGCGCAGTGGCGACCGACCCGGCCGCGGGCCGGGTCGGCCCGCGGCCGCGAGAGCGGGCTAGAAGCGCGGTGCCTGCTGTTCGATGACCGTGCTGATCCCGCCGAACTCGTCGGCAAGCAGGACGATCAGGTCGTCGAGCGAGACGATCCCTTCGAGCGAGCCCCCGTCGTCGACGACGGGTACGCGGCGGACCCCCTCGTCGCTGAGGGTCCGGATGACGTCGAAGACGCCGGCGTCGGCGGAGACGGTCGCGAGGTCCGCGGCCATGAGGTCGTCGACGGTCTGGTCGGCGACGTCGTCGACCTCGCGGATCGAGAGGGCGATCGTGCGGTCGGTGACGATGCCGACGGGCGAGCCGTCCTCGACGATCACGACCGAGCCGACGTTCTCGGTCGCCATCTTCTCGACGACGTCCTCGACGCCGTCGTCTCGGTGTGCCGTTACGACGTCCGGTTCGGCGATTTGCTGGACTGCCATGGCGAACCTACGTGAGGCCGGCCCCGATCCTACCTCTTGGCCTTGCCCTCGCTACGGGGTGTCGGATCGGTCGGCGCGAGCGAACATTCAAAGCCGGGCCGCCCCTACCTCCGGTGAATGCGCCTCGACGAGTACATCGAGGACCTAGAGCCCGACGAGGAGGCAGAACGCCGCCGACTCGCCAAGGAGAAGTCCTACGCGATCACGGACCACCTGGCGGAGTTCGAGCGCAAGTTCGACGACGCGCTCAGCGGCGACTCCCTCGTCGGCTCGACCGCCCCGTCGATCTTCGTCGGGCGGTCGAACTACCCCGACATTCCCGTCGGCGTCCTCTCGCCGGTCGGCGACGAGGGCGCGGCCGAGGAGTACGTCACCGACGGAAACTGGTACCGGCGGGGGTACGGCATCGACGACGTGCTCCAGCGCCGGACCGGCCTGCTCAACTCGAACAAGCGCGCGAACGTCGACGCCCCCGGCATCGCCTCCCGGCTGGCGCCCTCGGTCCACGACGTCTGGGACGGCTTCGTCGGCGTCCAGCGCGAGGTCGCCATCTCGGACCGGCCCGTCGACCTCGAAATCGGCCTCGACGGGAAACCCGACCTCGGGCTGGACGCGGGCACCGACGTCGCGACCCCGCGGGGCCCGCGGGCGACCGCCCGCGACGCCGAACTCCGGGAGAACCCCCACGTCCCCCGCCCGGTCCGGAAGACCCTCGAAGACGACGACTGGCAGGCACAGGGGGCGATGACCTACCTCTACCGGCGGGGGTTCGACGTCTACGAGATCAACTCGATCCTCTCGGCGGGCGCGCTCGGCGAGGCCGCGAACCGCCGGCTGGTGCCGACGCGGTGGTCGATCACCGCCGTCGACGACACCGTCGGCCAGTACCTGCGGGGCCGGATCAGGAACGAGCCGAGCGTCGACGAGGTCCAGGTCTGGGCGAACGAGTACGTGGGCAACCGCTACTGGGTGATCCTCGCGCCCGGCTCCTGGGAGTTCGAACTCGTCGAGATGAAGGCCCCGGGGAGCATCTGGAACCCCGACCCGGAGGGGAACGTCTGGATGGCCAGCGCCTCGGAGGGGTACGAGGGCCGGTCGAGCTACGTCGAGGAGACCGCCGGCGCCTACTACGCGGCCCGCCTCGGAGTGCTGGAGTACCTCGAGTCGATCGGCCGGCAGGCGAAGTGTCTCGTCCTCCGCGAAGTGTCGGACGACTACTGGGCGCCCGTCGGCGTCTGGCAGGTCCGCGAGAGCGTCCGCAACGCCTTCGAGGGGGAGTACGGCACGGCCGAGACGTTCCACGGGGCGGTCGCGGCCGTCGCCTCGCGGCTGCCGGTCTCCCGCGAGCGCCTCCAGCGCAAGTCCGAACTCGCCGCGGGCCTCCAGTCGAGCCTCTCGGCGTACGGCGTCGAGTAGCCGGCCTCCGTTTTTCGTCCGCGTCCCCGCCGTACCCGTCCGCGAGCTCCTGTTGGCGTCCCGAGCAGTGGATCTCGGTACCACGCCGCATGAATCTCGGTAATGAAAAGACAAGTTTTTATGCTTCATCTGCATAACTCGGCCGATGACGCTCGACTTCACACCGACCACCGTCGACGACCTCGACCCGGAGCGACGGCCCTCGTTTCGTCTCGCGCTCGTTCCGGTGCTCGCGGTCGTCGCGTTCCTCGGCGTCGGTTCGGCCCTGCTGGGGCTCGACCCGCACGCCCCGCTGCTGTGGAGCATCGTCTTCACCGGCGCCTTCGGCCGCTCCCTCGGCTACACGTGGGAGGACCTCTCGGACGGCCTCGCCGGCGGCCTCCTGATGGGGGCACAGGCACTCCTGATCGTCTTCACCATCTACGCGCTCATCGCCACGTGGGTCGCCGCGGGGACGATTCCGGCGATGATGTACTACGGCCTCGAATCGCTGACGCCGGCGGTGTTCCTGCCCGTCGCGGCGGTCCTCGCGGCCGTCGTCGCGTTCTCGATCGGCTCCTCGTGGACGACGGTCGGGACCCTCGGCGTCGCGTTCGTCGGCATCGGCGCCGGACTCGGCGTCCCCGCACCGATGACCGTCGGCGCGGTCCTCTCGGGGGCGTACGCCGGCGACAAGCAGTCGCCGCTGTCCGACACCACGAACCTCGCGGCCGGCGTGACGAACACGCCGCTGTACGACCACATCCGCCGGATGCGGACGGGGACGGGCGCGGCGTTTGCCGTCGCCGTCCTCGCGTTCGCCGCCCTCGGCGTCGGCGTCGACGGGGCGATCCCCGCCGACCGCGTCGTCGAGATCCAGGGCGCGCTCGCGGGCACCTACGACCTCTCGCCGCTGGCGTTTCTCCCGCTGGCGGTCACGTTCGGGCTCGCGTTCCGCGGCTACCCCGCCCTGCCGTCGCTGGTCGCCGGCGTCTTCGCCGGCGTCGTCACCTCGGTCGCCGTCCAGGGCGTCGGCTTCGTCGCCGCGTGGGACGTCTTCCTGTACGGCACCGAGCCCGGGACGGGGGCGGCCCTCGTCGACGAACTGCTCGCGACCGGCGGCCTCTCGGGGTCCGCGTGGACGATCACGGTCGTCGTCGCGGCGCTCGCGCTCGGCGGCCTGCTCGAACGGACGGGCACGCTCGCGGTGCTCGCCCACCGGCTCTCGCAGGGCATCCGCAACTCGACGAGTTTGATCGCGGGCACGGGCGCCGCGGCGATAGCGATCAACGCGCTGACCGCCCAGCAGTACATGAGCATCGTCCTGCCGGGGGTGACGCTGCGGAACCTCTACGAGGAGTTCGATCTCGAGGGCGACCAGCTCTCGCGGGCCGTCGAGGCCGCCGGCACGCCGACGGGCGCGCTCATCCCGTGGCACGCCGGGGGCGTCTTCATGGCCTCGGCGACGGGCGTCCCCACGCTGGAGTACGCGCCGTACTACCTGTTCGGCCTGCTGTCGCCGCTCGTGTTGTTCGCGATGGCGGCGACCGGCGTGGGCGTGCCGACGACGCGGCGCGCCCGCCTGCCCCGGAGCGGACTGGGGCGGGGATAACCCCCTGTATACTGCACGGACGACGCTTTGCCCGTTCCGGCCGTCTCGTCACGCATGAACCGACGGACGCAGAACCTCTCGGTCAACCTCCTCCTGTTCGCGGCGTTTCTCGTCGTCCTCGCCTCGGGCGTCGTCCTCTGGCAGGTGCTCCCGGGCGGGGGCACCTCGCGCGGGCTCGACTTCGTCGGGCTGGTCCGCGGCGACTGGACCCGCGTTCACGTCCTCGCGAGCCTCACGATGACCGCGCTCGTCGCCGTCCACCTCGCGCTCCACTGGCGGTACGTCAGAGCCGTGCCGAAGCTCCTGCGGTCGTAACCGGCGACTCAGCCGCTCGCCTCGACCGCGTCGAGGCGCTCGAACAGTTCCTCGGTGAGTTCGCCGGTCGCCGCGAGGATCTCGCCCCACTCCTCGCTGTCCGGTGCGATCCCGAGCAGGCGGGCGATCCGCATGATCGAGACGTGGTAGACCCGCTGGCGGCCCGGTTCTTCCTCCCAGATGACCGTGTTACACGGGAAGAGCCCGCCGATGCCCATCGTCTCGTCGAGGGCCCGATCCGCGATCTCGGGGTTGCACGCGCCGAGGACGTAGTAGGGGTCCCGGTCGGCGTCGACCTTCTCGTTTAGCAACTCCGACGGGGAGAACTCGACGGGGATGCCGAAGCCGACGTCGAGACAGACCTCGCGGACGTGCTCGACGGCCTCCTCGTGGTCCATCTCGAGGACCGCCTGTTTCTCGCCGTACTCGTCGGGGTCGATCTCGGTCGGGTCGATCGGGAGACTCATGCGCGGTACATCGCGTGGCGTGCGTAAAACAGTGGCTGGTCGAGAGCCCCCTGCCTGGTTTAACAGTTGTTGCAAATACGATTTCTTTATTCAGTCTGCAGCGTGATTTTTTCGTGCCGATTTCTCTGTCTCGCATGAGTTATTTCACCCGGTGACCTTCGTCTTTTCATCTGGTTTCTGCCACTGCTCCGACCGGGGTTCGACGGGCTTCACTCGCAACTCACCGAAGCCGTACTTCGAGTGACTTCCGACCCGGAGGATACCGCTCTTCGCGGTCTCCACCGGACGGTCGCCCTCGTAGGCGACCACCTGTCCGTGGTCTACCGCCTGGAGCTTGTACACCTCGCGTTGCTCCGGCACCTTCTCCTCGCGTTCACGGAGATCGGCGGCGGTCCTCCTTCCACCACCACGGGACGTCCTGGTCGTGGGCGTTCGGGTACTCCGACTCCAGCACGAACGGCGTCACGAGTTCGAGGATGAACGCCTCGCCGTCTTCGAGGCGCGAGTAGTCCAACGTCCAGGTCCACGACCTGCGTGTCTTTCAGCCCCGTGATGCCGTAGCCGTAGTTGCGCTTCCCGCCGAACTGGAGGCCGTCCAGGGCGCTCTCGTCGAGCGGGAGGACGTCGTCCCGGTCGGCGTGAAGGTACGCGTTGATGTACCACTTCGTCGTCCGCTGTTGCTTCCGCGCGCCGTCGGGTTTCCCCATGATGGTCTCGTGGGACAGCGTCAGGTGACCGCTCTGGACGCGGCTGTCGTGGGTGTTCGGCGCGTCTCGCGGCCGGGAATCGAGGAGCCACGAGTGCGACGCCTGCCGCATCAGGAACAGGTCGTCGTACGCCTCGACGTCCGGGAGCCCACTCCCGAGGTACGGCCGGATACCGCTCTGCGAGTGCTCCTCGGGAAGTCCCGAACTGCCCGGGCACGAAGACGCCGTGACTCGCGTTCAGGTGCCGGTGGACGTCGTGCGGGAGTTGCTGACCGAGCGCGTGCATGATGGCGTTCCCCGAGACGTAGTACGGGTGGCCGATGTAGTCCATCTCCAGCCTCCACTGGACTTGCTGGATGCGCGTCATCGGTCGAACACCTCCCGGAAGTCCTCGATGTACTGGAGCGCGGTGGACCACGCGCCGATCGACGGAGATTCGCGTCGAGCACCATGTCGTACTTGTCGTGAGCGGCGTCGAGCGGGTGTGCGGTCAACCGATTCCACGTGGCGGCCCACGACCGCCGCGGCCGACTCCCGAGGCGGGACGACGGTCGTCCGCCCGCGCGCTCGTCGATTCGGAGCGCGAAATCCTCGCCGGCGTAGACCGTCCGAGGGGGTACGATCTCCCCGGCGCGGTCCACCACCAGGAGGAGATCGGCGAACTCGTGGCCGTCACGGTAGTTGTCGAGCAAGACCGCCACGAGTAGCGTGTGGCACTTCAGCGAGGTGTTCTATTTCGCCGTCCTCTGGTACAATATGTGGCTGGCCGCGAACGTGAAGCGCGCCGATGAACTGGAGATTGATCTCGGTGACGACGATGAGGACTACCCGTTCCGCGGTCCCGAGGTGATGCGTGCTATCGAGGAAGATCCCGCTGATTTGCAAATTGGGGAGAAGGACGACCTGTCGGTGGTCGAAGACAAGTTCAAAGCGTTTGATCCTTGGTCAGAGTTCCGCTGAAGTAGGAATTCATTTTGGACTCTTGCCGAAGGCTGTAAAATAGTGTATATATCAGATAACAGCCACAACGGCCCGTGCTGAATAGAAGGCCAGAACATGGCATGCAACCTGGCTCGAATTCAATTAGATATTCTAGTCGAATGCGGGTTTCAGTGCAAGATGCCGATGTGTTTCGGTACCAAGCGTATCATTTCGGGTGTGCTCCGCTATAACACGACGAGCACAATTCCGACGCTCGCGCTACCGAGTAGTATCACAACGATCACTTGAGCAATCTGTTTCGCACCAGCTATCGACGTTACTGCAACGTATACAGATAACTGTACCACAGTCGCTACGACGATTCCAATGCGGGTAGTGCCTGCTGAAAGAGACAGGTCAACGGAATTGACGAAGGCAAGAACGACCGCGACAAGGCCGCCGATCGCTAGCGCTGATCGAATCCGAAACGGAGTATTTAATTCGTTCGTTGGTGGTTCACGATTTCGAGTACGAAGCCGGAGACTCCCTGTCACGAGGAATCCTACCCCGGCCATCGCCACGAATGGAATCACGAGCGACTGGGCAAGTGCAGGGCTGACGATGGCCACGACGATGAAGTTACGCGAGAACAGCATCGTCGATGCGATTGCGGCTGCGACCGTGTAGGCAAGACCGAACTCCGGATGACGCCGGTACTGTTCAGTGAGTGATGTAATTGTCATTCCGGGGGACACGGCACCCCCAAGTGCTCCGGTGACCCCGATTGCAGTCCCCGGATCGACTACCTTGGATAGGAGGTATCCGAGAAAACTCAGTCCTGCGACGAACACCACGACTAACCAGACCTGTCGCGGGTTCACTCCGAGCAGTACATCGAGGCGCTCGTCGGGTAAAACCAGCAAGACGAGGAGCAGAGCAAGAAATTCAGCTATCGCTCTGAGGTCTTCCGTATCGATTCGACCTCTCATCTCGCTCCAGCGAGTGCTCATCGCTTACTCTCAGAGTCAGAATCTCCCGTCGACTGGTCCGTTCGGTCAAGTAACTCGACGGTTCCGCGCTCGCCGTCTATTCGAATTCGCTCGCCCGTTCGGATTTCGTTGGTTGCGTTCGCCACCGACACGACGGCCGGAATACCGTACTCACGTGCGACCAGTGCGCCGTGTGTCATCCGGCCACCAACCTCCATCACTAACCCAGCCGCATCCTGGAACAACGGTGTCCATCCAACGTCCGTAGACGGGGCGACGAGAATCTCACCCTTTGAAATCGACTGTTCGGACGGATCGTGCATCACCCTGGCAACTCCTTCGACCACACCGGACGAGACCGGCGTTCCAGTGAGCACGTGTTCTGAGGGTGAACCATTTCTCTTGCCTGTCGGTGTCTCTCCTTCGCTCGTGAGAATAGGCGGTGCGCTCAGTGACATATATCGCTGGTGAGTATCACGTCGTTCGGAGACGTCTACATCAAGAGGGGACTCACCATCAAGTGCGTCCAACAACTCCCGTTTCCGGAGGAACCAGACGTCCTCTGGGTGTTCCAATACTCCAGCCTCAGCGAGTTCGGTTCCCACATCGGAGACGCAGTCGTGTATGGCCGCGAGAAACCGCGCAGCTCCGTGTTTATGATGTTCCCGGAGCTGAATTCCTCCCCGGTACACTTGGATCAACTGCCCCACAATCGGCCGTTTCACGGGGCCGAAGAGTCCTCGACTAGCGCGATTCTCGAGTTTCTCGGCGGCTTCACCCGCATCCTGTTTCAGTTGCGCCAAGTGTTTGCGGTGTTCTCCCCGGTCACTACTCCGAAGATTACTTCGAATCGTCTGAAAGAGTATCGAAGGGTCGTCTCGCCAGCGTGGTCGGCTCAGGTCTATCTCGTTACTCGTCCGGAAGCCGAAGTCGTCGAGAAACGTCTCGAATGCCGCCACGAATTCGGTTCCGCCATCGACATCTTCGATCTCTGAGAGCGAGGATTCGTCTCGAATCGCCGCTTCGACGCCCGGATGTTCCCTGGAAATATCTGCGAGGTCGCCGAGCCGCTGATTGATTTCGGTGGCGATCTCCTCGTCGAATCCGCGGCTGAGTGCTGTGAGTTCGTCGTCTGCGTCCGGGTACAGCCGTTCCAGCACGTTGCCCGCCACGACGCCGGCCAGGAGATACGGCATCGACTTGCTTCCGACCGAAGCGACCAGCGTCCCGAGTGCAGTTTCCTCGAATGCCACTCGAATCCGCTCACTCCGGGACTCGGGTTGCGTGACACGAGCTGCCATCGTTTTTCCCGCCCGTTCGACACGAGCACGGACGTGTTCGGCGTCGGGTGGCCCCAAAAGGAACGGCTCGAGGAGACGGACCAACAGGTGCGGTGCGTTTGAGACCGCAAGTGGGAGGAGGCGTCGGCTCACGCGACCGAGCGTTCGGAGCCTGTTCGTGAGCGTGTCTTGGGAAAATGTATCGTCGTGTCGGTCGAGGATATCTTCGAGTGCACGCGTCGCAGGCTCGCTCATCGAGTCGAGGACGCGAAGAGCGATCTTTCGTGTTACTTCCCCTCGGAGAAGGGGGGTGAGGTCCACATACACTCGGCGTCCGGCTTCGACTGCGAACGACTGCTCGGATTCGGGGGACTGGAACCGAGCAACCGACCTGTTTAGCGTTTCCTGCATCCAATCGGCGACCAGTGGTGGGAGTGCCTCGGCCATCGCTTGCTGGTGACCGATGCTGAAGTAGATGTGCAGCTGGTCGCCGGCTGGCGCTGGTGAGGGGAGCGGATACAAAGAGGTAATTGGACGTGACTGGAGCAGCACGAACTCGCCATCGACGAGTGCCCATTCGATGTCCTGTGGGCTCCCGAGTAGTTCTTCGACATCTTCCCCGAACTCTACGAGTTCCCGTAGTTGGGCATCGGTCAACGCCCGGCTCTCGCGGCGTCCCGTAGACACCTCTTCCAGCGATGGCTCATCCTGGTCGTCCTTCCCCGAGCGGAGCGCGAGCTGCTTTTCGCCGACTTCGTATTCGAGGACGTCTCCAGTTCGCCGGTCAACACGTGCGTTGTCCGGAGATACGTCTCCGGCGACCACCGTATCGCCAAGACCATAGTTGGCGTCGATCGATGCAATGTGGCGATTACCGGACACAGGATCGGCGGTGAAGAGCACTCCGGCAACCTCTGGTTCGACCATCGTCTGCACGACTACCGCCATCGCTACCTCAGAGTGCGAGATGCCGTTCCGGAGCCGGTACGACACTGCCCGTTCCGTGAAGAGGCTCGCTATGCACTCCTGAACGTATTCGGGGACGTTTTCCTGGTCGATTCCGAGGAACGTCTCGTGCATCCCGGCGAACGACGCCGTCGGCAAATCCTCGGCCGTCGCACTCGACCGAACGGCGTACGCATCGGCACCGAGCGTGTCGAGTGCGTTCGAGATAGCCCGCTGGACGTGTTCGGGGATCTCCGTCTCCCGGATCTTCGTTCTGAGTTCCTCACTCTTCGTAGCGATTTCGTCCGCACTCTCCGGGTCGAGTCCCTCCAACGATTCGATCTCTGCCCGGATGTCGGGCTCGTCGGCGAGAACCTGATAGGCGCCAGTCGTCACACACGTTCCAGCGGGGACTGGCATGCCCGCTTCGACTAAGCGAGCGAGATTTGCACCCTTACCGCCAGTGAGTTCGAGGTTTGTCGCGTCTTCTTCGTCCAGCGAGATGACGAACCGCCGGTCGCGTACGTCTGATAGCTCAGTCTCCGGCATCTAATCATCCCTCCTGATTACACGGCACTGATCTGTAACGGGGCAGAGTTCCATAATACGCTATTGCCTAGCTGAGGAGTTAGACTGATGCCTAGTACTAATGGCCATTTAAATATGAAACCGGAGGGCGGCGTTTTTTGAGGGTCCCGGGGCCGTGCTCAGAGTTCGAGAGCGCCGAAGATTCTAGCTTCGATTTTCTGGAGGTGTTCGCTCACTGTCGGCACTGCGAGTTCGAGTTGTTCGGCGATGTCTCGGTGAGTCGCGCGCCGAGGAACGTCGTAGTACCCGCTGGTGAGCGCGACGTCCAGTATTTCGCGCTGGCGGTCGGTCAGCAAGTCTTTCATCGATTTCGGACCCTCGATGTACGGGCCGATTCGTTCGACCGATATTTCGATCTCTGCTGGAATTTCGTCCAGTACTCCCGTGATTTCGCTGTTGGTTTCGCCGACGATGGTGAGCTTGAGCTGCCCCTCTTCCGTCGCCTCGATCGGGAAGTCGAAGAACACGCCCTGCTCTCGACGGAGTTCGAGTATCCGCCTGATGGATGACGGCGGTCGAGCGTGTACAAACACGAGCCCGACGTTCGCGTCCTGTTCGGAGATACTGAATCCGAGGACGTCCTGTTCAGCCGAGAGGATTTCGCGTGCATGCGTTAGATTGCCCCGAATCCGGCCGAGGAGAACGAACGTCCCATCTTCGAGGAGGGTGAGATTGAAGATTCGCTCCCGTTGCACACTCGATTCACTGGTAAACAGATGGTCCACAGGGTGATTCGTCGGGGGCGAGACGAGGACTGTCACCGCTCTCATCGGAATACCACCTGGCTCAGCGGTTTACTGAATGGGCAGCCTCCCACTCTCATACTCTGCATTTATACTACCATTGAAGCTAGGCGATTCCTTAGCCTTCACTATCACAGTAGGAGTTCGGCTTCCATTCTTCATCAATTCTGAATAAATAATCCGTGTTTGCAACAACTGTTAAGCTCGCACCGACCGTCCGTGGTACCGTGTACCAAAACGTGCGCCGAACGATCACCGATACGACCGGTTCCCTGACGAGCCCCTGGGTCTTCTTCGCCGTGACGTTCGCCATCACGTGGTCGTTCTGGCTGTCGGCGATCGCCCTCGGGGTATCCTTTGCGAGCGGTACGGGGGCCCTGCTGCTGTTGCTGGGACTCACCGGCCCGGGAATCGCGGGAATCGCCTTCGCGTACCTCGCGTACGGCCGCGACGGCCTGTCGGACCTCCGGGCCCGCGTCACCGGGATCGGTCGAATCGGCTCCCGGTGGTTCCTCGTGATTCTGGCCCTGCCGCTGGTCGTGACTCTCGCCGCAGCCGTGATGGACGTGGCGTTCGGCGGACCGGGCGCGACGTGGGGCGAGGGGGTTCGGCAGTTCGGCGTCGACCCGCTCGCGATCCTGCCGGCGCTTTTCTTCGCGACGCTCCCACCCATCCTCGAGGAACTGGGGTGGCGAGGCTACGCGCTGGATCGGCTCCAGACGACGTGGTCCGCGCTGACCGCGAGCCTGATACTGGGCGTGGTGTGGGCGGGGTGGCACCTCCCGCTGTTTTTCGTCGCGGGCTCGTTTCAGGCCGAGTCGGTCGGATTCGGGACGCAGGGGTTCTGGCTGTTCATGATCGGGATCGTCGCCCTCTCGGTGGCGTTCACGTGGGTGTACAACCACACGGCCCGCAGCGTCCTCGCCATCGTGGTCTTACACGGGTGGATCAACTTCACCGCCGAAACCGTCGCGGTGGCCGACGTGTTTTACTACGCCAACTGGGTGCTGCTGGCCGCCTTGCTCGCGGCGCTCTGGGGACCGACGACGTTACTGAAGTCCGAACGGATACCGCGCCCGCCCCCGCTCGTCGACCGACGCCGGACCGCGGACTCACAGCGGCACGGGTAGCCACTCGACCGCCCGGAGCGCGGGCGCGGGGTCGAACAGCGGGTCGTGGAGGACGAGCCAGTCGAGCAGGACGAGACCGGCCCCGTGGGCGATCACCGACGGCAGGATCGAGTTCGACTCGTAGTCGACCGCGCCGAAGAGGACGTCCGTCGGCCCCGACAGCAGGAACTCGACCGGCGGCTTCGAGGAGTGGTGGAGCATGTAGACGACGGGACTGATGAACACCGCGACGAACCCGATCTCGCGGACGCCGACGCAGAGCAACCCCCGGTAGTACGTCTCCGCGGCCAGCGCGAGCAGGAATAGCTGGACGCCGTGGGGGAGGAACTCGCCGAGGGCGGCCGAGGTCTCCCACATCGGGTAGAACTCGCGGATCGTCGGCAGCGTCGACCCCACGAGGTAGAACGGGAGGACGAACAGCGAGAGCAGGAGGGCGTTGCGGGCCGCGCGCCGGTCGACCCGCCAGCCGACGCGGCGGCCGTGGGTGAGCCCCAGCGCGAGCGGCCCGCCGATCAAGAGGACGCCGTCGACGACGGCCCGCCGGCCGAGGTCCGAGGGGACGAGACGCATCCACAGCACCGTCAGGACGGCGCCGGCGAGCAGCGACTTCTGGACCCACGTGAGTTCCGGTACTCGGTCGAGAAGCCGGCGCACGCCGCCGCGGACGTCGCCGGTCGCCACGGCTGGTTACTCGGCGGTCTCGACGGGCCCGGTGCCGATCACGTCCCGGACGTGGCGTTCGAACTCCTGTCGACGCTCGAAGTACGTCAGGTCGACCTCCTCGAGGACCGCCGACAGCGAGCGCGGCCCGTCGGCCGTCCGGAGGACGCTGTCGCCTTCGAGGCGGTCTACCTCGCTTTGCTGGATCGGCCAGTGCAGCCGGGAACTCACGCGGGCCAGCGGCGCCCCCTCGACCGGCGTCTTCTCGCCGAGTTCGACCGCTGGCTCCCCGTCGTCTTCCTCGTCGCTCATGGTCGGTCGTTCGCGAGGGCGTCGATTCAAGCTTTCGCTTCCCCGTGTTCGGGACCGCGTGGCCGGCCCGTCCCCTCCGACCGGTGACACGTGTCTGACGTATCGTTTTGTGGCAGGCCGTTCAATCCGGGTCCATGACCAGCCTGACGGAGGTCTACGAGGGGAACGCCGGGGAGGTGTCCAGCCTCCGCCGGCTGTACGCGGGAACCGCGCTCGTGATCGCCGGGGCCGTCCTCGCCGTCGTGGCGGTGCTCGTGGCGACGACCGACCTGCTGGCCTGGGCCTTCGAGGGCCCGTTCGCCCCGGTGAAGTGGGCGGGGATCGCGGCCGGCGTCGGCGTCCCGACGGCGCTCGTCGGCGTCTTCGTCGTCCTCCCGTCGAGCCGTCGGGTGAAAGCCGCCGCGGCCATCGGTCTGGCGCTTTGCCTGCTCGGGGTCGCGCTCTTCTGGCACGCCTACCCGTCCCACTGGCGGGGCCACGGCGACAACCTCACGTGGCTGGTGTCGGCCGTCTACCTGCTCGGCCTGTTCACCGCCGTCTGGTGTCTGTTCACCGCCGTCGTCAACTTCAAGACCCGCAACGACCCCGGCGGGATGCTCGAGATGAACGTCACACGGACGAACGAGACGAAAGTCGTCGAGGTCGAACACTCGGGCGGCGTCGGCGGCGTCGGCTTCCTCGGGGACGACCCCGACGGCGAGGTGGCGACCCAGACGAACGGCCCCGTCGCGGCCGCCGCCAGCGACGGCGGGGCCGCCGCCGGCGACATCCGGTCGCCGCTCGACGACGACGGCGCCGAGGTCGTCTCCGGGTCCGGGTCGCCGGCCGAGACGACCGATCGTTACTGCGGCAACTGCCAGCACTTCCGGTACGTCCGGACCGCCGACGGGATGACGCCCTACTGCGACCACTACGAGGGCGCGATGGACGACATGGACGCCTGCGGGGAGTGGACGCCCAACCACGAGCGGGGGTGACGGCGGCTCAGAACCCGAACGCCGCCCGCCCCAGTTCGAACCCGCGCTGGGGGAGGCGGTAGAGCCACGCCGCGGCGGCGGCGAGTTCGGCGACCGTCACGAGCACCGTCACGATGTCGGAGCGAGCGCTGCTGACGTTGACGCCCGTCGGCAGGCCGTACTCCTTCGGTGAGAGCGGGTAGAACAGCGCGATCCCGCGCTTGCTGCCGGCGACGTCGAGCACGTAGTGGGTGAGCACGCCGATCCAGACGTACTCGAGGTTGCCGAAGACGTACGGGAACGCGACGAACGCCGCGAGCACCGGCAGGTTGTGCAGCGTCTTGCGGTGGCGGCCGAACTCCGTGTCGACGTCGGGAAACAGCGCGCCGAGGGTGACCGGGATGCCGATCATCAGGATCGCCGCGAACGTCGTCTCGTCCCCCGCGGGTTCGAGCAGGTACCCCAGACCGACGCCCAGCAGGATCGCGTTGAGAACGTGTCCTTTCTTGTTCATCTACCGGCCACTGGGGAGGCCGGGCCCGAATACCTTTCTTTCGAGACCGTCGCCTCGCGGTGACCGTCCCGCGAGCCGAAACGGCGTGGCGCGCGGTCCCGGCTCAGCCGTCGCCCTCGACCCGCTCGACGTCCGCGAGCAGGTCCCGGAGGGCGCGTTCGACGGTCTTCGCGCGCACCGTCGCGCGGTCGCCGTCGAACTCGTACCGGGAGGCGGTCGCGGCGGACTCCCCGGAGCCCCACGGGGCCGCGTACGCCACGCCGACGTAGACGGTGCCGACGGGGGTCTCCTCGGTCCCGCCGGTGGGGCCGGCGACGCCGGTCGCCGACAGCCCCCAGGTGACGTCGGCGACGTCGCGGGCCCCGCGGGCCATCTCCACCGCGACGGCCTCCGAGACCGCGCCGTGCTCGTCGAGGGCCTCGCGGCTCACCCCGAGGTGGCGGCGCTTGGCGTCGTAGGCGTAGGTCGTCAGTCCGGCGTCGAAGTAGTCGCTCGCACCGGGGACGGCCGTGATCGCGGCGCCGATCAGCCCGCCGGTGCAAGACTCCGCGACGGCGAGGGTGGCGTCGGCCTCGCGGAGGGCCTCCCCGACCCGCCGCGAGAGGTCGCGGTCGATGGCGTCGTTCATGCGAGCGTGAACGGGCGGGACGGTAGTGAAAGCCGGGGTCGCCGGCCCAGCCGTGACGAAAGAACCACGGGGGCGCCGGCCGCAGGGGCGAGCATGGAGTACGAGACGCCCCTGTTCTTTCGCGTCATGGGCTACGCGGCCCGGGCCGACCGCGACGTGATCGACATGGTCAGCGGCAACCCCGACTGGGAGCCCCCGGCGGCGCTGCGGGAGGCGCTGCACGAGTACGCCGACCTCGACCCGGACGCCTTCCAGTACCCGCCGAGCCCCGGCCTCCGCGACCTCCGCGAGGAGATCGCCGCCCGCCGGGGCGTCGACGCCGACCAGGTCGTCGTCACCAACGGCGCCGGCGAGGCGAACTACCTCGCGATGGCCCGCGCGCTCGAACGCGACGCCGGTTCCGAGGTGCTCCTCACCGACCCCGTCTACCCCTACTACCCGGGCAAGACGACGATGCTCGGCGGCAGCCAGCGGTTCGTCGCGACCGACGCGGACGGCCACCTCGATCCCGCCGACGTGCGCGCGGCGGCGAGCGAGGAGACCGCGGCGATCGTCGTCAACTCGCCGAACAACCCGACGGGGGCGGTCTACCCGGCGGAGACGGTGTGCGAACTCGTCGCGATCGCCGAGGAGTACGACGCGATCCTCGTCAGCGACGAGGTGTACGACCACTTCGACCTCTCGGGGCGGTTCGAGAGCGCGCTCGCGGTCGACTCCGACCACAGGATCGTCACCAACGCCTTCTCGAAGTCGATGGCGATCACGGGCTTTCGCGTCGGCTACGCGATATTCCCGCCGGACCTCGTCGAAAACGCCGAGAGCCGGCACATGCTCGTCAACGTGGCCGGGAGTCGGCCGGCCCAGTACGCCGTCCTGCACGCCTTACGCGAGACGGGGCCCGAGTACTACGAGCGCAACCGCGACCTCCTGGGCGAGCGCGTCGACGCATTCACGAGCGCGCTCGACGACGCCGGCGCCGAGTACACCCGTCCCGAGGGCGCCTTCTACGTGATGGCCCGCTTCGAGGGCTACCCCGGCACGCTGGAGAACGTCGAGCGACTGATCGACGAGGCCGGCGTCGCGGGGATGCCGGGCGAGGCGTTCGGGGACGCCCGCGCGGACTGGCTCCGGTTCGCGCTCGTCACGCCGCGGGCCGAGGAGGCCGCCGACCGCCTCGCCGCGTACTTCGGCTGACGGCCATCAAACGCGGCCACGTGAAGGCCGATAGCTTAGTCGATCGACCCCCACGGCTGTGCCGTGTCGCCCATCCGGGAACTCGCCGAGACGGTCGTCGGAGCGGTCGCGCTCACCTTCGGCGCTGTCGTCGGCGCGACCGTCTACCTGACCGGGTCGCTCGCGAGCGTCCCCGGGGCGGTCGACCGCCTTCTCGCCGCGCTGGCGCTCGCGGCCCTCCCCCCGCTGTCGGCGGCCGCGTGGCCGAACCTCGTCGCCCTCGCCGTCGGCGCCGCCGCGGCGATCCGCCTCGACGACCGCCTCGGGGTCCGCCTCGCGGCGCTCGTCGCCGCCTACGTCTCGCTCGCGATTGCGCTGCACTACGCCGCGGGACCGGCGTGAGAACGACCTACCGCAGGGAGCCGCGCCACGGACACTCGGTACCCGTGTGTCACGCTCACGCGCGGCGTCGGCCGCCGCCGCTCGCGACCGACGAATACTCGTGTCCGGACGGGTTATTCGGCTCCATGAGCGGACTCGACGTCGAACCGGTCGACGAGACCGAGGAGGACGACGCGGACGACAACACTATCGAGGTGACGCCGACGGACGCCGTCGCGGAGAGCGAGCGCCGGACGATCGACGTCGAGCCGTCGGAGGGGCCCGCCGACGGCCCCGAGTACGTCCTCTACGGGGGGAAAGGCGGGGTCGGCAAGACGACGATGGCGGCCGCGACCGCCCTCGACAGCGCCCGCCGCGGGACGTCGACGCTCGTCGTCTCGACCGATCCCGCCCACTCGCTGTCCGATACCTTCGAGACCGACGTGCCGGCCCGTCCGGAGCGCCTTCGCGAGGACGTCCCCCTCTACGCGGCCGAGATCGACCCCGACGCCGCCCTCGAAGAGGGGCAGGCGGCGTTCGCCGCGGCGGGGCCGGACGCCCTCGGCGGCCTCGGCGAGATGCTGGGCGAGGAGTCGCCGATGGACGCGCTGTTCGGCGGCGCGATGCCCGGCTCCGACGAGGCCGTCGCGATGCAGACCCTCCTCGAGTACCTCGACGACGACCGCTTCGAGCGCGTGATCGTCGACACCGCGCCGACGGGCCACACCCTCCGCCTGCTCCAGCTTCCGGAGATCATGGACACGATGATGGGGCGGATCATCACGTTCCGCCAGCGCATCTCCGGCATGATGGACGGCCTCAAGGGGATGTTCGGCGACGAGGACACACCGGGGAGCGCCGGCGACCTAGACGACCTGCGGGTCGTGCGCGAGCGGGTCGAGCGCCTGCGAGCCACCCTGCGTGACCCCGAGCGGACCGACTTCCGGATCGTGATGGTCCCCGAGGAGATGAGCGTCCTGGAGTCCGAGCGCCTGCGCGATCAGCTCCGGACGTTCGAGATTCCCGTCGGGACGGTCGTCGTCAACCGGGTGATGGAGCCGCTCGCGGACGTCACCGACGACGTCGAGGGCGCGGGCGAGTTCCTCCAGCCGAACCTCGAGGACTGCGAGTTCTGCCAGCGCCGCTGGGACGTCCAGCAGCGCGCCCTGGCGAGGGCCCAGGACCTCTTCCGGGGCACGGACGTCAAGCGGGTGCCGCTGTTCGCCGACGAGGTGCGCGGCGAGGAGATGCTCGCGGTCGTCGCGGCCTGTCTGCGCTGACCCCCTACTCGTCCAGCACGAGCACCCGCAGGTCGTTCACGTTCGTCCCCGTGTAGCCCGTCCGGAGGAGCGCGTCCGCGTCGTCGAGGAAGCCGGCGGCGTCGTTCGCCGCGAGCGCCCGCCACGCGGCGTCCGGGTCGTCGACCGTCCCGCCGTCGACGAGCGCCCCGCAGGCGTCGGTCGGGCCGTCGATCCCGTCGGTGTCGGCGCTCGCGAGCACGGCGTCGGTCCCGCGGTCGGCGAACTCGGCGGCGGCCGCAAGCGCGAGTTCCTGATTGGGGCCGCCGACGCCGTCGCCGCGGACCGCGACCGTCACCTCGCCGCCCGAGCAGACGACCGCCGGGGGTTCGACCGGGTCGCCCGTCGCCCGGGCCTCCTCGGCGACGGCGGCGTGGACGCGCCCGACCTCGCGGGCCTCGCCGCGGAGGCGACCCGAGAGCACGAGCGTCCCGTAGCCGCGCTCGCGGGCGACCTCGCGGGCGGCGTCGGTCGCCGTCCGGCCGTTCGCCAGCAGGTGCCAGTCCGCGGCCGCGACGGCGGCGTCCTCCGCCGTCGGCGTCTCCGCGATTTCGCCCGCGGCGCCGCGTTCGAGGCGCTCCCGGACGGGCGCGGGAACCTCGTCGTCGAGGTCGTACCGGTCGAGGACCGCCAGCGCGTCGGCGAACGTCGATGGGTCGGGAACCGTCGGTCCGCTACCGATCACGGCCGGGTCGTCGCCGACGACGTCGCTGATCGCGAGCGCCGCGACCGTCGCCGGGGCCGCCGCGCGGGCGAGGCGACCGCCCTTGATCGCCGAGCAGTGCTTGCGGACGGCGTTTACCTCGTCGATCGACGCCCCCGAGGCGAGCAGCGCGTCGGTCGTCTCCCGCAGGGCCGCGAGCGAGAGGCCGTCGGCCGGCGCGCACAGCAGCGCGCTCGCGCCGCCGGTGATCGCGGCGAGCAGGAGGGTTCGCTCGTCGGCCTCGCGGGCGAGAGCGAGGACGTCGGCGGTCGCCGCGACGTTGCGCTCGCTCGGCGTCGGGTGGTCGCCCGCGCGGACGTCGACCCGGTCGGTCTCCGCGCCATCGGTCGAGACGACGACGCCCCCGTCGATCCGGTCGCCGAGGGTCGATTCGAGCGCCCGCGCGAGGCCGCCGGCGGCCTTCCCGCCGCCGCAGACGACGACCCGGTCGTAACGTGAGAGGTCGTACTCGGCGTCGAGGAGGTACAGCGCGTCGCCCTCGACCGAGACCGCCTCGGCGACGACGCGCTCGGGCAGGGCCGCACGGATCCCCGCTTCGAGGCAGGCGAGCGCGGTCTCGCGGGCGGGCGTCCCCGCGAGGTCGTCGCGGTCGTCGAACACGGTCACGGTTCAGACGAGTTTGCGAACGAGGCCGTAGGCGGCGTCGCGCACGCGGTCGGGGAGGAACCGGGCGTACGTCCCGTACCGGGCCATCGGGCCGACGGGGTACCGCGCCGGCGGCTCCGGGCAGGTGCCGGCGTGGAGAATCGCCGCGGCGACGTCCTCGGGGTCGACCGCGAGCGGGCCGTCGCCGCCGACGAGTCCCGCGTCCTCGACGATCTCGTACAGCGACTCGTAGGCTGGCGTCCGGTTCTCGGGGAGTTCCTCGTCGACGCGGTCGACGAAGTTCGTCTTCACGCTGCCGGGTTCGATCAACACGACGTCGATCCCGAACTCCTCGACCTCCGCGCGGAGGGCGTCGTTCATCGCCTCCACGGCGTGTTTCGTTCCCGAGTAGGCGCCCGTCGCGGCGAACGAGAGGCGCCCGAGCACGCTCGAGACGGTGACGATCCGGCCCTCGCCCTGCGCGCGCATGTGCGGCAGGGCGGCGCGGGTCAGCCGGTGGGGGCCGTAGACGTTGACGTCGAACTGCCGGTGGAGGTCGACGGTGGAGACGTCCTCCAGTGGCCCCATCTGGGCGTAGCCGGCGTTGTTGACGAGACAGTCGATCGCGCCGCCGTCCTCGACGACCGTCTCGACGGCCCGCGCGACCTGCTCGGAGTCCGTGACGTCGAGCGCGAGCGTCTCACAGCCCGCCTCCGCGAGGTCCGCGACGTCCTCGGGGTCGCGCGCCGTGGCGAACACCCGCCAGTCCTCCTCGAGGAACGCCCGGGCGGTCGCGCGGCCGATCCCGGAGGAACAGCCCGTGATCAGCACGCTCTTCTTGCGGGTGTAGCGGTCGTCGGGCGCCTCGCCGGCGACGACCTCCCGGTCCTCGCCGGCGGTCCGGCGGTTCGGTCGCACGCGTTCGTCGCTCGCCTCCCCCGCGTCCTCGCCGACGCGGGACTCCGACCCGCCCTCGTCGGCGTCCGCTTCCGCTGCGTTCGTCATACCCGACCGGTTCGGGAGACGACACCTAAGTACCGACGGTTCGTCGCGCCGCTCGGAACGGGCCGGTGCACCCGGCGGTGGCCTCAATCGACGTGCTCACGCTTCGCCTCGTCCGCGTACGAGTCGGCCAGCCGGATCGGTTCGGGGAGCTTGTAGCCCGACGAGAGCGCGAGGGCGACGTCGGCGGCCGTCTCCGGGCCGACGCGGTGGCCGGGGCTGACGTACAGCGGGTTGACGTGGCGGTTCGGGGAGTCGTACTGCTTCGTCTGGACGGCGTAGCCGAGCAGCGTGCCGTCGGGGGCGTCGACGCGCGCGTTCGCCTCGATCGGCACCCGGGCGCCGGCGTCGAGTCCGTCGGTCTCGCCCGCGGGGTGGCCACAGAGGAGGCTCTTGGCGACGCCGACGCTCGGGACGCCGAGGACGACGCCCATGTGGGTCGCGATGCCGGCCTGCCGGAAGTGGATGCGGCCGCTGCCGTCGAACAGGAACAGGTCGGGGGCGACCGACAGCGCCTCGACGGCGTCGAGGATCGGCCGGCCCTCGCGGAACGAGAGCAGGCCGGGGACGTACGGAATTTCGAGCGGCGTCACCGCGTGGACGCGCTCGATCACCTCGCCGCCCCGCACGGCGACGACGGCGCTGACGGCGCGCTCCTCGTCGAGGAGGAACGACTGGTCGACGCCCGCGACGATCGGCGCCGCCTCCTCGTTCGCGGTCGCGGCGAGCGGGTTCGAGAGCGCCCCGGGGTCGAACGCGAAGTCGTCCTCGAAGGCGGCCGCGCGGGCGATCTCGCGCTGGAGGGCCTCCATCTCCTCGCGCGAGAGCGCGGGGTCGGGCGCGAGGTCGGGACGGGGATCGGCGGCCATCAGAACCGGCGACGGCCGGGACCGCCGGGACCGCCCGGCCCGCCGGGGCCGCCGCCGAGCTGGAACTGGTTCGGCGCCCGGACGTTCCGGGTGCGCTTGACGTACTCGCCGTAGCCGAGGCCGATCAGGAGGCCGACGAGGTGTGCCGCGTGGGCGATCGGGCCGCCACCGCCGGTTGCGAGGAAGAAGACGCTGAAGACGGCGTAGCCGCCGGTGAGCACCCAGATCGGGATCGGGAGGATGAAGTAGAGGTACACCTTCAGGTTGGGGTTCAGCACCGTCAGGACGCCCATGATCGCGAGCGCGGCGCCGCTGGCACCGAGGACGCCCGGTGTGAGCGGCGTAACCGCCCCGGGTTCCAGTATCTGGATCGTGATCTGTCCGAGACCGGCGAGTGCACCGCTGACGAGAAAGAGGATCGCGAAGTTCCGCGAGCCGACGTAGCGCTCGACGAGCGGCCCGAAGAAGAAGATTACGATACTGTTACCGACGATGTGCATGAGGCTGCCGTGGGCGAAGATCGACGTGAACCACGTCCAGACGTACTCCGGATAGTAGGGCCGCAGGATGAAGAGGGTCTGAAACGCTTCGGCACCGAAGGCGGCGCTAACGATAAACTGTGCGAGAAACGTCAGCCACATCAGCGCGAGGAACGTGTAGGTCATGTTCCCGCGGAAGTACGCGAGCGGGCCGCCGGTCCCGGTCAGCGAGGCGAGCTTCGAGCGAACGCCGGAGGCCCGCGAGGAGCCGGCGTTCACGCTGTCGTCGAAGCCGCTGTCGAAGACCCCGCCGGGGTCGTTCCAGTTTTCCAGCCCCGAGCAGTCGTGGTTCTCCGGGAGCCGGTGCTCGGCGCAGTAGGTCCCCCCGCAGTGTCGACAGTTGTAGGGCATGCTCTCTTGCTTCCCACACACGTCGCACGTTGCCATTGCCCCGGGATAAGTGGCCAGTTGCCAAGGGGTTTGGGGTTTCGATCCTCCGTTTCCGGGAGCGACCGACGTTTTTTGCCCCTTCGACGCGGATTCGGGGGTGTGAAAGAGTACGAGCGCAAACAGCTGCTCGAACGCGTCGAACGCGAGGGCGCGACCGTCGGCGCGGACATCCCGGACCGGATCGAGGTGCAAGGCGAGGAGATCGACCTCCGGGAGTTCGTCTTCGAGATCAAGCGCCGCGAGACGGTACCGCCCGGCGAGCGCGAGCGCGTCGAGCGGGCGAAGCGGAACCTGCGACGCGAGCGCCTCCAGCGGGTCCAGCGGATCGAGGCGGGCGACGTCAGCCGCGAGGAGGGCGAGCGACTCGCCAGCAGCGTCGTCGGCATCGACCGGGCGCTGAACGCCTTAGAGAGCCTCGGCCCGACGGATCTGGAACGCGAGGAGCGGGCCCAGCGGACCGCCGACCAGAAGCGGTGGATGTCGTTCCTGAAGAAGGCACTCGGCCACGAGGACGAGGCCGCGACGCGGCGGGGGCGGTAGCGATGACGACAAACGCCGAACTCGCCGCCCGCTTCGAGGAGTTCGCCGACCTGCTCGAAGCCAACGACGTCGAGTACAAGCCCCGGGCGTACCGCCGGGCGGCCGACGCCATCGGCGCGCACCCGGCGCCGATCGCCGACCTCGTCGAGGCCGGCGACGAGGGGGCGATCGAGGAGATCGAGGGCGTCGGCGACGCCATCTCCGCGAAGATAATCGAGTACGTCGAGACCGGCGAGATCGAGGAACTCGAGGAACTCCGCGCGGAGTTGCCGGTCGAGATGGCCGACCTCACCCGCGTCGAGGGCGTCGGCCCGAAGACCGTCGGGACCCTCTACCGCGAACTCGGCGTCCGGACGCTCGACGACCTCGAAGCGGCGGCCGAAGCGGGCGAGATCCGCGAGGTCACGGGGTTCGGGCCGAAGACCGAGCAAAACATCCTCGAGAACCTCGAGTTCGCCCGGCAGGTCGGCCAGCGCCAGTTGCTGGGCGAGGCCCGGCCGCTGGCCGACGACGTGCTGGCGTTTCTGGAGTCCGTCGGGGCCGTCGACCGCTGTGAGGTCGGCGGCTCGATCCGGCGCTGGCGCGAGACCATCGGCGACGTCGACGTGCTCGCCTCGACGGAGTCACCCGAGGCTGTCGTCGAGGCGTTCGTCGGCTGGGAGTCGGTCGACGACGAGATCGAGTCCGGCCCCGCGAAGGCCAGCGTCCGCGTCGGCGAGGTGCGCGTCGACCTGCGCGTCGTCGCGCCCGCGGAGTTCGGCTCCGCCCTGCAGTACTTCACGGGGAGCAAGGACCACAACGTCCGCCTGCGCAACTACGCGATCGACCGCGGGCTGAAGCTCAACGAGTACGGCGCGTTCGACGTGAGCGAGGTCGACGACCCCGATGCCGACCAGCGCGTCGGCGACCGGGTCGCCGGCGAGACCGAGGCGGGGATGTACGAGGCGCTCGGCCTGCCGTGGATCCCGCCCGAGATCCGCGAGGACCGCGGCGAGATCGACGCCGCCGAGCGCGGCGACCTCCCGGATCTCGTCACCCGCGACGACGTCCGGGGCGACCTCCACACCCACACCGAGTGGTCCGACGGCAACAACTCGATCGACGAGATGGTCGCCGCCGCCGAGGAGCGCGGCTACGAGTACTACTGCATCGCCGACCACGCCGAGGGGGCGGGGGTCGTCGCCGACGTCGGCCTCTCGGAGCCCGAGATCGCGGAGCAGGTCGAGGCGATCCGCGAGGTCGACGCCGCGGCGGACGTCGAGGTGCTTGCGGGGATCGAGGCCAACGTCGACGCCGACGGCGAGATCGGCCTCTCCGAGGCGGTGATCGAGGCGCTCGACCTGATCGTCGCCTCGCCTCACAGCGGCCTCAGCCAGGACTCCGAGACGGCGATGGAGCGACTCCTGCGGGCGATCGAGAACCCGGCGGTCGACGTGCTCGGCCACCCGAGCGGCCGGCTGCTCAACCAGCGCGAGGGGCTGTCGATCGACGCCGCCGCACTCGGCCGCGCCGCCGCCGAACACGACACCGCCCTCGAAGTCAACGGCAACCCCCGCCGGCTCGACCTGTGGGGCAGCGCCGTCCAGGCCGCGATCGACGAGGGCGCGACGATCGCGGTCGACACCGACGCCCACCGGCCCGCCACCCTCGAGTACATGCGGTGGGGCGTCCACACCGCCCGCCGCGGCTGGGCCGAACCCGCGGACGTGATCAACGCGTGGCCGCTCGCGGAGTTGCGGGCGTTCCTGCACTGACTCATGCGCCTGCTCGTCGACGTCATGTGCGGCCGCCTCGTGCCCTACCTGCGGATGTGCGGCCACGACACCCTCTACGCGGGTGACCGCGATCTGGAGGCCGACGACGACGTCCTCGCCGTCGCCGCGGCCGAAGGGCGGACCGTCGTCAGCCGCGACGTCGAACTCGCCGGCCGCGCCGACGCGGCGATCCTGCTCGACTCGCGTGCCATCGAGTCGCAACTGGCGGCGCTCGCGGACGCCGGCGTCCCGCTCTCGCTCGCCGACGAGCCACGGTTCTGCGGGGCCTGCAACGGTCCGCTGGCGCGCGTCGACCGCACGGAGCCGACCCCCGAGTACGCGCCGGATCCGGCCGAGGAGCCGGTCTGGCGGTGTCGCGACTGCGGGCAGTGTTTCTGGCGGGGGAGCCACTGGGACCGGGTGCGGGAGACGCTCTCGGAAATCGGGTCGGCCTCGGAAGGCGGGCGCGAGGACGCCGATCAGTAGACCGCCACGTCGTCGAACTTCCCGTCGTAGGCGATGTGACGCGGGTGGGTCGGCTCGGTCCCCGAGAGGAACAGCCGGTCTGCCTTCTGCCAGGAGTTCTCGTAGCCGAGGTGGACCAGTTCGGCCGCGGTCGTCCGGAGGCGCCGGAGGCCGTTCCGGTAGACGACCCGCCGCGGCGTACCCTCCTTCAGGGCGTCGACGAGGTCGGCCGCCGACTCGATCCCGTCCTCGAAGGCGGTGTAGGAGATGCCGACCGAGCCCGGCAGGTGGGCGTACGAGGACGTGAACGGCGGCAGGTCGAACTCGTCGGCGAGGTCCCGCGCCCGGCGGTTGTGCGAGGGGAGGTGTTTCGGGTTGAAAATCTCGATGGCGTCGACCGACTCGCGGTACGTCCGGAGGTCCGCCTCGGTCAGCGAGACGTTCAGGAACTCGGGGTGGGGGACGAGCACCGCCGCGTCCTGCCGGTCGAACTCGGCCATCGCGGCGTCGAGCGAGATGAAGTCCGGCACCGGTTCTTCGAGGCCGACCGCGAGGACGTGCTTGCGGTCGCGCCACGAGCCGGTGAACACCTCCCGGGCCGGAACGACGAGGAGGTCTTCGCTCGAGTACGCCGCCGCTCGCGCCCGGATCTCGGGAAGACGGGTGAAGTGTGGCGCGTAGACGATCGCGTCGAGGTCCGCCCGGCGCGCCCGTTCGAGGACGCGGTCGTCGAGGACCTTCACGTGGAGGTCGACCCGAAACTCCGATCCGTCGCTCACGCGAGGGGCTTTCGTGACCGGCGAGTTATGTATTCTGATTCCTGCGAGCGCCGCGACGCCGAAGGCGAAAAGACATATTAGGACGGCACGTCGACACTCACGAAAATGGCCTGGGAATGCGGGATCGACGGCTGTGGTTCGGTGTTCGAGGACGTCGAGTCGGCGATCGCTCACCAGGTGAACGACCACGAGCGCCGCGAGTGCAAGGTCTGTGGCACCCTCGTCCCCGACGGCTATCTGGCGATCCGCCACGTCTTCACCGAACACAGCCGCGCGGAGTACGTCCGCGCCTACGGGGCCGACTCCCGGGCCGTCCGCCAGCGCGAGGACCTCCTCGAGGACGTCGACGACGTCGTCGACGAGACCCGCCTCGCGGAGTACCTGCGCCGGTAGCGCCGTCGACGGTTCCCGTCCTCAGGGCGCGCCGACGATCACCATCAGCGAGTCGTCGGCGTCGAACGAGAGCGTCCGCGGCTGGCCGGGGTCGACCCGGACGGCGTCGCCGGGTTCGAGGGCCGCCTCGTCGCCGTCGAACGCGAGCGTCGCCGCGCCCGCTAACAGGAGGTACGTCTCCTCGTGGTCCTCGTCGCCGTGTTCGTGTTCCATCCCCTCCCAGCCCGCGTCGGCTTCGACGACGGTGATCCCGTGGGTCTCGCAGTCGAGCGCGTCGCGCAGGAAGTGCATGCCGGGGGCGCGCGGTTCGACCTCGTCGTAGGACACGGTGTCGTATCCCATGTGTCACGATACTGCGGAGAACGTAAAGAATCCGGCGGATACCCCGACTGACTACCTCTCTCGCTCCGGGAGCCGCTATCGTTCGTCGGAGTCTAGCACGCGGATCTGATCGCCGCGTACCGTCACCGGAATCGGAACCGTCGCCTCGTACAGTTCGACCGTCACCTGGTCCTTGCCCTCGTCGATGCGCTGGACCTGGGCCTTCTCGCCTTTGAACGGCCCCGCGATGAGTTCGACGATGTCGCCCTCGGCGATCCCCTCGACGTCCGGCTTCGGCGAGAGGAAGTGTTCGACCTCGGAGATGTCCGACTGGCCGGGGACGATGGTCCGGGCGTGGGGAATCTCCTCGAGGACGCGCTCGAGGACGGCGTCGTTGTCCGCCTCGACCATCACGTAGGAGGTAAGCGAGTCCGGCGCCAGCGCGGCGTGGACCTCCGACTCCTCGCGGTTGATGATCATGTCGGCGACGGTCTGTTCCTGACTGGCCGTGGTCTTGACTGCGTAGATTGCCATCACATGCCACCCGTGCCGGTCAGGAGCAACATCACCACGCCCATGAGGAACCCGATGAGCCCGACGAGCAGGATGCCGGCGCCGGCGATCTTCGCCACCTGGAAGAACTCCTCACGCGTGGGTGTCGTCGCCATTTTGAGCACCCGAACGTACGAGGTGAGGTCGTACGGAACGTCCATGTCTGTCCGTTCACACCGCGTCGTCTTTTATCTGTCTTTCGTCCGTCGGCCGACGGGTCGACGCCGCAGGTGACGGGCCGGCGACCGAACCGCTGGACGGCGACCCCTCGCGCACGGCCGAGGACGACACCGACCCCGCCGACGAGTACGAGGCCGAACGCGAGGAGAAACTGGCGCGGGTCGGCCGCGACCCCGAGGAGGTCGACGCGGGCCGGCCGCGACCCCGAGGAGGTCGACGCGGGCGACGGCCTCGGGACGCAGAACGCGCCGCGGACCGACCGGGCCCCTCGACGAGCGCGAGCGAGGCGAGGAGTTGGACGAGCGCTTCCGACGCGTTGGCTCAGTGGCGCGTGTACCGGTGGACGGTGAGCGCGTCGTAGGCGGTGAAGATCATCGCCGGAACGACGAGGGCCCAGCCGACGTACGAGAGCGGTGCCGGCCGGAGGAACGCGAGGTACGCCCCGCCGAGGAGCGCGACGGTCGCGACGAGTCGCGTGACGATCCGTCCGACGGTCAGGCCGTGCCAGACGTACTCGATGAGCGGGTCGACGAGGACCTTCGTGAGGAGTTCGAAGGGGAGAGACATACCACGGTCTGTTCAGGAAGACGACAAAAAGGTTCGGGAGCGGGGTTCGGCGGGGTGCTCGACGAAGCTACGCCTCGTCGAACGGCTCGAATCGAGGATTCGCTGGCTCGCGTCGAACTCCGCTGAGCAAAGCTCGGCGTGCTTGACTTCGGCTTACGCCTCGTCGAACAACGTCTCGCCCTCGACCATGTGCTCCTCGACGGCGTCCATGTCGAGCGTGACGCCCAGTCCCGGCTCCTCGGGGATCTCGATGTAGCCGTCCTCGATGACCGTCTCCTCGACCAACTCGTCCCACCAGCCGAGTTCGTAGCTGTGGTACTCGACGGCCAGCGAGTTCGGGATCGCCGCGCCGACGTGGGCGCTGGCCATCGTCGCCACCGGCGAGGAGACGTTGTGCATCGCCACCGGCACGTAGTACTGATTGGCGACGTCGGCGATCTTGCGGGTCTCGCGCATCCCGCCGACCTTGGGCATGTCGGGGGCGACGATGTCGACCGCCTGGTTCTCGATCAGGCGCCGCTCCTCAGTGACGCGATAGCGGTTCTCGCCGACCGTGATCGGCGTCGTCGTGGACTTCGTCACTTCCTCCTGGACGTCGAGGTTCTCCGGCGGGACGGGGTCTTCGAGCCACCAGACGTCGTAGTCCTCGATGGCCTCCGCGAGGCGCTTCGCGCTGCCGCCGGAGAACGTCCAGTGACAGTCGAAGGCGACGTCGGCGCGGTCCTTGACGCGCTCTGTGACCTGCTCGACGATCTCGGCTTTGTGGCGGATCTCGCCGGGCCGGAGGTGGCGGTTCGCGCGGTCTTTCTCGAGTCCGGAGGGGACGTCGAGGTCGAACTTCAGCGCGTCGTAGCCGAGTTCTTCGACGACGCGCTCGGCCTCGTCGGCGCAGGCTTCGGGGTCGGCCTCCGCCTCGGTGTGGCAGTCACAGTAGACCCGCATGTGGTCGCGGTACTTGCCGCCGAGTAGCTGGTAGGCCGGCACCTCGAGGATCTTGCCCGCGAGGTCGTGCAAGGCGATCTCGATGCCCGCGATGGCGGTGACGGTGACGCCCTCGACGCTGCCCTCGCCGGACATCTTCTGGATCAGGTGCTCGTAGAGGCGGTCGACGTCAAGCGGGTTCTCGCCGACGACGAACGGCTTCATCCGCTCGACGAGTTCCGGTACCCCGGCGCCCCAGTAGGCCTCGCCGGTGCCGACGATCCCCGCGTCGGTGTAGACCCGGACGAGCGTCCACGGGAAGTTGCCGTCGACCATCGTCGTCTGGACGTCCGTGATCTCGACGTCGCGGCCGCCGCCGCGCTCGCGGGTGACGCCCATCGTCTCGGCCGAGAGGTCCCGCATCGTGTACTCGGCGTTCGGGTCCCGGAGCTGCGAGTAATCGACTCCCATGGCGTTACATTGACTCGGCTCGTAGTAAAACTTTCACGTTCGGTACGGTCGTTCGATTCCGGCGGGTCGAAAGCAGGGGCCTCATGCCGGAGACGATAGGCGATCGAGCACCGTCAGTGCTACCCTGCACACCGCGGCTCTCGCCGCCGGCGTCACCCGAGCCAGTCGACGACCTCGTCGACCCCGGCGTCGAAGCCGCCGCCCTGGGCGAACCGGTCGGAGCCGCCGCCGCCCCCGCCGAACTCGTCGGTCACCTCGTCGACGACGGCCGCGGCGCTCTCGTCGCCGGCCGCGCCGACGGCGACGAACGGCGAGCCGTCGTCGCCGACCGCGACGACCACGTCCGCGAACTCCCCGGCGCGCTCCCGCAGCACCTCGCCGACGGCGTCGCCGGAGACGCCCTCGACGGCCGCCACGAGCCACGCGGCGCCGTCGCGCTCGATCCGTTCGCCGCCCTCCAGCCGGCTCGCGACGAGGTCGCGTTCGAGCGTCCGCCGTCGTTCGGCGAGCGAGTCGCGCTCGTCCCGTAGCCGTTCGAGTTCGTCGGGCACGTCCTCGATGCCGACGCCGAGGTCCCGCTTGGCCGCGAGGGTCGTCCGCTTCTCGACCGCCCGCCGCTCGATCGCCCGCGGGCCGACGGCGAACTCGACCCGCGTCATCCCCTCGCCGGGATTCGACCGTCCGAGAACGGTCACGGGCCCGATCTCGCGCGTGTTTCGCACGTGCGTCCCGCCGCAGGCGGCGACGTCCCACGGGTCGCTCGACCCGTTGGTGCTGCGCTCGTCGTCGTCCTCGGCGCCGATGGTGACGACCCGGACGCGCCCCTTCCGGAACGCCTCCTCCTCGGTCGCTTCGTTGAACGAGATGCCCTCGCGGTCGCGGGCCTCCGCGACCGGCACCTCCTCCCACGAGACCGGTCGGGACTCCCAGACGGCCCGGTTTACCAGTTCGTCGAGTTCGACCAGCGTCTCGTCGTCGATCTCGGTGCTCGTCTCGAAGTCGACGCGCACCTTCTCCTCGCCGATGTCGAACCCGCCGTAGCCGAGGTCGTCGAGGAGCCGCCGGCCGGCGCCGTAGAGGGCGTGGCTGGCGGTGTGCGCTCGCATGCAGTACATCCGGAACGACCAGTCGATCGAACACATTACGCGGCGACCGGCGCTAAACGACGGTTCTTCGGCGAGGACGTGTACGTGCTCGCCGTCGACGAGTCGGACGTCCTCGACGGGGACGTCGCCGATCCGGCCGCGGTCGGCCGGCTGGCCGCCGCTCTCGGCGTAGAAGTAGCTCGTCTCGAGCCAGACCTTCCGGCCGTCGACGGCCGTCACCTCGGTCTGGAAGCGCGTCGTGTACGGCTCGGCTGCCGCCCGTTGCCCACTCATCACTCACCGACTCCGCGCCCCGCGATTAAAAGTTTGCTCGCCGCCCGGTCACTCGGTGAGGGTCACGTCGAGGTACTCCTCCAGCGCGCGGACCAGACCGCCGCCGACGCCGGCCTGTGTCGCCCGCCCCTGCTCGATCGCCAGCAGGTCGGACTCCCGACAGCCCAGTTCCTCGGCGAGTTCCTCGCGCCGGTAGCCGGCCTCCTGGCGGGCCTCCTCGAGGCGCTCGCCGTAGCCGGAGACGAGGTACGGGAGCGGGTCGTCGTCGTAGTTCGTCCCCTCCTTCTCCCAGTGTTCGGAGTCGCCGTCCCAGATCGGGTTCGCCCGCGCGACGTTCTGTGCCGCCTTCTTCTTGCGGTCGGTCCCGTCGCGCGAGCCGCCCGACGAGCGGTCCGAGCGGTTCGATCCGCCGCGTGCGTCGCCGTGGGGCGCGCAGTCGGGACAGACTTCGAGTTCCGCGCCGGCGACGGTCGCCCGTCGCAGCGAGTCGCTCTCGGCGCCACAAAGCTCGCAGGTCGTCCCGCCGCCACCCGACGACGAGCCCGTCGAGTATTTGGCCATGCGGGAGATTCGCAACTGGAGCATTTCAAGCCTCCGCTTGGACGGGTTCGTGCGACCGGGGCGCAGGCTTCGAAGAAAAGGAAGGGCTTTTATATGCACGCTGGATACGAACGAACGCAGCAAGACGACGCGAGCGTGGGTAGCCAAGCCAGGCCAACGGCGCAGCGTTGAGGGCGCTGTCCCGTAGGGGTCCGCCGGTTCGAATCCGGTCCCACGCACTACGTCACCGGTGCTGATACTCCCCTTTCGAGGGGAGCTCCCCTTAAAAAGGGACGAGCACCCACGCACAATCCTCTCGGAACTACTTCCCGAGCGCCTGCTGCGCTCGGCCACCCGTCTCCTGCGAGAGCGCCCGCTGATGGTTCGGCGGAAGCGCGGAGGTGGTCGGCGTGACGACGCCGGGGCTCACCCCGACCCAGCAGGTCCCGGCGTCGGCCGCGGCCGTAATCGATCTCGACACTCAGCCGGTCACGGCCCTCTGGGCAGAGGTCATCTCCTGCGACGACGTCGCCGGCACGTTCGTCCGCGCGCTGCGCGCGTTCGCCGCCGGCAAGACGATCCATATTGTAGCTTCCGGGTGACGGGCAGTCTAAGATGTGGGACCGGAAAAGCAGTTCTGATCGGAGTGACTGCCATCGTGATTGGGTGGTACGACGTGGCGTTCGCCTCCGGTCGATCAGCCCTGCGTCTCTGCGAGATAAGATGATTATGTCCGGCCTCGATCTCGATGCCGATCTTGCTGACGTACCTAGCAGTGCGAAACTCGTCTATCTGAATTTAGATCGATCACATAGCTCTGGCCGCATCATGATCCCAAGGGCCCGTGCCCATTGTGGAGCAGAATCAGAAGCGACCTCTCTCACTCGTCGGCCTGGTCTTCGACGGTGACTATCCCGTCGTATTCGGGATAGACCCGGTCGATCTCGGGGCCGGCGGTTAGTTCCCAGTCGCCGGCAACCGTCGCTGCAAACGGGCCGGCGGTGAAAAATCGCGCCGCCCCAGCGGGGAGTTCGTCGACGGCGACCGTCGCCATTTGAGCGGGCTCGTCGTCGGTCGGGGGGCCGAGTTCGACGCTCACGTCGGTACTGACCGGTTCCCCGCCGGCGTTTCCGAGCACGATAGCGATCTCGAACTCGTCGCCGACCACGACACCGTTCGGGTTCTGTGGCTGTTGCCGAAGAAGGATGACCGTGCCCGGGGCGTCGTCGTCGACCTCGAATTCGGGCGTGTCAGCGCCAGTATTTTCCGTGCCAGCGTTTCGAGTGTCACTGTTTGCATTGCCCAGTGAGTCCGAGCAGCCTGCGATGCCAACGATCCCGATCGTAACGCCAGTGAGGTAACCTCGCCTATCCATAGCTAATGGATATTGCGCATACAAATCAATTTTCCGGTGCATTTCGGCACAAACAACCCGCTATAAGACAGACCGGCGCACACGTGCGCGAATAGACGAACAACTGTTTGTGAATTGGTGATGTTTGTCAATCCATGGCGTTTTCATTTCGCCGAGAGTCGGACGAAACGGACCGACTGCTCGCATTGAGCGACGGCGTCATCGCTATCGCCATCACGTTGTTAGTGCTCGAAATCACCGTTCCGGAAATGCCGGTGGGAAACCCGATTTCGGTTCTCCCGGATCTCCTCCTTGACCAATGGCACGAGTTCTTCGGCTTCGTCCTGAGCTTCCTCGTTATTGCGTCATACTGGGTCAACCACCGTCGCATCTTCGTCCACATCGAGAAACATGACAGGGGAGTAGTGTGGCTCAATCTCCTGTTTCTCCTCATGGTCGCGTTCGTCCCGTTCGCCTCCACGTCTTTGCGACGTATCCGGACCAGTTCGGAATCATGTTTCTGTCGGGAACACTCGCACTTACAGGGTTTACTCTCGCACTCCTCTGGTCGTACGCGTCGTGGAAACAACTCGTTGAGGAAGGACTCACATCTCGGGCCGTGGAGATTCAAGCGGCTAGGTATCTCGCGTCCCCGTTCGTGTTCCTCCTCTCGATAATCGTCGCGGCGTTCGATCCCGGCTTCGGGATTCTGACGTGGCTGCTCTTAATTCCGATAAACGCCACGCTCGAGTCACGACTGGCGGCGAATCTCGAAGCAGATGATCTTTAATCCGAGTAGAGGGCCACGAGATGGGTCCCCGGTAACTACGTAGAGTTGGACTCGTTCCGCTGCATTCGCGCCTGTATTCAGCACGCTGTTTACATCAACCGTTGAGGGTTTCAACAGAGCCGGTTCGTATCATGTCCGGCCCAGTTCGTCGAGTTCGACCAATCGAGACTCGCCCGTGTCGTCGTCCACAGCGAAGACGGTCGGCGTGAGGTGACCAGAGACCGCAGACTCCAGTAGTGAGGAGAGGAGTTGCCCTGAAGTGCATCGGAAAACATGACAAAGTGAAACGGGTGGCCTGCGAACTGAACATAAAACATCGGACTCATTACCTACTGACTGAGAAAACTATTTTACGACATTATACAAACCAATATTTGATGGAAGCAATTGCCATCCTTGATCTGACAATCCTATACGTATCAATCCACGCTCTACTGTCAATTCTCGTGCTGAGAGACCCAGAGAAGCGCGGAATCGAAAATTCGGTACTGTGGGCTTCGATTGTTGTTATCTTCTCTGGGGTTGGGCTCGTTTTGTATCTCATCAGACGGACCATACCTGAAGATGAAGTTGAGGCTTCTGAAGATGCAGAATTCCCACTTCCCGGAACAGAGCGTTCTAATAAATCATCCTGCACAGACGAGTGACGAGTCATTTCTCTGAACTCGTAAAGTGAGTTTCCTATACTGAGCGGGGTCATCTTGCCGATCGAGGTCACGATCTGCCGACGATCACTCGAGTCGGCGCTGTCGCTCCGCCCAGAACAGCAGTTCGTCTCGCATTTCCTCGGGAACGTCGCCGAAGAGACAGCCCAGGCGGTTGCCGAGGTTCTGCCAGCTCAGCGTGTTGAACGTCCCCTCGCTGTACGGCCCGTCTTCGAGTGCGTCTTCCCAGCCCTGGTGGAACGTCCGTTCGCGGCTGCTGTCGAGCGGCTTTCGCTCGTCCTCCTCGTACGCCAAGATGGTATCCTGTGACACCATAACTCAACCATTCATAGTCCAAGACGATCACGCCGACCGACGAGAGCGGAGTTGGGCAGGTCCTTCAGGATCGGATATTCGAAGCGATCAACGGGGATACGGCGGAGACGGTTTCGCAGCACTCCAGTTCTCCATGGATAACCTGCCAAAACTAATAATTCACAATACTTATAAAATTGTAAAAAGAAGCAGTCGTATGAAAATTCGCCGTCGGGCCCTCCTCGGAGCAACCACCCTCTCGATCACGTCGTTCAGCGGTTGTCTGAGCAGTCGCATGCGAACGAAACCTGCTGTTTTACACGATGGTGGGACAACGACCTACGAACCCGTTGTTGAAGGCCAACCAACCATCGAAGACGGGGTTCCCTCTGTGTGGGGTAGAGCCATCGCTAGTCCCGAAGCCGCACGCCAACACGTCAACTGGCAAGGAGAAACACCGAATCAAGACGAGGACCCGACTGTTGCAGCACCAGTTGAATTTCGAACATTTGACGAGGGAGATCGGTGTCTTACTATTGTTGTGGGCGTTCTCCCAACAGAATATGGCCTCGTGGGATACGACGATGAAGACGGTTTTCACGAAAATATTGTAGAGGACTTTAAAGATAGCAATCCAGTCATCAAGGATGGGCGACTCCACTATCATGTAGAACCGTATACGATGCTTGGTGACCCGGAGAATGAACTCCCTGATTATCACTACGACTACTCATTCCACCTGTGGGACTTGAATGGTCATGAGCCCTTTGATGAAGTTATCGTCACTCTCCATGGACAATGAGTCTCTGACCAAGATAATTCAATCTGCACTATAGGATATAAAAGTGCATGTCGGCCCGTTCGCTCAAGACTGGGAATCTCTTGAAGAGGGGTAGATGTCAAACTGGCGAGTTTCGTCGCCGCCGACGGGGCTACTCCGCGACGCGACCATGCATTTCCGCAGCGACCTCCGGGCCGCCGCCGAGGCCGAGGCCAGCGGGTAGCTGCGGTCAAATCGGGCGCCGAGGCCGTCGATCTCACCGCTGACGCCTCGTTCAACACCGACGCAACTAGCGCCTCGCAGTGGCGCGGTTCGCCCCGACTCCCGACTTTCATCAAAGGTAACTATAACAGCATCTATGAAAGTATGATCAGGAATGCTGTCGAAGCAGATAGCGCTCGCCCTCGTTGTCTCAGTCGGACTCCTCACAACAGGGGTTGTCGGTGCGACCAACGTCGTCGATCTTGACGGTGACGGCCTCACGCCGGTCGCCGAGCTTCGAGACGGGACCGATCCGCTCGAGGCCGATACCGACGGCGATGGCCTGCGCGACGATCACGAGATAGAGATCGGCGCGGACCCCACCGAGGTCGATACCGACGCTGATGGCCTCGAAGACGGCACAGAAGTCGATGCGTACGGCAGTGACCCGTTAGATCCGGACACCGACGACGACGGGCTCGACGACGGCGACGAGGTAGTCGAGTACGACACCGATCCCACAGAGGCCGATACGGACGGCGACGGCCTCGGCGATCCCGAAGAAATCGGGACGCACGGAACGGACCCCACCAGAGCCGATACCGACCGCGATGGACTCAGTGACAGTGAGGAGATCGGCGAGCACGGGACCGACCCGACCGACGACGATACCGACGGTGACGGCCTCGACGACGGCGACGAGGTCAACACGTACGAGAGCAACCCGCGAGAGCGAGATACCGACAGCGACGGCCTCAGCGATGCCGGCGAAGTCCGCGAGCACTCCACAGAGCCCACGGTAGCTGATACGGACGGCGACGGCCTCGACGACGGTCCGGAGGTCGACGAGTACGGCACCGATCCGACCGACGACGACACCGACGGCGACGGCCTCGACGACGGCACCGAGATCGAGACCGGAACGGACCCGCTCGAGGCCGATACAGACGGCGACGGTATCCCTGATGGCCCCGAGGTCCACAGCCCAGAGCGCTATCCCGGCGCTGACCCGCTTCAGACCGACGTCTTCGTGGAGGTCGACGAGATGCAAGGAGAGGGCTGGGACAGCGACGAGGCGGACAGAATAGAAGCCGAATTCGGTGACGCGTCGGTCGAGAACGAAGACGGGTCGACCGGAATCAATCTCCACTTCGTCTTTAGCGACGAGGTTGCTCGGCAATCGTCGACGTCCTGGAACGACTACGACGAGTATAAAGAGGCGCATTTCGAGAACGACGGCTACGGCTATCACTACGTGCTGATCGTGAACGAGCTCGATACCGGCACAGAGGTCGACGACGGGAAGATCCTCGTCGGTCAGACCCGAGGAGTCGGCAATATGATGGTGATGAGCGACCGTTCCGACTGGACCGGGGCGACGGTAATGCACGAACTGGGACACTCGCTCGGTCTCACCCCATTAGATTTCGATGGGATCGACTCCGTGCAATACGACTTCGCCGAGTACCCCAGCAACATGAATTACAACGCCGATCCGGGCTACTATGGCTTCTCGGATGGTAGTAACTCTGAGAACGACTTCGACGACTGGGCGGAGATCGAAACCAACATGACCATCCCCGACACGTCCGAGCTCACGAGCTGAAATAGGCCCTCACAGCGTTCAAACCCGCTGTAACTATCCGTGACCGGATGCAGAGACTAGAAATATCGTTGATCGGCCCCGTCGAACCCCTCGGTAGCTGCTAGGATTCATCTGCTGCATACGTCTTCCGTCCGTAGCAAGTCCCGCGGTCGGGACGTCTATCTCTCTGACGGCGCGGACGAGTCCGACGCTCGTGTCGTCTCGGACGGGAACGCTGTCGAGGCCCTCGGCGAACGGGCGACGTGGGTGGAGACCGACGGCGAGGCCGTCACCTATCCCGCCGACGTGACCGCCAGCGGCGACCCGGAGACCTACACCGTGTACGTGTACGAGCGCGTCCCCGTCGACGCCGCAATCTGAACCGCTTCTCGGTTGGCCGTTCGCCGCCACGTCACACCGTCGTCACGTTCTCGTGACCGGTTCGGCCTCGTCCTGCCAGATGCTCTCGCCCTCGCGTGTCCGACTGAGCCCGTGCAATCGTGCGGTCAAGCTCGGCTCGTCGGGAGCATCCATCCGAAGCATGTCGAGCGGCGCAGCGCCGTGGTGTTCGGTCACGACCTTGTGCGAGATCATCTCCCGGTGGGGCGGTACGCCATCGGGGAGTTCTCCGATGGGCTGGCCGTCCTCGTCGACGAGACGACGGACGAACTCGTCGTTGTTCGCCTCCCACAACTTGTCGCCGTCGCGGCGCACGCAGAAGACGTGGCACATGTCCTCGATGGTGTACTCGTCGAAGAACGAGGCGTAGTCCATCTCCTCGAACTCGAAGGGGGCGTGTGCCTCACACATCACTACGTCGCTGGCCAACTCGCCGTCGTCGAGGTCGCGGAACGGATCGACGAACGTGTTCTTCTGCCGCTCGATTTCGGCCTCCAAGTCGTCGAGGGAGTCGCGGTCGAACAGGTAGTCGTAGGTGGAAATCTCGGGGCCGCCGGTGGCGTCCGACCGGATCCGTGCGGGTACGTCGTGCGACCGCAGGAACACGCCGCCGGAGTCGAGGGCGTCGACCCGCCACGATGGCGCGTCGAGGACTCGTTCCCGACCACCGAACCGATCGAACCACTCCTCACCGAACGCCGCCATCCACGGGATCGTTTCGACGCCGCTGTTCGGCGGTTCGTCCGCGGGGAACACGTCGTCGCCGTCGTAGGGGTGACGTACGCGGGCGAAGGCGAACCACGGGTCGAACTCCTCGGCGAGTGCGACGAGCGCGTCGGCGAGCCGGTCGGAACGCTCGCGGGCGACGTCGTACTCCACGTCCCCTTTGTCGCCCAGTTCCCACTCGTCCGGACCGAACAGGGCCAATGTAGGATAGGCGACGGACTCCTCGTCGTTGAACTCGACGCGCAGGCACGACGAGCTGTCGGGCATCCAGACCCGAATCACGACATTGTCGACGTCGTCGGCGGTGCGGGACTCCTCGATCACCTCGTCGAGGGTGGCGTCCTTGCGGATGTCGTACCGGTCGTCCCCCTCGAACTTGTACCACTCCACGAGGTCGGTGTCACCGTCGCGAGTCGTCTCGAAGCCGTTGTCGATGAGGATGTGGATGGTGCGCCGGATCAGGTCGTCCGGCCGCTCGCCGACGTACACCGGCGTCCACACGTTGTGCGTTTCGCCCATGTCCGGATCATCGTACGATTCCCTTTAGAGTATTTCTACGGGAAACGAATCCGTCAGGGCGAGCAACGGGGAGTTATCTGGAGCAGGTGAGGTCCCGCGGCTCGGCAAGCGTTTTGATTGTTGTGCTGACCGAGGCCGGACTTCCGTAACCGATATACGCCTTCACCAGACCGAATCCGTGACGAAGACCTCGTGGTCGGCAGCCTCTTCTACGCGATTTCGGATATCGGGCCCGAAGTGCTCGAACTGGAACGCCCACGTCTCGCCAGCACGCAGGTCGGTCACGTTCGTCCACTCGTCCCCCATCACGCGACCTTCGCCGTCGTACACCGTCGCGACCACCTCGACGTAGTCCTCGTCCTCGTCGGTCTCGTTTTCGACCTGACCCTCGATCTCCAGCTCGTCGCCCTGAACCACCATGCTGCTGTCGACCAGCGTAAGTCCCTCGGCCCCAGTCCGGGGGTCGTCACCGTACTCGCCCTCGATCTCGTAATCGTCGACATCCTCGGCATCGACCGTGAGCGCGTATGTTCGCGACGTCCACGTCCCACCAGCCGGGAGCGACCGGAGGCGGCCAGTGTCGTTGTCGAGGTAGTTACCCTCCTCGTCGTACCAGTCGACCTGGAGTTCGATCTGGCCACTCCGCTCGTCGCCGCTGTTCTCTACGGTCGCTGCGACGTACACGTCGTCCAGGAAGTCACCCTCCTCGAGGACCATCTCGTGATCGAGGATTTCCAGGTCCGCGCTTCCGACATCCGCAGAACCGTCCTCGGACTCGTCTTCGGAACCGTCCTCGGAATCGTTGTCGGAGGTAGTATCCGTTCGCTCGTCGGCTTCGTTCCCGTCCTCCTCGTCGTCATCGTCGTCCCGTGATCCACCTTCGATCTCCTCGTTGCCGGATGCACATCCTGCGAGGACGGCTGTGAACGCCGAACCGCTCGCCAGCAGGAGTTTCCGCCGGAACATGTGACACACACCATAATTATATATTATAAATATTGTGGAGAAAACCATTTCCGAGTGACTATTTCAGCCGGATCGGACGAAAGGAACGGGGATGACGTAGTCGGGAACGATTAGCCCCAGCTCATCCGGAACAGCCGAAGTCGCACGTCGACGAGGCCGTCTTCGGCCTCGTAGCTGAGGCCTTCGATCGTGAACTCGGCGTTCGCCTGCACCTCGATCCTGATCATGTTAGAATCGCCTTGCGTCTCGCCGTTCTCGTACACGCGGATCGGCTGGACCGTGGCGTGTACGGGGTACGGCATCTCGTTCGTGACGATTCCGTTGACGTGGAACGTCCCGTCCTCGGTCCACGTCTCGGTGTCGGTCTGGAGTTCGGGATCGACGTACTCGCGGAGGTCGTACTCGAAGTCGCGGTCGTCCCACGACCGATCGCGGACCTCGGCGTCCGCCGCGGTCGAGAGCGCCTCGGACAGCGCTTGCGCGTGCTCGTGGGCGTCCACGTAGAACTCGTCCAGGTGGCGGTCGACGACGCGCGAGGCGCGACGCGCCGCCTCGCCCATCGCGCGGGCGTAGGTCGCGAACGCCGCCGCGTCGTCGCCGAACGCCGGGGCGTCGTCGTTGCCGCTCGCCGCGTCGCGGGCCTCCCCGAAGGCGGCCTCGGCGTCGGCGAGCGTTTCCCCGTCGACGTCCTCGAACGCCAGTTTCCGGACGGGTTTGTACGCGGGCCAGAACAGTTCCTCCCCCTCGACGAGCGGCGCGACCGCCTCGCCGACGCCGGCCGCGGCCCCGGCGTCGGCCTCGAGGACACCCAGCTGTTCGTCGACCTGGGCGACCGAGAGCGCCTCGACCACCTCGAAGTCGTCCGCTTCCAGGTCGTCGACGTCGGCGCGGACGTCCGCGAGCCCGTTCAGGGCGGTCTCGGCGTCGCGCGCGAGGTCGGCGGCGCCGTCCGCGGCGTCGTCGAACGCGCCGTCGTAGACGTCGGCGCGGACGGCCGCGGGTCCGTCGGCGAGGGCGGCGACCGCCGGCTGGGCCTCGACGATCCCGCGGACGACTCGCTCGGCGGCCGCGATCGCGTCGGCCACCGCGGCCTGCCTGTCGTCGAGGCCGTCGTCGCGCGCGTCGTCGAGCGCCTCGCGCGTCGTTCTGAGGCTTCTCTTGATCGGCCCGGGGTCCACCGCGACCGTCCCGTCGAGCGCGGCGCCGAACGCGGCGCCGTTGCCTTGCCTTTCGATCTCGTCGATCGCACTCTCGAGCGCCCACTGCGCTTTGGCGAGCGCGTCGTTCTCGGCGGCGTCCCCGTCGTCCCACGGGGTCTCGTCGGCGTTTCGTCCGTCGTCTTCCGGGAACCGTTGGTCGGTAGTAGGGTTGGCACAGCCGGCCAGTGTGAGGAGGGCACCCGCAGCGAGGAAACCACGTCGGTCCATAGGGGGCGATCACACTATATTTCGATAAATCTGTCGAAAGTTCAATTTAGATTCGTCCTCGTCCCTTCGACGACGGCGGCAAGCGCAATTCTAAAACCGGCTGATACCGTCAGGACGCTCACCTGAAGGTCAGTCGAGGGACCACCGTGGATCCCGACGAGCGTCGCGAGGGCGGGGAGGAGGTGCACTGGCTCGACCAGCGCTGGAACTCGAGTCGGAACTCGCGGCCGTCGAGCCGACCGAGATCGGGTCGGCCGCGCGGGAACTCGACGCGGACCGGACGATCGGCGAGCGGATGCGGCTGCCGTACTCGACGCTCCGACGCCTCGCGTTGCTCGACGTCGTCTACGTCGTCGGCCTGTTCTCGCGGGGCGTCGCCGTTGACCTGACGCTGCTGCCCTCGATCTACACGGGCGGGTTCGTCGCCGCGATCGTCGCGCCGTACCTGGTGTGAGTCGTCCCGAACCGCGTCTGGCGCTACGCGATCCCGCTGTACGCGTCCGCCATCGGCCTGCTCGCGCTCACCGTCGGATTCGAGGTGTGACGCGTGCGTCGCCGTATAAACCGGCGCCTACTGTTGGTACGGTTACCGATCACTCGTCCTGACTCACCGTAAGAACTGACTGTCAGTCCAGAATGGTGGCGGGAAAGGCTACCGGAAACGCAAGCCGGGTATACGCGGTTGTGGTGGAAAGCGATGATGACGACCCTCGTCGAACTCGAACTTCCGGCCGATCGACTCTGCCTGTCCGGGACGTTCGAACGCGTGCCGTCGTTCGAGTTCCAGGTCGCCGGGATGATCGGCGGTTCGCCGCCGCTGGTCTGGACGAGCGGGCCGGACCGGCGGACGGTCGAGGAGGCCCTCGAGGCCGACCCGACGGTCGACGTGATCGCGAGTCTGGCGAACGCCGACGACGAGCGGTGGCTGTTCCGCCTCGAGTTCGAGCGGCGCGTGAAGGTGTTCGAGCGGATCGTCGCGGAGCACGACGGCGCGATCCTCGAAGCCTCCGGCCGTCGGGGGACGTGGTCGACGAAACTGCTCTTTCACGACCGCGAGGCCCTCTCGGAGGCCCACGAACTGTTCGGGAACTACGAGTTCGACGCGACCGTCCGCCGCGTCTCGGAGATGAGCGACTCCTCGGGCGGCGGGACGCCCCTGACGGAGACCCAGTACGAGACGATCGCGAAGGCCCACGAACTCGGCTACTTCGACGTCCCCCGTCAGGTCACCTTACAGGAACTCGCGGCGGAACTCGACGTCTCCCACCAGGCGCTCTCCGAGCGCCTCCGGCGCAGCCACGCGGCGCTCGTGAGCGCGGAACTCTCGAACCGGATGACGCCGACCGGGATCGACCCCTGACGGGCGCGGCGCCGCGAGCGCGCCGACGCGGTCGACGAGCGGGTTGACGATCACCGACTTTCCGCCCGGTGGGTCAGATAACCATCGGCACTTCACGCACTTTCGCACAAATTATAAGACGTTCGTCGAGATTATTTCGAGATTGGAGCCATATCTACCCCGAAAGATGCGTTTATTACTGTACGGACGGGTGATTGTACTGTCGGCGCGATGCGCCGGCGAGACGACGTACAGCCGATCGACTGACCCCCTGTGAGTGCCGGTGGTGAGCGTCCGTTCGGCCCTCGTCGGACCCCGCTTCGACGACGACGGGCGCTCGAGATCCGAGCGACGCGCCTTCGGGCGGGTCGCGACCGATCGCTCATGCTCGATCCGCGTTCGGCGGCCGTTCGTGGCTGTGCGGCCGCCGACTGTCAGACACCGCCCGGCCACAGACGTGTCCGGGCGCTTCCGTCTTCGAACCGACGGATAATACGTCGTTAAACGCACCCGTCGCGTGAAAGACTACCGCGCTTTATGTATCGGTGTGAAGTGAGCTGTCACAAGCCATGGGTATCGGAGAGGCGGTCGCCGAACGGTTCGAGGACCGCTCCTCGACGGCGGACGCGGACGACCTCGAAACCGACGAAATCTTTCACATCCTCCAGACGCGGCGCCGGCGCGACGTCCTCCGGTACCTGCGGCAGGCCGACGGCCCGGTGCGACTCGGCGACCTCGCCGAACGGGTAGCCGCCTGGGAGCAGGGGACGACCGTCGACGCGTTGACTTCGAGCGAGCGCCAGCGGGTCTACATCTCGCTCTACCAGTCGCACCTCCCGAAACTCGACCGCGAGGGGATCGTCGACTACGACAAGGACCGCGGAATCGTCGAGCGGACGCCGCTCGCGGCCGCGTTCGACCCCTTCATCGACGAAATCGACGGGGTCGACCGGCGGGACTCGTGGCCGCGCAGATACGCCGCCGTGGCCGCCCTCTGTACTCTCCTGCTTGCTGCCCTCGGCGCGACGGGCGTGGTCGCGCCGGCGGGACTCGCGGCGGGCGGGGCCGTCATCGCGGCGTTCGCCGTCGTGATCGGCGTACACGCGAGGGCGACCTGACCGACGAACTCGGGGAGCAGCGCGGGAACACGGCGACGAAAGCGAGGCGTTGTGAACGCAACGGCGGCGGAACCGATTCTAGTAGATGAGTTCGTCGTCGTTCTCGACCATGTAGAGGGTCCGGGCGGCGATGTTGACCGCGTGGTCGCCGACGCGTTCGAGGTCGCGGATCGTCAGCAGCAGCCGCGAGACGTCCTGCAGGAGGCCTTCGACCTCCCCCGGGGCGTCGAGTTCGCGCTCGATGAGGTCGCGGACGACGATTTGGCTCGCGCGCTCGGCGAAGTGGTCGAGGTCGTCGTCGCGGGCCGCGAGTTCGCGGCAGGCCTCGACGTCCTCGGCGTCGTAGGCCCGCATGGCGTCGTCGACCATCTCGAGGGTCAACTCGCCCATCGCCTGCACGTCGACGTCCGGGAAGAGGTCCTGCTCGGCGTCGATGGTGTACTCCCCGAGGTTGACCGCGAGGTCGCCGATCCGCTCTAGGTCGGTGATGACCTTGAACGAGGAGGCGATGAAACGGAGGTCGCTCGCGACGGGTTGTTGGAGCGCCAGCAGTTCGATACACTGCTGTTCGAGGTCGAGGTACATCCGGTTTACCTCGGCGTCGCCCTCGATGACCTCCCGGGCGATCTCCTCGTCTTTCTGTTCGAGGGCGTCGAGGCCCATTCGGAGCCGTTCCATCACGACCTCGCCCATGTAGAGGACGTCCTCACGGAGTTCCGAGAGTTGTTCCTGGTACGATTGTCTGGCCATAGTTCAGCCACCTCGTCGACCGTTGAAATACCTTGCGTCCACCGTCACGGACGCGAGCGGACCGTCCGGCCGCGACGGTGTCGAACGGCACGGCGTTCCCGACGGCGATAGCGAACGGTCGTCGCGTCGGCGTGTCGTGGGTCGGTTCGCGGGCGCGACCGGTTCGCGGCGTTCGACGTGAGCGGTACCCCGGAAGAAGACGGTCGCGGTCGATCAGCCGAACTTGCCGGTGATGTAGTCTTCGACGCGGTCGCTGTCGGGGTTCTCGAAGATTTTGGCGGTGGCGTCGAACTCGACGAGTTCGCCGCCGGTGAGAAACACCGCGGTCTTGTCCGAAATCCGCGCCGCCTGCTGCATGTTGTGCGTGACGATCACGACCGTGTACTCCTCGGAGAGTTCGTCGATCAGGTCCTCGACCTGCGAGGTGGCGACGGGATCGAGCGCGCTCGCGGGTTCGTCCATGAGCAACACCTCCGGGTCGGGGGCGATGGCGCGGGCGATGCAGAGTCGCTGCTGCTGGCCGCCCGACAGCTCCAGCCCCGACTCGTCCAGCCGTCCCTCCACCTCGTCCCAGAGGGCGGCGCGCTTCAGCGCCTGTTCGACCCGCTCGTCGAGGTCGTCGTCGATCCCCTGAACTTTCAGGCCGTAGGCGACGTTGTCGTAGATCGACTTCGGGAACGGATTCGGCTGCTGGAACACCATCCCGATCTTCCGGCGTAACGCGACCGGATCGACGTCCTCGTCGTAGACGTTCTTCCCGTCGAACAGGAGTTCGCCCTCGACGCGCGCGGCGTCGACGAGATCGTTCATCCGGTTGATCGAGCGCAGGAACGTCGACTTCCCACAGCCAGAGGGGCCGATCACGGCGGTGACCTGCTTCTCGGGGATCTCGATGTCGACGCTCCGTAACGCCTGTTCGTCGCCGTAGTAGACGTCGAGGTCGCGCGCCTCGATGATCGTCCGATCGGTGCGGGCGCGCTCGCCCGCGTCGGCCCGGTCGGCGAGGCTTCGGGTACCCGGCGCAGGGGTCGTCCGGTCGTCTGCCGATTCCGTCTCCGAGGAAGTCATCTGTTCTTGGGTCATTGTCCGGTCCTCCGCTGATATCTGTTGCGGATGAGGATCGCGACCGAGTTGATCGACAGCAACACGACGAGCAGGGTGACGACGCCGGCCGCGACGACGCCGTACTGGAACTCGAGTTGGGGCTGGTCCGCCCACGTGTAGATCTGCAGGGGCATGGCGCTGATCTTGCTGAACAGGCTGTTCGGGGCGCCGAACACCACCGTCGGCGCGCCGATCATGATCAGCGGCGCCGTCTCGCCGATCGCCCGCCCGAGCGCGAGGATCGTCCCCGTCAGGATGCCGGGCATCGCCCGGGGGAGGACGACGTTCCGGATCGTCTGCCACTTCGTCGCGCCCATGCCGTAACTCGCCTGTCGGAGCGAGTCCGGAACCGCCCGGATGGCCTCCTGGGCGGAGATGATCACGATCGGCAGGATCAGCAGCGAGACGGTGAAGCCGGCGACGATCAGCGTCCCGAAGCCGAGGTCGAGCAGGCTGACGAACAGCCCGAGGCCCAGCAGGCCGTAGACGACGGAGGGGACGCCCGCGAGGTTCGCGATGTTGATCTGGATGAACCGCGTCAGCGGCCCGTCGCTCGCGTACTCCTCCAGGTAGATCGCGGCGCCGACGCCCAGCGGGAACGTGACGAGCGCGATCAACAGCATGAGCGCGATCGAGCCCAGCAGCGCCGGGTAGAAGCCGGCCTCGTGGGGGTCCCGGAGGCTCGGCTGGCGCGTGAGGAAGTCCCACGTGAGCCAGCCGACCGCGTCGACCGCGACGTTCGCGAGCAACACGGCCAGCGAGACGATGCCGACCAGCGCGGCCGAAAGCGTCAGGTAGCGGAAGGCGACGTCCTTCCGTCGGCTCACCCGTCCGAACGCCGTCCCGGTCGCCGTCCCGCCGTCGGTTTCGAGTCGGTCTTCCGGCGCCATCACTGGTACACCTCCCGGTAGCGCGAGGCGACCCACTCGCTGACGAGGTTCATCGCGAACGTGATCACGAACAGGGTGAGGCCGACCGCGAAGAGGCTCTGGTACTCGACGCCCTGTCCGACGACGTCGCTCTGGCCGATCTGGACCATCGCCGCGGTCATCGTCTGGACGGAGTCGAGGAACATCCCGGCCGGGTCGGTGAGGTCGAGCAGCCGCGGGGTCTGGCCCGCCGCGATGGCGACGATCATCGTCTCGCCGATCGCTCGCGAGAGCGCGAGGATGAACGACGAGAAGATGCCCGACAGCGCCGCGGGAACGACGACCGAGGTCGAGACCGTGAACTTGGTCGCGCCGAGGCCGTAACTAGCCTGTCGCAGCGAGTCGGGGACGGCGCTCATCGCGTCCTCCGAGAGCGAGGAGACCATCGGGATGATCATGATCCCGACCATGATCGACGCCGACAGCGCGTTGAACGTGCCGATCGGCAGGAACGTGTCGAGCGCCGGCGTGACGTACACCAGCGCGAAGTAGCCGTAGACGACCGTCGGAACGCCCGCGAGCACCTCGATCGCCGGCTTGAGGTACGCCCGCCGGCGCTCCGTGGCGTACTCGCTGAGGTAGATCGCCGTCAGCAGGCCGATCGGCAACGCGACGATGGCCGACCCGATCGTGATGGTCAGCGTCCCCGAGATCAACGGGAGGACGCCGAACGTGTGCTCGTTCGTCGGACTCCACTGGGTCCCGAGGAGGAACTCGGCGGGGCCGACGGCACCGAAGAAGTCGACGGCGTCGTACAGCAGCGTGAAGACGATGGCGGCGGTCGTCGCGATCGACAGCAGCGCACAGAGCGCAAAGAGGTACCGGAACGCGGCGCCGCGGGCCGTCCGGACGCCGTCGTGTGCGAAGTCGTGCTCGCTCATGCGGTCACCTCGTCGATGGCCGCCTCCAGTTGCGCGCGGTTCTCGTCGCGCTGGTCCTCGGTGATCGGGACGTAGCCGACGTCGGAGACGAGGTCGGATGCCGCCCGGTCCATGTAGTACCGAAGGAAGTCCTGCACCTCGGGCCGCGTGAGCGACTGGTCGGAGACGTAGACGAAAAGCGGCCGGGAGAGCGGGGTGTACTCGCCTTTCATGGCGGTCTCGATCGACGGCTCGACGCAGCCGTCGCCGTCGTCGATCCCGAGGGCCTTGATCCGATTCGGGTTCTCGCCGTAGTAGGCGAAGCCGAAATAGCCCATCGCGTACTCGTTGCCCCGGACCCCCTGGACGATCGTCCGGTCGCGCTCGGTGGCGTGGTAGTCGCTGCGGTGGGTGTCACCCTCGTCGAGGATCGCCTCGACGAAGTAGTCGAAGGTGCCGGAGGTCGTGTCCGCGCCGAACAGTTCGAACTCCTCGTCGGGCCACTCCTCGCGGACGTCGCTCCAGCGCTCGGCGCCGCCGTCGCGCCAGATCTCGGCCAGTTCGTCGACGGTCAGGCAGTCGACCCAGTCGGCGTCGGGGTTTACCACGACCGTGAGCGCGTCCGTCGCGATCGTAAACTCGATCGGGTCGATCCCGTTGTCGGCGCACTGCTGGACCTCGACGTCGGCGATCTCCCGGCTTGCGTTGTTGACGTCGGTCATGCCGGGACAGAAGAAATTCGAGAAACCACCGCCGGTGCCGGTCTGGCTCACGGAGACGGTGACGTCGGGCCGACGGTCGGAGAACTCGGCCGCGACCTCCGCGGTCACCGGGAACACGGTGCTGCTGCCGGCGATGTTTACTTGCTTTCCCCCCTGTGCGAAGGCGCTAGAACAGCCGGCGAGGCCGGCCGTCGCCGCGACGCCCGCCGCGGCGAGAAAATCCCGCCGGCCGACCCCGGCCGGCGAGGAGCCAGTGGTGTCTCTCGACATCATTGAATGGATGCCGCAGACGGGGTAAGTAGCCTACTATGATGAGTATATAGTGCTATGTATTACCGGAGGGGGACGTGCCTCGACGACGATCCGAAGAAAAATCGCAGTACTGCGGTCCGATGTAGTCGTACCGACGGATCCATCGGCGTCCGGAGCGACCGTCGCCGACGGCCCGCTCGGGGAATTCAATCGTATCACTCGTCGAAGTATATAGATGGGGGCACAGTAACGGGGGTCCGTGGCGGCGACCGACGACGTCGGTCCGAGGTCGCGAGGGCGGCCGCCGCGGGCGATTCGGCCGCGCGCGACGCTCCGTGCCGAAATCGTGTAAAAACGGAGCGTGGGCCGCGGTCCGCTACGCCAGCAGTCGGTCGTCGCTTTCGAGGGCGTACAGCGTCCGCGCGGCGACGTTCACCGCGTGGTCGCCGACGCGCTCTAGGTCGGTGACGATTTTGAACGCCGCGGCGACGATCCGGAGGTCGCCCGCCACCGGCTGGTGTAACGCGAGCAGTTCGAGGCACTCGCGCTCGACGTCGAGGTACCGTCGGTCGACCTCGTCGTCCCGCCGCCGGACCGCCCGCGCGAGGGGGCGGTCGCCGGTGAAAAGCGCCGTGAACGCGTCCGCGAGCGACTCGCGGACGAGGTCGCCCATCGCGACGACGGCGTCCCGGAGGCGGTCGAGGCGGCGCCGGTAGTCGACGGTCATCAGCCGAACTTGCCGGTGATGTAGTCTTCGACGCGGTCGCTGTCGGGGTTCTCGAAGATTTTGGCGGTGGCGTCGAACTCGACGAGTTCCCCGCCGGTGAGGAAGACCGCGGTCTTGTCGGAGATGCGGGCGGCCTGCTGCATGTTGTGCGTGACGATCACGACCGTGTACTCCTCGGAGAGTTCGTCGATCAGGTCCTCGATGCGCGAGGTCGCGACGGGATCGAGCGCCGAGGCCGGTTCGTCCATCAGGACGACGTCCGGGTCGGGGGCGATGGCGCGGGCGATGCAGAGTCGCTGCTGCTGGCCGCCGGAGAGTTCGAGCCCCGACTCGTCCAGCCGTCCCTCCACCTCGTCCCAGAGGGCGGCGCGCTTCAGCGCCTGTTCGACCCGCTCGTCGAGGTCGTCGTCGATCCCCTGAACTTTCAGGCCGTAGGCGACGTTGTCGTAGATCGACTTCGGGAACGGGTTCGGCTGCTGGAACACCATCCCGATCTTCCGGCGCAGCGCCACCGGATCGACGTCCTCGTCGTAGACGTTCTTCCCGTCGAAACGGACGCCGCCGTCCACCCGGCAGACGTCGATGAGGTCGTTCATCCGGTTGATCGAGCGCAGGAACGTCGACTTCCCACAGCCAGAGGGGCCGATGAGGGCCGTCACCTGCTTCTCGGGGATGGCCATCTCGACGCTCCGTAACGCCTGTTCGTCGCCGTAGTAGACGTCGAGGTCGCGCGCCTCGATGATCGTCTCGGTCGTCGCGGCCGTCCCGTCCCGGCCGATCGTGCCGGGGACGTTCACGAGCGCCCCGTCGGCTCCGGCCGGGTGCGGGTCGGCGTCGGTTCGGTTCGTTCCGTCCGCAAGTGTGCGTTCGTTCGTCATCGTGTCAGCCTCGCTGGTACCTGTTTCTGAGGACGATCGCGGTCGCGTTCATCGTGAGCAGGACGACGAGCAGGGTGACGACGCCCGCCGCGAGCACGCCGTAGCGGAAGTCCGTCTTGATCAGCGTCGACCACTGGAGGATCTGTCGCGGCATCGCGCTGGCCGTGCTGAAGAACGACTCGGGGGACCTCCTGACGATCGCCGGCATCTGGATCATCAACAGCGGCGCCGTCTCGCCGATCGCCCGCCCGAGCGCGAGGATCGTCCCAGTGAAGATCCCCGGGAGCGCCCGCGGGAGGACGACGTTCCGGGTCGTCTGCCACCTCGTCGCGCCCATGCCGTAACTCGCCTGTCGGAGCGAGTCCGGAACCGCCCGGATGGCCTCCTGAGCGGAGATGATCACGATCGGCAGGATCAGCAGGCCGACCGTCAGCCCGCCGACGATCGGGGTCCCGTTGCCCATCCCGACCGTCCTGATGAACACCGTGAGCCCGAGGACGCCGTAGACGACGGAGGGGACGCCCGCGAGGTTCGCGATGTTGATCTCGATGAGTTCGACGACCCGACCCATCCGTCCCTTCGACGGGGCGTACTCCTCGAGGTAGATCGCCGCCCCGACGCCGACCGGGAACGCGAAGACGACGATGACGACCAGCAGGAAGACGGAGCCGATGAGCGCCGGGTAGATGCCGGCGTTCGTGGGGGTCGTGCTGTGCGCGCTGGTCAGGAACCCCGCGTCGAGCCACGTGTCCGGGCCGGCGAAGTCGGCGAGTCGGACGATCCCCCAGCCGACGAGCGCGCCGACGGCGACGAGGACGGGGAGCGCGAGCCCGGAGACCCCCTCGCCCCGCCTGAGGACGTGCTCGACGTACAGGCCCGTCCCCGTCCCGACGACCGTCACGAGGACGATCCACGAGGTCGGCCCCCACCCGATCGCGGGGGCGACCGCCAGTCCGACCGCGGCGGCGACGGTTACCGCGCCGGCGGCGACCGCGGCGTCGCGGTCGCTCTCGCGAACCCGGCGGAGGTGCCAGCCGGCGGCCAGCGCGACCGGGACGGCAAACGACGCGAGCAGCGCGAGCGGTTCGGTCGGGAGCACCGGCAGCGAGAGGATCACGGCCCGCAGGCTCGGCACCAGCGTCGGGATCGCGACCGAGATCGGGAACAGCTCCTGACCGAGGAACGGCGTCCTGACCGTGTAGTCGACCGAGACGGCCGGGACGCCGACCAGGGCGAACCACGGGACGAGAGTCAGGACGGCGAGCCGTTCGAGCGGGGCGTCCCGGTCGAGCCGACCGTACGCCCGCACGACGCCGGCGGCGACCGTCGCCGAGAGGACGAGCGCGAACCACGCGTGGGGCTCGATCAGGTGCGCGAAGCCGATCCAGACGGCGCCGGCGACCATCGCGCTCATGAACGGGACGCCGAGGGCGGTGTAGGCGATTCGCCCCGCCGTCCGGTCGTTCAGGTAGTAGTACGCCGCCAGCCCCAGCGCGGGGAGGACGACCGTCACGGCGACCGTCGCGAGCCAGCCCGTATCGGCCGTGGCCGGCTGGACGGCGTCGTTGAAGACGTACAGCAGGAACACCAGCATCAACACCAGCGCGAGCGCCGTCGCGCCGAGGCAGGCGGCCTGAAACAGCAGGCCGCGCCGGCGTCCGACCTCGCCTGCCGTGCCGTACCACTCGTCGACGGCGGGTCCGCCGGTCGCCATCAGCGACTCACCCCCGCGGTCGCGGCGGCCGGCCGCGCGCGTCGTTCGATCGTCACTGGTACTCCTCCCGGTACCGGGCGGCGATCCGGTTGCTCAGCAGGTTCATCGCGAACGTGAGACAGAACAGCGTGAGTCCGATCCCGAACATGCTGTAGAACTCCGGGGAACCGCCGGTGACGTCGCTCGTGACCGCGTGGACCATCGACGCCGTCATCGCCAGCCCGGAGTTCGCCAGGTTCTCGAACGGGTTCGCGACGTTCAGCATGCGCGCCTGCAACCCGCCGGCCATCACGACGATCATCGTCTCGCCGATGGCCCGCGAGAGCGCGAGGATGTACGACGAGAAGATGCCCGAGACCGCCGCCGGGATGACGATTCCCGTGGAGACCTCGAACTTGGTCGCGCCGAGGCCGTAGCCGGCCTGTCGCAGCGAGTCGGGGACGGCGCTCATCGCGTCCTCCGAGAGCGAGGAGACCATCGGGATGATCATGATCCCGACCATGATCGACGCGCTGAGGAGGTTGAACGTCCCCAGCGGGAGGCCGGCCGCCCGCAACCACGGCGTCAGGTAGACGAGCGCCAGATACCCGTAGACGACCGTCGGGATGCCCGCGAGTATCTCGAGCGCCGGTTTCAACACCGAGCGCGCCTCCGGACTCGCGTACTCCGAGAGGTAGACCGCCGCGGCGGTCCCGATCGGAATCGCGACCATCGCCGAGACGACCGTGATGATCAGCGTCGCGCTCACGAGCGGGAGGACGCCGTAGACGTCCCGCCGCGAGTTCCACTCCGTCCCCGTCAGGAACGAGACGACGCCGACCTCGTCGAACCCGAAGAACGTGATCGCGTCGTACGCGAGCGTGACCAGGATGCTCACCGTCACTACCACCGTCAGCGCCGCACAGGAGAACAGCAGCCACCGATACGCCCGCTCGCGCCCGTCCCGAAGTGCGGACGAGCGCGTGAGCGAGGCGGATACCGAATCCCCGTTCATGTCCGTGCCATGTCGTTTGTCAATGAGTCGTTCGTAGGCGATTCCACCCGCCGAGATCGCGGATCGGCGCCGATCCGCGACGTCTCAGGCGTACTCTTCGAGCGTCGCGAGGTTCTCCTCGACCATCTTGTCGCTCGAGGGGACGTAACCGATCTCGTCGGCGACGAAGTCCGCGCTGGCGTTTTCGAGGTAGAACTCGAGGAACGCGGCGACCTCCTCGCGCTGGATGGCGTCCTCGCTGGCGTAGATGAACAGCGGGCGAGCCATCGGGTAGGTGCCATCGCTCGCCGCCTGCAGACTCGGCTCGCCACACTCGTCGTCCGCGGTCTCGCGGACTTCGAGGGCCTTGACGCGATCCTGGTTCTCCGCGTAGTACGCGTAGCCGAAGTAACCGATCGCGTAGGGGTTCTGCTCGAGGCCCTGAATGATGATGTTGTCGTCCTCGGTGGGCTCGTAGTCGTCGCGGTGGTTGCCCGCCTCGCCGACGACGTTCTCGGTGAACCAGTCGAAGGTGCCCGAGGTGGTGTCGGGGCCGAACAGTTCGAACTCCTCGTCGGGCCAGTCGGGGTCGACGTCGGCCCACGTCTCGGCGCCGTCTTCCTGCCATATCTGGGCCATCTCGTCGAAGGTCATGCAGTCGACCCAGTCGTTCTCGGGGCTGACCGCCATCGTGAGCGCGTCGCCCGCGACGTGGAACTCGACCGGGGTGACGCCCTGGTCTCCACAACTGGCGACCTCCGCGTCCTTGATCGGGCGGGAGGCGCCGTTGATGTCCGAGTCGCCGGGGCAGAAGTGGTTCTCGAACCCGCCGCCGCTGCCGGTCGAGTCGACGGGCACGTTGACGTCGTGTTCCGCCATGAACTCCTCTGCCATCCGGTCGGAGATCGGGAACACCGTGCTCGAACCCGTGACGACGACCTCGCCGGAGAGGGCGTCGCTTCCGCCGTCGCCACCGTCGCTGGCCTCGTTCTCCGAACAGCCGGCGACGGCCAGCGCGCCGATCGATCCGGTCGCCGCGAGGAGTTTCCGCCTCGATACTGCGTCGACCCGACGGCCGATCTGCTTGTCAGGCATCGAGCGGGAGTTTCGAATGCCCGTAGAAATACGATGCTATGACGTGTATATATCCGAACCGAGGTACATATTCCAATATAGACGTGATCGTATCCGGCATCTTCCCCCGGGCTGTCGGGTCGCCCTCTCGCGATCTTCGATCGACGAGGAACTATTGACGTCGGCTCCGGTATCCATCCCCGAAGTCACCGCTCCCGGGACGCCCGTCGCGGGTCGCGTTCGACGCCCCGAAGGTCGTCGAGACCGCCGCTACCGACGCCGTCGCGGCCGGCGCGCGCCGGCCCGCGAAACGCGCCCGCCGTCGGTCGCGGCGCCGATCTACGTACTGGAAATAGTACTATATAATTATACGTTGTAGAACTGTTATCGCGGTATCGACGCGGACTCTGCCGTCCCGTTTTCTCGGGAAAATCGCATGACACAACGGATTCGAACGTACCGATAAGAGCTAATCTATAGATTGGGGTGGATTTATATTCCCTGCCTCGAAAGCGCGCCACATGGAGACGCGCAAGGTCCAGGTGACCGGCGGATCGACCTACACCGTCTCGCTCCCGAAGACGTGGGCGACGGAGAACGACGTCAGCGCCGGCACGACCGTCGAGTTCTACCCCGAGGACGACGCCCTGCTGTTGACGCCCCAAAGCGACACCCACAGGCAGGAAGGCTCCCTCGACGTCTCGAACCTCGAAGGCGAGCGCCTCACGCGGGCGGTCATGACGATGTACGTCAGCGGCTTCGACATCATCCGGCTGGAGGCAAACCGCATCACCACCGACCAGCGCCGGGCGATCAGGAGCGCGACCCAGAGCCTCGTCGGCGTCGAGGTGTTAGAGGAGACGACCAACAGCGTCGTCATCCAGGACCTGCTCGACTCCTCGGAACTGTCGATCGTCAACGCCGTCACCCGGATGCGCCTGATCGCCGGGGCCATGCTCGAAGACGCCGTCACCGCGCTCGTCGAGAACGACGACGACATCGCCCGCGACGTCATCGAGCGCGACGACGACGTCGACCGCCTCTGGCTCGTCGTCTCGCGCATCTTCCGCGCGGCGCTTCGCTCCCCGCGCGCGACCGAGGAACTCGGCGTCCCCCGCGAGGACTGTTTCGACTACCACTCCAGCGCCCGGCAACTCGAGCGCGTCGCCGACCACGCCGTAAAGATCAGCAAACTCGCTCTCAAACTCGAGGAGATCCCCGAGGAGGTCGCCGAGGCGCTGCTCGAACTCTTCGAGGACGCCTTCGACGTCCTCGAGAAGTCGATGGACGCGCTGTTCGCCGACGAGAGCGAGGAGGCCAACCGGCTCGGCCACGCCGCCCGCGAGGCCGTCCTCGGAATCGACGAGCACACCCGGACCGTCGACGACATGCTCCGGGACCTCGACCCCGTTCAGGCCCAGTCGCTCGGGCTGATCGTCGACTCGCTCTCCCGGAGCGCCGACTACGGCGGCAACATCGCCGAGACGGCCCTGCAGAAGGCCGCGCCGCGGCCCTGAACTACGTAGTCGACCGTCGTCCCCGTACCGCTATTATAGGGCGATGGGTCGAGAGGAGAGTCGAGTCGTCGGTCAGTCGAGCAGGACGGCGTTGACCTGACCGGTCTGGCCGGGACGGGAGGTGACGCGCGCACGGCCCTCGCTGGTCTCGATGACGGCGCCTTTCGTGACGATGTTCCGCCGGACGTAGTTGGGGTTGGCGGGGTTCTCGACGACGTCCTCGATGGCGGCGGAGACCGTCTCCTCGCCCGTGTTGACGTTCGCGACGTTCGTCGCCAGCGCGCGGGTCTTCTCGTCGTTGCCGCGGGCGTCGACGGTCCGGAAGCGGGGCTCGCCGACCTGCGTCTCCGTCGGCTGGCGCCCGAGTTCGGACTTGCGGCGGTTGCGGAAGTGCTTGAGTCGGCCACCGGTGCGCTTGCGCGTGGAGCGTCCCTGATCTTGCATACCCGGGAGAAGTCCCCTCGCGTACTTGAATCCACCCTTTTGAACCGCCCCGGATCGGGCGGTGGGAAAGCCGTCCTACTCCTGCTGGGCGTCTACGACCGCCACGCCCGCGAGGTTCACGATGTCTTTGACCTCGTCGCCGCGCTGGAGGACGTGGACCGGCTTGTCCATCCCGACGAGCATCGGGCCGATGGCCTCGGCGCCGCCGAGACGCTGGAGCAGTTTGTAGCCGATGTTGCCGGCCTCGAGGTTCGGGAAGACGAGCACGTTCGCGGGCTCTTCGAGGTCGGTGAACTCGTAGGTGCCGTGGAGAATCTCCTCGACGACGGCGGTGTCGGCCTGCATCTCGCCGTCGACCGTGAAGTCGACGGTGGGGTCGTCCTGAAGCATCGCGGCCGCGCGGCGTGGCTTTCTCGTCCCCTCGTTGTCGACGCTACCGAAGTTCGAGTACGACAGCAACGCGGCGCGGGGTTCGACGTTGAACCGGCGGGCGAGTTTGCCCGTCTGTTTCGTGACCTCCGCGAGCACCTCCTCGTCGGGCGACTGGTTGACCGTCGCGTCGGCGACGAAGATCACGCGGTTCTTGAACGTGAGCATGTAGACGCCGGCGGCGTACTCGACGTCGGGGGCGGTGCCGATCACCTGCAGCGGCGGGCGCAGCGCCGACGGGTAGTGGTGGGTAAGTCCCGTCAGGAGCGCGTCGGCGTCGCCGCGCTCGACCATCACGCTGCCGAAGTAGTTGGTGTCCCGGCGGACGAGTTCCTCGGCCTCCGAGCGGGTGATCCCCTTGCGCCGGCGCAGTTCGTACAGTCGGTCGGCGTACTCGTCGTAGTCGCCGGCGAACGGGTCCGCGACCTCGGGGGTGAAGTCCAGCCCGAGGTTGGCGGCGGTCCGCTTGACCTCGCTCTCGTCGCCGATGAGGACGGGCTGGGCGATCCCCTGTTCCTGCATCTGGTAGGCCGCCCGGATCATCTTCTCGTCGTCGCCCTCCGCGAGCGCGACGCGCTTCGGTTCGCTCTTGGCCTTGTTCAGCACCACCCGCATCATCTCGCGGGACTTGCCGAGGCGGGCCTCGAGTTCCTCCTCGTAGACGTCGACGTTTATCTCGACCCGCGCGGCGCCGGAGTCGATGGCCGCCTTCGCCACCGCGGGGGCGACCGTGAACAGCACGCGCGGGTCGACCGGCTTCGGGATGATGTAGTCGGGGCCGAACTGGATCGGCTGGTCGCCGTAGGCCTTGACGACGGCGTCGGGGACGTCCTGTCTCGCGAGGTCGGCGAGCGCCTCGGCGCAGGCGACTTTCATCGCCTCGTTGATCTCCGTCGCCCGGACGTCGAGCGCGCCGCGGAAGATGAACGGGAACCCGAGGACGTTGTTCACCTGATTCGGGTAGTCGGACCGGCCCGTCGCCATGATGACGGTGTCGTCGCGGGCCGCTTTGGCCTCCTCGTAGCCGATCTCCGGGTCGGGGTTGGCCATCGCGAAGACGATCGGGTCGTCGGCCATCGAGCGCACCATCTCCTGATCGACGATGCCGCCGATCGAGAGGCCGACGAAGACGTCCGCGCCCGCCATCGCGTCCGCGAGGTCGCCCTCGGGGACGTCGCGGGCGAACTCCCGTTTGTACTCGTTGACGTCGCCCGCCGCGGCGCGGGCCTCGGTGATGATCCCCGAGGAGTCACACATCGTGATGTTCTCGCGCCGACAGCCCAGCGAGACGTAAAAACGCGCCGTCGCGATCGCGCTCGCGCCCGCGCCGGAGAAGACGATTTCGAGGTCTTCGAGGTCCTTGCCGGCGATGTCGGCGGCGTTGAGCAGTGCGGCCCCGGAGATGATCGCGGTGCCGTGCTGGTCGTCGTGGAACACCGGGATCGACATCGTCTCGCGCAGGCGCTCCTCGATCTCGAAACACTCCGGCGCCTTGATGTCCTCCAGGTTGACCCCGCCGAAGGTCGGTTCCATCATCTTCACGGCGGCGGCGAACTTCTCGGGGTCGTCCTCGTCGAGTTCGACGTCGAACACGTCGATGTCGGCGAAGCGTTTGAACAGCACGCCCTTCCCCTCCATCACGGGTTTGGAGGCCTGCGCGCCGATGTCGCCGAGGCCGAGCACGGCCGACCCGTTCGAGACGACGCCGACGAGGTTCCCCTTCGCGGTGTACGTGTAGGCGTCGGTTTCGTCCTCGTGGATCTCCATACACGGCGCGGCGACCCCCGGCGAGTACGCGAGCGAGAGGTCACGCTGGGTGTTCGTCGGTTTCGTCGTGGAAATCTCCAGTTTCCCCGGCGGGTCGGTCCGGTGGTACTCCAGGGCGTCCTCGTCTAATCCCATATCGGGGAGACGGGAGTCGGATACTAAAAACGATGTGAAAGGCGATATCGACGATCGTCGAACGTCGTGCGCGCCGATCGACACGCCGTATCCGGATTCGACCCTTTTATACGGGCCGCGGCAGTGGTTGGGGTATGGACGTCGCGCTTGGTGGGACGTTCGACCCCGTTCACGACGGCCACCGACGGCTGTTCGAACGGGCGTTCGAACTCGGGGACGTGACCGTCGGGCTGACGAGCGACGAACTCGCCCCGGAGACACGCCACGTCGACCGATACGTGAGACCCTACGAGGACCGAAAGCGCGACCTCGAAGCGGAACTCGCGGGCTACACCGACGAGTACGACCGCGAGTTCGAGGTTCGAACGCTCGAGGAGCCGACGGGGATCGCGACCGAACCGCAGTTCGACTACCTGATCGTCTCACCGGAGACCGTCGACGGCGGCGAGCGTATCAACGAGATCCGCCGCGAGCGCGGCCACGACCCCCTCGAGGTCGTCGTCGTCCCGCACGTCCTCGCCGAGGACGGCGAGATCATCTCGAGCACCCGCATCGTTCAGGGCGAGATCGACGAGCACGGGCGCGTGACCCCCGACCGCGAGGGGCGCGAGGCCCGTTACCCCGACTCCGCCTCCGACTCCACGTCCGATCGCGACTGAGGCCGCGGGCCGTCTCCCTTACCACCGCGGCGGTTCGAGTCCCGCGTTCGCCAGCAGTTCCTTCCACCGCTGCTGGATCGACAGCCGCGAGACGTCGGCCGCGTCGGCGACCGCTCCCTGGGTGCGGCCGTCGCCGGCCACGAGCGACCCGGCGTAGACGCTGGCCGCCAGCACGGCCCGCTTCGATCGGTCGGCCTCCGGCACGTCGGCCAGAAAGAGGTCCGTCGCACACGAGCGCGCCTCCGAGGAGAGGTCCAGACGGTCGGCGATCTGGTCGAGTTCCTCGAGCCAGTCGGCGTGTTCGACGCGCTCCCTCGCGCTGTACATGGCCCACGCTAGCGCGGCAACTGAAATAAACGTACGGATCGCCCCACGGGCGGCCGTCGCCCAACGACGGCCTGTCTCGTGCAACGTTCGCCCGGCAGTTCCCAACGTTCAGATACGAACGACTAGTGAAACCGGCCGTTCGCACGCGATTTCACTAGGTCACTGTTACTAAAGCAATACGCCTCCGAAGGTCGGGCGACGCCGGTCGCTCGCGGCACGGTCCGCGCGTGCTCTCATGAACGAACCAACGTGTAAACTCGTCTGTACCGGTTGCGGCCTCGAGATGCCGTACCGTGATCGCGCCCTCGCGGAGCAAGCCGCGGAACTCCACCAGTTGCGCGACTCCGAACACGTCACGTTCATCGTCCCCCCGGACTGGTCGCCCGAACAGCCGGTGACCCACGAGTAGCGCGGACCGACAACTTCTTACTCGACTCGCGGGAACTCGGCGGTGAGCGCGGGTAGCCAAGTGGTCAACGGCGCAGCGCTTAGGACGCTGTCCCGTAGGGGTCCGCAGGTTCGAATCCTGTCCCGCGCATCCATCGTGTGCGGGCCGGCTTCGCCACCCCTCGGCAAACGCTCAAAGACGCCTGCAGACGGTCCCGTTCGCTCGCCGACGACCCGCCACGAGCTACTTACATCTGACACCGGCCGGAGATAATTGACAGTCACGCGTCAGACGGTCCAAAACGCTTATTCGCGCGCGAACGGCTTGTATGTATCAATGGCCGGATTAGACGACGTGTTCGCGGATCTCTTTTCGGGTGCCGACGCCGTCATGCTCTTCTCCCCGAGTGGCTCGTACTACGAGCGGGTCACGTCCATCGGGGACGACGACGAGGGGGGGCCGGACGTCGTCGTCGTCGGCACGGAGAACGCCGTCGGCGCGGACGTGTTCGTCGAGTTACCCCTCGCGTTCGAGAACGTCTCGGAACGGATCAAGTTCGGCATCGAGGGGGGACTCGACGACGGCGTGATCGACGACGGCGACGAGTTGGTCTGCGCGACGAGCGTCTTCAGCGACGGCATCGACACCGTCTCGCGGGTGCGCGCCGACGGCGACACCCACACGGGCATCTACGACCTGTTCGTGAAGTCCCGCGCCGACCCGGAGGTGATCAAGTCGGTGCTCGAACTCGCGATCGAACTCGGGAAGAAAGGCCAGAAGGGCAAGCCCGTGGGCGCGCTGTTCGTCGTCGGCGACGCGGGGAAGGTCATGAACAAGTCCCGCCCGCTGTCGTACAACCCGTTCGAGAAGTCCCACGTCCACGTCGGCGATCCGATCGTGAACGTGATGCTCAAGGAGTTCTCGCGGCTCGACGGCGCCTTCGTCATCTCCGACTCGGGCAAGATCGTCTCGGCGTACCGCTACCTCGAACCCTCCGCCGAGGGCGTCGACATCCCGAAGGGGCTTGGCGCCCGGCACATGGCCGCGGGCGCGATCACCCGCGACACCAACGCGATCGCGATCGCCCTCTCCGAGAGCGACGGGATGGTACGGGCGTTCAAAGGCGGTGAACTCATCATGGAGGCAGATCCGGAGGACTACTGACATGGTGGCGTGGCAGTCCCTCATCGACGAACCGGCCGTCGTAGCCGCGGCGGTGCTGGCGCTCGGGATCGTCGTCGGCTACCTCGTCGGCCGCCTCAACAAGGAACTGCTGAGCGCGGCCGGCGTGCCCGACGCCGTCGAGGGGACGCCGTTCGAGCGGACGGCCCAGTCGATCGGAACCTCGACCGTCGAGATCATCGCCCGCCTGAGTTCGTGGTTCATCTACGGCATCGCCGTCCTGACGGCGATCCACATCGCGCAACTGCTCAACACGAACGCGTTCTGGCAGACCGTCGTCGGCTTCATCCCGCAGGTGTTCATCGCCGTTCTGGTCGTCATCGTCGGCTTCATCGTCGCCGACAAGTCCGAACTCGTCGTCAGCGAGTACCTCCGTGGGGTGAAACTCCCCGAGGTCTCGATCATCCCGAAGGTCGTCAAGTACTCCGTCCTGTACGTCGCCTTCCTCGTCGCCCTCGATCAGATCAACGTTCAGGTGCTGGCGCTGCAGATCCTGCTCGCGGTCTACGCCATCGGCGTCGTCGTCGTCGGCGCGTTCGCGTTCAAGGACTTCCTCGTCTCCAGTGCCGTCGGCATCTACCTGTTGCTCGACCAGCCCTACGGCATCGGCGACCGGGTTCGAATCGGCGAGCGAACCGGGATCGTCCAGGAGGTCGACCTCTTCGTGACGAAAATCGAGTCCGACTCCGAGGAGTTCATCGTCCCGAACCGGCAGGTGTTCGAGGAGGGGGTCGTCCGGATTCGGGAGTGAGCCACCCCGCGCGGTCGGAGAGACGAGAGACGAGAGAAGCGTCGACCGCCGCCGGCCCGCGCCGGCGCGCTATCGACGCCCGTCGCTCACGACGAGGGGTCCCCCTCGCCCGATTCGACGCCCCGGCCGCCGTCGGCGACCGCCGGGTCCGCGTCGGCCCCGGGACGCTCCTCACTGCCGACGCCGAGCGGGGTGCCGCCGCCGGGTTGCAGCGGCAGGAAGCGCAGGCCGAGGGTGACCAGCAACGCGCCGAGAGCGACGATGCCGACGGTGACGGCGAGTTCGACGACCGTCGGCGTGTAGCTGCCGGCGGTCGCCCAGATGTCGGCGCCGAACCCCGTGTAGTCGGTGCCGGTGGTCACGCCGGGGGCGGCGTCGATGTTCAGGTCGGTGTAGCCGGTGAAGACGAGGTAGACGCCCTCGAAGAGGATGCCTACGATCGCCGCCACGCTCGCGGCGAACACCGCCCCGACGTTGCGCCGCAAGGAGGGAACGGCGAGCAGTGCGATCGGGATGGCGCCGCCGACGACCGTCCACAGCCAGAAGTGGACCGTGTCCCCGACGAGGAACGCGCTCGTGATCGACCAGAAGTCGAAGTGCGCCGCCCACGCGTGGGGCAACCGCTCGGCCGCCACCAGATAGACGACGTGCACTGCCACGAACACGCCCAGCACCTTGCCCAACTCGGGGACGAGCGCCTCGGGCAGGCGGAAGCGGGTGAGCCGATCCGCGAGGATGGCGGTCACCAGCAGCAGCGCCAGCCCGGAGACCAGCGCCTTCATGATGAACATCGGCGCCACCAGCGGGTTGAACCAGTCGCCACGCCCGATCTGCGTCGCGAAGATCCACCCCGTCACCGAGTGCAGCGCGATCGCCAGCGGGATCGCGACCGCCGCCGCCCAGAACGCCCGCTTGCGGTCGCGTTCACGACCCTCGGGCGTGTCCTCGACGCCGAAGGCGAGCCGCGAGCCCATCTTCGCCAGATCGCGCCGGGTCAGCAACCAGAGGTAGCCGGCGCTAAAGAGCCCGTAGAGGACGACGATCGCGAAGTCCCAGACCATCGGCGAGCGGAAATCCGGCGACGTCAGGAAGCCGGTGATCCGGCTCGGCCGCCCCAGGTCGGGCAGAATCAACAAGCCGGCAACGACGATACAGCCCAGACTCAGGAGAACCCCGAGCGCGGCGAGACTGTCGTAGCGTTTCGAGTGGAAGAACTTCGGCGCGCTCGAGATGATCAGTCCGCCGGCCGAGAGGCCGATGAAGAAGACGAACAGCATGATGTACAGCCCCCACGAGAAGACGTTGTCCATGCCCGTGACCGCCAGCCCCTGCTGGAGCTGGTAGATCCACGCCCCCAGCCCGACGAGCACCAGAACGGCCAGCAGGCCGACCCACGCTTTCCCGCGGCTGCCGAACCGCGGGACGAGGACGCCGGCCTCCGCTCTCGCGTCGGTGCTCATTGGCTCTCACCTCCGTCGGTCGCGACGCCGTTCGGGTTGCCGGTGACTTTCTTCTCGGTCCCTTCGAGTTCGTTCCCGCTCCGCGTCCGGCCGGGGGTCATCTCCCCGCGGACGTAGTAGGTGTTCGGGTCGGTCTCGAGGTCGTCGAGTAGCTGGTCCGTCTCGTACTTCTTGACGTACCGCGAGACGGTGCTGTCGGGGTCGTCGAGGTCGCCGAAGATCCGCGCGTCGGCGGGGCAGGCGACGACGCAGGCCGGATCGAGGTCCTCCTCGACCCGGTGGCTGCAGAAGGTACACTTCTCGACGACGCCCTTCCCGCGTGCCTCGACGTTGCCGGTTCCCTCGGACGGGACCGTGATCGGATCGTCGTAGTTGAACACCCGGGCGTTGTACGGGCAGGCGCTCATGCAGTACCGACAGCCCATACACTTCTCGTAGTCGATGGTGACGATGCCGTCCTCGCGCTTGTAGGTCGCGTTGACCGGACACACCTTCACGCACGGGGCGTTGTCACAGTGCTGGCAGGCGAGTGGCAGGTGATTCATCGACAGCGTGCCGTCGCGTCCCCCCTCGGGGTACTCGCCGTCGGGCGTGTCGACGTTCTCGCCGCCCTCCGTGAGGATCCGGTTCCACTGTTTGTCGAGGGAGACGTTGTTCTCGTGGCTGCAACTCACCGCGCAGGCGTGACAGCCGATACACCGCTCCAGGTCGATCACCATGCCGTAGTTCGTCATCAGTCGTCACCTCCGGTGGGGACCCCGTCGACCCAGTCGGCCGGCTCGGGGTCTTCGTACTGGCTCGCGTCCACGTCGGGCGCGGGTTCGACCTCCGCCCGGACGTCGTAGAAAGCGAACGTCGGCGCGAGGTCGTTGACCTCCATGTGGGTGAGGTCCTGCAGGTTCCCGTGGACGTAGTCTTCCGTCCACCACCCCTGATCGACGTTGATCAGCCCGGGGCGCATTCCCTCGTTGTACGTCGCCTTCACGACCACCTCGCCGCGGTCGTTGTAGACGCGGACGTAGTCGCCGTCCTCGATGCCCCGCTCGGCCGCGTCCGACGGGTGGACGTCGAGCGTCGGCTCCGGACTGAACTTCCGGGTCATGGCGCTGTCCGCCCACTGCGAGTGGATGCGCCACTTCGAGTGCTTCTGCATGAACAGCAGGGGGTACTCGTCGGCGAGTTCGTGGTCGTCGGCCGTCCGGTCCTCGATCGGCCGCGGGAGGTCGAGGACCGTCCCGTCCTCCTCGACGGGCTGGTCCTCGTCGTAGATCTCGATCCGGCCGGTGTCGGTCGGGAACGGCTCGGTGTACTTGATCACGTTGTCGCTGACGCGGATGTTCCCCTTCTCGCGCAGTTCGTCGAAGTCGAACCGGTCGTCATTCGCGGCGATTTTCTCCAGTTCGGCGTGCTTGTCGCCGAGGAACAGGTCATCGTAGCCGAGCGCCTCGGCGAGGTCGGCGATGATGTAGTAGTCGTCCCGCGCCTCCCAGAGCGGTTCGTGGGCCTTCGTCCGGTAGGAGATGTGCGGGTGCGAGCCCCACGCGTCGGTGATGTCCTCGCGCTCGAACCAGTGGGCCGCAGGCAGGATGATGTCGGCGTGCTGGACCGTCGGCGTGCGGTGGAAGTCCGCCATTACGAACGTGTCGACGTTCTCGAGGAGTTCGATCCAGCGCTTGCGGTCCGGGAACTGGTTGACGAGCATGTTCGACTCCATCCCGTAGATCGCTTTGATCGGGAAGGGGTCGCCGTGCTCTAGCGCGTCGGGCACCTCGTGCATGAACAGCGTCTGGGTCCCCGCTGCACCCTCCGGACTGCCGTAGTCGCCGCTGTGGAGCGACGTCCCGGATGGGTGGTGAGACTGGATCGTCCCCGACTTGCCGTAGTCGCCCGTCAGCGCGAGCAGGATGGCGTAGGTCTGTCCGAACACGTGACCGTACTTGTAGCGTCCGATCGCGTAACTCGGGGCGATACCGCCGGGACCGCGCGTCGCCAGCCAGCGAATCGCCGTCCGGATGTCTTCCGGGTGGAGGTCGGCGACCTCCGCGACCGCCTCCGGCGAGTACTCCTCGACGTGGTCCTCGAGGAGCGACAGCGACGTCGTCGCGGCGACGCCGTCGACCTCGTACTCGCCGAGGAGTTCGACGTTCGCGTACGTGTCGGGTTCCAGCGGGACCGGGTCGCCGGTCTCGGCGTGGATTCCGACGACGCGGTCGTCGTCGGCGCCGCCGCCCACGTCGCGCATCCGGAGCATCTCGCCGGTGTCGTCCCGGACGAGCGCGCCGGCGGTCGTCCGCTCGCGGAGGAACTCCGCGTCGTAGGTCTCCGCGGCGAGCACCTCGTGGATCATCGCGAGCGCGAGGTGCGTGTCCTTCCCCGGCTTGATCGGCAGCCAGAGGTCGGCCTTCGCCGCCGTCGTCGTGTAGACGGGGTCGACGACGACCAGTTTGGCGCCGCGCTCTATCGCGTCGAGGACCTTCGACGCGTCGCTCTGGAACTGGCTCGCGAACAGGTCCGAGCCCCAGACGATGATCGTGTTCGCGTTGACCCAGTCCTCGGACTCGTTTGTCGGCGGGAGGAAGAAGCCGTGGCCGGTGATGCGGTTGAACCCGACGCCGACGTTCGAGTCGATCGACCAGGCCTGCTGGGTGCCGCCGAACATCGCCGCGAGCCGTCCGAACAGCGTCGTCCCCCTCCCGTTGTCGCCGGAGCCGGTGTGGAAGAAGACGCTCTCCGGACCGTACTCCTCCCGGGCCCGTTCCATCCCGTCCGCGACGTACCCGATCGCCTCGTCCCACGAGACCTGCTCGAACTCGGCGTCGGAGCCGCGCCCCTCCGGGTTGGGCTCGCCCGGAGACCAGTCGCTCCGTACCATCGGGTACTTCAGCCGCTTCGGGCTGTAGACGCGCTGGACGTGCGATTGGCCCAGCAGGCAGCCCCGACGGTACCGCTCGTCGTCGGTCATCTGCGGTTCGACGAACTTGATCTGGCCGTCCCTGACGTGGACGTTGAGCGGACACTTCCCCCGGCAGTTCGGGGCACACGCCGTGTTGAGCACCTGCGTCTCGTCGAAGAGATCGGTAACCGTCCCGGCCCGGTCTACCCCGTCGAGCGACCGAAGCGAGGACGCCCCGCCGAGTCCCAGTACGCCGGCGGCGGCGCCCGCGGAGAGCAACACCGACCGTCTGCTGACCTCGGTGCGGTCCCGGCCGCTCATGCGGTCCCCCCGACGACCGACACGCTCCGGCCGGCGCCGAGGCCGGTTCCGTCGCCTTCGATCGCTAAATCGTCGTCTGTATTACCCATCGTAATTCCTCCGGCCGCTACTACGGGCCGCGCCGCCGAGCGCTCAGTGTCGAATAATTCAGCCATTTATAACGCGTCCGCGAACCCGTCGGCTCTCCGCCACGGCGTCGCGAAGCGGTACGTGACGGACGACGGCGATTCACGACCGCCGGAGAAAGGGGCCGCCTAGAGGTCGACCGCGGTGGCGGTCGCCCGGGCGAGCGCCGCGTAGTAGGGCTCGCTGGTCTCGCGCTCGACGTCGGCGAGGAACTCCCCGAGCCACTGGCGGGGGTGTTCGTCGAGGAAGCGCTCGCAGGCTTCCGGCTCGCCGCGGTCGAGGAGGTAGGCGGCGAACTCGAGTTCGGTCGCGACGTGGTCCGGCAGGTCCGGCCAGTCGGGGTCGAGCCCGAGGTCGTACGCCCGGTACCACTCGACGACGTCGCGCGTCGACGGCCCGAGCACTGCCCCGTTCTCGTCGCGGTAGACGCTCTCGTACGGCGGGCAGGTCGGCTCGCCGGGGCCGACGAACAGTCGCGCGTGCTCGGCCCGGAGCGGGCTGACCGCGGCGTCACGGACCGCCGGGTCGATCCGGCCGAGCGCGTCCGCCGCCGCGTCAAGCAGGTCGGCGGTCGGCCGCCGCCAGCAGCGGGCCAGCACGGCGTAGCCCTCGGCTAGCTGACGCCCGTCGTCGAGTCCGGACGGCGTCTCACTCACGACGATCGGCCCCCGCGTCGGCGTCGGTCTCGCGGCCGCCGTCGGCGACCGCCGGGTCCGCGTCGGGCGCGGTCCGGTCGCCGCCCGCACCGACGGGCGCGCCGCCGCCGGGTTGCAGCGGCAGGAAGCGCAGGCCGAGGGTGACCAGCAACGCGCCGAGAGCGACGATGCCGACGGTGACGGCGAGTTCGACGACCGTCGGCGTGTAGCTGCCGGCGGTCGCCCAGATGTCGGCGCCGAACCCCGTGTAGTCGGTGCCGGTGGTCACGCCGGGGGCGGCGTCGATGTTCAGGTCGGTGTAGCCGGTGAAGACGAGGTAGACGCCCTCGAAGAGGATGCCTACGATCGCCGCCACGCTCGCGGCGAACACCGCTCCAACGTTGCGCCGCAAGGAGGGAACGGCGAGCAGTGCGATCGGGATGGCGCCGCCGACGACCGTCCACAGCCAGAAGTGGACCGTGTCCCCGACGAGGAACGCGCTCGTGATCGACCAGAAGTCGAAGTGCGCCGCCCACGCGTGGGGCAACCGCTCGGCCGCCACCAGATAGACGACGTGCACTGCCACGAACACGCCCAGCACCTTGCCCAACTCGGGGACGAGCGCCTCGGGCAGGCGGAAGCGGGTGAGCCGATCCGCGAGGATGGCGGTCACCAGCAGCAGCGCCAGCCCGGAGACCAGCGCCTTCATGATGAACATCGGCGCCACCAGCGGGTTGAACCAGTCACCACGCCCGATCTGCGTCGCGAAGATCCAGCCAGTAACGGAGTGCAGCGCGATCGCCAGCGGGATCGCGACCGCCGCCGCCCAGAACGCCCGCTTGCGGTCGCGTTCACGACCCTCGGGCGTGTCCTCGACGCCGAAGGCGAGTCGCGAGCCCATCTTCGCCAGATCGCGCCGGGTCAGCAACCAGAGGTAGCCGGCGCTAAAGAGCCCGTAGAGGACGACGATCGCGAAGTCCCAGACCATCGGCGAGCGGAAGTCCGGCGACGTCAGGAAGCCGGTGATCCGGCTCGGCCGCCCCAGGTCGGGCAGAATCAACAGCCCGGCGACGACGATACAGCCCAGGCTGAGCAGGACGCCGAGCGCGGCGAGACTGTCGTAGCGTTTCGAGTGGAAGAACTTCGGCGCGCTCGAGATGATCAGTCCGCCGGCCGAGAGGCCGATGAAGAAGACGAACAGCATGATGTACAGCCCCCACGAGAAGACGTTGTCCATGCCCGTGACCGCCAGCCCCTGCTGGAGCTGGTAGATCCACGCCCCCAGCCCGACGAGCACCAGAACGGCCAGCAGGCCGACCCACGCTTTCCCGCGGCTGCCGAACCGCGGGACGAGGACGCCGGCCTCCGCTCTCGCGTCGGTGCTCATTGGCTCTCACCTCCGTCCGGGAGGGAGACGTCTTTGCGCTCCGTTCCCTCCAGTTCCTTGCCCACCCGCTGCCGGCCGGGGGTCATCTCGCCGCGCACGTAGTAGGTGCTCGGCGACGTTTCGAGGTCCTCGAGCAGCCGGTGGGTCTCGTACTTGTCGACGTACCGCGAGACGGTGCTGTCGGGGTCGTCGAGGTCGCCGAAGATCCGCGCGTCGGCGGGACAGGCGACGACGCAGGCCGGATCGAGGTCCTCCTCGACCCGGTGGCTGCAGAAGGTACACTTCTCGACGACGCCCTGTGGCCGTTCCGGGACGTTGCCGGTCCCCTCCGCGGGGACGTGCTCGGGTTCGTCGTAGTTGAACACCCGGGCGTTGTACGGGCAGGCGCTCATGCAGTACCGACAGCCCATACACTTCTCGTAGTCGATGGTGACGATGCCGTCCTCGCGCTTGTAGGTCGCGTTGACCGGACACACCTTCACGCACGGGGCGTTGTCACAGTGCTGGCAGGCCGTCGGCTGGAAGTCCATCGAGAGGCTCCCGGTGCCGTCGCTGCCGTCGACGGGGTAGCTCCCCGACGGCGTCTCGATACTGTCACCACCTTTCGTCAGCACGCGGTTCCAGACCTGACCGAGACCGACGTTGTTCTCCTCGGTGCAGGCCGTCGAACACGCCTGACAGCCGATGCACCGTTCCTGGTCGATTACCATGCCGTAGTTCGTCATCAGGTATCACCTCCGTTTCCCGAGTCGGTGAGCCACGGGGCTCGCTCGGGGTCCGTGTACTGGCTCGTGTCGACGTCGTCGGGGGCCGGCTCGACCTCGACGCGGGTGTCGTAGAACGCGAAGTTCTCGATCGCGTCGCTGACGTCGGTGTGCGTGAGGTCGTTGTGGTGGCCCCGGACGTAGTCGTCTCCCCACCAGCCCTGGTTGACGTTGACCATCCCGGGCCGGTAGCCCTCGTTGTGTCGGGCCTTGACGACGACTTCGCCGCGGTCGTTGAAGATGCGGACGTAGTCGCCGTCCTCGATGCCCCGTTCCTCGGCGTCGCTCGGGTTGATGTCGACGACCGGTTCGGACTCGATCTGTCGCAGGTACGGCATCCGCCCGAACTGCGAGTGGATCCGCCAGCGACTGTGTTTCTGGAGGAAGGTGAGGGGATACTCGCCGGCGAGTTCGTGGTCGGGACTCGTCCGACTCTCCATCGGGACCGGGACTTCGAGGGACGTCCCGTCCTCGGAGGGGGCGTCCTCGTCGTAGATCTCGAGGCGCCCGCTGGGGGTGTTGAACTCGCCCTGCCAGATGATCTCGGGGGCGCTGTCGTCGAAGAAGGTCCCCTTCTCGCGGAGGTCCTCGAGGGAGAAACGCTCCTCGGCGTCGAGGACCTTCCGCAGCGTCGTCTCGCGGTCGCGGTCGAAGTGCTCGCCGTAACCCAACCGCTCGGCCAGCCTGACGAGCATCCAGTGGTCGCTCTTCGATTCCCACAGCGGTTCGTGGACCGGTTCGCGGTAGCGAACGTGTGGCTGGGTCCACGATCCGGTGACGTCCTCGCGCTCGAACCAGTGGGAGGCCGGCAGGATGATGTCCGCGTGCTGGACAGTCGGCGTGTGTTGCATGTCCGCCACGGCGACCATGTCGACGTTCTCGAGAGCGTCCAGCCACTCCTGGCGGTTGGGCATCTGGTTGGCGGTGAAGTTCGAGGCCATGGCGTACATGGCCTTGATCGGGTGGTCGTCCTCACCCGCCATCGCCGAGAGGATGCCCTTCTGCTGGAGCGACCGCGGGCCGGGCGCGCCTTCGACGCCGCCGTAATCGCTCGCGAATCCGCCGCCCTGGGTGATCCCGCCGGTCACGCACCCGCTCATCCCGTACTGTCCGAGCAGGGCGAGCAAGATGGCGTACGCCTGACCGAAGACGTGGCCGTAGACGTACCGGTCGACGCCCAGTCCGGTCAGGATGCCGCCCGGGCCGCGCGTGCCGAGCCAGCGAACGGTCTGCCGGATGTTCTCGGCGTCGACGCCGACGTACTCCGCGATGTCCTCGGGGGCGTACTCGGCGGCAGCCTCCCGAATCTCCGTCAGGCCGGTCGTCACCGTCTCGCCGTCGACCTCGTACTCGCCGAAGAGGGCGTACTCGCCGTACGTTTCGGGTTCGAGGGCGACCGGGTCGCCCGATTCCGCATCGAGCGCGACCGGCGTCTCCTCGTCGCCGTCCGCGAAGACGTCGGCGGTTTTCAGCAGGGAGCCGTCTTCCCGAACCAGGGCCGGCCCGAGCGTGCGCTCCCGGAGGAACTGTTCGTCGAGGTAGTCCTCCTCGAAGGTCGTGTGGATCATCGCCATCGCGAGGTGGCCGTCCTTGCCGGGTTCGACCGGCAGCCACAGGTCGGCCTTCGTGGTCGTCGTGTTGTAGACGGGATCGACGACGACGATCTTCGCGCCGTTTTGTTTCGCGTCGAGGACCTTCGACGCGTCCATCTGGAACCGGCTCTCGAAGACGTTGCCGCCCCAGATGACGATGGTGTTGGCGTTCTCGATGTCCGTCGCCTGGTTGGTCGGGGTGTTGAAGTACCCGGCGCCAGTGACGCGGCGGAAGCCGAGGCCGACGTTGATGTCGATCGACCACGCCTTCATCGTCCCGCCGAACGCGCCGGCGAGGCGGTTGTAGACCGTCCCACCGATCCCGTCGGTCCCGGAGCCGAGTTCGAAGTAGACGCTCTCGGGCGAGTACTCCTCGCGTACGCGAAGCATCTCGTCGGCGACGTAGTCGAGGGCCTCGCCCCACTCGATGCGCTCGAACTCGGCGTCCGGGCCACGCCCCGACGGATTCGGGTCACCGGGCGACCAGTCGGCCCGTTTCATCGGGTACTTCAGCCGCGTCGGGTTGTAGGTCCGCTGGGCGTGGCTGAGCCCGAGCGTACACGAACGCTGGTAGTCCTCGTTGTCGGGGACCTTCGGTTCGACCTTCTTGATCTGCCCGTCGCGGACGTGGACGTCCATCTGGCACTTGCCGCGACAGTTCGGCGAACAGTATCCGTGGAAGACGCCGTTCCGGTCGAGGAACCGCTCGACGTCGTGGACGGTTCCGCCGCGCTCGCCGAGCGACTGGAGGCCGCTGCCGCCGACGCCCAGCACGCCCGCGGCGGCACCCGCCGAGAGCAACACGGACCGCCTGCTCACGCCGGTGTCGCGGTCACTCATCGGCGCCCCCCGGCCCGGTCGGGCGCTCGTCGACGCCGAACTCCGCGAGGACGTCCTCGTGGTACTTCTCGTGGAACTCCGTCTCGGACATCCGTCCGATGCTGACCCGGACGGCGTCCCGACTCATTCGCTTGCCGAGTTCGGAATCGTACGGGCCGTCCGCGAGAATCTCGTCGGCCGCGTCCTCCCACGTGTCGGCGTCGACCCCGACCGCTTCCTCGTCCGTCATCCGATCGTCTACGTCGTCCATCGTGACACCTCTACAGTACGGTAGGTACCCGTCGGCCGAACCAGCGAGTGCGAACAGTTGCCCTCTTTATAACGGTCCCCTGACCGGCCGAGCGCGACTGCGGGGCGTCACTCCCCGAGAAGGTCGAGCAGCAGTTTCGACTCCGCCGAGCGGAGCCGCTGGGAGAGCGTCGGCTTCGACACGTCGAGACGCTGCGCGAGGGTGCCGAACTCGATCCGGCGGGGGTCGTCGTAGTACCCCGCCTCGATCGCCCGCGTCAGCGTCTCCCGTTCGATCTCGCTCAACAGCGAGAGGTTCGCCGAGCGTACGTCCGAGAACTCGCCCCCGGTCGGCCCGGTGAGCCGTCGCAGGGAGACGCCGTCGACCACCGTCCGCAACTCGTCGACCAGCGACCGCAGCGACGCCCGATCGGAGAGGTACGTCGTCACGACCACGGTGTCGCCGTCGACCGAGGTGAGAACCGGGACACAGCCGTGGTGACGGAAGATCGAACAGGGACAGCAGCCGTCCATCACCGTTCCCGTCTGTCGCACCGACGGATCGTCGTCAGCCGCGTCGGAGACGACGTAACAGACGTCCTCGATGATCTGGTGTGTGAGGACGTCCTCGTCGCCGGTCGCCGCGAGCGGACAGTCGGACCGGTTGACGTCGAATCGGATCTCGGCCCGGAGGTCCCGACGGTCGTCGCGGTTCGCTGGAGCTATTTCGGTTCCCCCCTGGCTAGACATGGTCGAGAATCGGGCCGTCGAGGGCAAGTGTCGGCCTATGATTCCCACCGGATAGGAACGGGCGAGGGCGTCCTCGGGGTCACTCGACCGAGAGGCCCGCGTGCCACCGGTCGACGCCCGCCTCGCGTTTCACCGCGTCCATCCGCGCGAGCAGGTGGGTCGCAAGCGAGGCGGTCTCGGCGGCCCGCGACTCGCCCTCGGTGCGGAACTCGCCGGTCTCGCGGTTGGCGTACACCGTACAAACCGCGCCCGCACGGAGGCCGTAGACGTTCGCGATCGTGAGGATGGCGCTGGCCTCCATCTCGATGTTCGCGACGTTCGCCTCGCGGAGTTCGTCGAGCAGGGCCGCCGCGCCGGCGGCCTCGAAGCCGTCGAATCCGGGGCGGCCCTGGCCGGCGTAGAAGGAGTCTGCGCTCATCGTCACGCCGGTGTGGTAGTCGTAGCCGAGGCGCTCGGCGGCGGCGACCAGCGCCGTGACGACCTCGTAGTCGGCGGCCGCGGGGTAGTCCTCGCGGACGTACTCGTCGCTGGTGCCCTCCTGTCGGACCGCGCCGGTCGTGATCACGAGGTCGCCGACGTCCATCTCGGGCTGGATCGCCCCGCAGGAGCCGACCCGGACGAAGGTGTCGACGCCGACCCGTGCGAGTTCCTCGACGGCGATGGCCGCCGAGGGGCTGCCGATGCCCGTCGACGTCACGCTGATCGGCGTCCCCTCGTAGGTGCCCGTCGCCGTCCGGTACTCCCGGTGGTGGGCCCGCTCCTCGTGGTCGTCCCAGACGGAGACGATCTTCTCGATCCGCTCGGGGTTGCCCGGCAGGAGCACGGTGTCGGCGACGTCGTCGGGCGCGACTTCGAGGTGGTACTGTACGTCGGCGTTCGGGTCTTCGCTGTCCCCGGTCATCTGAGAGTCGGACGTTGGTGCCGCCCCCGTATATAAATGCAGGGCGGGCGTAACCCCGGTATGACACGGGGAACGCTCGCGGACACCTACGTCGCCGCGCTCCGCCACGACCTCGCGGCGGTCGACCCGGAGGCGACGCTCGTGGGCGTCGTCCGCAAACCCACCTCGTGGTTTCACGCCGCCGTCGACGAGAACGTCCCCGAACTCGGTCCCCCCGAGGACCTCCTCGCGGCGGTCGAGCGGGCCGAGACGGACCTCAAGATGCGGGGGTTCTGCGAGGAGGAGGCGCACAACGCCGCGTGGGACCGGGTCGGGTTCGAGCGCGCCTACCGCGAGCACCTCGCCGAGGACCCGGCGGCGACCGCGGCGCTCGCGGCGCTCGACGAGCGCCTCGAATCCGGGGAGTCGCTGGTGCTCGTCTGCTACGAGAACACCGAGAAGAAGCGGTGTCACCGGACGATTCTGCGAGACGTACTGGAGGGCGAGTGACCGCGAGAAATTTCTGGCGGCGGACCTCTGACCTCCCGCAGACGAGACACAGAATTAGCTCCGGCGGCGACACCCGGCTATCGTTCGTCCGGCCAGATTGGTGGAATCCGTGGAATGAAACGAAGCACTCGTACATCGGAAGTTTTCGTTCTTTCGGCTCTTTAGATGTTTTTTCACTGTATCTCGGGCGCATCTACTCCGGACAGAGTTATTGTACGATCGCCATTCCTAAGAACACAACAAATAGATCACTAACCATGCACGGAGTGAGACCGATGCTGTTCGGTATCGCCCTGATGCTGGGTTCTGGCTTCAAACTCTTTCACGACCTCCTCCTCTACGGCAATTATGGCCGTACGTGGACTACCTTCGCCGCACTCGGCTTGATACTTGGATTCGTCGTCGTCACTCTCGGCCTCGTTTATGGATCGTTAGCTGACGCTGGTTCCGGCGATTAACGACCCTCGTTCGATTCCGACGGACGTCGGCGGATTTTCCGGACAGATCAACGAATTCTGGGCAGAGCAGCGTTCGGTGAGTCAATCCAGCATCTCCTCGGTGATCGCGTTCGGGAGCAGTTCGCCGAGGGTGTACTCGCTTACCGCCTCGCCCTCGTCACAGAGCACGAGGAGGTCCGCGTCGCAGAACTCGGCGAGGGTCTGGCGACACATCCCGCAGGGGGTGACGCCGTCCCGGCGGTCGGAACTGACGGCGAGCCGGGAGAAGTCGCGGTGGCCGTTCTTGACCGCCTCGGCGACCGCCACCTCCTCGGCGTGGAGGCTGTTGCTGTAGTTCGCGTTCTCGAGGTTGCAGCCGACGTAGACCTCGCCGTCGGCCGTTTCGAGGGCGGCGCCGACGCGGTAGCCGGAGTAGGGGACGTGGGCGCGGTCCTGGACGTCGCGGGCGGCCTCGATCAGGTCGTCCATGCCCCCCGGTAGTCCGACGGCACTCAAGAAGGCACCGACGGACCGCCGCGTCCGAGGACGCCGGCCGCTCACGCGCCGGGTCGCCCGCCGGGGGAGCGGACGGGAGTAGCGCTTTGATCCCGGGTCCCGAACGCGCGCCCATGCGGAAGGTTTCGATCAGCGACGTGGACCCGGACCCGTACGACGACGACCTCCACGCCGACCGCCGGGCGTTGACCGGGCCGCTCAACGCCGCCGACCTCGCGATCGTTCGCTACGCCCTCGATCCCGGCGAGCGGTTCAGCGGGTCGCTGCACGCCCACGCCGACCAGGAGGAGGTGTTCGTCGTCCTCGAAGGCGAGGCGACGTTCGAGACGCGCGCGAGCGACGAGGACGAGACCCGCGAGGTCGTCGTCGGCGAGAACGAGGCGATCCGCTTTGCCCCCGGCGAGTTCCAGACCGGCCGGAACGACGGCGACGGGCGCGTCGTCGCGCTCGCGCTGGGCGCGCCGCGGGACAGCGAGGACGTGCGCATCGCCCGGATTCCGGCGCTGGACGGCCGGGACGTCTCGTGTCCCGACTGCGGCCGGGAGGCCATGCGGCTCTCGCGGGGGGACGCGGACTTCGTCTGTCCCGACTGCGGCGGGACCCTCGACGTCGAGTGAGCGTCGACGCCGATCAGTCCTCGCCGGGGTCGTAGTGCTCGCCGGCGGCCTCGGGGAGGCGCGTCTTGCCGACGAAGACGAGCACGACGACGACCGTCACGTACGGGATGGTGCGGATGAGTTCCGTCGGGACGGCGTAGCCGAGGTTCTGCAGGCGAAGCTGGATCGCGTCGAGGCCGGCAAAGAGGAACGAGCCGGCGAGCGCGCCGATCGGGTGGTAGTTCGCGAACAGGTAGGTCGCGATGGCGATGAACCCGCGGCCGCCGATGGCGGTGTCGCCGCCGCCGGCGAAGGTGCCGAGTTGGCCGAGGGCGAAGCCGGCGCCGCCGAGGCCGGCGAAGAAGCCCGAGAGGAGCACCGCCGCGTAGCGGACCTTCCGGACGTCGACGCCCGCGGTGTCCAGTGCCTTCGGGTTCTCGCCGCTGGCGACGACCCAGCGGCCGAACGCGGTCCGCGAGAGCAGGTACCAGCCGGCGGCGGCCGAGCCGAGCATGACGTACACCTGCGGCTCGGTGTCGAACAGCAGGTAGCCCACGACCGGAACCTCCGAGAGCACCGGCACCGTGACGTTCTGGAACCGCCCGACGCCCGCGGTGTTCGGGCTGTTGAAGACGATCCGCGAGGCAAACGGCGCGAGCCCCAGCGCGATCAGCCACACCGCGAGGCCGGCGATGATCTGGTCGGCCTTGAACTCGATGCAGACGACCGCGAACACCAGCGCGAACAGCGTGCTCGCGAGCACGCCGGCGGCAAAGCCCCACCAGTGGTGAGAGACGAGCAGCGTCGACTCGCCGGCGCCCAGCCAGTAGGTGACGAGGATCGCCGAGAACGCCGAGACGATCAACAGCCCCTCGATGCCGATGTTGATGACGCCGCTCTTCTCGGCGAAGATGCCGCCGATGGCCGCCAGCGCGATGGGCACGGCGAGACGCAGCGTCGCCGTGTGCGTACTCGGGCTGGCGACGACGCCGAGCAGCGCGCGTGCCCACGAGTCGGGGAACGCGACGGCGGCGACGAGCCAGAGCGCGACGACGACGGCGAGGCCCCCGCCGACGCGCCGGCGCGAGAGGCCGTCAATCATCGTCAGCACCTCCGGCGCCGTCGGCCCGGGCCGGACGCTCGGCCCCGAGGTCGAGGTAGCGACCCCCGATCATCCGGAAGAACTCGGGCATCGCGACGAACAGGATGAGGAGCCCGGAGAGGACGCCGACCAGTTCCGGCGGGACGTTCGTCGCGGTGCCGATCGAGCGCGACCCGCTGGAGAGGACGCCGAAGAGGAACGCGGCGGCGCCGACCCCGAGCGGGTTGTTGCCCGCGAGGATCGAGACGGCGATGCCGTCGAACCCGATCGGCGGGACGTTCTCGAGCCAGCGGCCGTGTTGCATCAGCACCCAGAACGCGCCGGCGACCCCGCCGAGCGCGCCCGAGAGGGTCATGCTCGAAACGATCATGCGCTTCTCGGCGACGCCGCCGTAGGCGGCCGCCTCCGGCTGGATGCCGCTGGTGCGTAGCTCGTAGCCGAACGAGGTACGCGCGAGCATCCACGCGACGGCGACCATGAGCACGACGGCGAACCCGAGCGCGAGCAGCGAGAAGTCCATCCGGACGTCGAAGCCGACGTACGGGATGGTCGGAATCTCGGCGTACTCCGGGACGCGCGCGGTCTGTGGGTTCGCGCTGTCGGGGTCCTGGAACCGCCAGGAGAGCAGCGTCGACGTGATGCCGGCCGCGACGAAGTTGAGCATGATCGTCGTGATGACCTCGTTGGCGTCGGCGTAGGCCTTCAACACGCCGGGGATCGCCCCGAAGAGCCCGCCGAAGAGCGCGCCGGCGGCGACCCCGATCGGGACGAGGACGAGCGTCCCGACGAAGCCCGCGGGAACGATCGCCGCGGCGTAGAGCACCGTCACCGCCGTCGCGAGGCCGCCGACGACGAGTTGTCCCTGGGTCCCGATGTTGAAAAGGCCCGCGCGGAACGCGACGGCGACCGACAGCCCCGCGAAGATCAGCAGCGTCGTCTCCCGCAGCGTCGTCGCCATGTCGTAGTTCAGCGGGTGCCAGCCCCCCTCCAGCGGGTGGCCGAGCGCGCCGAGGAACAGTTCGTAGTAGACCTGCATCGGGTTGTAACAGAACGTCCAGCCGGCGAGGTCGAGCCCTGTCCGACAGGAGGCGAAGCCGCCGGAGACGAACACGAGGACGCCCCCGACGACGATCGCGGCGAACAGCGCCGCGACGCTGATGACGATGCGTTCGAACACCGACGCGTGGACGAGGCGTTCGAGCAGCACCTCGAGGTCGTCCCTCATCGGTCCTCACCCCGGAACGTGGCGTCTGCGGGCGACACCTCGCGTTCCCGCCTCTCGGGACGCTCCCCGGCCATCAGGAGTCCGAGGTCCTCCTCGGTGACGGCGTCGGGGTCGGCCACGTCGACGAACTCGCCCTCGTGGATGACCGCGAGGCGGTCCGAGAGCCCTCGCACCTCGTCGAGTTTCGAGGAGACGAGCAGGATCGCCGTCCCCTCGCGCCGGAGGTCGAGCAGGCGGTCGTGGATGAACTCCGTCGACCCGACGTCGACCCCGCGGGTCGGGTGGGTCGCGACGACGAGTTCGGGGTCGCGTTCGAACTCGCGGCCGACGATGAACTTCTGCTGGTTGCCCCCGGAGAACGACTGGGCGTCGCCGTCGGCGTTCGGCGGACGGACGTCGTAGGTCTCGATGATCTCCTCGGCGTGGGTCCGCGCGCCGTCCCAGTCGATCCGGCCGCCGTCGGCGAACGGCGGCGAGCGCTGGCTGCCGAGGATGCCGTTCTCGACGAGGTCGAAGGACATGACGAGCCCGCGCTCGTGGCGGTCCTCCGGAATGTAGGCCATGCCGGCGTCGATGCGCCGGCGGCGCGGCCAGTCGGTGACGTCCTCGCCGAGGAAGCGGACCGTCCCCCCGTCGGGGGTACACAGCCCCGTGATCGCCTCGATCAACTCGGCCTGTCCGTTGCCGTCGACGCCCGCGATGCCGAATATCTCGCCGGCGCGGACCTCGAGGTCGATCCCGGAGACGGCCTCGACGCCGCGGTCGTCCTCGACCGACAGCGCGCTCGCTTCGAGGACCGGCCGGCCGGCGTCGACCGGGTCGGCCTCGACTTCGAGGATGATCTCCCGGCCGACCATGAGTTCGGCCAGTTCCTCGTGGGTCGTCCCCGCGGGGTCGACCGTGCCGACCGACCGGCCGTCGCGCAGGACGGTGATCTCGTCGGCCGCGTGAGTCGCCTCGCCGAGTTTGTGCGTGATGAAGATGACCGTCTTCCCCTGATCGGTGAGTTCCTCGAGGACGGCGTACAGCCCCTCGACCTCCTGGGGCGTGAGCACGGCCGTCGGCTCGTCGAGGATGAGGACGTCCGCGCCGCGGTACAGCGCCTTGAGGATCTCGACGCGCTGCTGGACGCCGACGCTCAACTCCTCGACCGTCGCGTCGGGGTCGACCGAGAAGCCGTACCGGTCACAGAGTTCGCGGATCTCGCGATCGATGCGCTCGCGGTCGACCGCCAGCCCGAACCACTTGCGCGGCTCGTTGCCGAGCGCGATGTTCTCGGCGACGGTCATCGTGTCGACCAGCATGAAGTGCTGGTGGATCATGCCGACGCCGGCGTCGATGGCGTCCCGCGGCGTCTCGAACTCGCGCTCGACGCCGTCGACGACGACCCGCCCCTCGTTGGGCTCGTACAGCCCGTAGAGGACGTTCATCAGCGTCGTCTTTCCCGCGCCGTTCTCGCCGAGCAGGGCGTGGACGGTCCCCCGCTCGACGCGGAGGTCGACCTCGTCGTTCGCCACGACGCCCGGGAAGCGTTTCGTGATCCCGTCGAGGTAGACCGCGAGGTCGCCCCCGCCCGCCGTCCCCTCGCCGGGGTCCCCCGTTTCGGCCGATCCCGGATGGTTCATGCGCGGTTACAGTTCCGTCGGGACCTCGATCTCGCCGTCGATGATCGCCTGTCGGGACTCGTCGAGGGCGCCCTTGACGTCGTCGGGGATCTCGTCGCCGATCGACGCGCCGTAGACCGCCTCGACGCCGTCCTGTTCGAGGCCGAGGACCTCGGTCTCGCCGCCCTCGAAGGCGTCGTTGACGACCGACTCGATGGCGGTGAAGACCGCGGTGTCGACCCGCTTGACCATGCTCGCGAGGATGACGTCCGCGTAGTCGGGTTCGCTCTCGGACTGGTCGGCGTCGACGCCGATCGCGAACCGGCCCTCGGACTGGGCGGCCTGGAAGACGCCGACGCCGGTCGCGCCCGCGGCGTGGAAGACGATGTCCGCGCCCTGGTCCTGGTACATCGAACGCGCGGTCTCCTGACCGACCCCGGTGTCGTTGAAGCTCCCGACGTAGCTCGAGACGACCTCGGCGTCGGGGTTGGCGTACTCGACGCCGGCCTCGAAGCCGGCCTGGAACGACTCGATCAGCGGCGACTCGACGCCGCCGACGAAGCCGACGACCGACTCGTCGGGGTTGGTCTCGCCCGCGCCCGCCGCGAACTCCATGTCGGTCAGCAGCCCCGCGAGGTGGCCGACCTGGAACGAGCCTTCGGGTTCGCCGAAGACGTAGTTCCGTACGTTGTCCTCCTCGACGACGGCGTCGATGAGCATGAAGTTCTGGTCGGGGTAGGCGGGCGCGTTCTCGGTGAGCGCGTCCTCCTGTGCGAAGCCGATACAGCTGATCAGGTCGTAGTCGCCGGACTCCGCGAAGTCCCGCTGGGCGCCCTCGAACTCGCCCTCCGAACTCGGCTCGGTCTTGCTGTGGGAGACGCCGAGTTCCTCTTCGGCCTGCAAGACGCCCTCGCGGGCCATGTCGTTGAACGAGTTGTCCCCCAGCCCGCCGGTGGCGTACACCATGCCGACGTTGACGTCCGAGCCTTCGCCGCCTTCGTCGCCGAATCCGCCGACGCACCCGGCCATCGCCGCGAGGCCAGCCACGCCAGCACCCTTCAGGAACCGCCGTCTGTCACGTGCCATGAAGCCGACTAGAGCACGAGGGTGGGTTAAACTATACGAATTCCTCCCGGGGTCGTGGACGAACGACCAGCTTTCGTGTCGAACGGTAGACAGCACCGCCGGCCCGCGGCCACGGCGCCGGCATCGGCGTCAGCCCTCGATCGCCGCCTCGACGACCTCGCGGGCGGCGGCGACGAGGTCCTCGACGTCGTCGCTCTCCGCGTAGAGCCGTACGTACGGCTCGGTGCCGCTCGGCCGCACCAGGACCCACGAGGCGTCGGGGAACTCGAGGCGCACGCCGTAGCTGGTGTCGACGTCGGCGTCGGGGAACGCCGCCGGCAGCGACGATTCGAGCGTCGCCATCGCGTCGGCCTTTCGCTCGTCGGGGCAGTCGGCGCTCACCTTGCGGTACGGCCGTTCGGTCACGGGGTCGCGCAGGGCGGCGGCGCTGCCCGCCTCGGCGACGAGCGCGCTCACGACGGCGGCGCTCGCGACGCCGTCGATCCAGCCGCCGAAGGCCGTGTGGATGTGCTTCCACGGTTCCGCGGCGAAGACGACGGTAGTGTCGGGCTCTTCTCGCGCCGCGTGCCGTTCCCGGGCGATTCCCTCGTGGAGCGCCCCGAGACGGACGCGCTCGACGCGGCCGCCGGCCTCGCGGACCCGCTCGTCGATGCGCGCGGAGGCGTTCGGCGTCGTGACGACGACGGGGTCGGCCGCGTCGCTCTCGCTGACGTAGCGTTCGGCGACGACCGCGAGCACCGTGTCCTCGTGGATCACCGTCCCGTCGCCTTCGAGGGCGACGAGGCGGTCGGCGTCGCCGTCGTGGGCCAGTCCGAGGTCGAACTCGCCGCCGTCGAGGAACGCGGCGAGGTCGGTCAGCGTCTCCGGCGTCGGCTTGCTCTCGCGGGCGGGGAAGTGGCCGTCGACGCTCGCGTTCAGCGCGACGACGTCGGCGCCGAGGCGTTCGAGCACCTGCGGCGTCGCGAGCGCGCCGACGCCGTTACCGCAGTCGACCGCGACCGAGAGGCCGGCGAGCGGTTCGTCGCCGAAGCGCCCGCGGACGTAGTCGGCGACCGCCGTCCGGTACGCCCCGAGCACGTCGGCCCGTTCGGCCCCGCCCCACTCGTCCCAGGGGGCGACGTCGGGGTCGTCGACGCGGGCCTCGACGGCCTCCTCCCGCTCGCGGTCGTACTCGACGCCGTCGGCGAAGAGTTTGATCCCGTTGTCGGCCGGCGGATTGTGGCTCGCGGTGAGCATCACGCCCCGGCGCCCCCGCGAGGCGAACGCGAGCGCGGGCGTCGGCACCCGGCCGACCCGGCGGACGTCCGCCCCCGCGCTCTCGAGGCCGGCCTCCATCGCGGCGGCGAGCGCCTGCCCCGTCTCGCGTCCGTCGCGGCCGACGACGAACGTCTCGCCCGGTTCGCCAGCGGCCTGCCCGACCGCCAGCGCGAGCGCCGGCGTCACCTCGGCGTCGACTGGGCCGCGGATCCCTGCGGTCCCGAACAACGTCATGGGAGGGGGTTCCGCGAGCAACTACTTAGGGACACTGCCCTGGACGCGGGAGAAGGGTCACTCCGCCGGCAGGTCGTCGATCAGGACGACGGCCTCGCCGTCGATCACGGTGCGGTCGTCGTCCTCGTCGCGGATCCGCGTTTCGAGGCGGTACTGGTCGTTGCCGAGGTCCTCGACGATCTCGACCCGCGCGGCGACCCGGTCGCCGATGCCGACCGGCGCGCGGAACTCGAGGTCCTGTGAGAGGTAGATGGTAAGCCCCGGCAGGCGCGCGAGCGCGGCGCTGATGAGCCCGGAGACGAGGGTGCCGTGGACGATGCGCTCGCCGAAGCGCGTCTCGGCGGCGAACGCCTCGTCGAGGTGCAGGCGGTTGGTGTCGCCGCTGACGTGGGCGAACGCGCGGACGTCCTCGTCGGAGAGGGTCTTCTCGAAGGTGACGGCGTCGCCGACGCCGATTCGGTTCGGGTCGTCGACCGTTCGCTCGAACTCCCAGTCGAGCGTCGAGTAGTCGACCGAGGGGATCGGCGCGGGGACGGCCTCGGCGTCGGCGTCGGGGTCCGGGTCGGCGCCGTTCCGGTCGTTCGCGGGGGCGAACATCGCCGAGAGCGCGGCGCGGTTGGCGGCGGTCGCGCCCTGCAGAAAACTGCTCGCCATCGTCGCCCAGGCGTTGGTTATGGCGGCGATGTTGGTCGCCCCCGTGAACTGCTTCGTCATGTAAGGCGGGCTATGGTCGTCGTGATTATCACTTCTTTGGTCGGCCGGCGCCGGCTAGGCGGGAGTTACCGCCGGCGAGACGGGCGCGTTCGGGCCGACGGGACGTTCGGGACCGACCGGCAGGGAGAGCCCCTTTACACCCCCTCTCAGACACTCCAGACCATTCAATGTCATCAGATGGTATTCGATGGAAACTCTTATGAGGTCCGGGCCCGTTCGTTCGATCGATGACGGAGGACTCCGACCGCCTGCCCTGGCTGAACCCCGCGTTGTTCACGAAGGAGATGCAGGAGGCGAGCGAGCAGGTCGCAGAATCCCAGCAGGAACTGCTGTCCCAGTGGATGCAGTCGGGCGCCACGAACCCGTTCGAAGCGATGTCGGGCGCCGGACCGATGAGCGTCGGCACCGCGACGTTCAAGGCGCGCGTCCAGAGCGGCGGTCGGATCAGCATTCCCGAACCCGAACGCGACGCCCTCGACATCGAAGAGGGCGACATCGTTCAGACGATCGTCGTCCCCGTCAAACGCACCAGAGAGGAGTAACCATAACCATGACCCAGACCCAGACCCAGAACCCGTTTACCGCGATCTTCGAAGCACAGCGCACCGCCGTCGAGCAGAGCCAGCGGCTGACCCACGACGCCCTCGAGGCCCAGCGGGCCTCCTTCGACGCCGCCGCCGACGCCGTCTCGGCGTCCGGCGCGTTCGTCGAGAGCAACGCCGAACTGACCAAAGGCGCCGTCCACGCCTACATCGACGCCCTCGAGTCGACCATGCCCGAGGAGGCCGCCGACTTCGACGACCTCCGCGAACTGGTCGACGAGGGCGTCGACGCCACCGCACGGACCCAGCGCCAGTCGGTCGAGGCCTTCCAGGAGGCCCTCGCGGAGTCCGGCGAGGCCTACGACGAGTTCGCCGACGGCTACGCGGAGGTCGTCGACTCCTCGTTCGACGCCTTCCTCGAGGCCCACGAGGGCTTCGAGACGAGCGTCGCCGCGACCACCGAGAACGTCGAGCGAGCGGCCGAGGAGTTCGACGCTTCGGCGTAGAGCGCCACCACACCTTTTCCGTCCGCACACCATACGGTAGCCAATGACTGACACACAACCCGAAGACTGGAACGCGTTCGTCGAGCAGTGGAACGAGCAGTTCCTCGACGCGGTCGAGACCAACATGGAAGCGCAGGCGCAGTTCGTCGAAAGCTGGGCCGAGACCGTCGAGCGGACCGCCGAGGACGAGGAGATGGCCGACGGCGTCGAGGGCTACGCCCGCGCCTACGAGGCGTGGATGGACGCCTCCCGGCAGATGGTCGAGCGAATGAACGACGTCGTCGAGGGCGAGGACGTCGACGTCGAGGAGTTCCGCGACATCTGGCTCAACACCGCCAACGAGGCGTTCAAGGAGGTCATGTCGACGACCGCGTTCGCCCGGCTGACCGGCGAGACCGTCGGCGACGTCCTCGAACTCCAGCAGCAGGCCGACGAGGCCGCCGAGAACACCCTCCGGACGCTCGGGTTCGCCACCGGGAACGACGTCGCCGAGGTCGGCGACCGGCTGGTCGAACTCGAACGCCGCCAGCACGCCGTCGAGCAGAAACTCGACCGCGTGCTCGACCACCTCGAAGAAGAATGAGAAACCCCTACGCACTCGCGCTCGACGCCCAGCGGCAGGCGTGGGAGGACGCCGCCGAGGCCGCCGAACGGCTTCAGGTCGCCCCCGACCGCGCCGAGACGGTAAACGAAGTCGAGGTGGGGCAGACGCCGAGCGAGGTCGTCTACGAGGAGAACAAGCTCGAACTGTTACACTACGAGCCCCAGACCGAGACACGACACGACGTTCCCATCCTCGTCGTCTACGCGCTGATCAACAGGCCGTACATCCTCGACCTCCAGCCGGATCGGTCGGTGATCCGGCGGCTGCTCGAAGCGGGCTTCGACGTCTACATGATCGACTGGGGCGAGCCGTCGGCGCTCGATCGCTCGCTGACGCTCGACGACTACGTCACCCGGTACGTCGACAACTGCGTCGACGTCGTCCGCGAGCGCTCCGGCGAGGACGCGATCAACGTCCTCGGCTACTGCATGGGCGGCACCATGTCCGCCATGTACGCCGCGCTCTTCCCCGAGAAGGTCGGCAACCTCGGGTTGATGGCCGCCGGCCTCTGTTTCGCCGGCGAGGGCGGCGTCCTCGAACTGTGGGGTGCCGAGGAGTACTACGATCCCGAGGAGGTGACCGACACCTTCGACAACGTCCCCGCGGAGTTTCTCGACGTCGGCTTCGCGCTGATGGACCCGGTCGCGAACAACGTCACGAAGTACGTCCGGTTCTACGAGAACGTCGAGGACGAGGACTTCGTCGGGAACTTCGCGCGGATGGAGCGGTGGCTCGCCGAGGGCATCGACGTCGCCGGCGAGACCTACGACCAGTTCATCCGCGACGTCTACCAGGACAACAGGCTGTACGAGAACGAACTCTACCTCGACGGGACCCACGTCGACCTCGCGAACCTCGAGATGCCGATCCTCCAGATCGTCGCCGAGTACGACCACCTGATCCCGCCGGGGGCGTCCAAGCCGTTCAACGAGGTCGTCCCGAGCGACGACACGGAGATCATGGAGTTCCCGACGGGCCACATCGGGATGTCCGTCTCCTCGCGCAGTCACGCCGAACTCTGGCCCGACGTCTGCGAGTGGTTCGAGGAGCGGTCGAACGGTACCGACGTCGAGGGCGAACCCGGGGTGCCCGAACCCGAACCCGAGGAAGCCGACGCCGCCCTCGCCGAGGACGTCGACGTCGACGAGACCGGCGAGGAGACGCTTCAGGCGGACGGGCCCGCGGTCGAGGCCGACGACCTGACCGACCTCGACGGCGTCGGCGAGGCGTACGCGACCGACCTCCGCGAGGCCGGTATCGAGACGTTCGACGGCCTCGCCGGCGCCGACGCCGCCGCCCTCGCCGCCGAGACGGGCATCGCGCCCGGCCGGATCGAAAACTGGATCGAACAGGCCCGCGAACGCTGATTTCTCACCCGCTCTCGCCCCGGACGCGCTCGCGACGCCGTCCGGGGCCGGATCCGTACAGGAGGACGTACGCGAGCGCGGCGAAGCCGGCGGTCAGCGGGACGGCGACCGTCGCGACCGAGAGCGGGTCCGGGGGCGTAGCCGCCGCGGCGACGGCGAGTGCCACGAGGCCGCCGACGCCGACCGACCCGGCGGCGCGTTCGCGCCGCGAGCGCGGGCGCGTCCGGGCCGGCGGCCGGCCCAGCAGGCGGGCGGCGTAGAGGGGACCGACGGGGATCGGGAACAGGAACGTCCCGACGCCCCACTCGAGGCCGCGGCGGCCGCGCGCGTTCGCGTCGGCCGCGACGGCGTACGCGAGCGCGGCCGCCGAGAGGGGCAGCAAGGCGAGTCCGGCGGCGATCACCGCGAGGTCGAGCGGAGGGATCGAAGCGAACACGGTCCGGACGTCGACCCGCGAGGAGAAGGTCTTTTCGGTCGGTTGAAACGTACGCGTCGCCCGGTCGAGCGGCGCTCGCGACGCGTGTTTCGGAACGATAGACGGACGGGGTCGTTATTTAACGTCGGACGTCTAACGTGTGCACGACCATGCCAATGGACGGGCGAACCTGCGTCGTCACCGGATCGGCGCGCGGAATCGGGCGGGGCATCGCCGAGCGCCTCGGCGAGGAGGGCGCGAACGTGGTGATCAACTACCGGTCCTCGGAGGGGCCGGCCTACGAGACCGTCGAGGCGATCGAGGACCTCGGCGGCGAGGCGATCGCCGCCCAGGCCGACGTCACGAACCGCGAGGAGGTCGAGCGGATGCGCGAGGCGTGCCACGAGGCGTTCGGGCCCGCGGACGTCCTCGTGAACAACGCCGGCATCACCGCCGACACCCAGTTCGTCGACATGAGCCGCGAGGAGTGGGAGCGCGTGATGGACGTCAACCTCGGCGGGATGTTCAACTGCACGCAGGCGTTCTACGACGACATCTGGAACGCCGAGGAGGGCCGACTGATCAACATCTCGAGCGTCGTCGGCAAGCAGGGCAACTTCGGGCAGGCCAACTACGCCGCCGCCAAGAGCGGCATGTTCGGCTTCACGCGCACCATCGCGCTCGAACTCGCCCAGGGCGGTTCGACGGCCAACTGCGTCGCTCCCGGCTTCACCCACACCGACATGCTCGAGACGGTGCCCCAGAAGGTGCTCGACCGGATCATCGCGAGCATCCCGCTCGAACGGCTGGCCGAGGTCGAGGACGTCGCCGCCACCGTCCGCTTTCTCGCCAGCGAGGAGTCCTCGTACATCACCGGCGAGGTGATCGACGTCAACGGCGGGATGGACCTCTGACACCGACGCGCCGGCCGCCGTCTCCCTCGCGGCACCGATAGCGCCCGTCCCGGGACCGGTCGGGAACCGTCGCCAGCGTCGCGGTAATCACCTATTGGCTTTTCGACGTCGCCCGGTAACGCCAATTTATTTTGGGTATGTAATGTTAAGATATTTTCAAGTGCGTCGCCGCCGCCCGGTAATATGCAATGTCCGAAGACACTTCCGCCCTCCGGGCGTACGTCACCGAGAACCCCCGAACGATCGGCTTCCTGTTCGCGATCATGCTGGCGCTCTCGCAGGCCGGCAGCGCGGCGGCGGCTTCCGGCGCCACCACCTACTGATCGCGCGTCGACCGGCGACGCCGCTCCGATTTTCCGGGTCCCGCCCGTTCGGTAGTCGAGACGGCGGTCCGCCGTTCGACGGGTGTCGCCCCGCGTCGTGCGGGGCGAACTCGCTCAGGCCGCCACGTCGACCTCGCTCGACCAGCGGCGCTCGCCGTCGAACAGGACCGGCACCTCCTCGAGGCCGAGGAACCGCGCCAGTTGCGCGGCGTCGACGGCAAACGGCGGTAACGCCCCGCCGGTCAGGTAGTGGGTGTCGACGCCGTCGAGGTAGGGGAGGTACATCGCGCCCATCCCCGCCTCCAGGGTAGGGTAGGTCTCGACGCGCAGGTCGTACCGGCCGTCCGCGCGGGAGTCGATCCGGTAGCGGACCGGCGTGCCGGCCTCGTTCTGGGCGACCTGCGCGCCGCCGTCGCCGACGACGACGTACTGGGTGCCGACGGTCCGGCGGTCGCGCGCGATTTCGAGGGCGGCCCGCAGCGAGAAGCCGGCGTTCAACAGCCGTGCGATCGACCGCCCGATGGCCGTCGCGTCGTCGTTGCCGACGTCGCTGTGGGTGACGATTCCGCCGACGCTCCCGCCGTCGAGCATCCGGACCCCCTGCTCGTAGGAGGTACAGCCGTTGAGCAGGAACGCGTAGGGGCCGACGCGGTCGAGGTCGCCGGCGTCGACGCGGCCGTCGCGACAGACGAACGCCGTCGACTCGCTGTGGCCGACGTAGTGCAGGAAGTCGGTGTCGGCCGCGAGGACGTCCGCGAGTTCCTCCCGGGAGAGGTCGTAGCGGACGTCGACGTCGAACGGCAACTCGTCGCGGTCGCCGTACAGCGACCGGTCGGCGCCGTCGTACTCCGCGCTCATCGACGGGTCGTTACAGACGACGGTGATGTCGATCCCCGCGCCGGGCCGCCCGCGCGCGAGTTTGTTCTCGAAGCCCGCTTCGAGCAGGTGGTTCGCGCCGATCGGCCGCTCCTCGCCGAGCCACGCCACCTCCAGCGCGTCCGTCGAGGGGAAAGAGACGTAGGAGACGTCGGAGGCCCGGTCGCGCTCGACGCCCGGCGCGTCCGCGCGGGCCCGCGACGGCGCGTCCGCCGACCTGAGGAACTCGTCGACGCCCAGTCGCTCCCGCGTGGCCGGGGCCGCCGCGTGCCGGACCGCCGACGTCCGGACCGGCGAGAGGCCGTTGACGGCGAACGGGAGCAGGCGGTCGTTCGCGGGCGCCGGCGTCGCGTACGTCGCCACCCGCCACGTCGGGACGAGGTCGGCCACCGCCTCGCGGGGGATCGACAGGTACCGCCGGAGGCGCTCGGCCGGCGACGCCTCGTACAGCGCCGCCCAGTCGACGTCGACGCGCTCGTCGAGTTCGCGCCGCTCGTGGAGGTCGACCCGGTAGAGCCCCTCGGTCCGGGCGACGCAGTCGAGGAGGAACGTCCGTTCGAGGAGGTCCCGGGCCGCCTCCTCGAGGGGCCGCCCGGGCCGGCCGAGCGGGCGGTCGACGCCGTCGGCGACGAGTCGCGGCTCCGGACCGGGTTCGACCGTCGCGCCGAGGTAGTACGCGAGGGTGCTCGCGGCGTACACCGCCGCTCGCTCCGGCGGGAGTTCGATCCGGATCCCCGTCTCCGGCGGGTCGAGCCCCTCGGGAATCCGAAGCGCCTCGCCCCGCTCGATCCGCGGCGGGTGGCCCCGCAGCGACGGGAGCGACCGCTCCGGGCTGGTCGTCTTCAGCGCGGCGCCGAACGTCGACACCGCGGCCAGCAGGTCCTCGGGGTCGGCGGTCGTCGTCACCGTCGCGGGCGGCCGGCGGTGGTTCGAGCGCGCGCCGACCTCCACGGGCGCGTCGCCGTCGGCTTCGAGGCGCAGGTGGTCGGCCGACGACGCGACCGTCAGCGCGCCCTCGACCCGGAGGTAGAGTTTGATCGGCGCCATCAGTTCGACGACGTACTCGCCGGGGGGCAGTTCCTCGTAGGCGAAGTGTTCGGCCTCCGCGACGAGGTCGCCGTCGGCGTCGCGGACGTACGTCGCGACGACAAGCGGGAGGTCGATCCGGTCGGCGTCGATCGTCGCGGCGGCGTCGACCGGGAAGCGAAAGCGGTCGCGCGCCGACGGGCGGGGCTCGACGGGCGCGGCCGTCTCCAGCGGGAACTGCCGCCCCTGAACGGGGTCGCGGATCACCAGCCCCGGCGGCTCCGCCCGGGAGCGAAACGTCGGTTTCACGGCCGATGCCCCCCGGTACTCGCGTCCCCCTCCTCCGCCTCGGGCGTCGCCGGGAACCACGCCGTCGAGTGGCCCGTCTCGCGCAGGTGCCAGCGCTGCTGGGGGCCGTCGACGCCGGCGCGGAGTTCGACGACGACGTCGAACAGGTCCTCGACGGCGCGGACGTGTTCGGAGTCCCGGTCGGCGAGCAGGACGAAGTGGCCGATGCCGGACGCGCGCTCGATCCGCTCGCAGACCGTCTCCAGGAGGGTCCGTACCTCGTCCCGGCCGTGGCGGGACTCGATCGAGCCGAGCGAGTCGAGACAGAAGCGAAGCTGACCGGGCGCGAAGCCGTCGCAGCCGCGTTCGAGGTCGTCGACGGAGTCGACGATCGCCGCGGTCAGTTTCGCGAGGTCGCCGTCGACGGCGCGGACCGGCGGCCGGCGGGTCGTCGACGGCGTCGCCGCGACCGACCGGCCGTCGTCGCCGTAGTCGACGACGATCGATCGCGAGGGGGCCGCGTCGACGGCCGCGAGCCTGCCGAAGGCGGTGCCCACGTGGCGGCCGTCGACGGCGACGACGCGCGAGCGGTCCGGATCGGTGCCGAGCAGCGCCTCGCTCGTCCCGTCGCTTACCTCGCGGGGGACCGAGCCGACGACGAGCAGGTTCCCCCCGGTGTGCTTGATCCGCGCGAGCGTCGGCTGGAGCGCGACCAGCCCGTCGCTGCGGACCACGACGTCGTGCTCGCGAAACGGCAGGCGGAGCGCGCCCTCGCCGCGTGGGGTACCGTTCGCGCGCGGCCGGAACAGCGCGTCGAGCGCGCTCGCGTCGACGACGTCGCCGAGCGCGCCGCGGACGGCGACCGGATCGGCATCCGTGGCGGCGACTACCGTCCGGACGACGGTGGCGTGGAGCGACTGCGACTCGTCCCAGTCGTGGCGTACGGCGTGGACCGTCGCCTCGTCGACGACCCCCAGCGCCTCCTCGACGTCGGTTCCGGACGCCACCACCGACAGCGAACCGTCGCTGTCGACGGTCGCGACGCGGTCGCCGAGCGCGAGCGCGACGACGGCCGTCGGCCGCCCCGTCGCGTCGCCGCGTCCCGGCGCGTCGCCGTGCCCCGGCGCGACGAACAGCGCTTCGAGCGCGTCCGGATCCACGACCCCGTTGAGCACCGGCAGGTCGAGCGGGTCACACCCCGCGGCGTCGGCGACCGCCAGTACCAGTTCGGGGGCGAGCGTCGACGTCCCGTCGAATCCCCGATCGTCGCCAGGGGACCCGTCGCTGGTCATGACCCTCCTTTCGAGCCCGACAAATGAATACCCGTCGCCGCGTCGGCCCGGTCAGGTCAGAAACCCTGACGGAGCGACCGCTTAAGGCCGCGGGCGTCGAACGGGTACGACGATGAGCGACGACGCCGACGACCGGGGCGGGGACGGGGGAGCGAACGTCCCGCGAGACCCGCCGCCGCGACCGGCGTCGGGGGGCCTGCAGGTCCGCGTCGACGACTACCTCGGAGCGCTCGCCCACCGACGCCGACGCCTCGCCCTCTACTACCTGCGGCGCCGCGAGCGCGCCACGATGGAGACGCTCGCCCGCTGGATCGCCGCGGTCGAGGAGGACGTCCCCGTCGACGAGGTGACCGACGCCGACTACGCCCCGGTGACCGTCGACCTCTTCCACGTCCACCTCCCGAAACTGGCCGACGCGAGGGTCGTCGAGTACGACGGCCGGTCCGGCGCCGTCAGGTACCGCGACCCGCCGGCGGCCCTCGAAGAACTCGTCAGCACGTGTGCGGACGTCGAGTATGACATCTAGGGCTCGCGTTTCTCCTTCTCTAGCACCCGCACGTCCTCGATCCGCGTCGCCGGATACTGGCCGTCGTCGTCCTTCTCGACGGCTTTCACCATGTCCCAGACGACGTTCAACCCCGTGGTCACCCCCTCCAGAGCCTCCATCTCGCAGCCAGTCTTGCCGGTCGTCTCGACTGTCACCTCGAGTTCGATCCGGGCCTCGCCGACGTCGAACGCCGTGTCGACGTTCGTGATCGGGATCGCGTGGCACATCGGGATCGTCTCCCACGTGTGCTTGACGGCCTGAATCGCCCCCACGCGCGCGGTGGCGAGCACGTCGCCCTTGCCGACCTCGTCGGCGCGGATCGCCTCGATCGTCGACGGCCGCAGGTGGATCTCGCCGGCGGCGACCGCACGCCGCTTCGTGTCGGGTTTGTCCCCGACGTCGACCATCTGGACGTCGCCCTCCGCAGTCGTGTGCGTCAACTCGTCCGCGCCGTCGCCCTCAGACATCGTCCACACCCCACAGGGCCGCCGGAATCGCCTCGAGCAGGTCCGACGCGAGGAAGCCGTGCCCGTCGTCCGCGGCCAGTCGCTCGCCGGCGACGCCGTTGACGCGGGCGGCCGCCGCCGCGGCGTCGAGGGGGGCCGCGGCCTCGAACAGCGCCGCGACGATGCCGGCGAGCGTGTCGCCGGTCCCGCCGACTTTCATGCCGACCGTACCGGAGCGGCTGATCCGGGTCCGCTCGCCGTCGGTGATCACGTCGTCGGCGCCCTTCGCGAGCACGACGTGGCCGAGGTCGGCCGCGAACGCCTCGATCTCGTCGGCCGCCGCCCGGAGGTCGTCGACGTCGGGGCCGCCCATCGCCGCCAGTTCGCCGCGGTTGGGCGTGCAGATCAGCGTCGCCTCGGTCTCGACCTCGGGGACGACCCGGAGCGCGTCCGCGTCGACGACCGCCCGGCCGGCGAACGATTCGAGGAACGCGCGGACCGCCTCGCGGGTCTCGGCGTCGGTTCCGAGGCCGGGGCCGAGGACGACGACGTTCCCGTACCGGTGGGCCGTCGCGACGAGGTCGTCGACCCGCTCGGGCGTGAGGTGCTCGCCCTCGTAGGCCTGAACGATCAGGTCCTCGGCGTAGCCCTGGATTTCGCCCGCGACCGCCTCGGGCGCGGCGACGAAGGGGAGTTCGGCCCCGGCCCGTAACGCGGCCTGCGCGGCCAGCGCCGGCGCGCCGGTGTAGGGCCCGCCGCCGACGACGTAGGGACGTCCCTCGCGGTCGGTCGGGCGTGCGAGTCGGACGTCCCCCGGCCCGACGAACCGCTCGGCCGCCGCCGGGATGCCGATGTTCGCGACCGTCACGTCGGCGTCGAGGGCGTCGAGCCCCGGTTTGGCGTCGTGGAAAGTGACGACGCGGTCGGCCTCGACGCCGTTTTTGGCGTGCTCGCCCGCGTCGGCGTCGAACCCCGAGGGGACGTCGACGGCGACGACCGTCGCGTCGGCTTCGTTTATCGCCCGCGCCGCGGTCGCCGCGGGTTCGCGGAGGTCGCCGCTGATCCCCGTCCCGAGCATCGCGTCGACGACCACGTCACAGTCGGGCAGGTCGAAATTCCGCGAGTCGGTCACCTCGCGGACGTCGTAGTCGCCGGCGTCGAGCGCCGCCCAGTTCTCGCGGGCGATGTCGGTTCCGATAGTCGCCGCGCGCCCGAGCAGGTAGGTGGTGACGTCGTACTCGTCGAGGAACCGTGCGGCGACGAAGGCGTCCCCGCCGTTGTTGCCCCGGCCGGCGACGACGACGACCCGCGCGCCGGGGTCGGCGACCGCCCGGACGGCGCGGGCGACGGCGTTCCCGCTCGACTCCATCAACTGCTTTCGTGACACCCCCAGCGCCGCCGCGTTCTCGTCGACGGCGGCCATCCGCTCGCCAGTGATCATACCCGAGCGTTCGGCGGGACGGTCGTTGAAGATTGCGGACGACGGACTCAACCCGCTTCCCGACATAGCTCGCCCGTGAACGTCTTCTGGCTCGACGAGGACCCGCGACTGGCCGCCCGCTACCACTGCGACCAGCACGTGAACAAGATGCTGCTCGAAGCCGCGCAGGTGCTGTGTACCGCGGCGCGGGCGAACGGGTACGACGCGGCGTTCCTCTACCGGCCGACCCACACCGGCCACCCCGTCACGGTCTGGGCCGGCGAGTCGCGGGCCAACTGGCTGCGCCTGCGCGAGCACGCCCGGGCGCTCGACGCCGAGTTCCGCGAGCGCTACGGGAACGACGACCACCACGCCAGCTGGCTCGTGATCGAGCGGATCGATCCCGGGGCGATCGACTTCCCCGCCGCGGAGCCGACGCCCCGGCCGCAGGCGATGCCCGACGAGTACAGACGGCCCGGCGACCCCGTCGGCGCCTACCGCGCCTACTACGCCGGCGAGAAGGCCGACTGGGCGCGGTGGGACCACACCGAGGAACCGCCGTGGCTCGACGCCGCCCGGCGGGCCGGCGAGACGAACGAGGAAAACGACAGCGGTTCGAACGCGGAGCCCTGACCCCCGCGGCCGCCCGCTCAGTACCTGATCTCGAACCCGTCCTCGCCCCGTGGCTCCTCGTACTCGGCCTCGACGTCCTCGACGTCGGCCGCGGGGCTGCCCTCGTGGCACCACTCGACCATCCCCTCGACGGCGTCGGCGGGCCCCTCGAAGACCGCCTCGACGCGGCCGTCGGGGAGGTTCTTCACCCAGCCGTCGACGCCCCGCTCGCGGGCCGTGTCGCGGGTCGTCGCGCGGTAGAAGACGCCCTGTACCGTTCCGGAGACGAAGACGTGTACGCGGGTTCGATCGCTCATACGCGATCCATCGCGCGGGAGCGACAAAAATCCGGCTCCGCGACCGACAGGCGGAGGTAGTTCGAGCCCGTGGTCCCGCCAGTGAGCGAGCGATCCGGTTCGGGTGCGGGCGTGGGAACCGTCAGGCGCCGCGACGGCATCCACTTCGACGTGGGCAGGCGCGTCGTCGCCGACGCGAGGCGCGCGGTCGGTGACGTCAACGTGGTCAGCCACGCCCACGCCGACCACACCCTCCGGTCGAGTCCGGGGACGGTCGTCTGCTCGGCCGCGACGGCGGCCATCGCGGCCGCCCGGACGGGCGTCGCCGTCGAGTTCGTCGAGGAGGCCCCGGGGATCGACCTCGTCCCCGCCGGCCACGTCGTCGGCTCCCGTGCGGCGCTGTTCGAGGGCGAGGACGGCCGGCGCTACTGTTACACCGGCGACTTCTCCACGCGCGACCGCTGGTACCTCGACGGGTTCGACCCCGAGGCCGTCGCCGCCGACGTGCTGGTGATGGAGACGACCTACGGCCGCCCCGAGTACCGGTTCCCGGCGCAGGCGGACCTCGAAGGCGAGATCCGCGACTGGCTCCGCGAGCACGACGACCGGCCGCTCTTTCTGTTCGGCTACTCGCTCGGGCGGGCCCAGAAGCTCCAGTACCTCGCGAGCGAGGCGACCGGCCGGGACGTCCTCGTCTCGGACTCGATCGACCGCGTGAACCGCGCCATCGAGGCGGCGACCGGCGGCGACCTCGCGTTCGCGGGCCGACCCTACGAGGACGGCGACCTCGCGGAGCTGACCGACGAGGTCGTGATCCTGCCGTCGAACCAGTCCCGGTCGGAGTGGGTCGAGCGGCTGGTCGACCGGACGGGCGGGCTGAAAGCCGGTTTCTCCGGGTGGGCCGTCGACGACTCCTACCGCTACCGCGGGAACTACGACGCGACGTTCCCGCTGACTGACCACTGCGACTTCGACGAACTGCTCGCGACCGTCCGGGCGATCGACCCCGACGTCGTCTACACCCACCACGGCTTCGCCGAGGCGTTCGCGGACGTCCTGGAGACCGAACACGGCTACCGGGCGCGGCCGCTCAAGCGCGACCAGACGACGCTGGAGGAGTTCTGCTGAGGTCGAGTCGGATCGGCCCCGACGGGATCGGCACCGCCGAAGCCTTTTTCGGAGCGCGGTCTCTTTCAGCGCACGTGAGTACAATTATCGGGCGCGTGCGGGACTCGAACGCGGATAACGCCCATTCGAGATGAGGCCGAACCGCACGTCGCTGCTGGAATTCGACGAGGTTCGGGTCGACGAGTACATGACGACCGACGTCGACACCGTCGGCCCGGACGCGTGGGTGACGGACGTGGTCGACCGGCTGAAAGGGGGCGTACAGTACGCCGGGCTCCCCGTCGTCGGCGACGATCGGGACCTCCTCGGGTTCGTCGGTGCGATCGACCTCCTGGAGGTGTCCGGCGACGCGCTGGTCGAGGACGTCATGAGCCGGGAACTCGTCGTCGTCCGTCCCGAGATGACCGTGAAAAACGCGGCGCGCGTCATCTTCCGTACGGGCCACCAGTTTCTCCCCGTCGTCGACGACGCGGGGGCGTTACTCGGGATCTTTTCCAACGGCGACGCCGTCAGGAGCCAGATCGAGCGGACGACGCCTACCAAAGTCGAGAGTACCCGCGAGATGCTGGAACGGAACTACGAGACGTCGATCGACGTCACCGAACGGGACGTGCCCGTCGGGTCGCTCGTTCCGACCCAGCGGGAGGTGTACGCGGACGAACTCGAAGGGCGCAAGTACGAGCTACAAAACGGCCTCGCGGAACCGCTCATCGTCGTCTCGTACGGCTCGAAGCTGTTTCTCGTCGACGGACACCACCGCGCGCTCGCCGCTCGCCAACTCGACACCGACCGCGCGCTCGCGTACGTACTCGATGTCCCTCCGGACGAGGTCGGAGAACTGGGGTTCCAACGAGTAGCCCGTCTCGGCGGACTCCGCTCGCTCGCGGACGTCACGATCAACGACTACGCCCACCACCCGCTTATCGAGAAGACCGAACCCGACCAGTGAGCGCTCGCTGGCCGACGAGACGGGTTCGGTTATCGGTGCGTTCTCGTGGACTCCGGCCGCGTCGTCGTGGGCGCTCGCGTCCCATATCGAGGCCCTCGTCCATCTCGTCTTCGTCTCGGTCGGTGCAATCCATCGTCGTATCGATAGTTTGCACCGTCTCTCCATCGAGGAACGAGGAGACGGTATAGGTGACGCCAGCAGGGACGTTCGAGACGGCAGACGGGACGACGAAGGCGACTGCGTTCCGCTCGCTCGGCCGAGTCGACGACGCCGACGTCGACGAGGGGATAATGTTTGAGTGCGAGCGAATTCGCATCGAGGGTGATCGGCAACGAAGTCACGACCGACGAGTACCCCTACTTCACGGGTACTTGCCCGGTTTCCGACGGGAGCGGGAACCTCAACTTCCTGACCTGTGCACACGCGTTCGCGGACGTCGACAACTGCGCCTACTACAGCAACGTCGACACCACCCAGGGCCAGAGCGAGACCCACTTCGCCAACTTCGATCCCCAGAACGACGATCAGGACGTGATCAACGTCAATGCGGACTACGCCCTGATCGAAAACGAGTCCTCGAGCCTGAACGTCGACGACGAGGTGAAGATCTCCTCCTCGGACACCCGACGGATCAGTGGTCACACGACGGAAGACGGCTACGAGTACAAGAAGGGCGACATTGCCGAGCGGTACGGGGCCCGGACGTGCCACGACAGCGGGACACTCGGCGATATCATCACTGGTGGTCACTGCGCTGCCGGGCCCGACTGGTTCGAAGTCACGAACATGGGTTCGAAGAACGGCGATTCGGGATCGCCGATCTACGAGATCTGGACGGACAGAAAAGGGTGTGAGTGGGCCTCGATTATCGGGATCGTCCTCGGGGTGAACTCCGACGACGACGTCGTCGGCTGCACCGCCTACGAAGTCGCGAACCAGGAAAACGTCGAGTTCGGGTACACCTTCGAGTCGACCTGCGGCGGGATCACGGCCTGACAGCTTCGCGCACGCAGGCTCGGCCGGGTTGGACCGCCCCGAAGAGCCTTCGACCCGGCTAACGCTCAAATACATATTTTGGTCAACAGAAGGTATTTGATAGAACGTCCGCCATATGCTCTCAGGAGTAATGAAACGACGAGCGTTCCTCGGCGTCACAGTACTTGGGGCGACGCTCCCGGCAGCCCAGTACTTGCGGCCGCCAGGCAGACGCGGTGAAGACAGCAGAGAAACCACTCAATCACCCGACGACGACACGACCATGTCACAGCTCGGATCCTCGGGCACGCTGAAAGTACAGAACACCACCGGAACTGCTCAACAGGTCGACGTGAGACTCGACCGGACCAGAGGTGACGACGAGACGACGCTCTTCCAGGTCAATTCGGAGATGGATCCGGCGGACTCGGTCGTCGCAGTCGGCCTCCTCTCGGATCCCGGCCGCTATCGCGTTGCCGTCGAGACGGCGGTGGCCCAACAGGACAAGGAATGGGAGGTAGCGGACGACGGCGAGCCGGCCAACGTGACGATCCGCGTTCTCGACGGCGGAGAACTCGAGGTGAACGTGCTCTTCCTCCACTAAACCTGAACTCCCGGTCGTCTCCATCAGTCCTTCCGGTCTCTCTTCTGCGGGAAGGAATGTTGGTTCGACTGGAGTCGTGGCGGGCCGTGACCGTCGCCGAGGCCCTGACTCGTAGACGCGGAAGGGGGGATCGCCTCGCTGTCGTCGCGCTCGCGGTCACCCGCCGTGACGACGATCCGGCCGCGCTTGCGGTCGACGTGGTGGTGCCGGCCCCCGGCGTCGACGACTGACGGCTGTCGACGGCGATGCCCCAGCGCAAGACCGACGGCCTCCCGTACGCGAGCGCCGCCGAGCCGGACGATCCCGGCGTCGCACTTCGCTGGGCCGACGACGGCGAGCAGTTCGCGATCGCGTCCACCTGGTTGGAGGCACGCGATGGAGGTCGCGAACTTCCCGCGGGCGCTTTCGTTCTTCCGGCAGACCTTACGGCACGTGCTATTTGTCGATTTCAGCGAGCGGAAGGTGAAGGTGTGAGTCGAGAGACGTGGACGGATCAGGCGCCGTCGAGGAACTCGCGGAGGTGGTCGGTGTACGCGTCGGGCCGGTCGGCCATGACCCAGTGAGAGGCCTCGTCGACGCCGACGAGGGTGGCACCCGAAATATCGTCTTCCAGCCGTTCGGCGTACTCGATCGGCTGGAACTCGTCCTCGACGCCCCACAGCAGGAGCGTCCGAGCGGCGATTTCGCTTGGATCGATCTCGGTCGTGTGGCTCGTATTCGTTCCGATGGCATTTCGCGAGAGCGAGACGATCGCCTCGTCGGAGTCCCACGGTGCGAGCATCCCCTCGACGAACGCGCCGTCCGGATCGTCGTAGCGGGTCTCTCGGAACATCCCTTCGAGTAGCTCTCGTGCGTCGTCGACGCTCATCTCGTTTATCGTCGACGGCAGTCCGAGGGTGACGATCGTCTCGATCGGCCACGAGTCGTAACAGACCGCGTTCGAGAGGACGAGGGTCTCGACCGCGTCGGGGCGGTGGGCGGCGTAGCGAAGCGCCACCCCACCGCCGAGGTCGTGTCCGACGAACGAGACCGTCTCGAGGCCCAGTTCGTCGACGAGTCCGTCGACCATCTCCTCCTGCGCCCGGATCGAGCGATCGAAGCCGTCGTACATCGCCGAGTTGCCGTATCCCACCATGTCGGGTGCGATCACCCGGTACTCGTCGGCGAGCGACGGGACGACGTCGCGCCAGAGGAACGACGACGTCGGGATGCCGTGGCAGAACAGCACCGGCTCGCCGTCGCCGTCGTCGTAGTAGGCGACTTCGAGGTCGTGCTCGTCGACCGATACCGTCGACGTTTCCTGGTTTTCGGCCCATGACTCGTAATCCATACCGTATGAGCGTGGCCACGCGGACGCCAATAGAGGTTGGCGTCGGTCGGCGTTCGGACGTGTTCGCGGCCCACTTGAGGGGTCGTGAGCGACTCGCTCGCGTTCGTCGCCGGAAATCGGCTCGATGGCGGCTCAATCGCTCTCCCGGTCGTCGTCCTCGTCCCGGCGCTGAACGGGCGCATCCAACGGAGACGAGACGGAGGAGAGAGGTTTCCGATTCGAATCTATGAGCGCAGGGACGGTGGCGCGTGACGAACCGTCTATTCGGAGGAAACACCGCCAAGCGAAGTCGACGATCACGTTACCGGTTTCGTATCCGTCGGTAATCGAGTTCGAGTCGAGCGTCGGGAGACGTATCGACCCACACGATAGCGTCGGCGAGCGCCCTGAGAGCGGCCATCGTGTGCTCGTCGTGGGCCGTGTATTCGATGCCGAGTACGGTCAGGCTCCCGCTGGATCGGCGTTGCTCGATTAGCCGTCCGAGAACGTTCGTGACGCGCTCGAGGGAGTCTTCGGCGAGGAGCGGGGAAAGCGACCGGAAAATCAGGTGGGGGTTCGGCCGCGAGGGCGAGAGCGCCGTTTCCAGTTCCCAGAGGGCGAGGCTAACGTGAGCCAGCTCTCCCGGATACGGGAGGTAGACCGTCGGATACTCCTGGTAGAGGGAGAGGAGGTGTTCGTCCCCGGTCGCATCTACGACGCCGAATCCGGGCGCAGGAGATGGAGAGAGCGACAGCTGTTGCCGAATCGTTCGTTCGGCGTCGACGGTCGCGGTCACGACGAGACGGCACTCGTCCGAGCGTGCGTATCGATCCGCGATCCGAAGCGGTAACGCGTACCCGTCGATCGGCTCGGGCGTCGCGACGAGAAGCGTCGAGCCGCTCGCGACGGTTTCGGGAAGTGCGTCGAGGTCGACTGAATCGTCGTCGGGTCGGGTATTCGCGCTGGGAGATGGCATGCGTTATCGGGAAGGGTACTCGGCGGTCGTTCGGGAGCGCTCACGACTGTCGGGACGTAACCCGGTCGAGCCGGGCGAGCGTCCGGTCCGGATGGCGTCGTTCGCCACACGCGCAACCTACGGCGACGACGATGGGCTCCTCGCGTTCGACGTCGGGTCCGAGTTCGACGGAATCGACTGTCGTTTTTCGAAGGTCGTTTCCACACGGCGAACATGGGAGGTCGAATTCCGAGGGCATGGGTCGGGACGGACGTGCGGTCTCGTTCCACCAGCAGTTCGCCCGCCGAACCGCGCGTACTGGGCCGGACAGCCTCGGGAGGAGGACACCGCCAACGGGCCGCACCGATCGAGGCATTACGAAGGAAACGAGACCGAACCGAAGCTAGCCGTTTGTTTCTCGCTTTCCCCTAAATACGTTTCGTCACGATAGGTCTGCGAGCCGTCAGTGAGTACACGTGTACGATTCGGACGATCTACGGAACGATCTAGCATCGGTATCTCGTCGAGAGAGCCGCCCGAACCGCGTCGAGTGCGTCGCGCAATCGCCGCGGACTCGACGTCGGACCTCGATCCGCGCGACACCCGCAGATACTTATAGCCAGGCCGTGGCTTTCTACCTGACCGAAAGAGGCGCCTTCCTGGCACGGTTGGAACGGACCGTTCGATTCGGATACCGACGATGACGTCCTCGTGGTGTTCGCGAACCGAACGTCCGTACTCCACTATCTTGCGGCCGTTCTGGCGGTGGGGCCGTATCGTGCGGACGGCTATGATCGGGTTTACCAATGGAAATCGAAATTGCCACTATAGGCGGTTACGAGGAAGTCGGACGGCAGATGACCGCCGTCCGCGCAGGGAACGACGTCGTCATCTTCGACATGGGACTCAACCTGTCGAAGGTCCTCATTCACGACAACGTCCGGACCGAGGGCATGCACAGCCTGGACCTGATCGACATGGGCGCGATCCCGGACGATCGGGTCATGTCGGACCTGGATGGTGACGTGCAGGCGATCGTGCCGACCCACGGTCATCTCGACCACATCGGCGCCATCTCCAAACTCGCCCACCGGTACGACGCGCCGGTCGTCGCGACGCCGTTCACCCTCGAGCTGGTGAGAGAGGAAATAAAAGACGAACAGAAGTTCGGCGTCGGAAACGACCTGATCGAGATGGACCCCGGCGAGACGATGACGATCGGGGACCACGGGGTCGAACTCGAGTTCGTCAACGTCACGCACTCGATCATCGACGCGATCAACCCCGTGTTGCACACCCCGGAGGGGGCGATCGTCTACGGGCTGGACAAGCGCATGGACCACACGCCGGTCATCGGCGACCCGATCGACATGCAGCGGTTCCGCGAAATCGGGCGCGAAGGAGAGGGCGTGCTCTGTTACATCGAGGACTGCACCAACGCGAACAAGAAGGGTCGCACGCCCTCCGAAAGCGTCGCCCGCGAGCACCTTCGGGATACGCTCTACAGCATGGAGGATTACACGGGCGGCATCGTCGCGACGACCTTTTCGAGTCACATCGCCCGCGTGACGTCCCTCGTCGAGTTCGCGAGGGAGATCGGTCGACAGCCGATTCTCCTGGGCCGGTCGATGGAGAAGTACTCCGGCACCGCCGAGCGACTCGGTATCGACTTCCCGTCGGATATCGGGATGTTCGGCCACCGAAAGTCCGTCGACCGGACGTTCAAACGCATCATGAACGAGGGCAAGGGCAATTTCTTGCCGGTCGTGACGGGCCATCAGGGCGAACCGCGCGCGATGCTCACGCGGATGGCCCGCGGCGAGACCCCGTACGAACTCGACGACGGCGACAAGGTCGTCTTCTCCGCCCGCGTCATTCCGGAGCCCACGAACGAGGGCCAGCGCTACCAGGCCGAGAAACTCCTCGGCATGCAGGGCGCGCGCGTCTACTCGGATATTCACGTTTCCGGTCACCTCCGTCAGGAGGGCCACTACGAGATGCTCGACGCGCTCCAGCCCCAGCACATCATCCCCGCCCACCAGGACCTGAAGGGCTTCTCGGGGTACGTCGATCTCGCGTCCGAACAGGGGTACGCGCTCGATCGCGACCTCCACGTCACGTCCAACGGGAACGTCATCCCGATAGTGGAATAGGCCGGACTCGGCGCCACAGCGCCGAGGCTGTCATGTAGGCGTTCGTGAACGAGGTGAGTTGACCGCGTGCGCGGCCACGTTCGCTGTAGCCTGTGCTACTCGGTCCACCGAATTTCGTCCTCCAGTTCGTACCGTTCCTCCGCGGTCTCCGAATCGGTCAGTCGTTCGAGTTCGACTTCGAACGTGGGGGTTTCGGGGAGGGCCACGCGCCGCTCCTCCGGTCCGCTCTCCAGGCGCACGGACCCGGAGCGGATCCGTTCGGCGGCGGAGACGAGCGCTTCGGCGATCTCGGCCCGCGGCCGCAGTGCTTCCGTTTTGAAGAGTTCTTCCTCGGGCATCGGTTGCCCCGTCCACCACGAGTACGGTATCGCTTCGAGCGGATTCTCGGGAGACGACGTCGAGAAACTGGGTGGGAAACCTATGAGCGACGGGTTCGAGTCCCGTTATGGAGCCTACACCGGTGAGCCGCGTGCCGACGCCCGTACCGTCGGACGTGACGCGGCCTCACTCCTCTTTCGATTCTTTGATGTCCTGGAGCTGGCCGAGGAGGTCGTCGGTCGAGCCGCCGGTCTCGACGCTCATCTCGCCCTCGTAGTCGTTCTCGTGGACGGTGACGGCGGTCTCTTCGTCCTCGTCGACATCCGCGTCGGGTTGCCGCTGCTCGGATTCGTCGTAGCTACCAAAACCCATACCGGTATCCTCCCCGCTCACACACTTATCTCCACCGGTTTACCCGCACATGTGAGGCGATCTATCGTACGAGAATCGATAAACGGCCTCGTTCCCCGGACGAACCGCCGATCGCGCCCCGTCAGGGGCTGTATCCCGGCGATTGGACCTCGATCGTATCCGCGACGTTGTCGAGTTGCTCGCCGATCGTCGCGACGAGGTCGTCGAGGGTGACGATTCCGGTCAGCTTCCCGTTTTCGTCGACGACGGGGAACCGACGAACGTCGTGTTCCTCGATCGCCCGCGAAATCTCGATCGCCTCTTCGTCTTCCCGGATCGTCACCGGATCGTCCGTCATCACGTCCGCTACGGGCACGTCCGCGACGTCGTCGTACTGGTGGATCGCCAAGGCGGCGTCGCGGTCGGTGACGATCCCGACGGGAGCGCCGTCGTCGGTGATCACGACGGTCCCCACGCCTTCGGAGTCGAGCAGTTCCGTGATCTCCCCCAGCGTGCTTTCGTTACTCGCCGTTACGACCTCCTCCGGACCGAGTTCGCCAACGGGCATAATCCAGATACAGCGCCCACGCGCGGGGTATTCAAAGCGGGGCTTTCAACTGTCGACGGCCGGGCGCTCCGATCGACCGGCGTCAGAAGGTGATGACTTCGTAGCCGTCGTCGACGAGCGACTGGACGCTCGGGTGGCCGTCGTGGTCGTCGAGCGCGACGACGGTCGACTCGTCGACGGCGTCCCCGACGCCGAACGCCCCGGCACAGAAGTCACAGGCCGCCGCATCGTCTCGAACGGCCCGGTAGAGGTCGTGATAATCGCTCCCTTCGTCCTCTAGCTCCGGGATCCACTGCGTTCCGGCGCCGTCGAAGATGAGTTCGACGTCGTCGCCGTCCGTTTCGGCGAACTCCTTGGCCGTTTCGAGCCCGTTCACGAGTCGACCGGCGTCGGCGTGGGAGTCGGTACCTGCGAGGATGATGACCGCTGCTTTCGTCATTGTAACCCTCGATACGGCCGTCGGTCACAAAAGCTCGCGCGAACGGACGAGTAACGGGGTTACGCGTTCCTCACCGCGTCTCGTCGACGGCGACGCGTCGGTCGCGCACGGACGACGGGAATTCCGGCCCGCCGGTCGTTACGACGGACGTGGCACCCAACGCGCGAACGAATACGATTCTCTGGTGACCGGCGGTTACGTCGCCGCGGAATGGGGGTCACTCCTTTGGGACCTTCGGCAGTGACGTGACGATCATCGATCGACGGCCGTACCTACTCCCGGACGCCCCTCACTCGGGAGGCGAGATCGGTTCGCCGAGACGAATCCCCATCGGCGCTGGGCCGGGCGTCTCGCGCCCCCGGGCGTAGCCGAGGTAGAGCGCGCTGTTGACGATCCCGATGTGGCTGAACGCCTGGGGGTAGTTCCCGAGGTGGGTTCCGGTCTCGGGATCGAGTTCCTCCGCGACGAGCCCCAGCGGGTTCAGGTACGAAAGCAGCGACTCGAATCGGGACCGGGCCTCGTCGACGCGCCCGGAGAGCGCGAGCGCGTCGACGAGCCAGCACGAACAGAGGACGAACGCTCCCTCGTCGCCCGGGAGTCCGTCTTCGCCGTCGTATCGTAACACGAAGACGTCGTCGTCGACCAGCGCCGACTCGATCGCCTCGATCGTTCCCCGGACGCGCTCGTCGTCGAACGGCAGGAAGCCGACGACCGGGAGCAACAGCCCCGTCGCGTCGAGCGCGTCCGACCCGTAGGACTGCACGAACGCCCCGACGTCCTCGTCGTAACCGTTCTCGAGGACGTTCGTCTTCCCGACGTACCACCGGTCCGTCTCGAACGAGTCGGTCGGACGAATCCGAAACCGACCGCCGCGCTCGGCGTCGAGGATCGCGGCGAGGATGCTCGGCGATTCGAGGTGCGGGAAGGGGAACCAGTCGATCGATCCGTCCGGTCCGACGAGCGCGCACGTCTCCAGGTTGCCGACGACGCCGTAGGCTTCGATCGGGGGATACGCGTCGGACTCAGTCACCCGTATCACCCGCAGAGCGAACGGCAGCGTCGAGCGTGGACCGCTCGGGGATCGAGGGAGTGCACGTGGTGGACACGTCCGGGGTGGTGTCGCGCAGGAGGACGGTATTCATGACGTGAGTCGGGTGTTCCGTCACTTGTCGGACGAACGCGGCCGTCGAATTCACGCGATCGAACTACTCTCGTCCGGTGCCGGAACGAGGTACTCGTTCCCCCAGTCGGCCATCTCCGAGATGACCGGCTCGAGCGATTCGCCGAGTTCGGTCAACGAGTACTCGACGCGGACCGGTTTTTCGCTGACGATCTCCCTGTCGATCAGTCGTTTCGTCTCGAGGTCCTCGAGGACGTCCGAGAGAACCTTACTGGAGATGCCGCCGACCTCCTCTTTCAGCGCGTTGAACCCGAGCGGCCCGTTGGCGAGCAGCCGGTGCAAAACGACGGTGTGCCACTTCTTGCCGATCAACAGCGCGGTGGACGTGACCGGACACCAGTCTTCCCCCGCACACCACACTTCCAGTTGCTCTATCGGCTCGGCCATGGCTGTGCAGTCGTGCCGGACCACCATATAGTTACGTATTGTAATCTAGTTACTAGAGGTGGGTCGACTCCGTGCCCTCGACGTCGCGGTCGAGTCGGCGTTACGACCCGGTAATCCGATTACGGGACGGTTGGCTCGCGCCTATACCTAACGAAGCGTAACTGGATTACAGAAGGTAACTATCGTGCCGACACCAATCGATCCCACCGAAACCGACCGCTACGAGGTCGCCGTCGTCGACGGCCTGTACGCGGTCGGCGATCTGACCCCCGGCCACAACCAGATCCCCGTCGCGATGGGACAGGGTGCGGACGCGGGCATCGCGCTCCACAAGAGCCTCCGCACGTTCCCGAAGTCGCTCGCGGAACTGGAACGCGAAGGAGCGGTCGGTCCGCAGGACGTTCCCGCGATCTCCGCGGAACTGCGCCGACGGGCACAGGCCGCTACCCACTCTTCGGCGGAGAGCGACTGAGGATCTCGATCGGGTCCCTAGGACACCGCCCGCACGACCGCTCCGCCAAAAGATCGTTCCGAGACGAATGTTTCGACCGCCGCAATTTCGGGACGACTCCGGGCCGGTCGTCGAACGGCGCAGCACCGTCGGCTCGTCGGCGCGTCAGGCCGGGGTTTCCTCGTCCGCGCGGTCGACCGAAACCGAGCGGCTGGCGTCCTCGGAGCGGTAGATGGCGTCGACGACCTCCTGGACGGCCAGTCCCTGATCGAACCGATTGCACGCCGGGGGCTCCCGGGTCGCGATGGACTCGAGGAACAGTTCGAGTTGCGCCTCGTGCGGCGTCCGGTGTGACGTGGGCGTGATCTCGGACGTCCGGTAGTGTGGCGTTCCGCGCGTGCTCGTGTGGTGGATCGTCAGCGAGTCGCCGCCGATTTCGAACGACGCGCCGCCGTCCGTTCCGCGGACGACCACCTCGTTGCGCGGCATCTGCGAGGCCGCCCACGCCACTTCGACGCTGACGGTACACCCGTCGGCGGTTCGGACGAACGCGCTGGCGGAGTCGTCCACCGCGAAGGACGACCCGTCCGCGCTCCAGTCGTTCGATTCGGGCCGTTCGGGGTCGACGTACTCCGGTCGCCAGCCGAACTCCGATCGGCTGATGCCCGTCGCCTCGACCACTCGAGGGAATCCGAGCACGTAGAGCGCGAGGTCGATCGCGTGAACGCCGATATCGATCAGGGCCCCGCCGCCGGCGAGTTCCGGATCGGTGAACCAGGAGTTCCGCCCGGGAATGCCCCGACGTCGAACGTAGTCCACCTGGACGTGCGTCACGTCGCCGAACGTGGCGTTCGCCTGGTACTCCTTGAACACCGTCATCGCCGGCGAAAAGCGGTTGTGGAAGCCGACGATGCCGAACCCGTCGGACGCCTCCTCCGCCCGGGCGATCCGCTCGGCGCTCTCGAGCGTGTGCGCCAGCGGCTTCTCGATGAGGACGTCCAGCCCGCGCTCGAGCGCCGAGACGGCCACCGGTTCGTGAAACTTGTTCGGCGTCGCGATGAGGACGGCGTCGAGCGTTTCCGCCTCGTACAGTTCCTCGTGGGTTTCGTACGTGCGTGTGGCGAATTCTTCGCCAAATCGGTCGCGCATCCTCGGGTCGACGTCGGCCCCGCCGACGACTCGATGGCCGAGGGAATCGACCGATCGCGCGTGTTGCACTCCCATGTTACCGAGGCCGACGACGCCGACGCGTATCGGTTCGTTCGCCGATAGTTCGTTTGCCATATGTTACCACACGTAACTTACTTACGTTTGGTAGGCCAAAAGCGTTCGCACACCACCAGGTGAGGGAGTTACTTCCGCCTCAGTGGCAACGACCGTTCCGACAAGCCGACACTGCGGCGCCACGGGTTTTCGAGGGGCGCTCCGGCGGCCGTTCGTCGTCACAGTTTCCCGGCGAGTACCTTCGCGGCGACGAGCACCGGGTCCCACGTCGTGTTGAACGGCGGGGCGTACGCGAGGTCGTAGTTCTCGAGGTCGAAGACCGTCGCGTCCTCGTGGAGCGCCGCGACGATCGCGTGGCTGCGGTGGACCGCGCCCTCCCCGTACTCGCTGGCGAGGCTCGCGCCGAGGAGGCGCCCGGAGTCACGGTCGGCGGTCAGCGTGATCGTCGCCGTCCCGCCCCCGGGGTAGTAGCCCGCGCGCGAGGCGGCCGTGACGGTCTCGCTGACCGGCTCGAACCCCGCCTCGCGCGCGTCGTCGTGGTCCAAGACGCCGGTTCGCGCGGCCTCGACGTCGAACGCCTTCACCGCGGCCGTTCCGGCGACGTCGCCCCCTTCGGTCGGGCGGCCGGTGACGGTCCGCCCGACCGCGCGACCGTGGCGATTCGCGGTCAGCGCCAGCGGAACGTACGTCGGGTCGCCCGTGACGGCGTGGGTCGCTTCGGCGCAGTCGCCCGCCGCGTAGACGTCCGGCACGTTCGTCTCCCGGTAGGCGTCGGTCGCGATGGCACCCGTCACCCCGCGTTCGATTCCCGCGTCCTCGGCGAGGGCCGTCCGGGGACGGACGCCGGTCCCGAGCAGAACCATGTCGACTGGAATCCGATCGTCCACGGTGACGACGGCCTCGACGTCGCTCTCGCCCGCCAGTTCCTCCACCGCGGCGTCGAGGTGCAAGACGACGTCACGATCGCGAAGGTGGTCGGCGACGCGCTCGCTCGTTTCGGCGCTGAACCCCTTCAGGACGCGGTCGCCGCGCTGGAAGAGGTTCACCTCGAAGCCGTTTTCCGCCAGGGCCTCGGCCATCTCGACTCCGATGTACCCGCCGCCGACGACCCCGATGGGGCCGGTGCAGGTCTCGAGGTACCGGCAGGCCGGCCCCCGATCCGGCTGCTGGAGCGACCCACCGTCGCGGGCCCGAGCGACGTACTCGCGGAGTTCCTTCCCGTCGCTCATCGAGCCGAGCGTGTAGACGCCGGTCAGGTCGGTCCCGTCGATCGGCGGCACCACCGACTCCGACCCCGTCGCGATCAGCAGGTGATCGTACGGCTGGACGACCGTTCCCGAGTCGGACTCGGCGGTAACCGTTCGGTCGTCGGGATCGATCGCGACGACCTCGTGGCCCGTCCGGAGGTCGACGTCGCGCTCTTCGCGGAACTCCTCGGGCGTGACCGAAACGAGCGCCTCGAGCGACTGGATCTCGCCTTTGACGTAGTACGGGAGCCCGCAAGCGCCGTACGAGACCCAGTCGCCTTTCTCGAAGACGACCACGTCGAGGTCCGGATCGTCCCGTTTCGCCTTGCTGGCGGCGGACATCCCCGCCGCGTCGCCGCCGACGATCACGAACGTGTCGGTCATCGGTCGCGGCCCGTCGGCCGGCCGTTCGGGCCGCGACTCGACGGCGGACGCGGCGGGGCGGCTGTCGGTCCGGTCATTCCCGGTTCGTCTCTCGGTTCGCGCGGTCGTCGGTTTCGGTGCGGGTTCGGCTTCCCATCGGTCGTCGGGTAGGACTCCGAGCGGCTTATAGTACGGTTGGTGATGTGCCCGCGGTACACACCTGATCGGTGAGCGGGACCCGACCGGGCCGGCCGGTCGTCGACAACTCAGGCCATCAGGAGGGCGTCGATCCAGTCGTCCGACTGGATCCAGGCGTCTTCGCTCAGTTCGTCGTAGACGAGCACCTGTGAATCGTCCGTCTCGACGGCCGAATACCGCTCGAACGAGACGGCGTCGACCCCGATGGACGGTGGCTGGTCGGGTGGTGTGATGTCTGCGGACATGGGGCTGACCTCGTAGGTTACTCTACAGTACTGGCCAACGTTTAGTAACTTATAAAGACGCGCGAACCCCCGCGTTACGGGGTAACGTCGACGAAAGTCAGTCGTCGGCCGCCATCGAGTCGGAGATCGAGTACAGGGATTTCCTCGCGTCGCGGAAGTTCACCTGTTTCCGAACGACGCCGGCGTCGCGGAGGGCTTCGAGCGCGTACCGGACCGTCCGCTGGCTCGGTCGCGATCCGGCCCTGCGTCATCGCACCCTCGACCTCGAGGACTTTCAGTACGAGTTTCGCGCTCGGCGGAAGGTCGTCGATCCGATCCGGGACGTGGGGCATACGCGTCTCGTTGTCCGGGTGAGGGGATACCCGTTCAGTGGTGCTGTGCCGTCCGTGCACGACCGGACGCGTCCGCCGCGACGCCGACGGCACGGACCGCGGGTTATCGTCGGACGTGACCGGACGCGAGTTCGTCGATGCGGTCGAGAAGGTCGTCGACTGTCGGCCGGTCGGCCGGCGTCGCGCCGCGGTGGACGTACTCGATCGTCGGTCGCTCGCCGTCTTCGACTCGTCGGCCAGCAGTGGAAACGGGAGGCCGTATCGCTCGTTCCACCGGGAGGCCCGCTCGATCGGTTCCGGAAGAATCGAGACGACGGACGCGCCGTCCGACGGATGACCGGGAGACGGGAACGACTATGGACGGACGGTTCGTCGAGAGACCCATGAACGTTCGTCAGGTGGTACCGAAAGACGCGATTCCGAGCGTCGACGACCCGACGTTCGGGACGGAGTACGTCGGGGACGACGCCGACGACGTGCTCGTCGTCGAGTCGGATTCGGCGCCGGCGAAAGCGTATCCGACGCGGATACTCGACTATCACGAAATCGTCAACGACGCGCTCGACGACGGCGACGGGACGGTCCCGATCGCGGTGACGTGGTGTCCCCTCTGTGCCAGCGCGATCGTCTACGAGCGGACGGTCGACGGCCGGCGGGTCGAGTTCGGCGTCAGCGGGAAACTCGCCGACGACGACCTCGTGATGTACGACCGCGAGACCGGCTCGGAGTGGAAACAGTCCACGGGCGAGTGCATCGCCGGCGAGTTCGAGGGCCGTCGGCTGACTGTCCGTCCGGCCGCGACGACGACCTGGGAGACGTTCCGCGACCGACACCCGGACGGCGTCGTCCTCCAGCCCCCCGAGAACGCCCGCAGCGAGGCCGCCAGCGACGACGACGCGCCCGCGCCGGTCGCGTACGACGGCCGCCGGCCGTACGACGGGTACTTCGACGGGGACGGGTTCGGACTGGCCGCCCACCGCGGGACGGCGGACGCGCGCTCGTGGGAGCGGACGGATCTGGACCCGAAGACCGTCGTTCTGGGCCTCGAGTTCGACGGCGAGGCGGTCGGGTTTCCGTTGCCCCGCGTGCGCGACGCGGGCGGCGTCGTGACCGAGACGGTCGGCGGCGTCGACGTCGTCGTGCTCGCGACGGACGACGGGATTCACGCGTTCGAGGACCCCGGACACGGGTTCGAGCCGGAGCCGGGCGGAGGGTTCCGCGCCGATTCGACCGTCTGGGACGGCGCGACGGGCGAGGCGGCCGACGGACGGCGGCTGACCCGACTGCCGGCGCGGCGCCTCTTCGCGTTCACCTGGCAGGACGACCACGGGCCGGACGCGTTTTTCGACTGAACCGGAGGGCTGACGTCCTCGAACCGAGGCGGAGTTCGCGCCGGAGGTCGTTCCTAAACTGAGTCAAGGAACTCGGCGAGAGGTGGTAGCAATGGAGTCCCATCGCGATGCGGTCTGCGTCGCCTCGGGTGATTGCAGCGTCGGGAGAGCACTCCGGCTACGCCCTCTCGGTGCACAGGCCTGCCAAGTTCCGTATCGGCGACGTCGTCGTGGCCGATCACCTCTCGCCGGAGGGCGGTCACCGGCTGGGCCTCGAGGTCGATCACGGTCGCAGCCGACGCCGGGACCTGCTGGGTCGGCGTGAGCCCCGGCGTCGTCACGCCGGACACCCCCGCTGGACCGACGTGCAGGTGGGAGTTGCCGGCGTTCCCCGCGGGAGCGAATCGCCCGAATACCGGGGCCTAAGATTCACTTCCGCCCGTTCTGAGGAAATGGAACACGTACGTCTGGGCGTAGCCGGCGTACTCGCCGCCGAACCGCTCCCGGATGGCCCGGGAGGTCGCGGCGTACGACCCCCGGTCGCAGTCGGGGTAGTGGTCGGCGATCGCCGACCGGATCCAGGTGTCGAGCGGGACGGCCTCGTCGAACCCCAGCGAGAACAGCAGGACGCAGTCGGCGACCTTCTCGCCGACGCCGACGAACCGGGTGAGGTACTCGCGGGCCGCCTCGTAGGGTAACTCGCGGGCCTCGGCGGGGTGGGCCTCGCCGTCGGCGACCATCTCGGCCGTGCGGACGACGTAGGGGGCGCGGTAGCCCAGTCCGAGGTCGCGCAGTTCCGCCTCGGTCGCGGCCGCCAGCCGTTCGGGCGTCGGGAACGCGCGGTAGGTCTCGCCGTTCCACGCGACTGTGTCGCCGTACTCGCGGGCGAGCGTCGACACCATGCCGTGGATCCGGCGAACGCGCATCTGCGCCGAGCAGATAAAGGAGATCAGACAGCCAAACGGCGGGTCGGCGACGAGTCGCAGCCCCGCGTGGGCGTCGTAGGCCTCCCGGACGAGGGGGTCCGCGGGCGCGTCGGCGACGACCGCGTCGAGGTCGTCGTCCAGTCGGAGCAGCCGACGGACCGCCGGTTCGGCGTCGACGGGCGACTCCCACTCGAGCAGGCCGTCGCGCTGGCGGACCCGGATCGGAACGGGGTCCGCGCCGTCCCCGAGCCGCGAGCCGTCGACGACGGTGGTATACCACGCACCCGGGGCGCGTTCGCCGGCGTACGTCCGGCCGTCCTCGCGCCGCCAGAGGTAGCTCTGGCCGCTCTCGAGGGTCAGGTAGAGGTCCATCCCGCCTGAGAGGTCGTCGATCGGGATCGCGCCGGTCGCCATTCGATCGACCGTTCGAGGGGGCGGGCTTGGGCCTTTCGAACCGGGACGGTCGGCCACAGATCCCCGACGGCGGCACAGGGGGCCGTTTTCCGCCGTTCGAGGGCGAACCTTCATACTGTAGGCCATACAATAACTACGTATGGACTGCAGGGTTGTCGTCGAAGCCGCGGTGCCGGTGTTCGACGTCGAAACGGAGGACGAGGCGATCCGGATCGCCATCTCGAAGACGGGCGAGATGCTGAACCCTGACCTGAACTACGTCGAGATCAACATGGGCGAGCGGACCTCGCCGTCGGGCGAGGAACTGCCGCCCGCGTTCATCGCCGCCGACGAGGCGCTCGTCGCGCTCGAACTGGAGATGACCGTCTTCAACGTCGAGCGCGAGGAACACGCCTCCCGTATCGCCCGCAAGGAGGTCGGCCAGCGCCTCGAAAACATCCCCCTCGAAGTCAAGGAAATCGAGGTTCTCGACGAGGAGGACGACGAAGACGACGACGCGGAGACGGCCGACGAAGAGCCCGAAGACTCCGTGACCGAGGCCGACGGCAACGGCGAGGGCGAAAGCGACGACGACATCCTCCCCGAGTTCGAGGACCTGATCGAGTGACGAGCCGTCGGATCAACGACGTACTACGCGGGAAAACGGCGGCGAAATACGACGATACCGCGACGTTCTCCACCCGTCTACGAGTCGTCCGGAGAGGGGGACGACCGTGAGTGTCGACCGCCCGTCCCGGCCGGCGTCGACGGGAGAGGGAATATGAAACAGGGGCGAGTCTCGCCAGTCGGGAATCGTGGCGCTCGGAGGATGTGGCGACTCACTCGGGACGTTCAGTCGGCGGTTGCGGCGACGGCTTCGGCCTCGCCCTCGCGCATGTGTTCCGTAATTCCGCCGGCAAGTGCAAAAACAGCGGCCTTGTGGTCAGTCTTGGATTTATGGATCGATGTTGGTCGAATACCGAGCGACTCGTACTCGTCGAGGTCGATTTGACAATCGTTCCACTCGGCACACTGGTTCGATACCTCCGCGAGAAGGCCGTGAAGGTGAATGAGCTCCTGTTTCTTCATAACCATGCAGTCCTATCCACTGCAGGGTTATATTATTATCTTGAGTTGCGTTAACACGCATACCCTGTCCGATTCCCGTCGTGTAGCATCCTCTTACCTATCGCACAACGAAACCGTTCGCGCGGAACCGGCGGCGGGCCCGCACGGAAATCTTCGATTGTCCGCGTGGACGGTCGGTCGTCCCCAGCTTCTGACGGGGTTCCGACGGAGGGTTAGAACGTCCGTCGGGCGTGAACGACTGGAAGAACGGAGGGCCGCGTTACCCGAGCTGTTTCAGGGTCCGCAGGTCGCGGTCAGTCCGGGTGAACTCGGCGGTCCGGCGGCTCGCGTGACAGTTCGGGCAGTGGAACGTGTCGGCGGCGTCCGGCAGCTCTCCCGGCGGCAGCTGCCAGTCTTTCGCGCATTCCGGACACAACAGTTGAACGGTCGTTTCCTCCATGTGATTCTATTTCACAGCGGAGCTGAAAAAGGTTGCCGCGAATCCCCATCCGATGCCGACCGAACGGGCGGTCGACTCCGCGCCGGCGTGTGACCGGTTCAGGCCGGCGTCGCCGCGTCGGACGCCTCGAGCAGCTCCTTGTAGCGGTTGCGGATGGTGACTTCGGAGATGTTGGCGACGTCGCTGACGTCGTTCTGGGTGACCTTCTCGTTGGTCAGCAAGGCGGCGGCGTAGACGGCCGCGGCCGCAAGCCCCACCGGCGACTTCCCCGAGTGGACGCCCTCCGTCCGGGCGGCCTCGAGCAGTTCGCGGGCGACCCGCTCGGTCTCCTCGGAGAGGTCGAGGTCGCTGATGAACCGCGGGACGTAGTGTTCGGGGTCGGCCGGCTTGATCTCGAGGTTGAGCTGGCGGACGATGTAGCGGTACGTCCGGGTCAGCTCCATCCGGTCGACGCGGCTGACGGCGGCGATTTCGTCGAGGCTGCGGGGGGTGCCGGCCTGGCGGGCGGCGGCGTAGAGCGCGGCGGTGGCGACGCCCTCGATCGACCGGCCGGGCAGCAGATCCTCGTTGAGCGCCCGGCGGTAGATCACCGACGCCGTCTCGCGGACGTTCTCGGGGAGGCCGAGCGCGCTGGCCATGCGGTCGATCTCGCCGAGCGCCTGTTTGAGGTTGCGCTCTTTGCTGTCGCGGGTGCGGAAGCGCTCGTTCCAGGTGCGAAGCCGCTGCATCTTCTGGCGCTGGCGCGAGCTGAGCGCCTTCCCGTAGGCGTCTTTGTCCTGCCAGCCGATGTTCGTCGACAGCCCCTGGTCGTGCATCATGTTCGTCGTGGGCGCGCCGACGCGGCTCTTCTCGTCTTTCTCGCTGGCGTCGAACGCGCGCCACTCCGGCCCGCGGTCGATCTCGCCTTCCTCGACGACCAGCCCGCACTCCTCGCAGACGGTCTCGGCGTGCTCGGCGTCCGACACCAGCCGGCCGCCACACTCCGGACAGCGCTCCTGCTCGTCGGCTCGTTCGGTCTCCTCTTCCCGTTCGGTCTCACCCGTGTAGGTTCGAATTGTCGTGTCGGTCATGGTGGATGGGATGGTTACTCGGGGCTCCCGGGTGGGGTAACCAGAAGAAAACCCGGACGCCTCGGCTAACGTAGAGTTAGGCCGAAAGCCATATAAAGTTTTCGCCTGCTTAATAAACCCCCGCGTCGACGGTTATGTGCGTTTCGGTTATCGGATGATTGATCGTGATGGATATTCGATGGGGGTCCGGTTAAACGGTGAATAGGTGTCCGTCGGTCGGCACGTCGAAGAGGCCGACGCGCGCGCCGGCGTCGAGCCAGGCGTGGCCGTACGAGAACGACGCCAGCGCGTTCACGAGGTCGCCCTCCGCGCGGAAGTGTCGGCCGTCTTCGAGGTACGACGCGGCCATCTCGTAGCACTCGTCGGCGGCGGCCGCCATCGGCGTCCCCGCCGGCGGGGCGACCGTCGCCGCCTCCAGGGCCTCCGCGAGGAGGTCGCCGTACCGGTTCGTCTTCTCCTCGAGATCCGCGGCCATGTCGGCCCCTCGCCCGGCACCGACGTAAGGGCATCGACGCGGCGCGGACCGGTCACCCCGTGGAGCGCAAGGCGTTTACGGCGGGTCTCCGAACGTCGTATACATGAGCGAGCAGCCTCGCGTCGAGATCTACACCAAAACGCAGTGCCCCTACTGCGAGAAGGCCAAGACCCTCTTCGAGGAGAAGGGCGTCGCGTACGAGGAGTACAACGTCACCGGGGACGAGGAGCTGTTCGAGGAGATGGTCGAACGCGCCGACGGGCGCAAGACCGCCCCCGAGGTGTTCGTCGACGGCGAGCTGATCGGCGGCTGGGACGACACCGCCGCGTTGGCGGAGACCGGCGAACTCGACGAGATGCTCGGCCTCGTCGCCGACGGCGGCGAGCCCGTCGACGACGTCGTCGAACACCGGCGGCTTCTCATCGCGGGGACCGGCATCGCCGGCCTCACCGCGGCGATCTACGCCGCGCGCTCGAACAACGAGCCGCTGGTCATCGAGGGCGACGAACCCGGCGGCCAGCTCACGCTGACGACCGACGTCGCCAACTACCCCGGCTTCCCCGACGGGATCAGCGGCCCCGACCTCGTCGAGAACATGAAAGAGCAGGCCCGGCAGTTCGGCGCCGAACTGAAAAACGGCATCGTCGAGCGCGTCGACGCCTCGACGCGGCCGTTCCGGGTCGAACTCGCCAGCGGCGACGTCTACACCGCCGACGCGGTCATCGCGGCCTCGGGCGCGAGCGCCCGCACCCTCGGCATCCCCGGCGAGGACGACCTGATGGGCTACGGCGTCTCGACGTGTGCGACCTGCGACGGCGCGTTCTTCCGTGACGAGGACATGCTCGTCGTCGGCGGCGGCGACGCCGCCATGGAGGAGGCGACCTTCCTGACGAAGTTCGCCGACACCGTCTACATCGCCCACCGCCGCGAGGAGTTCCGCGCCGAGGACTACTGGATCGACCGCGTCCACGAGAAGGTCGAGGACGGCGAGATCGAGATCATGAAGAACACCGAACTGGTCGAGATCCACGGCTCGAAGGAGGCGGGCGTCGACCACGTCACCCTCGTGCGCAACGAGAAGGGCCACCCGACCGACCGGCTGGACGACCCCGAGACCGAGGAGTTCGACTTCGACGTCGGCGCCGTCTTCCTCGCGATCGGTCACACCCCCAACACCGACTACCTCGAGGGCACGGGCGTCGAGACCGACGCGGAGGGCTACCTCAGCACGCAGGGCGGCACCGGCGGCGGCCAGACCGAGACCGACGTCCCCGGCATCTTCGGCGCCGGCGACGTCGTCGACTACCACTACCAGCAGGCGGTGACGGCCGCGGGGATGGGCTGTCAGGCCGCCATCGACGCCGACGGCTACCTCGAAAGCGTCGAGCGCGCCGCCGCCGAGGGATCGGAGGCGACCGCCGCCGACGACTGAGCCGCGACGTTCCCCGTTTTTCTCCGCGTTCGTCGCCAGGAGGCGACGACGCTCACCGTTGCATCCTGTCGGCGAGCAGCGCCGCGAGCGCGACGCCCAGCGCGAACCCGGTCGAGAGGCCGAGTACGGTGTCCCCGTAGGCGGCCACGAGCGCGACCCCGATCCCCATGCCGACCGCGAGGCCGATCACGAGCGCCTTCGCGTTCGTCCGCAACGTCGGATCCATACCGACGACTGACGGGCGGACGCCTTCAAGCCAGCGACCGGCGTCGACGTCGGGTCGCTCGTCCGAGAACCGGCGGCCGCACGCAGCGTGTCCGCGACGCGTCGACGCTCGACGGCTGTCGGACGAGTGCCGCGGCTACGCGGTGTAGCGTCCGATAAAAGGAATGTGGCGCAAGGGCCGGCGAATGCCGGTGGTTCAGCTACTGATGCTTACTCCTGCTTGCGCAGGGCGAGCATCGCAGCGGCGAGCAGGGCGACGAGCGCGACCGCGACGCCGAAGCCGGGCTGGCCGTCGGAGTCGCCGTCGTCGGAGTCAGAGTCGGAGTCGGTCTCCGAGTCGGAGTCGGAGTCCGAGTCAGAGTCGGAGTCGGAGTCCGAGTCGGAGTCAGAGTCGTCGTCCGTGCCGCTGTCCTCTTCGACGGTCAGCGTACCGGAGGCCGACTCGTTACCCGCCGTCACGGACCACTCGATGTCGCCCGCTTCGGAGGTGTTGATGTCGTAGCTCTGCTCCCAGGTCTGACCGGACTCGAGGAACTTCGTGTCGGAGTCGACTTCCTCACCGTTGATCGTCACGGTGTAGTTGAAGTCCTCGGTCTTCTCGTCCGGGCTGGGGTTCTCGAGCGTGACGCCGAGCGCGGCGTCACCGTCGACCGTGACCGAGCTCGGCGCGTCAGTGCTGAGCTGGGTGTCGGCCGGGACCGTGTCGGATGCCGTGATGACACCCGAGGTGATGTCCGAGTTCTCCGTACCCCGATTATCGGAGACGCTGATCGATTCGATCACGTCGCCATCGGAGTAGGCGCTGGCGTCGAAGGTCGCGGAGATCGTACCGTCGTTGGCGACGGTGGCGTCAGCGAGGTCGACGCGGTCCGGGAACTGCACGCGGTACTGGACTTCCGTACCGGGCGCGATGTTCGTCTCGGCGGTGATCTCGGATTCCTTCGTGTTCTGGACGTAGAGGTTGTCGTCGTCGTCGGTCGAGCCGACGAGTTCGATCGACCGCGCGTCCATCGAGACGGACGCCGACGCGACTTCTTCCTCGTCCGTGGCAACGTAGTCGTTCTCGTCAGTCGCCGTGAAGTTGAGGTTCCAGTCAGCGTCGCTGTCGACGACCTCCTGGAAGTCGCTGTCGATCTTCTTGACGACGTAGAACTTGTTGTCGTCCGGCATCGGGATGTACGTCACGCCGACCGTGCTGTCAGTGTCCTCGTGGCCAGTCAGGCCGATGGTCGGCGGCGTGTCGTAGCGCGATTCGGCCGTCGAGTTCAGCCAGAATTCGAGGCCGTCGCCATCCTGAGCGGCCCAGCCGTCGTCGTCGAAGGCGTAGCCGTAGATGCCCGAGGCTTCGACCTCGGCGACGAAGTAGTCGCCGCTGGCGAAGTCGTTAGTCGCACTGCCGTGTTCGTCGAGGAACGACGCGATGTCGTCGCTGTCGGCGGGGTCGTCTTCAGCAGACGGGGTGGTCCAGGTGTCGATGCTCTCGCCGATCGAGCCCTCGTTCAGGTAGAGGAACGAGACGTCGTCGACGCTGGTAACCTCACCGTCCTCGGTGCCGATGTCGGCAGCCTCCTGACCGACTTCGATCGTGTACGTGTCGGGGATCAGACGCTGCCCTTCGCTGATGCCGTACTGGTTGATATTACTCTCGCCGGAGCCATCCTCAGCGGTGTAGATGGTAGCGTTTTTGGCGGTGATCGTGTCGTCGTCGTCGTGACCAGCCTTGTAGCTGTTGAACGTGAGCGTGACGGGGTCGACGCCGGGGTTGTCGGCCTCGATGTAGAAGTTCGCCCAGTACTCGCCCTCACTGTCTTCGATCGTCACGTTCGCGTTACTGGCGCCGCCGACGAAGTCGAGTTCGAACTCGACTTCGTCACCGGCTTCCTGGTCGTAGTTGTTGCTGTCGAAGAGGACCTGCGGGTCGTCGGCCTCGATGACCGAGAGGTCGAGGGTGGTCTCGGCCGTCGTGTCGGCGACGCTCACGGTGACGTTGTAGTCACCGAGGTCGGCGTCGCTGAGGTCGAGGGAGACATGTTCCTCGTTGGAAACCTGACTGACGACCGCGTAGTTGTCGTGGACGTAGGCGCTGTCTTCGACACCGAAGATCGAGGCGACCTCTTCACCGCTGAGGCTCTCGTTCTCGTACTCCATCGAGATCTCGAGGTCGACATCGTCGCCACGGTTGGCGCTCGTGTAGTTGAGCGCGGTGGAGGCCGTGTCGGCACCGGCGTTAGCCTGCGTGAACTCGGTGTCCGAGATGTCCTGCTCGACGACGCGGAACACGGGCGAAGCGTTCGAGCCGTCGTGGAAGTAGTACGGCTCGTTGTGCTCGAACGTGTCGGCGTCGACCGTGAAGCCGCCGTCGTCGTACCAGACGGTCTTCACGTCCTCGTTATCTTCGTGATCCGAGGGGAAGCCCCTGAAGATCCGAAGGTTCTGTTCTCCCTCCGTGGTGACCTCTACGTTCTGACCGATGTAGAGATCACCGATACTGTCCGCAGAGATCGGCTCACTAACTGTCGTGTCCCAATCCGCCTGGTGTTCTGCCGCCGCCGCGCCCGCGAAGCTCGCGGACATGGCAAAGACGGACAGAATCATAAGCGCGGCAAGGGCGACTGCGCGGCCCTTTTGGCGATATGATGTGTTTCCTGTCATGGTTATCGTTTGTATGATCTTATCGTTCGGCAACAGCACCTTTCCAGCCCAACCACGGATTACCGCGTTCAGGGCCGTACTCACTACTGTCACCCTGGGTAGGGGTACAATAGACACCGATGAACCAGTTATATAAATGCTTTGTGGTGACGAGTTCGCGCGTAGTTCCGAAACACGCACACCGCACCCGGGTTCGACCGGGTATACGCCCCGTGAGGACGTCTAGAGCGCCCGACTGGAGCACATAACTCCTCCGGCCGATCACGTTTCGGCGGCCGAACACGTCCGACGTACCGACTTTCGGGGTCCGACACCGGTTAATATCGTCTTTCGGCGTTCGGCGGCGCGGGTGTCACACGCGCAACGGGTGTCCCGGCCGACGAGAGGCGGGTAGGTACGCCGTCTCTCGCCCACTTGTCTCACGCACACGTGTCAAATTAAAATAAGTGACGTCGCCGTCGTTCACAGCCGATGGTTTCGGCCGGAGTATCGAAACAGAAAACTCATACGGGGCACTCACGAAAGTTACTCCAGCATGACCCTCCGCAGACGCGATACGTTGAAACTCGCCGGTGCCGCGGTCGCCGCCTCGACGGTCGGCACCGCGGGCTGTCTCGACGCCGTCGGCTTCGGTGACGACGGCTACGACCGCTGGCTCGCCGCCCGCGACGAGGGGGTCGCCTTCGCGTACGCCGACGTCGCCGAGATCGACGACCTCGAAGAGGACGTGAGCCCCGACGGGGGCGGCACCGACCCCGACGACCCCCTGCTCGCGATCCCCCGCGGCGGGGCCGTCCTCGTCGGCCTCGCGGCCAACGTCGCCCTCGCCGGGACGGGCCTCGACGCGCTGGTCTCGCTCGACGACGACGAGGCCGACGACGCCTACGACTCCACGGTCGAGGGACTCCTCGTCACCGGCGCCATCGTCCTCGAAGGCCAGTTCGACGTCGAGGAGGTCGACGAACTCCTCGGTACGGCCGACGGCCTGTTCGAGCGCCGGTACGAGCGGACCGACGAACTCGGCGACTACGACCTCTACCGACCCGCCGACGACGGCCTCGGCGACGGCGCGGTCGTCGTGAGCGACGAGGTGGTCGTCCAGGTGTTCGACGACGATCCGGAGGCCGTCGTCGAGGAGGCCCTCGACGCCGCGGCCGGCGACGCCGAGCGCGCGGCCGACGCGTTCGACGGCTTCGGGTGGGCCCTCGAGACCGCCGGCGAGGGCCAACTCGTCGTCGGCGCCTTCGGCGAGGACCCCGAGACCGAAGGCGAGGTCGCCCCCGGCTCCGAGGACGCCCCCGACCCCGACGAGGCGATCGAGGGGGTCGACGGCGCCGACGGCTTCGTCTGCTCGCTGTCGGCCGACGCCGAGGCCCGCGAGACGGTCGCCGAGTTCGCCGGCATCTTCTCCGGCCTCGACGACGGGACCGAGGCCGACCTCGAAGCGGTCCTCGGCGCCTCGGCGACGGAGACGTCCGTCGAGATCGAGGACGGCCGGGTCACCGCGACGGCGACCTGGCGCGACGAAGGGACGGAGTGAGAAGCGAGGAGCGAGGAGACGGGCGAAAGCACCCGCACCCGGAGTTTCCGTTTCGTCTCCCGAATCGGGAAGGCGGCGCTACACCCGAGACGACGACGCGTGTCGCGCGTCGTAACACTCGTGGTTCGTGATCAGCCGGCGTTCGATCGCCTCGACGTCGCCCGGTGAAATCGAGTCGAAAAACCGGCGTGCCGACCGAAAACTGCGACGTTCCGCCGGACACTCAGGAGACGTCGCCGTCGAAACCGCGTACGAGGTATCGATCCGACGCTCGGTTCCGAAACACTGCTCGAAGACGTACCTCGACCGGGGCACGTGATAGTCCGCGGTCACGAGGAACAGCGAGTCTACCGTCCGGTCGAGGTCGTCGACGAGACGGCGCGAGAAGTACCCGTTTCCGACGGTGTCCAGGGCCCGGTCCTCGACGACGATCCGGTCGGGATCGACACCCCGTTCGAGAGCGTACTCCCGCATCACCTCACACTCCGCCCGCGGCACCGCCGGATTCGTGTGCCCGCCAGTGAACACGAGCGCCGACGCGGTCGTCTCGCGAACGGCCGTGATGCCGGCGTCGACGCGCGCTCGGAGGTGGGGGTGAATCGCGTCACCGGCGAGGCGGTGTCCGAGCGTAACGACGACCATGGTTTCGCCAGCGAGCAGTCGTCTATGAACGTTTCGAAGCCGGTCGGTGAGGGAGTTCGAAACTCGGACAGCTACCTGTGGAGATGCGAGTCGGCCCGCTGGCGGGCTGTGACGGCCCCGAAGTGCAGCGACGGACCGGCCGCCGTCTCGGGGAGACGGCCCGCCCGGGACGATGTGGTCGCCGCAGTCGTCGGCCCGGCCCGTGCCGGTGGCGACGACGCTCGCGCCGACGGTCCCGCCGACGGCCGTGAGGAGCTGTCGTCTTCGCACGGTCGAACCACAGGGAATGACCAATAGCAAATCGAATGTCGGACGCGTTGCAGGCGGTGAGAACTCGCCGGAGTCGACGAGAGGGCGTGACGACGACAGGCTCCGGGCCCACGAGAGCGCCAGCTATTGGGTATCGCGTTCGAAAAATGGAGTCACTCACTCGTCGCCGTGAGGCGACGGCTGAAACTCGGGATTAGTTGCGGACGACGTTCGCCGCGCGGGGGCCTTTGGGGGCCTGTTCGATGTCGAAGTCGACATCCTGTCCTTCTTCGAGGTCCGGACCGCCAACGTCCTCCATGTGGAAGAAAACGTCCTCGTCCGCGTCCTCAGTCGAGATGAAACCGTAACCGCCAGTGTCGTTGAAGAAATCAACCTTACCGTTTGCCATTGCTTCTAAAGGGATGGCGGGGGCACGGATAAGGCTTCCGAGGGTGACGGTACCACGATCCGACCACTCCCGGTCGGCGGAAGTACACACCGACTCCGACGGAAGTCCGCCGGTAAAAACTGGCCTGCTGGAGACACTCGCTGTATCCAGCACGCGGCTGCCGTCGGCTACCGGAGGGGTGAATCACGGCCCCGGTGACGCCCGCACCCGAACTGACCGCCGTCTACGTCGCTGAGGAACCCATCGAGAGTCCGCATCGAACCGGGGAGGCCCGATACGAGTTCACAGTTCGACGGGGCGCTGGAGATCGGGATCGGCATCGACGATCGCGAAGAGCGACGGTTGCAACTGGTCGAACCGTTCCGTCGGGACGACGTGTTGGCGCTCCGGGTCGTATTCGACGACCCCTGCCGACGCTAACCTCGGGATGTGCTCGTGAGACAACGCGAGGCGAATCTCCGCGAGCACCGCTTCGGAAGCCGCTGTAACCGGCGTTTGATGATTGTACTTCAGTATCACCTTCGAGAGATCGTTCACCGTCAACGTCCGGCGTTCTTCCGCGAGTACCGCGAGCACGATTCGACGGTGCTGGTCTCGACAGAGGTCGAGCACCGTGTCGAATTCGATGGAATCCCCGCTCATCACGTCCACCGTAAGCGGCTACCACGGCTCCACGTGCCTTTTTAGTATTCAACACCTTTTTAATCCGCTATCGGGAGGAAGCCGCGACGCCGGTCAGCGTACTCCCGAGGACCCGTTTGATGCCCCGCCGGAGACGAGAGGCGACGGCTTGCTCCGAGATTCCGAGGTCGTCACCGATGTCTTCCATCGTCACCTCGCGCGGGGATTCGAAGTAGCCGCGGTCGTAGGCGAGCACCAGCGCCTCTTGTTGCTTCTCGGTTAGCGCCGCCTCGGATGCCGTCTCGACCGGCGTGAGCGCGTGCAACTCGGTCAGCGTGGTCGGGATGTCCAGCTCTCGACAGCGAGACTGAAAGGCGACGATGTCGCTTCGAGCGTCCCCGCGGATCTCGAACGTCCACTGCGTGTTCGTTCCGACGGCTTCGATGAGCGCGACCTTCGTCTCCGTCAACGCGGTCAGCACGTCGTCGTAATCGACCGCCCACTCGACGCGCAGCAGGGACTCGTCTTCGACGGCGTCGATGAATTCGATCTGTTTCACGCCCGGGTGTTCGGTGAACGCCCGTTCGACGTCGTCGACGGCAGTCCCTCGAACCCAGAAGTAGGGAATCACCACGTCTCGTGCGGGGACGATTCGCTCCAGTTCGACCGTCACGCCCGGCAGGCGTTCGAAGATGGTCCCCAGCGGGAACTTGTCGGACGGTACCGTAAAGGTTGCCTCGGTAGCCATCGGCCGAACTGTGGCGTTCCGGGCGTAAATACCCACCACGGGGCAGCGCAAACGAGGTGCGAACTAACCCGACCGTCCCGTTTCTCCAGCCCGTGACCGTACTGCCGACGGCGACCGTCGACCTCGGCCGGTCTCTTCGACGACGAGGTGGCCACGTCCCGCATCTCCACGCGTACCGATGGCCGTCGTGCGCCGTCGACCGACGGTGTGTCGCCTGCGTCACCGTTCGCGGCCAACGGGCCGGTCGAGCGCCTCCGGATCGACGTGGTCGAAGAGCGTGGTCCCGAGCGCTTCCGGGGAGTCCATCGGATCGACGTCCTCGACGACGGTGATCGTGCGGACGATAGCCGCTTTGGGACTCCCGTCGGCTGGACCGAGCGATCACCACCGTCGCAACTCGAACCCGAGTTCGTGTGACGTTCGCCCCGCGTTCGGAACGCCTTCCGGTATCTCTCAGCGATTCAGGGTTTCACCACGACCCGGGTAACGGCGTGGCAGTCCGTTTTGAAGGCGGCTTCGGCAGGTCCCTGGCGCTCGGTGCGGGCGCGGCCGTCCTACGGCCGGTTCCCACCGCAGATCCTGAGATGGGACTGGATTCGGTCATCGTGGTCGGTTAAGGCCACCGTCCCCCGGCTGCTATCGTATTCGATAAACCCCACGTCGTCCATCGACGGCAGGTGATTGTGTACGAGAGCGACTTCGATCCGGTCGACGTCGCCATCCGGTCGGCCGGCCGCCGTCCGGCGGCTTTCCCACGCCGCAATTTCCGCTGCCAGATCGCCCACTTTGATCGGCGTGTCGGCGGCCCGAAGATATCGAAGGCTGAATCGACGTCGCGGCTCGGCGAGCGTCGTGAAGATCGTGGTGTTGTTCGCTCGCTCCGTTGCCAGTGTTTCGATCTCGTGGGGAGAGGTAGCCATACGAATACCGTGGGCCCCCGCTCGGATAAGTGTTGTTCATCATATAATTTTCTCGTTGTGAAAAACGCAGTTTGGGGGCGACCGATCGCGGTTGCCACACGAGCGCGTGTGACTTCCCGTATTTTTCCCCCTCGGGATTGCGAATCTTACAACGAGTCAGAAACCGTGTGCGTGCGCCTACTCCTCTCGGGCACCCTGTTCACCGTCGTACGGGTCGGTGTAGAAGAAGTGGTCGAACGGTTGCACCCGGCGCTGGCGCAGGATCTCCGAACTCTCGATCGAGAGGCCGATCTCGTGGAGGGCGTCGGTGATACGACCGGTGTCGGCCGTTCCGGTTCCGACGGCTTCCACGTACAGGTTTTGGCGTCCGGTCAGCGTCTCTCGAACATCGACGACCCCGCGAACGTCGAGTATCTGCTCGACCATCGCTGCTCGTTCCGTCGGCGGTGCCGTACAGACGAACAAGAGCTGGAGCGGCAGGTTAGCCGTCTCGTAGTCGATTTTCGGATGATAGCCTTCGATGACCCCGGCGGATTCGAGTTGCGCGATCCGGTTGCGAACCGTACTCGCAGAGACGTCGACCTTGTCGGCGATCTGTTGGGCCGTGCGGTTCCGTGCATCGAGCTGGAGTTCGTGCAGGATACCCCGGTCCACGTTGTCCAGATCGACCATGCCGGCCACTCCACCGGCCACCTCAATAGCTGTCCGGGGTAGCTTACGTCTGCGAGTGACATCCTCCTCGCCGTAAACGGCGGGATTCCCTTCGTGCAGAAAGATAGAGGCACTGACACCGAAAGAGGCCGGACGGACCAGGGTACACGTACTCGCGTCCCGTCCTCGTCGAGATTGCCGCCGGGGGCAGCACAGAACGGTTCCGGCTGGTCGATACGAAAGCAGGGTCGTCGCCCGTCCGGCACCGTCCACACCGAGGCGACTCGCCGAACGGGGGACACGACGGTCGGCCCCCGAATCGAGCACCGGTCAGTGATACCGCTGTTCTAACTCGATTGCCCGCGCGACGGCTGCATCGAACCTCTCCCGGAGCTCCTCGCTGAACTCCCGGACGTGGCGATCCTGATCTACGAGCCGGAGCGAGTCCCAATCGTCGGCCTCGGTGGCGGAGTACAACTGTGTGAACCGTTGGCCGTCGTTCCCGTACGCGGTCACGATCACGTGAGGGGCGACCGTCCCGGACTGGGCGTCGCTCTGAGCCGGCCGCAGTCCGGTCGTTTCGCTCACGCTCACCCGGTTGAAGTCGGTCAGTTCGACGCTGAAGCCGCCGGTCCCGAGGTGCTGGATCAACCACTCCCGATCCCACTCCCGGGACTCTCCGGTCTCGACGTGGGTTCCCGTGACGGCGTCGACCGAAATGTCGTCGATCGTCCACTCCGAGAGCGTTTGCGAGTCCATCGTCTCTCTCGTCTGCGTGCGCACGTCCCCCTCCTGTATCCGATCGCCCTCCTGAACGCGAATGTAACGCGGCGTCTGTACCGGCAGATCAAGAAAGAGTTCGCCGGGGTCGAGAGTGATACGCGCCTCGACGCCGTCGATCGTTTGAAACGTGTGTCTCTGCATGGCATCGTGTTCGGGCATGGTGATGCGTACGCGGAGGAGACGGTTGATGTTGTTGTACGGCCCTCCGTGACGGTCCGTTCGGTTGTACGGTCGAGTGACTCCGTGTCGGCGAACGCCGCAGGTCCGAGCAGGCGTGACAGGCGCCGACCCGCCACGCTCCGTGGCGCTCGCGAGCGGACCGGGTTATCGTCGCTCGTCGTCCGTCTCCTTCCACCGGCCGGGCTCGACGCCGTGGATTTCGCCTTTCGCCTCGCGTCTGCCCGGCCAGAACGCGACCACCACGACCGTGACGTAGAACAGGGCCAGCGCCGTCGCGACGACCGACCCGGGGACGCCCGGGAGCTCCGCCGCCTCGGTCCACCGTGCCTCGGGGGTAAAGAGGGTGATCTTGGAGACCCAGGCGAGCCCGACGACGACGAAGAGCAGCGCGTACACCCGACGGAGCCGACGGGACAGGGCTTCGAGGAACGTGACCTTGAACGTCGGTTGGCGGAGGTCGTCGCCGATCGCTTCGCGCCAGTGGGGGTGGAGTTCGGCGTCCGCGGGATCGAACGCGTTCGCGAAGACGTTCTCCTGAACGAACCGGACTTGCGAACGCCAGACGTCGTAGAACCGGTAGCGACGGACCTCGAAGAAGAGGAACATACTCAGCAGCAACAGCCCGATCAACAGGAGATACGCCGGCGTCCCCTCGCTTGCGAACACGATCGAGAGCAACGCGGCGATCAGGGTGATCGCCCAGTCGGTCGTCCGGTCGAGTCGATCCTGTGCGCTGGTCGCCTGACTCACGCTGCCCCGATAGAAGTGCGGGACGAGCGCGAGGAACGCGTCCGGATCATCGCCGGCCGCGGCTGCAACTTCCGCATCTTTCGAATCGGGTTCGTCGGTCGGGTCACTCATGTCGGGTGTACGCGCCCGACCGGAATAACGTCTGGCAGGTCCGCGAGCCGACTCGCCGAACGGTGGCCGACCGCGTGCGGCGGGAGGGAACGGACCCGCGACAGCCCGCCTGAAACCGCCGTCGGGACGGCCAGTCGTCGCGGAGCGCGTGGCCCCGGCGGCACGCCCGGGCTATATACCGCTGGCGCGGGTAAGTGGGAACATGGCTCACGCCCCAGAACGCCCGGAAAAGTACGTGTGCACGGCGTGTCAGACGATGCACGCCGGTACGGTCGCGTCGTCGGCCGACGGCGAGCACCAGTACGAGCCGCCGGACGAGTGTGGCTGCTGCGGTGGAACGGAACTGGTCCCCGAAGAGAACTGGTCGCATCTCGCCCGGTGACGGCTCCCCGTGGGTGGAGATCACCGACGACAGCAGTCGCGCGTGTGGGACGCTCGACGAGCGGCCCGCGCCTGCAGTGCGGACGGAAGTCGGCCGACGAATGCGGTAAAAGAGCGACGAGGTGAAACGGACGGCCTGCAACCGTACCGACACACCTCGACTAGCACCGATCGCCGTCACCGGGCGACCACTCACACGCGTTTCCTGCCGTCAGGTCGTTCTCGTCGACGGACGCCGAGAGACAGGCGTAGTTACAGAAGTACGCCGGCGAGCCGCAATCGGCGGTGCAATCACGCACACAGATCGGGTCGTGGTCGAAGATACGGGAGCCACAGTACGCACACGTCTCGTCCGCATCGGGCGTCGTGATGGTCGTGGCCATACCGGTGTGACGAGGCGGGCCACGGAGAGTGTTTCGCGACCGACTTCGGAGGCGACGAAACCGTTCAGTTCGTCGCCCGTACCGACCGATCACCCGCTCTCGGGCCCTCCCTCTCCCCCGTGTCACGACCCGCCCGCGTCCGCGGCGCTGCCGCGGACGCGGGCGAACTGTACGAGACTCCCGAGCGCGGCGAGCGCGAGTCGGAGCCCGCACGCACCGACTGCGGGCGGTTCGAGCGAGGGGAACGGTGCGGGCAGGCGGCTACGAAGGCGGCCAGCCGGTCCCGAACGCGCCCGCGACCGGCGACGCTCAGGCGTCCGCGAGCCGGAACCGCACCCGCTCCTCCTCGGGGCCGCGGGTCTCGCGGCCGGTCACCGCGACGCGGCCGATCTCGGCCGTGCGCTCGACGTGCGTGCCCGCGCAGGCGGTCCGGTCGAACGGGTCGTCGGCGTCGCCGATCTCGACGATGCGCACCTCGGTGATCGAGTCCGGCAGGAGGTCGAGGCGCGTCCGCTCGGGGTCGAGCCGGTTTTCGGCGACCGCGCGGTCGAGGGTGTACCACCGCACGGGGAGGTCGGCGTCGACCAGTTCGTTCAGCCGGGTCTCGATGGCCGCGAGGTCGTCGTCGGTAAAGCGCTCGTACCGACAGTCCAGCCGCGCGCGGTCGGCGTACAGCTGATTGCCGGTCGTGGCGGCGTCGTACTCCGCGAGCAGGAGCGCCGAGAGCAGGTGCTGGGCCGTGTGGTAGCGGCTGTGGGCCCGCCGGCGGTCGGCGTCGACGGCGCCCGCGACGGTCGTCCCGGCCGTCGGCGGCGCGCCGTCGCCCGCGAGGTGGTGGTAGATCGTATCGCGCTTCTGGACGTCGACGACGCGCCACGTCTCGTCGCCGGCGCGGAGCACGCCCGTGTCGGCCGGCTGGCCGCCGCCCTCGGGGTAAAAGCACGTGCGGTCGAGCACGACGCGGTCGTCGACGACGCGCTCGACGGTCGCCTCGCAGTCGAGTCGCGTCGGGTCGTCGAGGTACAGGGGATCGGTCACGCGCGAGGAGAGGCGGGCGACCGACAAAAGTCGACGGCTCCGCCGGCGGGCCGGCGGCCGCACCGACCGGGCACCGGCTGCACGGACGGCAGCCCCTGCCGTGCCGGCAGCGGATAGCTACCTCCCGGTGGCGCCCGTACGGACGCTCGCGCGCGCCGCGGCCGGACCGGGGGTGGGACCCGTCGTGCGTGCGCGCCGGAGGAAGACGATGACACGCACGACACGGGACGACCGCGAGACGGACGGACGCGAGGCGCGCGACCGGACGGCCGGCCCGCGAGCGTTGACGCGGGCGCACACCGGGCGGGGGGCGCCGTGACGCAGTTGACCGTCGCCACCCGCGAGGGGGCGACGACCACGCTCCCCGAGGGGGCGGTCGACGCGCTGCGCCGGCGGACCCGCGGGCCGGTGCTGGTGCCGGCGGACGCGGGCTTTGCGGACGCGACCCGGCTCTGGAACGGCATGATCGAGAAGACGCCGGCGCTCGTCGTGCGCCCGACGGGCACGGCCGACGTCGTCGCCGCGGTCGACTTCGCCCGCGAGCACGACCTCGCGCTCTCGGTGCGCGGCGGCGGCCACAACATCGCGGGGACGGCGCTGGTCGACGGCGGCCTGACCGTCGACCTGTCCGCCCTCCGCGGGGTCGTCGTCGACCCCGCCGCGCGGACCGCGACGGCCCAGGCCGGCTGCCTGCTCGGCGACGTCGACCGCGAGACGCAACTGCACGGCCTCGCCACGCCGCTGGGGTTCGTCTCCGAGACGGGGCTGGCCGGCCTGACTCTCGGCGGCGGCTTCGGCTACCTGACCCGCCGGTTCGGCTGGACGGTCGACAACCTGCTCGCGGTCGAGATCGTCACCGCCGACGGGCGGGTCCGCCGGGCCAGCCGCGCGGCGAACCCGGACCTCTTCTGGGCCGTCCGCGGCGCCGGCGCCAACTTCGGCGTCGTCACGTCGTTCACGTTCCGGCTCCACGACGTCGGCCCGACGGTCTACGGCGGGCTCGTCGCCTGGCCGTTCGAGCGGGCCGACGAGGTCCTCGCGGCCTACCGCGCCCTCACCGCCGACGCACCCCGGACGCTGACGGCGTTCCTCATCGTGCGCCGGGCCCCGCCGGCGCCGTTCGTCCCCGAGGCGTGGCACGGCGAACTGATCTGCGCCATGACCGTCTGCTACAGCGGCGCCCGCGAGGACGCCGACGAGGCGCTGGCCCCGATCCGCGCGCTGGGCGACCCCCTCGTGGACCGACTGCGGGCGCACCCGTACACGACGCTCCAGTCGTACCTCGACGGGACCCAGCCGAAGGGCCACCACTACTACTGGAAGACGGAGTTCGCCGCCGAGCTAGACGAGGGGCTCCTGTCGACCGTGCGGGATCTGGGCGGCGAGTGTCCGATCCCGGAGGCGCAACTCGTCGTCGCACACGTCGGCGGGGCGCTCAACGAGCGCGCGCCGGACGACGGGGCCGTCGGCAACCGCGACGCGCGCTTCGTCTACGGCGCGGCCGGCAAGTGGGAGCCGGAGGAACCCCGCGCGGCGGCGTTCGAAGAGTGGATCCGCGACGCGTGGGCGCGGCTCCGGCCGTTCTCGACGGGCGGGAACTACGTCAACTTCCAGTCCGCCGACGCCGACGAGGAGCGCCTCCGGGCGACCTACGGCGCCAACTTCGACCGCCTCGCCGAACTGAAGGCGGCGTACGACCCGGCCAACCTGTTCCGGTCGAATCGGAACGTCCGGCCGGCCGAACGCGAGCGGGAGTGAGCGGGCGCTCAGAAGGGGAACAGCGACTCGGCCTCGGGGTCGCGTTCGAGCAGTTCGATCTCGTGGCCGTCGGGGTCCGTCGTGAACGCGTACATGTCGTCGTTGCTCGCGGGGTCGCGGTAGTCGGCGGCCTCGCGGACCAGCAGTTGCTCCCAGTCCTCGCCGAGGTCGTCGACGCGGACACAGAGGTGGCCCCACGCGTCGCCCATCTCGTAGCTGCGGCCGTCGTAGTTGTAGGTGAGTTCGACCGACATCGCCTCGTCGGCGGCGTCTTCGGGTTCGACGAAGTAGTTCGCGAACGTGTCGGCCTCCCAGCGGCCGGTCTCGACGTACTCGAACTTGCGGGTCCAAAAGCCCAGCGCCTCGTCGGCGTCCTCGACGCGGATCATCGTGTGGTCGAGCGACCACGTCGGGAGGTCGGGGTCGCGCTGGACGAGTTCGACCTCGTGGCCGTCGGGGTCTTTGACGAACGCGTAGCGGCCGCCGCAGGATTCGGGGTCGCGGTAGTCCTCGACGCCCCCGTCCATGAGCTGCTGGTAGTGGGCCTCGAGTTCGCCCTCGGGGACGCGGACGGCGATGTGGCCCCACGCGTCGCCGAGTTCGGGCGTCTCGCCCTCGTTGTGGGTGAGTTCGAGCATCGCCCCCTCCTCGCCGAGTTCCTCGGGGCCGAGGTAGACGATGGTGAAGCCGTCGCCCTCGTGGCGGTCTTTCTCCTCGTAGTCGAGGTGTGTCCCGTACCAGTCGAGGGACTCCTCGAGGTCCGACACCCGGATCATGACGTGGTCGAGCGTTCCGTCCATACGGGATAGGTCTCGTGCGGGCGGGAAAAGGGTAGCGAAGGCGGTCAACGCCTCGACCGCGACCGCGGACGGGCGCTTACTCGGCGCCGTGGGCGCCGGCCTCGGCCTCCTCGTCGCGGTCGACCTCCGGCTCGACGGCGGAGGCGATCGGGGAGATCCCCTTGCGGGCCGCGTCGAGTTCCGAGAGGCCGTAGACGAGGCCGACGAGCAACACCGCCCCCAGCGGGAGGTAGACGCTCGGGGGCACGCCGAGGTAGCCGTACAGCAGGTAACAGACCACGACCACGACGAGGACCGTCCCGGCGTAGTAGATCTGGGTGCGGACGTGGTCGATCAGGTCCGCGCCGGTGAACGTCGACGAGAGGACCGTGGTGTCGGAGATCGGCGAGGTGTGGTCGCCGGCGATCGCCCCGGAGAAGACGGCGCCGACGATGACCGGCATGACCTCGAAGCCGCCGGTCAGTTCGTACGCGACGGAGATCGAGATCGGCGTCACGATCCCCATCGTCGCCCACGACGACCCCATCGTGAACGCGATGAACGTGGCGACGAAGAGGACGATCACCGGGAGGATCGCCGGCGAGACGACCCCCTCGGCGGCGCCGGCGACGTACTCGCCGGTGCCGAGGGTCTCGGCGACGGTGCTGATCGTCCACGCGAGGACGAGCACCGTCACCGCGGTGAGCATGATGCCGAAGCCGTCGAGGACGGTCTCGACGGCCTCGTCGACGTCGACGAGGTCGTAGACCAGCCCGACGGCCATCCCGGTCGCGACCATCGCGAACGAACCCCAGATGAGCGCGACGGCGAAGTCGCCGAGGCCGACGACGTCGACCAGCACCGTCGCGAGCCCGTCCTCGGCTGCGGCGGCGCTGAGCGACGCCGTCGCCCCCGCTTCGAGCTGCTGGTCTACCCACGCCACGTAGCCGGTCCAGGCGGCGCTCGACAGCGTGACGGCGATCAACACGAGGATCGGCGCGAAGAACGTCCGCAGCATCGGGCGGTCGTCGACCGGCTCGCCGAGGTCCGCCTGCACCTTCTGCAGCGGCTGGGCGCCGGCGCGGTTGACCTCGCCGTGGCGCCACGAGCGGTGTTCGGCGTCGAGCATCTCGCCGTAGTCCCGGCGGGTGTAGACGACGATGCCGACCATGAGGATCGCCAGCAGCGCGTAGACGTTGTACGGGATCGACTGTACGAACGTCTGGAACGCCGTCGGCGCCTCCTCGCTGACCCCGAGGTCGCTGTAGGCGCTGCTGATCAGCGAGAGCTGGAACGCGACCCAGCTCGAGATGACGAGCGTCGCGACGGGCGCGGCCGTCGAGTCGACGATGTACGAGAGCTTCTCGCGGGAGATGCGCATCTCGTCGGAGATTTCGCGCATCGTGGAGCCGACGATGGCCGTGTTGGCGTAGTCGTCGAAGAACATGAGGATGCCGAGGATCCACGTCGCCAGACCGACGGTGCGCTGGGTCTGGAGCCGGGTGGTCGCCCAGTCCCGGACGGCGACCGCCCCGCCGAGCCGCCAGATCAGCGCGACGCCCGAACCGAGCAGCAGCGTGAACAGGAGGATCTGCACGTGGAAGCCGTCGTCGGCGATGATCGCCTCGACGATCCAGTCGAAGGTCTGATCGATCCCGATCCCCCCGGTGACGATGACGCCGCCGGACCAGATCCCGAGAAACAGAGACAGGATCGGCCGGCGCGTCCAGATCGCGAGCACGATCGCGAGCAGCGGGGGAACCAGTGATAGCGCCCCGAATTCGGACATACGTTGGCAGTTTCTCCTGCAACGGTAAAAATGATCGTAGTCGCGCGGTGTCCGGCGGGGCACCCGTCTGCCCGCCGCCGCCTCAGTCGCTCGCGTCCGTGACCTCCCACTCGGCGGTGTCGCGCTCGCCGGCGGCGCGGGCGTAGGCGTCGCCGACGGCGCGGTCGTCGGCGAGCGCGCCCGCGGTGAGGTGCGTCAGCGCGGCGACGAGCGTGCCGACCTCGTGGACGCCCACGAAGCGGTGGCGCGGCAGGTCGATCCGGCCGTCGGTCGCCACCGCCCGCAGCGGGACGCCCAGCCCGGTGACCGACCGCAGATCGGTGCCGAGGGGGTTGGTGGCGGCGAGCCAGCCCATCGCGGCCGCCACCTCGCGCTCGTAGCCGTACTCGCCGCCCGCGGCGGCGTACTCGGCGACCGCGGTCGCAAACGCCGTCTGGTCTGCGGCGAACAGTACGCGCCAGCGTCCCGGCGGCGCCCCCACGAGTTCGAGCGCGCGGTCGCTCAGCCGGCGCCCCAGCGGCGCTGTCGTCGCGAGAAAGGCCCCGTCGCCGCGCAGCCGGCGGTCGATCGCGCGTTCGAGGGCGGCCTCGACGGCGTCGAGGGCGTCGCGCCGGTCGGTGACGGCCGCCGCGCGGGCCAGCCCCCAGCAGGCGTACTGCTCGTGGCGGTGGCGCCGCCCCGCCGGGGCGGCCAGCCCGAGGGGGTCGTCGGCCCCCCGGGCGCCGTCGATCAGCCCCAGCGCCTCCGAGAGCGCCGCGCGGACCTCGCGGTCGCCCGTCCGCTCGGCGAGGGTCGCCCAGCCGGCCAGCACCAGTCCGTCGGCCGCGCGCTCGAACGCGCAGCCGCGCGTGCGTTCGAAGCACTCGCGGGCGGCGTCGAGCCACTCGTCGCCGAAGCGCGTCCCGGCGCGGGCGAACGCGTCGAGCAGCGGCCCGAGGACGGCCGCCTCGCGGCGGTCGGCGTACCGCTCCTCGGCGACCAGCCGCCGGCAGGCCGCGAGCTGGCGGCGCAGCTTCGCGTCGTAGGCGTCGGTGCCGGCCGGCGAATCGCGCCACGCCATCGCGCCCATCGTCGCGAGCGGGCCGTGGGGGAAGCCCCGCCCCCGCGGGGGCGCCCAGGCGAGGCCGTCGGCGGTCGGCGTCCAGCACAGCGCGCGGACGAACCGCCCCGCCTCGTCGTCCCAGAAGCCGTCGGCCTCGACCGGCCGGAACAGCGCCGCGAGGGCGTCGTCGAGCCAGCGCTCGTACGGCGGGTCGATCCGATCCGGCCGTTCGAGCGCCGCGCGGGCCCCGCCGACGCGGGGGTCGAGTACCTCCCGCGCGGCCGCCAGCGGCCCCCGCGATTGCGATTGGGATCCGGTTCGCCCGTTCGTCCGCCCGTTCACTCCCGGGACGCGCGTCATCGGGCGAGAGCGCCCCGCCGAGCGGGTTAGTTATGGAGCGCCTTCCGGCCCGGCCGCGGGGGTCAGCGGCGCAGAATCAGCTTCAGGACGTCGCCGTCTTCGAGGACGTGGCCGTCGCCGACCTGCTGTTCGTCGTGGGTCGCGCTCGGGCCGGAGACGCGGGCGAAGCGAAAGCGCTCCTCGAAGTCGCCGCCGAGTTTCTCGACCGCGTCGGCGACGGTCGCGCCCGCCTCGACCACCAGCGGTTCGTCCCAGTCGACGCCGCGGCCGGGCTTGTCCATGTAGACCCGGATGAGCCCGAGGTTCTCCCACATCCGGTCTTTGAACGCCTCCAGTCCCCGCTCGGCCTCGGCGCTGATGAACGTCACCTCCTCGGGGTCGAGGTCGCGCTCGCGCAGTCGCTCGTCGACGGTCTCCTTGTAGTCGGGGTCGATGAGGTCGACCTTGTTGACGCAGGTGATCGAGGGGATGTACTCGCGGTTGTCCATCAGGCCGTCGATGAGCCGGTCGATGTCGACGCGCTCGCCGAGGTTGACGTCGGCGTTGACGTAGCCGTGCTCGCGGAGGACGTCCTTGATCGTCTCCTCGTCTAGGTCCTGGTCGGCGCTCGAGGTGAGCTTGATGCCGTCTTTGTGCTTGGGGCGGACGGTCACGCGCGGGGGCTGCTCGTCGACGCGGATCTTGATGTCGTACAGTTCCTCGCGGAGGCGGTCGTACTGCTCGATCTCGAACACCGAGAGGACGAAGACGATCAGGTCGGCGTTGCGAACGACCGAGAGCACCTGCTGGCCGTCGCCGCGGCCGGAGGCGGCGCCCTCGATCAGCCCGGGCACGTCGAGGATCTGGATGTTCGCCCCCCTGTGTTTGCACATCCCCGGGTTGACGTCGAGGGTGGTGAACTCGTACTCGCCGATCTCGGAGTCGGCGTTGGTCAGCGCGTTCAGCAGCGAGGACTTGCCGACGCTCGGGAAGCCCACCAGCGCGACCGTCGCGTCGCCGGTCTTCTCGACGGCGTAGCCGTGGCCGCCGCCGGCCGACGACTGGTTCTCGAGTTTCTCTTTTTTCTCGGCGAGTTTGGCTTTCAGGCGGCCGATGTGGGCCTCCGTCGACTTGTTGTAGGGCGTGTTGGCGATCTCCTCCTCGATTGCCTCGATCTCCTCCTCGAGCCCCATGTGTCTAGGCCCAGCCGGCCCCGCCGAAAAACACTTTCGACCCATCCGGCCCGAAAAAATCGCCGTACTGGACGGCGATCCGCGCGGGCGGCCGGCGACGGCCGCCGGCCGAAAAAGTATCAACGATCATGTTATAACTGTTCAAGGTTAGTTTTTTATCACGTGAGTGTCTCGGCATAGGCGAACATGAGCGACAGCAGTACGTTATCGCCGATTCGACGTCTCAAGGGGAGCTTCTCGCTCAAACTGGCGGTCCTGTTTCTGGCCGTCGTCGTGGTGATCGCGGCGATCGGTGGCATCATCTACGTCCAGACCGGGACGGCACTCGAGGAGAGCACCGAGGAGACCATGGAGCGGTCGACGGTGTTGCAGGCGAACACGCTGGCGGAGTGGGTCGACCGTACCGAGGCCACGTCGCGTCACCTCGCCGAGACCGACGTCGTCCGGGCCGGCGACGAGACGGCCATCGGGCCGTACCTCGAAGCCGAACGCGCCGAGGCGCCCGCGTCCGTCGCCGCCATCCACTACTACGATCGGGGCACCCGGACGGTCCTCGAGAGCAGCGAGAGCGGCGTCGCGGCGAGCGCCTACGCCGACGCGGAGGTCGAGTGGACGGTCGACGGCCTCGCGTTCGACGAGGGGTCGCCGACGACCGTGACCCACCCGTACCACGACCCGGTGATCGACGCGCCGGCGGTCGCGTTCGTCAGTCAGGTCCCCGACAACGACGGGCGGGCGATCGTCGTGGTCATCGACCTCGAGGCCCAGACCGGCCAGCTCGAACGGCCGTCGACCGCGGACGGCGCGTTCACGCACGTGGTCGACGAGCGCGGGACCGTCGTGATGAGTCATCATCGCGAGGATATAAACACCCAAAATATGGGGGCTGAAGACGAGTTTGAAGTGGAGTCGATGGCGGTCGATCGCGGGATCGACGGCGAGACGGACTACGTCGAGATGGAGATGGGCGGCCACGGCCACTCCTCGGTGATGGCCATGGGCTTCGCGCCGGTGCCGGGGGCCGACTGGGTCGTCATGACCCACGTCCCGGTCGAGGCGGCCTACGCGCTCCAGGACGACATCACGCAGTCGGTGCTCGCGCTGGTGGCGTTCTCGGTGCTCGGGCTGGGCTTCGTCGGCGCCGTCGTCGGGCGCAACACGACCCGCTCGCTCGGTCGGCTGGCCGAGCAGGCACGGAAACTCGAAGCGGGCGACCTCGACGCCGAACTGGAGACGAGCCGCGTCGACGAGATCGGCCAGCTCTACGACGCGTTCGACAGCATGCGCGTCTCGCTGCGCGAGCAGATCCGGGAGGTCCAGCGGGCCCGCGAGCAGGCCGAGCAGGCCCGCGACGAGACCGCCCGGCTGAACCGTCACCTCGAACAGAAGGCCGACGAGTACCGGAGCGTGATGCGCGAGTGCGCCGAGGGCGACCTCACCCGCCGGCTCGACCCCGAGAGCGAGAACGAGGCGATGTCGGAGATCGCCGTCGAGTTCAACCGGATGGTCGCGCAACTCGAGGAGACCGCAGAGCGGCTGTCGCAGTTCGCGACGGAGGTCGCCGCCTCGAGCGAGGAGGTCACCGCCAGCACCGAGGAGGTCCACGCCGCGAGCCAGCAGGTCGCCGAATCGATCCAGGAGATCTCCGACGGCGCCGAGCGCCAGAACGAGAACCTTCAGGCGATCAACGGCGAGATGGACGGGCTGTCGACGACGACCGAGCAGATCGCCGCCTCCTCGAACCAGGTCGCGAGCCTCGCCCGGCGGACCGCCGAGACGGGCCGGCAGGGCCGGGAGGCCGCCGGCGACGCCATCGAGGGGATGGACGCGATCGAGGCGGAAGCCGAGGACGCCGTCGACGAGATCGAGACGCTCGAAGACGAGATCGACCGGATCGACGAACTCGTCGAGTTCATCGGCGAGGTGGCCGGCCAGACCAACATGCTGGCGCTGAACGCCAACATCGAGGCCTCGCGCAACGACAGCGGCGACGCGGGCGAGGGCTTCTCGGTCGTCGCCAGCGAGGTCAAGGACCTCGCCTCGGAGACCAAAGAGACCGCCGAGGACATCGAGGACCGCATCGAGGAGATCAAGGCCCAGACCGACCGCACGGCCGAGGAGGTCCAGCGTACGAGCCAGCGGATCGCCGATCACCGCGACGCCGTCGAGGAGGCCGTCGACGCGCTCGAAGAGATCGCGGCCTACGCGGAGGAGACCAACGACGGCGTTCAAGAGATTTCGGCCGCCACCGAACAGCAGGCGGCCTCGACCCAGGAGGTCGTCTCGATGGTCGACGAGGCCTCGACCATCTCCGAGGAGACCACGGCCGAAGCCGAGACGGTCGCGGCCGCCGGCGAGGAGCAGACGACGGCGCTCACCGAGGTGAGCCAGTCGGCCAGTGCCCTCTCCGAGCAGGCCGCGCGGCTGTCGGCCGACCTCGACGAGTTCGAGACGGACGCGGACGTCGAACTGGATCACACGGTGCCGACGGATCCGGTCGAGGACCGCGAGAACCCCTTCGACGAGGCGCCGGCCGGGGACGGCGACGAGGACGAGACGTTCACGTTCGTCGACTCGACCGACGCCCCGGAGGAGTCGGAGGGGACCGACGAGGCGAAGTGGTAGGCCGCGATCGCCCGAGGGCTCGCCGGTCGGAAACTTTCAACTTCGTGGACCGTTACCGATGCAAACTGACTTCGACACACATAAACGCCGGGCAGGTGATCCTCCGAGCGTAGGAATGCCAGATCCGTCGCGGCTGCGTGACAGCACTCAGATCGTTCTCCCGCAGGAGGCCATCGACGGCCTCGAAACGCAGCTCGACAACCGGTTCACCGTGACGATCTTCCCCGAGAACGAGGAGTACTGCCGGATCATCGGCAGCCCCGTCGAGATCAAGCAGGCCAGCAAGTTCCTCGCCCGGCAGGGCGTCAGCCTCCGGTAGACGTTTTCCACGCGGCTCGGCCCCGCACCGCGACCCCCGCACCCGCACACAGCGCCGCGAGGACGTTCCCGCGGACCGGCCGCCGTCAGCGCTCGGGGTGGGTCGGCGCGTCGAAGCCGCCCCGGACCAGCGGCTTCGCGACGTGGCGGCGGGCGCAGGGCGGCACCTCGTACCACCCCGGTTCGAGGTCGCGGTCCAGCGGCGCCGTCGCCTTCTCGGCGGTGCGCGTCCCGCAGTCGCGACACCGGTAGCCCTGGTCGCGGCCCGCGCTCTCCATCGTCCGCCCGCAGTCGGGGCACGTCGGCGTCACCCGCTCGGTGCGCACGAGGTCGCGGACGGCGAACTTCTCGAGTTTGAGCGTCCCGCGGGCGACCTCGCCGCAGGCGGTGAGGCGGTCGCCGACGCGCAGCGCGCGCACGCGGTCGCGGAACCGCTTGGTGGGCTCGAAGGCGGCACACTGGAGGCGCGCGTCGCCGTCGGCGAGGTCGAAGAAGACGTGGCCGCCGCGGCGGGTTTCGGGGTCGGAGGCGACCCGACCGTCGACGCGGTAGGCCCGGCGGTCGCGGACGTCGGCGAGCGCCGCGTCCCGGAGGTGGGCGTCGGTCCCCTGGTTCGTGACGAACAGCCGGGCGCGCTCGACCGGCTCGCTCTCGATCCGGGCGGCGACGGCGCGGACGGCCTCGGGGTCGTCGCCGCGGATCCCGTGGAGGATCGGCCCCGGCGTGTGGGGGACACAGACGGGCTCGCCCTCGCCGCGGTCGACGGTGTCCCAGACCGTGGGGTAGCCGGCGTCCGCGGCCGCGAAGACGCTGTCGACGTCGACGTCCCGCTCGGTCCCCCACCGGGCGGGGTCGCGGTAGGAGATGTACTCGGAGGTCCACTCGTCGAACGCCGCCCACGCGCCGACGGCCGCGAGCGCGCCGATCCGACCGCGGCCGTTGCCCAGCCCCCAGCCGCGGTAGCCGGCGGCGTCGATCAGCGCCGCGGCGTCGGCGATCTCGTGGTGGTCGCGGACGGCCTCGCGGGCGAACGCGCGGACGGCCGGCGGGGCGTCGGCGGGGTCGTGGGCGGCGACGACGAGGCCGGGGTTGGTCCGCTCGTCGGCGGTCTCCGCGAGCGATTCGAGGGCGTCGCGGGCGACGGCGAAGGCGGTCTCGGCGTCGCAGTCGGCGTGGATCGCCAGCGCGGCGTTGCCCCGGGTCTTGTGCTCGACCGCGGGGTTGAGCCGGACGAGGAGCAGTCGCTCGACGGCACCCGCCTCGCGCAGGTCGTCGGCGACGCGGCTCGCGACGTAGGTCGTACACATCCCGCGCTCGCGGGAGTCGGTGTCGTCCAGCCCGACGACGGTCATCGCCGTCGGGTAGTGGCCGGAGGGAGTAACGGGTTTCGGACGCCTAGGCGCTCGCCAGCGGCCGGGGGTCCTCGAGGTACTCCTCGATCCCCTCGGCGGCGCGGAACGCGAGCGCGCCCACGGTTCCCGTCGGGTTGTAGCCGCTGTTGTGTGCGAACGCCGACGCGCCGGGGACGAACAGGTTGTCGGCCTCCCAGCACTGGAGGTAGTCGTTGACGACCGACGCCTCGGGGTCGGCGCCCATGATCGCGCCGCCGGTGTTGTGCGTCGACTGGTAGGGGACGATGTCGAAGCTCCCCTCCAGCGTCGTGGTGGCGTCGACCGTGTCGGCGCCCATCTCCCGCACGACCTCCTCCAGTTGGGGACCGACGTGCTCGACGAGGTTGCGGTCCTGCTCGCGCCAGTCGAACGTCATCCGCAACAGCGGCCGGCCGTACTGGTCGGTGTAGGTGGGGTCGAGGTCGAGGTAGTTCTCCCGGAACGGGAGCACCGCGCCCTGACAGGCGACCGCGACCGAACTGTGGTAGTACTCGACGCTCCGGGCTTTGAACTCCGAACCCCACGACGGCGTCCCCTCGGGGACGGGGTTGTTCGCGATCGGGCGGTCGCCGGTCTGGTTGCAGGCGACGTTGCCGCCGTGGAGGAAGTCCAGATCGGCGTGGTCGAAGTTGTCGCCGTTGAGGTCGTCGAACGAGGCGCCGAGCGCCCCGGCGCCCATGTAGAGGTTCCAGTTCTCGTCGTCGAAGAAGCCGCGGGCGCTGGCGGCGAAGTTCTGGTAGCAGTAATTTTTCCCGACGACGCCCTCGCCCGTCTCGGGGTCGTACGGCTCGCCGATCCCCGACAGCAACAGCAGTCGGACGTTGTTGAGCACGTACGCCGTCAGCGCGACGACCTCGGCGGGCTGTTCGTACACCTCGTCGGTCTTTCGGTCGACGTACCGGACGCCGGAGACCTCCCCCTCGTCCTCGTCGTACAGCAGGTCGACCACGTCGGCGTGCGTGCGGAGTTCGAAGTTACCCGTCTCGCGGGCGGCCGGCAAGACGGTCGTGATCGGCGAGGCCTTCGCGCCCCACTCGCAGCCGAACCGCTCGCAGTAGCCGCAGTACTCGCACTGGCCCTGCTGGACGCCGTCCGGGTTGGTGTACGACTCGGTGAGGTTGGCCGACGGCGCCTGGAACGGCTCGTAGCCCAGCGCCGCGGCCGCCTCCTTGAACCGGCCGAGCACCGGCGTCTCGACCATCGGCGGCAGCGGGTAGTCCCGCCCGCGGGGCCCCTCGTAGGGGTTGCCGCCGTCCTGGGTCTCGCCCTCGACGTTGCCGGCCTCGCCGGCGATGCCGGCGGTGTACTCGAACGTGTCGTAGTACGGTTCGAGTTCCTCGTAGCTGATCCCCCAGTCCTGTAGTTGCATGTTCTCGGGGATCTTCTCCTCGCCGTACTCGTCGACCGTTCGCGAACGGATCTCGAAGTCGTAGGGGAGGAAGCGCCACGTCTGGCCGTTCCAGTGGACGCCCGCGCCGCCCTCGCCGCTCCCGGGGAGGAAGGCGCCGTAGCGGCGCATCGGCAGGGCGACCTCGTCGACGGAGTTGCGGAAGGTGATCGTCTCCTTCGAGAGGTCCTGCATCAGTTTGTACCGCAGCGCGTACCCCAGTTCGTCGTGGACGGTGAAGAAGTCCTCCGTGGCGCGCTCGCCGCCGCGTTCGAGGCTGACGACGTCGTAGTCGGCCTGGGCGAGTTCCTTCGCGACGATGCCGCCGGTCCAGCCGGCGCCGACGGTCACCACGTCGACGGGGTCGAGTTCCTGGACCATCAGCGCTCACCCCCGTCGTCGACGTCGTCGAGATCGACGCTCTCGACCTCGGCTTCGGTCTCGCCGCGGGCGGCCGCCTCGTCGACGACGTTCGGGTAGTCCGCCTCGGCGGCGTCGTGGACGTGCGCGTGGCCCTCCTCGCTCTGGTCGGTGGCCGGCCCCTCGTTCTCGTCGCCGATCCCGAGCGACTCGACGTCGTCGGCGAGTTTCCGGTAGTCGCCCTCCTCGGGTTCGACGTACTCGCCTTCCCGTATCAGCCCGCGGTAGCTACCCAGCGCGCCGGGCGTGCCGGGGAACCCTTTCAGCCGCCAGCCGACCATCTCGCGGTTGCCGCCGTACGTCGGGTCACAGAACATCCCTTCGAGGGTGTTCTGGCGGACCAGCAGGAAGAAGCCGTCCGGATCGACGTTCGTCTCCTCGAACGTCTCGACCATCCCCTCCTCGAGGAGGGCGACCACCTCGTCCTGTTCGCCCCCTTCGAGGTTCGCGAACGAATCCGCGTCGTACTCCTGCTGGACGAACGACTCGATGGCCGCGATCGCCTGATCGTACGCCTCGTTCGGCGCGAGCGCGTACTGCCAGCCCTGGGTCTCCGAGGGGTTCTGTTCGGCCCAGGGGACCTCCGTCTCCGGGTCGACGTCCGCTGGTTCCTCCGCGTCGTCCTCGAACGGGTCGGTCGGGTCCTTCCCGGCGAACGGTCCCTCCATGTACCACCGCTCGCCCCGTCCCCACGCCGAGTTCAACTGCGAGTCGATGAAGTAGACGACGCCGGCCTCCGGCGCGCCCGGGCCGGTCTCGTCGGAGGGGTAGATCCGCGCCGTCAGGTCGTGGACCACGCGGGCCTGCCGGATCGTGAAGTACTCGAGGCCCTGCTCGTCGAGTTCGACCTCCTGTATCTCCGCCAGCGGCGTGACGTCGAACCGGTCGGCGTCGAACGCCTCGCCGGGCGCCGCGATACCGAAGACGGCGAGTCCCCCGCCGACGCGCATCGCCTGGCGTCTCGATACGTCTCGCGTGAAGTCGAGCCGTGGGTCGTCCTCCCGTGGCATACCCATCGGACACCGGTGGGGCGGGTAACGCACACCCTTGCGCACGAGCGCCGCGGACGGACGCGGAGCCGTGTCGAATTCCGGGGTCGCGCCGGAGCCCTATATAAGTATGTCCCCGCCGCGGCGGAGAATCGCCCGACGCAACCGCGACGTAACGGGAGAAAATCTCATATAGGTGGAGTCACTTACAATCCCTTATGTCCCGGTCCGCACTGGTCGGTAACGTCACCGCGATGCTCGAAGACGCGGGTTTCACGGTGAGCGACCGGTGTGCGATCCGACCGAAGAGCTTCGACGTCGCCGCGCGCCGCGGCGAGGACCTCCTCCTCGTGAAGATTCTCGGCAACATCGACGCGTTCAACGAGGAGACCGGCCACGAGATGCGCCGCCTCGGCACCTACCTCGAAGCGACGCCGCTGGTGATCGGCCTGCGCAGCCGCGACGAGGACCTCAAGCCGGACGTGGTCTACTTCCGACACGGCGTCCCCGTCCTCAGCCCCGACACGGCGTACAACCTGTTCGTCGAGGGGGTGCCACCGCTGATCTACGCCGCGCCCGGCGGGCTGTACGTCAACATCGACGGCGACCTGCTGGCCGACGAGCGCGAGGCCCGCGACTGGAGCCTCGGCCGACTGGCGAACGAACTGGGCGTCTCCCGGCGGACCGTCTCGAAGTACGAGGACGGCATGAACGCCTCCATCGAGGTGGCGATGGCCCTGGAGGAGCTGTTCGACGCGCCGCTGACGAGTCCGGTGGACGTCCTCGAAGGGGCCGACGAGGTCCACGAGAGCGAGGCGACCCCGGAGGACCCCGCCGCCGACCCCGACGACCAGCAGGTCGTCGCCGTGCTCAGCCGCGCGGGCTACAGCGTCCACCCGACGCTGCGCTCGCCGTTCAAGGCCGTCAGCGAGAACGAGGGGGGCAAAGACGACGTCGTCCTCACGGGCCACTCCGAACTCACGAAAGCCGCCGAGAAGCGCGCCCGCATCATGAGCTCCATCGGCCGGATCACCCACACCCGTTCGGTCTACGTCGTCGACCGCGCGAAGCGCGACGCCATCGACGGCACCGCGCTGATCGAGCGCGAGGAACTGGCCGACGTCCGCGACGGCGAACAGCTTCGCGAGGTCATCCGCGAGCGCGCCGAGCGCGAGGAGGCCGCCTGAGTCGGCCCCGCGCCCGCGCCGTTTGTTTTCCCGGCCACGCCTTCGTACAACCAAACGAATAAATCCGCTTCGTCTGAAGGTAGGGCCATGTCGGAACCCGAATCGGGCGTCACCGAAGTAGAGAGCGTCGACGACCTCGACATCGCGCCGGAGGACGGGTGGAACGCCCTGTACCTCGACGGCGAGTGGGTCCCCGCGGGCGAGCGCGAGGAGATTCCCGTCGAGAACCCCGCGACGCGGGAGCCCATCACGTCGGTCCCGTCGGGTACCGAGGCCGACGTCGACGAGGCGATGGCGGTCGCCGAGCGCGCACAGGACGCGTGGGCCGAGCGGCCCCCGCAGGAGCGCGCGGCGGTCGTCTCCCGGGCCTGTCGGCTGATCGAGGAGTACGCCGACGACCTCGCGACGCTGTTCGCCGTCGAGTGTGGGGGCGTCGACCTCAAAGCGCAGTTCGAGACCCAGCTAGCCCAGGGGACGATGGAGGTCGGCGCCGGCCTCGCGATGCGCGACGGGGGGCGACGGGCGGAGTCGGTCACTCCCGGCAAGGAGAACCTGCTCGTGCGCGAACCGGCGGGGGTCGTCGGGGTGATCACCCCGTGGAACTTCCCGCTGTACCTCTCGAGCCGGGTCGTCGCGCCCGCGATCGCGCTGGGCAACGGCGTGGTGCTCAAGCCCGACGAGAACACCCCGCTGACCGGCGGACTCGTGCTCGCGGCGCTGTTCGAGGCGGCCGGCCTCCCGGACGGCGTGTTGAACGTCGTCCCCGGCTACGGCGACGAGATCGGCGATCACTTCTCCGCGCACCCCACCCCGTCGGTGATGTCCTTTACCGGCTCCTCGGAGGTCGGCCGCCGGGTGGGCGAGCGCGCGGTCGGCCAGTTCACGGAGCCGGCGCTGGAACTCGGCGGCAACAACGCCCACGTCGTGCTGTCGGACGCCGACCTCGAACGGGCCGTCGACGCCGGCGCGTTCGGCTCGTTTACCCACCAGGGACAGGAGTGCATCTCGATCAACCGCCACCTCGTCCACGAGTCGCTGTACGACGAGTACGTCACGGCGCTTGCCGACCGCGCGGGGGCCCTCCCGATCGGCGACCCCCTCGAAGAGGGGACCCTCGTGGGGCCGGTGATCAACGAATCCCAGCGGGACAAGATCGTCGGCCTGATCGAGGAGAGCGTCGCGGCCGGCGCGACCGTCGAGGCCGGCGGCGACTACGACGACCTGTTCGTCGAGCCGACGGTGCTGTCGGACGTGACCAACGAGATGCCGGTGGCCGCGAACGAACACTTCGGCCCGGTCGCGCCGGTCATCCCGTTCGAGACGGACGAGGAGGCGGTGCGGCTGGCCAACGACACCGAGTACGGCCTCTCCGGATCAGTCCACTCGACGGACCTCTCGCGGGCGCGGGACGTGGCCGACGCCATGGAGACGGGGATGGTCCACATCAACGACCAGCCGCTGAACGACGAACCGCACGTCGCGTTCGGCGGCGTCGGCGCCTCCGGGATGGGCCGGTACAACGACGAGTGGATCCTCGAGACGCTGACGACCGTGAAGTGGATCTCCGTCCAGCGCGAGCCCCGGGAGTACCCCTACTGAGCGGGCCGGCGCCTACGCTTCGATCCAGTCGACCCGGTACTCACAGCGCCCGCCGCCCTCGGCCCGGCACCGGTCGCCGACCTCCTCGACCTGTACGGGGCTGTCGGCGAACTTCGCGGCGACGCCCTTGATCAGCCCCTGATCCAGTTCGCAGGGGTACGGATCCTCACAGACCATGATCCCCTCGCCGGGCCCCTCCTCGCGGAACTCGTAGAAGCCGATCTCGCCGCCGCGGTGGTTGTGGTGGTAGGCGTCGTCGATCGAGTGCAACGCCTCCTCGACGGTGGAGATGTCCGGCGGGAACTCGACGTGCTCCGGGATGTTCTGGCCCATGTTCTGCATGCTGCCCTCGCCGTACTCCTCGCGCATCTCGAACAGCATGGCCAGCGGCGCCCGGAGCGGGTACCACTCGTCGGGGTCGATGTCGTCGAGGCCGTATGAGGCGAGTTTGTGCGTGGTGTGTTTCCCCATCATCGGCGAAACCGACTCGCTCGCCGCGATGTACGACAGGGGGCTCCGACCGATCACCTCCGCGCCGTCGAGCGAGCCGTCGAACCCGGTGCGGTCGATCACGGCCGGGTCCTCGGTGGCCGACGCCGTATCGTCGTCCGTGTCACGGACGAGATTCAGGATCCAGTTTCTGACGGCCGAGATATGATTACCGATCTCCATATCGGTAGATCGGTTATCTTCGCCTCACTAATGTGTTGCGACTGCCGGGGTCAGGCGTAGGTCTCCTCGAGGTAGGCGACGATGTGGGCGCTCTCGGCCATCCCCTCGACGCCGTGGTCCTCGTCGACGATGACGGGAACGCCGGTCTGGCCGCTGACCTCCTCGACTTCGGTGCGCTGGGCGTGGGCCGCGGGGACTTCGACGGTCTCGAACTCGAGGTCGAGTTCCTCGAGTTTCGACCGGACCTTCGCGCAGTACGGACAGCCGGGCAGTTCGTAGAACGTGATCGTTCCCATGGCCGTCGCTAGCGGGTTCGAACGTAAGAGCGCGGCGATCCCGCCGCGCTAGCCGAGCATGCCGCTCGTGTAGACGTAGAAGTAGCCGACGAGTGCGGCGGCGATCACCCACTGGCCGGGGCTGACGTCCTCGAAGTCGCCGGTGGCGGCCTTGATCAGCGGGTAGGCGATGATGCCGGCCGCGAGGCCGTTGGCGATCGAGTAGGTCAGCGGCATGACGGTGATCGTCAGGCCGCCGGAGACCGCCCACGCCGGGTCGTGCCAGTCGATGTCGAGGACGCCCTGAAGCATGATGATCCCGACGACGACCAGTGCGATGAACGAGGCGTACGCGGGGATCATGGCGATCAGCGGGATCGCGACGAGCGAGACGAGAAAGAGCACGCCGACGACGAGCGCCGTCAGGCCGGTCCGGCCGCCCTCCTCGACGCCGGTCGAGGACTCGATGTAGGTCGTGACCGTCGAGGTGCCGACCATCGCGCCGAACGTGGTGCCGACGGCGTCGGCCATCAGCGGCTTGTCCATCTCGGGCAGGTTTCCCTCCTCGTCGAGGAAGCCGCCGAACTGCGAGACGCCGATGAGCGTCCCGGCGGTGTCGAAGAAGTCGACGAAGAAGAACGTGAAGACGACCAGCGCGAACGTCACCGGGTCGACGTCGCGCAGGCCCTCGACGAACGCGCCGACCAGCGGCGTGATGTCGTACTGCGGCGAGGTGACGACCGCGAACGAGAGTTCGCCCGTCTCCTCGTTGAGCAGCGCCTCCGGGAGGATCTCCGCGGGCGCCGCGAGGTTCGCGAGGTAGGCGAGCCAGCCCATCGCGGTCGTCGCGACGATGCCGAGGATGATCGCGCCGGTGACCCCCCGCGCCCACAGCATGAGCGTCAGGAGGAGGCCGGCGAGGGCGATCAGCGCCGCGGGCGACTGCGCGATCGGGCCGAGCGCGACCATCGTCGCCGGGTCGGCGGTGACGATCGCCATCTCCTGCAGGCCGATGAACAGCAGGAAGATGCCGATCCCCGCGCCGACGGCGAACTTGACGGGTTCCGGAAACAGCCGGATGATGGCCTCGCGCGCGCCGATCGCCGTGATCGCGATGAAGATGACCCCCTCGACGAACACCGCGGCGAGTGCCGTCTGCCACGGGACCCCCATGCCGAGGACGACCGTGAACGCGAAGAAGGCGTTCAGCCCCATCCCGGGCGCCAGCCCGAACGGCCGGTTGGCGTAAAAGGCCATCACGAAGATGGCGACGGCCGACGCGAGGATGGTCGCGATGGCGATCATCTGGACCGTCGGGACGAGGTCGTAGCCGGGAACGTCGATCGCGTTCGCCAGAATGAACGGGTTGACCAGAATGATGTACGACATCGCGAGGAACGTCGTCACGCCGGCGATCGTCTCGGTGCCGACGTCGGTGTCGTGCGCTTCGAGTTCGAAGTACTCTGTGACCCCCATGTTGGACGGTCGAGCATAGATACAGGGGTAAGTTAAAGTTTCCCGTCTGCACCTCCCGTCTATCTATCCACGTTCGTGTATACTCGCCGCGACGACGGGCGCGGTCGAACCGTCGCGTCGGGAGCGGAGGCGCCGCTGGACGGGTCGGGACGACGGGCCGCGCGACGCGGCGGAGTGGACCACGGCAGGGCAGGAACGGGTGAAGACGAGCACGCGAGACCGATGGGACGAGTACGTCGAGCGAACACGCGAACGTCCGCGCGTCGGGACGGGACCTCGGGGCTGGGATACCGCGGGAGAAGAACGTTACTGTTCCTGGGTCGGCGCGAGTTCGTCGAGGTCGACCGACTTCTCGAGCAGGACCTCCTTCTGGTCGGCGACGACGCGGCCCTCGCGCATCAGTTGCTTGAACTTGCTCTGGGGCGAGAGGTCGCCGATGAGGACGCCGCCGACGATCTTGCCGTCCTTGAAGGCGATGCGGCGCCACTCGGTGTCGGAGTACTTGCGCTCGGCGTGGTCGTCGCCCAGCGTCGGGTGGCCAAAGGAGAGGAAGGGGAAGTCGAAGTGAGTGATCGAGTACGAGGAGACCCACTCGAAGGGCTCGGCCTCGTCGTCGGCGGCCATGTTGACGCCGGCGACGCGGCCCTGTTCCTTCGCGGAGCCCCACGAGCCGTTCTGGGCCTGCTCGCCGAGCAACACGTCGTAGAAGCGGGTGATGTCGCCGGCCGCGTAGACGTCCTCGACGCTGGTCTGCATGTACTCGTCGACGACGATGCCGTTGTTCTGCTCGACGTCGCTGTCGCGGAGGAACTCGGTGTTGAACGTCAGGCCGATGGCGACGCCGGCCCAGTCACACTCGTAGCGGTCGCCGTTGGGGTCGACCGCGGCCGTCACGTGGCCGTCGTCGTCGACCTCGAACTCGTCGACGCCGCTCTCGAAGACCGGTTCGACGCCCTTCGAGCGCATGCCCTCGTGCATGATCTCGGCGCCGTCGGCCGAGAGCGCGTAGCGCCACCAGCGGTCGCCGCGCATCAGGTACTTGCCCTCGATGTCCTGTGCGCCACAGACCGCCGCGAAGTCGATCCCGAGCAGGCCCGCGCCGACGATGACCGCCCGGTCGGAGCCCTCGGCCGCCTCGCGGATCTTCCGGGCGTCCTGAAACGTCCAGAAGTGGTGGATGCCGTCGGCGTCGCTGTTGGGGACCGGAAGCTGTGTGGGGGTGCCGCCGGTGGCGATCAGGAGTTTGTCGTAGCCGATGTCCTCGCCCTCGTGGGTGTGGACGACCTTCTCGTCGGTGTCGATCCGGGTGACGTGGGTGTCGAGCGAGAGGTCGATGTCGCGCTCGTCGTACCACTCCTCCTCGTGGATGGAGATGGGCGCCTCCGGGAGTTTCCCCTTCGCGTGCTCTTTGATCAGGATTCGATTGTAGAGGGGCTCCCCCTCATCGGTGATGACGGTGATCGACCCCTCCGGGTCCTCCTCCCGGAGCGTCTCGGCGGCCGAACTGCCCGAGATCCCGTCGCCGATGATGACGTACTCAGTCATGTCCGAAACGTTCGTAACGGGGGTTAAAGTGGGTTGCTATCTCGAAAACGGGCGCGGCCGAACGCGTACGCGCGAGCGTTCACGTCCCAGCGCGTCCCAGCGCTGACGGCGCCCAGGCGCTCGAATCCGCCATCGCGGGCCGGGAGACGAGCGGCGACGCGCCGAATCCCTCTTTATCGTGGGGTCCACACGTACGCGTATGAAGATCCGTCAGAACGCCCGCCACTTCGCCTCGCGGAAGGCCCTCGAAATGCCCGGCGTCCGCTCTGTTGCCCGGTACGGTCTCGTGCGCCTGCACACGAGGGTCTTCACCGGGAAGGCCGACCCCGACCGCGCCGACGAGCGCGAGACCCACCTCGACGCCTTCTTCGACGCGACGATGGACGCCTACCTCGAGGCGCTGCGCGCGGGCTACTCGGAGGCCGAGGCCCGCGAGATCACCCACCTGCAGGCCAACTTCGACTTCTACAACCACGGCTGGACCGAGATGATGGAGATCCCCGCCGACGAACTCGACGCCCACTACGAGCGCTACGCCGACTTCTTCGAGACGTGGGGGATCACGATCGACGACCCCCTCGGCGAGTTCGAGCCCGAGGGCGGCGTTCCGGAGGCGCCGTCGACGCCCGCGAAACTCGACGATCCGGAACACCCCCACGCCGAGGGCGGCTTCGCCGACGACGTCTACGTCGAGACCGAGGACGGCGACCTCGTGGTCGGCGGCCGGGAGGAACCCGAGGACGTCGACGTCTCGCGGGCGGTCGGCGTCGACGACGAGGCCGTCGACGAGTGACCACCACACCGCCGGGCCGACGCGACGCGAGGCCGACCGGTTTCCGAGCGGCTAAGTAGCCGGACCGACGCGGTTTCGCCAACGTACCCCACGCATGTCCCTGAACGCGAACGACCGATCGATCGCCGGCTTCACGATGGCGGGCCACGCGCTGGTCCACTGGTTCGAGACCTCGATCCCGATCCTCCTCGTCGTCTGGCTCGCCGAGTTCGACGTCTCGGTCGCCCTCGTGGGCGTCGTCGTCGCGCTCGGCTACGCCCCCTTCGGGATCGGCGCGCTCCCGGGCGGAATCCTCGCGGACCGCTACGGAACCAAGCGGCTGATCGTCGGCTGTCTCGCCGGCATGAGCCTCGCGTTCGTCGTGATCGCCGCGGCCGCCTACGCCGACTCGATCTACGCGATCGCCGTCGGCCTCGTGCTCTGGGGCGTCGCCGCCAGCGTCTACCACCCCGCGGGGCTCTCGCTCATCTCCACCGGCGTCGACGAGCGCGGGACGGTCTTCGCCTGGCACGGCATCGCCGGCAACGCCGGCATCGCGCTCGGCCCGCTGGCCGCCGCGACGATGCTCGTCTTCCTCGACTGGCAGTACGTCGCCGCGCTGCTCGCGGTGCCGGGCCTGCTCGCGGCCGCCTACGGCCTCCGCGCGGAGTTCGACCCGGCCGCCGCCGTCGACGACGACGTCGACGCGGGGCCGGAGGAGGCGCTCTCGCCGGCCGACCTCGTCGCGAACTCGCGGGCGCTGTTCGCCAGCGCGTTCGCGGTCGTCTTCGCGATCGTCACCGTCGAGGGGCTGTTCTACCGCGGGACGCTCACCTTCCTGCCGGAGATCCTCAACGGCACCCCCGCGCTGGAGGCGCTGTCGGTCGCGCCGACGCTCGAACGCTACGACGTCGACCCCGAGTTCTACGTCTACGCCGGCCTGCTCGTCGTCGGGATGGCCGGCCAGTACGCCGGCGGAAAACTGACCGATCGGGTGGCGCCCGCCCGCGGGATGGCGGTCATCTTCGTCGTCCTCGCGGCGCTGGCGCTTTCGTTCGTCCCCGTCGCGTCGGTCGGACTGGTCGCCATCGTCGCCTACTGTGCCGTCCTCGGCTTCTTCCTGTTCGCGATCCAGCCGTTCTACCAGAACGCCGTCGCGGTCTACACGCCGGCCGACGCCCGGGGGCTCTCCTACGGCTACACCTACCTCGGCGAGTTCGGCCTCGGCGCGGCCAGCATCGCCATCGGCGGCTTCGTCCTCGACGGCTTCTCGACCGGCGCCTTCTTCGCCCTCCTTGCGGCGTTTGCCCTCGCCGGCGCGGCGCTCTCGGCGGGTCTGCTGGTCGGCCTCGACCGCGTCTTCGCCCGGTCGGGGGCCGACGTCGCCGCCAACCCGGACGACTGACGCTCGCAGAGAGGGGGCGGACCCCGCTTACTCGTCTTTCGACGCCTTGATGTCCTGGAGTTGCCCGAGGAGGTCGTCGGTCGAGCCGCCGGTCTCGACGCTCATCTCGCCCTCGTAGTCGTTCTCGTGGACGGTGACGCCCGCGCTCTCGCCGTCGTCGTCCGCGTCGGGTTGCCGTTGCTCGGACTCGTCGTAGCTACCAAAACCCATGCAGGTACGGAGCCGGCACGCGAATTTAGTCCCACCGATTCGACCGCTCCGTGGGAGGGCGCCGCGTGCGCGCCGGTACCGCGCCTCGCGCGGTCGGGGGGTGCCGGGACGGCGAAACCGGCCGCGGGCGCCGCGAGGCAGGGTCGCGGCGTTCGCTACCTTTTTGCCCTCACTCCCGATAGAAGGCGCCATGCTCACCGTGCGGGCGCCGGCGACGAGTGCGAACCTGGGCAGCGGTTTCGACGTCTTCGGTCTCGCGCTCGGGGCGCCCGCCGACGTGATCCGGGTCGAACGCGCCCCGGAGACGACCATCGAGGTGACCGGCGTCGGCAGCCAGTACATCCCGGACGACCCCGCGAAGAACACCGTCGGCGCGGTCGCGGAGGCCCTCGACGCGCCCGCCTACATCCGGATCGACAAGGGCGTCCGGCCGTCCTCCGGCCTCGGCTCGTCGGCCGCCAGCGCCGCCGCCGCGGCCGTCGCGCTCGACGAACTCTACGACCGCGGCCGCTCCCGCGAGGAACTCGTCCCGGTCGCCGCCGAGGGCGAGGCGCTGGTCTCCGGGGAGGCCCACGCCGACAACGTCGCCCCGGCGCTGCTCGGCGGCTTCACCGTCGTCACCGACGACGGCGTCACCCGCGTCGACGCCTCGCTGTCGCTGGTGGCGTGTCTCCCCGACATCACCGTCTCCACGCGCGACGCGCGCGGCGTCGTCCCCGACTCGGCCGCCCTCCCCGACGTCGTCGAGACGGTCGGGAACGCCGCCACGCTGGCCGTCGGCATGGCCCGCGACGACCCCGACCTCGTCGGCCGCGGCATGGACGACGGCATCGTCACCCCCGAACGCGCCGCGCTCATCGACGGCTACGACGCCGTCCGCGAGGCGGCCCTCGATGCGGGCGCGACGGGCGTCACCGTCAGCGGCGCGGGGCCGGCCCTGCTCGCGGTCTGTCGCCGGCCCGACCGGCGCGCGGTCGCCGCCGCGATGCTCGACGCCTTCGACGATGCCGGCGTCGAGAGCCGCGCCTACCAGACCCGCGTCGGCGACGGCGCCCGACTGTACCGCTGACCGGAGATGGGCGCGCGAACCGACGGGGCGCTCGCGGCGGTCGCCCTCGCGGCGTTCGCGGCCGCGTTCGTCGCCGTCGACGCCGCGCCGTCGGTCCCCGCTTTCCTCCTCGGTGCCGCCGGGACGCTCGCCTTCGAGGCCGTCGCCGCGCGACGGGCGGCGGCCGTGCGCCGGTACTGGGAGCGGCGGGCCGTTCAGGTCGCGTCGCTCGCGGGCGCGCTCGCGCTCGTCGCCGTCGGCGCGGCCGTCGCGCCCTCGCCGCTGCTCTCGGCGGGAGGCGGCGCGCTCGCGGCGTACTTCCTCCTGCTCGCGCTCGTTCGGGCGGGCGCCGTGCCGCCGCCGCGCGCGTGGACGTAGCCGACGCGCGCCGGCGACGGTCTACCACTCGGCGTAGGTGAGATACTCGACGCCCTCGTACTCCACGAGCCACGTCCCGTAGAAGTCGTCCACGTCCAGCCCCTCGTGCTCTCGGATGCGGTCGACCACCGACCGGAAGGCGTCGTCGTCTTCGAAGTACCCCCCGTCGATCGCTTCCTCGACGACCGCGCGTTCGGCCTCGGAGAGGCCCGTGAGCGCGAACAGATACTGCGCTCGAACCCGGTCGGCGAACGTCTCGACGTCGGGAGCGACCTCCGTCGCCTCGTACCGGTACTCCACCTCGGACGCCGTTCGGGAGTCGACCGCGACTCGGTACCGATCCCCGTCGTAGACGAGAACATCGTACTGTTGCTCCGGAACGAACACCGATCCGTCCCCCACCTCCTCGGCGGTTCCGTAACCGACGCCCAGATCGTATCCGTCCTGACTGGGCGGGTCGTCAGAGACGATCGCGTCGAGGCGCCGGCGATCGGTCTCGGGGAGGTCGTCGTACTCGATTTCGCCGAGTTCCGGCGTCGGGTCGTCCGGATCGAAATCGACGCGGACCTCGTAGACCGTCACCTCGCTGCTCCCGAGTCGAGTTTCCGAAACGTCGTAGAAGGCGTCTTCGACCCGCACGGTGTCGGTGTGATCGAACAGCGCGTGCCGTCCGGCCCGCGTGGCCGATCCGTTCTCGCGGGCCGACGTGACGACGGCGTATTCTTCGGACCCGGGCACGGCGGTCATCGAAACTTCGCCGGCGATGCCGTCCGCCGTCGCGTCGTCCATGTCGAGAACCACGGGCGGGTGGCCACACCCGGCGATGGCGACGGAGAGGAGGGCGGTTCCGCTGGCGAGGAACTGGCGGCGTCGCATGTCGTTCAGGGCACACAACTGGCACGAAAGCTTTCCGGTTCGCCCCGCAAGGATTCGCTCTCCGGGCCGGTGTCCGACGGGCGGTTCGTCGAGCCCTCGGCGCGACGAAGCCGTAGTCCCGACACCTACCGGCCCTCGCCGAGGCGCTCGAAGCGGACGCCGGTCTGTTTCAGCTTCTCGACCGTGGAGAGGCGCTCGTGAGGGTACTGGATCTCGGCGGCGAGGTCGTCGATCCGCTCGTCGACGGCCGCCCGCGACCGGCCGTGGAGCATGGTGAACAGGGTGTACTCCCAGCCCCGGTCGGGACGGCGCGGCCGACGGTAGCACTTCGTCACGAACGGGTAGGCGGCGACCTCGCGGCCGACCGCGTCGACCGCGTCCTCCGGAACCGCCCAGACGACCATGCAGTTCGCGTCGAACCCGGTCTTCCGGTGGCTGACGACGCACCCGACCCGCTTGACGGCACCGCGGTCGAGCAACCGGTCGAGCGCCGCGAGCACGTCGTCGACGTCGGCCCCGAGCGACGCCGCGACGTCCGCGTAGGGCGTCGCCGACGGCGGGAGGCCGTCCTGTATCTCGAGCAGGAGGTCCCCCTCGAAGCGCGTCAGGGAGACGGACTGCTCCTCGCGGGGTGTGCCGGCGCGCGGCCGTTCGTCGGCCGCCGAGGACTCGCCCGGCGTCCGGTCGTCGCCGCCGACGGCGAACGCGAGGTCGACGCCGTAGGTTCGCAGTTTCGGGAGGACCAGCGGCTCCCGGCCCGTCTCGGCGGCGATATCGGCGAGGAGGGCGTCCCGCCTCGCGCGCGACCCGGCCGCGAGCACGAACCACATGTTCCACTCGTGGTCCCGGCGGTAGTTGTGGCTGACCTGCGGGTAGCCGTTGACGACCGCGGCGGCGGCCGCGAACTCGTCGTCCGGCACCGAGAGCGCCGCGAGCGTCGACGACCCGATCGCGGAGGGGGCGAGCACCGGCCCCACCCGTCGGATGGCCCCGCGGTCGACCAGCGCCCGGACGCGGTCGAAGGCCTCGTCGCCGTCGATCCCGAGGTCGGCGCCGATCGCCTCGAACGGCCGGCGCTCGACGGGGAACCCGCGCTGGTAGCCGTCGAGCAGCGCCTCGTCGACCGCGTCCAGCCCCTCGCGCCAGTCGTCGCTCACCGCATCACCTCGGGCACCGTCCCCGCGTCGAGCCACGGCGCGTCGGCGGCGTCGTAGGCGTGGTCCGTCGCCGCCCACGGGCAGAGCGGATCGCTCCCGCGGGGGTCGCCCGTCGCCGCGTAAGCCCGGGAGCGAGAGCCCCCGCAGACCTCGGTCGCGGCGCAGTCGCCGCAGGGCCCCGAAAACGACTCGCGGTCGCGCAGCGCCCGCAGCAGGTCCGACTCCCGGTAGATCGTCACGAGCGACTCCTCGCGGACGTTCCCCGCGCTCGTCGGCATGAACCCGGAGGGGTAGACCTCGCCGTCGTAGCTGACGAAGACGAAGCCGTTGCCGGCGCCAGTCGACCCCACCCGCCGGGGCCGCTCGCCCGCCGCGGTCGCGACCTCCCGCGCCACCCGGCGGTAGAAGGGTGCTTCGACGGTGATCACGCGGTAGGGCGCCGCCTGCGAGCGCCGGTAGAGCCACGCCGCCACCGCGGCGGCCTCGGTCGGCCGGAGCTGGTCGAGGGTCTCGCCGCGGCCGATCGGGACGAGGAAGAACACCTCCCACATCGCCGCCCCGAGGTCCTCGACGCGGTCTGCGATCGCCGGGAGGTCCGAGACGGTCGCGGCGGTGACCGTCGTGTTGACCTGCGTCGAGATCCCGGCCTCGCGGGCGTGTCTCGCCGCGCGGATCGCCGCCTCGAACGTGCCGGCCTCGCCGCGGAAGGCGTCGTGGCGCTCGGGGGTCGCGCCGTCGAGGCTGACCGCCAGCCGTTCGACGCCGGCGTCGGCGAGTCGCTCGACGGTCTCGCGGTCGAGCGCCGGCGTCGTCGCCGGCGTGACCGACGGCCGCAGGCCGCGGTCGCGGGCCCCCTCGATCAGGTCGAACAGGTCCGGTCGTTCGAGCGGGTCGCCGCCCGAGAGGACGAGAAACGGCTGCCGGCCGTCGAACGACGCGACCTGATCGAAGAGCGCGAGACCCTCCTCGGTCGTGAGTTCGTCCGGGTGGCGCTCCGGCGTCGCCTCGGCACGACAGTGGTCGCAGGCGAGCGCGCAGGCCTGTGTCACCTCCCAGGTGACCACGAGCGGCGTCCGGTCGTAGTCCGGTCCGGGGCCGGGGTGGCCGTGGTCGTGTTCGTGGCCGCCGTTCCCGTCGCCGTCACTCGCGGATCCGTCGCGCGAACGCGGGTGGTCCATACGGTACCCTCGTCCTCCGGACGGGAAAGCGATACTCCGCGATATACCGGGTTTTTAGCCGTTCAGCGTCGGTTCGGCGGTGTGTCGGTGAGCGCCCCTAGACGCCCCGACCCTGCAACTTCTCCTCGTCGGGAAGGTCGACGTTGGCGTCGCCTCTCATCCCCGCGCCGATGTTTTTCGAGATTTCGGCCAGCGCCTCGGGGTCGTCCCAGTCGTTGACCGCCCGGACGATGGCGTCGGCCATCGCCTCGGGGTTCTCGGCACCGAAGATGCCGCTGCCGACGAAGATGCCGTCGCACTCGTGGTGCATCATGAGCGCGGCGTCGGCGGGGGTCGCGATGCCGCCGGCGGCGAAGTTGACCACGGGGAGCCGTCCCATCTCGGCAGTCTCGTGGACGAGGTCGGCGGGCGCCCTGATCTCGCGGGCGTAAGCCTCCCGTTCCTCGTGGCTCATCCCCTCGAGTTTGCGGATCTCGCCTTTGATGGTGCGCTGGTGGTGGACCGCCTGGTTGACGTCGCCGGTGCCGGCTTCGCCCTTGGTGCGGATCATCGCCGCGCCCTCGCCGATCCGGCGCAGCGCCTCGCCGAGGTCGCGGGCGCCACAGACGAACGGCGCGGTGAACTCGCGCTTGTCGATGTGGTAGGCGTCGTCGGCCGGCGTCAGCACCTCGGACTCGTCGATCATGTCGACGCCGACGGCCTCGAGGATCTCCGCCTCCTTCGTGTGGCCGATGCGGGCCTTGCCCATCACGGGGATGGAGACGGCGTCGATGATCGCCTCGACCTCCGCGGGGTCGGCCATCCGGGCGACGCCGCCGCGCTTTCTGATGTCCGCCGGGACGGCCTCCAGAGCCATCACGGCCACGGCACCGGCCTCCTCGGCGATGCGCGCCTGTTCGGGGTTCACGACGTCCATGATGACGCCGCCTTTCTGCATTCGAGCGAAGCCCCGCTTGACGAGGTCGGTTCCGCGCCGCAGATCCTCGAGGTCGGTCGTGGTCGGCATACGCCGGGGTTAGCGCGCGCCCCACTTGTGCGTGTCTGTTACCCCCCGACGCCGCCGCCGGCGATTCGCCGGTCGACCTGTCGCCGATCGGTACCGTTTTGCGTTCCCCCCCCGTGACGGCGGACGATGACCGAGCCGACACGGTTGCCGGAGCGAGCGCCGCTGCCCCGCTACCTCGCGCCGGTGCCGAAGCGGGTGGAGGACCTCGGGCTACGGTACGCGTGGCTCGTCGTCGCCGTCAACCTCGCCGGCACCGCGTTCGGGTTCTGGTACTACTCCTCGCAGTTCGCCACGACGCCGGCGATCATGTGGCCGTGGGTGCCCGACAGCCCGTTCGCGACGCTGCTGATCGCGCTGGCGATCGCCTCGTGGAAACTGGGCCGCGAGCGGCCGTGGCTCACCGCGCTCGCGTTCTTCGGGAACGTGATCCTCGGGCTGTGGACGCCGTACACGCTGCTGGCGTTCGCCGACGCCTACGACTACCTCCACCCCGCGATGTACCAGTTCCTCTTCTGGAGCCACCTCGCGATGGTCGTCCAGGCGCTGGTCCTCCACCGCATCACCGACTTCCCCGTGTGGGCGGTCGCCGTCGCGCTGCTGTGGTACTGGTCGAACCTCGTCGTCGACTACTTCGTCCCGGTCGTCGGCGACGCCCCCCACCACACCGTGATCCCCGTCGCCCGCGACGCCCCGACGTTCCTCGGGGCTGACGCCCTCGGCACCGTCGCCGTCGGCGAGGTGACGTTCACGCTGCTCGCGCTGTTTCTGGCGCTGGCCACGCGGGCGAAAACGTGTGAAAGCCGGGCGAATCGAACGAGAGGGTGACCGGCCGGTCTCGACTGCCGGGAGCGAGGTCGAGGTACGGGTCGAGGCTCGCCGCCGACGGTCTCGGCCGACGGTTCGAGGAACGTCGCCGTCTCGTCGGGATCGATCTCGTCGTCGCAGACCACGCGCGCCACGTCCTCGCCGCGGGGCGGGCAGGCGCCGCCCATCGCCACCTCGGCCGGCGGGTCGGCGACCGGTTCGGCGCCGCCCAGCCCGTACGGCTCCCGGTCCGGCCGGTCGACCCGCGCGCGGAACAGCCGGCCGCGGCCGCGACGAGCGCGCGCAGGACGCGTCGTCGCATACCCGAGGATGGGCGGGGGCACCTATCAATCGTCCGGACGGTAAAACGTCGATCCGGGCGCCGAGGAACGCAGGACCCGCGACGTTACTCGACGACGACGACCGCCGACTCGGTTTCGAGCATCTCGCCGTCGCCGGAGTAGGTCCGTTCGAGTTCCACCTCGAAGAGGTCCTCGTCGAGTTCCTCGCCGGCGACGCGAAGCACGCCCGTCTCCTCGTCGAGTTCGTACTCGCCGGCCTCGATGGCGGCGTCGATCTCGCCGACCTTCGATCCGAACTTCGGCCCGATGGTGGCGTAGTCGAGGTCGATCGCGGCCACCTCGGTCGTGATCTCCGGCGGCTCGTCGAGCGCTTCGAGCGCCGCGACGTGCATCACGTCGCTGATCGCCGCCTCGAAGCCCTCGATCGGGCCGAAGACCGAGACGGACCCGAGGTCGGCGTTGAGCGGAAGCTGGCGCTCGGACTTGTACCGCCGCAGCGCGGAGATGACTTCCATCGCCGTCTCGCCGGCCTCGAGGTCGGCCTCGTAGCCGCGCGGGTCGGGCCACTCGTAGGTGTGGACGCTCGTCTCGTCGAGGCTCCCCTCGCCGGCGTACAGCGCCTGCCAGATCTCCTCCGTGACGTGCGGGAGGAACGGCGCCCACAGCTTCAGGAACGCCCGGTGGGCCGTCCGCAGCGCGTACGCCGTCGAGGACTCGTCCTCCCTGGTCTTGGCGATTTCGAGGTAGTCGTCACAGAACGTGTTCCAGAAGAACGTCCGCAGGCGGTTGCGCGCCTTGGCGAACTCGTACTCGGCGAAGTGGTCGGTCAGTTCCTCGACCGCGGCGTCGAGTTCCGCGAGCAGCCAGCGGTCGATCGCCTCGAGTTCCGCGGGTTCGTCGGGCTCGCGCGGCGCGAGCGAGTCGACCAGCTTCGAGGCGTTCCAGAGCTTTCGCAGCAGCTTCTCGCCGGCGACGATGTCCTTCTCGCTGAACGGGAAGTCGTCGCCGACGGCGGCGCTGGCCGCCCAGAACCGGACGGCGTCGACCGGGTACTCCGCGAGCACCTCGCTGGGTTCGACGACGTTGCCCCGCGATTTGGACATCTTCTCGCGGTTCTCGTCCAAGACGTGGCCGTTTATCATCGTCGCGTCGAACGGCACCTCGCCGGTGTGTTCGTAGCACTTGACGATGGTGTGGAACAGCCAGAACGAGATGATGTCGTGACCCTGCGGGCGCAGGTCGAACGGGTACAGTTCCGGGTGCTCCATCCGGAACGCCTCGGCCTCGGCGTCCCAGTCCCAGCCGGCGTTGATGAGGGGGGTGAGCGACGACGTGGCCCACGTGTCGAAGACGTCGTCCTCGGGGACGAACTCGTCGTGGCCGCACTCCGGACACGTGTCCACGGGCGGGTCGTCCGACAGCGGGTCGACCGGGAGGTCCGCCTTCTCGGCCACGACCTCGTGGTCGCAGTCGGCGCAGTACCAGACGGGGAACGGGATGCCCGAGTCGCGCTGGCGGGAGATCAGCCAGTCCCACTCCAGTCCCTCGATCCAGTGTTTGTACCGGGTGAACATCTTCTCCGGGTACCAGTCCATCTCCCGGCCGGCCTCGAGGTACTCCTCCTTGTGGTCTAAGATTTCGACGTACCACTGCTTGGAGACGCGGAACTCGACGGGCGTGTCACAGCGCTCGTGGACCTGCACCGTGTGGCTGATCTCGCGGCGGTCCCGGAGGTAGCCCGCCGCGTCGAGGTCCTCGACGATGGCCTCGCGGGCCGCCTCGGTCGACAGCCCCTCGTACTCGCCGGCGAGGTCGGTCATCGTCGCGGACTCGTCGATCGCGACGCGAAGCGGGAGGTCGTGGGCCTGGTACCACTCGATGTCCTTCTGGTCGCCGAAGGTACAGCACATGACGACCCCGCTGCCTTTCTCCATGTCGACGCGGTCGTCCGCGATGATCGGCACCTCGTGGCCGAAGATCGGGATGCGGGCCGTCTCGCCGACGAGGTCCTGATTCTCCTCGTCGTCGGGGTGGACGAACACCGAGACACACGCCGGCAGCAGTTCGGGACGGGTCGTCGAGATGACGAACTCCTCGCGCGGGGCGTCCTCGCCGACGAGGTCGAACGCGATGTCGTTGAAGTGCGAACCCCGCTCCATGTCCTCCATCTCGACCTGCGAGATGGCGGTCTCGCACTCGGGACACCAGATCGCCGGCGCCTTCTTGCGGTACTCGCGGCCCTTCTCGTAGAGGTCGAGGAAGGAGAGTTGCGAGATGCGCTGGACGCGGGGCTCGATCGTCTTGTACGTGTTGTTCCAGTCGATCGAGCAGCCCAGCCCCTGCATCTTCTCGGTGAACTCGGCCTCGTACTCCTGGCAGACCTCCCGGCAGAGCTGCTGGAACTCGCGGCGCTCGTACTCCTGGTGGCGGATGTCGAGTTCCTTCTCGGTCAGTCGCTCGGAGGCGATCCCGTTGTCGTCGTAGCCGAACGGGAACAGCACGTCGCCGTCGGCCATCCGCTGGAAGCGCGCGGCGAAGTCCTGGAGGGTGTGGCCGTAGAGGTGGCCCATGTGCAGGCTCCCCGAGACCGTCGGCGGCGGCGTGTCGATCGAGTAGACGGTGTTCGGGTCCTGTCCCGGGTCGCCCTCGTAGCGGTAGGTATCGGCGTCGACCCACCGCTGCTGCCACTTCGGCTCGACCTCGTCGGGGTCGTAGCCGCCGTCGAGGCCGTCGTCGTCGCGCTCGCGGGCTTCGGCGTCCGTGCTCATGCTCTCACCGCCCGGATCGGGCGTCGGCGCTGCGTCGTCGTGGGTCGCGGACGTCGGTCGTACATCTGTATACTGGTCGTTGCTCGGTGAATGCCGGTCGGCTACAATACATCCGTCGATACGGGGTTGGGATGCGGGGCTAGGAGGCCCCTACGAAAACGTCGCCGCGGGGCCCGTCGAGGCGGTCGAACGCGCCGGTGACGGACTCGGCCATACCTACCCTTTCACCGCCCATCCCTGTTAGGTGTTTCGCGTCTGACCCGATCCTCGCGTGGCTCGTGCCGGTCAGGGCGCACATCCGTCGCCGCCGTCGCCGTCGTCCCGCAGGTCGATCACCGCCCGCGAGCGGGTCAGTCGCCGGACGTCGCCGCCGAGGTACGACGCCAGCCGATCGAGGAACTCGTCGTCGACGCCGTCGTCGTCGGCGCGGACGAGCGCGATGCGGTCGTGGCGGGCCGGGTCGTACTCGCCTTGCATCACGAGCGAGAACAGTTCGCGGGGGGTCACCGGCTCGCCGGCGTCGAGTCGGGCCGCGATCCCGTCGAGCGTCGCCCGGACCGTCGTCTCGACCTCGAACGTGACGTCGACGGCCACGTTCGTCCCCGCTTCCTTGGCCGCGACGGCCTCCTCGGCGCTCCGGACCGCGGGGACGAGCACCCGCTCGAAGTCCACCCCCCGTTCTCTGGTGCCGACGTAGGCGAACGCGATCGCGGCCCTGAGCCCGTCGAGCAGGTCCTGGTCGGCCGGAACCCCCTCGAACACCTGCCGCCGGTCCTTCTCCGGGAGCGTGTGCAACAGCAGGTCGAAGTCGAGGATGGCGTTCTCGACGCGCCGACGAACGCGCGCCTCGGCGTTGCGCCGCGACTGCTCGTGGCCGAGTTCCCGCTCGCCGAGCAGGAACTCGCGGTCGGCGGGGCTGAGCACGCCGCGGTCGCGGTCGATCTCCGTGTTCATAATCGGTTTCGGATTATACGACACCGATTTCCATCCGAACGCATATGAACGCTCGGGTTCCACGGGACGACGATGCACGCCGACGCGCCCGTCCGAGGTGGTCCCGACCGATGAGTTCGCTCGCCGACCGGTACGCCGAGTTCGTCGCTACCCGGAGCAGGCTGGTCGTCGCCTGCCTGCTCGTCCTCACGCTGGTGGTCGCCGCGGGGGCGGTCGTGAACGACCCCGAGGACGGCGGGATCGGGCAGTTCGAGACCGACTCCCCCGAGACCGACGCGCTCGAAGAGATCGAGGCGACCTACGACACCGACGACCGCGTCGTCGCGCAGGTGGTCGTCCGCGAGGAGGGCGGCGACGTCCTGAGCCGGGACTCGCTGCTCGAGAGCCTCCGCCTCCAGCGCGAGGCCCGCGCGAACGAGACGGTAAACGCCACGCTGACCGACGAGGGGTTCGTCGGCCTCGAGAACGTCGTCGCGACCGCCGCAGTCTTCGAGGACCGCGCCGCGGCCGCACAGGGGCCGCCGGATACGAGCGAGCCGACGCTCGACGAGGGGATCGAGGCCCTCGAATCGCGGTCGGACGAGGAGGTCGAGGCCCTGCTCGCGGACGTGCTCGACCCCGAGGCCGACCGCGGCGGGGAGAGTCCGACGGCGTTCCTCCCGAGCGACTACGAGCAGGGCGAGACCGACGCCGACGCGCGGATCACGTTCGTCTTCCAGGAGGACGATAGCGGCCCCGACGAGGACCCCGAGGCGGCCTACGAGGCCCAGATCGTCCTCCGGAGCCTGTTCGAGGAGCGGTTCGACGACGGCTTCGTCTTCGGTCAGGGGATCACCGACGCGGCCGCGGCCAGCGCCGTCGGCGACAGCTTCGCGATCATCACGCCGGTCGCCCTCCTGCTCGTCGGCGTCGTCCTCGGGGTGACCTACCGCGACGCCGTCGACGTCCTGCTCGGCTTCGTCGGCATCACCGTCGTGATGGCCTGGCTCGCCGGGATTCAGGGCTGGCTCGAAATCCCGAGCAGCCAACTGCTGATCGCCGTCCCGTTCCTGCTGATCGGCCTCTCGATCGACTACGCGCTGCACGTCGTGATGCGCTACCGCGAGGCCCGCGCGGGGACCCTCGAAACGCCGCGGTCGCCGTCGGCCCGTTCGGCGACGGCCGACGGCGGTCCGCGGGCGTCGGCGGCGGCCATGGCTCTCGGCCTCGCCGGCGTGACCCTCGCGCTCGCCGCGGCGACGTTCTCGACCGGCGTCGGCTTCCTCTCGAACGTCGTCAGCCCGCTGCCGGCGATCCGCGACTTCGCGGTCCTCAGCGCCGGCGGCATCCTCGCGACGTTCGTCGCGTTCGCCGCGTTCGTGCCGGCGCTGAAGGTCGAGGTCGACGACCTGCTCGAACGGCGGTTCGGCCGCGACCGGGCGAAATCGCCGTTCGGCGTCGGCGGCGGGGCCGTCACCCGCGCGCTCTCGGGCGGCGTGGCGCTCGCCCGGCGGGCGCCGCTGGCGGTGGTGCTGGTGGCGTTCCTGCTCGCGACGGCCGGCGCCTACGGCGCGACCGGCATCGACACCGAGTTCAACGAGGCCGACTTCCTGCCCGAGGACGCCCCCGACTGGGCGAAGTCGCTGCCGGGGCCGCTGGCGACCGGGACGTACACCGTGGCCGACGACGCGACCTACCTCGGCGAGAACTTCCAGGACCGCGGGCCGAACTCGCGGGCACAGGTGTTGATACGCGGCGACGTGACCGACCCCGCGACCCTCGCGGCGATCGACCGCGCGACGGGCGCGGTGGACGAGGGCGGCACCGTCGACGTGCGCGCGGACGGAACCGCGGCGATCGAGGGGCCGACCGCGACCCTCGCGGCGCTCGCGAGCGAGAACGAGACCGTCGCCGCCGCGCTCGACGAGCGGGATGCGGACGGCGACGGCCTCCCCGACGAGGACCTCGCGGGGCTGTACGACGTCCTCTTCGCGGCCGACGAGGAGGCGGCGTCGACGGTGCTCTACCGGACCGAGGACGGCGAGTACGAGTCCGCCCGCCTGCTCGTCTCGGTTCGCGGCGACGCGTCGGCACAGGACGTCGCCACCGACGTGCGCGCCGTCGCCGACGATATCGAGGCCGGGGCCCCGGCGACCGCGATCGCGACGGGCGGGCCGGTGACGACGGCCGTGGTGCAGGACGCCCTCCTCGAGACGCTCGTGCAGGCGTTCGCCGCGACCCTCGTCGTCATCTTCCTGTTCCTGACCGCGCTGTACTGGGTGCGCCACCGGTCGCTCACGCTCGGGGCCGTCACGCTCGCGCCCGTGGTCGCGGCGCTTTCGTGGCTGCTCGGGGCGATGGCCGCGCTCGACCTCCCGTTCAACAGCGAGACCGCGGTGATCACGAGCCTCGCGATCGGCCTCGGGGTCGACTACAGCATCCACGTCGGCGAGCGGTTCGTGGCCGAGAAGGAGCGACGGGAGACGCTCGACGCGGCGCTCACCGCGACGATGACGGGGACCGGCGGGGCGTTGCTGGGCAGCGCGGCGACCACCGCGGCCGGCTTCGGCGTCCTCGCGCTGGCGCTCGCCCCGTCGCTGCAGCGGTTCGGCCTCGTGACGGGCCTGAGCATCGTCCTCGCGTTCGTCGCCTGTACGACGGTCCTGCCGTCGCTGCTGGTGGTCCGCGAACGGCTGCTGGCACGGGCAGCCTGAGCGGCGACGGGCGCGTACCGATCCCCTACTCCCCGTCGGTCACGCGTAACAAAGCCGCTGGCCGAGGTGGTGGCCGACCGAGAGCCGATGGCCAGCGCTTCGGAACCGTCGGGCGCCGCGCTCGTCGTTACCCTCTGTCTCGTGTTGCTCGTCTTCGGCGCGACCGTGGCGTTCGTCGCGCCGGGGCTGGCGCCGGAGCCGTCCGCGGAGTCGACCGCGGCGCCGGGTGACGCGGTGGACGCGGCGGCCGAAGACGCAACCGACGGCGACGCGACGGGCGAGCGCCAGCGAAGCGACGGCGACGCGACCGAGTCGGTGCCCGCGGTCGACCTGACCAGCGGCGAGTCCGGCGAACCGAGCGCCGACGACGCGGAGAACGACGGCGCTCTCGACGGCGAGTCACCGGCCGGCGAGGACGAGGCGGACGCGGGAGACGGTGAGCGAAGCGACGGCGCGGGTCGGGAGGAGCGTCGAGCGACGGCGGACGACGGGACCGCCGAACGAGAGGTGGCCTCGGTGGAGAGCGAGTGGACGTCGACGGAGACCGAGACCTCGACCGATCGGGAGGGCGAGAGCGACGAGTCGGACGACGACGCGAGCGTACCGTTCGACGTAGTCGACGAGGCGGCGTCGGACGCCGAGAACGTAGTGGGCGACGTCACCGGCGGCGACGAGGGGGACGGTGAATCGGACGATTCGGGGCCGCCCGACGACGCGGGGCCGCCGGACGATGCAGGGCCGCCGGATAACGCCGGTCCGCCCGACGACGCGGGGCCGCCCGACGACGCGGGACCCCCTGACGACGCCGGGCCGCCCGACGACGCCGGTCCGCCCGACGACGCCGGTCCGCCCGACGACGCGGGGCCGCCCGGCTAGACGCGGTCCCGATCGACACCCCGTCCGCGGTCACTCCGGGTCGTCCGAGTGGGCCCGCACCCACAGTTCGCCGATCCGCGAGAGCCGCGTCCGGTAGGACTTGCCGTGTTCCTCGCGTTCGATGTAGCCTTTCCCGCCGGGGCCGAGGCGGTCGACGTTGTAGATCACCTTCGAGCGGAAGCTGTCGGTGTACTCCTCGTTGAGTTCGCGGGCGAGCGCCTCCGCGAGTTCGGAGACCGACTCGAACTCGCCGTCCTCCCCGAGTTTGTAGAGGATGAGCTCCTCGAACGGCTTGACGTTCGAGAACGACGCCACCGGGAGTTCGACGACGTGGGCGCCGTCTATCTCCTTGGCGCCGATGGTCGTCCCGCGCTCGTCGAACTCCGCGAGCAGGTCGCGGGCGCTCTCCAGGCGCCGCTCGATCCGGGCGGGATCGACGCCCTCGGCGACCGAACCGCCGTCGGCCGCGGCGCCGTGGAGGTCCTCGAGCAGGTCGATTCCCTCGCGCAGTTCCTCGGCGAGTTCCGTCTCGAGGTACTTCTCGGGGGCCGTGTAGTAGGTGTGGATCCCCTCGCGGTCCTCCTGTCGCTCGACCATCAGCGAGTGGGCGGCGGTGGCGAACGCGAAGCTGACGGTACGGGGCATCGCGGCGACGTTGACCCAGACCTCGTTGCCCTCGTCGAGTTCGGCGTTGATCAGGTCGTAGGCCTGCTCGAACGCCTCGTCGTAGTCGTAGACGTCCTCGAGGACGAACCGTTCGGTACGAGCGCCGAGCAGGTTCTCGAAGTCCGTCTCGAGTTTGCGCGAGAGGTGCCGGGAGTACTCGACGTTGGCCTCGCTGCCGACCGCCCCCTCCAGCAGGACGACGCGGTCGACGTCGAACTGATCGCGCACCAGCGGCGCGATCAGCCGGTCGTAGTCGAAGCCGACCGGGACGATGTGGGTCTGCATACGGGGGACAACGGGCTGGCGTTTATATAAAGCACCAGTCTTCCGACCGTTGTTATGCACATCGACGATGTTTGTCGCCGCGCCCTCGTGGGCTTTCATACATACGTAGGGGCTTTGGCCCTTTCAGTCTTCCCCTCTTTCGGAATGAATTGTATAGATTTGACTGCTGTGCGTGACGTATTCGAGGGATTAGGATTTCAATGGTCGTAGTCTGCCCCGAGGCTAACTGCGCTCGCTCACCGCAGATGTTCGAGGATTTGGAGAATACGAAAGCCAAGTTCGCCGTAGTCCTTCTCGGTCTGTCCCGCTTTCTCGCGCAGTGCTTCTATGCGCTCGGTGTACTGTTCGTTGATTACGAGTTCGAGTTCCGTACCGGTTTCCTCTTCAAACTCGTCGGCCATGTCGTAGAGGCCCGTCAGTAGATACTTCTCGTCACGGTTCCCACGCACGACGGGCGACCAGAATTGGAAGACGAAGGAATAGTCATCAGCGTCGAAGAGGTCGGTGACGTACTCCTTGTCCGAATTGAATTTCCGCCATAGACGTTCGAGGGTGTGCTGGTAGTCTTCGTTCCCGTACTCTACCCATCGGTCGTTGTCGGGTGTTCCCGAGTAGTGAAGGCCGTCGATGTGGGTCACGACCTCGCAGGTGTAAACGACCCGTTCGCCCTGTTCGGTGCTGTCTACTCCTATCACGTCGATTTCGAGTTGGTTCCCTTGTTCTTGCGAGCGCTGGTTGTACATCACCAACTCGCAACCCTCTACGAGTCGAAGGTACGAGCCGACGAGAAGTTCCCCTGATTCGGGTTGTTCAGTCATACTCCTACGCCGAAGGGGTAGCTGAAAAGAGTTCGTCTGACACGGTAGCGAGACGATTCATCCTACCCGGTGACGCCTGCTTTCACCTTCTTGCGGTGACCTTTCGCCTTGAAGTAGAACCACACCGCAAGCGGGATTCCGATGATAGTGATAAAGGAGACGCCAGCAAGCACCGAGTGAATCGCTCGCCACTTGTTATGGGCGTCGGGGTTGTATCCACAGTTCGGACACCGCTCGACGCCTTCTGAAACGCTTTCTCCACACTCGACACAGGACTCGGTCTTGTGTAGGTCAGCTCTGTCGGAAGGCGACGTTGTCGATTGGGAAGTGGTGGTAGACGAGAGTGAGGCAGTATCAGACGAAGCAGACTGCGTCTCGGGTTCCGTCTGACTGCTAATCTGTTCTCGGATGAACTCAACCATCTCTTCGAGTTCGACGTCCCCCGGCTCGTCTGCTTTGAACGTGTACGTCTTGCCTCGAACGGTTCGGAGTTTGATTTCCGTACCACTCAGGCCACTTGACCCAAGGTCAGCCGCGCTTAGGTTGCTGTACTCGACTGATTCGACCTTCGTGTTGAAGACCTTGGGAACCTTGTAGAAGACCCGCTGGTCGGTCGCCACCATCCGGGGCCAGCCTTTCGTGTTGTTGTAGCTGGTCGTAGAGCCTTGGTACTTCGCGTCGAGACTGTTTCCTTTAGCGATGTACTGAACCGTTTCGTCGCTTCGGACTTCGTCGTCTACCTTGCCGAGAGTATCGCTCGTGACGTAGCTTCCTTGAGGCATTTCTGAATCACCAACTCCGATAGGTAATCGTTAGTAAGTGGTATCAAATAAGAGTTGGTTACTAAACTCTAAGTTTGATATTCCACTATTCGGCGTAGTCACCACTCTAAGGCGTGTTTTCACCGCTAATGCGATTATCGGCGGAATGGATGGTTTCGGCTGACGACCGCATTCTCGAATATCTTGCAGAGAACGAGACAGGGACACCAAAACAGATGGCGGACAGTGGGAATGTCCGGTTCAGTCGTTCATACATCACGCAACGGTGCAAGAAGTTACTCGACTTTGGTCTGATTCGCCACCTCGGAAACGGCGTCTACATTATCACGGACGAAGGTCAGCAGTATCTCGATGGCGAACTTGACGCGGCTGAACTTGAGTCGGATGAAAACTGACCACAGCCGGAAGTCCTATTCCAAGAACGAGCGCGGCCCCGGCTTCTCGGACTCGGCAAGCCACCATACCGTGTTCCGGCCACCAATCTGCTTACTCTCTAATCGACCCTCGTCGGCCAACGACCGGAGTCGGTTGTAGGTTGCACGCCGTTTCAGCGGTACTTGTTCTGTCACTTCCGCAGTCGAAAGCACAGGGTCGTCCGTGTCTCGAAACAAGCCGATGATTTCGTCGTCACTCACCCTCGGTGTCGGACCCGGTTTAGATTCTTCGCCCATACTACCGTCTATTGCCCGTAATCAGTTAACTATACCGTCTAAGGCAGTACACTTAATATCCGTGCCGTCCAAGGTATAGATAGGGAAGGATTCGTCTCTTGGGGCGTGATTCACGCGAAAACGCCCGGTGCGCCAACACCGGACGAGGCCTTCTCGTAGGTGCCAAGAAGGCATGAGCCAATTCGAGACAGCGGAAGGTGAATCTTCCGTCACGGCTGGTTGTACCGACCTCGAACAGCGCGATGTACGTGCCCTTACGGAGTACATGACCGTTCTACCGCTCGGGGGCGACGTGTACTCTGTGACTACACAGAGCGGGTCAGAGTACCGTGTGGACGCTCGTGAAGCCCGCTGTACCTGCCCCGACCACCAGTACCGAGAAGCCCGGTGCAAACACATCCGTCGTGTCGCCTTCGCCACTGGTGAGCGACCGATTCCCGCGCGGGTTGACGCCGACGAGGTAGACGCTCAACTCGGGGAACACCTCGAAGAGACGCCAAAGGTCGCCGCGACCGACGGTGGTGTCACCCTCGAAGAGTTCGCTACCAAGGACACCGACGAAGACGGGTGCTGGTGCGACGACTCGGACTTCCCCTGCTTCGAGTGCTACCTCGAAGGTCAGCGCGACCTACCGGGTGATAGCGAATGACTCGACCATCTCCGGCGGCGGCCCTGAACGGCGCAGAGACAGGTCACATCTGCGACCGGTGCAATAGGGGTATCCGAACCGGAGATAAAGCCGTCGTGTACGGCACGTACTACGATGCCGACGGGTGGGTCGTCCGGCGCGTGATGTGCGCGGACTGCGGAAGCACGAATATCGGTCTGACGACCGACGGGGCCGACGAAGTACTGGTCAAGGCCGTGTACTGGTCGGGACGGCTCGTTGGTGTGACCACGGTAGACCGCAGTCGGCCTTGACCAATACCAACCGGACTTATACCCGACAACTACCTTTCTCGGAATAGTGGTAGAGCCAACGGTCGTCAACGTCGTCGGGACAATCACCTACCAGCAAGAGATTGCATTAGACGCGTTGGCAGACACATTCACTCGCCGTGGTGAGATTTCTGACGTAACCTATGAACCTGCCGAGAATCACTGGCTACAGACTCGGTTCGCGCCCGATGACACCTACGTCGCATTCTATCGGAGCGGTCGCTGTTCAATAGCAGGCGGCAATTCAGTCGAACATTTTCACGAGGTAGCAGACCGAGTTAATACCCTCATGCGGGACATTCTACAGTTCGAGTACGAGCCGACCGTAGAAATCAGCAACATCGTCACTACAGCGGATATTGGCACATCAATCCCGTTGGAAGCCCTGACGCTCGAACTCGGAATGGAACACACCGAATACGAACCCGAACAATTCCCGGCGCTCATGTACCGAGAAGAGGATTACGTCATGCTGGTCTTTGCCAGCGGGAAACTGCTTTGCACCGGACTGACCGATGTGGCAGATGTGACCGACGCGATTGAACAGATGGAATCCCGACTACGGGTAGTTGTGTAGTTACACGTCTTCTTCGCTAAACACCAACTTGGCGCTGTTCTGTTCTAACCACTCAGCCTTCTCCTTGTAGTCAGGGATGTGTTCTCCGACCAACTGCCAGAACTCTCGTCCGTGGTGCTGTTCGGTCAGGTGAGCGAGTTCGTGGACGACGAGGTAATCAACAACGTCGGGCGGGGCCATAATGAGCCGCCAGTTCAGGCTAATCGTTCCACCAGTCGAACAACTACCCCACCGTGTGCGCTGGTTTCGGAGTTCGAGTTTTTCGTACTCGACACCCATACGCTCGGCGTAGTGGTCGATGCGGTCGGTGAGATAGCTCCGCGCCCGGCTCCGATAGAAGTTTTCGAGAACTTGCTTGACCGACGATTGCTCGACAGCACTCTTTCGGAGCCGAATCGAATCCTCGTCTACCTCGTGTTTCTGTAGTGGCTCAATAACGAGTTCCCGGTCTTCACCGAGGAATGGGAAGCGCTCGCCAGCCTCAAACGTTCGGTCGGGGACTTGCTCTCGATAGGCGTCGTACTTCCGTTGCTGGTCTACCACCCACGCCGCGTTCTCCTTGAGTAGTTCTGTGGGCTGAACGTTGTCGTCTTCGGGAACGACGACAGTCACGCCGTGAATGTCAACGTCGATACGCGGTTCACTGGCGTCGGCGCTATGGCGTACCTCGTACTCGACGGGGTTCCCCAACAGGTCGATGTTCCGACTGTGGGCTTTAGCCATGATTCTCGATAAGGTAGTTCCGTATCGAGTCTACGAACCCATCGTCGTCTCGAATCAGGTGTCCGAGTTCGTTTTCCTTCACCAGTACGTCCAATAGGATACGCTCGATTTCTGCGATGGTCTGCTGGTTCGTCTTCCACCCGTAATATCCTCGGTCAACGCGCTCGCGGAACTGTGAGACGATTTCTTCGGCCACTTCCTCGGCCTGTTCTTCAGACTCGATAGCCTCGGGCGTCTGCTCGGTGAGGTGCGTGTAGATTGCGAACTCGGCGTCATCCATCCCCTGCTCTTCGGCTTCTTTCTCGACGTTCAGCACCTCTTCTTCGACCGACTTCAGTGCCTCGACGGCGTCGGGGTCGCTGATTTCATCTCCCTGCCAGCGTTCCACTATGTCGGTCACGCGCTCACTCAATCGCTTGTATCGAGGGTTCTGGTTTTCCCGAGGGTGTAGGTGTTCGCGGGTCGCGTGGGCAATCTGCGAGGCCTTGACGCCGGGGTTGTCCAACCCTTCTACGTCTTCGAGGTACTCTTCCCCGAGTTTGTAGGTCGGGAAGTCGTCCTTGATTTCCGTGATTTCGACGTTCTCGTTGATTATCTCGCGCGTCTTCTCGCGCATGTCGTCTTCGGGGTCATCCTCGCCCCCGGTTGTGCGCTTGAATGCGACGTGAATCCGGCTCAACCACTTGTAGTCGCGCTCGATACCCTCGTTGATTAGCCGTTTGTCCGGAGCGACGGCTTCATAGAGATTCTGTAGACGGCGGAAGCCCTGTTTGAACTCGCGGCGTTCCGGATGGGTGCTAATGCGCTCTACTGCCTCGTAGGCGGCCTCTTGGGTGTCGTCCTTGGATATACCATCGAAGATACCCATGACCGTTTCCAACTGGTCTTTCAGGTCCTCGAAGAGTTCGTCCTTATCGCGGGCGGCGTAGGCCTTCGTCTCGGCGTCGTAGTCAAGGGCGTCGTCTATGTTCTCGAAAACACCTTGGAAGTCCACAATCTCACCGTTCTCCTTCCCCTCGGCAGGTCGATTCGTCCGGGCGATAGCCTGCATGAGATTGTGGTTCTTGAGGTTGCGGTCGAGATACATCGTCTTCAGAATCGGTGCGTCGAAGCCCGTCAGAAGCATGTTGTGGACGACCAGCAGTTTCGGCGTCACTTCCTCGGCTTCCTCGTCGGTCTGCTTGAACGCCTTGATGATACTGTCGCGCTCTTCGGAGTCAGTATGGAACTGCTGAATCAGGTCGGGGTCGTCGTTAGTCGCCGTGTAGAGGACTTCTATTTCGTCCTCGCCACGACGCTCAATGAGCCGCTCGCCGTACATGGCGGCTGACCGGCGACTCGGCGTGACGACCATTCCCTTCCACCCGTTCGGCGCGACGTGTTCGTTGTAGTGCTGGTCGATTTCTTCGACCGCTTTGTCCACCCGAGGCTCGATTTCTGCGAGCGTGGTCGCGGTGACGTTCTTCCGGATGAACTCACGTTTCTCGTCCGTACTCAGCCCCCGGAACTCGCGCTCGAACTCTTCGTCAAGGCCCGCTTCGTCTATCTCCCACTCCATCTCATGACGGAGCGTGAAATAGACGGGGAGAATCAGGCCGTCCTCGATACCCTGCTTGACCGAGTAGCGGTGTAGGTAGTCCTCGTCCTCGGGGGAGAACTCGCGGAACGTGTTCCGGTCTTCATGGCGCTCGCCTTCACGGACGGGCGTCCCGGTGAAACCGAAGTGGTAGCAGTCAGGAAGGGCGGCGTCGAGGCGACTCCCGAGGTCTGCTTCCATGAACCGGTGGGCCTCGTCGCTCATGACCACTACCTCGTCGTTGCCCTGTTCGTCGGGGTCAACGTCCTCGAACTTCTGAATGGTCGTGAGGACGAGTTCGCTTTGGCCTTGTTCAATGAGTTCTTCGAGGTGGGCAATACTCTCGGCCTCGGTCCACTGTTCGAGGGAGAGATTCGCCAGTTGGTCCCGCATTTGGGAGTTGAGCTTGTCCGTATCGACGATGATGAACACCTGCGGGTTGCGGGCTACATCGCGTGACAGCAGGTTCTCGGCGGCGTAGAGCATGGTGAACGACTTGCCCGAGCCTTGGGTGTGCCAGATGAGGCCGCGCTTGTGGACGCCCTCACGAACGCGGTCAAGAATCGCGTTCACCGCGTAGTACTGCATGTAGCGTGGGACGATTTTCGCGTCTCCACCGGCTCGACGCTCGTAGAAGACAAAGTTCTTCAGCAGGTCAAGGATAGATTCGGGATTGCAGAGGGCCTTGATTGCCTGTCTCACGTCGTTGCTGTCCTCGAACTCTTCGGGGGCGTCGTTCCACGGTTCGTAGAACTCCTTTGGTGCGCCGACAGCACCGTAGCGAAGCTCGAACGTATCGGCGGCGATGTTGAACAGACCGGGAATGAACAGCCAGGGTACGTCGTCCTCGTAGGCCCGTAGGTCACGCACAGCGTCGTGCCAGTCGTTGTCCTGTGCCTGGCTCTTGAGTTCCATCGTGACCAGCGGAATCCCGTTCACGAAGAGATTCACGTCCGGGCGGATAGTCGTCTCGCGGGAAACGGAGAACTGATTGACTGCGTGGAAACGATTGTTTTCGGGGTTTTCGTAGTCGATAAGGTCTACGTAGACCGATTCTGTGGAGCCGTCGTCACCTTGTACGGAGAAGCTCTTACCCTTAGTTAGCAGTTGGTAGAATGCCCGATTTCCGTCCATCAGGCTCTCGGCGTCGAGGTCGCGCTTTAGCGACGAGGTGAATTTCTCGACGTTTTCCTCGGTCACATCGTCATTGAGCGCAACAATTTGCTCGGCCAGAAGGTCCCAATAGATTACCTCGTGGCTATGCCGGTTGTAGGCCTCATCGAGAGTATTCGCACCTCGGTCCCCGTCCTGCCCGTGGGTTTCCCATCCCACTCCATCGAGCCACGATAGGAGAGAGCGTTCAACACCACCTTCAGACGGAATACTAACCATCCTGTGCGATTTTGTCAGGTATCTCTATATTGGTGTTGGTTGTACGGACTGTTCCTGAAAGTAGGTCTTGCATGAGCCCTTGCTTCAGACGCTGTAGATTCTTCTTCCTTCTTTCCAAGACAGTAGTCTTCTTATCGTAAACCGTCAGTTTTGACGCAATCTCTTTTTGCACCTCTTTAGGTGGGTGAGGAACTGGTAATTTCTTCAAATCACTTCCTGCAATTCCTGAAGCAGTAGTAGTAGTAACAATTCTTTCTATGGATTTGGAGCCAACTGGTCCTTCGAAATATTGAGCGAGGAACATAGGGTCCACTTCGTTATTTAGACGCACTCTTATGAGAGAAGATTCGAATACAGTTGGTTCATCTAACTCGCCAATCAATGTACACTCCCCAGCTCCTTCAACATTGAGCGACCGCCTTGCAAACAACAAGTCTCCCTGTTTCAATCTATATTTGTCAATCTCATCGTTCTCCATTTCAACCCGCTCCATATCGGCCCCGCCAAACGTTATTTCCCCAAACATGTCGCCCATTTTTAATATGGGGACTCCACTACCATACGCGTCTTGTTTTTTATATACACCATTTCGACTCGACTGAATTAACTCAGAAAATTTGACAGTATCCCATTCCTCAGGGAGTTCACCAAGCCAGGTACTTTTGGTTTCAGATGACCTCAGGCCTTCATGGAATAGGTCCTGAGCGACTGCTTTCTTCAACCGTAAAACTTGGTCAAGTAGCTCATCTATTTTCAAAATTGCTTGGTCAAGATTGTCAAGTACAGTTGCAATTTTGTTCTGTTCTTCGAGAGGGGGCAGTGGAGTAGGAAGTAAGTCCAGTCGAGTTTTTGAGAGTTCAATTTGTCCAGTTGACCCGTTTACACACATGGAATAGAGAAGGGCCTGACCAAGGTGGCTCTCTAAGAAATACCTGTGGAAATATGGATTCAGCTCTCTTTCAGTCCTAATGAGGGTTACGTGAGAATCAATCGCTCGACGCTCATTATCGGGATAAACCTGTGCCCGGCCAAGAGTACCCTGACCCGTAGAGTTCAGAATTACATCTCCGGGATTTGGGAAATATTTTTCCTTCCAATCTTCTGCAACCTCAGGCTCTAAAAATCGTAGATTCTCAAAATGCCATCCATCCCAGTAGATACATTCCTGATTGATAACGGGGACTCCCTCATCAGCATATGTAGGCTGTTTCCCTCTCGTAATCAGATTCTTAATATCACCGAGCCGCTTTGCTGTCCACTCTCCAGGTGTTGATAGCGTAAATGGTCCAAACTGCTCTTGTTCTAATCCTCTCGATTCCTGCACAGAGTCTTCATCATCTTCCTCTCCAATGAACTGGTCTAAACTTGCGTCTTCACTCATAATTCAGTTCCTCCATGTGGTTGCTTATTTTACTCTCAAGCTTGTCCTGTTCTGCCTGTAATTCTCGCAATTTAGCCAGCTCAGTCTCTACGTCAATGTCTTCTTCAGGCTCGGTCGTATCAACGTAAAGCGCAATATTGAGGTTGTAGTCGTTCTCTCGAATCTCGTCAAGCGGAACCGTTCGACTGACACGCTCTTCGGTTGCCCACTCTCGGAAGTTCTCGACAATGTGGTCAAGCCCTTCGTCGGTCAGCTCGTTCTGATTCGAGAGTTCGCGGTAGAACGCTTCGTCGGCGGCGTGGATGAACTGTACCTCGTCTTCACGCTCGTCAGCCTTGTCCGTGTTCAAGACGAGAATGGCGCTCGGGATGGAATTGTTCTGAAAGAGGTTCTCGGGAAGGCCGACGATTGCCTCGACCATATCCTCTTCGAGCATGTGTTCCCGATACCGGGATTCGTGCTTTCGGAACAGCACACCGTGAGGAATCACGATAGCGGCCTTCCCACCTCGCTCGTCACCTCTGTCGGGGTCCTTCAGTTGCTCGGCCATGTGCATGATGAAGGCGTAGTCGCCTCGGTCGGCGCGGGGGAGTTTCTCGTGCCAATCGAAGCGACCCCACGGGTCGTCCTGAAGCTCGTCCTTGGCCCAATCAGCCGAGAAGGGGAAATTTGCCAGCACACGGTCGAAGCGAGTGAGTTCGTTCGCTTCGTCGTCGGTGAACTCCGGACTTGACAGCGAATCCTCGCGCTCGATAGTTCCATCAAGCCCGTGAATCGAGAGGTTCATTTTCGCTATCGCCGCAATGTCGGGGTTGATTTCCTGACCAGTGAACTTCAGCTTCGAGGGGTCGCCACTCTGTTCCTCACGGTAGTAGTGGGCGGCCTCAACGAGCATGCCACCGGAGCCGACGGTCGGGTCGTGGAACGTATAGCCGTCCTCGAACTCGTCCACGAGACGAACGCAGAGACGGACGATGTGGGGCGGGGTGAAGAACTGACCGCCAGACTTCCCCTCTTCTTCCGCGAAGTGGCGAACGAGGTCCATATAGGCCTCTCCGAGCATGTCCGGGGGAATGCTGTCTCGGTCGAAATCATACTTCGAGAGGTGTTCGACCAGCCTCCCAAGACGGTCGTCGTCGAGCGCGTCCGCGTCGATGTAGTTGGCTCGGAACAGGCCCTTTAGCTCGGGATTCTCGTCTGCCAAGGCGTCGAACGCGTTATTCAGCGCCTCGTCAACGTTGTCGTTCACTGCACGAAGGTCGTCCCACAGGTAGCCCTCGGGGACCACAGGAATGTCGTAGAGGTTCTTCCGCCGGGCGAAGTCCTCACCGTACTCTTCGAGATTCTGTTCGTACTGCTTCTCGAACTCGTCGGATATGGACTTGTAATAGACGAGCGGCAGAATGTATTCCTTGTAGTCGGTCGGGTCGACAGCGTCTCGGATAATATCTGCACACTTGAAGAGATGGTTTTCGAGTTCGTCCAAGGAGATGGGCATACTCGTCTGCTTTCACGCGAGCGTGATATTTGCTCCGATGGATTTCGACACCGAGAGATGGGGATATATACAGCACTTGGGTTCTACAGTCTATCATAACAGCCCAATCTGGAAATCGTCAGTACGATGGGGAGCGGCTCTCTCGGTCGAGAATTAGATTTAGACACCTTCGTCTCCGAGCTTGAGAACCATCTTGGCGGTTCTGTAGACGCTAATTTCACGAGCAACGGCATGGCTACGGTTCGGTTGGAAGAAGACGGTCCCGCGTACACTCTCTATCGGACAGGAACGTTTCAGATTCGGGGCGCGACGGACGAAGACCATCTGACCGAAGCGGCTGACCGATTCCGAGAGGTGTTATCCGAAATCGGCGTCGAGGTTCCCGACTACGAGTTCAGGCACGTTACCTCGGTCTTCATGGAAGACCTCGGGCGAGAGGTGAACTTGGAAGCGCTCACTATCGCGCTCGGGATGGAAGACACCGAGTACGGACCCGAGCAATTCCCCGGCCTCATTTACCGACCGCCCGAACACGAAGTGGCTCTACTGGTCTTCGCTAGCGGGAAAATCATCGTCGGTGGAACGACCGATAGGAGCGAGGCGAAATCTGCTGTTAAACAGTTGAAAGACGAACTCGCTGTGTTGGATAGTGCTTGAATTCAGCGCGGGATTGGAAGTCGGAGAATCCTATTCTAACCCTTTCTGAAAATTGTCAGTATGTTGTCTTATTCCAATTAATCTCGAACGAATCGTTTTCAGCCGATATTCCACCATGCTTGAGCGCTTGGTGGTACTCTCGGTCATAATCCTCTAAATCTCGTGCGAGGTGTTCCGCTTGAGCGCAATTGAGTATGCGTCCCAACTCATACTCGTATTCAGAGATAGTTAAGTCAAAGCGGGAAGGGATTGGAATATCATCACTCCCGCCATCAACTGATACTATGTACACATTATCCAAACGACGCCCTCTATGGGTTACTTCGAGTTGCCGTTTGTACGCTGTTTCATCCATATAGTTCTCTACCCACTCTTCGTGGAAATCTTCACGTTCACTATATGGTTGAAATTTCAGCACTATATCTCTATTATTCTTGTAGACGAATTGAGTCCGGCTTTCCTCATCTATTTCTTGGTACTCCCATTCATCGGGTTCCGTGGACTTAATCAGGTGTTCCACATCACGGGGGTACCAGTATTCGGGTTGGGTGAACGAGAAAATTGCCAGAGAAATCGATAAAATCGCCAGTGTGAGGCTCACGAGAGAAAGTACAGGGGATGGAAAGAACGCGAAGATAGCGGTCAAAGTTAGAATCAATATGCCGCCAGTTCCAAGATATACAAGGAGTCTACGGTAGTGCCGTTGTTTTCGTGGCCCGATTTTGTTCAAGCCAATACGTTCCCGTCCGCGATTATAGCGCTCTACAAGACCGCGAGTTACACGAGATACAATCTCATTACCCATTGAGTTACATACCTCGGTAGACATTCTTCAATCCCCGCGATTACCGTCATCTGAGCTAGTCGTGTCTACCGGAAGGGATTATTTGTGTTCACAACATGTCGCCTCTCATGAACCATGTTGACCGCTTCCGTACTCGCGTCGCTGAAGCCTTCGGTGCGATGATTCTGACTCTGATGGCGACCGTTGGGGGCGTTGTTATTCGCTCCGCTCGGGAAGCCACTCCGACAACTGAACCCGCTACGTCATTGTCTATCGACCTAACTGTAGGACTCATCACTTCGCTTCCGGGCCTCGTTTCTCTTGCCGGGATTATTGGCGCGACAATTCTCGCAGGGCCGCTCGGATTTCTCGGTGCGTTACTTGAAACAGTAGGGGCTACACAGTTACTCTATCACCAGAGCGAGGCGGGCTTTTGGATGATTGTTTTCGGAGCAGGACTGGTGACGGTCGGTGCGCCAATCCCTTGGGGGAAGGTATTGGAAGCGATTCTTGACTCTGGTGGACGATACTAATCAACTCAACCGACGAGCGCGAGGTTTTCGAGGTGTTTAGATAATGAGACGCACAGCTCGGTGACCATCTTATCAGAATTTATGGTATATGGTATTAGTAGTATATTTTCATCACTTTCTGCAACCTCATAGCGTGTGATATCGGAGCCAGATTGCTTGTGAACTTCGTCGGACAATCCGGACAACAGGGCCTACAGAGACAAGTGGGATTCATGGACAACACGGACAACTACGGGCAAGTGACCACGTAGTTTCGTCGGACAACACCGTATAGCAGTGTACTACGTGGTGATGGTTCGTTCGTGGTACTGGTAGATAGTGTAGACTGTTACGGTTCGTTCGTACACCACTATACCACTCGTTCTTCGTCTACTATAGACTGTACAGTAGGTTTTTTCGTTCTATAGGTATACTATCTACAGTACTACTATACTACAACAGCGCTCTCTACTCTATCCCCTATAGTCCCCTTTCTCTTCTCATACTCTATACTATTCTAACATAATTTATATTATATAATACATAGTACTACCATAGTAGACCAACTACTACGACAAAGGCAACCAGCACCGTAGCCACCGCCGAAACGGTCGCGGCTTCAGCACCAGTTTCCCGCTCATTCCCAACCTCGAAACGACAAGTAAAGCCAATATACCGCTAAAGAAATGGCGAACTGCCCCGCCTACGCCTCAGGCCGTTCTGACGAGCGTGAGATGGGTTGTGAGCCACTTCGTTCCGCTCCAAGTGGTATGGGTCACGTAAATCTGAACGCGCTCTATGGCTCGCTCACAAGCCATAAGAAGTTTTATAATTTTATAGAGCGCTGATTGATGGTTCTATCCGGATTTGTAGGCGCATCGTGGAAGTCAGTGCCGTTCAGAGCGGCGTGAGCGAGGTCACAAGCGACTGCTTTCGTGACCGAGTGCGTTGGGTTCGTATAGTATCGAAGGCGCTTACAATGCCACTCATAGACTGCCTTGGAATCGAGTTAAGAAGTTATAACGCTATAAGATAGCGTGAGACGCTATTCTGATAGGGGTATCAGGATGAGTTACTGGCTTGGCCAATTCAGACTTGGAACTTGGCCAAATACATAATAATATCTATATACTATGTATAGTGGTAGTTTTGCGGTGGTGCCGGGGCAAGTCAAAGACGAACTCGAACAGAACTCGCCGCTGGACGAGCCGTAGGACAACCGGCTGAATCTGGTGTTCTTCTTCATTCCTTATTTCGGAATGACTAATTTCGAAGCCGGTTTTCAGAGTGTTGGGGGTGTGACTACTACCGACGCTCTCGATTCGACACCGGGGCGTCTCCTTGTTCATCCCCTATATCGGAATGAGGGGGGTGGAATGGTATTTTAGAGGTCGTCGGCTCTGTGAAGCGTTTTGAGTATATCAAGAAAATAATATATGGGGAAAACCGGCTCTTCAGGCACTCTAATGCGTGTTTAGGGAGCGTTGGAGAAGGTCATAGCAGGACGCTACGGCCCTGTGGGGCCGTCTCTCCGGGGGTGTCTGCCCGCCCTACACTGCCCACACACTCATGCAGCAGAGACAGACACCAGTAGAGCGCACAGAGAGGCAGGGGTGGGGGCACCTCGTAGGCCGGGTGGGCTGGTAGGGGGTACGAGAGGCCGAGGGGACTGGCCCGGTGGGGGCGGGGGTAGTCCGGGTCAGGCCGGGACAGCCGGGGGCAGGGTGGGGGTTCGAGAGGGGGCGATTTTTTCTCAAGCGCTCTCTGGCTCTCTCGATACGTGATTTCGCGGGGTGATTGACCGCGTTCGTGCTACCCTGCTGGCCGTGTACCGGTCATGACAGTCGCCTTCGACAGCATGGCCCACTCGTCGGCGTCGAACTTTGAGGGCGGAAGCGGCGGACTACGGGCCGAGAGTATGCTGGTGGCGTCCTTCAGGAACGGCCTCTTCGCGCAGTTCGAGTGTGGTGGCGGTTAAGTGGTTTTTCAGGCTCGGCTCCGAGACTCCGGATACACTTGGTTCCACTTTCACCTTGGTTGTCGAACACTTATTTGCCAGTGGCTCGTCAGATACGGACATGGTAGCAGAAGCCCTTCAATACGTGTCGAATCACCTCGACACCATCATGACTGGCCTGACTATGGCAGTGGTTGGAATCAGTGTCTACGAAGCAAGAGACGGATTCTTCCTGTTCAATGGAGACTTCCGAGGGAAGTACGGTGCGTTGCTGATATTCGTGGGGACGCTCTTCGGTGCGTCTCTCATAACCCCGATGGTGGGCAACCTGTGGGAACAGGCTCTTCCACACATTCCGCCCGGACAACTACTCGGAACGATTCTCGTCCTCGGTATGCTCGGGGTCAACAAAGCGGCGGAGTGGAACTTCTTCGACATTAAGTCCCTTCCTATCTACGGACTTGGTGTCGTCCTGATAGCGAATCCTGAACTCATACACACTGTAGCATAGGGGAACACCGAGCAAGGTACTCTTCTGCTACACCGTTTCGTCCAAGCGACCAGCAGGTTGGCTCGTAGAAGTTAGCCGCCGTGTGGATTTATTATAGCCTGTGACCATGTTTCGGATAACATGGCAAGAAATCCGAAATACCCTGTTGTGGCAGTTTCAACGTGACCCGAACGCGCGGTATGAAGAGTTGCAAGGACTGCGGGAAGAGTTGGGAGTAACGATTCGGAAACCACGTACCTACGCCTTCGTCTGTTCTGGTTCTGTCTCACCGAGTTCGTCCAACCGACCGTAGGTTACTTCGTCGGGGTCCTCGTGAGTCAGCTCGTACTCTGCGAGGTACTTCCGGACGGTCGTTGCGGAACAGTCGAACTCGTCACGGGCCACGATTTCCTCGGGCGACAGTTCCTCTTCCGCGTAGAGACGGCGCAGTGTCGGTTCATGCCGCCAAGGCCGAAGGACGCCGAGGCGTTCGGCGTGAACGGTGACACGACTCACTTCAGTCCCCAACTCAAATGCGATAGTTCGGGGCGACAGTCCGCGTTCGTGAATCGCCCATTCAAGGAAGTCGCGGTCGCGCCACGGCTCGGATTCGGGAACGCGCTCTTCAGGAAGGCGGAAGGTCATTGCCAGAAATACGCAGGCTCCGTAGGTGTATCCAACGGGTAGCGGCGTCCTCAACCCTACTCGTCTTCTTTCTTCTCTTCGGCAATATCTTTGAGGGCCTGCTGAATCCCATCTTTCGTCTTGTCGTAGGAGCCTTTCGCTGTCTCAATGCTGACTTCCTTATCTTTCAGTTTGTCATAGAGCCAAGCGGCGGCGATTCCGGTACCCACGTCCCGACCGAAATCAACGAGAACCATGACCGTAGACGGGGAGATAGCGTCTTTCTTGATGTACGTCCCGTTGTTCTGTAACGTGACTTCGCCGCCCGGACTCACGCTGTCAGAATCCTCAAATATCTCGTTTTCGAGATTCCGGTCTTTCGTATGGATAAGCAAGTCCCCTCGGTCGAAGACAGGATGAATAGCCATTTTACCACCTGCCGATTGACTCACTTGAATCAAGAAACCACCGCTCACCGACCATTTTCATAATGCACCAGCAGGAACAAGAATACAGAAACAGATGGACGGGTCTAAGAGTATCGACCTGACACGGGATTCGTTTTGGGCTACTATTCTCGTCTCCTTTGTTATCGCGGGTATTGTCGGTGTGGCTTGGGTGGGATACGCGTGGGCCACTGGTCAGAATATACCTCGTACACTCGTAGAATCCGGACCTTTCCTATTGGTATTGGTTACGCTCATCAATATCGGTCTGAGCGGGTTAGGTTTCCTCGAAGCGAGGAAGGAACGACGACTGACTCGTCAAACACTTGCCGAGTATCGGAAGGACGGAATTATCGAGACGATTGTTAGACTGATAGAGACTACCAATGACCAGTTACAAATCGACGAAATCCGATTGAAGCAGGCCCAAGAGGCTCCAGTGACATATCCCGTCCTCAAGACTGCGGAAGAGCCAGAAGAAGAATTGCTTCAGGACCTTTCACCAGTATATCCGGAGATAACAGCGGACTTTCGAGAGTACTTCAGATACCGGAATGAGTATGCGAAACAGAGAGAAGAACTCAAAGAAAAGCTTATCCAGTATATACCCGATGGCCTGACGGAAGACCGGTTAGACGAGTTACTGAATGCCACTGGCTCAAGTTTGGAATCAACACGTCCGCATAAAGAAGGAGATTCGTTCTATCAGAGACTTTCGGAGTATTCAGACGATTTAGCATATGTGACTTTGAGGGGGGAACGACCAGACGTCACTAAAGGGTGGATTTCTGACAACATAAGCGACATCCGAGATACATTGATTGAGTTACGGTCTTTAGAAGAATTTTCGGACGAATTTGAGCAGTTAGAGACACTCCAAGAGGACCTAATTACGAAGAATAGGGAAATTCAGGAACAAAGTTCAGAGGCAAAGGCCAAGCTCAAAGAACAGTACAATATCAGTGAAGCTGAAATTAGAAAGCGGAAAGAAAATACCTCGGACTATTCGTAATAACTTAGCCGCTCAACCACTTCAGCGAAGGCGACGTTTTCTCGCACATCAGTAATCTCGACGGTAACGCGCTCGCCCTGTTCAGTGTCGGGAACAATGACGACGAAGCCACGCTCGACACGAGTGATACCGTCTCCCTGTTCGCCTATGTCCTCGATTTCGACGGTGCGCTGTTCTCCCTCTTCGACCGGTGGCTTCGGTGGGCTACGTTCGCGTTCTGGTTTGGTTTCAATGTCGCTGGTGTCGTCATTGGACGATGAAGGGAGAACAGCCACGCGATACGTCTCGCCTTCCCGAATGTCGCCAAGGCGAATCTCTTGCTTGGGGACTTCGACCACATAGGAGTCGCCTCGCTCTTCGATAGTGGCAGAGAACAGACAGCGAAGTTGGTCGGAAATTTCCATTAGCGGTGTCTTGACCGAGATACACAAGGGAGAATACTTGACTCTGCTGTCCGACCGGTGTTGTCGGACTCACTGTTGACCCTCAGCACTGTTTCAGGGGTGAGGTTGTTGAGGAGATTGATAGCCATGGCTGTAAGGTACAGAGATAGTTAGAATGCCAGAATATATCTACGTCCTCGCGCTCTCAATCTCTTGCAATACATCCATCTTGTTCATCGCTTCTTCAATTTGACTTCCGACGCTAATTACCTCTTGAGCCGCCTGCTCGTAGTCTCTTGGACTGAAGTTGTCTTCATAGGGATAAAGAAGCCCAATAATCTGTACACCGTCCCAAATTTCGTCTTCACCACTGCTCTCCGGGTCACTAATCGTTCGATTCCGAATCCGACAGTCCGAATGAATCATGAATGATTCCACATCATTAACAACTCTTTCTGCCTGTTCCTCGCTCACGTCTCGAATCCTCTCTGCGGCTACCCTTTCATGTAGATTTTCGTCTCGAATGGTGGACTCATCCATCTCATACTCTTCCATGTGTTTGCTCAACAACTGATTATTTTCCCTGTATGCCTGAGAAACCCGCCGCCTCAACGAATGTTGGCGAATAAGAGTGAAATATCTCTCATTCGGGGCCGCGTAAAACTCCAAATTGGTATTATCTCTATTAATTAAGAAATATGTACCATTCTTCGCTCTTTCTTGTCCAACTACAAAATCCTCGGCGCTCAGTACATATGATAGTACTTCTCCGATTGCGTCGTAATATTCATCTGCGGCCATTAGAACGGGTAACGACTAGCTGTCACTTAATCATTCGTAACCAGAAACCGACGAAAGAGCGTCGCTTTTGACAGATGGGGTTTCACAGGTCGCCAATCAATTTCGCCTGCGTCACTGCGAGGTACTGTTCCTTGTCTGTCTCTGCGCCCGCCATGTCGATTACCTCGTCCTCGTCAGCGGGTAGGCGTACCTCGGGGTTCTTCTTCTGTTCGTCGCTCATACCAGTGCTATCAGCCGGGATACGTGAACTTCTTTCGCCACGTCTCTGACAGGCTACATCCACTGTGGACGCAGATAGCGCCAACGCAAGCCAGTCAAGTTGTACTAATCTGATAGCCGATAGGGTCTATGCCGGTTCAGTTCTGTTCGTTGCCCCTATCCTGATTCGATGGATGGGCAGGATGTGCCGCGTTGGTGGGTTGACGCTCGTACAGGTTGACCCACGGTATCCGGTTATCGAGATGAATCAGAACTGCTTGCTTTGTGCTGGTCTGCGGAGCAATCACATTGCCGTACATTGCGGCACTCCCAAAGAGATATATTCCAACCCCTATCGAGAGGATAGCCCCGTAAATAAGGGCAGTCAGTAAGAGACTGCTGGCCCAAGAAGGTAACACGGTTGGTGGTTGCTTTGCCAGTAGCCATGCGACGAGAAACCCGCCGGCCACCAGATGTGGGATGATACTCGCTTTCCCCAATTGGTATCCCATCCGGGATTGTCCGTGGTTCAGTTGAATATCATCATCGGGATTTGGTTTACCAATATCGTACTGAATCTGCATATAGATAGCAATCGCAGGGACAGCGAGCATTACGTATTCTAACAGGGTCAGAACGGTATTGACACTCATAATCAGGGAACCAACTTCCGTCGGTTAACTAATTTCGACATACCTGCCATCTCGTGCTACTGTCCTTCTTATCGTGGCCTCAAGTCTCGCCAGCGAAAGTCCTCTACGTTGCCGTCTTCGAGTTCAACACGAAATAGCAGTGAATCGCGTTCGTCACCAGTAGCCTGACCAGCGTCGTCTTCGAGGACAGCGACGACCGTCCCGCGAATCCTGTGGTAGCGCTCGTGGTCGGGGTCAGTCTCGTCGGGAATGTCCATTCGAACGCGGTCGCCCTCGGAGAACCGTTGCATTGGGCTGTCTAAATCTATTCTAATCAGGCTTGGAACGGCTGTGAGTCGCTCCATTCCTTAATCACGGGGACGATTCTCTCGCCTTTCGGAATGTGCGACTGAACATTAGGGAAATCGTCCTGATAGTAGGGAATATCCGATTTGTCGAACGTCTCGGTTGATTCGTATTCTGCGTGTTCCCCGCCCGGATGATTGGTAGCAACGCCACCAAGAGCGAACACACCTCGATTAGTGTTGTCTGTCACTTTTAGATTAACCTCGAAGGAATCGTCGTCTTCATTGGTGATTTCGGCTTCAATCTGCCGCGTGCTTGAGATTAGAGTGTCATAGTTTCCCATATCGCCTTCAAACACTGAATAGGAGATTCGAACATCAAATTCATCGTCTTCCCATCCAACCGTGGTCGTAGGCATATCGTCTTGTCGAGGGTCAGGCATATTCACAAAAACAAACCCCTAATAGAAAGAATCTCCGGACAGCGACTATTGAGACACTTTCTCCGTCCACTCGCACCCGCAGGACTCGCAGGTGTAGTGTTCCTTGATGATGGTCGGTTCGTCCTTTTCGAACATCCACACGTCGCTGTCATCGCCGCAGTCCGGGCAGGTCGCGTCTACGCGTCGAGCGAGGGGCATGAGTCTGTTACACTCCTTCGAGGTAGCCACGACGCTGTTCGACTTTGACCTCTTCGTCGCGTCGGTCGTAGTGGGCCTCAAGCACCTCACGAGAGACATTCATCCTATCCGACACCACATCTACAGGCACGTCTTCGGTGAGGTGATGGGTGATTGCCCCTCGTCGCCACGCGTGCGGACTCCGAGACGAGGGACAAACCGACGGTGCCTTTTCTGGTGGATTCAGCGCTTGGCAGGTGTCGGTGTCCCGACCGTGGGGACAGTGACCACCATTGTACTGGCAGGGGTGCGTCCACCGGTAGCAGGTTTCCCGAATGGTCGATTTCGAGACGCGCCCGAACTGCGTGGTGAGTAGTGGCTTCCGTCCCCGTTCGTCGGTCACGTCCTCGCGGTTGTGGTCGATGTAGTCGTTCAGGACTTGGCACACGTCGGAACTCAAGGCGATTAGACGCTCGCCCTTCTCCTTGTTCTTCAGCGGCGTCTCGGGCCGGTGCTTTGCACGGAGCCACTGGTTCTCTCGGTCATAGTCCTGCAGGTCGAACGACCGGACAGTCCCCGACCGCGCTCCACAGCGCCACAGTAGGGTCAAGAGCGCGTGCTGAAGGGACGCGTACTCGAAACGTGCGAGGTGGTCGAGTATGTCTGTCGCGGCGTCAGAGTCGAGCAACACGTCGCGCTCTCGGTCGCCATCGTTCAGTGAGGGCGAGAGAACCTTGTTGTGAAGGTCTTGCTCGACGGCGTCGATGGACTCGCACCATTTCACGAACGCTCGCAGGGCGTCGAGTTGGCCCTTGAGCGAAACGCTGTTCAGGTCTTGGGCACGGTACTGCTTGAATCGGAGTAGGTCACGCCCTGAAAGCGAGTTCAGGTTCTCTAGGTCTTCCGTCTCGCACCACTCCACGAACTTTTCGAGCTTATACCGGTAGGAGTCGATGGTTGCGTCGGCTAATTCGTTCTGACGGTCACGCAGGTAGAGGCGAACTGCCTCGTTCGGAGCGATGGGTTCGAGCGTGGTTTCGGGCATTGGTGAACATCTCTGAAAGCCCGACAGAGGCCGCGAGCGGCGCGATGAGCCGGTCGTAGTCGAAGCCGACCGGGACGATGTGGGTCTGCATACCTCCGCGTTGGGAGGATCGAGCCTAAAGGCATTCGTCCGCCGGGCATCGTGCCCTGCAGTTTGGCGACAGGCTCAAGCCGACTCCCGTCTCAGTACGCTCGAATGCTCGAAGAGGCCGCGTTGCGCCGGGAGTTTACCGGGATGGTCGTCGCCAGCCTCGCCGTCGAACCCGACGTCGTCGGCGGCACCGTCACCTGTACGGCCTGCGCCCGGGAGGAGGGAGACGAGCCGACGGTCCTCGAGGCCGGCGACCCGGTCGTCGCGGCGGCCACCTGCTACGAGGGCCACAGCTGGGAGTTCGCCGACGTTCGCTGTCCCCGTCACGCCGTCGAGCGCGTCGCCGAGACGATGTCCGTCCGCGCCGAGGAGCAGGTCGTCCTCGAAGCGGTCCTCGAACCGACCGGCTACCACTCCCCCGACGGCGAGTTCTATCCCGACGCGCTCACCCTCGGCGCGGTCGAAGTCGTCGACTACAGCCCGACGGCGGACGGTTACTGACCGCTGTCGACCTCGTTTTCGTCTTCGTCGGCCACGTCCCCGTCGTCCGCGAGTTCGACGGTCCGGACCACGTCGAGAACCGTCTCGCGGTCCCGCTCGGGGTCGGCGACGAGACCCTCGGCGCCGGCGACCCCGTCGGCGTCCGCGAGCGGGAACGTCCCGCCGGCCATCCGGTAGGCGCGGTCGGTCGGCCAGACGGCGACGTGGGTCTCGGCGTCGATCCACGCGGTTTCCCCGCCGTCGGCGGGGTCGAGCGGGTACGAGACGTCGAGGACGTACCGCCGACCCGCGGTGCCGTCGGCACGCTCGAACCGCCCCGACGACCGCTCCCCGTCGACGACGAGGCCGTCGTCCTCGACGCTGTCGACGAACTGGCGTTTGGCCTGCGGGGCCGCCATCGAGAGGACGGCCGCCGGCGAGACGCCGAGCGACGACAGCGACGGGCGAAAGGAGAGGTCGATCGCGAACAGCGAGCGGACCGGCACGTCGCTCCCCCGGACGTCGTCGAGGGCCGTCGCCGTCGCGACGTGCTCGTACAGGGTGGTCTCGGCGACGATGGCGGCCAGCGCGATCCGGCGCTCGTCGGTCCGGGTCCCCAGCGGGCGCCACGCGTCGCGGATCGACGCCGGCAAGACGAGTTCGGCCATCGGGACCGGCTACGCGGCCGGCCCCTTTCGGTGTGACGATGTGGTCAGTCGGCGCGCAGCCTCTCGAAGTAGAGCGTCCGCTCCTCGGCGGCGGCGGGGCTTGTCAGCACCGAGACGCCGACGGTGAGCACGAGGCCGAGCAGCATGCCGACGATCCCCGGCGTCCACCCGAGGTACGAGTCCCGGACGACCGTCGTCACGACGGTCACGAGCGCCGGCGAGAAGCCGCCGAGGACGGGGCCGAGGATCGGGACGGCCTGCACCGCGGCGTCGACGGCGCCGATCGTCCAGACGATCACCCAGCGGAACAGCGTCGCGAGGTAGAACGCCTGACTGCCGGCCACGCCGGCGACGATGCCCGCGCGAGTCGTCCCGCGCCAGTAGAGCGCGACCAGCACGGGCAACGCGAGTTGAGCGAAGCCGGAGAAGGCGGCGTTGCCGAGTTCGAACAGCGTCGCGGGGTTGTAGAGGCTGGCGACGAACGTCGCGAGCGCGAAACAGACGACGCCGGCGCGGGCGAGCAGGTCCTCGCGGCGCGTAGAGAGGTCCCGGCCGAGGGACGCGACGAGCGGCCGGTAGAGGTCGCGCGTGAAGTACGACGACCCCGACAGCAGCATCGAGTCCGAGGAGGACATCATCGCGGCCATCGCGCCGGCGACGACGAGCGCGGCGAACCAGGCGGGCGTGTACTCGCCGAGGATCACCGGCAGGACGTTGCCGCCGTCGGGCACCGGGACGCCGAGTCCGCGGCCCCACGCCCCCAGCATGAACGCGGGGACGAACAGCAACACACAGAGGATCGGCCAGAGGGCGAACGACCGCTTGAGGACGGTCTTCGAGCCCGCGGCGAAGAAGCGCTGGTTCACCTGCGGAAACATCGCGACGCCGAAGCCGATCGTGATCGCCGTCGAGAGCATCCACTGGGGCGTGTAGTAGTCGGTCCCGAGCGCGAGGAACTCGCTTCCCACCTCGGACGCCGCGAGCGCGTCCGTCGCGGCGCCGGGGCCGCCGACGGACGCGAGCACCCACGCGGCGGCGGCCCACGTCGTTACGAGCATGAACGCCCCCTGGAGGGTGTCGGTCCAGGCGATCCCGCGCATCCCGGCGACGACCACGTAGAGGATCATGAACAGGGTGATGAGCGCGGCGCCGGCGGCGTAGGGGATCGCGCCCTCGGTCAGCGCTTCGAGGGCGGTCCCCGCGCCGGCCTGCTGGAGCATCACGTACGGGAACAGCCAGAGGAGGCTGACGCCGGCGACGAACCCGCGCAGTCCCCGCGAGCCGAAGCGGTCGCCGAGCATCTCTCCGAGGGTGACGTAGCCGCGCTGGCGGCCGAGTAGCCACTGCTTGTAGCCGATCGCGTACCAGAGGATCGCGAAGATGATCCCGTCCATGAGCCCCATGACGAGGATCCACTCCGGGCCGTACGCGTACGCGAGGTTCGGCCCGGCGAAGAAGGTAAAGGCCGACAGCAGCGTCGCGAACGTCGTGAACAGCAGGACGACGGTCCCGAGGGTCCGCCCCGCGAGGTAGAAGTCCTCGGCGGTGCGGTCGGCCAGCCGGTAGGCGACGAGGCCGACCGCGAGCGCCAGCAGGAGGTAGCCGACGACGATCCCGAGCTGGACGCCGACCGTCACCGGAGCTCACCCCCCGACGGACCGGGACCGTCGCGCTCGGGTTCGACGCCGATCCCCCAGGCTCGCTCGGCGAACAGCCAGAAGACGCCCGCCGCGAGCAGCATCCAGCCGACGTGCCACCACAGCCACAGCGGCAGGCCCGCGACGACCGTCGTCGACCCCCACAGGAACCAGGGGACCGCGAGCGCGGCGAGGACGATCGCGGCAGCGATCCATCCGACCAGTTCGGCGTGTCGCATGGGGGTAGCTCACGGACCGTCGTTGGTAACTGTTTCTGTTCGGACCGCGCGGTTGAAGACTGATCTTCATCAACACGCGTTCGCCGCTACCCCCACGCCCTCGCCCGATTCCCCAAGGTAAAACGGCTCTTTCACGTATGGAAAGGAGTATATGTGTCGGTGAGAGAACTAGAAGAGAACCGATATGGCCCGCCTGTTTCCTCTCCGCTCGGAGACCCCGAACCGGGAGAGACAGCCACGGGTCGTCGACCTCGGGGACGAGGACGCCGACGCGGTGTTCGGCGCGCTCTCCTCGGGAACGGCCCGCCAGATCTACACGACGCTGAACGACGAACCCGGGACGCCGAGCGACGTCGCCGACGCCATCGACTCCTCGATCCAGAACGTCCGGTACCACCTCGAGAAACTCGAGGAGGCGGGCCTCGTGGAGGTCGTCGACACGTGGTACTCCTCGCGGGGCAACGAGATGAGCGTCTACGCGACCGCCGACGGGCCACTGATCGTCACCAGCGACCGCTCGACCGCGGAGAAGCTGAAAGACGCCCTCTCGCGGTTCATCGGCGGCGTCGTCGCGCTCGCCGGCGGCAGCCTGCTCGTCCAGTACGGCCTCGGACGCTTCCTCTCGCCGACGATGGGCGCGGACGACGAGGCCGCCCCCGCGGGGGGCGACGACGGGGGCGGGGGCGGGGGAGACAGCGGCGGCGACTGGGCGGGCACGGCCGACGCCGAGGAGGACGCCGCCGAGTCGACCGACGACGTGGACACGTACGACGTGACCGAGGACTCGGCCGACGCCGGCACGGACGTCGACGTGTCGGCCGACAACTTCACGGCCGACGGCGGCGAGCCCGACCCCATCTTCGCCGACGACGGCGGCGTGACCCTCGACGGCGCGCTCGAAACGGCGGACGCGGTCGTCTCGATGATCCCGCCGGGAGCGCTGTTCTTCCTGATCGGCCTCGTGATCCTGATCGCCCTGACGGCCTACTGGTACGGCCGCTCGTACTGACCGCGGCCGCGACCCGCGGGTCGGCCCCCCGGCTCCCGCGTGTCAACACATATTTGCCGCTCACGAACCAATTTCACACAGAACGGTCATGTACGCGGTTCACGCGTCACCGCGCCCCACGTCGGGGCAGATCTCACATGGAAGACACTGCGAAATACCTCATTCACGCGGACGTCACGGCCGACGGGGTGGTCGAACGGAGTGACGTCGTCGGCGCGATCTTCGGCCAGACCGAAGGTCTGCTCGGCGACGAACTCGACCTCCGCGACCTGCGCCAGTCCGGCAAAGTCGGCCGCATCGACGTCGAAATCTCCAGTTCGAACGGTACCTCTCACGGCCACCTGACGATCGCGACGGGACTCGACAAGGTCGAGACCGCCACGCTCGCGGCGTCGCTCGAGACGATCACCCGGGTCGGCCCCTGCCGGGCGGACCTCGAAGTCACCGAGATCGAGGACGTCCGGGCGGCCAAGCGCAGGGCGGTCGTCGACCGGGCGAAGGAACTCCTGCGGACCGGCTTCGACGACTCCGTGATGTCCTCCGAGGAGATCCTCGCGGAGGTGCGCCAGTACGTCCGCGTCGAGGACATCACCGAGTACGGGGGGTTGCCGGCCGGCCCGCGCGTCGCCGACAGCGACGCGATCGTCGTCGTCGAGGGGCGGGCCGACGTGCTCACGCTCCTCAAGTACGGCATCAAAAACGCCATCGCGGTCGAGGGGACGAACGTCCCCGACGCCGTCGCCGACCTCACCCGCGAGCGGACCGTCACCGCCTTCCTCGACGGCGACCGCGGCGGCGAACTCATCCTCGAGGAACTCTCGCAGGTCGGCGACGTCGACTTCGTCGCGTTCGCCCCCGCCGGCACCTCCGTCGAGGACCTCGACCACCACCAGCTGTTCGCCGCCCTCCGGAACAAGGTGCCGTACGACGCCGTCGCCGAGACGAACACCCCGCGGGACGCCGTCGCCGCCACCGACGGCAGCGCGACGCCCGCCCCGGCGGTCGACGACGCGCCCGCCGCGCCCGCCAGCCGCCCCGTCGTCCCCGACGCGGCACCGACCTGCACCAGCGACGACGCCGACGCCGACGAAGAGAGCGAGAGCGAGGCCGAACCCGCCCCCGAGACCGTCTACGAGCACGCGAGCGCGGTCGTCCGCGAGGGGACCGACCGCGTCCGGTTCCTCGACGGGGCAGGCGAGATACTCGAGGAGGCCGACGCCGGCGAGGCCTACGACGTCCTCGAAGACCTCGACGAGGTTCCGACGACGGTCCTGCTCGACGCGATCCTCGGCCAGCGCCTGCTCGATCTGGCGGCCGACCGCGGCGTCGAGCGGATCGTCGCCCGCTCGCTCGGCCAGTTCACGAAGCGGCCCGTCGGCGTCCGGATCCACGCGATCGACGACGTCGCCGAGCGCCCGCCCGACTAGCCGAGCATCGCCGCCGAGAGGACGAGCAGCGCGCACGCGAACGCCCCCGCGAGCGTCGCGAGGAAGTTCACGCCCTGATTACCGAGCACCGACCCTTCGAGGGTCGCCCCGAGGATGCTGTCGACCGTCATGCCGACGACGCCGGCGGCGACGACGACCGCCGCGGCCGCGGCGTCGACCTCCGGGAAGAAGGCGTAGCAGATGGCGGCGACGACGCTCGCCCCGGCGAGTCCGGCGAGTTCGCCCTGCCAGGTGACGCCGCCGTCGGTCCCCGGCTCGACCGGTTCGAGCGTGGTGATCAGCCGCGGCGAGTCGAAGATGCCGCCGATCTCGCTCGAGAGGGTGTCGCTCATCGCGGTCGCCACGGAGCCGGCGAACGCGAACAGGAAGAGGTCGGCCGCGCCGGGGACGAACCCCGCCGAACTCGCCGCGTACCCCACGACGGCCGCGAGCGCGACCGCGGAGTTCCCGAGGACGTTCCCGCCCCCGCGGGCGCCGTCGTTGTCCTCGGCGACGCCGCGGTCGGCTTTCTCCTCGTAGCGGATCTTCGTCGAGAGGCTCCCGATCGCGAAAAAGGAGATGAGGACCGCGAACCAGTCGTAGCCGCCGAGGACGATCGTCAGCAGCGCGAGCAGGGTGCCCGTCAGCATCCCGGTGACCGAGGCGGCCCCGAGCACGTAGGAGATCGACCCCATCGCGACGGTGACCGCGAGCGCGAGCGCGATGCCGGTCGTCCCGATCGCCGGCTCCAGCGCCGCGAGCAGCCACAGCACGAGGCCGACCGCGAGCATGACGATCGGGTCGTCGTAGCTGATCAGCACGTCCCGCAACAGCGCGGCCAGCAACGCGCCGCTGGCCGCGAGGAAGACGATCTCCGGGAGCGCCGACTCGATCGGCGCTCCCACGAGCGCGCGCGAGGCCGCCTGCCCGCCGACCGCCGCCAGCAGGCCGACGACCGTAAACGCCGCGACCGGCGGGACGTCCGCGTCGGTGCGGCCGGCGACGACCCGCTCGGCGAGGACGCCGTACCCGATCAGTAAAACGGTGCCGACGAAGATGCCGAGATCCATCGTCGGCCAGCGCGTCGCGACGAGGCCGAGCGTGGCCGCCGCGAGGACGAAGGTGAGCAGCCCGTAGAGGCGGCCGTCCTCGTAGTCGGAGGGGAACGCGAAGAGGTCGAACAGCGGCCCGTCGGTGACGGCGAGCGCGACGAGCAACGCGGCGGCGGCTACCGTCGCCGCTGGCACCGGCCCGAAGAGGGGGGCGGCGAGCGAGAGTGTCGAGAGCGCGGCGAACGCTCCCGCACGCCGGACGGACGCTGTCACGATATCCGATCCTTTCTGTGGGGGTTACTTTAAGGTTCTCGAAGGGCGGGCCGACGCCCGCTCGACCGTAACGGGTTTGGTCGCCGGCCGGGAACCGCTCCCCCGTGGGACTGTACGAACGGTACCTCGCCCTCCGGATCCGCCGACACGCCGGCGAGCCGCCGGACCACGTCGCGCTCGTCATCACCGAGCGCGACCTGCTCGAACGCGGCGCCTACGATACGCTGACGGCCTTCTTCGAGTGGGCGCTGGAGTACGCCAGCCGCGTGACCGTCTACGTGAGCGTCCTCGACGCGGCCGCGGTGCCGACGCTGCGGCGACAGCTAGAGGCGGTCGAGGCCCCCCGCGAGGTGGCGGTTCGCGGTCCGGACGACGACGCGCGCGCGGACGCGCCGATCCAGGTCGGCATCGGCCTCGGCGGCAAACACGAGTTCACGAGCGCCGTCCGAACGCTCGCCGAGGGCGTCGACGCGGGCGACCTCGCGCCCGCGGAGATCGACGCCGAGCGCGTCGAGGAACACCTCGTCTTCCCCGCCGAACCCGACCTCGTGATCAAGACCGGCGCCGAGCGCCTCTCGGACTTCATGATCTGGCAGTCGGTCTACTCGGAACTCTACTTCACCGACGTCAACTGGCGGGACTTCCGCGAGCGGGACTTCCTGCGGGCGGTCCTCGAGTTCTGCAACCGCTCGCGGCGGTTCGGCCGGTAGGTCAGCCCTCGCCCGGCCCCGGCGCGTCGCGGTCGTAGACGTCCACGTGGTCGACGGCGGCCGGCGAGAGCAGTCGCCCGCCGTCGAGTTCGAGCCAGCCGTTCGCGCGGACGCGGACGGGGCCCTCGTGGAGGACGTCCTCGCCGTCGCGGTCGCCGTAGACGACCGCGTGGTCGTACGACTGCTCGAACAGGTCGCGGACGGCCCCGTCAAGCGCCGACCGGCGGGAGGCGATCGGAGGGAAAAGCGGCATGCGTTCGAGTTACTCGCGCGCTGTCATAACGACTGCGGAGGTGCGGGCCTCAGTCGGCGGTCCGCCGCTCCGCGTCGAGACCTTCGAGTTCGTCGTCGTCGGGGCGCTCGCCGCTCGGGAGGGAGTCGCGAAACCGGTCGACGACCGCCCGCGCCTCGGCGAGTTCGGTCTCGCTGACCGCCCGCAAGAGCGCGAGCGCACGGCGCGCGCGGGTGCGCCGCCAGGACTCCGCGCGCGACTCGTAGGTGCGGATCCCGCGCAGGAAGTCGGCCTTCGAGAACTCCGGCCAGTAGGGGGTACAGAAGAAGACGGCGGCCTCGTTGCCGTTTGCGTGCCACGGCAGGAAGTTCGAGGTGCGCTCGTCGCCCCCGGTGCGGATGATCAGATCGACGTCGCGGACGGGGCGGTCGTAGATCCGGCGCTCGATCGTCCGGACGTCGACGTCCTCGGGGTCGAGGTCGCCGGCCTCGACGTCACGGGCGACGCTGCGGGCGGCCTCGAGCAACTCGTTGCGTCCGCCGTAGGCGAGCGCCACGTTGAGGACGAACCGGTCGTACTCGCGGGTGCGCCGCTCGGCGTAGTCGACGGCCGCCCGAACCCGGCCGGGGAGGCGGTCGACGTCGCCGATGACGCGGATGCAGACCTCGTTCTCGTGGACGCGGTCGGCGTCGGCGAACTCGCGGAGTTTCTCCTCGAGGAGGTCGAACAGCGCCTCGCGCTCGTCGGGCGGGCGCTCGAAGTTCTCCGTCGAGAACGCGTACAGGGTGAGTTCCTCGACGCCGACGTCCTGACACCACTCGAGGACGCGCTCGGTCGTCTCGGCGCCGGCACGGTGGCCGTCCGGCGCCTCCCGTCCGTTCCGTCTGGCGTAGCGCCGGTTGCCGTCCTGGATCACCGCGACGTGTGTCGGCGCGCCGGTGATCTCACGCGTGAGCAACCGCTCGTAGGCCGTCCGGGCGCGGCGCCGGAGCCACCCGCTCATCACACGACGTGAGTGGACGGAACACTATGTCTTTTGTGTGTCCGTCGTCGCCGTCGACTGGTACGTGAAGACGTAGCACCCGTGTCCGAGGCCGAACGTGGTCGGGCCGGACGACGCGGGAATCGTGACCGCTTTGGCGTCCGGGGGTCGAGGTCCACCGATGGCAGACGCAATCGACGACGACCTCTACGAGCGGACCAGGGCGCTGCTCGAACCCGGCGAGATCGAACTCAACGGGGCGATCGTTCACACCGACTTCGGCTCCCAGGAGGACGTACAGATGATGCAGGCGACGATCGACGTCGGCGACGTCATCGCCGAGCACGCGGGCCACGACCCGCGGGACTGTTACGTCTACTCCGGCAACGACGACCCGGACTTCTCCTCGAACCAGCACCAGGGGCTGACTCTGGAGGACGAGGCGTTCGTCTGGGAGTGCCAGCAACTGCTGCGCGAGGGCACGTTCGACGTCGTGATCTACTACGAGGCGAGCGCCGACCACGAGGCGATCCTCGAAGACGTCCGGGAGATGGGCTTCGAGGTCACCGGCGTCCGCGGCGACTGAGTCGCGGCCCCCGGCGGGACGGTCCCGAGGCTCTTATGCCGCGGCGGTCCCGACGAACGCGTATGGACTCCGACGCCGACCTCACCGAGCGCGAGCGGGCCGTCGTCAACGCCTTTCAGGGGGGCTTTCCCGTCGTCGCCGCGCCGTTCGAACCCGCCGCGGCGGCGATGCGCGAGCGCGGGGTCGACGTCACTGCCGCGGAACTGCTCGAGACGATCCGCGACCTCGACGAGCGGGGCGTCCTCTCGCGGTTCGGGCCGCTCGTGAACGCGAGCGAGATCGGCGGCGCGGCGACGCTCGTCGCCACCCACGCGCCCGCGGACCGCTTCGACGAGGTCGTCGAGGCGATCAACGCCCGCCGCGAGGTCGCGCACAACTACGAGCGCGAGCACCCCCACCTCAACGTCTGGTTCGTGGTGAGCGTCGCCGAGGACGAACGGATCGAGGAGGTGCTCGCCGAGATCGAAGCCGAGACGGGCCAGGAGACCTACGACCTGCCCAAACAGCGCGAGTTCCGCGTCGAGGCCAAGTTCTACGTCGACGGCCCGCTCGCCGGCGACGAACCGGGCGAGGCCGGGATCGACCTCTCGCAGCTCGGCCCGGAGGTCGCACCGACCGACGACCGGACGCTCTCGCCGGCCGAACGGGACCTCGTCCTCGAAGTACAGGACGGCCTCCCGCTCACCGAGACGCCGTACGCCGACGTCGCCGAGGCGGTCGGCCGCGACCGCGAGTGGGTCCTCGCGACCCTCAAGCGCTTCGAGGCCGAAGGGAAGATCCGCCGCATCGGCGTCGTGCCGAACCACTACGCGCTCGGCTACACGGAAAACGGGATGACCGTCTGGAACGTCCCCGACGACGTCGTCGGCGAGGTCGGCCCGGCGGTCGCCGCGCTCCCGTTCGTCACCCACTGCTACGAGCGGCCGCGCCACGAGGGCGTCTGGCCGTACAACGTCTTCGCGATGACCCACGGCCGCACCGAGGCCGAGAGCCGCCGGCGCGTCGAGCAGGTCCGCGAGACGATGGCCGAGTACTGGGACGTCGGCGAGGACGACTGGGACACCCTGTTCTCGACGCGGATCCTGAAGAAGACCGGCATCCGACTGGCCGAGCGCGCGGACGCGAACACGCGCGCCCGCTAACGAGACCATGATCCCGCTGCTCCACGACTTCGGCGGTGCCACGGTGCTCGTCTTCGGCGGCGGCCCCGTCGGCGCGCGGAAGGCCCGGCGGTTCGCCCGCGAGGCGCGCGTCGTCGTCGTCAGCCCGACGTTCGCCGACGCCGACTTCGGCGACGCGGCGTTCGTCCGCGCCGCCCCCGGCCCCGACGACGTGCCGGCGTGGCTCGACAGCGCCGACCCGGCGCTGGTCGTCGCCGCGACCGACGACGAGGGCGTCAACGACGCCGTCGCCGCGGCCGCGCGCGAGCGGGGCATCCTCGTCAACCGCGCGGACCGGGCCGGCGAGCGCGACCCGGGGAGCGTCGTCGTCCCGGCCACGGTCCGCGAGGACCCCGTGGTCGTCGCCGTCGCCACCGGCGGGCAGGCACCCGCCCTGAGCCGGTACCTCCGGGAGGACTTCGAGGAGCGCCTCGCGGGCGCCGGCGAGATGGCGACGCTACTGGCGGAGCTTCGGTCCGAACTCGAAGCGCGGGACGTGCCCCCGGAACGGCGGCGCGAACTGGTTACCGAGGTCGTCAATTCGTCGGCCGTTTGGACAGCTTTACGTACGGGTACCGCCAAGAGCCAACAAGTGATAGCGGACGTGCTGGCCGACGAACGCGCTACCGGAGGTGAGCCGACGTGACCCCCGCGGGCGTCGTCTCTGGTGCCCGGGTCACCCACGACAGCGGGAGCGTCGACGACCTCTCGGCCGCCAGTCCGGAGAGCCACCGTGCCGGCGTCGCCGACCTGCTCTCCCGGCCGGCAGTCGAGGAGGCGTTCGTCCTCTCGACGTGCAACCGGGTCGAGGCGTACGTCGTCACCCCCGAGGCCGCCGGCGGCGAGGGCGTCCTCGGGGAGTTCTTCGCGGGCGTCGACGACGACGCCGTCGTCCACAGCGGCCACGACGCGAGCCTGCGTCACCTCCTGCGGGTGGCCGCGGGCCTGGAGTCGGTCGTCCTCGGCGAGGACCAGATCATCGGCCAGGTGCGCGACGCCTACGAGGACGCCCGCACGGCCGGCGGGATCGGCCCGCTGCTGGAGCTTGCGGTCACGAAGGCCATCCACGTCGGCGAACGCGCCCGCACCGAGACGACGATCAACGAGGGCGTCGTCTCGCTCGGGTCGGCCGCGACCCGCCTCGCCGCCGCGGACGTCGCCCTCGACGGGGCGACCGCGCTCGTCGTCGGCGCCGGCGAGATGGGACGGCTCGCCGCCCGCAGCCTCGCCGACGCGGGCGTCGAGGAGGTGGTCGTCGCGAACCGGACCGTCCCGCACGCCGAACACGTCGTCGAGGACCTCGACGCCGACGGACGCGCGATTCCGCTCTCGGCGCTCGAAGGGGCGGCCGAGCGCGCGACGGTCGTCGTCGCCGCCACCGACAGCGACGACCCGCTGCTCGAACCCGCCCACCTCGGCGACCGCGAGCAGGTCGTCGTCGACCTCGGCCAGCCGCGGGACGTCTGCCCGAGCGCGGCCGCCCTCCCCGAGGTGACCGTCTACGACCTCGACGACCTCGAGGAACTCACCGCCGAGACCCGCGAGCAGCGCGCCGACGCGGCCCGCGAGGTCGAGGCGATGATCGACGAGGAGTACGACCTGCTCGTCGAGCAGTTCAAGCGCACCCGCGCGGACGAGGCCATCGCCACGATGTACGAGTCCGCCGAGCGGATCAAGCGCCGCGAACTCGAGACCGCACTCGCCCGGCTGGACGACGACTCGTTCTCCGAGGAGCAACGCGAGGTCGTCGCCTCGATGGCCGACGCGCTCGTCAACCAGCTGCTCGCGCCGCCGACCCAGAGCCTGCGCGAGGCCGCCGCCGACGACGACTGGCGGACGATCAACACCGCCCTCCAGCTGTTCGACCCCGAGTTCGGCTCCGAGTCCGAGCCGGCCGCGGCGCTGCTGGCCGCCGCCGGCGACGTGCCGGTCAGCGCGGCCGAGGACGACTGAGCGGCCATCGCCGCCGCCTCGGCTAGTTTGTTCGTCCGTTCGCCGTGGGCACAATCGTTATTTGACTGGCTCGCGTTCGGCCGATCATGGCCGACGTGCTTTCGGACGACGAAGTCGCCGAACGGCTCCCCGAGGGATGGGAGCGCGACGGCGACGAGATCGTTCGCGTCTACGAGTTCGACGACTACATGCGCGGGGTCAACTTCGCGCAGATGATCGGCGAGATCGCCGAGGCGCAGTACCACCACCCCGAGATGATCGTCCGCTACGAGGAACTCGAGATCCGTCTGACGAGCCACGAGGCCGGCGGCATCACCGACGACGACATCGAGATGGCGGAGTTGATCGAGACAGAGCGCACCTAGATGGACGCGCGGTACGCCTTCCGGGTGCGTCTGCGAATCGAGCCCGCGGCCGCCGACGTCTCGCTCGAGCCGGCGACCTTCGAGACGCGCTGTTACCTCGACGCGGCCGAACCCGGCGAGGAGGGGTGGCTGTTCTTCCGTGACTTCCTCTGGCGTGGCGAGGTCAACGACCGGGCCTACGCCCGGGAGGTGTTCGCCGAGAGGATCGGCGTCCCGGTCGAGTCCGTCGAGTTCGCGGGCCTGCACGCCGACGAGGCGTACGTCGCGGCGCTGAAGGAGGCGATCGCGGCCGACCTCGAGGCGTTCAAGGCCGACGACGTGACCGAGGTGCTCTCGAAGTACCTCGGGTCGAGCGTCCAGATGGAGCGGTAACCGACTCAGTCCTCGAGCGACCGCACCGGGACGCCCGTCTCCGGCTCCCCGGGGACCGAGGGATCGAACCGGTGACAGGCGACGGGGCGGTCGGCGTGCGCGTCGGTCAGCGCGGGCGACTCGCGCTCGCAGACCGACGTCGTCGCCTCGGCGAGTCGCTCTCGGGCCGCCGCGAGGTCGCCCGCCTCGACGGCCGCGGCCGCGGCCGAGACCGCCTCGTCGACCGCCGGGTCCGCCAGCCGCTCCGGGAGGTCGAACCGCGCTCGCAGGCCGGCCTCGCCCGCCGCGGGCAGCGACGCCCGGAACGCGTCGGCGTCGGCCGCCGGGTCGAGGTGGAGTCGGAGGGAGACGACGCCCAGCCACTGCTCGCGCGGGAGGTCGACCTCGTCGGGCGGAACGATCGCCGGACACCGCGGGTGGAACCGGCAGCAGGCGGGCAGGTCGGAGGCGTCGGGGGGCTCGTCGGTCGGGGCCTCCGGTCCCGTCCGTCCGATCGGGTCGTTCGGGTCGAGCGACGGCACCGACGACAGCAGCACCCGCGTGTAGGGGTGTCGCGGGTCGTCGAACACGCGCTCGACGGGGCCGCGCTCGACGATCCGCCCGAGGTACATCACCGCGACGCGGTCGCAGAACCGGCGGACGACGTCGACGTCGTGACTGATGAGCAGGACGGCGACGTCGAACTCCCGGCGGAGGTCCGCAAGCAGGCCGAGCACGTCGCCCTTCGCGCGGCCGTCGAGGGCGCTCACCGGCTCGTCGGCGACGATCAGGTCCGGGTTCAGGACCAGCGCGCGCGCCAGCGCGATCCGCTGTTTCTCCCCGCCGGAGAACTCGTGGGGGTAGCCGTCGGCGTCGTCGGCGGACAGCCCGACCCGCTCCAGGGCGTCCTCGACGACGCGGCGGCGCCGGTCGCGGTCGGACAGTCCGTGGACGGAAAGCGGCTCGGCGACGGCCTCGCCGACGGTCAGCCGGGGGTTAAACGCCGAGTCCGGGTCCTGCAAGACGAGTTGAGCCCGGCGCCGGAAGCGTCGCAACTGGGCGTCGTCGTAGGCCCGGACGTCCGCCCCGTCGAACCGGATCTCGCCGCCGGTGGGCTCTTCCAGCCGGAGGGAAGCCCGCGCCGTCGTCGACTTGCCACAGCCCGACTCGCCGACGAGGCCGACCGCCTCGCCCGGGCGGACGTCGAAGCTCACCCCGTCGACGGCGCGGACCGTGCCGACCTCCCGGCGGAGCAGCCCCTCGGTGATCGGGTAGTGCTTTTCGAGGTTTCGAACCGAGAGCAGCGGCTCGGAGTCAGTCACGGTTTCCCTCCCACCTCGCCGTCGCGTCGTCTCCCAGCACCGTCGCGGCGTCGCGACCGGGGCCGTGGTAGACGCAGGCGGCGCGGTGCGCGTCGTCACCCTCGACCGGTTCGAGCGGGGGCTGCCCGTCCTCGCAGGCCGGAATCGCGTGTGGACACTCCGCCCGGAAACGACAGCCGTCGTCGGGGGGCGACGCCGGCGGGCCGTCGGTCGGCTCGCCCGCGAAGCTCCGGAACAGCGCCCGCGTGTACGGGTGGGCCGGCCGGTCGAACACGCGCTCGACGGGGCCGCGCTCGACGACCGCCCCCTCGTACAGCACGACGACGCGGTCGGCCAGCGCGGCGACGACCCGGAGGTCGTGGGTCACGAGCAGCATCGACAGCGCGCGCTCGCGCCGGAGGTCGTCGAGCAGTTCGATCAGCCGGGCCTGGATCGTCACGTCGAGCGCCGACGTCGGCTCGTCGGCGATCAGCAACTCGGGTTCGGCCGCGAGCGCGATGGCGATCCCGACCCGCTGGCACATCCCGTCGGAGAACTCGTGTGGATACCGGTCGACGCGCTCTCGCGCCCGCGAGATGCCCACCTGCCGGAGCAGGTCGACGGCGCGCTCGCGGGCCACCGCGTCGCTTACGTCGCGGTGGAAGGCGACCGCCTCGACGATCTGGTCGCCGACGGTGTAGACCGGGTCGAGCGCGCTCCGCGGGTTCTGGAAGGCGTAGGCGATCCGGTCGCCGCGGAGCCGCCGGCGCGCCCCCTCGTCGAGCGCGAGGAGGTCGCGGCCGTCGAAGCGGACCTCGCCCGAGACGTCGACCGCGGCGCCGGATCGCAGCCCCGTGATCGACTCGCAGGTGACGGTCTTGCCGCTCCCGCTGTCGCCGACGAGGCAGACGGTCTCGCCGCGGTCGACCCGGAAGCCCACCCCGTCGACGGCCTGGACGGGGCCGTCGTCGGCGTCGACCCGCACGCGGAGGTCGTCGACGGTCAACAGCGGGTCGCTCACGGCTCCCACCTCGGATCGAGGACGTCACGGAGGCCGTCGCCGGCGAGTTTGACCGCCGCGACGGTCGTCGCCAGCGCGAGCGCGGGGAACGTCGAGGTCCACCAGACGATGGTCGGCGGACGCAGGTAGAATAGCCCCTCGGCGACCGTCATCCCCCACGACTGGAAGGAGGGGTTGAACCCAAGAAAGGAGAGGCCGGCCTCGGTGAGCACGAGGACGGCGAGCAGGTGGGCCGCGGCGGGGACGACGGTGTCGGCGACGTTCGGCAGGAGGTGCCGGCGGAGGACGTACCGCGACGGGGCGCCGACGGCGCGCGCGGCGAGGACGAACCCCTCCTCGCGGCGCTGGAGGGCCTCGCTGCGGACGAGTCTCGCGACTCCGCCCCACGAGAGCAGGCCGAACGCCGCCAGCAGCAGGAACATCGAGTTGCCGACGAACATGAACGCGAGCAGGTAGACGACGATCGCCGGCACGCTGAGTTGCACGTCGACGTAGGCCATCAGGAGGTCGTCGACGGTGCCGCCGTAGTAGCCGGCGACGAGGCCGACGACGGTCGCCAGCGGCACGATCAGGCCGACGGTCACGACCGTCAGGTACACGACCGGTCGCGCGCCCGCGATCAGGAGGTCGATCATGTCGTACCCCCAGCGGTCGGTCCCGAGCGGGTACTGCAAGGAGCCGTGACAGGGCCGGGAGAGGTCCCAGCCGTCGGCGACGTAGCCGGCGCAGTCGGTCCGGGTCACCTGGTAGGGAACGGTGCTCCAGAACGGAGGCTGGAACCGATCCAGCGTGAGGTCGGTCAACTCGCCGGCGGCGAACGCGACGAGGCCGTAGAAGCCGACGACGAGGACGACCCCGAGGTAGACGAGCGCCAGCGCCGTCAGCGGGCGGGCGCGCAGTCGGCCGAGGAGCCGTCGGAGCGTCCGGCGGTTCCGCCGGAGCGGGACGAGGCCGTAGGCGATCAGGAAGACGACCGAGAGCAACAGCAGCCAGTCGGCGGGGCCGACGTTCCACCGCCACACGAGGTAGGCGTTGCCCCTGACGCGGTAGGCGAGGTAGACGGCGCCGAGGACGAACAGGCCGACGACGAGGGCGATTCGCTCGGCGGAGAGCAGGCGGGACGGGCCGTCGAGGCGTTCCCAGTCGATCCGTTCGAACTCGGCGACGTCGGGCTCTCGGGAGACGTCGGTTGGGGACGTGTCGGTCATCGAGGGCGAAGGTCGTCGGTACTCGCGAGCCGACCAGCATAAATATTGAGGGTGTTTCAGCACCAACACTTATGTCACGGGCGGCGGACGTTCCCGCCGACGCATGTCCCCTCCGTCGGCCGCCCGGCCGGGTGATCGCCCGTGAGCCTCCGGCGACTCGTCCTCCGGCGGATCGTCGCCGGGGTGGTCGCCATCTGGGCCGTGCTCTCGCTGGTGTTCGCTATGTTCACGATGACCCGCGACTACCGCCTCGGGTCGCTCCTCGCCAGCGCGAGCCGCGGGCCGGACTACGACCCCGAGGCGGTCGCCGAGGTGCGCGAGCAGTACCTCGCCGAGCGCGGGCTGGACCGGCCCCTCCACGAGCAGTACGTCGACTGGATGACCAACATGTTCACGCTGCAGTGGGGCGAGTCGTACCACACCGGCGCCGAGGCGTTCCCCACGGTGATGCGGGCGACGCTCCGGACGGCGTCGTACGTGATTCCGGCGCTCGGGCTGGCGCTGCTCGCCGGCCTGCTCGTCGGCGTCGCCGTCGCGACGACCGACCGGACCATCGGCGACCGGACGACCCGCGGCGCGACGTACCTGACGTTCGGGCTGCCGAACTTCTGGATCGGCGTGATGGTCGTCGCCGCGATCGGCACCGTGTTCCTCCGGTACGAGCCGGCGTTCAGCATCCGCCGGGACCCGCCGACGATCGAGAGCTACCAGTTGCCGTTCGCCTACGAGTACGTCCTCCCGACGCTGCTCGTGACGTCGACGCTGCTGGCCGGGATGGTCAGCTACTCGCGGGCGTACTCGCTGCAGTACGTCTCGACCGACCGCGCAAAGCAGATCCGGGCGAAAGGCGGCGGCCGCCTCGCGGTCGCCCGGCACGTCCTGCGGAACGCGGCGATCCCGCTGGTCTCGCTCGCGTTCGCCGAGACGCTGGCGCTGCTCGCCATCGCGGTCTTCGTCCTGGAGGCGCTGTTCGGCATCGACGGCCTCGGGCTGTTGTTCTACAACGCGGTGTGGACGCGCGACCTCCCCGTGTTGATGGGCGGGACGATGGTGATCGTCGCGACCGGCGTCGTGGGGAACGTCCTGCAGGATCTGGCGTACTCGGTGCTGGACCCGCGCGTGGACACCGGGGCGAGGTAGCGAGCGGGGGCAGCCGCGTCGGGCGCAGGCGATAAACACTTACACCGGAAGGTGCTATTGCACCGTCCCGATGGTCTCCGAGTACGACTTCTGGTTGCTCGACCTCGACGGAACGCTGGTCGACGTCGAGTGGTCCTACACCCGTGAGGTGTTCGACCGCGTCGGCGACCGTCTCGGCGTCGAGTTCACCGACCAGCAGGCCGACGTCCTCTGGAACGGACTGACCGGCTCTCGGGACCGCCAGCTGGAGGCGTGGGGGATCGACCCGGCGGCGTTCTGGACGGCGTTTCACGCCGAGGAGGACCCGATGGTCCGGGCCGAGCAGACCTACCTCCACGACGACGCCGCCTTCGTCGGCGACCTCGACGTCCCCGTCGGCCTCGTCACGCACTGCCAGCAGTTCCTCGCCGACCCGGTGCTCGACCACGTGGGGATCCGCGACTGGTTCGACACGACCGTCTGCTGTACGGAGGAGACGGGGTGGAAGCCCGACCCGACGCCGGTCGAGCGCGCGATGACGGACATCGGCGTCGGCCACAACGGCCACGCGGGCGTCCTCGCCGGCGACGGCTCCTGCGACGTCGGCGCCGCCTGGAACGCCGGGCTGGACGCCATCCACGTCGAGCGCGTCGGCCACGAACGGCGCGGCCGCTGCGTGCTCGGGGACTACCGCGTCACCTCCTTCGACGAACTGTTCTAGCTCTCCGTGTTCGGCGGCTCGTTTTGCACCCGCAACTCGGCGTCGACCAGCGTCTCGTAGGCCCGTCGCAGGCGCTCGGAGAGCGCCTGGTGGGAGATCCCGAGTTCCGCCGCGAGGTCCTCCATCGAGATGCCCCGCGGGATCTCGAAGTAGCCGTACTCGAGGGCCGCTTCGAGCGCCTCCTGCTGTTCGGCCGTCAGTTGCGTGTCGGCGGTCGTCAGCCGCTCGACGTTCGTCACGCGCGCGAGGTCGGCGTTCACGCCACGCTCGACGAGGCGGTCGTGGGTCCGGCCGAGTTCCTCCCGGTTCCGAAATCGCATCTTGATCCGCCACCAGCCGTCGGCGCCGTAGACGTCGAGCAGCGACCCGCCGTCGGCCAGCAGGTCGTCGTACAGATGGACGGAGTCGGCGTACTCGACGTCGTACAGCAGGCGGTCGTCGGTCTCGACGAGCAGTTCGGACGACTCGATCGACGGGTCGGCCTCGAACGCCGGTTCGATCGTACCCGGGTCGACGCCGGAGACCCACAGCGACGGGAGCGACTTCGACACGGAGGACTCGAACTCGAACGTAGCCTCCGGCGCGCGCTCGAACGTGGCCGACATCACGCTGTCGGCCGCCGGGATACGGAACTCGGCGATCGTCGACATCAAGGGTCGTACACCGCGAACAGGTAAAACCGCTACTTCGAGCCGTCTGACTGTCGTCGACGGTGATACGCGGCCGGCGCCGCGTTCAGGCTCCGCCTACCTCGTCGAGGGCCGCCGCGAGTTCGCGGACGCCCGGTTTCTCGCGCCGCTCGGGGTTCGCGAGAACCCGGACGCGCTGCTCGCCCAGCGGGACGAACCCGAGGTCGAGGCGGTCGGCCGTCTCGCGCAGGCCCAGCCCCGCGTCGGCCTCGCCGGCGAGCACCCGCCGGGCGGGGCTCTCGTGGGCGCGCAGGCCGAGGTCGAAGCCGTCGATCGCCGCCACGAGCGCGCGGCGCTCGGTGTCGCGCTCGTCCGCCAGTTCCGCGACGGCGTTCCCGAGGCTCGTCCGCAGTCCGGAGTCGGTCGTCCGGTTGACGAACCGGAGGTCGCGCTCGACGAGGTCCGCGAGCCCCCCGATCCCGTCGGGGTCGTCCGCGGGGACGACCAGCCCCCACTCGCGGCTCCACCCGCCCAGTTTCGCCCCCTCGACCGCGCGGTCGAGGGGGCCGGCGACGACCGCCACGTCGGGGACGCCCTCGCGGAGCCGTCGCAGCGCCGGCCGCGAGCCGACCGGGAGGTACCGCGGGTTCCCGAGGCGATCCAGCAGCCGGTTCAACGTGGGGTCGTCCTCGCCGACGCCGAACAGCGTCGGCGGGCGGACGTCCGCCGAGAACAGCGCGACATCGACCGACTCGCCCGCTTCGAGGTAGTCGGTGCCGGCGTCGACCTCGACGACGCCGTCGGCCTCGGCGAGGGTGGTGGTCGCGCCGCTGCCCTTGTCGACGGGGTAGACGAGCGTCCCGCCGTCGCCGTCCGCCAGCAGGCCGACCGGCAGCAGTCGGTGCCGGCCCTGCTCGGAGCGCGCCTGAATCGCCATCCGGCCCGCGACGGTCGCCGCGGCGGGTTCGGGCAGCCCCGCGGCCCCGCGGATCGCGGGCGCGACGAACGTCCGGAAGACCATCATCGCCGAGACGGGGTAGCCGGGGAGGCCGACGTACGCGGAGTCGTCGAGTCGGCCGACGAGCATCGGCTTGCCCGGCTTGACGCTCACGCCGTGGAGCAGCAACTCGCCGCGTTCCTCGATCACGCGGTAGATGACGTCGACGGCGCTCGCGCTGGTCGACCCCGACGAGAGTACGAGGTCACACTCGTCGGCGGCCTCCCGGAGGAGCCGTTCCATCTCCTCGCGGTCGTCGCCCGCGTGCGGGTAGAGGACGGCCTCGCCGCCGGCGTCCTCGACGCCCGCCGCGATGCTGTAGCTGTTGACGTCGTAGATCTCCCCGCGCTCGCTGCGCAGTTTCTCGCCGGGCCGGACGAGTTCGTCGCCCGTCGAGACGATGCCGACCCGCGGCCGTGCCCGCACGGGGACCTCCTCGACCCCGAGCGCGGACAGCAGGCCGACCTCGCGGGGGGTGAGCCGCGTGCCGGGGCCGAGCGCGCGCTCGCCCGCGGCGACGTCCGCGCCGGCGAACATGACGTTGTCGCCGGGGGCGACCGAGGTGCGCACGCGGACGCGTCCGTCGTCGAGATCCGTTCGCTCCACGGGCACCATCGCGTCCGCGCCCGGCGGCATCACCGCCCCGGTCGAGATTTCGACGGCCTCGCCATCGCCGACGTCGAGCGACGGCTCCTCGCCGGCGTGTACCTCGCCGACGACCGCGAGGTCGGCCGGATCGGCCTCGTCGGCGCCGAACGTGTCCCGGGCCCGGAGCGCGTAGCCGTCGAGGCTCGCCCGGTCGAAGCCGGGGACGTCGAGGTCGGCGTCGATCCGTTCGGCGAGCACCCGCCCGCGCGCCTCCGCGAGGGGGACGCGTTCGGTCCCGGCCCCGAGCGACAGCGCACGGATCGCCTCGCGCGCGTCGGCGGGCGAGGCGAGGTCGCGAAACTCCTTGCGGTCCATACTGGCCGTTGGCGTCGGGGAAGTAAAAACGTCCGTCGCCGTCCCGTCGGCGGCGGGGTCGTATACGAGCGCGGCCGGACGGAGCGTGCCCCGACGACGGCCACGGTGCGGGCCGCGGTCGCGCGACACGCGGTCCCGCGTGTCGCCTGCCCGTCCACCCACGGGCGCCCGCCGACGAGCCGAAACGAACAGTTTCTCTACCCGTCGGTCCGGTTACTCGACGCATGGACCGCGACCTCGTTGCGGAGTATCTGGACCGGTACGCCGAGACGCAGGGCGTGCTGCCCGAGCGACTGGACGCCTTCGGCGAGCGGTACCGCGAGCAGGGGTATCTCACCCGCGAGCAACTGTACGAGATCGCCTCCGAGTCCTCGACGCGCAGCGCCTACCACGTCGAGTCGAACCCCGGGGAGCGGTGTCGGACGGTCACCGGGAACGTCCTCGCCGTCGACGACGACTTCTCGAAGATCCAGTTGCTCTCGGGGTTGCGGGGGTTCAAGGCGCCGACGGCCTCCTGCGTGCTGACCGCGCTCGACCCGTCGCGCCACGCCGTCGTCGACACGCGGGTGTGGGCGACGCTCGACCGGTTCGACTACCTCGACGGCCGCAAGGAGTCGTTCGACGCCGCCGACTACGTCGCGATGATCGGACCGATCCGCGAGATCGCCGCCCGAACCGGCTTCTCGCCGGCCGAGGTCGGCTACGCGCTGTTCGCCTACGACGCCGAACACCGCGAGGGGACGCTGCACTGATCGCGGCCCTACGGATTCGCCTCCCAGATCTCGACGGGCACCGTCTCGCCCTCGGGGATGCCCTCGCGGTCGTCGGCGACGACCACCCAGCCGTCCGCGAGCGCGACGCTCGAGAGGACGCCCGATCCGCCGGCCCGCGTCGGGGTCGCCACGCGCTCGCCGTCGCGCGCTTCGAGGGAGACCCGGGCGAACGTCCGGGTGCCGGGCTCGCTCGCGATCTTGCGGTCGAGGCGCGCCGCGACCGTCGGCATGGGTGCCGGTTCGCGTCCCTGAAGCCACGCGAGCGTCGGCCGGAGGAACTGCACGGCGTTGACGATACACGCCACGGGGTAGCCCGGTAGCGCGAGCACGGGGGTGTCCTCGACGATCCCGAGACAGACGGGGTGGCCGGGTTTGAGCCCGACGCCGTGGACGAGCACCTCGCCGCGGTCGTCGAGCACCTCCGGCAGGAGGTCGCGCTGGCCGACCGACGACCCGCCGGTCGTCACGATCACGTCCGTCGTGAGGTCGCGCTCGATCGCCGCTCGCAGCGCCGCCGCGTCGTCGGTCACCACGTCGCGGTAGGTCGCCCGGCCGCCCCAGCGCTCGACGAGTCGCGAGACCGTCAGCCCGTTCGTCTCGATCACCTCGCCGGGGCCGGGGTCCTCGCGGACGAGTTCCTCGCCCGTCGGGATCACGCCGACGGTCGGGCGGCGTGTGACCGCCACGCGCTCGCGGCCGACCGACCGCAACAGCCCGAGGTCCGACGGCCGGAGCCGGTGGCCCGCCTCGTAGAGGTGCTGGCCGGCCGCGACGTCTTCGCCGACGGGCGCGACGTTCTCGCCCTCGGCGACCGCGTCCTCGACTTCGAGTTCGCCCGTCGACTCGACCTCCTCGACGTGCTCGATCATCACGACGGCGTCCGCCCCCTCGGGGAGGGCGCTGCCGGTGTGGACGCGGATCGCGGTTCCGGGTTCGAGGGCGTCGCCCTCGTCCGTCCGGACGACGGCGGGCGAGCGCGCCGACGCCCCGAACGTGTCCGCGGCGCGGACGGCGTAGCCGTCCATCGCCGCTCGCTCGTAGTGGGGGACGTCACGCGCCGCGTCGATCGACTCCGCGAGGACCCGTCCGTCGGCCTCCTCCAGTCGGACCCGCTCGGAGTCGGCGTCGAGACTGGCCACCGCGTCCCCGAGAATCGATCGCGCCTCGTCGACGCCCGTGCGCACTTTGAACCCCGACGCCTTCCGCTCGCGGTCGGCACCGTTCATACGCGAAGTGGGGCGGGCGGAGGTGAAAAGCGTGCGGGGCCGACGGCGGCGGGAAACCGAGCGGTTTTCGACGGCCGAGCGGCATCGGCGGTGCATGGCCCTCGAACTTCTGGTCCCCCTGCTGTTCGGCCTCGTGGCGCTCGGCGGCGTCGCGGTCGCGGCGTGGGGGCTGTTCGAACTCCGCCTCGCCTACCGCATCTACGCGAACGAACCGGTCTCGGTGCTGGAGACCCCGCGGGGCGGCCCCGTCGAGGTCGGCGGGGCCGTCGAACCCGACCGGGAGCCCCTCGAATCGCCGTTCACCGGGACGGCCTGCGTCGCCTACGAGTACGCCGTCGAGGAGAAGCGCCGGAAGACGCGTTCGACGAGCACCGGAGCCGCCACGCGTACGACGTGGGAGACGATCGACTCGGGGCGGGCGGCGGTTCCGTTCCGGATCGACGACGGCAGCGGGAGCGCGCTGGTCGACCCCGCCGGGGCGGACTTCCGGCTTTCGAGCGAGGGGGCGATCCGGGTGCGCGGCGGCGAGCGGCCCCCGGAGCCGATCGCGCGGTTCGTCCGGGAGAACGAGGACGTCCCGGACGAGAACCGGTCGATCGGGATCGGCCCGCTGGAGTTCGCCACCGGACGGGACCGGCGCTACCGCGAGCGGCGCCTCGACGTCGGCGAGACGGCCCACGTCCTCGGCGTCGCCCACTTCGACACGAGCGCCGCCCGGGCGTCCGGTCAGGTCAACGCCGTCATCGGCGCGGCCGACCCGCCGCGCGAGGCGGGCCTTCCCGGACGACTCCGCCACCGGCTGTTCGGCCCGCCGTTTCTCGTCTCGGACGCCTCCGAGCGGCGGACGGCGCTGCGGGTCGCGGCGCGCGGGCTGGGCGCGCTCGCACTCGGCGTGGTCCCCGCCGGCTTCGTGTTGCTGGTCCTCCTGTAGGCCCCCGCGGCGTCGCCGCTCGCGCGGCCGTCGGAACCCGCCGCGACCGCGGCCTTTTTCGTATCGCCGTTCGAATCGTATAGCTATGTCTGCGCTGCGCGACGCGTTGCGAGACCTCTCGGACGCCGCGTTCTTCGACCTGCTCGAGGGCGAGGAGGCGTACCTGCTCGTACTGGACGTCCCCGGCGTCTCCGCCGATACGCTCGACGTGGTCGTCGAGGACGGTCGCATCTCCATCGAGGCTCGCCGGGAGAAGGCCGTCCCCGACGGGTTCCGGTACGTAGAGGAGAACCGGTCGCTGTTCTTCGACGCCGACCTCCCCTTGCCCGCCGACGCGACCGAGAGCGACGCGGAGGCCGCGGTCGACCGCGGCGTCCTCGAGTTGCGCCTGCCAAAACGCGAGGCGACCGACGAGACCACGATCGACATCGTCGACGACGAAACCGAAGACGAGGACGCCTAACGCGGGGTGACCACGACTGGCGCTCCTCCGCGCGTACAGACGGTTCGTCGTCGTCGCGTGGCACTTCCTGCCGCTGCTGCTCGCGTACGCGCGCGACAGGCGACGGTTCCTGCTGTTCGGCTCCCGCCGGCGGGTCGGTCCCGAGACCCACCGCCGGCGCGCGACGGTGCTGCTCGACTCGCTGCTGACGCTGGGGCCGACGTTCATCAAACTCGGCCAGTTGCTGTCGACGCGCCCGGACGTCCTGCCCCCGGAGTACATCGACGTCCTCTCGGCGCTGCAAGACGAGGTGCCCCCGGCCGACTGGGCCGACGCGAAGGCCGTGATCGAGGACGAACTCGGGCCCGTCGAGGAACACTTCGACGAGTTCGACACCGACGCGATCAGCGGCGCGAGCCTCGGGCAGGTCTACCGGGCCCGGACCGGCGACCGCGAGGTCGCGGTGAAGGTCCGCCGACCGGGGATCGAACCGCTCGTCGAGGCCGACCTGCGGGTGATCAGGTGGTCGATGCCGATCCTGATGCGGTTCGTCGACGAGTCGCGGGCGTTCTCGCTCGAGAACCTGGCCGGCGAGTTCGCCCGGACGATCCGCGAGGAGATGGACTACGAGCGCGAGGCGACCATGCTCACCGAGATCCGCGGGAACTTCGACGGCGACGACCGGTTCGTCATCCCCGCCGTCGTCGAGAGCCACTCCGGGCCGCGCGTGCTCACGATGGAGTACATCGCGGGGACGAAGATCACCCGCGTCGACGAACTCGAAGCGAAGGGGATCGACCGCAACCGGATCGCGGAGAACCTCGAACGGTCGTACCTGCAGATGATCATCGACGACGGGGTGTTCCACGCCGACCCGCACCCGGGCAACCTCTCGGTGACCGACGACGGCGAGATCATCTTCTACGACTTCGGGATGTCCGGGCGGGTCGACGCGTTCGTCCAGGAGAAGATCGTCGACTTCTACGTCGCCGTCGCGAACCAGGACATCGACGCCATCCTCGACGCGCTGATCGAGATCGGTACCCTCAGCCCGGAGGCCGACCGCGCGGTGATGGCCGACGTGATGGAACTGGCGATCCAGAACGCCCGCGGTCAGGACATCGAGCAGTACCGCGTCCAGCAGATCGTCGGCCAGATCGAGGACTCGATCTACGAGTTTCCGTTCCGCCTGCCGAAGAACCTCGCGCTCGTCCTCCGGGTGGCGACCGTCGTCGAGGGGGTCTGCGTGACGCTCGATCCGGAGTTCGACTTCATCGCGACCGCGACGGAGTATCTCACCGAACAGGGCTACCGCGAGGAGACCGTCCGCCAGTACGTCCGCGAGACCGGCGACGAACTGCGCCGGTCGACCGAGTCGATCGTGCGCGTCCCCCCGAAGGTCGAGCGCACCCTCGACCGGATCGACCGCGAGGACCTCACGGTCCAGATCGAACTCGAAGATCCCAACCGGGTGTTCGACCGCCTCGCGAAGCGGCTCATCTACGGGCTGTTGCTCTCGGTCGGGCTGATCTCGACGGCGATCATCTACGCGTTCCGCGGCCCCGACCTCGCCGTGATCGTCTCCGGCGCGCTGTCGCTGCTGCTGATCGTCGTCCTCTACCGCTCGTTCAAGCGGGGCCGCCGGGGCATCCGCGCGACGCCGCAGTTCACCCGCCAGAACCTCAAACGGCGGCGACGCGAGGAGTGAACCGAGCGAGACGACGCTCCTTTTCCGCTGGCGCCCGTTCACACTCCCCATGGAGTACGACCGGCTGGCCGCCCTGTCAGTGACGATCGACGACGCGGCCACGGAGCGACTCGAACGCGAGACGTCGAGTGACTTCACGCGCGTGACGACCGAGTTCTCGCTGACGGGGCCGGGGCCCGACGGCGACCCGGCGACCGGCCGCGGCGAGGACGTCACCTACGAGGCCGACGACCACGACGCGCTGGCGGAGACCGGTCTCCCGGACCTGACCGGCGAGTACACGCTGGACTCGTTCTCGGCACACCTCGGCTCGGTCGATCTCTTCCCGGCCGGCGCCCCCGACCGGGAGGTCTTCCGGAACTACCGGCGCTGGGGGCTTGAGAGCGCGGCGCTCGACCTCGCGCTCCGGCAGGCGGGGACCGACCTCGCGAGCGCGCTCGACCGCGCGTACGATCCCGTCCGGTTCGTCGCGAGCACCCGACTGGGCGAACCGCCGACGACCGACCGCGTCGACGACCTGCGCGCGGCGGTCCCCGGCCTCGAGTTCAAACTCGACCCGACCCCCGAGTGGGACGACGCGCTGGTCGCGGCCCTCGCGGCGACCGACGCGGTTCGCATCCTCGACCTGAAAGGGCAGTACCACGGCACCGAGGTCGACGTGGCGGCCGACGCCGACCTGTACCGACTCGTGCTCGACGGGTTCCCCGACGCGGTGATCGAGGACCCCGCGCTGGAGGACGGGACGCGGAACCTGTTCGACGACCCCGCCGTCCGCGAGCGGGTCTCCTGGGACGCGCCGATCCACGGCGTCGACGACGTCGAGGCCCTGCCGTGGGAGCCGTCGTGGCTCAATATCAAGCCCTCGCGGTTCGGCTCGGTCGAATCGCTGTTCGAGACGCTCGACTACTGCCGGGAGCGGGGCATCCGGCTGTACGGCGGCGGCCAGTTCGAACTCGGCGTCGGCCGGGGACAGATCCAGGCGCTCGCGTCGCTTTTCTACCCCGACGGGCCGAACGACGTCGCGCCGCGGCGGTACAACGACCCCGAACTCGGGGACGGACTGCCCCGGCCCCCGCTCGACCCGCCAGCGGAGTCGACCGGCTTTCGGTGGTAACGGGCGCCGGTTCCCTGCCGGCGCCCGCGGGTATTTCTCCCGGGCCCGCCAACGGCCGCGTATGCAGATCGAGCCATTCGCCCTCGAACGCTGGTTCGCGGAGTACGAACACGAGGCGGACCTCATGCTCGCCGAGAGCGGCATCCGGAGTCTCCCCGCGAGCCGGTTCGACACCGACCCCGGCGACCTCGGCTACGTGATCCCGACCAACGGCGACCCCGACCTCCGGGCGGCCGTCGGCGAGCGGTACGGCCGCGAGGCCGACGAGGTGCTCTTTACGTGTGGCGCCCAGGAGGCGAACTTCCTCGCGTTCCTCTCGCTGCTGGGGGACGGCGACGGCGCCTCGTCGTCCCGTTCGGCGGGGCGGAACGCACACGCCGTCGCCGTCACGCCCACCTATCAGGCGCTACACGCCGTCCCCGACGCGGTCGGCGAGGTGACCCGCGTCCCGCTCGACCCGCCCGAGTGGGAACTCGACGTCGACGCCGTCGCCGACGCGATCCGGCCGGAGACGCGCGTGATCGTGTTCAACAACCCGAACAATCCGACCGGACGGTACCACCCGATCGAGACGGTCGAGGCGCTGTACGACCTCGCCGCGGACAACGACGCCTACCTGCTCTGCGACGAGGTCTACCGCCTGCTCGCGGAAGAGCCCCTCCCGCCGGTCGCGAGCCTCGGCCCGCACGGACTGTCGACGACGAGCGTGACGAAGTCCTACGGCCTCGCCGGGGCGCGGTTCGGCTGGCTCGTCGGCGACCGCGAGGTGGTCGACGAGGCGTGGAACTGGAAGGACTACACGACCATCTCGCCGCCGCTGTTCGGCCAGCACGTCGCCGCGCAGGCCCTCGAAGAGCAGGAAGACGAGATCCTCGCCGAGAACCGCGCCCTCGTCGCCGACCACCGCGAGCGGGTACGCGAGTTCCTCGACGAACACGGCCTGACGTGGCACGACCCCGTCGGCGTCAACGGCTTCGTGACGGTTCCCGACGGCTTCGAGACCGGCCGCGAGTTCTGCCGGACGGTCGTCGAGGCCGAGAGCGTCGTCCTCGCGCCCGGCGAGTGCTTCGGCTACGAGGAGTACTTCCGGATCGGGTTCGGCCTCCCGACCGAGGAACTGGAGGAGGGACTCGAACGGGTCGGGCGCGTGCTGGAGTGACCCCGCGGCCGCTCCGGTCGAACCGCTCCCGAACCCCGCGCCCTCGCGGGAACGGCGAACCGCCTCGAACGCGGTGAGAGAGCGGGACACCCGGCGGCGGTCGGTTTCAAACCGTTTATACCGCTCGGTTGTTTACCGGCCCCTATGGCGAAACAGCAGAAAGAAGTTCGCGACCTCCAGGAAGGCGGCTACGTCGTAATCGACGACGCGGCGTGCAAGATCAACTCCTACTCGACGGCGAAACCGGGCAAGCACGGCAGCGCCAAGGCCCGCATCGAGGCCCGCGGCGTCTTCGACGACAAGAAGCGCTCGCTCTCCCAGCCGGTCGACGCGAAGATCTGGGTCCCGATCATCGAACGCAAGCAGGGACAGGTCGTCTCCGTCGACGGCGACGACATGCAGGTCATGGACCTCGAGACCTACGAGACGATCACCATGCGCATCCCCGACGACATCGACGTCTCGCCCGACGACAACATAGAGTACCTCGAGATGGAAGGCCAGCGGAAGATCGTCTGATGTTCCCCGGGGCGACCGCCTACCGCGAGGACGAGACCGCCACGGCCGGAACGGACCGCGGCGACGCGAACTTCGTGGTCGTCGGTGCGCCCCTGGACGCCTCGACGACCTTTCAGCCGGGGACCCGCTTCGGTCCCCGTCGCATCCGAACGTTTGCGGAGACCTACGACGACTACGACCACCGGACGGGCCGGCGATTCACCGACCTCGGCGTCGCCGACGCCGGCGACGTCCGCGCGTGGGACGACGTCCCGGAGTACCTCGAGTGGCTCGAAGGGTCCCTCCGGGACGTCGTCCGGGACGGGGCGGTGCCGCTCGCGCTCGGCGGCGAGCACACGGTCTCGCTGGCCGGCGCCCGGGCCGTCGAACCCGACGTCTTCGTCTGTCTGGACGCCCACCTCGACCTGCGCGAGGCGTACGACGGCAACCCGCTCAGCCACGCCTGCGTGACGCGGCGCATCCTCGAAGACGAGGACGCGGGCGTCGAGGAGGCGATCGTCCTCGGCGCCCGGACCGGCAGCGAGGCGGAGTGGGAGCGCGCCGCGGCCGACGACGTGACCGTCGTCCCGCCCGCGGACGTCGCCGCGTTCGAGTTCGGCGACCGCCTCGACGGCCGCGAGGTCTACCTCAGCGTCGACGTCGACGGCGTCGACCCGGCGTACGCGCCCGGCACCGGGACGATGGAGCCGTTCGGCCTGCACCCACGCGAGACCCGCGACGTCGTCCGTACGGTCGCGCCCCACGCGACCGGCTTCGACGTCGTCGAGGTCAACGACCGCGACGACGGGCAGGCCGCGGCGCTCGCGGGGAAGTTGCTGCGCGAATTCGTCTTCTCGCACGCGGACGCGAACGCGAACGCGAACGCGAACGCGATCGACGTCGACGACTAGCCGTCCTCGACGGCGATCGCCCGCGCGGCCGTCGCCTTGAACGACGCGACGACCCGCCGGCCGGGGTCGAGCGCGAGCGTCTCCCGGCTTCGCGTCGTGACCAGCGCCTCCAGTTCGACGGCGTCCGCGTCGGCGGCACCGTCGTCGTCTCGCCCATCGCCACCGGCACCGTCCAGTTCGATCCCGACGCGAGCGACCGCGTCGCCGGCGTCGACCGCGCTCACGACGCCCTCGAACCGGTTGCGGAGGCTCGTCCCCGCCTCCGCGGGCGTCTCGGCGGGATCTGAGAGGACGACCGCGTCCGAGCGGACGCTGACCTCGACCGCGGTCGCCCCCGCGGGCACCAGCGCCAGCACCGGTCCCGCGGGCGTGTCGACGGTCGCGAGTTCGCCGTCGCGCTCCCGGACGCGCCCGGGGAGGACCGACTCGGTGACCGTCGCGACCCCGTCGAGTTCGGCCCGGTGGCGGCTGAACCGCCGCAGCAGCCGATCGGCCGCGGAGGTGAGCTCGGTCCCGCCGCCGCCGCTGCCGCCGCGGCGGCGCTCGGTGACCGGCCCGACGGCCTCCTCGATCTCGACGATCCGCCGCTGGAGGCGGGCGTACGACCGGCCGAGTTCCTCGGCGGCGGCGTGCATCGAGCCGTGGCGGTCGATCGCCTCCAGCATCTCGACGTCCCGCCGGTCGATGGTGACGCCGTCGACCGATAGCTCGGTCCGAAAGCCCTTCTCCACTGTCATGGCGGGTCGGACGGGAAAGCCCGTCCCGGTTCTCGTCGCATCAGTATACCAACTCCCCGTCGATAAACTTCCGGGTGCGTTCGTCGCGCGGGTCCTCGAAGACGGCGTCGGCGGGGCCGACCTCGACGATGCGGCCGTCGAGCAGGAGCGCGACGCGGTCGGCGATCCGCTCGGCCTGGTTCATGTCGTGGGTGGCGACGGCGACGCCGATGCCGCGGGCGCTCGCCTCGCGGACGGCGTCCTCGATGATCGCCGTGTTCCGCGGGTCCAGATCCGAGGTGGGTTCGTCGAGCAACAGCACGTCCGGGTCGTAGGCCACCGCCCGCGCGAACGCGACCCGCTGGGCCTCGCCGCCGGAGAGGGAGGCCGCGTCGCGGTCGAGTTCGTCCGCGAGGCCGACGACGTCGAGCGCCTCCCGGGCGGGGCGGGCGCCGTTCGACCGCCCGAGGAGGTCCGCGGCGGCCCGGCGGAGCCGTTCGGGCCAGCGCTCGCGGACCCGGAGGCCGTACTCGACGTTCCGGCGGACGCTCGCGTCGAAGAGGCTGGCCTCCTGGAAGACCATCCCGATCCGGCGGCGGGAGGCGAGCCGTCGGCGTTCGGAGCCGGCCCAGACGTCCTCGCCGTCGAACCGGACCGTCCCCGCCTCGGGCGGCTCGAACAGCGCGAGCAGGCGCAACAGGGTGGTCTTGCCGACGCCGGAGGGGCCGATGACGGCGACGACCTCGCCGGGTTCGACCGCCAGCGAGACGCCCTCGAAGAGCCGGCCGTTCCCGTGGCCGTGGCCGACGTCGACGGCGCGGACCGTCCGGGTCGTCATCCGTACCGCCCTCCCCCGTCGCCCCACCGGACGACGACGGCGTTGACGACGAGTACCAGGACGACGAGAATCGCGCCCAGGACCAGCGCCGTCTCGAACCGGCCCTGCCGGGCCTCGCGCTGGATCGCCGTCGTGAGCGTCCGGGTCTTCGAGGTCCCCCCGGGGCTGACGATGTTGCCGCCGACGATCAGGACGGAGCCGACCTCGCTGATCGCCCGGCCGAAGCCCGCGAGCACGGCCGTCGCGATGCCGTAGCGGGCCTCCTTGATCGTCACGAGCGCGACGTCGAGGCGGGTGCCGCCGAGGGCGAACGCGGCGTCGCGGACGGTTCCCTCGACGCCCGAAACCGCCGCGAGGCTGACGCCGGTGACGACCGGGGTCGCGAGGACGAACTGGGAGACGATCATCGCCTCGGGGGTGTAGAGGAGTTCGAGCGGGCCGAACGGCCCCTCGTTCGAGAGCGCGAGCAGCACGACCAGACCGACGACGACGCTCGGAAAGCCCATTCCGGTCGTGACGATCGACGTCAGCAGGTGCTTGCCGCGAAACTCCCCGACGCCGACGACGAGCGCGACCGGCACCCCGACGAGCGTGCTCAGGCCGACGGCGACGAGGCTGACGTACAGCGAGACCCGCACGATGCTCGTGACGTACTCGCTGCCGTACGGGAACTCGACGAACAGCGGCGCGTGTGCCGCGTCGGCGAGGGCGACGAGCGCGGCCGCGTCGAGGGTCGCGGACACGGCCCGATCACCCCTCGTCGCTCGACCAGCCCTCGGGGACGTACTGCTGGAACTTCGGATCCTCGGAGAGCGCCTCGGGGTAGAACAACTGCTCGCCGTTTACGGTGTACTCCTCGATGATCGCCTGTCCCGCCGGACCCGTGAGGAAGCCGATGTAGGCCATCGCGAGGTCGTACTCGACGTTGTCGTGGACCGCCGGGTTCACCGCGACGATCCCGTAGGGGTTCGCGAGCAGTTCCGGGCCGCCCTCGATCGGCCCCTGAACGAGGATTTCGAGGTCGATATCGCTCCGCATCGAGAGGTAGGTTCCGCGGTCCGAGAGTGTGTAGCCGCCGGACTGGTCCGCCTGGACGAGCACGTCGCCCATCCCCTGGCCGGTCTCGCGGTACCACCCGCCGGCGGGGTCGGCCCGCGATACGTCCCAGATGGCGAGTTCCTTGGTGTGGGTCCCCGACTCGTCGCCCCGGGAGACGAACGTCTCCTCCGCGTCGGCGATCGCGGCGAAGGCCGCCGGCGCGTCGTCGCCGCCGTCGATCCCCGCGGGGTCGTCCGCCGGCCCGACGATCACGAAGTCGTTGAACATCAGGTCCCGCCGGTTGACGCCGTACCCCTCGCGCGTGAACTCGTCCTCGAGCGAGCGCGCGTGGACCATCACGACGTCGGCGTCGCCACGACGACCGGTGTCGAGGGCCGCGCCGGTCCCGTCCGGAATCGTGTCGACGGTCACGCCGTATCGCTCGTCGAACGCCGCGTTCACCTCGTCGAGCAGCCCCGTGTCGTAGGTACTCGTCGTCGTCGCGAGGGTGAGCGTCTCGCCGGCGACGGTCGGCCCGTCCGCCTCGGAGTCACCTTCACTGGACGAGCAACCCGCCAGCCCCGCGGCGAGGGCGCCGCCGGCCGTCGCGAGGAACGCTCGGCGTTGTATCGTCATGGATACTTCGACGAAGCGGCGTGGCAAATAGCTTTTGATCCGACGTAACCGCGTCAGGTTTCACGGCCCGGCGCCTCCCGTCTCCGTCCGCGCAGACCGGGTTCGTCGGCTCGGCGACGTAACGAAAATCGGCTACGCCGACCGGGCCGCTACCGGCCGAACGGATCGGAGAGGTACGCCTTCGGGATCGCGTTGCGCACCGTCACCAGCGGGTCGACCACCTGACTGATCTCGAGGCCGCCGACGAGACTCGAGAGCATGTAGGCGTCCGTGGCGTCGAGGCCGTGTTCGGCCGCGAGCAACGAGACGGCGTCCCGATTGGCGAGTTCGCAGGCTTCTTCGAGCGTCTCGGCGCTGGCGAGGGCCGTCCACGCGTCGGGCGTCTCGACGAGCGGGCGGTCGATCCCGCGGGCGGTCTCGACCACGTCGACGGTGACGTCGATCTCGGTGGCGATCTCCGACCCCGTACCGCACATCTCGCCGTCGGCCATCGCGGCCTTGCAGTCGCCCATCGCGAGCATCGCACCCTCCTGGAAGACGGGGAAGTAGGCGACGTTCCCCGCGGTCATCGCGGTCGTGTCGAGGTTCCCGCCGTGGTCGTGGGGGACGAGCGTCGTGTACGACTCCGATTCGGGGGCGACGCCGATCGTCCCGACGACCGGGTCGACCGGCACCTCGATCCCCGCGAACTCGATCGCGCCGTCCTCGACGGGCGTGATGCGCGTCCGCGGCGCCTCGATCCCCTCGTGGCCGTCGAGCAGGCCGAACCCCTCCATCGTGATCACCCGGCCCCGGTCCTCTGCGATCCGGATCGCCTCGATCTCGACGCGCAGGACGTCGCCGGGGCTCGCCCCCGCGACCTCGATCGGGCCCGTCGCGGCGTTGACCTCCTCGGGAACGGACTCGACGAGGTCCGACTCCGCCCCGACGGTCCCCTCCAGGCTGTCTACCGTCTCGACTGTCAGCCGCGTCCCCGGGTCGACCGTCGCGACGCCGTCGAGGTCGGGCGCGAACTCGTAGATCGTGCCGTCCTCGTGGGAAACCGTCCGTCGTGCCATGTGTCGGCGTTTTCGGGGCGGCGTATTAAATCGGACTCCGCGCCGGTCGAAACCGAACGGATACAAGCCGCCGCGGCTCGAACCCCCGCGCATGGACCTCTCGGAGTTCGCCGACAGACTCGACGCGAAGTTGCGGACCGACGACTACGCCGACCTCGACGCGAGCGCGAACGGCCTGCAGGTCGGCCCCGACGGGGGAACGGTCGAGCGCGTCGCCTTCGCCGTCGACGGCGTCGGCGAGACAATCGACCGGGCCGTCGAGGCCGACGCGGACGTCCTCGTGGTCCACCACGGCCTCTCGTGGGGCGGGTTCGAGCGCGTGACCGGCCGCACCTACGAGCGACTCGCACCGCTGATCGAGGGCGACTGCGCGCTGTACGTCTCGCACCTGCCGCTGGACGGCCACCAGGAACTCGGGAACGCCGCGGGCGTCGCCGACGCCCTCGGTCTCGAAGACCGGGCCCCGTTCGGCGAGTACGGCCCCGAGTACGTCGGCCAGCGCGGGACGGCCAGCGAGCCCTACGACCCCGACTCGCTGGCCGCCCGCCTCGCGTCGGCGCTCGACACGGGCGGCCGGCCCGTCCCCGTCCTCGACTTCGGCCCCGACGCGATCGAGGACGTGGCGATCGTCACCGGCAGCGGGACCGACTGGCTCGACGAGGCGGTCGCCGTCGGCGCGGACGCGCTCGTCACCGGCGAGGGGAAGGCGAAGGTCTACCACGAGGCGAAGGAGGCGGGGATGAACGTCGCCCTCGCGGGCCACTACGCGACCGAGACGTTCGGCGTCCGGGCGCTACAGGAGGTAGTCGAGGACTGGGGCCTGGAGACGACCTACTTCGACGTGCCGACGGGGCTGTGATCGGCCCAGCGACCGCGTAGCCGCCGCGAGCGGAGTGACCCGACCGCGGCCAGCGCGTGCCGGAGGAGCGCGACGAGCACAGCGGCGAGCAGGTGGAAGTACGCGGCCCGGAGCGAGAAGTACCAGATCCCGGCCGCCGGCACCAGTCGGTCGGCGACGTCGAAGAGCAGGACGGCGACGTACCAGACGAGGACGAACGGGTAGAGAATCGGGTAGTACCACCGGTACTGCAGCGCGGTCGTGCCCTCGTACCGCGCGACGACGTTCCCCTGTGCGTCGACGGTCCCCCCGGCGTGGCCGTAGCCGACGTCCGGCGTGACGACGTCGACGAAGGCGGGAAACAGGACGAAGAACCCGGAGACGATCAGCACGTAGCGGTCCGGACGGAGAACCCGGTAGATCCCCCCGCCTCTCATTACTGACGTGGTGGTTCGCCGCCATCTTGAACGGTGTGCGTGCGTACCTGTGTACCTGCAGTCGGTCCGGGTCGATGCTCGATACAGGGGTCCCACGCTTCAGTGAACGAACGGATATCGGATGCGGAGTGTATAGATATCGGTAGGAGATTGGGTGCCTCCGATTTCGTGCGTAGTTGTGTCCATGAAACAAAACTACCGTGCTGAACTCATCCGTATATCGATCACCGACTGGATTTCGTTTAGCGTGTGCAGATCCGTCATCAGTTGCCGCTATGTGATCGACTCGCATAGGGGACTAGAGGTGAGATGCCACATGCCGAAAGTAACAGCGCCGGATGACGAGAAGGAGTTGGCGACAGTTACGTCCGCGGATGGGACTGAAATCGCGTACGAGCGGTCGGGAAGTGGTCCGCCGCTCGTGCTCGTCCACGGGGCCATCTTCGATCGCACAGTATGGGAACTCGGCGACGTCCGCTCCACGTTCGCAGAACACAACACGGTCTACGCCATGGACCGGCGATGTCACGGCGACAGCGAGCATCCCGAAGCGTATGGTGTGGAACCCCAGTTTGACGACGTGGTCTCGGTCGTCGAGTCGATCAACGAGCCAGTACACCTGCTCGGGCACTCCGGGGGAGCCAACTTTGCACTGGGTGCGGCCCCGCGAATCGACAATTTGCGTAGTCTGATTCTGTACGAACCCTACATCCCGTCCGACGAGGACGTAGATGACGTCGAGGAGACGATCGCAGAGATGATAGCGCTGTTAGACGAGGGACGAAACGAGCGGGCGCTCGCACTATTCCTCGGCGACGTCGCCCAGCTCACGGCGGACGAACTCGATGAACTTCGATCGGCACCGATATGGGACGCGCACGTGAACACGTTCCACCAAACACTTCTCCCCGGGCTCGAAACGTTCGAGGAGCACGAGTGGGATCTCACGACGTTCGAGGACCTCTCCACGCCGACGTTACTGCTCGTCGGGAGCGAGAGCGGGCACCTCAAAGAGACAGGCGAAGAACTCCACGACACGTTGCCCAGCAGTCGACTCACTACCTTCGATGGACACGGACACGCAGCAAACATCGTCGCACCGGACCGCTTCACAGACGAGGTGCTGTCCTTCATCAGCGAAGTAGACTGAGTGGTTTTCCCCGTTCTACCCATCTCCGTATTGAAATCGTGTCCTTCAAAAAGAGGCGTGTCAGACGCTGTTTTTGGGAGATTCCCACTCCGGCAGCTACGTACTGAGCGGTCAGCCAACCGAGTTGATCGTCCTCGGTTCGTGCCGCATTCGCGCTCTGTATTCAGCACGATGCTACCGATGGTACTGATACCTGAAAACGACGACGCTCGACCGAAACCGACCCGACCGAGGAACGATCGACGTCCCCGCAAACCGAGTACGAAGCCGAATCGCGGCGTTGAAACCGCTGGCTCGCCCACCTCGGACCATGAGCGACGAGCACCACGAACCCGAGCGGGAGACCTTCTCCCACGACCCGGTCGGCCACGCCGAGGCGCGCGCGGGGATGACCGTCGGCGAACTCGCCGCGGAGTACGGCAAGGCGGGCGTCGGCGCGGCGACCCTGCACGAGGCGGTCGACGTGACCGCGGCGATGTTCGACGACGACGTGACCGTCTTCCTCGGCCTCGCGGGGGCGATGGTCCCGACGGGGATGCGAAAGATCGTCTCGGACCTGATCCGGGACGGCTACGTCGACGCGCTCGTGACGACGGGGGCGAACCTCACCCACGACTCGATCGAGGCCATCGGCGGCAAGCACCACCACGGCGAGGTCCACGCCGAGGGCAAGACCGAACGCGAACACGACGAGACCCTGCGCGAGGAGGGCGTCGACCGCATCTACAACGTCTACCTCCCGCAGGAGCACTTCGCCGCGTTCGAGGGACACCTCCGCGAGGAGGTGTTCCCCGTCCTCGAAGCCGAGTGCGAGGAGCGCGAGGCGCAACGCGCCTCGGAAGAGCCGAGCGGAGCGAACCGCGAGGGCGCGGTCTCGATCCGGCGACTCACCGAGGAACTCGGCCGGGCGAACGCCGAGGTGAACGAACGCGAGGACGTCGCCGAGGACCCCGGCATCGCCGCCGCGGCCTACGAGTCGGACGTGCCGATCTACTGTCCCGCCGTGCAGGACTCCGTGCTGGGGCTGCAGGCGTGGATGTACTCCCAGACCACCGCGTTCACCCTCGACGCGCTCGCGGATATGACCGCGCTGACCGACCTCGCCTTCGAGGCCGACGAGGCCGGCGCGTTCGTCGTCGGCGGGGGCGTCCCGAAGAACTTCACCCTCCAGACGATGCTCGTCACGCCGCGGGCGTACGACTACGCCGTCCAGTTGACGATGGACCCGCCGCGGACCGGCGGCCTCTCGGGCGCGACGCTCGACGAGGCGCGCTCGTGGGGGAAACTCGAGAAAGACGCCCGGAACGTCTCGGTCTACGCCGACGCGACGATCACGCTCCCGCTCGTGGTGGCGGCGGCGCGCGAGCGCGTCGAGGGGAGCGAGGGGGGCGAGTAGGCGGGCCCGGTGCACACGCGCGGGGCACGCTCAACTGACCGGCGCCCGAGCGACGACGTATGAGCGAGCCTCGATACGACGTCGTCGTGATCGGCGGCGGCCCCGCCGGCCTGACGACGGCGCTGTACACGACCAGACTCGGCCACCGGACCGCGGTGGTCGAGAAGGAAGGCGGCCGCCACGCGGCGGTCAGCCACGTCCACAACCTGCTCGGCGTCTCCGAGGCGGTCTCGGGCAGCGAACTGTCCGAACACGGCGTCCGCCAGCTCGAAACCTACGGCGGCGACTTCTACCCGGACGCCGTCGAGCGGGTGGAACGGGTCGACGGCGAGGAAGGGAGCGCGGACGGGTACCGGTTCCGCGTCGAGGCTTCCCGCGGGACGCTCGCGGCCGAGCGCGTCGTCTTCGCGACCGGCTTCAGGGACCTGCCCCCCGAGGTGTCGGGCCTGCGCCGGTTCACCGGCCGGGGGCTGCACTACTGTCTGCACTGCGACGCCTACGCGCTCGGCGACGCGCCCGTCTTCGTCCTCGGCCACGACGAGCACGCGGCCCACGTGGCGATGACGATGTGCAACTTCACCGACGACGTCGACCTCCTGCTGGACGGCCGCGACCCCGAGTGGGACGAGGAGACCGGCGCCCTCGTGGAGGCGCACCCGATCGAGCGCGTCGACGCGGAGGTCGTCTCCGTCTACGCCGACGGCGAGGCGGAAGAGGACGAGCCCCGACTCGGCGGCCTCTCGTTCGCCGACGGCGCCGACCGCGACTACCGCGGCGGCTTCGCGATGTACGGCACCGAGTACGCCTCCGATCTGGCGGCCGACCTCGGCTGCGACCTCGACGGCGACGGCGCCGTCGCCGTCGACGAGCGCCGCGAGACGAGCGTCGAGGGTGCCTACGCCGTCGGCGACGTCACCCACGGCCAGAACCAGACGACGATCGCGATCGGCGACGGCGCCCGCGCCGGTATCGCGATCCACAAGGACCTCCGGCCGTATCCGAAGTCGCTCGACGAACTGGCGGGCGAGTCGGCCGACGCGGACGGCCCGCCGGGCGCGCCCCCGGACCTCCGCGCGCGGATGCGCCGCCTGCGCGACCTCGAACCGCTGCCCGGGCTCCGCGAGCCGCGGCCGGAGACGGAGGAGTGACCGCCGTCAGTACGTCCAGTACGCGACGGAGCCGAGGTCGATCCGGACGAGCGCGTTCTCCGGGTAGGCGTCCGGGTCGGCGCCGTACTTCTCGTTGATCCGGCGTCTCGCCGCCCGGCTCTCGGTCTCGTCGTCGACGACGCGGGCGCGGCCGAGCATCGTCGCGGCCCACCGCGGGTCGCCGTCCTCGTCCTTCTGGACCGAGAGCGCGACCCGCGGGTTCTCGCGGACGTTTCCGAGTTTCCGGCCGGTGGTCACGATCTCGACCGTCCCGTCGTCGTAGTGGTACCAGACCGGCGCGACGTGCGGGCGGTCGTCGACGCTGGTCGCCAGGTGGGCCATCAGCGGCTCGCTCTCTAACAGCCGTTCGGCCTCGTCGGGGATCTCGGTCACGAGGACTCCACGACGCGTAGCGACAAAGTTTCCGGGCCGCCTCTATCGCACCTCGGCGCTCACTCGGGGAACAGCTCCTCGGTGCGCTCGATCCCGTCGATCGCCCGCACGTCCTCGTCGTCGAGGTCCAGGTCCCGGGCGGCGAGGTTCGCTTCGAGGTGCGCTCGGCTGCTCGCTTTCGGGATCGGCACCACGTTCTCCTTCCCGCACAGCCACGCGATCGAAACCGCCTCGGGCGTGGCGTCGTGTTTCTCGGCGACGGCGACGACTTCCTCGACGTCGCGGACGCGGCCGCCGGCGAGCGGCGAGTAGGCGACGAGCGGGTAGCCGCGCTCGCGGGCGTGATCGAGGAGCGCGTCGGGCTGGAACAGCGGGTGGAACTCGACCTGATGGGCGGCGATCGGCGCGTCGAGGACCTCGCGGGCGGTCCCGAGGTCCGCGAGGGTGAAGTTGCTCAGGCCGACGCCGCGGACCGTCCCCGCCTCGCGCAGGGCGTCGAAGGCGGGCAGGGTGGTCTCGGGGTCGTACGTCTCGATCGGCCGGTGGACGTACAGCAGGTCGACGGACGCCAGCCCCAGCCGGTCGAGGCTCTCCGCGGTCGTCCGGCGGACGTCCGCGGGCGCGAGGCTGTCGGCCCACACCTTCGTCGCCACGGTCAGCGCCTCGCGGGGGACGTCGCTCCGGGCGATCGCTTCGCCGACGACGGCTTCGTTGCCGTAGATCTGGGCGGTGTCGAGGTGCCGGTAGCCCAGTTCGAGGGCGGTCTCGATCGGGGCCGGCTCCTCGATCCCCATCGTCCCGAGTCCGACGGCTGGCAGGTTCATACGTCGGCTCTCGTGGCGACGGACAAGAAGCCCCGCGGTCTGGCACTCAGTAGTCCGCGGCGATCCGCTCCCGGTCCAGCCGGGCGTAGTACCACAGCGTCCCCGTCAGCCCCCTCGCGGCGATCCGCCGGCCGGAGCTCTCGACGAGCACCCGCCGGCAGTAGCCCGTCGGCACCTCGCGGGCGAGTTCGCGGCTCAGCGCGGTGTCCTCGTTTGGCACGTCCGGGAAGCCCCCGGCCGCCTCGAACGTCCCGCGGCGGACGAAGAAGTTGAACCCCGGCAGGACGGGTCGCCGGAGCCGCGAGAAGACGTGGTTGATCGTCGCCTCCACCAGCTTCCCGCGGCGGGGGCCGGTGATCCGGCAGTACGAGGAGGCCGCCTCCATCCCCTCGGCCTCGACGAACCCCAGCATCGCGGTGAGGTAGTTCGCCCGCACCGCGGTGTCGGCGTCGACGAACGCCAGCCACTCGCCGGCGGCGCGCTCGGCGCCGCGGTTGCGCGCGCTGGCGACCCCGTCCCCGTCGCCGGCGACCACCCGCGCGCCGTACTCGCGGGCGATCTCCGGGGTCGCGTCCGTGGAGTTCCCGTCGACGACGACGGCCTCGTACCCGTAGGCCGTGTCGAGCGCGGCGAGGCTCGAGAGCGTTCCCCGGAGGTACGCCGCCTCGTTTCGCGCCGGAACGACGAAGCTGACGACCGGGTCGGTATCGCATTCGAGGGGGCGCGCGGGCATCGGTCGGGTCGTCGTCGCCGACGCCGCTTAAGCCTCACCCTCCGGGACGGCGACCCGAACCGTCTTTTCGGTGGCGTTCGTACCCTCGGCCGGCCGATGACGACGCACCCGCTCCGAGCCGGACTCGGCACCCGGCGGTGACGAGCCCTATGAGTGCCGAGGCCACGTTTCTAACCTAACACCAGAGCGGAAGAATCACCGCACGACCGACGCGAGCGTCGAACGACTACCGCGTCGGACTGGTAGTCGGGTAGCGGGCGCCGATCGAGAGCCCGGTCTCGCAGCCCTCCTCGACCGCGTGCAGGATGTTCCCGGGCTCGCGCGCGTCGCCGACGACGTAGACGTCCGCGTCGACGTCCGCGAGCGCTTCGACGAGGCCGTCGTTCGGCTCGCTGCCGGTCGCCAGCGCGACCGCGTCGGCCTCGAACCGCCGTTCCGTCCCGTCCTCGGCCGCCGCGACGACGGTCCCGTCCTCGATCGCCGTCACCCGGACGCCGGTGTGCCACGAGATGTCGTCTCGCTCCCCGTACCGTTCGAGCACGTCGAACCGGGTGATCGCCTCCATCTCGGGGGCGATCTCGTCGCGCATCTCGAGGAGCGTCACCTCGATGCCACGATCCGCCAGGAACTCCGCGGTCTCGATGCCCGCCTGCCCGGCGCCGACGATCGCGACCGAGTCGGCGTCGTCGGGGACCGCGCCGGTCAGGACGTCCCAGACCTGCAGGACGTCCTCGTCCGCCGCGCCGTCGACGTCCGGGACGCCCGGGCGGGCACCCGTCGCGACGACGACGGCGTCCGGGTCAGCCCGCTCGACGGTCTCACGGTCGAGGCGTTCGCCGAGGCGAACGTCGACCTCGTGTCGGTCGAGTTCGCGTTCCAGGTGCTCCCGGAACCACTCGATTTTCCCCCGTCCCGGCGGCGCCGCCGCGAGTTCGAGTTGGCCGCCGATCGCCTCGCGTTCCTCGTACAGCGTCACGTCGTGGCCGCGGACGGCGGCCCACGCGGCGGCCTCGGCGCCCGCCGGGCCGCCGCCGGCGACGAGCACCCGCTTCGTCTCGGGCGCCTTCTCGAGGGTCGCGAACTCGCGTTCGCGGCCCACCGTCGGGTTGACGGTACAGCCCATCGTCCGGTCGGCGAAGATCCCCTCGCCGAGACAGCCGAGGTTACAGCCGATACACCGGTTGATGTCGGCGACCCGTCCCGCCTTCGCCTTCCGCGGGAAGTGGGGGTCCGCGATCAGCCCGCGGCCGACGGCGACGAGGTCCGCGTGGCCCGCCTCGAGGGTCGCGGCGGCCGTCGACGGCTGCCGGATGGAGCCGACGGCGATCGTCGGCACGTCGACGACGTCGCCGATCTCGTCGGCGAGGTACGTCCGCCACCCCTCCTCGAAGCGCATCGGTTCGAGGAGCTTCGGCATCGACTCGTAGATGCCCGAGGTGACGCTCACGTAGTCGACCCCCGACTCCTCGAACGTGCTCGCGGCCCGCTTCGCGTCCGCGAGGTCGTTGCCCCCCTCGACGAACTCGTCGGCGCTGAGCCGGACGCCGACCGTGAACCCGTCGCCGACCCGCTCTCTGATCCCGTCCACGATGTCGAGCGGGAACGTCATGCGACCCTCGAGGTCGCCGCCGTACCTGTCGTCGCGGCGGTTAGTGCGGCTCGAGATGAACTGCCCGACGAGGTAGCCGTGTGCGGCGTGGAGCTCCACGCCGTCGAATCCGGCGGCCTGCGCCCGCTCGGCGGCGTCGACGAACCGCTCGGTCATCGCTTCGACCTCGGCCGCCTCCAGCGGTCGCGGCTCGGTCCCCAGGAACCCGTCGGGAACCGCGGACGGCGCGACCGGCCGGACCCCCTCGGTCGTCCCCGTCGTCGTCTGCCGGCCCGCGTGGTGGATCTGGACGACGCTCCGGGCGCCGTGGGCGCCGATGCGGTCGGCCAGCCGGGAGAGCCCGGCGACGTACTTGTCGTCGTCGATCCGCAGCTGTCTGGTGATTGCCTTGCCGGCCGGGTACTCGACCGCCGCGACCTCGACGACGACCATCCCGACGCCGCCGCGAGCGCGCTCCGCGTAGTAATCGAGCATCCGCTCGGTTACGGCGCCGTTCTCGTCGGCGTAGTTGGTGCCCATCGGCGGCATCACCAGCCGGTTTCGGACGTCCATCTCCCCGATCGTCGTCGGCTCGAAGAGTATCTCGTGCTCCGTCATGTTCCCGTTCGGACGTTGGGTGACGGTCCCCATCACCCTTCGACGGAATTATTAACCCAGTTATGAGGGCGGTCGGGTGGCGGTGACACCCCGTGAGGTGTCGGCGTCGCCGAGACGCGAGGAGACGTCGTCGACGCGGTAGGCGAGCCCCGGAAACGCGGCCCTCGCGAGGGCCACGAACATCACGGTATGCGCCGAACGCGTTTCACGGTGCGTTCGGACGACGCGGCGTGAACGCATCGAAGGAAAACGCCGAACGGCGGTCGCGGATCGAACGGACGTCGCGCGGCCCCGCCTTCCGGCGGCGGAACCGGCCGCCGACCGGCTACTCGCGACCGCACACCGCGCCGTCGGCCGCTCCGGTGACGCGGTCGAGCGACGCGACCGCCCACCGGTAGAACGCCGACTCCGACGTGCGCTCGACCCGGCGGCGAAACGACGGGATCCAGTCGAAGTGCGCCTCGTGGAACCGCTCGTACGCCTCGCGTTCGCCCGCCTCGAGCAGGAGGCTCCCGTACTCCAGCAGCAACGCGACGTGATCGGGCGGGTACCCGGACGGGAGGTCCGCGTCGATCGCCTCGTACCGGCGCCGCATGTCGACCGCGGTGGGGCCGGACAGCAATTCGCGCTCGGTGCCGTCCCACCAGGGCTCGTAGACCGACTCGACGGGCGGCGCGAACGCGCCCTCGTACGCCTCGAAGCTGCGCAGGTACTCCTCCCGGAGCTCCCCGGGAGACCCCGCCCGCGGGGGCGACTCGACCTCGACGCCGAGTGCCTCGGCGCGGTCGCGGAGGGCGGCCTCGTAGCGCCCGTCGTCGAGCGCCTCGACGACGTCGTCGTCGGGGAACGCGAAGACCCGCGACAGCAGCGCGTACAGTTCCGCGAGCCGTTCGAGACGGTCCGCGGTCGCCGCCGGCGTCCGGGTTCCGGGCGACGCCTCGGACGTCACGGGAGCACCACCACCACGGGGTCCTGTGCGGCCGCCAGCAACAGCACCACCCTGAGAGCGAGCCCGCCCGCGAACAGCAGCGCGACCGAGCCGATCAGCGCGGGGCCGCCGACCCGTTCGAACCCCGGCGAGAGCCGCTCGGACAGCGCGCCGAGCCCGACCGCCAGACCGACGACCAGCGGGACGACGAACCCGGCGACGACGAGCCAGACGGCCGGTTCGAGCGTCCCCCCGGCGAGCGCGGCGTGGGACGCCTCGGCGGCGGGCGCGTCGCTCGCCGCGAGGTCGGTCCAGCCGCCCCAGACGATCCCGAGGCTGGCCCCCGAGAGGGTGGCGACGGCGACGGCGTACGCGCCCGCCACCCGGTCGAGTCGACGTTCGAACAGCAACGCCAGCGCGAGCGCCAGCCCCGTCCCCGCGGCGACCCCGCTCGCGAGGAACGCCGGCGGCAGCAACGTCGGCCGGTTCCACAGCGGCACCGTCTCGACGACCGCCAGCTCGAACCCGGTGTAGAGGGTCCCGACCGCGAGGAGGCTCCCGAGCAGGGACACCGCGGCGGTCGTCGCGGGCGACGGATCGAGGCGGTCGACCAGCCGGTCCAGCGGGTCACACAGCCCGATCGCCGCCGCGACGGCCCGCGGGAACAGGCCCGCGCCCTCGGCGGTGGCGGCCTCCTCGCCGAACAGTTCCAGGACCAGCGAGAGCACGGCGACCGCCGAGAGGGCCACGAGGATCCAGGTCCCGATCGTGATCCACGAGCCGGCGTTCGTGAGGTAGATCGGGAACAGGAGCGCGCGGGAGATCGCCGCGAGGTGCGAGAGCACCGCCAGCCCCGCGCCCGCGGCGCCGACGACCGCGACGAGGAACCCCCAGCGGGCGATCTCCGCCCGCCGGCGGTCGGCCGCGGCCGACGCGTCGCTCGCGACCGTCCGCCAGAGGGACGCGGACGCGCCGGCGAGGTAGCCGCCCCCGGCGACGACCGCGAGGAAGAGGTAGACCGCGATCGAGAGGTCCCAGTAGTCGGCCGGGAGCCAGTGGTACTCGACGAACAGCGGCTGGAGTGTGACGCTCATGGCGATCACCCGTCGAGCCACCCGTCGCCGTCGGCGAGCGCGTCGGCCTCGTCGTCCTCCCGCACCGGTTCGACGATCACCCGGCCGTCGTAGACGCCGTTCTCGAAGCGCTCGGCGGCCGCCCGGGAGGCCTCCGCCATCACCTCGCTCTGGGGGCCGGCCTTCAGCGCCTCGCCGACGCAGTTGTCGACGCAGGCCGGGGTGGAGCCGCCCTCCTCGGGGGTCTTCCGCTCGGGCTGGCCGGCGCCGCCGCCGGGCCCCTCGCCGAGACAGAGGTTGCACTTCGACATCAGGCCGTCGTCGCCGTACGTCGGCGCGCCGTACGGACACGCCCACCCGCAGTAGTGACAGCCGATACAGCGGTCCCGGTCGACGGTGACGATGCCGTCCTCCTCGCGCTTCTCGATGGCGTTGGGCGGACACACCTTCTCGCAGGGGGCGTCGTGACAGTGCATGCACGACATCGAGATCGGCACGTCCTCGAAGTCGGGGTACTCGCCGCGCCGGAGGTGGTGGACCGTCCGCCACTCGTCCGCGTCGGGGTCCCGGCCGTGGCGGACCTTGCACGCCACCGAGCAGGCCTGACAGCCGAGACAGCGGTTCGGATCGAAGTAGAACATCCACTGCTCGCCCATCGTCACTCACCCCCCGTCGGCGAGACGTCCACGGCGAGGTGCCTGTCGGGCTGTCCGGTGATCGGGTCCATCTGGGTGTCGTGGAGTCGCATGCTGTTCAGTCCCTCCTCGTCGGGCTGGGTCGACCCCTCGCCGAAGCCGTACTCCGTCGTCACGAACCCGGGTCGGGTCCGTTCGGAGACGTAGGCCATCAGTTCGCCGCGTCCGGTCGCCGACTCGACGGCGACCATGTCCCCGGTTTCGATGCCCCGCTCGGCCGCGTCTCTCGGGTTGATGACGAGGTAGTTGCCGCGGTAGTCCCGGTCCGCGAGGTCGTGGCGCCTCGCGTACGCCTCGCGCGAGCGCGGCCGGGCCTGCGTGCTGCCGTGGGAGAAAAACACCGCCCGGGTGTCGTAGAACTCGAGCGGGTACTCCTCGTCGGTCTCGTCCCCGTACGTGCCGGGTGGGACCCACTCGGGGGCGGTGTCCATCCCGGCCTCCTCGGCCGCCTGCGCGAACGCCGGCACCTCGTCGAGGTCGAACCGGAACACCCAGCCCTCGTCGTCGGTCCACTGCTCGTAGCCGTACTCCCCGAGGAGCTCGTAGTTCCGGTCGCCGCCGCTCACCTCCGCGAGGGTGAGGTCGTGGACCGAGAGCTGGTCGTCGATGAACTCCTCGTGGGAGTCCCACGGGAAGTACTCGCCCCAGCCCATCGCCTCGGCGATGCCGACGACGATGTCGAAGTCGGGTTTCGTGTCGAACTGCGGGTCGACGGCGGCTTTCGACCCCGTGACCCACTGCCGGTCGTTGTAGGCGCTCCAGCTGCCGGTGCCGAGGGTGTCTTTCTCTAGCTGGGTCGCCTCCGGGAGCACGACGTCCGCGTTCCGGCTGACGCCGTTCCAGTAGACGTCGACGGCGATCACGAGGTCCATCTCCTCGATGGCCGCCAGCCACGCCTCCGCGTTGCCGTCTTTCAGCGGCATGTCGTGGTGGCAGTAGATGCCGTTGATGTGGCCGTTCTCGACCATCTCCGGGACGAGGTTGTGCGCGATCCCCACGAGGTGTCGGACCGGGTAGTCGGCGTACTCGTCGTATCGCTGGAGCGCGGGGGTCTTCCCCGCGGCGTTGTTCGGCAGGTCGACCCCGCGGACCTCGAACGGGTCCGCGAGCGGCGTCCCCTGCCACATGCGGAGCCCGCCGGGCCGGTCGACGTTGCCGACCAGCCCGTTCAGCGCGATGATGTTCTGGGCGGCCTTCCAGCCGTTGCCGACCTGTGCGGTCCCCGTCCAGACGCTGATGCCGGCGCTGGGAGCCGCCTCCGCGAAGCCGACGGCGACCTCGCGGATGTCGCCGGGGTCGAGCCCCGTGATCTCGGCGGCCCACTCCGGCGTCTTGTCCTCGACCGCCTCGCGGTAGGCGTCGAAGCCGTAGGTCCGCTCCTCGACGAACGTCTCGTCGTACAGCCCCTCCTCGACGATGACGTTGGCCATCGCTAGCGCGAGCGCGCCGTCGGTCCGGGGCTCGATCGGCAGCCACACGTCCGACTTCTGGGCGGTCTCGGTGTGCTGGGGGTCGATCGTCACCAGCGTCGCGCCGTTGTTCTCGAGCGCCTCGAGGACGCCTTTCGCCTCGAACTGGCCGGCGAAGGACTCGAACACGTTACGCCCCCACATGATGAGGTACTCGGCGTTCTGGTAGTCGGGCACCCGGCTGTTCGAGCCCACGCCCATCATCCCGCCCGCGACGAACGTGGGGCCGGCACAGACGTGGACGCCGCGGCTGATCCGCTCGGGCGTCCCGTAGAGGTTGCGCCACAGCTGGGTGGTGATCGGCGTCTCCGCCCAGCTCGTCGCGTCGAGGAACGTCTCCGCGCCGTGCTCCTCGTCGAACGCCTGCAGCCGCTGGGCGGCGTACTCGAACGCCTCGTCCCACGTGGCCGCCCGGAGCTCGCCGTCCTCGCGGACGTACGGCCGCTTGATCCGCTCCGGGTCGTGGGTCTTGTCGACCTGCGTCTGCCCCTTCGGACAGACCGTGCCGTTTCGCCCCGCCCCCGCGCTCCCGCGCGGGTGGCCGTCGACGCCGGTGACGTCGACGACCGTGTCGTCTCTGACCCGCACCTGCTGGCCGCAGTTGTGATAGCAGATCCAGCAGTTGCCGAAGGCGGTCTCGCCCTTGAACGCCGCGCCGGTCGCGGCGTCGGCCGGGGAGCGTCCCGAGAGGCAGCCGCCGAGGCCGGCCGCTCCCGCGACGACGCCCGTCGTCTTCAGGAGGGTTCGGCGGGTGAGTCCGGCGTCGTCCCGCCAGGAGTCACTCATCGGCGATCACCTCGGGCGGGCGGTACTCGTCGCCGAACGTCGCGCGAAGCGCCTCGTCGTACCGGCGATAGAACTCCGCCTCGGAGAGCTCGCCCCGCCAGACGCGGACGGCGTCCCGTCCGATCCGACGACCGAGATCCTGATCGTACTCGCCCGGTTCCGGTTCGGTGTCGAGCGCTTCGAGGCGCTCGAGCGGGTTCTGGTCGTCGAGGGTCATACGTGGCCCACACGTCGAACCACGTCGGTCGCCGGCATAGGCCGAACTCGGGACCGGTTAAGGTTTTATAACCGTTCGAGATGGCCGGCGACGACTCGTCGCCTCTCCGGCCTCCGGCGGGTCAGTCGCCGTCCCGCCAGCAGCGACACTCACAGGAGAGCTGGCGCATCGCGTTCGCCTCGGCCCGCTGGAGCCGCTGGGAGAGCGCCGACGGGGAGACGCCTACTTTCCCGGCGAGTTCCCGGAGCGAGACGTCGGAGTCGGGGTCGTAGTAGCCGGCCCGCTTGGCCCAGTGGACGGCCTCCCGCTGTTTCGCCGTCAGCTTCGAGACGTCGACGTAGCTGATCTCGTCGAACTCGACGTCGGCCGTCGAGACGATGCTCCGAACGGTGGCCCGCCGACAGACCGCGCGGATGTCCGCCACGAGCGACGCGACCGTCTCCGTGTCCTCGACGTACGTCTCCATCACGAACGAGCCGGCGTCGACTTTGAGGTAACGGGGGATGCAGCCGTACTCGGAGAAGACGACGCCGGGACAGTGATCGCAGATGTCGCTGGAGGAGAACCGCGTACAGACCCGCTCGCCGTCCGCGCCGCGTTCCCTGATCGTGACGTCGCAGTTACACCGGTCGTCGTCGAACCTGACGTCGACGTCGATAACGTGGCCGTCGAGGTCGTCCATGAAACACGGCCCGCCGCGGTCGACCTCGAGGACCACCCGGAGGGGACGCTCTTCCATCGGGTGGTCGTCCGAACCGACTTCGGCGCCCGAACGCTCGAGGCGCATACGCGAGCTTACGAGCACCGGGTGATAGGTACTCACACGTTTCCCACCGGGTGAGAAGGCGACGGATCGGCGGCCGTCCGGTCGTGAACAATAAACGTTCCGACGGTGGCCAGCCGACGGGAACGGGTGAGACGGTACAAGTCTCCTCCGACTTTAGGGACACCTAAAGATGGGCGTGACGACGTCGGCACGGCGGCTGTCGGGAGTGAACGCCGGCCAGCGGGTTCGCATCCGGACGGTGCCCGACGACGATGTCCGGGCGCACCTGCTGCGGATCGGATTGCTAGACGGGCCGGTCACCTGTCGGAGCCGCATCTCGAACGGCCCGGTGATCGTCGAGCGAAACGGGACGACGGTGGCGCTGGGGGCGTCCGTCGCCGACCGGATCACCGTCTCGTCCGACGCGGACTGAGATGCACGACCACCACGGCGGTGACGAACGGGAACGGGGGGCGCCCGGAGCGGACGCGACGCGGACCGTCGCGCTCGTCGGGGCGCCGAACGTCGGCAAGAGCGCGCTGTTCAACGCGCTCGCCGACCGCGAGGTCGACGTCTCGAACTACCCGGGGACGACCGTCGAGGCCACCGCCGGGACGTTCGACGGCGGACACCTCGTCGACGCGCCGGGCACGTACGGCATCTCGTCGTTCTCCGAGGAGGAGCGGGTGGCACGGCAGGTCGTCCTCGACGCCGACGCGGTGATCAACGTCGTCGACGCGACCCAGCTCGACCGCGACCTCTTTCTCACCTACCAGCTGCTCGATATGGGCGTTCCGACCGTCGTCGCGCTCAACGTGATAGACGAGGCGCGGCGCAACGGCGACGAGATCGACGTCGACGCGCTGTCGGCCGAACTCGGCGTTCCCGTCGTGCCGACCGTCGCGGTCGACGGCGAGGGCGTCGACGACCTCCGGGAAGCCGTCGCGGAGGCGACCGCTCCCGAGGAGACGCCGGTGCAGCAGTGGTTCGACCGCCTCCCCGACGTCGACGCCACGCGCGCCGAGCGGGTGTTGCTCGCGGAGGAGGACCGGCCGACGCTCGACCGCGTGACGGACGCGGACGTGCGCGTCGACGGCGGCACGTCGACGGTCGAGTTGCCGTCGCTGCGCGACGAGGTCTACGAACACCGGCGCCGGCGGGTCGACGCGACCGTCGAGGCCGTGCGGTCGTCGACCGGCGACGGTCGCGCCCTCGCGGACGCGGTCGACGACCTGCTGCTCGACCCGCGGACGGGGACCCCGCTGGCACTCGTCGGCGTCGGCCTGATCTACCTGCTCGTCGGCGACCTCGTCGCCCAGCGGCTCGTCGACTTCCTCGAACTCGCGGTCTTCGAGGCGTACTACGTCCCGTGGGTCGTCGACGTCGTCGACGCACTCCTGCCGGCGGGCGGGGCGGCCGAGCCGCTCCGGTTCGTCCTCGTCAACGACAACCTCGGGTTGCTCACGGTGACCGTCCAGTACCTCCTGGGGGTGTTGCTCCCCCTCGTCGTCGCCTTCTACCTCGTGATCGGGGCCCTCGAGGACTCCGGGCTGTTGCCCCGGATCGCGGTGCTCACCGACCGGGGGCTGTCGCGGATCGGCCTCAACGGCCGGGCGGTCATCCCGATGATCGTCGGCCTCGGCTGCGTGACGATGGCCGTCATCTCGACCCGGATCGCCGGCTCGCGTCGCGAGCGGCTCATCTCGACGGCCCTGCTCGGCCTCGCCATCCCGTGTTCGGCACAGCTCGGGATCATCCTCGGCCTGCTGGGCGCCCTCGGACTCGGCTGGTGGTTCGCCTACGTCGGGGTGATCCTGCTCGTGTTCGGCGTCGCCGGCGCGTTCCTCGACCGCACCCTGCCCGGCGAGAGCCAGGGGCTCGTGACCGAGTTGCCGCGGCTGCGACGCCCCCGCGCGGGCGACGTGCTCCGGAAGACGGCGACGCGCACGAAGGGGTTCCTCGCGGAGGCGATCCCGCTGTTTGCGGTCACGGCCGTCCTCATCTCGGTCGCGGAGTACGCGGGCTATCTGGCCGCCGTCGTCCGGAGCCTGCGTCCGCTGACCGACCTGATCGGCCTCCCCGCCGAGTTCGGGCAGGTGCTCGTCCTCGGGCTGGTCCGGCGTGACTTCGCCGCCGCCGGGATGACCGACCTCGCGCTCGCCCCGGCGGAGACGTTCGTCGGCCTCGTCGTCATCACGCTGTTCGTCCCCTGCGTGCTCTCGATGGCGATGATCGTCAAGGAGCGCAGCCTCGCCAGCGGCGTGCTCATGTGGGTCGGCTCGTGGATCGTGGCGTTCCTCGTCGGGGCGATCCTCGCGACGGTGGTGAGTTTCCTATGAAGTGTCCAACCTGCGACTACGAAATCGATCGGTTCGACCACGCGCGGTGCCCCCGCTGTGGGAGCCCGCTGAACTGCTCGGTCCTCGACTGCGGCAGCTGTGACGCCTGCAGCGGCACGTTCACGGGCCTCAGTCGGTGGCTCCTCGGCGGCCGCGAGGACGAGTGACGGCTCTCCCTCACGCCGCGGACGGTGAGCCCCGGCGTCGAGACCTCGACGGCCTCCTCGTAGCTCCCCTCGTCGACGAGCACGAGGTCTCCCTCGCTCGCCGCGTCGACGGCGTCCTGAACCGTCGGCCGGTCCCGCGGGACCCGTATCGTCTCGAAGTCGGTGCGTTCGCCTCGGCTCCCCGCGACGGCCGCGGACGCCGTCGCTCCCGCGAGGCCAGCCCGGAGGGCCGCTCGCCGTGTCAGTCTCCGTCGATCACCCGGTCCCCGACGTACCCCGGGCTTCGTTCTTCGGGGGATGACGGGCCGCGACGCGTTCCGACGACGCGACCGGCGCGAGTTCGAGGAGGACGTACGTCTCGCCGTCCGCCCGGACGGTGCCGACGACGCGGACCTCTCGATCGAGGCCGGAGATGTCTCCCGCGCGGGCGAACAGGTACGCGGCCTCGCCCTCGCCTCCGGAGGCGAGTCGCTCCGGCGTCGCCGGTTCGATCGGCCGGTCGGCGTAGAACGCGAGGGCGTGAAAGCCGCCGGCGCGCGTGCTCTCGGGGACGACGTAGACGGTGGCGTCCGGGGGCGCCTGCTCGTCGATCAGCGCGCCGACGGCCTCCTGCTGGCGCTGCAGGTCGCTCCCGCCCATCGAGACGGGGGTAGCGACCGTCGCGACCACCAGCAGGGAGAGCAGCACGAACGCGGCCGTACGGACCCGCGAGGCGTCCGGCGAGGGGAGTCGCCGGCGGAGCGCGGCGTCGAGTCGCGGCTCCGCGACGAGGACGGCGACCGCGGCGCCGAGCGCGAGCGCGAACGCGATCCCGCCCGGAACCGAGGCCTGCAGGCGGTACTCGACGAGGGGGCGGACGTCGAGGCGGTACGTGACGGTCAGCGCGAGCGCGCCGCCGGCGAGCAGGCCGGCCCGCGCGAGCGCCCGGTCGGCCCCCCGGGCGCTCGCGGCCAGCGAGACCAGACGGCCGATCAGCAGCCCCGCCGGGACGTAGATCGGGAGGACGTACCAGGCCTGGTTGCCGGTGACCGCGTAGAAGCCGAGGACGGCACCGAACCACCACGCGAGAAAGAGCGCGTCCCGGAGGGGGTCGCGTCCGGGGCGCCGGTCGGCGCCCCGCGAGCGAACCGCGACGACGGCGGTCGCGACGACCGCCGGCAGCAGGAAGTAGATCCACGGGTCGAAGTACGAGGGGAGCCGCCGGAAGTAGGGGTACGCCATGAAGCCGAACGTCGCCTCCCGGGCGGGGCCGAACGAGCCTCCCGCCCGGTCGAGGACGTGCTTGATCAGGTACTCCTCGACGAACAGGTCGCCGTAGCGACCCCAGGCGAGCAGCGCCCACGGGAGCGCGAGCGCGACGGTCGTCGCGGCGCCGACGGCCGCCGCCCGCGAGAGCAGCCGTCGCCGGCCGGCCAGGTCGGCGGCGACGAGCGGGACGAGCGCGAGCGGGTAGGTGCCGGCCGCCGGCCCCTTGACGAGGAGCGCGCCCGCCGCCGGGAGTCCCGCGTAGGCGAGGAACCGGCGGTCCTCCGCGACGCCCTTCCAGACGAGGTAGACGAACAGCGTCCCGAAGAAGACGAGCGCGGTGTCGGTGCCGCCGTTGCGCCCGCCGTTCATCCCCGCGAAGACCTGCGGCGTCGTCAGCCAGACCAGCCCCGCGACGAACCCCGCCCGCCGGTCGAAGACGTCGCGCCCGAAGACGTACGCGAGGACGCCCGTGGCGACCGCGAACGTCGCCGACGGGAAGCGCGCGCCGAACTCGGTGGCCCCGAACGCGAGCATCGAGAGCGCCTCGAGCCAGAACGCGCCCGGGGGCTTCTGGAGGAACGGCATCTCCGAGACGACGGCGCCGTCGGCCGCCCAGTCGACCCGCGGGACGATCCACGGCCCGCCCCGGATCAGCCCCCGGGCGAGGTTCGCGTAGATCGCCTCGTCGTACGACTGGAGGGTGAACCCGCCGAGGTCGACGTAGTAGACGTACGCGCCGGCGACGAGGAGGACGGCGACCGCGATCCGATCCCGGCGGGTCCGGAACGCGAACCGCAACGGCGCGAGCGGCGCCGCGACGACTCTCCGAATCCGCTTCGACGGTCGCTCGGCCGCTCGCCGCTCGGACATCGACTCGCCGCAACGATCGTGACGGGGCCGGAAATAGCCGTACCCGGCCCCTTCCGGGCGCCGACGGGATCGACGTGGACGAGGGCCTCGACCACGGCCCCGAGGCCGAACGCCGGCGCCGTCGCGACGGATACAAAGTATATTATCGGGATATAACCACATACTAAGAATATTATATATTAACCGATTAACATTATATGCGATGCCGGCGAACGTCCGGGTATGGCAGTGAACACGACCACGAACTGGAGCGACCCCGGGACCTGCCCCTTCTGCGGGGGCGACCTCGCGGATCCCGGCGCCGGCTTCGTCGACCACCTCGCCGAGAGCGCCGACTGCGAGTCGAGTTTCGGCGTCTGGCGGGAGAACGTCGCCGGCGACCTCGCCGGCGAGTGGAGCGGCTGACCGAACCCAGCGTTTATCCGCCTCGCCCGCCACGTCGGTACATGGCACGGCCCTTCACGGCGGTGGGCGATCGATGAGCCTGTTTCGCGATCTGGGCGAGCGGGTCGAGCGGTTCAAGCGGAAGGTCGAGGACGTAGCCGAAGACGAGGCGAGCCACGTCTGTCGCGACTGCGGCGAACTGCTGTACGCACCCCGGGACCGGTGTCCGAACTGCGGCGGCGAGGACGTGGTCCCCCGCGACGCCGAGGCGACGTAGCGCCGACCCCCGGCGACCACGACGCCATCGTTTTGTGATGGCGATGACTATGGCCGGTATGATCGACGGTTCCTTCGAGCGGTCCGGCTCCGTCGGGACCCCGACGCGTCCAAGCGAGGGGTGTCACACCGGCCCGGCCCTCGAGAGACGGAGGGGAGTATGGTAGACGTCGCGTTCTCCGCGGCCCGGCTACTGGTCGCGTTCTTCCTCGTGTTCCTCAACGGCTTCTTCGTGGCCGCCGAGTTCGCGTTCGTCCGGATCCGGTCGACGACCGTCGAGACGCTCGTCGAGGAGGGACGGCCGGGCGCGACCGTCCTGCAGGAGGCCGTCGACAACCTCGACGACTACCTCGCGGTCACCCAACTCGGCATCACGATCTCCTCGCTGGGCCTTGGCTGGATCGGCGAGCCCGCGGTCGCGGCGCTGATCGAAGCGGCGCTCGGGCCCGTCCTCCCGGAGAGCGCGATCCACCTCGCGGCGTTCGGGATCGGCTTCGGCACCATCACCTTTCTGCACGTCGTCTTCGGCGAACTGGCGCCGAAGACGATCGCCATCCAGGAGGCCGAACGCATCTCGCTGCTGGTCGCCGCGCCGATGAAGGGCTTCTACTACCTGTTCGTCCCCGGCATCGTCGTCTTCAACGGCACGGCCAACTACTTCACCCGGCTGATCGGCGTCTCGCCGGCCTCCGAGACCGAGGAGACCCTCAGCGAGGAGGAGATCCGGATGGTCCTCTCGCGGTCGGGCCGGCAAGGCGAGGTCGACGCCGAAGAGGTGGAGATGATCGAGCGCGTCTTCGAACTCGACGACACGACCGCCCGCGCGGTGATGATCCCCCGGCCCGACGTGGTGAGCGTGCCCGCCGACGCCACGCTGTCGGAACTCCGGGCCGTCGTCGCCGAGGAGGGCCACACCCGCTACCCCGTCGTCGGCGAGGACGAGGAGGTGGTCGGCCTCGTCGACGTCAAGGACGTCCTGCTGGCGCTCGACTCGGCCGACCCGTCGACCACGGCGGACGACCTCGCCCGCGAGATCACCGTCGTCCCGGAGACGACGCGCGTCGACGACCTCCTCGCGCAGTTGCAAGACGAGAGCCGGCAGGTCGCCGCCGTGATCGACGAGTGGGGCTCGTTCGAGGGGGTCGTCACCGTCGAGGACCTCGTCGAGGTGATCGTCGGCGACATCCGCGACCAGTTCGACCCCGACGACGGCCGGACGCCGATCGAGACGGTCGCCGACGGCGCCCACGCCGTCGAGGGGGGCCTCCCGCTCGCGGCGGTCAACGAGACGCTCGGGACCGCGTTCGAGAGCGACGACGTCGAGACGATCGGCGGACTGGTGCTCGAACGGCTGGGTCGCGTCCCCGAAGCCGGCGACCGCGTCACCGTCGGCGACCACGCCCTCGAAGTCGCCGCGGTCGACGGCTCGCGCGTCACCGAGGTCGTCGTCCGCGAGGGCGCGACGGCCGACCTCCCGGAGTGACGGTCGGCCGATGAGAACGAGTATCCCCGCCCCCAACGAACGGGTCGCATGACCGAACGCGCATGGTGGAAGGAGGCGGTCGTCTACCAGGTCTACCCGCGGAGCTTCAACGACAGCGACGGCGACGGCGTCGGCGACCTCCCGGGAATCGTCGAGAAGGTCGACTACCTCGACGACCTGGGTATCGACGTCGTCTGGCTCAACCCCGTCTACGAGTCGCCGATGGCCGACAACGGCTACGACATCGCCGACTACCGGTCGATCCACCCGGCGTTCGGCACGATGGACGACTGGGAGACGCTGCTGGCCGAACTCCACGACCGGGACATGCGGCTGATCATGGACCTCGTGGTCAACCACACCTCCGAGGAACACGACTGGTTCGTCCACTCGCGACAGGGCGACGAGGCCTACGCCGACTACTACTACTGGCGCGACGGCCGGAACGGCGGCGAGGAACCGCCGAACAACTGGGAATCGTTCTTCGGCGGCCCCGCGTGGCGGTACGACGAGGAGCGCGGGCAGTACGTCCTGCACCTCTACGACGAGAGCCAGCCAGACCTGAACTGGCGGACCGAGGCCGTCCGCGAGGACGTCTACGAGATGATGACGTGGTGGCTGGAGAAGGGCATCGACGGCTTCCGGATGGACGTCATCAACCTCGTCTCCAAACCCGAGGGGTTGCCCGACGGCGACCCGGACGTGTGGCCGGTCGGCGCCGACCGGTTCGTGAACGGCCCTCGACTGGGCGAGTACCTCGCCGAGATGAACGAGGCGGTGCTCTCGGCGTACGACGCGGTGACCGTCGGCGAGACGGTCGGCATGGCCGCCGAGACGGCCACCGAGTACGTCGGCGACGACCGGGCGCTCAACATGGCCATCCACTTCGAGCACGTGAGCGTCGACCGCGGCGACGGCAAGTACGACCCGGTCGACCTCGATCTGGTCGAGTTGAAGGCGATCCTCTCGCGCTGGCAGACCGAACTCGCCGGCGAGGCCTGGAACTGCCTGTACTGGAGCAACCACGACCAGCCCCGGGCCGTCTCGCGGTTCGGCGACGACGGCCGCCACCGCGAGGAGTCCGCGAAGATGCTGGCGACCGTCCTCTTTACCCTGCAGGGGACGCCGTTCGTCTACCAGGGACAGGAGATCGGCATGACGAACGCGACGTTCGAGGACCCAGACGAGATCCGCGACGTCTGGGCCGAGAACTTCGTCGCGGAGGCGCTCGCGTCGGACGCGTCCGACGCCTACGAGGAGGTCCGCCCGATCGTCGAGGAGTGCTCGCGGGACAACGCCCGGACGCCGATGCAGTGGTCCGCCGACGAGCACGCCGGCTTCACCGACGGCGAGCCGTGGATCGGGGTCAACGACGGCTACGACGAGATCAACGTCGAGGCCGCCCGCGCCGACCCCGACTCGGTCTGGCACTACTACCGCGACCTGATCGAACTCCGCGGCGACCGGGACGTCTTCGTCTACGGCGAGTACGAGCACCTCCTGCCGGACCACCCCGAGGTGTTCGCCTACCGCCGGACGCTCGACGACGAGCAGCTAGTCGTCGCCTGTAACTTCTTCGACGGCGAGCCGACCGTCGAGGTGCCGGGCCTCGCCGACGCCGCCCTCCTGATCGGCAACTACCCCGACGACGGCACGGACGGGGACGACGGCGCGGTGACCCTGCGGCCCTACGAGGCGCGGGTGTACGAGCGCACTCGGTAAGCGGCCGTCGCCGGCATGGGGTTTACGGGCCGGAGAACCGTACGTCGGACGAGATGAGCGGAAGCACACCGGAGCGACGGGGGGTCGACGTCGTCGGCCCCCGCGACGGCCAGCCGGTCGTGTTCGTCCACGGCGCGGCGATGACGCGAGCGATGTGGGCGCCCCAGCGGCGGGCGCTCGCCGAGGAGTACCGGGTCGTCGCGCCGGATTTGCCCGGCCACGGCGACCGGGCGGACGAGACGTTCGCCTTCGAACCCGCGTTGGAACTCCTCGAGGGGGTGATCGCGACCGAGACCGGCGCGACCGACGGCGGGACGCTGCTCGTCGGCCTCTCGCTCGGGGGCTACCTCGCGACGGAGTACGCCCGCCGCAACCCCGAGGACGTCGACGGGCTGGTGATCTCGGGCAGCAGCGCCAACCCCGTCGGCGGGATGAACCTCCTCACGCGAGCGACCGGCGCCCTCGCGCGGCTGGCGACCCGCAGCGACGGAATCGAGGGGCGCGTCCGCGACTTCGCCGAGCGCTGGGTCCGCTCGCGCGACCTCGACCCCGAGGTCGAACGCGAGATCGTCGAGTCGGGCTTTTACCCGCGGCAGTTCGGCGTCGCGGGCCCCCACCTCGCGGGCCGGGACTTCCGGGCCGCGTTCGCCGCCTACCCGGGGCCGTCGCTCGTGCTCAACGGAGAGACGGACCTCGTCATGCGCCGGGGCGAGCAGGACCACGCCGCCGCGGCGCGAACCGCCCGCGTGGAGGTGCTCGCGGACGCCGGCCACATCTGTAACCTCCACCGGCCGGAGGGCTACGTCGACGCCCTGAAGCGGTTCGACCGGCGGGCGATCGCCGGCCGGACGGAGTCGCGGTGAGGCCCTATTGCAGGTCGAAGATTTCGGCGTGCCACTGCTCGGCGAACCGGTCGAGGTCGGCCTCGACCTCGGCGGCCGGGAACGCGTCGCCCGTCCCCCGCCACTCGACCGAGAGCCGCGAGATCGGCGCCAGCGCCAGTCCGCCGACGGTGACCGGCCCCTCGGGCGTGCGGACGGTCCACTCGGTCCGCAGGCCCGCCGACGAGCGGGTCACGTCCTCGATCCGGCCGCCCGCGTCGGCCCACCGCTCGACGAGGTCGCCGGTGAGCCGTCGCAGTCTGCGCTCGCCGACGAGGTGGCCGACGACGCCCGCGGCGGCGAGGACGACGAAGGCGGCGACGGCCGCGAGTTGACCGCCGTAGGGGACGTTCAGCGACGCCGCGAGGGCGGCCGCCCCGACGACGACGGCGAGCACGCGCGCGTCGAGGGCGTTCGGCACCGCCTCGCTTCGAGTCGATCGCTCGGAGGGAGAATCGAGTTGCACGGAGGGATCGTTCGCACGTCGAGACGGGGCGCGGATACGCCTTCGCCTGTCCCGGTGTGTGTTTTATAAGCGGCGCCCGTCGGCGCGTCGCCGTCACAGCGACTTCCGCATGCAGGCGGCGGTCGCGGGACACAACTCGTCGAACTCGGTCGTCCGCCGAATCGCGGGCGGCGCGTCGGCCCGCTCGACCTCAGCGTAGCCGCGGGCGGCGAAGAACCCGGCCGCGGTCGTCGTGAGCAGGTAGAGTCGCTCGACGCCGTCGGCGCGGGCCTCGGCCTCCAGCGCCTCGCAGAGCGCCGTCCCGAAGCCGTTCCCGCGCGCCGATCGCTCGACGACGACCGACCGGAGGAGGCCGTCGGCGCCGTAGCGTTCGATCCCGCCGACGCCGACCCGGTCGTCGCCGTCGGACGCGACGTAGAAGCAGTCGGGGTTCTCCCGTACGTCCCGCGAGGGCAGGTCGTTCGCGTCCAGCAGGCTCTCGACGTACGAGAGGTCCGCGTCGGCCCGCCGGAGGGTCAGGGTCGCGTCGGTCACGTCTCGGGTGACGGTATCGGGCGGCTAATAGGTTCCCCGCGACGTCGGCCGCGTCCGAGCGGATTGCCCCGTGGGTGAGACGTATGTGTCCGGCTCCGCTAGTGGGGCCATGACCGACGCGCCGGAGATCACCGCCGAACCGCCGGAGAGTCCGATCCACCTCTCGGGCACCGACCACGTCACCCTGATCGGGAGCAACGAGGCGGACACGATCGAGTTCTATCGGGACCTGCTCGGGATGCCCCTCGTGCTCCGCCAGCCGAACCTCGACGACCCGACCTCGACGCACCTCTTCTTCGACACCGGCGACGGCCGGATCCTCACGTTCTTCGTCCGCGACCGGGAGTCGGACCCCGCGCCGCTTCGCCACCAGGTCGGATCGGTCCACCACCTCGCGTTCAGCGTCGACCCCGAGCGGTTCGTCGAGGTCCGCGAGGCCCTCGAGGAGGCCGGGATCGGCTACAACGAGTTCGACCGCGGCATCTTCCACTCGCTGTACACCCGCGACCACAACGGCCTCACGATCGAACTCGCGACCGACAAGTTCTCCGTCCCCGACGACCGCCGCGGCGAGGTGCTCGCGACCGCCCAGCGCCTCCGCGAGGCGGACGGCGCCGACTACGCGACGGAGGACCACCTCGAAGCCGCCCTCGAGGAACTCGGGATCGAGACCGAGCGCCACGACCTGCCCGACGCGCCGACCGGCGCCTGACAACCAGCAGCGTTTTGCCGCTCCGGGCGCACCGACGCGCATGAAATTCCGACGGAACCGACGGTTCCGGCCCGCCGATTCGGCCCAGCAACTCGTCGGCGGCTTCCTGCTGGCCGGCCCGTTCGTCGTCACCGAGGAGGTCTGGCAGCTCGCGGACAACATGAACGTCCTGCAGGCCCTGCTCACGGTCGTCGTCGTCTTCGCGATCGGCTACGCGGCGCTGTACAAGGCCGATACGGGCCGCGACCCGGACGACGAACGGGAGGTCGTCGGCGTCCCGATCCGGTTCCTCTCGCTGATGGGCGCCGCCTTCGGCTCGGTCACCCTGCTCGCGCTGCTGTTCGGCGCCCCCGACACGTTCCTCGACGCGACGATCACCGAGTCGGCGCTGACCACGTTCAAGGCGGTCAGCGTCGGCTCGATCTTCAGCGTCGTCGGCGCGGCGACCGCGGACAGCGTCTTCTGACCCCGCTCGCCGTCGTCAGGGGGCGACGGCCCCGGCGGCCGCCGTCCTCGCGGGCGCGGCGTCGACGGCGAGCGGCGCCGGGGGTGCGATCGCCGGGTCCGGTTCTGGATCGGAATCGGACGCGTCGCCCCCGTCGTGGGTCTCCTCGATGACGTACCGCTGGCCCATCATCGGGTCGAGGAGGCTGTCGACGGGCGCCCTGTCGTCCCGGAGGACGGGGACGTCGTCGGTCTCCGGTTCGGCGAGGTAGCCGTCGACCTCGTCGGCGAGGTCGATGTCGGTCGGGAGGTGGCCGTTCGCGTTCCGCTCGGCGAGGTCGGTCTCTGAGAGGCGCGTCTCGTCTTTCGTCGCGACGAGTTCGACGTTCTGGATCGAACTCGACTCCGAGGTCCGGAAGGCGTACACCTGCGGGTACGCCGCCGCCGCGGTGGCGTACTGGGCGCGGTAGAACTCCGAGGCGGGGCCGCTGGGCGCGGAGATGACGTTCGCCAGCAACACGCCGTCCTCGCTCAGGCGGCTCTCGGTGAGTTCCATGAACTCCGCGGTCGTCAGGTGAAACGGCACCTGATCCTGCTTGTAGGCGTCGAGGACGATGACGTCGTAGGTCTCGTCGCTCTCCGCGAGGAACCGCCGGCCGTCGGCGGTGTGGACCCGCAGGTCGTCGTCCGCGCGGTCGAGGCCGAAGTACGTCTCCGCCGTCTCGGTCACCTCGGGGTCGATCTCGACGACGTCGACGGTCACGTCGTAGCGCCGCTCGAAGTCCTGCGGGCCGGTGTAGCCCCCGCCGCCGATAAAGAGGACCCGGTCGACCTCCTCGGGGTTCTCGTGCATCAGCATCGCGAGGTGGAAGTAGCGGGTGTACGCGAAGACGTGCCGGTCGGGGTCGTCGAGGTCCGTGGCGCTGTGGCGCGAGCCGTCGAGGTACAGCGTGCGGACGTCGCCGTCGTCGATCACCTCGAGTTCCTGGTAGGGCGTCTGGGTCTGGTAGACGACGTCGCCGCGGGGGTCGAAGCCGACCGACCCGCCGAAGACGGCGCCGACGAGCAACAGCGCGACGAGGACGCTCGCGACCGCCGGTTCGCGGTCCGGCGAGGGGAGCGCCGTCGCGACGGCCGTCCCGACGAGCAGGAGGCCGAACAGCAGGCCGATGCCGTCGATGTCGAGCGCGGGGATCAGGAAGTAGGTCGTGGCGCCCGCGCCGACGATGCTGCCGATCGTCCCGAGGGCGTAGACGTGGCCGGAGGCCTCGCCGATCCCCTCCTTCGTCGAGAGTTCGGCCGCGTACGGGCTGATAAAGCCCAGCAGGTACGTCGGCGGGCCGAACAGCGCGATCACGGCCGGCAGCGAGGCGTACCGCGGCGGCAGCGGCAGCGTCGCCGAGACGCGGACGAGGAGGTCGCCGGCGTAGACGACGACGGCGACGTAGGCGGCCGTCGCGAGCAGGAGCCACGTCAGCCGACGGACCGTCGCCCTCGACGCCCGCTTGCCGCCCTGCCAGTAGCCGAGGCTCAAGGCGGCGAGGAAGACCGTGATGATGCTGCCCCACGTGTAGATGCTGCTGCCGAACTGCGGCGCGACGATCCGGCCGGCGAGAATCTCGAGTCCCATGCTGGCGACGCCCGAGACGAACACCGCGAGTTCGGGTTTCGTCGGTCGGTACGTCGAGCGGGCCGCGTCCATCAGGCTGTTCGAAGACCTCCAGCGGTGAGTACCTGTTGGGTCCGATCGATTCCGGCGACCCGCCGTCAGTCGAGCGTCGCGACCTCGGCCGGCGAGAGTCGCCGGTACCCGACGTCCGCGGCGTCGAGGGTCCGTTCGAGCGCCGCGAGGCCGCGCTCGACGTCGATGCCGACCCGGTCGACGTGGGCGTCGGGGGACTCGCTCGGGTCGGTCTCGAAGTGCGCGGTCAGTTCGATCCCCTCGGGGTGGTGGTAGCCCCGGACGTGGACCTGCCACCACTCGTAGCCGGTCGGGTGGTCGGCGACGTACTCGACGCGCCGGAGGTTACACACCTCCCCGAAGTACGCGAACGACAGGTCCCAGTTGGGTTCGAAGTGGCGCTCGCCGAGCAGCCGTTCGACCTCGTCGGCCGACCGCGGGACGAGGACGGCGGGTTCGGCCGGCTTCGGCCTCGTGAAGAACCGCCCGCGGACCGAGAGGACGAACCGGCGGAGGTCCCGCAGGAAGACGTCGGTCAGGCGGGCCCGCGACGGAGGCGAGAGCATACCGACGGTACGTCGCCCGGAACCTAAAGCCCCAGTCTCCGCTCCCTCAGTTCGTCGTGACGACCTCGATCACGTCCCGGGGCTTGACCTCGTACCCCTTGCCCAGTTGGCGGTTCGAGCGGCAGTCGATCGCGTGGAGGAAGCCGTCGCCGATGTCCGAGTGGAGGCTGTAGGCGAACTCCTCGGCCGTCGACGCCGGCGGCAGCAGGTAACAGTCGGGCAGCACCTCGCCGCGCTCGTTGCCGAGACCGTTCGCGCCGCCCGGGAACACCGGCGTCACGCCCAGTACGTCGAACAGCGCGGTTTCGAGCGCCGCCTGAACGCCCGTCGCGCCGTAGTCGACGAGGAAGTCGCGAATCCGTTCGAGGCCCGCCTCCTGCTCGTTCGAGACGTCGCCGGTGATCTCGAAGTCGGCGTCGCCGGGCCGGTAGTCGACGACGCCCGCCTTGTCCGCTGACTTCAGCGCCTGCTCGGCGTGGGCGCTGCAGGGAACGATCGTCAGGTGGTCGTAGTCGGGATCGTTCGTGATCGCCTCGTAGTTCGCCTGCGCCTCGGGCGTGTCCATCTTGTTCGCCGCGATCACCACCGGCTTGGTCGCCGTGCGGATCTCGCGGGCGAGCGCGAGTTTGTCCTCGTCGTCCCACTCCTCGGGGTCGAAGCCGATCCCGACCCGACGGATCAGCCGCTTGATCTCGTCCTCGGTCGTCTTGAACGCGCTCATCTGCTCGGCCAGTTCCGCCTCGATGGCGTCGTCCTCGGTGGTGTACCCCGACGCGTACCGTTCGATCCCCTTCTCCAGAACGTCGAGGTACCACTGGTCGAGTTCGGTTTCGAGGAAGGCGACGTCCTCGCGAGGGTCGTGGCCCTCGGTGGGTTCGCCCTCCGCGTCCGTCGTCCCGGAGAAGTCGACGACGTGGACGAGGACGTCGGTCTCGTTCAAGTCCGTGAGGAACTGGTTGCCCAGTCCCTTCCCCTCGTGGGCGCCGGGAATCAGCCCCGCGACGTCGACGAGTTTGACGGGGACGAACCGCGTCCCGCCGTCGCAGAAGCCGACGCTGGGGGTACACTGCTCGTCGAACTCGGGGGCGGCACAGTCGACGCGGACGTAGGCCTCGCCGACGCTGGGGTCGATGGTCGTGAACGGATAGGCCCCCTCGGGCACGTCGTTCATCGTCGCGGCGTTGAAAAACGAGGACTTGCCGACGGAGGGTTTGCCGACGAGTCCGATCCGGTAACTCCTGCTCATTACCCGTCGTGGAGACCGGGCCGGCTAAACGGCTTTCCCTCCGCCGGCGCCGTGGTACGCGTCGACGTGGCCAACCAGCCCCGGCGTTATCCGAGAACGGCTTCGAGCGCGTCCATCGTCCGCTCGACCCGCTCGATCCGGGCGTTGTGTCCCATGTGACCGACCCGGAGGACGTCGTCCGTGAGGTCGCCAAGCCCCGTCGCGAGGACGATTCCGTGCTCGTCGCGGACCCGCTCCTGTAACTCGACCGCCCGGCCCTCGACGTGCAGCGCCGTCACGGTCGGCGAGGCCAGTTCCTCGCGCTCGGGGTACAGCGACAGGCCGAGGTCGCGGGCGCGCTCGCGACACCGCTCGGCCGCGGCCTCGTGGCGCGCGAAGACCGAATCGAGGCCCTCCTCCAGCAGCAGGTCGACCGCCGCGTCCAGCCCCTGCAGGTTCGACGCGAGGTGGGTGTACGGGAACCAGCCCTCGTCGGCGGCGGCCCGCCACGGTTCGAGGTCCGCGTAGAACGACCGGGTCTCGAACGACTCGACTCGCTCCCACGCCCGGTCGCTCACCGAGAGGACGGTCAGCCCCGGCGGCGCGCTGAAGCACTTCTGGCTGGCGCCGAGGCAGACGTCCATCTTCTCCGTCGGGACGGGCGTCCCGCCGAGCGAGGAGACGGCGTCGACGACGGCGAGTACGTCGTGCTCGTCGAGCAGGTCGAGGATCGGGTCGAGGTCGTTCAGCGTCCCGGTGGGGGTCTCACAGTGGACCATCGTGGCGACGTCGAACTCGCCGTCGTCGAGTTCGGCCGCGACCGCCTCGCGGTCGAGCGGGCCGGTCCAGTCGGCGTCACAGACGACCGCCTCGCCGCCGTAGAGTTCGACGAAGTCGGCGAACCCCTCGCCGTAGAGGCCGTTGGCGAGACAGAGCACGCGGTCGCCCTCGTCGACGAGCGAGGCGACGGCCGCTTCGAGGCCGAGGATGCCCTCGCCGCCGAGGACGGCGACGTCGTCGTCGCCGTAGATCGCTTCGAGTTTGGCCGTCAGGTCGCGGTAGAACTCGACGAACTCCGGTTCGACGTCCGGGTTCGGCGCGGGGTCGGCCGTCCGTTCGCGCACCGGCGCCGGCACCTCGGTCGGTCCGGGGGTCATCCGCAGGCGGTCCTCGGTCATGCTCGAAGGGACGGCCGCGGAGGGGTAAAACACCTCCGGGCCGACGGCTCACCGCGATCCGACGGCGTCGCGGGTCCGCCGGAGGCGACCTCGGTGCATCGGCGACGCGGGGAAGATCCCGAGGGCCACGCGCTCGACCTCCTCGACGGCGAACGCGTCGTGGCCGACGAAGCGCGCGACCGTCTCGCGGGTCAGGTTACAGCCACCCGCGGCGCGCTTCCAGACCGGGTTCAGCAGTTCCTGACCGGACGCGCGCCAGCCGTCGGCGCGGACGTGTTCGAGGAAGCGAAACTCGCCGTCGGGTTGCAGCACGCGGGCGACCTCGTCGAGGGCCGCGTCGGGGTCGGCGATCGTACAGAAGACCAGCCCCGAGAGCACGGCGTCGAAGGCGTCGTCGGCGTACGGCAGCGACTCCCCGCGGGCGTCGCGCAGGTGGACGTCGAGGTCCGTCTCCCGGGCCGTCTCCGCGGCGCGCCGGCGCATGTTCGGGTCGGGTTCGACGGCGTGGTACTCGATCGTGGCCGCGTCGCTGGCCTCGGCGACGTAGGGGAACGTCGCGCCGTCGCCCGCCCCGAGGTCGAGGACGCGCCCGGAGAGGTCGGCCGCGAGGTACTCCCGGTGGGGCGCGACCAGGAACCGGTCGGGCATACAGCGGTCGTAGAGCGCGGCGAACGCCGGGTGGGAGACCGGATCGGCGGCCGCCGCGGCCGAGTCGTCCGAGGGAGCCATGTCGTTTGCACCCACGACGGACGCGCGGGTAACGGTTTCCCCGTCTCTCCACCCCGTCAGCGGATCGCGTCCGGAAGCCGGTCGACGACGTCGGTCGCGACGACGCCCGGGCCGCGGTCGGCCGTCGCCAGTTCGCCCGCCTTCCCGAGGATCCACGCGCCGAGTTCCGCCGCCTCCAGTCGATCCATCCCCTGACCGAGCAGCGAGGCGACGATACCCGTCAGCGTGTCGCCGGTGCCCGCGACGCTGAGCGCCGACGTGCCGGTCTCGTTGCGCACCCGCTCGCCGCCGGCGACGATCACGTCGACGTCGCCCGTGAGCGCGACGGCCGCGCCCGTCTCCGTCGAGAACGCTTCGAGCGAGCCGTAGGCGTCGACGATCGGGTCGTCCTCGGCGCCGCTCGGGGTGAGCACGGCCGAGGAGAGGTCGACCTCGCCGTCGAGGACGGGGTCGATCGCGAGCGCGTCGACGACCGTCGGCACGTCGACGGCGGCGACGACCTCGCGGACCGCGGCGGGGTCGGCGTCGGCGAGGCCGGGGCCGATCACGAGCGCGTCGACCGCCGCGGCCACCTCGCGGGCGCGGTCGACGTTCGCGGCGGTGAACCGCTCGCCGGCGTAGCCGCTGACCAGCGCGTTCGGCTCGTGGCCCGCGACGATCGGGTGGATCGTCTCGGAGACGAGCGCCCGCGCGTCGTCCGACCCGGTCCGCAGCGCGGCCCGGCAGACGAGCGCCGGCTGGTTCGGGTAGTCGACGCTCCCGCCGACGACGCCGACGCCGCCGTTGTCCGCGCCCGTCGTCTCCTCGGTGCCCGAGAGCGTCCGCTGGAGTCGTTCCATGAGTGCGGGTCGCGACGGCCACGGGTAGCCCTTCGGCCCGCCACTGCCGGCCGTCGGCCCCGCGGGGTAACGACCAAACGTCTCCTCGCCGTAGCCACGACCGAGGGATTCCCATGTTCGACGACCGAACCGACGCCGGCGAACGGCTCGCCGCGGAACTCGACCGACGCGGCCTCGACGCCGACGTCGTCCTCGGCATCCCGCGGGGGGCACTGCCCGTCGCCCGGCCGGTCGCGGACGCGCTCGACGCCGACCTCGACGTGGTCGTCGCGCGGAAACTGGGCGCGCCCGGCAACCCCGAACTCGCGCTGGGCGCGGTCGCGAGCGACGGCGCCGTCTGGTACAACGACGCCCTCGTCCGACGGCTGGGCGTCACCGAGGAGTACCTCGAAGAAGTGCGGGCCGAGGAGGCCGGGAACGCCCGCCGGAAGGCCGACCGATACCGAGAGACCGAGGGACTGCCGGAGTTCTCCGGGAAGCGCGTCGTCGTCGTCGACGACGGCGTCGCCACGGGCGCGACCGCCATCGCCTGTCTGCGGCAGGTCCGCGACGCGGACGCCGAGCGGGTGACCCTCGCGGTCCCCGTCGGCTCGCCGGACTCGCTCGCCGACCTCGAGTCCGAGGCCGACGAGGTGGTCGCGCTGCTCGAACCCGCGGACTTCCGGGCGGTCGGTCAGTACTACCGGACGTTCGGACAGGTCAGCGACGAGGAGGCGATGGCGTACCTCGACCGCGACCGGTCGACCTCCTGACCGGTCACCGCCCGCGCGCCGCCAGCGTCAGCGTCGCCGGGTCGAGTTCGTAGGAGCGCTCGCGGACCGGCGCGAGGCTGACGACCCGGACGCCCCCGACCTCGCCCTCGCGGTGGCGGTGGTGGTGGCCCACCAGACAGAGGTCGGGGTCGAGGGCGGCGAGGAGGCCGTTTACGTGCTCGCAACCGGGGTCGTAGCCGTACCACAGCAGGCCCGTCGGCGCCTCGTGGGTCAGGAGGACGTCGACGTCGTCGAGGGCGGCCGCGCGCTCGACGTCCTCGCGGACGAAGTGCCGGCGGCGGCCGCCCGCGAGGTCCGCGCGGGGCGTCTCGTACTTCGTCGGCGCGTAGTTGCCCGACAGGCCGGCGACGCGCAGGCCCGCGACCTCGGCCGCGGTGCTCGCGAGCAGGTGGGCGTTCTCGACGCCCGGCGGGCGCTCCCCGCGGCGCATCGCCTCGATCACGTCGAGGTCCTCGTTGTTCCCGGCGACGAACCACGTCGGCGCCGGCAGGTCGTAGTGCTGGAGGTCGCCGACCTGCAACGCCGCGTCGGGGTCGGTTTCGCGGTAGGCGTCGAGCAGCGCCGCTCGGCCGTCGGGGTCGCTCGCGTGGGCGTCGCCGAGGACGAGCATCGCGTCCCGCTACGGTCGCGAGCGACGTATATCGCCGGGGGCCGCGACCGAGCGCCTCACTCCGCCGCGGGCGGGACGTTCCCGTTGGGCCGGAACAGGTTCGTCGGGTCGTACTCGCGTTTCACCGCGCGCAGGCGCTCGTAGTTCTCGCCGAAGATCGCCTTCGCGGGGTCCTCGTCGAACCCCGGGAAGTTGCCGTAGCCGCCGGAGACGCCCGGCAGGTCGCGCACCTCGGCGACGCCCTCGCGGGCCCAGGCGACGTTCGCGTCGTCGTCCGCGGGTGCCTCCCAGTTCGCCTCGAGCGTGAGCATGTACGGCCGGTCGCGGTGGGCGAACGCGGTCGCGTCCGCGGGGACGTCGGCGACGGCGCCCCCGAGGTGCCAGATGTCGACCGTCGAGAGGTCCGAGGGCGACTCCGCCCCGAGGCGGACGACCGCCTCGATCAGGTCGTCGGTGAGGTCGTCCACGTAGACGGACTTCCAGTAGTAGCGCAGTCCGTCGGGGTAGTCCTCGTCGAGCAGCGACTGGAGGTCGACGTACGGCGTCGGCCCGCTGGCGTCGGCGATCGGCGCCGCGACCGTCCGGAAGGGCTCGAACTCCGCCTCGGCGGTCTCCGGGTCGCCGAGGTGGCAACCGAGGAAGACGATCGCCGACTCGCCGCGCGCGTCGGCCGGGAACTCCTCGAGGTCGGGCACCGTCGCCGTGAACGCGAGGACGCTCGCCTCGGTCGAGGCGGTCGCCGCGTACTCGCGGAACCGCCGGAGGGCGTCCGTCGCGACCGCCCCGGGGAACCACGCGAACAGCCCGTACACCTCCGGGCCGACCGGGTGGAGGTCGTACTCGAAGGAGGTGACGGCGCCGAAGTTACCGCCGCCTCCGCGGACCGCCCAGAAGAGATCCGCGTGCTCCTCGGCGCTCGCGGTGACGACCGCGCCGTCGGCGGTGACGACGTCGACCGATCGGAGGGCGTCACACGCCAGCCCGTGCGCTCGACGGAGGTGGCCGACGCCGCCGTTGAGCGTCAGCCCCGCGACGCCGGTCTCCGAGACGACCCCGAGCGGGGTCGCGAGGCCGAACAGTTGGGTCTCCCGGTCGACGTCGCCCAGTTCCGCGCCGCCCTCGACGCGGGCCGTCCGCGCCCGGGGATCGACGCGGACGCCGCGCATCGCCGAGAGGTCGACGACCAGTCCGCCGTCGAAAACCGCGCTCCCCGAGACGTTGTGCCCGCCGCCCCGGACCGACAGCGGCAGGTCGTGCTCGCGGGCGAACGCCACCGCGTCGACGACGTCGGCGGTCCCCCGACACGCGGCGATCAGCGCCGGGTAGCGGTCGATCGTCCCGTTCCAGACTCGTCTGCGCTCGTCGTACGCGGCGTCGACGGGCAGGATCACCTCGCCGCGGAGTCGGTCGCAAAGCCCGTCGACCGCGGCCGCGGGTAGCCTCGAACGCGCCGCCGCTCCCGGATGGTCGGCACTCTCTGTCATACGCTACCGTATGACGCGGAGTCGCATAATCGGCATTCGTGAAATCGCTGACGGTCGTGAGGGCAGACCGGACGGTCGACCGACGGTTCCACGGGACCGCGGCGGTCGAAAGCGACACGCGTTCCTCGCTCGAACCCCTACCGCGGGCATGCGCGTCGCCGTCACCGTCGACGACCGCGAACCCGCCGCCGTCCGCGAGGCCGTCCGCTCTCACCCGGACGTGATCGAGGTGGGCGTCGAGCGCCTGTCGGCGGGCGACCTCGCCATCGACTCGGTGGGCTTCGAGCGCAAGACCCTGCGCGACTACGTCAACGGGGTGATGGGACGCTCCGGGCCGGACCTCCGGGAGCAGGCCGAGCGGATGGCCGCCGGCTACGACCACGCCTACGTCCTGCTCGAAGCGGACTTCCGGTCGGTCGAGTCGATGCGGACGGGCATCTCGCCCGCGGCCATCTACGGCTCGATGGCGTCGATCACCGCCCGACAGGGGACGCCGGTCGTCCCCTGTACCGACCGGCGGCGACTCGTCGACTACGCGATCCGTCTCGGCCGAAAGCACGCCGAGGACCCCTCGACGCGGCCGCCCCCGGTGAGTTCGGTGCCGGCGCGGTACGAGCCGACGGCCAAGCGGATGTACGCCTGCATCGAGGGGATCGGCCCGGAACTCGCCGACGCGCTCTACGAGGCGTTCCCCACCGTGGCCGAACTCGTCGCCGCGAACCGCGCGGAACTCACGGCCGTGGAGGGCATCGGCGAGACGCGGGCCCGGGCGATCCAGACGGCGCTGCGGGACCGGCCCATCGACGCGGACTGATCGGACTCGGCGGTGACGACGGAGACGCGAACGCCGAGCGCGAGGGCGTCGACGAGCGGTTCGCGGGCCGCCGATCGGACGGCCCGATCGCTCCGGACGATTCGAACGGCCATCCCGCACGCGGTTTCCGGCCGACGGCGACTCCCCTGCCATGGACCGGCCTGCGCCGCTTTCGGCGACGAAGGGTGGGGCCTGCACTCGCGGCGGGTTACTCGTCGTCGAACTCCAGCGCGACGGAGTTGATACAGTAGCGCTCGCCGGTCGGCTGGGGGCCGTCCTCGAAGACGTGGCCGAGGTGGCCGCCGCAGTTGGCACACAGCACCTCGGTCCGGCGCATCCCGTGGCTCGTGTCGAGGCGGGTCTCGATCCGGTCGTCGTCGACGTCGTAGAAACTCGGCCAGCCACAGTGGGACTCGTACTTCGTCTCCGAGTCGAACAGGACCGTCCCACAGCCGACACACCGGTAGACGCCGTCCTCGTCGTGCTCGACGTACTCGCCGCTGAACGGCGGTTCGGTTCCCGCCTCGCGGAGGATTCGGTACTCCTCCTCGGAGAGTCGGTCGCGCCACTCGCTGTCGCTGTCGGGGAGATTTTCGGGTTCCTGACTCATGGACCGGCGTACGGCGGGGACGCGTAAGTGTCTGTCTGCGACCCCGCCGTCGGCCACATTAACGGCCCGTGATGATGTTCGTGCTGTTACACTCCGGGCACTGGGTCATCCGGCCGAGCCCCGGCACGTCGAGGCGGAGCCACGCGTCGTCGCCACTCGGCGCTTCGAAGCCGCAGTTCAGACACCGTGACCGTCCGACGGTTGCGGATTCTCCGCTCATGGGTTCGTATTAGTCACGAATCATCATATGCGTTTTCACGGCTCTAGCGCGGCGAGGCGGGTTCGAGTCGCTCGCCGGCGTCCGGATCGGAGTCGTCCCGGCCGCCGGGTTCGTGGCCGTACGCGAGGACGGGGTCGTCGGCCTCGCCCCGCGCGAGCGCGTCGAGGCGGTCGAGCGCGTCGACCACCGCCTCCCCGTCGCGCGAGGGGGCGACGTGGACCAGTTCCCCGCCGCGGTACTCGGCGACCGCCAGCGTCGGTAGCCGGCGGACGTCGTAGGACTCGCCCGTGATCGTCGACTCGACGTGGCGCTCCCGGAAGAACGGTTCGAGGCTCCTGTCGGTCCGGTCGGCCCACGCGTCGAACGCCTCCAGACGCGACCGGATGGTCCGCAACTGGGAGATGCGCTCGGTCCGCGGCGTCCACTCGACCTCCGCCCCCCAGACCCCGACGTCGACCCGCGTGACCTCCGGACGGGACTCCAGTCGCTCGAGGTGCGCGAGCGCTCGCTCGTGGTTCGGGCCCGCCGCGGCGGGCGCGAACGACCGCAGCCAGAGTTCGACCGTCTTCGGGGAGGGAGTTCGTTCGTACACGAGTGATCACGGGGGGAGTCCACGAACGGCTACAAAAGCCTTGCGCGGCCTGTCAGCCCCTGTGAGCGTCGTTCGCGGGCTCACGGCTCACGCGGACGTCGCGCGCGCGACGCTGATCCCTTCGAGTTCGAGGTCGACGGCCGTCGTCTCGTCGTCGGCCCGCGCCCGGGGAATCGCGACGAGGTCGACCTCGTCCCCGACGCCGACCGCGTCGACGAGGTCGTGTTCGAGGTGGACCGGGAGCGTTCGCTCGCCGTCGCGCAGGCGGACCTCGCGGGCGTCGACGTACTCGGATCGCCGCGGGGACAGCGCGAGCCGTCCCCGCGAGCAGGACGAACAGCCCCCCGGCCGGCGGAGCCGGCGGGTGCGCTGGACGACCGTCTCGACCTCGCCGCAGCGTTCGCACTGGAACGCCGCGGTGACGAGCCGCGGGGCGCTCTCGGCCGTCGCCGCGACCGTCCCCTCGACGACGAGCAGCCGGTTGAGGTGGTCGGCGCCGACCTCGCCGAGCGCGCAGCGGGCGCTCTCGGGCAGGTCCGAGATCCGCAGGTAGATCCGGTCGTCGTCCTCGACGTCGGCGTCGTACTCCGCGTCGACGAACTCGCCGAGCGCGCGCCGGCCGGCCCCGAGGGTCCGGTCGGGTTCGCGCAACAGCGGCCGCGTGAACCGGTAGTCCGTGCCACAGCGCTCGAAGGGGATCGACAGGGTCCGCCGGTCGGGAAACCGCGCGAGGAACTGCTCGACCTCCGCGCGCGCGGGTTCGAGAACCTGCGTGTGCCACTTCTCGACCAGTTCGCGGTCGCGGATCATATCCCCAGTCGGCTCCCGAGACCCTTCGTTAGTCGCGACGTTCCCGCGCGTAAGCGGCTGTGAACGTCGTCGACGAGCGAGCAAAACCTTTGGCGCTGGTCGTGGTCGGGACGCGCGTGACCGACCGAAGACGCTACGAGTTCGAAGGTTCGCGCCCGTCGATCGACGAGGACGCCCGCGTCAGCCGCGAGGCGACGCTCGTCGGCGACGTGACCGTCGAGGCCGACGCCAGCGTCTGGCCGGGGGTCGTCCTCCGCGGGGACGTCGCGCCCGTCCGGATCGGCCGCGGCGCTCACGTCGGCGACAACGCGACGCTGCACGCGTCCAGCGTCGGCGAGCGCGTCATGTGCGGCCACGGCGCCGTCCTCAACGACGCGGTCGTCGACGACGGCGCCCTGATCGGCTTCAACGCCACGCTCAACTCCGGGGTCAGCGTCGGCGAGCGGTGCATCGTCGCCTCGGGGACCGTCGTCCCCGACGGCTTCGAGATTCCGCCGGAGTCGTTCGCCAGAGGCGTTCCCGCGTCCGTCGTCCCCCTCTCGGAGACGACCGTCGACCCCGAGGAAACCTTCGAGGAGTACTCCTCCGGCGAGTACACGAACCTCGCGGCCCGCCACGGCGACCTCTTCGAGTGACGGAACTCCGGCGACGGCTGCGCCGACGCACAGATTGACGGTAGCCCGCCGCCAACGTCCCTCGATGACTGCACGACGCACGGTCGAACTCGAGGGGCACATCATCGATTCGGGGACGATGGCGCGGTGTTTCGGCGCCGTCATGGACCTCGGCGGCGAGTTCGACGTCGAGGCGTTCGAGGTCGGCCGCCACACCCACGAGGAGTCGTACTGCCGGATGACGGTCTCCGCGGACGACGAGGACACCCTCCGCGAGATCCTCCACGAACTGAACCAGAACGGCGCGACCGTCGCCGGCCCCGAGGACGCGACGCTCGAACCGGCGCCCGACGACCGGGTCGTCCCCGTCGACTTCTACTCGACGACCAACCACCCGACCGACGTGCGCGTCGACGGCGAGTGGCTCCCCGTCGAGGACGTCGAGATGGACTGCGCGCTCGTCGTCGAGGAGGACGGCGGCGAGACGCGAGTGCGGACGCGGGTGCTCAACGCCGTCGAGGAGGGCGACCTCGTCGTGGTCGGCGACACCGGCATCCGGGTCCAGCCCCCGGAGCGCCCCCGGGGGAAAGGCGGCGCCTTCGGCTTCATGCAGGGGGGCGTTTCGAGCGAGCGGCCGTCGGCGTCGCTGATCGCCGAAATCGCCGACGAGATGCGCGAGGTCCGCGAGCGCGGCGGGAACGTACTCGCCGTCTGCGGGCCGGCGATCGTCCACTCCGGCGGCCGGGAGGCGCTCGCAGACCTCGTGCGCGCGGGCTACGTCGACGCGCTCTCCGCCGGCAACGGCTTCGCCGTCCACGACGTAGAGCGTGACCTCTACGGCACCTCGCTTGGGGTGGACACCGAGACGCTCGAACACCCCCGGAAGGGCCACAAACACCACATCTACACGATCAGCGAGATCGTTCGCGCCGGCGGCATCGAGGCGGCCGTCGCGGACGGTCGCGTCGAGAGCGGCGTCATGTACGAGTGCGTCGAGAACGACGTCGACTACGTGCTGGCGGGGTCGATCCGCGACGACGGCCCCCTGCCCGACACGATCACCGACGCGATCGAAGCCCAGGACGCCATCCGCGAGCAGGCCCACGAGGCCGACCTCGTGTTGATGCTCTCGACGCTGTTGCACTCGGTCGCGGTCGGCAACTGCCTCCCCTCGACCACGAAGACAGTCTGCGTCGACATCAACCCGGCCACCGTCACCCAGTTGCTCGACCGCGGCAGCGCCCACGCCATCGGGATGGTCACCGACATCGGCGCCTTCCTGCCGCTGCTCGCCGACGAGTTGCTGGACTGACCGGCGGTCAGTCGCCCCGCGGTTCGCCCTCGCCCTCGTCTTCGTCCGCGCTCCCCTCGGCCGGCGCCGCCCGCGCCTCGTCGACCCAGTCGGGAGCCACGACGGTCGTCCCGTCGACGGCGTCGATCCCCACCCGTTCGGAGATCCGCAGGCGCTCGCCGTCGTAGTCGACCGTCCCTTCGAGTTCGGCGTACTCGACGACGCCGGCCTCGTGGACGCGAATCTCGGCGTGGAACGGTTCGTCCGCGACGATACTGGCCGCCGACGCCTCCGACGCCTCGATGACGTACGTGCCGTCCTCGGCGACCATCACGTCGGGGTCCTCGACGACGGAGAGGATGGCCCGGAGGCGACGCTCGTTGCTGGCCAGCGCGAACCCCGTCCCCTCGCGGTACTCGACCGAGCCGTTCGCGAAGCGCTCGCGGACGACGACGCCGCGGTCGTCGGTCCAGCGTTCGGTCTCGACGGCGTCGCCGTCGTCGACGTCCGTACCCCGCCACGCCTCGCGGGTGTACCCCCGGTCGTCGCCGCGGTCCAGTAGCGTGGCGTACTCGACCGCGCGGTAGACCGTGCCGTTCTCGTAGGTCAGTTCCCGTTCGCCGCGGACCGCGTACGACCGGTCCGCGAGCGTCTCCTCGTGGGCGGCCCACAGCGCCGCCGGGTCTTCGAGCCCGTCCGCGGAGAACCCCGGCGGGCCGGACGGGGGATCGACGGGTTCGTCGACGCCGTACGGTTCGCGGTCCGCCTGCGCGTCGCCTCCCGGGAGGGCGCCACAGCCGGCGAGGACGACGAGCAGGGCGACGAGGAGTGGGGCTCGTGACACGGCTCGTCCGTTCGGTTTCTCGCGCGGTGACAAGTATCTATCTCGTCGGCGCGGCCGTCGCGACCCCTCGGGTGACACCCCCACGGCCGTTAATACGTCGGCCCACTAATCGAACGATGAGATGGTTCGACGGGACTCCCTCGCCGCGGCGACGCTCGACACCCTGCCACTCACCGTCGCCGTCCTCGACGAAGACGGCGACATTCGGCTCACCAACCGGGCATGGCGGGAGTTCGGGACGAGCGAGGGACGCACGGCCGAGGAGGACGACGTGGGGATGAACTACGTCGCGGCCGCGGCGGCGTCCGACGACGAGCACGCCCGCCGGGCCGTCGACGGGCTCGAATCGGTACTCGACGGCGACCGCGAGGAGTTCTCGATGGAGTACCCGTGTCACTCGCCGACGGAGAAGCGATGGTTCCTGATGCGCGCGAAGCGGTTCCCCGTCGACGACGAGCCGTACGTCTCGGTCACCCACCTCGACATCACCGGCCGCAAACTCGCCGAACTCGACGTCGAGGAGACCGCCGACCGCCTCCGCCGGGAGCGACGCACCCTCGAACACGTCCTCGAACGGATCGACGGCGTCGTCCGCGAAGTGACCGACGTCGCCGTCGACGCGCGGTCGCGGACGGAACTCGAACGGGGCGTCTGCGAGCGCCTCGTCGCGTCGGACCCGTACGTCCTCGCGTGGATGGGCCGGGTCGACGTCGCGGGCCGCCGGCTGGCCCCCCGCGAGTGGGCGGCCGACGGCGACGTCCCGCTCGAAGACGGGACGCTCGTCCTCGAAGCCGACGGGAGTCACCCGGCGGTCCGGGCCCTCGACACCGGGGAGACCGCGGTCGTTCAGGAGGTGACGACGTTCCCGGAGGCCGACCGGTGGTGGCCGTCGGGCGCCGGCGACGCGTTTCGGTCGATTGCGGCGCTCCCGGTCGCCTACGGCGACGTCACCTACGGCGTGCTGGTCGTCTTCGCCGACGAACCCGACGCCTTCGAGACGCGCGAGTTGGCCGTCCTCGAGTCGCTCGCGGGGACCATCGCGACCGCGATCAACGCCATCGACGCTCGCCGCCTGCTGACCGCCGACACCGTCGTCGAGGTCGAAGTGGCCATCGAAGACCCCTCGGTCGTCCTCTCGACGCTGTCGGCGGCGCTCGGGACGCCGGTCTCCTACGGCGGTCTCACCCACGGCGACGGCGGCCCGCCGCTGCTGTTCGTCCGCGTCGACCGCGGGGACGAGACGGCGGCCCGCGAGGCCGCCGCGGCCGTCGACGGCGTCGAGGCGGCGTCGGTGCTCTCGGAGCGTGACGGCGAGGTGACGCTGGAACTCGCCGTCGAGGACCCCCTGCTCGACGCGCTGGTCGAACACGGGGCGGTCATCAGGCGCTTCGACGTCGCCGACGGCGTCACCACCCTCGACGTCGACCTCTCGAACGGGCAGGCCGCCCGCTCGCTGTACGACCTGCTCGAACGGCGGTACGATGTCGTCGAACTGCTCAGCTACCACGAGCGCGAGCGGCCGCCGCGGACCCCGAGCGACGTCGCCGCCCGCCTCGAATCGACGCTGACCGACCGCCAGCGGATGGCCCTCGAGAAGGCCTACTACACCGACTACTTCGACTGGCCCCGCGGCGTCTCCGGCGAGGAACTCGCCGAGTCGATGGGCATCTCGCGGTCGACGTTCCACCAGCACCTGCGGGCCGCCCAGCGAAAACTGCTGGACGAACTCTTCGAGCGAAGCCAGCCTGGTGAGGGATAGCCCTTTTATATTCGTCAGTCGAACGGATAATCGAGTCGCTGTCAGCGAGCCGACGAGAGTGAGAATGCACCAGGAACATATCCAAGCAGGCAAGGAGATTCAGCGACGAACGGGGAAGACGTTCTACCTCGCGACGCGCTTTCTACCGAAGCGCGTCCGGAACGCGACGCACGTCCTCTACGCGTTCTTCCGGATCGCCGACGAAGTCGTCGACGACGCCGCCGGCGTCCCCCCCGACGAGCAGGCTGCGCGCCTCGAAGCGCTGCGCGCGCAGGCGCTCGGCGAGGCCGACCCGGACGACCCGGTCCTCGACGCGTTCGCGACCCTCCGCGAGCGCTACGACATCGCCGACGAGGAGGTCCACGAGTTCGTCGACGCGATGAAGACGGACATCCACACGAGCCGGTACGACAGCTACGAGGAACTCGAGGCGTACATGCGCGGGTCGGCGGCGGCCGTCGGCGTGATGATGACCGCGATCATGGAGCCCGAGGACCCCGAGACCGCCCTCCCACACGCCGTCGCGCTCGGCGAGGCGTTCCAGATGACGAACTTCCTGCGGGACGTCCGCGAGGACGTCCGCGAGCGCGACCGCATCTACCTCCCCCGGGAGACGCTGCGCGCCCACGGCGTCCCCGACGAGCAGGTCGAGAACCTGAAGATGTCCGAGTCGTTCGCGGCGGCGATGGCCGAGGAACTCCAGCGAACCGAGGCGCTCTACCGCGAGGGCGTCGCCGGCATCCGCTACCTGCCGGAGGACTGCCAGCTCCCCGTCCTGCTGGCGGCCGTGCTGTACGCCGAACACCACCGGCTCATCCGCGCGCGAGGGTACGACGTCCTCTCGGAGACCCCCCAGCTCTCGTCGACGCGCAAGCTCTGGTGTCTGCTCAAGACGCGCTGGCACTGGCGCTGGAACCGCGACCCCGAGGCGGTCTTCCGGCGCGTCTCCGCCGTCCCCACGCTCGAAGCCGGCCCGAGGGGGGCAGGCCACGGCGAGGGCGTGCCGACGCGCTGACGGGCGCTCACCGGTCGAGCGCCGCGGGCAGCCCCGTCCGGAGGAACTGCACGTCGTAGCGGTCGGTCCGCGCCAGCGCGGCCCCGAAGCCGACGGCGAGGGCGACGGGGATCGGGTTGCCGTACAGCGCGTTGACACCGCCCCACAGCAGGACGAAGCTCACGAGGTCGTCGAGGACGAACTCGCAGTCGCGGACGCGGTCGAGCAGCGCCGCGCGATCGAACGCGAGGTCGACGAGGACGACCGCGACCGCCCCCGAGAGGAGCCAGCCGGCGTAGTTCGACGCCGGGACGCCGTAGTACGGCCCCGGCGGCTCGTACGCCCAGAAGCCGAGCGCGACCGCGCCGGGGTCGAGCACGAGGTCGACCGCGAGGACGGCCGCGAGCGCGACCCCCAGCCGGAGGGGCGTCGACGCCGCCCGCCCGCGCAGCGTCAGCAGCGTGAGCAGGTAGGCGTTCAGTACCAGCGGGACGAAAAAGACCGGCAGCCCGAGGGGTACCTCGCCCGCGACCATCGGCCCGAGGTCGACGCCGTACTCGAAGTGGCCGTACGGCCAGCCCGTTCGCACGCCGACGAACTCGACCGCGTAGGCGTAGGCGACCAGCAGGCCGAGACAGGCGAGCGCCCGCCGGCCGATCCGCGGCAGGAGACCGACGACGAGCGGCGAGCGCATCACGAGCGTCCCGAACAGGATCAGCAGCGGGTCGAACGACAGCGCCGGCGGCAACAACCCCTCGGCGCTCGCGACGAGCGTCACCGCGCCGACGAGCGGGAAGACGACCGCGATGGTGAACCGATTCTCGCGGATCAGCGCGTCGAGACGCCGCTGTAGCGCCTCGCGACGCGAGTCGCCCGCCCGGGTCGTCGCGGTCGTGCTATCCATAGACCAGCCTCCAGAGGCCGCCCATCGTCAGCAGGGTGCCGACGGCCGTGTTGATCGCGGGGAACCACCAGTAGGCGCGGTCGACCGCGACGCTCGCGGTCGCGACGCCGGCGACGAGCGCGGGGTAGACGAGCAAGAGCGCCCCCAGCCGGTAGTCGAGGGCGGCGAACGCGCCGGCGGCGGCGAGCCAGCAGGCGCCACAGTAGGCGTAGGTGCGCCGCTTCCCGAGGACCGTCGCGGTGGTCCGGATTCCCGCGGCGCGGTCGGGTTCGATGTCGGGGACCGCGGAGAAGGTGTGCATCCCCATCGCCCAGAGCCAGCCGCCGAGGACGGCGAGTGCGGGGGGCTGGCTCCCGGCGACGGCCGCGTAGGCGGCGGCCCCCGGCGTCACGTAGAGGCCGTTCGAGACCGAGTCGAGAAGCGGCGTCGTCTTGAACCGGGCCGGCGGCGCGCTGTAGGCCGCCCCGAGGACGAGGAAGGCCGCGAGCCACGGCCACGCGGGCGCGGGGACGACCGGCAGCAACGCGAGCGGTACGGCGGCACAGAGGGCGACCGCGGCGGGGACGAACCGCTGGCCCTCGTAGCGCGCCTCGCGGCCCTCCTTCTTCGGGTTCGCGGCGTCGATATCGCGGTCGTAGACGTCGTTGATCCCGTAGAGGAAGACGTTCGCCGGGACGAGGAAGTACGCGAACAGCGCGACCGCGGCGGGAGCGACGAGGTCGGCCGTCGAGTCGGCGGCGTAGGCGACGCCGACGAGCGCCGGCCCGGCGAGGTAGAGCCAGAACCGCGGCCGCGAGAGCGTCAGCAGGTACGCGAGGTCGTCGGCGACCGAACGGTCGCTCGTGTGGATCCGTTCCCCGTTCATGCGTCCGTCAGCACGCGTTCACCCGCGGTACGACGCGCAGCCCGTTAACGTCTCGCGCCTGCGCTCGCTCTCGTACTCGCGTTCGCGTTCGCACCCGCACGCGATCACCCGTGATCCTCGAACACCTTCTCAGCGGTCAGTTGACCGCTGATGAGACACATCGGGACGCCGATACCGGGCGTGGTGTACGAGCCGGCGAAGTAGAGGCCGTCGACCTCCTTCGAGCGGTGAGGCGGGCGAAACAGCGCCGTCTGGCGGAGGGTGTGGGCCATCCCGAGGGCGGTCCCCCGGAAGCTGTTGTAGCGGTCGGCGAAGTCCGCGACGCAGAACGTCTCCTCGAGGACGATCCGGTCGCGCAGGTCCTCGCCGGTGTGTCTGGCGATGTCGTCGAGGATCCGGTCTCGATACTCCTCGCGGCGCTCGGGGGTGTCCTCCAGCCCCGGCGCGATGGGGACGAGCACGAACAGGTTGCTGTGGCCCTCGGGGGCGACGTCGTCGTCGGTCTCCGAGGGGACACACAGGTAGTAGGCGGGGTCGTCGGGCCAGGCCGGCTCGTCGAATATCTGCTCGAAGTGGCGGTCCCAGCCGGTCGGCAGCACGAGCGTGTGGTGGGCGAGTTCGGGGACGTCGCCCTCGACGCCGAGGTAGAGCAGGAACGCCGAGGGAGCGTACGTCCGGGACTCCCAGTAGTCGGCGTCGTAGCCGCGGCGTTCGGGGGTCAGCAGGTCCTGCTCGGTGTGGGCGTAGTCGGCGTTGCTCACCACGAGGTCCGCCCGGAGGTCGCCGTCGGGCGTCTCGACGAGGAACGCGCCCTCGCGGCCCTTGATCGCCGTCGCCGGCCGGTTCGTCTCGTACTCGACGCCGAGTTCCGACCCCATCTCCGCGATGCCGTCGATCACCGCGCCGAGTCCGCCCTCGGGGTACCAGACGCCGAGGTTGAAGTCGACGTGGCTCATCAGGTTGTACAGCGCCGGCGTGTTCCGCGGCGAGCCGCCCAGAAATACCAGCGTGTACTGCATGATCTGCTGGAGCTTCGGGTGGTCGAAGTAGTCCTCGACGTGACCCTGCATCGAGCCCAGAAGCGAGAGCCCCCGGGCCTGCCGGGCCACGTCGAGGTCGAGGAAGTCCCGCAGCCGCGAGCGGTCCTCGTAGACGAAGTGTTTCATCCCGACCTCGTAGTTCTCGCGGGACTTCTCGAGGTAGCGTTCGAGGGCCTCGCCGGCGCCGTCCTCGTACGTCTCGAAGATCCGCTTGGTCCGTTCGAGGTCGGCGGTCACGTCGACCCGGTCGCCGTCTTTGAAGAAGATCCGGTAGTGGGGATCGAGGCGGGCGAGTTCGTAGTAGTCCGACGGCGTGCGGTCGAAGTGACCGAAGAAACGCTCGAAGACGTCCGGCATCAGGTACCACGACGGGCCCATGTCGAACCGGAAGCCGTCGCGCTCCAGGCGGCTGGCCCGGCCGCCGAGCTGTTCGTTCTTCTCGATGACGCGCACGTCGGCGCCGGCGTCGGCGAGGTAGCAGGCCGTCGAGAGGCCGCCGATGCCGGCGCCGATCACGACGACCGACGCACCGTCAAGCGATTCCATGCCCCACCATACGTTTCGGTCGGGTGATAAACGTGTGTCCTTACGAGGTAAGGCCGCCGGTGGATTCCTGTACGCCGCGCCCGTACGACGGGTATGGACGAGACGACAGTCGTCGTGACCGGCGGGACGCGCGGGATCGGACGGGCGGTCGCCGAGGCCTTCGCCGCCGAGGGCGCGACCGTGGTGGTCGCCGCCCGCGACGGGGCCGAGGTCGAGGAGACCGTCGAGGCGCTTCGAGACGCGAACGGGAACGCGGACGCCGCGGGCCTGCGCGCGGACGTGCGCGACGAGTTCGACGTCGAGCGGCTGATGGAGACCGCCTCGCGGGCCGGCGACGCGGCCGGGATCGACGTCGTCGTCGCGGCCGCGGGCGTCTACCACGGCGAGAGCGGTCACACGCCGACGGACGGGGAGTCGTACGCCGCCTTCGACGACCACTGGCGGACGAACGCCCGCGGGGTGTTCGCGACGGTCCGCGAGGCGCTGCCGCACCTGACCGACGGGGCGCGCGTGCTCGTCCCCTCGGGGACGGTCGCCCGCGAGGGGAAGCCGGGCTACGGCTCCTACGCCATCTCGAAGGCGGGCGCCGAGGCCGTCGTCCGGGGGTTCGCCGCCGACACGGACCACGTCGTCCGCTGTCTCGATCCCGGAATCGTGGCGACGGAACTGACCGGCGGGCAGGGGCGCGACCCCGCCGACGTGGCGCCGATGTTCGTCTGGGCGGCGACGGCCGACCCGAAGTCCCTCGACGGAGACGTGATCGGGTTGCGGGAGTGGCGGCAGGCGACCCGGTGACGGGTCGCCGTGGAGAAGTCCGTAGGTCGCCGGCGCGCTGCCCCGTGCAGTACGCCGATGGGGTGGCGACGGCGATGAGTAGGCGCGGCCGCGGCCGTCAGAGTTCCCGGTCGCTGTCGGGGTTCTCGAGGTCCCACAGCAGGTCGGGCAGGAACGCCGCCAGGTCGTCGATCACGCGCCGCTCGCTCACGTTCAGCCCCTCGCAGTGCTCGTGGGCGGAGTCGCGGACGTCGACGTGGAGGTCCCCGTCCTCCAGCCAGACGCCGAGCGGGAACACCGAACACCGCGTCGGCTTCCAGTCGTGGTCGAGGTGCAACGAACAGAGGCCGTCCTCGCGCAGGAACGCGCAGGCGTGGCCGTCGTCGGCGACGTGTTCCTCGCGATCCTTCTTTTCGCGGGCGACGAACTTCTCGCCGCGGAAGTCGGTCGTCGTCTCGACGAGGTTCGCCCGCTCGGCGAGTTCGAGCAGGTCGCGGTCGTACAGGAGGACGCCGTGGTGACAGCACCACGTGCAGTCGTCGACGCACTCGAAGGTGAGGTCGGGGTCGAACTCGACGACGACCTCGCGACCGGGGCGAACCTCGACGCGGCGGGGGTCGCTCGACTCCTCGTCGCCGTCCGGGACGTCGGCGCTCACGCTCGCGTCGAGGGCCCGTGGACGCTTGTGCCTTTCCACCGGGACGCGTCGGACCCGCGCTGTTAGGCTTTTGTCGCTGCTCGTTGGAGGTCGCCTCGCATGGCTGACTCCGACAACGACGTCCTGGTTTCGGCGGACTGGGTCGAAGACCACCTGGACGAGTTTCAGGCGGACGACCCCGACTACCGTATCGTGGAGGTGAACAGCCCCGAGTCCCCCGAGGAGGGCGACTTCCCGTCGCGGTACGACGACGGCCACGTTCCGGGCGCGATCGGCCTCCAGTGGGACGAGGACCTCTCGGACCAGCAACAGCGGGACGTCCTGAAGAAGGCGGACTTCGAGGAGGTCGTCGGGAACCACGGGATCAGTGCGGACTCGACGGTCGTCTTCTACGGGAACGGCTGGATTCCCAACTGGTTCGCGCTGTTCGCCTACTGGGAGTTCACGTACTACGGCCACGACGACGCCCGCGTCTTGGACGGCGGGAAGGATTACTGGGTGAACAACGACTACCCGCTGACCGAGGCGGTACCGGAGTTCGACGCCGTCGAGTACGAGGCCAGAGGGCCGTTCGAGAGCATCCGCGCGTACAAAGACGACGTGGACAAGGCCCGCGAGGCCGGCGTCCCGATGGTCGACGTGCGCTCGCCCGAGGAGTTCACCGGCGAGATTCTCGCCCCGGAGGGCCTACAGGAGACCGCCCAGCGCGGCGGCCACATCCCCGGCGCGTCGAACGTCCCGGTGAAGACCAACCTGCGCGACGACGGCCGGTTCAAGGAACCCGACGAACTCGAACGGATGTACGCCGAGGAGGGCATCGACGGCGACGAGTCGGTCGTCACCTACTGCCGGGTGGGCGAGCGGTCGGCCATCGCGTGGTTCGCGCTGCACGAACTGCTGGGCTACGAGGACGTCCACAACTACGACGGATCGTGGACCGAGTGGGGGAACTTGATCCGGGCGCCGATAGAGCGAGGCGAGGGCGGCGACTGAGCGGAGCGAAGGCGACGCCCTCGGAAACGCGAGCGGGGAACGGAAGCGACCCGCGAGCGAGGCGAGGTGAGCGAGCCGCCGTCGCGACACCCTCAAGCGACCGCCGCCCCTAGTCGAGGCGTCGAATGCCCGAGTGCGAACTCTGCGAACGGGCGGTCGCGGCCACGACGCGCCACCACCTGATCCCCAAGAACCGGACGGGGAGTCCGACCGTGGACCTCTGTCAGCCGTGTCACGATCAGGTCCACGCCGTCTTCACCCACCACGACCTCAAGCAGTACTACCACACCGTCGAGCGACTCCGCGAGCACGAGGAGATGGCGAAGTTCGTCCGGTGGCTCCGGAAGGCAGACCCCGACCGCGTCCAGGTCGCCGACACCGAGCGCGTGCGCCGGTGGCGGTCCTGACATCCGAACGGTCAGGTCGACCGACCGGTAGCCGGGCGAGATAGTCCGCGACTCGTGAGAATGCTATTGCCGAGACGCCGGGGACGGCCGGCGAACCGGACCCGCGGCCCACCGGGGGGCGCCCGGACGCGGTTGCAGTCGCAGGCACACTTATCGTCTCATGGGGACACGTAACAGGTGGGAAGTGCAATGAAGAAACTGATCAACGAACCCGAGGCGGTCGTAGACGAAATGCTCGACGGTATGGTCGCGGCACACCCGGAACTGCGGCGCCTGGACGGGACGGAAGTGGTCGTACGCGCCGACGCGCCGGTCGACGGCAAGGTCGGCATCGTCTCCGGCGGCGGCAGCGGCCACGAACCGACCCACGCGGGCTACATCGGCGACGGAATGCTCGACGGGGCGGCGGCCGGCCAGGTGTTCACCTCGCCGACGGCCGACCAGTTGAGCGAGATGATCCAGGCCTGCGACGGCGGCGAGGGGGTCTTCTGCGTCGTCAAGAACTACGAGGGGGACGTGATGAACTTCGAGACGGCCATGGAGATGGCCGAGATGGAGGCCGACACCGAGGTCGACTACGTCGTCACCAACGACGACGTCGCGGTCGAGGACTCGCTGTACACCTCCGGTCGTCGCGGCGTCGCCGGCACCATCTTCGTCCACAAGATCGCCGGCGCGATGGCCCACCAGGGCGGCGACCTGTCGGAGGTAAAGCGCGTCGCCGAGAAGGCAAACGAGAACGTGGGCACGATGGGAATGGCGCTGACCTCCTGTGTGACCCCCGAGAAGGGCGAACCGACGTTCGAACTCGGCGACGACGAGATCGAACTCGGCATCGGCATCCACGGCGAACCGGGCACCGAGCGCACCGAGGTGATGAGCGCCGACGAGGTCGCCGAGCACCTCACCGAGGCCGTCCTCGACGACCTCGACCTCGACGAGGGCGCGGAGGTCGTCACGATGGTCAACGGGATGGGCGGGACGCCGCTGATGGAGTTGTACGTCGTCAACCGCCGCGTCCAGCAGCTACTCGACGAGCACGGCCTCGACACCTGGGACGTCTGGGTCGGCGACTACATGACCTCGCTGGACATGATGGGCTGTTCGATCACGGTGCTCGAAGTCGACGACGAACTGAAGGAACTGCTCGCGTACTCGGTCGACACGCCCGCGCTGACCGTCGCGGACGAGGAGTGATCACGGGGCGATGGATCTCGACACCCAGCGCGAGGCGGTCGTCGAAGCGGTCGAGGCCGTCGCGGCGCGACTCGACGAGGAGAAGGAGTACCTGACCGAACTCGACTCGGCGATCGGCGACGCCGACCACGGCGCGAACATGGACCGGGGCTTCGGCGCCGCCGCCGAGCGCGTCGCGGACGCCGACGACGACCCCGCCGACCTCGTCAAGACCGTCGGCGTGACGCTCGTCTCGGAGGTCGGCGGGGCCTCCGGCCCGCTGTACGGCGGGTCGATCATGAAGGCGAGCCAGGAACTCGACGACGGGATCACCCCCGAGGCGACGGTCGCGTTCGCGGAGACGTACATCGAGACCGTCGAGAACCGCGGGAAGGCCTCGGTCGGCGACAAGACGATGCTCGACGCGCTCACCCCGGCCGTCCACACCTACAAGAAGTCGATCGAGACCGACGACCTCGAACCGCTCGAGGCGCTCGCGAAGGCCGTCGACGCCGCCGAGCGCGGCGTCGCGTTCACGACGCCGATCCGCGCGAAGAAGGGGCGAGCCTCCTACCTCGGCTGGCGGTCGGTCGGCCACCAGGACCCCGGCGCGACGAGCACGCTGTACATCATGGAGGAACTACTCGACGTCGCGGCGAACTACCTCGACGGCGAGACCGAACTCGAGACCGACGCCGAAGCCGACGTCGAACCCGAGGAACTCGAGGAGGCCGCCGAGGCCGCCGAGGGCGGCGACGGCGCCGGAGGCGCCTGATGGTCGGCATCGTCGTCGTCTCCCACAGCCGGAAGGCGGCCGAGGGGATCGCCGAAATCGCCGACGAGATGGGCGGCGAGGGGAGCGTCAACGCCGTCGGCGGCACCGAGGACGGCCGCGTCGGGACGACCCCCGACCCCATCCGCGAGGCGATCGAGGCCGCCGGGAGCGACGGCGACGGCGTGGTCGTCGTGGTCGACCTCGGCAGCGCGGTGATGAACGCGGAACTGGCGATCGAGATGGCCGAGGTCGACGGCGAGGTCGTCATGGCGGACGCGCCGGTGCTCGAAGGGGCGCTCAACGCGGCCGTGACGGCGACGTCGGCGAGCGCGAGCGTCGAGTCGGTAAAGCAGGCCGCCGAGGACGCACGCGACGTCTCGAAGCTCTAGGCCTCGACGACGAGGAAGGTGTCCGCCGCGGTGTTCGAGCGAGACGCGGTCGGTCTCGACGCCGTTGCGGACGAACTCCCGAACGCCGCGGGCGTCCAAGTCGGTGACGTCGATCCGTCGTCGCGACTCCGCGTCCGGACGCCCGCGGTTCCGTTTCTGCCCGATCCGCTCCGATGTGCATACCCGTCGGTCGACGCGACGGTACGTCAAACCGACCCGTGTACGGTGAAAGTGAAAGTGCGGCGAGGCGTCGGGGCCGCGTTCACCCGAGGCGCTTGACGTCGACGAGGTGCGGTCCCGCGTCGGTCTCGATCGCGACCGCGTCGACGATCGAATCCAGCGCCCGCTCGCGCCAGCGTTCGAGGGCCGCGGCGTGGGCCTCGCGCACCCGCTCAGGCGGGGGGTCGCCGCCCGCGCGGTCGGCGTCATCGTCGCCATCGTCGCCGACCCGCGACCGCGCCGCCTCGACCGTCGGGTAGTCGTCGACGACGTCGTCGTCGAGCAGCCTCGCGGGATCGAGGTGGATCGACCCCGTCTCGGGGGCGTCGTCGACGCGGTAGGCGTGCAGGCGCGCGCGCATCCGGCCGTGGAACGGCGGCGTGACGCGCAGGACCGCCTCGCCGGGGTTCTCGCGCCCGTAGACGAAGGCGTCGACGACGTCCTCGGCCGAGACCGCGAGCGAGCGGATCGCCGACGGGTCGCCTGCCATCGGCGGGCCTTGGACGCGCGTCGGTTTAGGGTTCCGGGTCCGGTCGCGCCGCTTCGGGCCGGAACACGTCGGCGCGGACGTCCGTCGAGACGCCGGAGGCCGCCGCCGCGACCGAGTCGGGGAGCGTCGCGTCGGTCCCCGCGTAGCGCGAGCGCAGGGCCGCCCGGAGCGCCTCGCGGACGCAGGCCCGCGCGGCGGCGCCGACCGGCGTCGCGCTTCCGGAGAACTCGGCGGGCGCGCCCGCGGGGTCGTGGCCCGCGACGACCGCGTCCGTGGTCGTCCCCGGGAAACCCGTCTCGGCGAGCAGCGTCGCCGCCTTCGCCTCCGCGGCGACGGCGACCAGGTTCGCCAGCGCGCCGTCCCCGAGCGCCCGCGTCGTGCAGACGACGAGGTTCACGGTACCGGCCGCATCGTCCCCTCGTTCGAGTCGCCCGTCGGGCAACGCGCCGCCCGCGGGCTCTATCGGCAGCGCCGCCGGGTTCGAGACGCCCGCGGTCGCGTACGCGGTCACGGGCCCGCAGCGGGCGCCGCGGGCGTGTTCGAGGTCGACGCCCGTGAGCAGGACGGGGCCGTCGCCGTCGAATCCCGCCCGGTCGAGACGGTCGGCGACGTAGGACTCGACGTCGTCGCAGGCCCACCCCTCCGGGACGGAGACGTTGTAGGCGACGTCGGCGACGCGGCGGCCGCCGTTCCAGCCCGTGTGCAGCCACTCCGCGTCGGGCCGGCACACCCGGAGGACGCCGTCGACGCGCGTCGCCGGGAACGGCTCAGTCACGGCACAGCACCTCCAGCAGCCGGTCGTTCGCCTCGCGCGCTCTCACCGCCACGCGGACGTGCGAGTCGAGGCCGCGGAACGTCCGCGCGTCCCTGAGCGCGACGCCGCGCTCGCGCGCCGCGTCGAGCACGTCGTCGACGGCGCCCGCGACGTCACACAGCAGGAACGGGGCGTCCGAGGGGGACGGGGAGAACCGCGGATCGGCCTCGAAGGCCGCGAACAGCCGCTCGCGCTCGCTCGCCACCCGTTCGCGCGTCTCGCGGACGAACGCCTCGTCGCGCATGCAGTGCGCGCCGACTCGCGCCGCCGGCGTCCCGAGGTTCCACGTCCGCCGGGCGGTCCGGAGGGCGTCGCGCGTCCCGCCGCGGGCGACGGCGAACCCCGCCCGGATCCCCGGCAGGCCGAAGAGTTTGGTGAGCGAGCGCGCGACGACGACGTTCTCCCGCTCGGCGGCGGCGAGCGACGGCACGTCCGTGAAGCCGAGGAACGCCTCGTCGACGAGCAGAGTCGTCCCGGCCGCCGCGCAGCGGTCGGCGAACGCCGCGAGCGCGTCCGGGTCGGCCGCCTCGCCGGTCGGGTTGTTCGGCGTGCAGACGACCGCGAGCGCACAGCGGTCGAGGACCGCCTCGCCCACCTCGAACAGGTCGTCGCGGCGGACGAACCGCGGCCGGGCGCCCTGCAGGCGCACCTCGCGGGCGTACTCGCCGAAACTCGGGTAGGGGACGAGCGCCTCGTCGCCCGGCCCGAGGCGCACCTCGCAGACGAGTCGGATCGCGGCGAGGCCGCCGGGGGTCGGGACGACGGCCTCGGGGTCGCAGCCGACGTACTCGGCCGCGGCCGCGCGGAACGCGGGGTAGCCGTCGTCGGGGTACCGGCGGGCCGCGTCGAGCGCGTCGGCGTACGCCTCGGCGACGCCGTCGGGCGTCCGGGGGTTGACGTTGGCCGAGAAGTCGAGGACCGACGGGTCCGGGTCGCCGCCGTGGGGGACGCGCCCGGACTCGCGGATCGCGTCAGGGTCCACGGGGCTCACCTCCCGCGGCGTCCGCGACCGCCTCCGCGACCCCCAGTCGCTCGCAGACCGTCTCGATCCGTGTCCGGACCGTCGGCATCGCCCACGCCGGGACGAGCGAGAGCGCCCCGCCCATGGCGACGCCCTCCTTCGCCTCGCCCGCGCGGTAGCGGGCCATCGCGACGTGGTCGGACGCGTCGAAATCCGGGTCGGTGACGACGAGGTCGCAGTCGAGGCGCTCGCAGGCGGCTTCGAGGTCGCGGCCCCGGTCGGCGGCGACGAACGAGGTGGTCGCCAGCCGCAGCGGCGCGTCGACGCCGGCGCGACGGAGGAGGGCCGCGACGGCGACCAGTTGGGTGCCGCCGGCGAGGGTCACGTCGGTCCCGGCCGCGAGCGCGCCGGCGGCGACGCCGGCGACCGCGGTCTGGACGGGGTCGCCCATCAGCCGAACCGCTTCGAACGGCTCGTCGGCGCAGTCGCCGCGGTCGACGCCGCTCGCGGCCAGTCCCTCCGCGACGATCCGTCGCTTGCGTTCGAGGGGGTTCTCCGGGAGCGAGGAGGAGACGCCGGTCGGCTCCCCGAGCGCCGCGAGGACGCCGAGCGCGGTCGTCGTCCCGCCGGGAATCGTCTCGCCGACCAGCACCTCGTCGTCCGGGAGTCCGGCGCCGAACGCGCGGGCACGCTCGAATATCGTCGCCGCGCCGGGGACGGCCGCCGGTTCGCGGACGTCGCGGCCGGGCGCGGCGTCGAGGTCGACCGTCGGCGCCGCGGTCGGCTCCGAGAGGCCGGCGTCGAGGACCGTCGCGTCGAAGCCGACGACCTCGCGGACCGCGCGCGTGATCGCCGCGGGCGTCGGACAGCCGGTCGGGCTGACGGGCGTCACGGGCGCCGCCGTCGGCTCGCCGTAGACGAGGATCTCGGCGTCGGCCGCGGGGGTGTGGCCCGTCAGCGCCGGCGCGGCGCCGGCGGCGCTGATGCCGTCGATCAGCGCGGTCTCGGTCGTCCCCGCGGCGAGGATCACTCGCACGGGTCCTCCCCCCTCGTCTCCGGGCCGTCGCGTTCGAGCAGCGCCGCCGCGACGCGGGCGTCTTCGAGTCGGTTCACGTTGATCGCGAGTCGTGGGTCGTAGCTCGTGTGTGTCATTCGTCGATCGGAACCGCCGACCACGTTGACCCCGGTCGGCGCGAGGTGGGGGGCGTCGTCGAGCGTCGTCTCGCCGCCGGCGCCCAGCCGGCGTTTCAGCGCCGTCGGGACGCAGGCGGCGAGCGAGGCGTCGCCGCGGTGGCGCGCGAGGACCGCGTCGACCGCGGGGCCGTCGAGCAGCGGCAGGTCCGCCGCGACGGTCAGCGCGGGCGTCTCGACGCCGGGCGCGTCGAGCGCGACGCCGAGGTCGGTCACGTACCCCTCGCCGGGCGTCTCGACCGTCCGGACGCCGGCGGCTTCGAGGTGCGCGCGCGTCTCGGGGGCGTTCGGCGAGACGACCGCGCGGACGGTCTCGACCGCACTCGCCGCCAGCGCCCGGCGGACGCGGTCGACCATCGGGACGCCGGCGACGGGGTGCAGGGGTTTCTCGCGGGCGCTTTCGAGGCGGGTGCCGCGGCCGCCGCACATCACCAGAGCGTCCACGCGATCACCCCCGCGTGGAGGCCGACGACGCGACCGACCTCGTTGGCCGCCCCGAAGACGTCGCCCGTCACGCCGCCGAGGCGCCGACGCGCCCACGCCCACGGGAGGGCCGCGCCCGCGAGGGCGCCGCCGGCTGCGACGGCCGGGGCGGGGTGGGGCCACCCGAGGGCGGCGGCCGGCAGGCCGAGCGCGACGGGCGCGACGACCGCGGCGGGGTCGGCCGCGGCGGTCAGCCGCGAGCCGAGGCCCTCGCGGGCCGCGCGCCCGAGGCAGGCCAGCGCGGCCATGCCGACCTTGGCGCCGACCTCCGCGGCGACCGCGATTCCGACCGCGGCCGCGACGGGGAGCCCCGCGAGGCCGAGGCCGCCGAGGGCGACGCCGGCGACGACGACGGAGACGGCGAGCAGCGCGCCGACGCCGGTCGTCGTATCCTTCAACATCGCCAGTCGACGGTCGGCGCCGCCGTGGACGACCAGCGCGTCGCCGCAGTCGGCGACGCCGTCGAGGTGGTGGATCCCGGTGAGGAGGTAGACCGCGAGCAGGTAGCCGAGTGCGACCGTCGGCGCCGGGAGCGTCCCCGCGGCGACCAGCGGGAGCGCGGCGAGGGCGCCGACGACCCAGCCGACGACGGGGAACGTCGCCGGCGTCGCCCGGAACGCCGCCCAGTCGGCCTCGGCGTCGCGGCCGCCGGCGGGCAGTCGCGTCAGGAAGGCGAACGCCCCGCGCAGCGCGGCCGGCGAGAGCACGATCACGGACTCACCCCCGCGAGTCGCGCGAGCGCCGGCGCGGCCAGCGAGAGGGCGGCCGCGAGCGCCACCGAGAGGACGGCCGCCCGGCCGACGACCGCGACGGCGCGCTCGCCGTCGGCCGCGGTCGGGAGCGCGGCCTCCGGGTGGAGGACGTACGCGCCGGCCTTCTCGAGGCGGACGTCGAGCGCGCAGGCCAGCGTCGCCATCGGCCACCCCGAGTTCGGGGAGGCGGGGACGCGCGCCCACCGGCGGGCCCGCCGGGCCGCGGCCGGGTCGAGCGCCGCGAGCGCGATCGCACCCGCCGAGAGCCGGGCGGGGAGCCACATCGCGAGGTCGTCCAGCCGCGCGCTCGCGGTCCCGAGTGGCTCGTCGGGGTAGCCGAGCATCGAGTCGAGGGTGTTGACCGCCTTCACCCACGCGGCCGCGGCCGCCGCGAGCGGTAGCGAGAGCGGCGCGAGGACGGCGAACGGGAGCAGCGTCGAGGCCAGCCCGTCGGCGAGGTTCTCGGCCGCGCTCTCGACCGCCGCGCTCCGGATCTCGGCGGGCGAGAGCGTCGCGGCGTCGCGGCCGACGAGCCCGCGGACCGCCTCGCGGGCCGACGCCGGGTCCGCGTCGCTCGCGTCGACCACCTCGCCCGTCAGGTCGAGCAGCAGCCGCAGGCTGGTCGTCGAAAAGAGCACGAGCGCGGCGGCGGCCGAGCCGGCCAGCGGGCCGACGAGGCCGGCCGCGAGGACGAATCCACCGGCGACCGCCGCGGCGACCAGCGGGAGGACCGCGGCGACCGCGACGCCGGCCAGCCGCCGTCGCCGCCCGCCGGCGGGCCGCTCGCGGTCGACGGCGGCGACGAGCCGTCCGAACCACGCGACCGGGTGGAGGGCGTTCGGCGGTTCCCCGAGCAGGAGGTCGAGGCTGAACGCCAGCCCGAGGACCGCGAGCGTCGTCGCCGTCACGGGGCCCTCCGTCCCGGCCCGGAAGGGGTCCGTCTCACGCCGAGATCACCTCGAGTGCGGCGGGCACGTCGGCCAGCGGCGTCTCGTCGAGGAGCACCGCGGTCCCGCCGACCGCCTCGACCCCGCCGTCGGTCTCCGGGTCGTCGCCGACGTGGACGAGGTCGGCGGGGTCGACGCCGAGTCGGTCCGCCGTCGTCTCGAATATCTCGGGCGCGGGCTTGCGCCAGCCGCAGGCGACGCTCGTGACGACGGCGTCGAACGCGTCGCGGTCGAGGGCCGAGCGGATCAGCGTCCGCGAGACGAGTTCCGGAACGCTGCAGTTCGAACAGACGGCGACGGGGCCGCGCTCGCGGGCGGCGGCGACCGCCGCGGGCGCGCCGTCCCGGGTCCCGACGTCGGGGTCGAACGCCGCGACGACCGCGCGCCTGACGGCGTTGGCCTCGTAGTCGACGCCGGCGCTCGCGAGCGCCCGGCCGACGTGTGCGGGGAGCGGCACCTCGGCGCCCGCGGGGGCGTCGACGTGGGCGGACGCGTACAGGTCCGCCCAGCCGTCCGGGACCGCGACGCCGCGGGCCGCGAGTTCGTCGGCGACCGCCGCCGCGGGCTCTACCGGCCGGTCGACGTCGACGAGCGTGCCGAAGAGGTCGAACGATACTGCCACGTTCGTGTGACTAGCACAAGTTTACTTTACTCCCGCGGTCGCGCGGGCGCCGTCCCCCGTAACGCTTTTTCGGTTCGTCGAACATCTCGGCGCATGGATAGGAACGGTCGTCGTCGGTTTCGATCGACGGTTCTCGCGCTCATCGCCGTCGGGGCGCTCCCGCTCGCGATGCTGGTCGGCGCCGTCGTCTGGCTCACGTTCGGGCCCGCCGCGGCCGCGGGCGCCGCGGCCTTCGCCCTCGCGTTCTGCTGGATCGGGCTGTTGCCCCTCGCCGGGGTCGTGACCGAGGAGATGCTCGGCATCGAGGACGGCGACGGGAAGCGGACCGCGGACCCGCTGGAGACCCTGCGCGAGCGCTACGCCCGGGGCGAGATCGGCGAGGCGGAGTTCGAGCGCGGTCTCGAGCGCCTGCTGGAGACGGAAGACGGGGTGCCGGAGCGGGCTGGCGGGCGGCGAGAGCGGGAACGGCCGCGGGAGCGCGAACCGGCGACCGACCGCTGACTACTCGACCGGGATCACGTTCCCGTCGAGGTCCCGCGGGAAGTAGGTGAGCCGCTCGGTGCCGTCCTCGGTGATCGCGACCGTATCCGAGTGGCGGTAGCCGTACGCGTCGGTGTAGATGCCGGGTTCGATCGTGTAGACGTGGCCCGGGCGCATCGCGGCGTCGTCGGCGTCGTAGTTCGTGTGGTCGGACTCGCAGTGGTCGCCCCAGCCGCGGTCGATGTACGGCGGTTCGTGGCCCTCCATCCCGATGTTGTGGCCGACGTGGTGCTGGGCGAGGTCGGTCACGCCCTGCTCCTCGAAGTACGACCACACCGCCTCGTCGACGGCGGCGATCGGAACGCCCGGGCCGAGCGCGTCGATGGCGATGGTCTGCGCTTCGAGCACGAGTTCGAAGTAGTGGACCTGCTCGTCGGTCGGTTCCCCGAGGAACATCGTCCGTTCGAGTTCGGAGTGGTAGCCGTCGACGTTCGCCGTCGCGCCCGTGATCAGCACGTCGCCCGCTTCGAGGCGGCGGTTGGCCGTGTGACCGTGTGGCAGTCTGGTCTGCTCGCCGGTGATGTACCCCGCCGTGACCGGGCCCGTCCCCCGGGTGCGGGTGGCGTACCGGTCGCCGAGCGCGTCGAGCATCGCCCGCGAGGCGTCCGTCGAAGCGCGCTGGCTCGCGGTCGCGGGGTGGGCGCCGACCGCGGTGTAGTCGGCGAGGTAGCGGTGGCCGAGGTTGGCCCAGCGGGCGGACTCGCGGATCAGGTCCACCTCCGCGTCGGACTTCTCCCAGCGCATCCGGCGCACCCAGGCCTGCGTCTCGACGTCGACGAACACGGAGAGCGGCGGCCCCTGGTAGCCCATCGTCCCCGGCGCACTCTCGGCGTCGGCCGCGACGGCGTCGGCGCCGAGGCCGTCGAGCATCTCGGCGACGGTTGCCATCGGGTCGCCGCCGGGATAGTCGGCGTAGTGGTGGAACGCGTCGATCCGCGGGATCTCGCTCGCGCGCTCGACTTCGAGACGCGGCACCGTCAGTTCGACCCGCTCGTCGGTGACCGCGAGCGCGACCGGCCGCTCGGTCCGGATGTGGTCGAAGCCGGTCAGGTACTCGATACTCGTCGCGCCGAACCAGACGCCCGCGTCGGCGTCGGTCTCGGCGATCCGGTCGCGGACGCGTTCGAGGCGGGCCTCGAACTCGCCGTCGGGCAGTCGCGTCGCCATACCCGACCCTCGCCGGACGGGGACAAAAGGGTTCAGGCCGCGGTCGCGCCGACTATCCCTCGCCGATCATCCGCTCCTCGTCGGACCAGACCTTCTCGCGGAGTTCGTACTTCTGGACCTTCCCGGTCGCGGTCGTCGGCAGTTCCGCGACGAACTCGATCCGGCGAACCGCCTTGTAGCCCGCGAGGTGCTCGCGGGTGAACGCGGTCAGTTCGTCGCTCGTGACGCCGGGGTCGTCGGGGTCGCCGCTGGCGGGGACGACGAACGCCTGCGGGGTCTCGCCCCACTCATCGCTGGGCGCCGGGATCACCGCGACGTCGGCCACCTCGGGGTGCTCGAACAGGGCGTCCTCGAGTTCGATGCTGGAGATGTTCTCGCCGCCGGAGACGATGATGTCCTTCTTGCGGTCCTGGATCGAGATCATCCCGCGCTCGTCGACCGTCGCGAGGTCGCCCGTGTGGTAGTAGCCCTCGATCCGGTCGGAGAAGGCCTCCTCGGTGGCTTCGGGCTGGTTCCAGTAGCGGTCCATCACCTGGTTGCCGCGGACGACCACCTCGCCGAGGGTCTCGTCGTCGGCCGGGACGTCCTCGCCGTCCTCGTCGACGACCCTGACCTCGGTGCCGAGGTAGCCCAGACCCTGGCGCTTCTTGATCGCGAACCGGGTCCCTTCGTCGTCGGCGGCATCGAGGTGGCGGCGCGCGTCCGAGGTGGTGATCAGCGGCCCCGTCTCGGTCGCGCCGTAGACGTGCTTGAGGTACCAGCCGAACTCGTCCTCGACGAGGCGGATGGTCGCCTCCGGCGGGGCCGCCCCCGCGGTGGCGACCCGGACCGGCCGCGCCCCGGTCGTCTCGGGGGCGTGCTCGTCGTAGTAGTCGCCGAGCATGTTGAGCACCGTCGGCGCCGCACAGAAGTACGAGACGTCCTCCTCGCGGATCGCCTCGAAGATCCCGTCGGCGTCGATCCCGCGGGTGCAGACGTGTTTCGCGCCCATCCCCGTGACCGCGTAGATGTGTCCCCAGCCGTTGACGTGGAACATCGGCAGCGTCCACAGGTAGACGTCGTCGTCGCGCAGTTCCTGGTGGATCGACACGAGGTAGGCGTGGATCGTCTCCGTCCGGTGGGTCCGACAGACCCCCTTCGGGTCGCCGGTCGTCCCCGAGGTGTAGTTGATCGTGATCGTCTCGTCCTCCGCGAGTTCGGGGCGCTCCGCTTTCGTGAGCGGGTCGGCGGCCTCGATGGCCGCGTCGACGCCCTCCCACTCGCCGTCCAGCGCCTCGGGGTCGTTCGCGAGGAAGGTCTCCGTCGGCACCGAGTCGCGGATCGCGTCGATCTTCTCGCCGTACTCGTAGTCGGCGACGACGGCGGAGACGCCCGCGTCTTCGAGGATGTACGCGAAGTCGTCGGGCGTCAGCCGGTAGTTCAGCGGCGTGTGGATCGCCCCGAGTTGCATCGCCGCGTAGGCGGCCTCGAGGTGGTAGTGGGTGTTCGGGTCGAGGACGGCGACGCGGTCGCCCTTCTCGATCCCCCGCTCGCGCAGGGCCCGCGAGAGTCGGTCGACGCGTTCGCCGAACTCCTCGTAGGTGTAGCGCTCGCCCGTCGTCGCGACGATGGCTTCACAGTCCCCGTAGTGGGTCCGCGCGCGGTCCAGGAAGTCGGTCACCAGCAGCGGCCGTTCCATGAGCGGGCGTACGCCAACCGTCATGAAAGACGTTGAGGTTGGCGCGAAATCGACCGGCCGTCGCTCGCGCCGCGAGAAATCGAAGGAGAGAGCGTTCAGGCCAGTCGCGCGAACGCGAGGTTGCCGGAGATGTTCTTGATGTAGACCTCGACGACGTCGCCCTCGCTGGCGCCCGGGACGAAGATCGTGTACTCGCCTTTCTCGGCGACGCCGTCGCCCTTGCGGCCGGTGCCGGTGATCTCGACGGTGTAGGTCTCGCCCTCCTCGACGGCCTCGCGCTGCTGTTGCTGCTGGCCGCCCGAGGAGCGCTTCGTGACGGGCCGGAACGCGCCACAGGCGTCACAGCGCAGCATCGGCGTGCGGTCCTCGCGGACGAGACGGGTGTCCGGCAGGCCACACTCCGAACAGAGGACGTACTCGTCGACGTAGGCGTCGATCGCCGCGTCGAAGTCCTGCCCGGAGAACGAGCCGTTGTACCGTCCGCGGCCGTCCGCGAGTTTGCCGCTGGTCCCCAGTTCGCGCTGGACGAACCGGTGGAGGTGCTCGTCCTCCCGCGAGAGGACGTCCGCGATCTCCCCGAGGTTCGTAAAGCGGGTGAACGCGCCGTCCTTCTGGGCCTCGGCGTCGGGGATCTGCAGTCGCTGTTCGTCGCCACCGATGTCCGGGACGTTCTCCATCGCCCGGTCGAGACTCGACTCGTAATCCATACGCGTGGGAAGTGCGCCGCGACGTAAAGCCGTTCTGCTATCGGGTTCCGGGGCCCCACGCGGGGGTTCAGCGGTCCTCGGCGCCGCTCTCGGTCGGCCCGCTCTGGGCCTCCTCGTCGAGGTCCTGGACGGCGCGCTCGGGGTTCGCCTCGCTCGGGCCGCCGGCCTCCCCGGTGAGTTCGCCGTAGATGCGCTCGCGGGCCTCCGCCTCGGAGGCGAACTCCTCGTTCGTCAGGCGGTCGAAGACGTCGCCCAGCGACTCCGTCTCGTTCGGCAGGTCCATCTCGTCGATCGAGTACTGCGCCGACAGCTCCTCGCCCGTGACGGGGTACTCGATCTCGCCGAGGTGCCGGCCGACCGCCTCGAGGATCGACTCGGAGTGGTCCGCCCGGGCCGACTGGCGCTCCCGCGCGCCGCGCTGTACTCGCTCGGGGTCTGGTTCCTCGCTCATGCGCCGCGGTACGCCGACCCCGCACAAAAGCGGCCGGCCGGCTACCGCGTGTCCGGCGGGCCAGAGCGCTCTATAGCCCTCTATCGCACACATATACAGCATTTTTACGGCCCCGAATCGACGCCTCGACGGCGCGTCCGCGACAGTTCCGTGCCATCCACCGTTCCCCGCTGTCGAGAGGGCGACGCCTCGCCCCGCCGACGCGTCTTCCCCGGTCGACGGGGGCCGTCGGTCGGCGGGAACCTTCGACTTCGAACCCGCTCGCGTACGCTTTGCCTCTGCCGGTGGCCCTTAGGGGGATTCGTGTCGTACTCCCGCTACCCTGCGGTAGTGAGAGACCACCACCACCACCTGCCGGCGCTACCGCACGGGTGTACCATCCCTCCTGGCGCTGTCGCCGCGAGAGCCTACCGGATCGCTCGCGGGCCGTGCCGTGTGATGAGTTAGCGTGTCTCTCCGACCACTTAACCGTGTGCCCGTCGTAGTGGGGGTGTGAGCGAAGAAACCGGGCGCCGGAATCTCCGAATGCCCAACGACAACGAGCTGTTCGCCGTCGTCACCGAGCACCTCGGTGGCAACCACGTTCGACTGCACTGCCAGGACGGCAAGACCCGACTCGGCCGCATCCCCGGCCGCATGAAGTACCGCACCTGGATCAACGAGGACGACGTCGTCCTCGCCGAGCCGTGGGACTGGCAGGACGAGAAGGCCACCATCGAGTGGCGCTACACCGGTCAGGACGCGGACCAGCTCCGGCGCGAAGGCCACATCGACTGATACGCGACGGGCGAAACGGCGAGTTCTCCCGACGACCGAGACGACGAGCCGCGGCTCCAGAGGTGCGCTCAGTCGGCCTCGTAGACGAGGATCCGGTTTGCCCCCTCGATCCGGACGCGCGAGCCGTAGAGTTCGAACTCGACCGCGAAGTCGACGGCGTCGCGGTCGGCGACGAGCGAGTCGAGCGCGCCCGGATCGACGCGGTCGAAGAGGGTGTAGCCGTACGTCGGCAGGAGTTCCGTGGAGTCAAGCCCCCTCGCGGCGGCGACGGCTTCGAGGACGGCGACGCTGACCGGCGTCTCCGGATCGGGGTCGTACTCACAGAGGGGCGCGGGGTCGGGTCGCTCGGTCATCGGACGTTCGGTCGATAGTCGCCCGACGGACACTTCGTATGTCTTCAGGTACTCCGGACAGTCGGCCACGAGCGACTTACTTAGGTAACCAAACTATTCAGGAGAACGCTTTTTCTGTGACGAAAGAGTGTGTTACTCGTGGGACGGAGCGGTACGGACCGGACGACGACGAGTCCCAACGCCGCTTCGCCCCCGGGGGAGAGAACTCATGAGACGAAGAACGTTCGTGAAAGCTGCCGGTGTGACGACGCTCGGGCTGGCCGCGACCGGTACGGCCAGCGCGAGATACGACGACGACCAGCGGTATCGCCCGGGCGGCCCGCGACTCGGCAACGAGCGATCGATCAACCTGAACGCCTTCCACACCAACGAGGAACTCGCGACGGAACTCGCGAAGATCGAAGACCGGAGCGGGCGGATCGACCTGCGCGAGATCGGCCGCTCCGCCGGCCGTAACGACCCCATCTGGGAGGTCGAGGTCGGCGGCGGCGACACGAAGATCCACCTGATCACGCAGATCCACGGCGACGAACCGATCGGCACCGAAGTGGCCCTCGAAGTGATCAAGAAACTCGCACAGAGCAACTCGCGGCAGGTCGACCGCATCCTCGACAACCTCTCGTTTACCATCGTGCCGCGGGTCAACCCCGACGGCGCGATGTACCGCTACGACTTCGACGGCGACGGCGACGAGGAGTGGGTCGCCCGCCGACAGAACACCCAGCCGTGGGACGGCGAGTCCCGGTACCGCCCGTACTACCACTACGACGGCGGCTACGACATGAACCGGGACTTCAACGTCCGGCCGTCCGCGGAGTTCGACCCGCGGACCGACGACGAGGAGGCGTGGTGGACCGACGACTACCTCGACATGCCCTACGAGGGCCACACGCTCTACTCGAGCGGCCTCCGGCTGACGCCGGAGGTACGGGCCGTCACGGAGTCGTTCGTCGAGGCCGACCCCGACTACGCGATCACCCACCACCACAAGGGCGGCAACCTCTACCCGGGCTCCGGCGACGGCAACCAGCCGCCGAAACAGACTCTGCTGAGCGTGATGGCCCAGTACGGCGAGGCGTACCTCGACCGCTCGCCGTTCTTCCCGGCCGGTCACGAACCCGTCTCGGAGGCGGTCAACCCGTTCATCGACGCCGAGACCAGCGACCGCTCGATCAAGCTGAACTCGCTGGTGATCGACGCGCTCGGGGAGCGCGGGAACAGCGTCTTCGACAGCGTCACCCGCTACGGCTACTACCCCCTGTGGGGGTCGTACCTCGACGGGCTGTGTCCGAACGTCGCAAACGGCGGCGACCCCGTCGCGGGGATGCTCTACGAGGTGGCCTACCAGACCGACCACCTCGGCCAGAAGGCGTTCGGCCGGATGCTGGAACTGACCCGCGTCAGCTTCCTCGAATCGTTCGACGCGCTCGCCGAGGACCCCGATCTCGGCGAGTACGACGTCGAGACCTACTTCGACACGCCGCTGTACGGCGCGTCGACCGCACCGTACCGCTGACGACCGCTGCGACCATCGACCCATGTTTTCGAGCCGTCGAACGTTCGTGGCGCCGAGTACGGGTACGCGTGCCTGGCCGGTACGTCGATGGCCGCGCCGCAGGTCGCGGGGGCCGCCGCGCTCGTCGCGAGCGCGAACCCCGGCTACAACGCGAATCAGGTGGCCAACGCGCTCACGCGCGTTGCCGAGGTACCCGACGAGTACCCGGACGAGTACTACGGGAAAGGCGGCTACCTCGACACGCTGGCCGCGGTGAGCGACTAGCGCGCCCGGGAGCGGCGGAGCGACCGACGGGTTTCTTTCGCCGCGAATCGCGACCACCGGCACCGAACACGTTATTCGGGCGGGGCCCCGAGCGTACGCATGAGTGAGATTTTCACGCAGCCACTGCAGGTCGCCGACGCGACCCTCGCGGTCGGGGCGCTCGTGCTCGTCGTCGCCGTCGTCGTCCTCTGGCAGTCGGTGACGTTCGTCGACGCCTACGACCGGGGCGCGCTCACCGTCTTCGGCGAGTACCGCACGCTCCTCCAGCCCGGGCTGAACGTCGTGCCGCCGTTCGTCTCCCGGGTCCACCGGTTCGACGTCCGGACGCAGACGCTCGACGTCCCGAGCCAGGAGGCGATCACGCGCGACAACTCGCCGGTCACGGCCGACGCCGTCGTCTACATCCGGATCATGGACGCCAAACGGGCGTTCCTCGAAGTCGACGACTACCGGCGCGCGGTCTCGAACCTCGCGCAGACGACGCTGCGGGCGGTGCTCGGCGACATGGAACTCGACGACACGCTCAGCAGGCGCGACCGGATCAACGTGCGCATCCGCGAGGAACTCGACGAACCCACCGACGAGTGGGGGATTCGCATCGAGGCCGTCGAGGTCCGCGAGGTCACGCCCTCGCGGGACGTCAAGGGGGCGATGGAGCAACAGACCTCCGCCGAACGCCGGCGCCGCGCGATGATCCTCGAAGCGCAGGGCGAACGCCGCAGCGCCGTCGAGAAGGCCCAGGGTGACAAGCAGTCGAACATCATCCGCGCGCAAGGCGAGAAGCAGAGCCAGATCCTCGAAGCGCAGGGTGACGCCATCTCGACGGTCCTCCGGGCGCGGTCGGCCGAGTCGATGGGCGAGCGCGCGGTCATCGACAGGGGACTGGACGCGCTCGCGGAGATCGGCCGGAGCGAGTCGACGACGTTCGTCCTCCCGCAGGAACTGTCGTCGCTGGTCGGCCGCTACGGCAAGCACCTCACCGGCAGCGACGTCAAGGAGGACGGTGCGCGTCTGGAGAGCCGGTCGTTCGACGCCGAGACCCGCGAACTGATCGGCCTCGACGACATCGCCGAGATCGTCGGCGAGATCGACGAAGAGGTCGCGGTGGACCTCGAAGCGGTGGAGCGGCAGGCGCGGGCGGTCGAGAAGGGCGCGGACGTCGTCGTGGACTGACGACGGGAGATACCTGTTTCGTCGACCTGTCGGCTCCCCAGACCGTATTCACGATGCTTCGTACGCGGGTCCGTCGCGTCGGACGTGAGAAGATACGGACCGCCGGGGGAGTCCCCCGGCGACGTGCTCTCGCTCCCCCAGCAGGACGCTTCTGGACCGCGGCCCACGCGATCCAGTTCACCGGCCTCGTCTGTCTCGCCTACGCGCTCCGGCGGGCCGTGACGACCGGCGGGACGAGTCGCTCCCCGGTCAGAGGTCGTACTCGTCGAAGATCCGATCGTAGTCGACCGCGTCCGCGTCGACGATCCGAAAGCCGTCCCGTTCCCGACAGCGCTCGCAGTCCCACCGGTGGCTCCCGAACAGGCGGATCAGGGGGACCACGTCGTGGATCACCCGCTCGCGGCCGCGGCGACTCCCCCGATCCGCCTCGTGCGGGATGCCACAGTACGAGACGTCGGCCGTTCGCATGGCGTGAAAGCGGTCCCCGTCCGGCGTAATTCCGACCCGCTGTTCCGGATCAATCACTTTCCCCGGCGGTAATTTCAACGGCATACGACAGATCATATATCGTTCGAGACGAAGTAGTTTCCGAATGCGATACGACAGTACGTAAGTACGCGTCGGGAGGGCGTGGCCGTCGCTCGGAAGACCGGCCGCCCGAAACGTCGTCTCGTGTCGGCGGGACACGCCAGCCGGCGACGTGGTAACGAACGCTTATCACTACCGGTTGTGAACGTCGGGCCGTGCCAGAATCGTCCGATCCCCGCTGGCGGTACGGCGTCGCCCTCTTTCCTCTCCCGCCGCTTTTGCAACTCGTCGCCAGCGCCGGCCTGACGACGTTCGCCTCGGTCGATTTCACCTCGACCACGGGATCGGAGGGGGGCGTCCTCGTCGGCATCGTCGCCTTCGCGCTGATCGTACTCGGTTCGTGGTCCGCGGTCGTTCTGTCGGCGGCCGTCGCCGCGTCGCTGTACCTCGACGCCCGGGCGATCGCCCGACACGAGCGGGACGCGCCGAGTCGGTTTCTGGCGGGCGGCGTCGGGGTCGTTTACGTCGCCGCCGGGGCGGACCTTCCGTTCCTCTACGCGGTGTCGGTTCCCGCCATCGCGTACTACCTCTACCGCCGCCGTCGGTACGTTCCCCTGTGAACTGCTCGTCGCGGACGGAGCCGTCGTTGTCGGGCGCGGCCGGCCGCCGTCACCCTGCAGGAGCTATTACCGGGGCCGACGTAGCCGCCCACATGGAGCCGTTCGACCGGTGGGCCGACCAGGAGTACACGGCGGCGGTTCGGCTCTTCGCGCTGGTTCCCCAGACGCTCTTCTTCGCGCTCGCCGTCCCCGTGGCTCTCGTTACCGGCGGGCGACGCGCCGACGAGGCGCTCGGACTCCCCCGATTCGACCGCGGGCCGGTCGGAGCCCTCGGCTCGCCGGTCGCCGCCCTCGGGTTGACGTTCGCGACGTGGTCCATCGCGGTCCAGTTCGTCCGCGGCGAGGGGACGCCGGTCCCCAGGATACCGACACAGGAGCTAGTCGCTGACGGGCCGTACCGCTACTCGCGGAACCCGATGTCGTTCGGGACGACCCTCTACTACCTGGGCGTGAGCCTCCGGGCCGGTTCGCCCTCGGCGGTGTGTCTGACCGGCCTCTTCACGGCTTCTCAGGTAGCGTATATCAAGCGCGTCGAGGAACGGGAGCTCGAAGACCGCTTCGGCGGGGCCTATCGGGAGTACCGGGAGCGGACGCCGTTCTACGTCCCACGGCCCGGACGTGAGCGATAGCGGCCCCTATTCGGATGCCACGTGGGGACAGCGGCCCGGGGCGGTCGCTCGGCTGCGTGGGCGTGTGACTTCCGCGTTCGAACCGGCTCGGCAGGACCTGCTTTCCGCTCACGGGGTTGGTCGCGGAGTCCGCCCTCCCCGATTTGAACGGGGGGCAAGCCGATCTACAGTCGGCTGCTCTACCAGTCTGAGCTAAGGGCGGTCACTCCTACGTAGCAGACGAGGGAGACATAAGGGTTATTATTCCGTTCGACGGTTCGCGTGTGACGACTGTCGGACGCGGGAGAATGATTGATATGGTTGGGTGTGAAAGACACGGTATCCGTCATGGGAAAGATCACGTTTCGCGCGGACGACGACCTCGTGGACGAACTCGAGGCCTTCGACGCCTCGAAGAGCGAGGTCATGCGCGAGGCGCTGCGCGCGTACCTCGACGTGTCCGACGGCGCCAGCGCGCGCCGCCGAGGCGCGCGTGAGACGGCCGCCGAGTCCGGGGCCGCCGAGTCGTCGACCGACGCGCTCGTGGAGAGCATCGACGAGTTGCTCCGCGAGCGCGTCGACGCGCTGCTGGAGTCGCGACTCGCCGAGCGCCGCGGGGACCGGGGGGAGGTCAACGTGACCGTCGCCCTCGACGGCGTCGACGACCGCCAGCGTAAGACACGCGCCGACCGCGCCGAGCGGACGGCGGGCCGTTCCGCCCCGGAATCGACCGCGAGAGCGCCGAACGAGGGAGGACGACAGTGTAAACAGTGCGGCGAACGCGTCGACGACGACCACGTATACTGCCCGAACTGCGGCGAGAAGGCCTCGCGGCGGCTCTTCTGCGAGTGCGGCGACGAGATCCGCTCTGACTGGTCGTTCTGCCCAGGCTGTGGCCGCAGGACGCCCGCAGCGGACGTTCTCGACTCGAACCGGCCGGAACCGTCGTAAGACAGAGAACGTCGTTCTCGCCGGAAGTTTTATTACTCGTGACAAAGTTGGCTACAGTCGCGTAAGACGGTTGTCTTACACGGCCGGGTTACACCGGAAAACTGCCCGACATCGGGCGATAACGAGTGTAAGACACCGCGTGTCTGACAGGGGCGCGCGCCGTCTTACCCCACGGGGAATACAACCATGGAGCGTGTGACACTGCGGATTCCGAAACAGCAGATCGAGGAGGTCGAACAGCTGGTCGAGACGGGCGAGTTCCCGAACCGGAGCGAGGCGATCCGGTCGGCCGTCCGCGAGATGATCAACGAACAGCAGGACGGCCGCCGCGAGAGCGCCAGCACCGGCAAGCGCAGCTGGGCGAAGGTGTAACCATGCAGGACATCGTTCAGGACGCCCTCGACAACGCCGAGGAGGAGTCCCGCGAGATGGACGCGTCGTTCGACGACGACGAGTTCGGCGACCCGCGGATCGTCATCATCGGCTGTGGCGGCGCGGGCAACAACACCATCAACCGGCTGTACAACATCGGCGTCGAAGGCGCCGACACGGTCGCGATCAACACGGACAAACAGCACCTCAAGATGATCGAGGCCGACACGAAGATCCTCGTCGGCAAGTCGCTCACGAACGGACTGGGTGCGGGCGGTGATCCGTCGATGGGCGAACGCGCGACCGAGATGGCCCAGAGCACGATCAAGGAAGTCCTCGGGGATGCGGACCTCGTGTTCGTGACCGCGGGGATGGGCGGTGGCACCGGCACCGGTGCCGCCCCCATCGCCGCGAAGATCGCCAAAGAGCAGGGTGCCATCGTCGTCGGCATGGTCTCGACGCCGTTCAACGTCGAGCGCGCGCGGACGGTGAAAGCCGAGGAGGGTCTGGAGAAGCTTCGCGAACAGGCCGACTCGATCATCGTCCTCGACAACAACCGCCTGCTCGACTACGTCCCGAACCTCCCGATCGGCAAGGCGTTCTCGGTGATGGACCAGATCATCGCCGAGACCGTCAAGGGCATCTCCGAGACGATCACCCAGCCCTCGCTGATCAATCTGGACTACGCCGACATGTCCACGATCATGAATCAGGGTGGCGTCGCGGTGATGCTCGTCGGCGAAACCCAGGACAAGAACAAGACCGAGGAGGTGGTACACGACGCGATGAACCACCCGCTGCTCGACGTCGACTACCGCGGTGCGTCGGGCGGCCTCGTCCACATCACGGGCGGCCCCGACCTCACGCTGAAGGAGGCCGAGGGCATCGCGGACAACATCACCGAACGCCTCGACGCCTCGGCGAACGTCATCTGGGGCGCACGCATCCAGGAGAACTACAAGGGGAAGGTCCGCGTCATGGCGATCATGACCGGCGTCCAGAGCGCGCAGGTGCTCGGCCCGACGACCCAGAAGCAGGCCGACAGGTCCCGCGCCAGCATCGAGGGCGTCTCGGAGGGCGAATTCGACGCCAGCCAGAACGTCGAGAGCGTCGGCGCCCAGAGCGACGGCGGCCGCAACCGCCTCGAGAAGAACAACGGCGTGGACGTCATCCGGTAAGCGCTCGGCGTCGCGGCGATTCGCGACGAAGCGACCGGCACCCGTCTCCCCCAACCCGACCCGCTCGGTCGCCTCGTCGGTCCCGTTCTCTTCGCGTCGTACGCCGCACCGACCGTCACGAGGTGGGGCCTGAAACGCCGTAAACGGACGACAGCGGAGTACGCCCTAGGCCAGCGCCTCCAGCAGCGAGCACTTTCGGCAGCGCTCGCGCGTCGTCGTCGATCCACACTCGACGCACTCCCGGAGGTCGGCGCCGTCGCCGTCGTCGCGGTAGCGCTCGGCGACGATGCTCGCGAGTTCCTCGTACCCCGAGAGGATCGAGTGGCGCGTGCCGGGGTGGTTCTCCTCGAGGCCGTACAGCAACTGCTGGATCTCGCCGCGGTAGGCCTCGCTGGAGTGGGGACACTCGGCGATGTGCGCCGGCAACTCCCGCAGGTGGGCGTAGAGGGCGACCTCCTTCTCGGGGACGTCCCGGAGGGGTTTCGCCCGCGGGACGAACTCGGCTTGCTCCTCGCGCTCGGAGAGCGGCCCGAGGCTGGCGTCGAAGTGCTTGGCGATCTGTGAGACGTCGCCCTCGAGGACGTTCATCAGGGCAGTCTGGGCCTCGTCGTCCAGATTGTGGCCCGTCAGCAGGAGGTCGGCGTCGAGTTCCTCGGCGTACCGCGAGAGGACGTCCCGGCGGAAGACCCCGCAGTAGGCGCAGGCGGCCATGTTCTCGGGGTCGTCCTCGACGACCTCGTCCATCCGGACGCCGAACTCCTCCTCGTAGCTGACGACCTCGTGGCGGATCCCGAGGTCCGCGGTGAGGTCGACGCAGGCGTCGAGGCTCTCGTCGCGGTAGCCCGCGATCCCCTCGTGGATCGTCAGGCCGACGAGTTCGATGCGGGGGTCCTCGGCGAACGTCTCGTGGAGGATCTTCGTGAGGACGACGCTGTCCTTGCCGCCCGAGAGGCCGATCACCCACGTCCGGGGGTTCTCGGGGCTCGCCTCCCGGGGGACGAGGTCGTCCCGGCGGACCCGGCGCCGGACCCGCTTCTCGACGGACTCACGGAAGTGAGTCTCACAGAGGTGCGCCCCCGAGTAGGCGGCGTGCATCACCGCCTCCGCGTCACACCGGTTGCACTCCATCGATTCGGGGTAACGCCCTCGCGGGGAAACCGGTTTCGCTCCGGCCGGCGGCCGTCAGACGGTGACCGTCGGCCGGTCCTCGACGGCGGCGGCGCCCTCTTCGAGGGCCGCGAGCAGGGGGTCGACGTACTCCTCGCGGACCGCCGAGGAGAACAGTTCGTGGCCGCCGTCGTACAGCACGACGTGCTCGGGCGGGACGCGCTCGCCGATCGGTCGCAGGCTGACCACGGGGTCGCGCAGCGAGCAGAAGACGACCGCGTCGTGGTCGATGGCGAGCAGTTCCTGCTGGGCGTGGCGCGTCTCGCGGACGAACGCCGGCGAGACCCACTTCGGCCCCGTCGCCAGCTGGTGGTCGGTCGCCAGTTCGCCGAGGTCCGCCCGGTCCATCCCGCCGGTCGGGACGAACGGGAACGCCGTCGGAATTTCCGCGACGAGGTCGAGGAGGGGCCGCGGCAGGCGCTCGCTGTAGCCCCACCACGGGCTGAGGTAGACGTGGTTCTCGGCGCCGTCTAGCGCCGGCGCGATCAGCGCGCCGGCGCTGTGGGCGAGCAACTGGTAGCCATCGAGGTCGACGACGTACTCGGCGATCGGCTCCAGCCAGTCGGCTTTGAAGTCGTCGACGTTCGTCGGGATCTCGAACGCGTGGACGCGGTAGCCGGCGTCGGTGAGCTGACCGATCAGCCAGCCGATATTCTCGTGGGTCCAGCGGTTGCCCCAGCCCATCACGAAGACGAGTTCCGCGTCGCCGTCGGGGTTGAATACCCGGTGTCTCATGCGCGTACGTTCACCGCGAGACGACAAAAACGTGCCCGCCGGGCGTGCCCCTACTCGAGCGAGAGGACGGACGCAAGCAGGACGGCGTTGATGAGCACGCCGACTACGCCCTTCTCCACCAGCAGGTCGAACCTGCCGTCCCACATCGCGACGAGGACGACAGTCGAGAGGAGCGCGGCCCCGGCGACGGCCGGCCCCCACCAGCCCTGCCGGAGGACGTAGCCGAGACCGCCGAGGACGAACCCCAGCGTGACGACGACGTAGAGGACGCTGGCCAGCGACAGGATCGTCCCCTCCGGGAGAAGCGACGAGAGGAGCCAGGAGTGGCCGTTCCAGCCCATCCCCTCCTCGACTTCGATCCACCCCTGACTCAGCACCACGTACCAGACGTGGACGACGCCGTGGAGGACGAGGAAGACCCCGAAGAGGAGCCTAAGCACGGCGACCCGCCCCCTCGCCGTCGTCGGTCAGGAACTCCCGGACGGACGGACGCGTCGCGAGCGCGACCAGCGCCGCGCCGAGGCCGCCGTAGGCCAGGTGCAGCGGCTGGAACAGCCGGAGGAGCGTCACCTCGACGGCGATCCAGCACACCTGTGCGAGACCGAGGCCGACGGCGGCGGGCCACGCCCACGGCCGCCGGCGGGCGATTCCGAACAGGACCGCGGCCGACCCGACGCCGAAGACGGTAAACAGGGTGAGTCCGGGCACGAAGTAATCGCGAAACGGCGTCCGGTCGAGCCACTCAAGGGGCATCCCGAGCGGGTCGCTCGCGCGGCGGAGCATCAACGCGAGACCGCCGTAGAGCGCGCTCAGTCCGAGTGCGACCGCGCCGAGGACGTACGCCCGGAGCGCGAGCGGCGGCGACCGCGCGGCCGCCGGACGGCTCTCGTGGGTAGTGATCATGATACCGATACGCGAGACGACGACATAACCGTTCGCCGTTATTCCCGGAAATCGGGACCGAGAGCCATCGAGGTGCGCGTTTACGTGTGGTACGGGAGGAAGTTCCAGTACCAGAGGAGGGCCGCGAAGACGACCCCGGCGACCGCGACCAGCGCGTAGTGGGCTCGCAGTCGGCGGCTCCACGCCCGGTCGCGGACGGCGCGGCCGGCGACGACCAGCGCGAGGACGGTCGCGACGGCCCCGACCGCCGCCAGCAGCGAGAGGAGTCGCAACCCGAACCGGTCCCCGTACAGGAAGCCGAACGGATCGAGCACGAGGGCGGCGGCGAAGCCGACGGCGAACAGGAGGAAACACGTCGCGGCCGTCCCGCCCACCAGCAGCGGCAGTCGAGGGAGGGCGTCGGGCCGGGGGCGCGTCGCGCCGCGGTACCGCCGCCACGCCACCTCGGCCGGCCAGCCGACGAGGGCGGTCGCGAAGACCAGCAGCGAGAGCGCGAGGAGCACCGCGTGGACCCGGGGCTGCTCCAACACCGAGAGCCGTTCGTACGCCGAGGCCGGACGGCTCCCGAGGAACAGGTGGGTGATCTCCCCGCCGCCGTCGCGAAACGCGAGGCGGTCGGTTCCGCCGACCTCCGCGAAGAGGAGCGGTTCCGCCTCGACCCACCGCCGCGTCTCGCCGCCGCTCGTCGTCACCAGCCGTCCGCGGTCGTCGACCGAGACCGACACCGTCTCCGCGACGCCGACGAACTTCTCGGCGGTGGTGTACGGGACCCGGAGCGCCCGGTAGGTCCCCTCGACGTCGGCCGCGCGCGTCGGCCTCCCGTCGGGAGCCGAGACGGGCGGCTCCCCCGCGGCGAAGTACCGGTCGACGAACGCGTCGAGGAACTCCTCGCGGGCGGCCACGCCGCCCGGAGCGTTGTACGAGACGAAGACGCCGGCGTCGCGGTCGGGCAGGAGACAGAGGAGGCTGTGAAACAGCGGCGTGTCCCCCTCGTGACCGATCACGCGGACGCCGCGGCGGCTCAACTCGTAGAAGCCGAAGGCCATCCCGTTGAGCCGCTCGTCGTTCGCGAACCGCCGGCGGTGCATCTCGGTGATCGTCCCCGGGTCGAGGATCCGGTTCCCGTCGACCGCGCCGCCCCGGAGGTGCGCCCGGAGGAACGACGCCACGTCGGTCGCGGTGGCGCTCATCGCGCCCGTCGGCGGCAGGCCGACGTACTCGAACTCCCCCGCCCGGAACTCGCCGTCTTCGACCGCGTAGCCGGTCGCGAGGTCGTCCCGGAGCGCCGCCGGAACCGGCTGGGCGAACGTGCTCCGGTCCATCGCGAGCGGATCGAATATCTCGTCGGCCACGAGCCGCTCGAACGACGTCCCACCCGCCGTCGCCGCAACGTGGGCCGCGAGCGCGGCGCCGAAGTTCGAGTACGCGGTGAACTGCCCCGGCGGGCGGACGCGTTCGGGCCGCTCCGCGGCCAGGGTTTGCGCCAGCGGCCGCACGGCGTCGGCGTCGGTGACGTAGGTGCCCCGAACTCGGTCCTCGAAGCCGGCCGCGTGCGTCGCGAGGTGCTCCAGCGTGATCGGGTCGTCGTACGTCTCGGGAATCGCGAGCCCGTCGAGGTACCGGTTTACGTCCGCGTCGAGGTCGAGCGCCCCGCGTTCGACGCCCTGCATCACGGCTGTCCACGCGAACAGCTTCGAGACGGAGCCGACGCGAAAGAGCGTCCTGTCCGCGCTGACGGGCGCTCCCGCCTCGACGTCGGCGACGCCGTACCCCTTCGTGAACGTCGACTCGCCGTCGACGACGGCCACCGTCGCCCCCGGAATCCCGTGTGCATCCAGTTGCGCCCGGACGAGGTCGTCGAGGAACGCCTCGAACGCGGCCGGGTCGGCGAGCGGCCGCTCGGCGTCGTCGGTCCGGGCGAGCGGGTCGCTCGTACCGCCGACGACCGCGGGAGCCGAGGCGACGGCGGCGCCGACCGCGAGGCCGGCGAGGACCTCCCGGCGCGAGAGCGGCGTCATCGGCCCGGCTCACCTCTCCGGGGGGCGGATCGCGTCGGAGCCGCGGGCGCCGCCACCCGCCGGTCGCCGTCGTACCCGAGCCGTCCCCCGGTGAGGGCCACGAGGGCGAGCGCGCCGACGAGGAGGACGGTCACCTGCACCGTCAGGAGCGTCGCGTACGTCGGGCCGAAGACGATCTCGTCGGCGAACGGGATCAGGTGGACCGTGCCGGCGTTGAACCCGCCGTGGAGCAGCATCATCACGAGGACGCTCCCGGTCCGGTTGTAGATCCAGGTGTAGTAGAACGAGTAGAGGACGATCCCCAGCGCCGTCAGCGACACGAGTCCGAAGAGGACGACCGGGTCGGTGATCCCGTGGGCGGACCGGGGATCGACGAAGAACACCGGGAGGTGCCAGAACGCCCAGACGGTCCCCAGCAGGAGCGTCGCGCCGAGGGGGCCGTGTCGCTCCTGCAGGCCGGGCAGGGCGAAGCCGCGCCACCCGGGTTCCTCGCCGAGACCGGCGAGCAGCGAGAGGCCGACGAGGGTAGGGAGGAACGTCGTCAGGGGGTCGGGCAGCCGCGAGAGGTCGGGTTCGTAGCCCAGCAGCGCGAAGCCGACGCCCGTCGCGCCGAAGACGGCGACCGGGATCGCGAGCGTCGCGGCCCACCACCGCAGCGGGACGCGCCAGCGGACGACGCGGCCGGCCCACTCCCGGACGGAGCCGCCGGTGTACCGCAGAACGATCAGCGCGGCGAGCGCGGGGCCGAACTGGGCGACAAGCAGGTTCATCCCCCCGAGACCCCCGTCGACTCCCAGCACGGACGGGAGGAACCCGAGCCACGAGATGGCGTAGGCCAGGACGAAGAACGCGACGATCGGACGGCGGACGGCCCGTTCACGGACGGCGAGTCGGCTCACGCCCTCTCCGGGGCGACGGCCGGACATAGCCTCGTCGGTGATTCCCGCCACGCGGAGTGACGGTCAGCCCCGGAGCGGCCGCCGCGGATCCCCTCGCGGGCCGATATCTCGATATACGAGGAGGAGAATGCATCTAGCATGACGGAACGGAGCGACGCCTCGCGGTCGGCGGCCGGACGCGGGAGCGAGACGGGCGTGGGAACTGCGCTCGAGAACCGCCGGGGATTCGACGTCTGGGGGTACCTCCTGTTCTCCCACGGCTGGACGTGGCTCTGGTGGAGCGTCCCGATCGCCGCCGGCTGGCACGTCTTCCGGTTTCCGGGAATCGTCTTCCTGCTGGTCGGCGGTCTCGGCGTCACGATCGGCGGCGTGGTCATGGCCTGGCGGGTCGGCGGCCGGGCCGGTCTCGCGGACCTGAAACGGCGACTCGTCGACGTGCGGTTGATCCCGGGCCGCTGGGCCGCGGTGATGCTGGCGCTCTGGCCGGCGCTCGCGCTGGCCGGCGCCGGCGTCGCGGTCGTCGTCGACGGCGCGAGCCGGCCGCTGAGCGCGGCGCCCCTGCTGGAACTGCTCGGCGAGCCGGTCGCGCTCCTCGGGACGCTGCTTGCGATCTTCCTGCTCGGCCCGTTCCACGAGGAGATCGGCTGGCGGGGCTACTGGCTCGATCGGCTCCAGCGACGGTGGAGCGCGCTGACCGCGAGCCTGATCCTCGGCGTCGCGTGGGCGGCCTGGCACGCGCCGCTGTTCCTGATGGTCGGCTACTACAGCAGCTGGGACTTCGCGCCGGACCCGGCGTGGTTCGCCTTCAACGTCCTCGTCGGCGCGGTCCTCTACACGTGGCTGTTCAACAACACGAACCGGAGCGTCCTCGCGGCGATCCTGTTTCACTTCCTCGGCAACGCCACCGGCCAGCTCCTCGAACTCTCGCCGGCGGCGGACCGCTACCAGACGGCGGTCACGACCGTGCTCGTCCTCGTCGTCCTGCTCTGGTGGGGGCCGGCGAACCTCCGTCGGGGGGAGGAGCGCCCGCTGCCGCCGTACTGATCGTCGTCGACGGCGCTCCGTCTCCCCGTCGACAGTCACCGGGTCGCCGGGTCGACGTCGGGCGCCGGAAGCGCGTCGACGACGTGCTCGCGCAGCGCCCCCGACGCGAGCGACCCCGTCACGTGGCCCTTCTCGAGGACCGACAGCGCCAGCCCCGCGTAGCTCGGCCGCTGGCGGTCGAACTCGATGATGCGGTCGTAACGGGCCAGCAGCGGCTCGCAGTCGGCCGCGTCGACGGCCCGGAACGGTTCCGCGAAGTCGAGCACTTCCCGCAGCCGTTCCGGCCGTTCCCGGACCCGTTCGGCGGCCATCTTCCGGTAGATCGACGAGACGAACAGGTCGCCGAGCGCGGCGCCGGCGAAGATCGGTACGTACCGGTCGACCGAGTCGAAGCAGACGCGGTGGAGGTTCACGGCCCAGCCGCCGAGGCTGATCCCCGACGCCACGACGGGGGCGTCGGTTCGCTCCCGGGCGTCGGCCGCGACGGCCTCGACGAGCGCCGCCGAGGCGGCGACCATCCCGACGAAGTTTTCGAGGTCACCCATCGCCCGGGCGTACGCCCGGCTCGACCGGTCGTGAAACGGCGCCCGGACGGCGACGAGGTTCGCCGGCACCGCCGCCTCGTGCCCGACGAACAGCCGCCGGAAGGAGTTCGAACTGAACCGCCCGACGTCGAACGGCCGCTCGCCGCTCCCGTGGTGGTAGACGAGCGTCGGGTACTCCGGGCCGCGCCACTCCCACGGCATGTAGGCGGCCTCGAACTCCCCGACCGGAGTCTCGACGGTCACGTCGTGACGGCCGGCGCGGTCGACGCGGCCGACCCCGGCGGCGGTGGCGTCGGCGGCGACTTCGACGAGCGGCGGCGACTCGGCGCTTCGCGCGAAGAGTTTCGCGTCCCGGAGGAGCAGGCTACCGAGTTCGACCGTCGCTACGTCGACGGTTTCGTGAACGTTCATCGGCGGACGTAGGACCGCGGCACCGTTAACCTGCGCCGTTCCGTCTCGATCCCGAACGGGGCCGGACGTCACGCGCCCCGCCTCGGCCGGCGATCCGCGGCGACCGGGACGTCGTCGGCCGCGGACCGTCGCAGTCCGTCTGCCGACCCCATCGAGCGCAGGAGGCGGGCCAGCAACGCGAGGCTCGACAGCGACAGGAAGCCGAAGATGGCGAGAGCCGGGACGGGGACGATCTGCCCGTCGCGCAGTTGGAACGCGGCCATCGCCAGCACGGCGAGGCTGAGGGTCGCCGCCTTCACGAGGAGGACGGCCGTAAACGCGTAGCCCCACGCCCGGCGCTTTCGAAGCCAGTACGCCGAGAGCAGGAACGCCGGGACGACGATCCCGAGGTCGAGCGAGAAGATGACCGACGTCGGGAGGTCCGCCGCGGCGACGCTCGGCGGCACCGTCCCGGCGACGATCGCCGGGACGACCTCCGACAGCCAGAGGAACGTGACGAGGACAGCGAGCGCCGCCTGGAAGACGACGTACGGCCGGACGGACAGCCTGCCGGCGGCCCGTTTCACCTCGGCGGCGTCGAGCCCGACCATCCCGCCGACGAACGCGGCCAGCGTGAGCCACAGCAGCGTCGTGTAGACCAGGTACAGCTCGTTGAACGCCGTCATGAACGCGTAGGAGGCGTAGGTGTACAGCAGGTAGCCGTCGACGCCGAGCCAGACGACGTACCCCCGAAGCGACCCGCGGGCGGCGTAATACAGCGCGACGGCGAAGACCGGGAGCGCGACGACCAGCGTCAGCAGGTCCTGACCGTAGACCTGCGGCAGGAGCACCGGCGCGTCGCGGTAGAACCCGGGGACGAACAGGCCGACGGTCGTCGCGATCGTCGCGAGGACGAGCGTCGCGAGGGAAGCGAGCACGTACGGACGCGGGAGCGAGCCCGCGGTTGGGGTCACGGACGCCTCCGCGGGGCGCCGGCGGCGGTCGGGATGGCGGTCGCGATCGGTCGAGATGCTACTGAAATCGTCGTCATCGCTCACTGTAGGTCGTGAGTCAGGATAAACGACGAGTGCGGTTCCCGGCCGCCGAGAGGCCCCGCGTCGGGTCGCGCCCCGATCAGTCCCGCGCCCACGGCGAGAGCGGTTCGCCGGTCGTGATCGGGTCGGCGGCGACGTACCTGTCGTGGGCGACGCAGACGGCGGTCGCGAGGACCGCGGCGCCGACGCCGGCGGCGCCGACGGGCGCGACCAGGAGGCTGCCGGCGCCGGCGAGGTAGAGCAGCGAGAACCAGCCGACGGCGTTGAACGTCCCGTGGAAGAACGTCGCCGCGAGGACCGACCGGGCGCGGACGGTCAGGTAGGTGAAGACGGGCGAGGCGGCGACGGTCCAGACGGTCATGGCGACGACGCCGGCGACAGGCGCCTCGGGGAAGTTGTGCCCCTGGAGGATGATCGGCGCGTGCCAGATGCCCCAGACGAGGCCCGTAAGCCCCGAGAGCCGCCAGAATCCGAGGGGAGCGAGTTCCGTCAGCAACAGCCCCCGCCAGCCGAGTTCCTCCCCGAGGGCCGCAAGCGCGTTGATCGTCAGCCCCGCCACGAGCCCTTGCGCGACGAAGAGGACGACCGGCGGAACCGGCAGCGAGTCGAGGAGGGCCATCGACTCCTCGATCTGCTCGGGCGGGAGGCCGAGGTCGACGAGGAACCCCGCGTAATCGGTCGTCAGCGAGACGCCGGGGACGGCGAGGCCGACGCCGATCGTCGCCGCGAGCAGTCCCACGGGGGCCACCCACGCGAGGGCGACCCACCGGAGGCGGCCGCGCGCGAGGCCGCACCCGGCGCGGACGGACCCCCCGTCCCCGTACCCCCGCTGGACGACGATCGCGGCGATCGCCGGCGCCCACATGAACGCGAGGACGACGAGGACGGTCCCCCGAATCGACGCGAGGGCCGTCCCGGAGAGATACAGTCCGACCGCGCTCGTCCACGAGATGCCGAACGCGAGAGCGAGAAACAGCCCCACCTTCCGACCGTCGACGGCCGTCGTCATGGCTGACGGTGGGCGCGCGGCCGTGATAACTGTCGGCGGTTTCGATCGACCGATCGTCGTTCCCCGCGAAGCGGCCGCTGGATTCGGCTGTGGGCTCTCGCTTCGTGACGGGAATCGGCGCCGGAAGAACGAGGACGAGAAAGCGGAGTCACGACGCGTTGGCCGGGGGTGAGCCGGACGATCCGTCGCTCGGCCGGCGACGGGAGACGAGGTACGCGGCCACCGCCGCCGCGACGACTCCGACGGGGAAACCGCCGAAGAGCATCGCCGTGGCGAGACCGACCGCCTGCGTCGCGAGGACGGCCGTCGCGAGTCCGCCGCCGACGACGAACCCGACGAACGCCGCCGCCGTCGCCCGGAAGCGACGCGCCGTCCGCTCGGTGGGCCCGCCGGCGGCGCGCTCCGCCCGGTAGGTGAGCCCCAGGTACGTAAGCGGGATCAGGGCGACCCCGATCACGAGGCCGACGGGGAGTCCCACCATCGCGGACGGCCAGACGTGCGGGGCGAGCGCTTCGGTCACGGCGACCGCGGCCACGACGAAGCCGAGGACGCCGACGAACAGACTCCCGACGATCTTGAGTACGGTGTTCACGCAGTCTCTACGTCGGCCGAGAGTATATCCGCAGCAGGTAGTTCCCGATTCCGGAGAATGTCAACCGCGGGGGGCGGCCGGTACACGGCGTCACCGACTCGCGTCGCGGGGACGAGTTCGGCGACCCCGTGGCTCGCCGGGCCGAGCACGGTTACGACCGGGAAGCCGCCGTAAACGCGCTCCGAGAGGCGCCCGGCGAGCGCGGCGAACCGTCCGCGTCGACCGTGACGGTGCCGTCCACGAGCGTAAACGGCGAGAGGGAACAGAGGAGGACGGACCCGAGGAAGAAGCGGTCGAACGGGACCCGAAGACCGACCGATGCCCACGTACGCCCACGTATACGCCGCCTACGCGAGCGCGCCGGGCCAGCCGACGAGAAACCGTTTTCCGCCCGCCGGCCCAAACGACGGCGATGAGCGGATTCGACCGCGAGGCGGCCGTCGACCGGCTCGAAGCGATCGTCGAGACGGTCGCGGCAGAGCAGCTTCCCGTCCCCGTCCGCGAGGTGTGGACCTACGGCGACGTCGCCCTCGGACTCGACCCCGTCGAGCGCCTCGACGTCTACCTCACCAAGGACGTGCTGTTGCGCGACGCGCCCGACCGCGAGGCGGAGTTCGTCGACTCCCACGGCGTGAAAGGCGTCGGCAAGTCCGTCCGGGCCGACTGGGCCGACGAACACCCCGAGTACCTGCGCGCGAACGCGAACGGCCACGCCGCCCCCGAGCGGTGTCTGGCCGCCCACCTCCTCGAAGGGGACGAGCCGGTCCACCTCGAGGTCTGCAACGCCTCCTTCGAGGACAACGTCGGCCAGCGCCTGCGCGGCGCGCGACTGCGCGAGGACTACACCCGACTGCTCGACCCCCGGGGCGTCTGTCTCTGGGTCGACGGCACCCGCAGCGACGAGGCGTTCCGAAAGCTCCGCGAGGGCGCGTTCGCCCTGCCGACGCTGCCGGCGGCCCTCGAGATGCTCGGGATGGACGCCGACGAGGCCGAGACCGCCGCCGAGGAGTTCCGCGCCTGGCGCGACGGCCGGGAGGGCACGACGGTCCGCGGGGACGTGGTCTGAGTTCACTCCGGAACGCGCCCGGCCGTCACGTAGAACGGCACCACCTCCCGGCGGCGGTACTCGCGGTCGCCCATCTGGTCGATCACCGCCCGGCCCATCTCGCGCCAGGCACTCCGGAGGTCGTCGTACCCATCCTCGGTCAACTCGCCCCGGAGCATCGTCTCGCGGTCGTCGGCAAGCCCCGCGCCCGTCGCCTTCCGGCGGGCGGCCGCCAGCGCGCGCTCGTCGTACGGCGGTTCGACCGTCCGGTCGTGGTCGTACCGTCGCGTCCCGACGAGGTCGACGCCCGCCGCGGCGAACGCCTCGCGGGCGTCGGCGCCGAGGGTGACGTCCGTCTCGACGCCGTCGAGGTAGGCCCGCCGCGCCCGCCGTTCGAGGGCGGCCTCGCGGGCGACGGTCGAATCGACCCGGACGGCGCCGTTGTCCGGTTCGATCGCCGCGACGAGGTCCGCGGAGACGCGGGCGAACTCCCGGACCGCGGCGGCCGGGTCGGGCAGGTTGATCAGCAGCGCCTGACAGACGACGAGGTCGAACGCGTCGTCGGCGAACGGCAGGCGCGTCGCGTCGCCCGCGACGACCGGGACGGCCTCGCGGGCGCTGGCGAGCAGGGCCGGGTCGGCGTCGCAGCCGACGACCTCGCCCGGCGACTCCGCGGCGAGCACGCGGCTCAACTCGCCCGTCCCGCAGCCGACGTCGAGCACCCGCTCGCGGGAGTCGAGCGCGAGCGGGGCCAGCGCCTCGCGGGAGTCGGCCCACATCCCCTCGCGGGTTCGCGTCAGGTAGTCGGCGGAGAACCGGCGCACGGGCCGGTCTACGGCCATCCCGCGTAAAAACGGGTCGGTTCGGTCGCCGACGGCTACCGCGTGGACGCCCCGACGTCGCGGGCGTGCCAGGCCGCCGCGGTGCGCGCGAGGGCGACCAGCGCGGCGAAGACGCCCTCGTCGTCGACGTCTTCGACGGCCTCGTGGAACGCGTCGAGCCAGCCGAGCTGTGACAGCGTCTCGCGCTGGAGGTCCCGGAGGGTCGCGGCGCCCTCCTCGTCGCCGCGTGCGGCCCGTCGCGCCTCCTCGGCCGCGGTCGCCGCGAGGAACTCGAACTGGGCGGCGACGTGGTCGGGGAAGTCGCCGTGCTCCGGGCGAAAGCCCGCCCGCTCGTACAGGGCGGACATCCTCGCGGCGGGGTCGCCGAGCAACTCGCCGGCCTCGTTCCCGTCGCGGAACCGGGAGTCGGACTCGAACGACGCCGACGGCGCCCCGCGGTGGGCGGACGCGAACGGCGGGACGTACCGCGACCCCGGGACGACGAAGCGGTTGTCGTAGGCGATCGACAGGGCCTCCTCGTCGACGTCCTCGCAGTCGAGCGCGCTCGCGTCGAGGTCGACCGGCAGCGCCGCCGCGACGTCGACGAGCGAACCGTCCCGTAGCGCGGCCGCGAGCACGTCGATATCGCCGTCGAACGCGGCCGCGAGCAGTCCGTACAGGTCCGAGCGGGCGCGGGCGACGTCGCCGTCCGCGGGTTCCGCCGAGTTCCGCCCGGTCGCGCTCATCGCTCGCTCACCGGTTCGACCTCGACGTAGGCGTCGTACTGGGCGTTGCTGCCGCCCACGAGGTCGCTCATGCCGATGTCGCCCAGCGCCGCGTCGAGCGGCTGGAGGTGGTTGACGGCGAACCCGGCGTCGCGTCCCTTCGCGTAGCCGGCCTTCTCGCGCATCGGCGTGTCGAACTCGTACGGGGTGTGGCCGTCGCGGTCCGCCGGCTCGCGGGTCGACCCGTCGATCGTCTCGGTCGTCGCGCCGTCACCGGCACGACCCCAGCCCCACATGGTGCCGACGACGCCCGGGCGGATGCCCTGGGTCACCATCGCGGTCGCCTCGACGGTGCGGCGGCCGGCGTCGATCGCTATCGCGTCGCCGTTCTCGATGCCCCGCGGTTCGGCGTCCGCCGGGTTGATCCACAGCGGGTTCTGGGGGCGGGTCTCGCGCAGCCACGGGCTGTTGTGCGTCCGGGTCATCCCCTGAGTGCGCGGCTTCCAGTTTATGAGCTGGAGCGGCCGCTCGGGCTCCTCGTCGGAGACGACGGGCACCTGCACGGAGTCGTCGTAGTGGCGCACGTCGTCGACCTTCGGCAGCGGATCGAACCGCTCGCCCGTGTAGGAGTGTTTCCCCTTGGGAACGACCTCGCTGTAGAAGTCGACCCGCGAACCCAGCTTGTACCGCATGTGCTCGCCGTCGTAGGCGTTCGAGCGCTCACCGTACCGCTCGGCGTAGTCGTAGTCGTGGCCGTGCTCGGCGAACGCCTCCTCGTAGTCCGCGACCGGCTCCTCGAAGCGCCCGCCGCGGTTGAGCACGGTGACCACCTTCGGCCACTCCTCGTCTCCGACGGCGGACCTCCAGCGATCGAGGTCGAAGTGCTCGCCCAGCCCCTTCTCGTGGGCCTGCCGGAACACCGCCAGTTCCTCGTCGTCGGCGTCGGGCACCGGATCGCGGTCGTAGGCGATGTTCGCCACCAGCTTGAGGTAGAAGTCCTCGGCGGCGTGCAGCGGCCAGGTCTCCCCCTCCGCGTCCACGATGGCGTCCTCGCCGACGCCGGGCAGGTCCATGCGCTTCCACATGTCGATCAGCACGTCCTCGAACGGCCTGGCGTCGGGCACCACCTTCACCGTCGGCTGGCTGACCTTCTCGTCGGCCAGCCGCTTGTTCGGGTAGGTGCCGAAGTTCTCCCAGCGTTCGAGGTACGTCGGCTCGGGCAGGAGGTAGTCGGCGTACTTGCTCGTCTCCCCGATGACGGTGTCGGAGGCGACCAGCAGCTCGATTGCGTCCTCGTCGGTCAGCGCCTCCGGGATCTTGTCGCCGCCCGAAGCCGCCATGACGTGGTTCTCCGAGTACGGCCGGATGAACAGCGCGCCGATCGAGTAGGGGTACTCGTCTTGCGCGCTGGCGTAGATCTCCTGGACCGCGTACGGCGGCGCGACGGGGAACCACGGCCGCTTGGCGGGGTACCCGTCGTCGCGCTCGAACAGCGGGGTGTCCTCGTAGTTGGTGCCCGCCCGGACCAGCGGCAGCCCCCACGGCTGGTAGCCGTCGGGGACGGCGCCCAGTTCGTAGCGCCCGCTCATCGTCGCGAAGCCGGCGTAGGGGGTGATCTGGCCGCCCTTCCAGTCGTAGTTGCCGATCAGGTGCTGGAGGGTGGCGATCGCGCGGGTGTTGTAGAAGCCGTTCGAGTGCTTCGACGGGCCGCGGTACTGCATGATCGCCGCCCGCTTGCCGTGGCTGGTGAACTCGTCGGCGAGGTCGACGACGTGGTCGACCTCGACGCCGGCCATGTCGGCGTACTCCTCGAGGCTGTACTCGAACACCCGCTCTCTGTACAGCGCCCACGCGCTCTTGACCCGGCTCCCGTCGACCGTCGTGTCGACGTCGAGGACGGCCTCGTCGGTCTCGCTGGCGAGGGCGGGCTCGCCCGTGGCCGCGTCGATCACGGCGAACTCGTCGCCGTCTTCGCCCTCCGCGAGGCCGAGGTCCGCGGCGCGGGCCTTCGGACCGGCCTCCTCGTCGACCAGGACGAGGTGGGTTGCGTCGGTCCACGTCGGCTCGTCGTCGTCGCCGGCGGCCGCCTCCGAGGGGTTCCGGAGGTACTCCAGGTCGTGGCGGTTGTGCTCGACGATCCACCGGGCCATGCCCATCGCGAGCGCGGCGTCGGCGCCGGGATCGACCGGCACCCACTTGTCGGCCTTCTCGGCGGTCTTCGACAGCCGCGGGTCGACGACGTCCATCCGCATCCCGTCCTCGATCGCGTTCGTCAGCTTCGGGGCGAGCCACGTCGGCCCCTTGTTCGCGACCATCGGGTTGGTCCCCCACACGAGGAGGTACTCGCAGTTCTCGACGTCGGGGTACTGGCGCTTCTTGGTGGCGTCGTACGAGCGGACGTTGCCGAGCACGCTGGAGAAGCCACAGGTCCCGGCGTGGTGCATGCTGTTGATCGAGCCGAGCCCCTGCGACCAGAGCCGCGCCCGGATGAAGTTGCGGCGGAACCCGCCGACGTCGACGATCCGGTTTGCCTCCGGACCCAGTTCGGGGTAGTCGGTGTCGATGAGGACGTCCTCGTACTTCGCGTCGAACTCGGATCTGGACAGGTCGCCGTTCTGGACGGCCTCCCAGTCGGCCATGACCTCGTCTTCGGGGGCGTAGGCCCACAGGTCGCGGATGCCGGGGTGGCCGAGTTCGTCGTCGCCCTCGACGATCTCCTCGATCGCCTGCTCCCAGGAGATGGTCTTCCACTCGCCGCTCCCGCGCGGGCCGACGCGCTTCATGGGCTTGCGCACCCGGTAGCTGTCGAAGGCCGTCTGGATGCCGGCCTGCCCTTTCAGGCACATCCGGCCGCCCGACAGCGACCACCGCGACGTGTCCACGTCGCCGGTGCCCTCCAGATCGCCGGTGGCGACGGCTTCGGGGTCGCTGGCGTACGGCACCTGGGAGAACGGCTGGGTGTTGAGAAACGAGTACGGGTTGCCCGCGAGTTTGCGTACGAGCGAACTGTACTCGCCGGTGCCGCTCTCGTCGGCCAGCCGAACCTTGATCGGGCAGAACGTGTTACACTGCCCGCAGGTCGTGTAGAGGACGTCCGATGCCTCGTAGTCGCCGTAGTCGGTGCCGACGCCGTGTGGGTCGTCGCCGAAGGCCTCGTCGAGGTCGACCGGCGCGCCCGCGCTCGCGAGGCCGCCGCCGATCGAGAGCGCGCCGAGGCCGCCGACCGCCTTGACGAAGTCGCGGCGTTCGATTCCGCCGTCAGTCGTGTCCGCGTTCGTGTCCGTATCCATCGTGTTCGAGTCAGTCATGTGTCTCACCCCGCGGGACGAGGGGCAGCAGTTCCGCGCCGACCGTGTAGACGAGCACGCCGAGCGCGACGACGCCGAGCGAGAGCAGCCACTCCGGCGTCGACGGGACGTAGTAGCCCGTCGGGAGGCCGTACAGCGCGGGTTCGATCTGGGCCGGCACGACGATGTTGAAGCGCGTGCCGATCACGCCGAGGACGACGCTCGCCCCCGCGGCGGCGACGACCCCCGGCCGGCGGCGCCAGTCGCGCCGGGACAACAGTACGAGCGGGAGAATCCATCCCATCCCGACCATCACGATCCAGAACGACCACCACATCTCGCCGGTCATGATCGTCAGCCACGACTCCACGTGGCCGGGGTGGAGGCTGTAGAGTCCGACGAACGCCTCGAGGACCTTCAGCGACGCGTCGACGAGGATAAAGCCCGCCAGCAGCGCGGCCATCCGTTCGAGCAGGGGCGTATCGATCGACCGCCCCCCGAGCGCGCCCCGGAGGACGTACAGCAGGGCGACGAGCGCCATGCCGCTGACGACCGCCGAGGTGATGAAGATCACCGGGAACAGCGCGCTGAACCAGTAGCTGCGCGCGGCGGCGACGGCGAACAGGTTGCCGGTGCCGCCGTGGACGAAGACGATCGCCAGCGGGATGCCGACGATGCCGAGCCGTTTCAGCCACGTCCGGTCGGTTTCGAGCGCGTCGGCGCTCGTGTCCGTCCGGCCGAGCGTGAGCAGGCCGGCGAGCCGTCCCCGAATGCCGTCGTCGTCCTCGCTCGTCGCGACGAGGTCGCGGCGCATCGAGAAGTACAGTTCGCCCATCAGGACCGCCACGTAGAGGACGTAGGCGTGGACCTCCCACGAGAGGACCGACAGCGGCTGGCGCCACGCGAACGGGTGCCAGAGCCGGTCCATCCGGCCGAGGTCGACGAGGACGAACGTCAGCGCGACCACCATCGAGACGATGGCGACGAACAGCGCCTCGCGTTCGATCTCGTGCATCCCCTCGACGTCGAAGACGTTCGAGAGCGTGCTCACGAGGAACGCCCCCGCCGAGAGGCCGACGAAGTAGATGTAGAAGGCGACCCACGCGCCCCACGGCACCGTGCTCGTGAGGTTGGTCGCGGCGAGTCCCTCGGTGAGCCGCAGGTAGCCGCCGTACGCGCCGATCGCGAGCGCCACGACCAGCAGCGCGTACCAGCCGATCCGGAGTCGATTCCCCGCCAGCCCGACCGTCCGTGTGCGTGTTTCGGTTGCCATGGTCACTTGAGGTAGTAGACGTTCGGGTCGGTGCCCTCCTTCTCTTTTAGCTGGGTCGCACGCGAGGACGAGGCGAGTTCGGACACCTCGCTGTCGGGGTCGTCGAGGTTCCCCATGTAGCGGGCGTCGCCGACGCAGGTCTCGACGCAGGCCGGCTCCTCGCCGCGTTCGAGGCGGTGGTGACAGAAGGTACACTTGCGGACGTTCCCGATCGGGGACTCGCCGTCCTCGCGTGGCCCCCGGTCGACCCCGTACTCGGGGCTCGTGATCTCGCCGCTGCCCTCGACCTCGTCGTCGTAGTTCTCCCCGAAGTCGAAGTAGCGCGCGTCGTACGGGCACGCGACCATGCAGTACCGGCAGCCGATACAGCGGTCGTAGTCGATGTTCACGACGCCGTTGTCCATCTTGTAGGTCGCGCTGACCGGACACACCTGCACGCAGGGCGGATTCTCACACTGCATGCACGGCCGGGGGACGTTCGTCCGGGTGACGTTCGGGTACGTCCCCGTCTCCCGTTCCAGAACGACGTTGTACGAGACGCCCGGCGGCGTCCGGTTCTCGGCCTTGCACGCGACCGTACAGGACTCACAGCCGACGCACTTCTGCAGGTCGATGACCATGCCCCACGTCGTCTCGCCGTCGCCCTCGCCGTCGGCGGCCTCGTCGGCGTCGCCGAGGGCCGCGGCGACGCTCGCCATCGGCCCCACCGAACAGGCGAGCGACTCGGCCGTCTCGTCGTCGATCGTTCCGTCGTCGTAGTCGACCGCGGGGTTCGGCGTCTCGCGGTAGGCCTCGCCGAACTCCGCGGTCGCGTCGCGGTCGTACTTCTCCCAGTACGCGTCGCTCGAGAGTTCGCCGCGACCCACGCGGCGCGCGTCCTCGGCCATCGCGAGGCCGAGGTCGGTCGAGTAGGTCGTCTTCGCGAGTTCCTCCCGCGGGTCCGTCGCTTCGACGTCCATCGCGGCGTCGGTCGATCCCCCGTCGGACGGCTCCGGCACGGTCGGCAGCGGCTCGTCCGAGCGGCTCACGACGAACCACCGGCCGACCGCCGGGACGATCGCGTCTGTCTCTGTGCCATACGAGTAAACAAAGGGGCTACAGGGGGCTGAGCGTTCTTCCGATACTCTTGGGTGTGGCCGCGACCGGCGCGGACCCCCCTTCTAGCCGGTACCGATACTGTTGGGGCGGGCCGAATTCGCCGTCGAGCGCCGGCCGCGCGGGCGGAGCGAGGGGGGAATTCCTGAAATGTTGGAACCGGCGCGGGAGTATATGTCCCGAACGTGCCAAGATACGGGTATGAACGCGCTCGGGTCCCGGGTACGGTCCCCGCGGCCGGGTCCACGCGGGGGGTGGGGCTGGTGAGCATCCTCGGGGCCTCCATCCTGCTTCGGCTCGTCGGCATCGTGTACTCGGTCCTGTTGCTGTACTACAGCCGGGACCGCCGGTTTGCCTTCCTGACCGTGATGCTCGGGCTGATGGCGTCGCGACAGCTCTGGACGGCCCGGACGAGCGTCGGCACCAACTTCGACGAACTCCCCGGTTTCGTCGTGAGCGTCCTCGCCGTCGCGACGGTCCACTACCTCGCGCAGTACGTCGAGGAGGAAAACCGGATCAAAGACGAGTTGGCCGCCGCCAACGACCGGCTGCGCAGTTTCCGCAAGGCCGTCGAACACGCCGGGCACGCGATCTTCCTCACCGACCCGGACGGCCGGATCGAGTACGCCAACCCGGCGACGGCGGACGTCACGGGGTACGAGCCGGTGGAGGTCGTCGGGGAGACGCCGCGTCTCTGGAAGTCCGGCGAGCACGACGAGGCGTTCTACGCGGAGCTCTGGGAGACGATCACCGACGGCGAGATCTGGGACGGCGAGATCGTCAACCGGCGGAAGGACGGCGACCTCTGCTGGGTCGACATGACCATCGCGCCGATCACCGACGAGGACGGCGCCGTCGAGCAGTTCGTCGCCGTCGACACCGACGTCACCGAGCGCAAGGAGCGGGAACTGCGCATCCGCGAGCAGCACGCGCGGCTCGACCTGCTCAACACGACGAACGAGGTCGTCCGCGACGTCAACCGCGAACTCGTCCGGGCCGACTCGCGCGAGGAGGTCGAGGCCGCGGCCTGCGAGCGGTTCGCCGCCGCCTCCCCCTACGAGTCGGCGTGGCTCGCCACCCGGAACGCGGTCAACGACACCGTCCGGGCGAGAGCCCACACCGGCATCGACGACGCGGCGATGGACGAAATCGTCGCGACCGTCAACGACGCCGGCCGGGAGACCGTCGTCGACCTCGCGCTCGAAACCGACGCGACCCAGATCGCACGCCCCGACGGGAGCTGCGCCGGCGACGGCGACTGTACGTGTTACGTCCACGCCGACGCCGCCGCGACGGTCGCCATCCCGCTGTCGTACCGGGACGCCCACTACGGCGCGCTCGTCCTCCACGCGAACGACGCCGACGCCACCGACGCGCTGGACGTCGAGGTGCTCGACGAACTCGGCGAGACCATCGCCTACGCGATCAACGCCGCCGAGAGCAAGCGCTCGCTGGTGACCGACCGCGTCACGGCGCTGACCTTCCGGCTGACCCCCGAGGACGACCCGCTGCCGGCGCTCGCGGCGGCGCTCGACTGCTCGCTCGACCTGAAGCGCGTCTCCGCCAGCGACGACGGGACGCCCGTCGAGTTCGTCGACGTCGAGGGGGTCGACGCCGACGCCGTGCTGGAGTACGCGGCCGGCGCCGACGTCATCGACGCCGCGCGCCTCGTCTGTGAGTCCGACGACGGCGCGCTGTTCCGGTTCGACGTCCGGGAGCCGTCGATCGTCACCACTCTGGCGGAGTACGGCGCCGTCGTCCGGTCGCTGTCGGCCGACGGCGCCGAGAGCCGGCTGAGCGCCGAACTCCCGGAGACGACCGACGTCCGCAGCGTCGTCGAGGCCGTCTCCGCCAACCACCCGGGCGCGGACCTCGTCGGCCGGCGCGAGCGCGACCGGGCGCCGGAGACCCGCGGGCGCTTCCGGGCGACCGTCGAGGATCGGTTCACCGACCGCCAACTCGAAGCCGTCGAGATGGCCCACTTCAGCGGCTTCTACGAGTGGCCCCGCGAGACGAGCGGCGAGGAACTCGCCGACCGCATGGGCGTCTGCCAGTCGACGTTCCTCCAGCACCTCCGGGCCGGCCAGCGGAAGGTCTTCGAGGCGTTCTTCGACGCCGACGACGCCTCGATGGGGGTGCGCCGCGGCGGCGTTCCCGCCGAAGCGGATTAGGGGCGTCCGGCGATCCGCGTTCGTCGTTCGCGGTGCCGATACCCGACGGGTCGCGTGGCTCGCGGGTCGTTTCTCCTCGGTCGCGACCGCGGGACGCGGTGTCCCGCAGCTTCCGGTTTCGCCGTTCCGTCCCGCGAGGCTACGCGTCCCGCAGTTCCCTCGTCTTCTCGATATTCCACTCGAAGCCGCGGCCGTCCTCGGTGGGCGTTTCGAGCGCGAACGGCAGGTCGCGCAGGTCGGGGTGGTTGACGATCGCGCGCATCCCGTCCTCGCCGATGTAGCCCTCGCCGATGTGGGCGTGTTCGTCCTTGTGGGTGCCGACGTCGTGTTTCGAGTCGTTGAGGTGGATGTACTCGAGGTGTTCGAGGCCGACGACGTCGTCGAACCGGCCGATCGTCTCGTCGACCGCCCCGGGAGTGGTGAGGTCGTTGCCCGCCACGAGGGTGTGAGCCGTGTCGATGCAGATGCCGACGTCGGTCTCGGTGCGGTCGATGATCCCCGCGAGGTGTTCGAACTCGCCGCCGAGTTTGGTGCCGCTGCCCGCGTCGGACTCGACGAGCAACTGGACGCCGTCGGGGATCGCGAGCGAGTCGATGACTTCGGCGGCGTTGTCGAGACCACCCTCGACGCCGGCGCCCGTGTGGGCGCCGAGGTGGACGTTGACGTACGGCACGCCGAGCTTCTCGGCGGCGTCGAGTTCCGCCTGCAGGCTCTCACGGGACTTCCGGCGGAGGTCCTCCTTGGGCGTACAGAGGTTGACGAGGTACGCCGAGTGGATCACCCACGGGCCGTCGAGTTTCTCCGCGGTCGCCTCGCGAAAGCCCGCGGCGGCCTCGTCGTCGATTTCGGGCTGGGCCCAGACCTGCGGCGAGGTGGTGAAGATCTGTCCGCAGTTGCCGCCGAAGGCGACCTGCCGGTGGACGGCGTTGCGGACGTCGTCGTACGGCGGCGTCTCCTCGTCCGAGGAGACCCGCGACCCGGAGATCGACACGTGCGCGCCGACGTGCATGGTCATGGAACCCCGTCAGTACCGGTTCGTGATAGGTATAACGGAGACGACCGCCGCGGCCGGGTTTCGCAAACGACGGTTCAGTCGCCGGCGGCCGCGGGGACCTCCCGCTCGCGGATCCACGCCTCGTTGCCGAACTTGCGCTCGGCCAGTTCGCGGGCGGCCGCGACCTCCTCGGGCCGCCAGTCGCCCTCGTCGGCGTCGCACCACTCGCCTAACACGTCGGCGAGCGCGTCGACCGCCGCCGCGCGGTCGATGCCGGCCTGCTCGCGGACGCTCGTCACCCGGTCGGCGAACGTCTCGGCCGAGACGTCGGTCTCGAAGACGCCGACGTGGCGCTCGGGTTCGAGGTCGTAGCTGATCGAACCGTGCTGGATGACGACGTCGCGCCGGCGGTACTGGGCGTTGCCGCTGACCTTCCGCGCGTCCGCGCCGGCGCTCGCCGGCGCGACCACGTCGTGGGCCGGATTGATGTCGCGCAGGTAACAGGCGGGCTGGTAGATCGCGTCCCGTTCGGCGGCCGCGAAGTCGGCGTCGACGCCCATCCGCCCCAGCCCCCCGAGCACCGGTTCGCAGAACAGGTCGTAACAGTCCATCAGGTCGCCCGGGACCTCGGCCGTCGGGGCGACGATCGTGTAGGAGATGTCCGCGTACCGGTCGTGGTAGATTCCGCCGCCGCCGGTCTGGCGGCGGGTGACGTCGATTCCCTCCCGCTCGCAGTACGCCCAGTCGACCGTCTCGGCGTCCTGTCGGTAGCCCAGCGACAGCGTGCTCGGCTCCCACGAGTAGACCCGGACCGTCCGGAGGTCGTCTTCGAGCGCCGTCCGCGCGGCCACCTCCTCGAGGGCCATCTGGAGGGGCCCCTCGCGGGGGTCGTCCCGGATCAACCGCCACTTCCGGTCGGCGAGGTCGGTCATAGTACGGTGCACGCGAGCAACGTGCAAATCGATTCCGATGGGGCTCGGGACGGACCCCTCCATCGATCGGGAGCGCGATCGAGTTGCCTTTTCGATGGTTTCTCCGAGACGCGATCGCACCACAGCGGCGACCCCGGTCGAAGAATAGAGGGCGCGTATATTGCACGCTGCCCCCGCCGAACCCAGCGTTGTCTGTCCCGGAGAGTAGCACACAGGATCCACACAATCACAGCGTTGAATACCGACATTGGTAGTATTGAATGCATGTCGAAGCCGAGCATCCGACAGGCGTCTGTCGAGGATGCTGAACGACTCGCCGCGGTTTACCGGAACGCGTATCGAGAAAACCGCCGCCTCGGATTTCCGGCCAAAGCGGAATCCGTCACGGCGGGGACGGTTGCCGAATGGATTCGAACCGCTCACGTGCTCGTCGCCACTGTTAGAGGAGAGATCGTCGGCGGAGTGCGCCTCCAAGCGACCGATTCGGACACGGTCAAACTCAGCCGACTCGGCGTTCACGAGGAGTGGAAAAGCCAGGGCATCGGGAGCGAATTAATGGACTTCGCTGAGGAGTGGGCACGGGACGCCGGCTACGCGATCGTATGGTTGACTACGCCTGAGGATCACCCCCATCTCCCCGGGTTCTATCGCGACCGCGGCTACGAAACGACCGGGCACTACCCGCTCGAATACCGCGATTACGACGAGATCACTATGGAGAAGCACGTCAGGTAGACGGCTATCTGTCCTGTGCGAACTGCTGCACTCACCCTCTCTATGCAGCACGCAGTCTGTATCGACCGCAGAGGCTTCAACGAGGCCGTTTCTTCGTAGAGTGGCCAGAAGTGGCGCTAGCTCCCCTGACAGGGTGAAATAGCACGCGGGTTCGTCGGTCTCCGCCCTCCGAACTCGTGTCCGTACCACCTCGAAAAGATATAGCGTTATTCGGTTTATTTGCTGGCACGAGTCCACGAACGGGTTCTGCAGATCGACCGCCCGAAACAGCCGAAATCCGGAAGTAGAGTGCGAGAAGTCCGTTCCGAGGTCGCGTCCCGGACGACGTGACGACGTTCTCCCGAGGTCCTCGCGGAGACGTCGACACACGGGAGGTCACGGCGAGTGGCCCCACGGCGACGGACGCACCGAGTGCTACGGGACTCGAAACTGATCGATCCCTCGTTTCGAGGGGGGTTCGATCCGTTCGGTGGCACGCCGTCGGCGAACGGAGAGCGATACTTCCCGAGGTGGTTGGGGGACGACCGAACGCGCGACGACGAGAGCGCTGGTCCGGTCCCCCGTACGCCGCCTGAGTACTACCCACGCCTCGAATCAGTAGTTTGGTGACAGCCGTGATCGGTCCCCCCTCGGAACGCCGCCGTCCCTGTCCTCGACCACCGCTCGCACTCGACCGGCGCAGGACGGGCGAGGTCGCGGTGGAATTCCGTCCACGACTCCACCGTTTCGCGCCCGCCGGTGCGTATATTCCGCCCCGTTATAGAAACAATATGTTTCTGTTATTTCGGCGGCAAAATTTATCGTGGGGCCGCCGTCACAGTTGCTAAAGTCGTTTGTCCACTACACGACAACCGATTAAGCAGTAGTTTTACGTGACTGTCACGGGAACGTGAAGAGAGGAGATGACGATCATCGAGTCAGTCGGGGTCGGAAGACCTGCATCGGGAACCGGCGAATGCGGACGCGACCCCCGGGGTCGAACCGATGAAGACGGGGCTCCGTTCCCGGGGCGAACGTTCTTCGTAGCCGACAGGATCGAGTCCGGGCGAGCGAGCGAGCGGGCGAACGGTGATCGAACGTCCGACCAGCGACGACCGACGAACGGGCACGTCGAGAGCGACGGCAAGGGGGACCGATGAGCAGCGGCGAGACGCAGGTCCGCTGGTCGCGGATGTCCCTCGAGGAACTCCAGTCGTTCTGGAGCGACGAGATCGAACCCGCGCTCGAACGTGCCGGCGTCGACCTCGAGGAACGGCCGTCCTACCAGCAGGTCGCCGACGCGGGCTACTCCGGGATCGCCTACGCCCTGCGGGAACACCACGAGATGACGTTGACCGACTTCCTGGCGACGGTCGGCTACGAGGAATCCGATTCGTCGGGGGCCTACCAGTGGGGGATCGACGACGAAACCACCGTCGACGAACTCGAGTCGTACCTGGAGACCCTCGAGCGCCGACGACAACTCGCCACGTCGACGGTCCGGACCAAGCAGTCGCGACTCGCGACCTACGCTCGGATCTACCGAGAGGTTCACGGGCAGGCCGACCTCGTCGACCGCGTGGCCGACGCCGCCGACGAGAGCGACGAGATTCGACGTTCCCTGGTGGTGTTCGACGAACTCAACTACGAACTGGGGACCGACGCCTCGAAACTCCGGTACTTGAGCGACGTCAGCCAGTTCTACGAGCACCTCGGACGGCGCGCCAAGGCCGCGTTCAACCCCGTCGAACACATCGACGAGGAGTACAACTGGTCCCGCGAAGAGCCGGACAACGCCGCACTCACCGGCCGACAGGTGAGTCGGCTCTACGACGCCGCGGAATCTCAAAGCGAGGAACTGGTCGTCCTCGCGCTCTGTGCGTGGGGCCTGCGGCGCAACGAGGTCGCGGCGTTGCACACCTCGCAACTCGTTCTCGAAGGCGACGATCCACACATCGCCTTCGGCGACGAGCGAAAGAACGGACCGGGGACGGTCGCGCTGATCTACGGCGTACCGGATCTAGGCGAGCGGATCGATCGGCTCGGGGACGACGACCCCGGGTGGTCGGGGTACCTGTTCCCGTCGAGTCGCTCCTCGAGCGGCCACATTACGGGCGAGACGGTCCAGGCCCGGTTCCAGCGTCTCGCCGAGAAGGCCGACGTCCACGTCCGGGGCGAGGTGCCGACCTCGAAAATGGGCCGGCGGTTCTGGTATACCACCTACAACCAGGCGATCAAGAACCTCCGTGAGAACCTGGACGTGATCGCCGCCGAACAGGGCAGTTCCGACTCCTCGGTCGTCCTGAAGAACTACCTCTCGGAGGAAGAACGCCGGCAGTACCGACGGGAGTTCATGCGGGAGCAACTCGCGGAAATCTTCGAGAGCTGAGCCCACTGGACCCGATTTCCGAGCGCCGTTCGCGGCTTCTCGCGGGTCACGACGTTTTTACGCACCCGCCGGTTACTCCGTGCTATGGTGCGGAACGTCGCCGGCCTCCTGCCGGAACTCGAGCCAGAGGACTTCTACCTCCTCTCGGGGGTCGAACAGGGGATGCGCTTCTCCGAGTGGGTCCAACGCGAGAAGCTCCCGAAGTTCTCCGGGCTCACCGAAGAGGAGGTCGACTACCGGCTCGAACGCTGTCTCAAGCGGGGGCTGGTCGAGAAGAAGACGATCCAGTACGAGGGGTATACTCTCCAGTTCGAGGGGTACGACGTCCTGGCGCTGCGGGCGCTCGTCGAGCGCGACACGATTTCCGGGTTCGGCTCGCCGCTGGGCGTCGGCAAGGAGAGCGACGTCTACGAGGTGAAATCCTACAAGCCCCTCGCGTTGAAGTACCACCGCGAGGGGTACACCAACTTCCGCGAGGTCAACCGCGAGCGCGACTACACCTCCGAGAACCGCCACGTCTCGTGGATGTACACCGCCCGGAAGGCCGCCGAGCGCGAGTACGAGACCCTCGAGGCGCTCTACCCCGACGTCTCCGTCCCGCGGCCGATCGACCAGAACCGCCACGCCATCGTCATGGAGAAGATGCCCGGCGTCGAACTCTCGCGGGCGAAACTCGAAGACGAGCAGGTGGTCGGGGTCCTCGAACTGCTGTTGGGCGAGATCGCTCGCGCCCGCGAGGCGGGGTACGTCCACGCGGACATGAGCGAGTACAACGTCTTCGTCGCCGAGGAGGGCGTGACGATCTTCGACTGGCCCCAGGCGGTCCCGACCGACCACGCCAACGCCGCGGAGTTCCTCCGGCGCGACGTGCGGAACCTGCTTGGCTACTTCCGGCGGAAGTACCCCCGCGCGGTGCCCGACGACCTCGACGCCGACGCGGTCGCGGCGTCGATCGAGGCGGGGACGTTCGAGTCGGTCGAGGCGCACGCGGACTGACCTCGCGGCCCGAGCGGTCGTTTTCGACGCTTTTGGCCGTCGTCGAGCCCGATTTCGTCCTGTGTCGTCGGTCGCGCGTCGCACTAGTAAACCGCATTTCGGTATACGAAATCCCGTGGTCCGTCGACGTCGAGGGGGCCGGGACGACCCGCGGCAGTGTCTCTCGGAGTTGTGTTGCAGTCGCTCCACGACGCCGGCGCCGGACGTCGCGTCGAGGTCCCGGTTTAGCACCCGTCGGACGTCATTCCGGCGGATCGATCAACTCCGCCGGGAGGAACTCGGCGGTGACGTCGACGTCGTAGCCCCCGCTGCGAGCGACGAGCAGTAGCGCCGTCGCTTCCGGCGCCATAATCAGGTCGACGACGTCGTCGCATCGCCGCTCGTGATACTCGAGCATCGTTCGAACGGCCGTCTCGATCAGGTCCCGATCGTCGTCACGAACGCCCGTCGTGAAGTCGATGATCGCCCGGCCGTAGAGCGCCTCGGTCTCCGGCTTGCGCTCGTTGACTTCCTCGAGGGTCGCGAGTTCGTCGTCCGTCACCTCGTCGACGACCGCACCCGCAAGACACCCGGCGAAGTAGAACCGATCGGCGTGCGGGTCGGTCGCGTCCGGATCGTACTCGCGGTGTAACTCGCGAACGCGCTCGGCACACGCCCGCAACGTCGCGTCGTCGCCGGCCAGCGCCGCAGCGTAGATGCCGCGTGCGAGCGACAACGAGGCGAAGACGTCGACGCTGCTTTCTCGCGCACTCCGCAGGTACGCCGCCGCCGCTGCCGAGAAGTTGCGCCGGGCGTCGGAGACACGCCCCTCGGGGATCGAGAGGATACCGACCGTCCGGTATTTTCGTGCGAGACCGGAGTAGAACGTCGAAATCTTCTCGTCTGCCACCTGACCCTCCCGCTGGAGCTCTTTCTTCCGTTCGATCCGTCTCTCGTTGCGGCCCAGGAGGGTGCGAACCTGCTCGCGTTGGTCCTCGGTGAACTCGCGCATGAGCGTCCGTCCGTGGCTGGGAGGGCAACGACTGTAACGATATCTACATCTCGGGTCGCGGGGCCGGGCCGACCGTGTGGCTCACTCCAGTCGCTCCTCGAGGACGGCCACCGCGTCGGGTAACGCCTCGACCCGCGCGGCGATCCAGGCGTACTCGACGTACACACTCTGTACGTTCAAGCCGTATCCGTGTTCGATCTCGCGCTCGATCCCCCCGTCCTCGCGTTCGATTCGATCGTACGCGTCCGCGAGCAGGTCGCCGCCGAGCGACGGCGCGCCGGGGTCGAACGGTGCGTCGGCCGCCCGGTCGAGCGCGGTCTTCCTGACCTCCCGGACGTCGTCGACCGCCTCGATGCGTCGGTGAGCGCCGTCCTCGACCGCCGCGCGGACCGCCTCGAAGGCGCGCAGGTCGCGCTCGAACTCGCAGGCGGCCCGCAGGGCGGTCGCCGTCCAGTCGTCCGCCGCGGCGTCCGTCGCCCGGTTCCTCGTACGGTGGATCGACGCCTTGCCCTCGACGACGAGACGCGCCGCCGGCGTGTCCGCGATGTCGGCGTCGACGTGGGTCGACGGATCGGCCTCCCAGTCGGGGACGTCGGCGTCCTCGATCGCCTCCAGCGACCGGGCGAACGCGGCGTCGAAGGCCGGGGCGAACGATCGCCCGTCGTCGACTCGGGCCGCGTGTCGCGCCGCGAGGTCGTCGACGAGCGCGACCGTCGCGTCGGCGTGCTCGACGCCGCCGACGACTTCCCCGACTTCGAGTTCGGGCGCCGTCTCCTCCCGCGGCCGGTTCGAGAGCCACCGCCCCGCGGCGGCGAGGTCGCTCTCGAAGTGGTGGGTCAACAGGAGCGTCCGCTGTCGGTCCTCGCCGACGTACTCGATCGACGCGGCTCGCTCCTCGACGCGGGACCCGATTTCCTCGCGCTCGCGCTCGACGTCCTCGCGGCTCAACGCGCCTTCCACCGCGCGGTAGGCGCCGGCGGCCTCGCCGGCGTACCGCCGGGCCGAGGCCGTCCCGCGGGCGGCGCGGAAGCGGTCGGGCGCGTCGTCGAGGTCGTCGCGTCTGTCGGCCGCGCGCTCGCGGGTGCGTGCGATCTCGCGTCGGGCGGCTTCGTTCGGGACGTGCTCGGCCGTTAGAGGGTCCGGGACGGACGCTATCAGGTCGTCGAGGCGGTCGAGGGAAGCTTCGACGGCCGCCTCGCTCGGCTGGACGGGCGCGGGCCGCTCGACGTCGGGGGCGTCGGTCGCGACGATCGCCGCCAACTCGTCGGGATCGAAGCTGGGGCGCGAGTCGTCCGAGCCGATGATCTCGCTACAACCGGCGACGGCCGTCGCGAGGCCCGTTCCCAGCGACACGAGCAGCGAGCGGCGTTCGAAGCGGCTCATTCGCGCCCCTCCGCGTCCTCGTCGGGGACGGCGCTCCGACAGGACGAGCCCTCGCCGACGGACGCCGTGGTCGGCGGCTGGTCGTAGGGGTACGGCACCCGAACGAACGTCGACTGCGTCTCTTGGCGGCCGGCCTCGCACGCGACGGTCGCCGGGCGCATCACCCAACAGAACTCGAGGTCGAAGTCGTCCTCCGTCGCCACCAGATAGTCGACGCGGCGCTCGAAGCACTCGTCGACGGGACCCTGGTAGACGACGACCGTCTCGTCGTCGTAGTCGGCTTCTTCGAGGAACGCGCGGGCGTCGTCGGTCCCCGCGGGTTCGCGGTCGAACTCGACGGCCGCGGCGGACTCCGCGTCGGTGAGAAAGAACGGACTCCGCGGGGCCTCCTCGTCTGGCGGGCGGACGATGGGCTCGTCGCCGTCCGCGCGGAGGGTCTCGATCGCCGGATCGGTGATCGCGTCGTCGGGCGGCCCCCGCCCCTCGTCCTCGGGCGGGTCGCGGGTCGAGACGTCCGAACAGCCGGCGAGGAGGGCGGCGACGGCCGCGGCGCCCGCGCCGAGTACGCGACGGCGGGGCTGGCGGAGGGCGTTCATACCGCGACGTGTCGGCGGGAACGTATATACTTTCAGTCTCGTGGCCGATCCCGTCGGGCGGCCGGCCGCTACCCGCCGCGGACGGCGTCGCCGGGGACGCTCGCCTTCGCCACGAAGCGGTCCCACGCCGCGGCGACCGGCAGGTCGAGGAGGTTGCCGTCGCCGTCCTCGTAGCCGTAGTACGACTCGTCGGGGTCGAACGCGCCGAAGACCCGCAGGTCGCGGTCGGGGTCGCCCCGCAGGAACGACTGGAGGTCGCCGGTCCGGAAGACGACCCGGAGAGCGTCGCCGTCGAGGGTCACGCGCTCGGGGTCGAGGCGCTCGCCCGCCCGGGTGAGGCCGTAGACGGTGTCCTCGGCGAGCGCGTCGATCGCTCCGGGCGCGTCGTACCGCAGGCGCGTCTCCCCGCGGCGGCGGACGACCTCGGTCGGGGCGCCGGCGTCGGCGTCGACGCGCAGGATTCGGCCCTCGATTTCGGGCGCGACGGTCCGGCCTTCGAGCATGTCGAGCGTGATAAAGCCCACGAACTCGTCGGACTCGTGGAGCACCGCGGCGTCCTCGAACAGGTCCCAGCCGGCGACGTAGTCGTTCGTGACGAAGGTGTACGTCGCCTCGCGGTCGAGGGGGTCGCCCCCGACGAAGACGGTGTCGACGGCGGGGTCGCCGAAGTGGCCCGACCACTCGTACTGGACGCCGGCGACCTGTACCGACTGCTGGGCGCCGAACGCCGACCACGGCAGCGCGGCCACCTGACTCTCCAGCAGCGTTTCGAGGGTCGCGCCGTCGATCGCCAGCGTGACGATGGTGTTGGGGAACGGGAACACGTCGAGCCACTCGAGGCCGGTGATACCGCCCGGCCCGTAGACCGAGTTCGAGCGGATGCCGCCGGCGTTCGTGAGCGCGACGTCGACCTCGCCGACGCCCGCTTCCGCCTCGGCGTACTCGACCAGCAGGTCACAGATCAGGTTGCCCAGTCGGCTCTCGCGGGCGTAGTTCGTGTCGAAGCGGGCGTCGAGTTCGACCTCGCTCCGGAAGTACTCGCGGCCGTAGTCCGCGACGAGGGAGTCTCGCCACCGGCTCACGATGTCGGCCATCCCCGCGTCCGGGTCGATCGCGCGCGGGTCGGGGTCGTGGCGCTCCCACCGGACGAGGGTCCCGTCGGCGTCGAGCGTGAGTTCGCCGAGGTGGTCGAACTCGTCGCCGAACTCGCTGATGATCGTCCCGTGGTGGACCTCGGGTTCGTCGAAGACGACCTCGGAGTGCGAGCCGACGATGGCGTCCAGTCCGTCGACGGCCTCGGCGATCTCGTAGTGGGTGCGGTGGTTGGCGTGCGAGGCGAGGACGACGACGTCCGCACCCTCGGCTTCCAGCGCGGCGGTCGCCTCCGCGCTGGCCTCGACGGGGTCGAGGACGCGGTAGTCGTCGGGGTAGTCCGTGATCGAGTGGAAGTTGCCCACGCCACAGCCGAAGATTCCGACGGTGAGGTCGCCGACCTCGCGGGTGGTCCACCGCTGGGTGCCGGGGATCGGGTCGCCCTCGGGCGTGAGCAGGTTGGCGACGACCCACGGGAACTCGCTCTCGGCGAACCGGTCGGTCGCGACGTCGATCCCGAAGTCGAACTCGTGGTTGCCGACGCCGACGACGTCCGGTCGCACGTCGTTCAGCGCCTCGATCATGTGCTCGCCCTGGTAGGCAAGCCCCATGATCGAGGGGGCGATGTCGTCGCCGATCCCGAGGAACAGGGCGTCCTCGCGGGCCGCCCGCCGCTGGGCCACGAGCGCGTGGTACCGGGCGAGGTCCATCGCGCCCGCGTCGTCGGGGTCGCCGAAGCGGCCGTGGAGGTGGGTGTCGTGGAGGATGGTCACCGTCTCCCCCGTCTCCGCCGCGACCGTCCCGGCGGGGAGGCCCAGCGCCCCGGCCGCGAGTCCGCCGGCGGTCGCTGAGAGCAGTCGTCGGCGGCCGATCGACGTCGGTTCGTCGGCGGATCGTTCGGGTTCGTCCACCATGTGCAGGCCCGCGGACCGCGAATTAATGAAATTTTCCGTGACAATCACTCCGTGATGAACGTTCGAGAGAGCCGTCGCGAATCGGCCGGCGGCCGACTCACCCGCCCGTCGCGATTTCGGCGGCCAGTTCGCGCAGCCGATCGATCCGCTCGGCGGTCGGCGGGTGGGCTCGCGTCTCGACGCGGAAGGCGTCGTCGGCGTCGCCGCCCTCGTCGAACCCGTGGGGCAGCAGGCACATCCCGTCGAGGCCGGCGTACTCGTACCGGCCGCGAGCGTCGGCCGTCGGCGGCGAGACGGCGTCGTCGAGCGTCGACAGGGCGCTCGCCAGCGCGGCGGGGTCGCCGGTCAACCGGGCGCTGCCCCGGTCGGCGACGAACTCGCGCTGGCGCGAGAGCGAGCGGGCGAGGTAGACCACCGGCGTCGCCAGCAGGCCGAGGGCGACGCCGCCGACGAGGACGGTGACACCGGCGGCGACGAGGTACTGGACGACGGCCGTCGCGCTGAGCAGCGGCGCCTCGACGAACGACGACGCGAGGACGTAGCCGGCGACGAACAGGCCGCCGAGGACGAGCGGTCGCGCCCCGTCCGGCAGGTCGTCTTCGAGGAGGGCGTACTCGTCCGAGACCAGCGCGGGGAGAAACGACGCGAGCGTCATCACGAGCGCGTCCCGGTTCGTGAGGTGGGCGAGTTCGTGGGCGAGGACGGCGTCGAGTTCCGCCGGATCGAGGCGGTCGAGCAGCCCCCGGCTGACGACGACGGTGCCCGAGCGCAGGCCGCCGACGGCGAAGCTGTTCGGGACGTCCGCGTCGGCGACGGCCACCGCCGGGACGGGCGCGTCGGCCAGCGCGGCGAGGCGGGTGACGCGGGCGTGGAGGTCGGGGTGGGCCTCCGCGGTGGTCGGCGCGGCGTCGGCCTCGGCGAGCAGTTCCCGCCGCGCGTACCGCAACTGGGCCGCCACGAGGACCGCGAGGACCGCGACCGAGAGGGCGACGTGGCGGGCGAGCGACGAGGCGACGCCGGCGGCCGCGAGGAGCGACCCCAGCCACGGGTCGAGCAGCGCGGCCGCGAGGAGCGCGAGCGCGGCGTCGATCGCGAGGACCAGGGCGAGCGTCGCGGCCATCCGGCGGGACAGGTCGTCGGCCATCCGTACGCCCGCTGGAACGTGTCGGACGAAAACAGTTTCGTCCCGGACCGGCCGGGGCCGGCGGGTCGGGTAGTGACCGAACAGTAACAGATTTGATCCCCGACGGACGTGCACACCGTGTGCCACACGACCGCCGAAACGCCGCCCTGATCGCCTCGTGCATCCTCGCGGTCGTCGTCGGCGCCGCCTTCTTCCCCGCGGCCGGCTACGGCGACTACCCCGACCGGGAGGCCGTCGACGAGGGGTACTACGTCGACGGCGCGACGGGCCCCGGCGGGACGAGCGGGGGCGACCTCCCCGACGCGGACGACGAGGGAAGCGCCGACGAAGGGGACGACGAGAGCGCCGCCGACGGGGACGATACGCAAGACGACGAGAACGTCAGCGACGGAGACGACGACGCGCGAGCCGACGACGGCGACGAGAACGCCAGCGACGACCCCGCCGACGGACCCGAGAGCACCGCGAGCGACTCGCCCGCGGTCGGGTCGATCCTCGTCCTCGGGACCCTCCTCGTCGCGGTCGGCGCCGTCGTCTCGACCCTGTGGCGGTTCGCCGACCCGACCCGCGACCCCGGCGTCTCGGACGAGGACCTCGCGGACCTCCCGGACGGGCGCCTCCCCCGGCTCCGACTGCGGCTCCGGCGCATCCCGCAGGCGACCATGCTGGCGACCATCGGCGCCTCCCGGGCGCTGCCCGCGGCCGTCGACGGCCTCTCGCGCGTCGCCCGCGGCGTCGGGGCCGGTCTGGGCGCCCTGAGCCGCGACGTCGGCGGCGGGGTCGTCGCGGCGCTCGCCGCCGTCCCCTCCGGGCTCGCGTTCGCTGTCGGCGGGCTCGGACGCGGCCTCTCGCTGTCGACGGGCCTGTCGTCGCTGTTCGCGGGCATCCGCTCGCGGCGCCGGCGCCGGTCGCGGCCGTCGCGGGACGCGAGGGCGTCGGGGCCGGCCGCCGATCCGGACCCCGAACCCGAGCCCGAACCGGAGACGATCGAGGAGATGTGGGAAGAGTTGCGCTCGCTCGTCCCCGTGCGTCGCCGTCGCTCGCGTACGCCCGGCGAGTACGCCCGCGCCGCCGTCGAGCGGGGACTGCCCGCCGACGCCGTCTCGCGGCTCACCGAGGCGTTCCGCGAGGTCCGGTACGGCGACTACCCGCCGACGCCGGACCGGACGCGGCGCGCCCGCGACGCCTACGAGCGCATCGAGCGCGCGGCGAGCCGCGACGGGGACGACGGAGCCGGGGGTGAGCGGGCGTGAAGCGCCCGCTCCTCGTCGCCGTCGGCGGGGCCGCGCTGGCCGTCGCGCTCGCGGCCGCGTTCGGCGCGCTCCCGGCGGCACTCGCCGCGCTCGGACGGGACTCGCTGGTCGTCGGGACCGGCCTGCTGGCCGTCGCGGTCGGGGCGGCGACGCTCCGGACGGCCGGCGGCGCGGCCGACGACCGCCTCCCCGTACCGTCGGACGGTCCCCCGGCCGAGTCGAGACGCGTCGGCGCGACGATCGACTACCTCGTCGAGCGACCCGGCCTCGACGGGGCGTCGCTGCGCCGCCGGGTCCGCCGGAGCCTGCTCGCCCGCAGGCGGGTTCGCGAGACGGCCATCGACGTCCTCGCGGACCGGGACGACCTGAGCACCGAGGAGGCCGCGGCCAGCGTCCGGGACGGGACGTGGACGGACGACCCGCGGGCGGCGGCCTGCCTCGCCGAGGACGTCGAGGTGCCACTGCGGATCAGGGTCGAGGACTGGGTCCACGGGGCCCGCGACCGCCGCCAGTTCGAGGCGGCGATCGCCGAGATAGACGCGCTCGCGAACGACGCGGAGGGCGGGCGATGACGGCGATGGACCGCTGGCGGGTCGGGCTGGCCGTCGCGCTCGTCGCGGTCGGCGTCGGCGTCCTCGTCGAGAACGCCGCGATATTCCTCTCGTCGGTGGTCGGCCTGACGTACGCCGCCTACGGCCACGCGACGGGGCCGCCGCCGACGGCCCTCTCGGCCGAGCGCGCGGTCGACCCGACCGGGCCGGCACCGGGCGAGCGCGTCGACGTCCGGCTGACGGTCACGAACGACGGCGACGTCCCGGTCCCGGACGTGCGCGTCGCCGACGCGCCCCCGGCGGACCTCGCGGTCGAGGGGACCCCCCGGGCCGCGGCGTCGCTCGCGCCCGGCGAGTCGGTGACCGTCGAGTACGCCGTCCGCGCCCGCCGCGGCGAGTACGACTTCGGCGACGCGACGGCCGTCGTCCGGAACGTCAGCGGGAGCGAGCGGGAGACGGAACGGTTCCCGCTCGCCGACCGCGTCGAGTGTGACGACCTCGTCGAACGGCTCCCCCTCGCCGGCGAGACGATCCAGCACGCCGGCCGGGTCGAGACCGACGCCGGCGGCGAGGGGATCGAGTTCCACTCGATCCGGGCGTTCCAGCCGTCGGACCCGATGAGCCGCGTCGACTGGAACCGGCTGGCCCGGACGGGCGAACTGACGACGATCGAGTTCCGCGAGGAGCGCGCGGCGGCCGTCGCCGTCGTCGTCGACCGCCGCGAGGCGACCGCCGTCGTCCGCCGGCCGGGCGAACTCGACGCCCGCGAACTGACGCGCCACGCCGCCGAGCGGCTCGCGACGGCCCTGCTGGACGAGAACAACCGGGTCGGGGTCGCCCTCTACGGCGGCCGGGGGGACTACCTCCTCCCGCGCAGCGGCCGCGACCAGACGGCCCGCGTCGAACGGCTGCTCGCGGGCGAGTGGTGTGGCTCGTTCGGCCGCGAGGGGTGGCTGGCGGACGCCCACCGGAGCGTCGACCGCTTCTGTCGCCACCTCGCCGACGAGAAACAGCTCGTCTTCGTCACGCCGCTGCTCGACGACGACCCCGCCGACTCCGCCCGCCGGTTCCGCGCGTACGGCCACGAGGTGACGGTCGTCTCGCCGGCGGTCGCCGACGACGACGGTGCCGGCGGGACGGTCGAACGGCTCGACCGGGCCCGGCGGATCAGCAGCCTGCGGGACCGCGGCGTCCGCGTCGTCGAGTGGGCGCCGGACGAACCGCTCCACGCCGCCGTCGACCGCGGGACCCGGAGGTGGTCGCGGTGACCGGCGCCGGCGGGGACCGCGAGGCCGACGACCGCGGGACTGACCTCGGGCCCGCCGTCGTCGCGCTCGCGGCGGCCGCGTTCGCGGCGCTCGGCTGGCGGGCCGGCGCGGCGGTTCCGACGGCCGGGGCGGTGCTCGCGGGCGTCGCCGCGGGTGCGAGCGTCGCGTTCGCGGCCTCGAAGCGGCTGTCGCGACGGGCGCTCGGGAGCGTCGGACTCGTCGCCGGGGCCGTCCTCGCGGCCGGCGTCGTCGCCGCGACGGCGGCCACGAGCCCCGCCGACGCCGTCGTCGCCGGGCTGGCGGCGGTCGGAACCGCCGCGACGACCTACTCGCAGGTTCCGGACGCCGGCGACGGCGTCGACGACCACCGCCAGTCGGTCGTCCGGACGGTCGACGACTCGGCCGTCGCCGCCGCGGTCGTCGCCGTCGCCGTCTCGGTCGTCCTCGCGGGCCACGCGGGCGCCGTCCTCGCCGCCGCCCGGACGGGACTCGTCGCCGCGACCGTGACGCCGTTCGCCGGCTTCGTCTCGGCGCTGTTGCTCGCCGGCGTCGCCGTCCTCCTGGCCGCGGTCGCCGCGCCGGCCCTCGAACCGCTCCTCCCCGAGCGGGCGACGCCGCCGCGGCTCCGGACGCTGTACGAGCGGGCGGTCGGCCTGCCGACCGCGGCCTACTACCTCCTCGCCGTCGTCGCGCTCGCGGTGCTGTCGCCGGCGACAGGCGCCGCATTCGACGCCGCGCTCGCCGCGGTGGGGCCGCCGGGGACGGCCGTCGCGTTCGCGCTGACGAGCGGGCTCGTCCACGGCGTCGTCGGCGGCGGCGCGCTCGCCGCCGGCGTCGCCGCTCTCGGCCGTTTCGTCGGCCCCGTGGCGCTCGCGTGGCTGGACCCCTGCCCGCTCCGGACCGTCGCGTTCGCCGCCGGCGGCGCGGTCGTCGCCGCCGGCGCGACCGTCGGCGCCGCCGTCGCCGGCCCGGTCGCGCCGCGTTACGCCCCGTGGGCCGTCGTCGGCGTCCTCGCGGCCGCGGTCGCCCTCGGCCAGTTCTCCAGGTGGGTGGTCGCTCCCGACGGCGGCGGGTGGCGGTGGCGACGACGCTTCCTCCGGATCGGCTGTGTGGCCCTCTTCGCGACCGCCCTCGCGGGCGCCGAACGCGGCGCCGAGCCGGTCGCCGTCTTCGGCGGCGTCGCCGCGTCGCTCCTCGTCGTCGACCTCGGCGAAACGGTGCGGTCGCTGCGCGATCGGGTGGGGGCGACGGTCGACACCCGGGAGGTCGAACTCGTGCACGCGACCGGGAGCGTCGTCGCCGGCCTCGTCGGCGTCGGCGTCGCCGCGGGCGCGATGTACGGGCTCGGGACCGTCGCGCCGCCGAGCGAGCGCTGGCAGGCGGTCGCCCCGGTGGCGCTCGCGCTGGCGGCGCTGCTCGCGTTCGCGCTCCCCGTCATCGGGGCCGAGCGGTCGGTCTCGGCGTCGGACGCGGTCGATTTCGTCCGGGCGATCGTCGCGAACCGGCTCGCGCTCGCGGGCGCGGCCGTCCTCGCGACGGTCGCGCTGGCCGCCCGCCGCCACGAGTGGGTCGCGACGACGACGTTCGTCGTGGTGCTGTTCGGCCTCCCGGTCGCCACGCTGCTCTGGCTGCTCGACGGGGCCGACGACGGGGGCCTCTCCGGCAGACCGCCGCGATATCGCTAGGATGCGGGCGGGTTCGAAGCCCTTATAGTTCGGAGTCGGATACGTGTCGACAGACTCGCTGGTCCGCGGGCGACGGCGGGCACCTGCACGGCCTCGCGCCGCAGGTCGGGATGTGGAACGCCTCGGACGAGGCGGACTGAACCAGGAAACGCCCGCAGGTGAAACCATGGCACGAAGCTTCTACTCTCACATCAAGGAGGCCTGGAAGGACCCCGACGACGGGAAGCTCGGGGAACTGCAGTGGCAACGCAAACAGGAGTGGCGCAAGCAAGGCGCCATCGAGCGCATCGAGCGCCCGACCCGCCTCGACAAGGCGCGCGAACTCGGCTACAAGGCCAAACAGGGCATCGTGGTCACGCGCGTCTCCGTCCGCAAGGGGACCGCCCGGAAGCAGCGCTTCACGGCTGGCCGGCGCACCAAGCGCCAGGGCGTCAACCGGATCGGCCGCCGCAAGAACATCCAGCGCATCGGCGAGGAGCGCGTCTCGCGGAAGTACCCCAACCTGCGGGTGCTGAACAGCTACTGGGTGGGCGAGGACGGCAGCCAGAAGTGGTTCGAAGTGATCCTCGTCGATCCGAACCACCCCGCGATCGAAAACGACGACGACCTCAACTGGATCTGCGACGACGCCCACGAGAACCGCGCCTTCCGCGGGCTCACCAACGCGGGCACGTCCAACCGCGGCCTGCACACCCGCGGCAAGGGCGCCGAGAAGGTCCGCCCGTCGAACAACGGCGGTCAGGGCCGCGCGAAGTAACGGCCCGCGCTCGATTTTCGCTCGGCCGAGTTCGCGTCGCGGGTCGAGGGCGTCCGGCCCGTCACGCCGCTATCCACCACCAGTCGAACGGGTCTCGGTCGCAGTCGTACCGGCGACGTACTGGACGAAGGCGTCCTCCAGCGTCGGCTCCGACGCGACGACGGAGTCGACGCCGACGTCGAGCGACGCCAGCCGCCTCTCGACTGCCTCCCGGGCGCCAGCCGATCGAACCTGGACCGAGAGGCGACGATCGGAACCGGTGACGTCGACGCCGTCGATCCGCGAGAGGGAGCTGACGGTCGCGTTCGTTACGGGTGCTTCGAGGCAGATCTCGAGGACGGCGTCGATAGGACACCGTTCTAGCACCTGCATCGGCGTGCCTTCCACCCGAACCCGTCCCCCGACGACGATGCCGATTCGATCGCACAACCGCTTGACGCGCGCCACGTCGTGACTCGAGAGGAGGACGGTCGCCCCCTCGCGGCGTCGCTCGTGAACGACGTCGAAGACGCGTCGAACGCCGACGGGATCGAGTCCGCTGAAGGGTTCGTCTAGCAAGAGCACGTCGGGTGAACCGGCGAGGGCGATCGCGAGGACGAGTCGCTGTTGCATCCCTTTCGAGAAGGAGCCTGCGGGCTTCGACCCGACCGAACCGAGCCCGACGCGTTCGAGGAGAGCGAGCGGCTCCCCGTCGGCACCTCTGGCCTCGAGCGCGTAGCGAACGTGATCGACAGCCGAGAGCGTCTCGTAGACGCCGTACCGGTCGGGGAGGGTCCCGACGCGTCGGTGCACGTCGGCGGTGTCCGCGATCGGATCGGCACCGAACAGTCGAGCCTCGCCCGCGTCCGGCCGGACCGATCCGGCGAGCACGTTCAACAGGGTCGACTTCCCCGCGCCGTTCGGGCCGAGCAGGCCGTAGATCTCGTTCTCGCGGACCTCGAGGTCGAGCGCCGAGACGGCCACCGTCTCGCCGTAGCGCTTCTCGAGTCCGTCGACGACGATCGGACGCTCGGTCGACCGGGTTCGGGGGCGCGTCGTGATATCGGGTCGTGTCATGGTATCAGACGAGATCGGTCGTTCGCACGCGCAGTATCGTGACTGCGAGCGGGACGATCGTCCACAGTCCGAGGACGAGCAGCGAGAGCCACTCCGAGAGGTACGCCGGAGCCGACCCGCTCGCGTCGACGACGAAGACGCCGATGACGTCCACGTCGGTCTCCCGCTGGGTGAGCATCGGCAGGAAGACGTCGTCGCCGTTTCCGACTCCCAGGATCCAGTTTGTGACGACGTGGTACGCTTCCCGCGGTGCGAGCCGGCGAACGAAGAGGTACGTCTCCGAAATCGACCCGGCCGACCCGAGCCGCTCGTAGGCGATCCAGGTGACCGACCCCCACTGCAACGCGAGCAGCGCGGTCCCGATCGCGCCGGCGAGCGCTTCGGTGCTACTCCGGGCGAGCGTCGAGATGGCGACCCCGATCGCGACCCAGCAGAGCGCGTACCAGCCGGTCACCGCGGCGACGGCGGCGAGCTGTACGACCGAAACCGAGCCGTAGAGCAGGAGTTCGCCCAGGATCGCACAGCCGACGGCGACCGCGATTCCAGCCCCGACGACGGCCGTTCGACCGGCGAGTTTGCCGACGACGACGTCCCGGCGCGTGTGGGGCATGCCGGCGACGAGCGTCATCGTTCCGGACTCGCGGTCCCCGACGACGGCTCTGAAGCCCACGACGAGCCCGCCGAGCATCGCGAGGACGCCGAGGGACGCCTGGAGGCTCCCGACCGCGACGCTCGATCCGATCGCGGCGATCGCTTCGGGCTCGCTCCGCGGTTCGAGGAGCCAGACGACGGTGTACGCCGCACAAAGGCCGACGTACAGCCACGTTCCTCGAGCGTACCGAAAGCGACGGAGTTCGTGTGTTGCCAGGGCAGTCCACATTGTGATCAGTGAGTAGGTATGCTAACGACTACGGCTACTGGTTGAAATATTGATCCTTATCGACCCAAAGCCAACGGTCGGGAGTTGGCCCGGGAAACGGCGTCAGCAGCCACCGAGACTGCTATCCTCGACGGACCAGCACCCCAAGATCCACGTGCTCGGTCAGTTCGCAGACGCGGCGCGGTTCATCCCGGAGAAGCCACGGCAACTCCGGTCGCGCGTCGGAGTGTGCGAGGAAACGCGCCGATTGTTTCGCTGGCATTTGGTAATCACCGATAACAACGGAGGGGTAATTATGTCTTCCTATTGATTTTAAATCTGAACAGTTGGGTCGTCGCTGCCCGCTGTTGCCTCCGCCCGTCGTCTTCGAAGCCGGCACGACCGCGTGGGGCCACTAAGTCGATAGCTGTCGTAGGGGGTCTATGCCACGCTCGCGGATCGCCGAGTTCTCCATCGAGCGCCTCCAGGTCCTCGATCAGGACGGAGCCGTAGACGAGTCCCTCGAACCCGACCTCGACGAGGAGCGCCTCCGGGAGTGGTACCGGACGATGAAGCTCTCCCGACGGCTCGACGAGCGGGCCATCGCCCTCCAGCGGCGCGGCGAACTCGGGACGTTCGCGCCGGCGATCGGTCAGGAGGCCGCCCAGGTCGGCAGCGCGGGCGCGCTCGGGGACGACGACTGGCTCGTGCCGGCGTTCAGGGAACACCCCGCCGCGCTGGCACGCGGGGGGTCGCCGCGGGCGGTCTTCGCCTACGCGATGGGGCTCGAGGAGGGCGGCGCGCCCCCCGAGGGATCGCGCGTGCTCCCGCCGTCGATCGCGGTGGGTACCCAGCCGCTGCACGCCGCGGGGATCGGCTGGGCCGAGGCCATGCGCGGGACCGAGTCGGTCGCGCTCACCTACTTCGGGGACGGCGCCACCAGCGAGGGCGAGGTGTACGAGGCGCTGAACCTCGCGGGCGTCTACGGCTCCCAGACGGTCTTTTGCTGTCAGAACAACCGCTACGCCATCTCGACGCCGCTGGCGAAACAGACCCGGGCGGGCACCCTCGCCCAGAAGGCGATCGCCGCGGGGATCGAGGGGATTCAGGTCGACGGCAACGACGTCCTCGGGGTCTACGCCGCCACGAACGAGGCGATCGAGCGCGCCCGGCGGGGCGTCCCGACGCTGATCGAGGCGCTCACCTACCGCCGGGGGATGCACACGACCGCCGACGACCCGTCGGTGTACCGGACGACCGACGAGGAGGCCGAGTGGGAAGCCCTCGACCCGATCCTGCGGTTCGAGCGGTACCTCCGCGACCGCGGCGTGCTGGACGACGAGGCGGTCGCGTCGATCGAGGCGGGGATCGAGGACGACCTCGCCGCGGGGATCGAAGCGGCCCGCGACCTCGCCGAGGGGGCCGACCCCGAGGAGATGTTCGAGTACGCCTACGGCGAGCCGCCGCGGTACCTCGACCGCCAGCGCGAGGCGTTCGCCGCGGGCGACGACCGCGAGGTCGCGCCCGCCGAGAGCGTCGCCCGGGGCGACGGCGCCGGCACGCCCGCGGACGCGGCGGGCGACGATCCGACCGCCGCCTCGGCGGACGCCTTCGCGGACGCCGACCGCCTGAACGTGGTCGAGGCGATCCGGACGACGCTGCGCGCGGAACTGGAGCGCGACGAGGACGTGCTGGTCTACGGTCAGGACGTCGGCGTCGACGGCGGCGTCTTCCGGGCGACGCAGGGGCTGCTCGACGCGTTCCCCGGGCGGGTCCACGACGCCCCCGTGGCGGAGGCCGGCATCGTCGGCCTCGGTGTCGGCCTCGCGGCCGCGGGCTACCGGCCGGTCGCCGAGATCCAGTTCTCCGGCTTTACCTTCCAGGCGTTCGCCCAGCTCCACCAGCACGTCTCGCGGATCCGCAGCCGCTCGCGCGGCCGAGTGACCTGTCCGATGGTCGTCCGGGCGCCGTACGGTCTGGGGGTGAAGGCGCTCGAACACCACTCCGAGAGCTACGAGGCGGGGTACGCCCACGTGCCGGGGTTGAAAGTGGCGATTCCGTCGACGCCGAGGAACGCCGCCGGGCTGTTGCGAGCGGCGATCCGCGATCCGGACCCCGTGCTCTTCTTCGAGCCGATGCCGCTGTACCGGGCGATTCGCCGGCCCGTCCCCGAGGAGTCCGTCGTCCCGCTGGGCGAGGCCCGCGTCGTCGAGGAGGGGACCGACGTGACGGTCGTCGCGTGGGGCGCGATGGTCCGCGAGGCCGAGCGCGCCCTCGAAGCGGTCGACGCGAGCGTCGAACTGATCGACCTGCAGTCGATCTCGCCGCTGGACACGGGGACGGTGGTCGACTCGGTGCGGGAGACCGGCCGGTGTGTCGTCGTCCACGAGGCGCCCCGGACGGGCGGCTTCGCCGGCGAGGTGACGGCCAGAATCGTCGACGAGGCGACGTGGCACCTCGAAGCGCCGATCGAGCGCGTGACGGGCTACGACGTACCCGTCCCGCTGCCGGCGAGGGAGGACTCCTACCGGCCCGACGCGGGCCGGATCGGCGCCGCGATCGAACGGGTGGCGACGGCGTGACCGCCGGCGGCCGCGGTGGCGAGCGGGCGGTGGATCGGGCGGCGGCACACCGCGCGACCGCGAGACCGCCGCCCGTCGGCCGGTCAGGAGACGGTCGGGTCGGCCGCCCCGTCCCTCGTAAACGCCCACCGGGTAGCTCCCGGCGGCCGGTTACGGCAGGGGGGACTTAACACGTCCGGGGTACAACCGTCGGGTATGCCCGATCACGTGCTGATTCCTATCGACGACTCCGACTGCGCGATGACCGCCCTCGAGTTCGCCCTCGAGGAGTATCCCGACGCGCGGCTGACGGCGCTGCACGTCCTCGACCCGGCGGACTTCTACGCGGCGACGGGGATGGAAGGCGGCGCGATACCGAACTTCGAACAGCTCCGGGAGAGCCACGAGAGCCGCGCCGAGGACCTCCTCGAACGCGCGCGGAGCCTGGCGGCCGACCGCGACGTCGACCTCGACATCGAGACCGTCGTCGGCGGCGTCTCGCGGACGATCGTCGAGTACGCCAAAGAGGAGGACGTCGACCACGTGATCGTCGGGAGCCACGGCCGGACGGGCGCGAGCCGGATCCTGCTGGGCAGCGTCGCGGAGACGGTCGCCCGCCGGTCGCCGGTGCCGGTGACGATCGTCAGGTGAGCGCGGCCGCGACTTCCCTCGTCTACGGAACCCACAGTAGCCCACATACGAACGGTTAGGTGGTCGCGGACGCTCCATCGGTGTATGACCGAGACGACCCGGATCGCGCTGATGTGCGTCCAGAACGCCGGCCGCAGCCAGATGGCGACGGCCTACGCCGAGCGAGAGCGGGCGGCCCGCGGCCTCGAAGAGACGGTCGAGATACTCACCGGCGGCACCCACCCCGCCGACGAGGTCCACGACGTCGTCGTCGAAGCGATGGCCGAGGAGGGGTTCGACCTCTCAGGTCGCACGCCGCGGAAGGTCACCGAGGCGGAACTGGAATCCTGTGACTACGTCGCGACGATGGGCTGTTCGACGCTCGACCTCGACGCCGACGCCGAGGTCCGCGACTGGGACCTGTCCGACCCACACGGGCGGGACCTCGACGAAGTTCACGAGATCCGCGAGGACGTGAAAGGGCGCGTGACGGCACTGTTCGACGAGATCGAAGGGGTCTGATCAGACGTCGACGAGCGCACCGACGGGGGCGTCCGTGTGCTCGCGGGCGCGTTCGATCCCGTCGTCGCCGGCGGCGATCAGCGCGAAGACGCCCGCGACGTCGGCGTCGGCGGTCTCGACGATGTCCAACAGGAGTTCCTGGGTCTCGCCCGAGCGGATGAGGTCGTCGACGACGAGCACGGACTCGCCCGCGTCGATGGCCGACGCCGGCAGGTAGTAGGTGAGTTCGATCCCCGATTCGAGACGCTCGCGGGCCTCGATGAACTCCTCGACGGCGGTCTCCTTGCGCTTTTTCGCGTACGCACACCGGGTGCCGTAGAAGCTCGCGAGCGACGCGGCGAGAGTGATGCCGTCGGTGGCCGCGGTGAGGACGACGTCCGGACGGTCGAACGCGAACGCCTCGGCGGCGACCGGCGCGACGAGGTCGAGCAGTTGCTGGTCGAAGACGACCCCGGAGTTGTCGACGTAGCCGTCCGCGTCGACGCGGATGCGGGCGTCGAGTTCCGCGGCGAGGGCGGCCCGGCCGACCTCGGCGACGACCTCGCGGGCGCGGTCCGCGCTCGGCAGGACGTGGCCGTTGACGTAGCGGTTGAGGTCGCCCGCGGGCAGACCCGTCTCGGCGGCCAGTTCGTCGTACGTCCGGGTCTCCTTGAGCATCCGCAACACGTCGACGGCGCGAAGCTGCAAGGCGGCCTTCTCGGCTCTGTTCATGCAGGAATACTCACGCATGTGCGACTATGAACACGTCGATGTCGATTCCGCGAGCGGATGTCCACGTGCGTGCTATCGCCTCCCGCAGCGAGTGCCGGACGTCACGTCCGAACGGCCGTACCGCCCGGGGGCCGACGCGACTACTGCAGGAAGTTCGGTTCCGTCCGCTTCTCGTCGCGTTCGGCTTCGAGGTGGGCGCGGAACGCGTCGATGTCGACGTCGTACTCCTGCCGTTCGAACCGGTCGCGCACGGAGATGGTACCCGCCTCCTCCTCGTCGTCGCCGACGATGATCTGGTAGGGGACGCGGTCGTCGTGGGCCGCGCGGATCTTCCGTTCGAGGGTGGCGTCGCGGTCGCCGACCTCGATCCGGAAGCCCTCGAACTCGCTTGCGACCTCGCGGGCGTAGTCGAGGTTGTCGTCGGAGATGGGCAGGACGCGCACCTGCTCGGGGGCGAGCCAGAGCGGGAAGTTCCCCTCGAAGTGCTCGATGAGCACCATGAAGAACCGCTCGTAGCTGCCGTAGATGCCGCGGTGGATCATCACCGGGCGGTGCTCCTCGTTGTCCTCGCCGACGTAGGTGAGGTCGAACCGCTCGGGCATGTTGAAGTCGAGTTGGACCGTCGGGCCGTCCCAGACCCGGCCGATGGCGTCCTCGAAGCCGAAGTCGATCTTCGGCCCGTAGAAGGCGCCGTCGCCCTCCTCTACCTCGTAGTCCATCTTCGACTCCTCGAGGACCGATTCGAGGATCGACTCGGCGCGCTCCCAGATCTCGTCCGACCCGACGGACTTCTCGGGGCGGGTCGCAAGCGACACCTCGTAATCGAGGTCGAACGTCTCGAGTACCGTGAAGATCATCTCGAGGATCTGCTCGACCTCCTGTTCGATCTGGTCGGGGCGGACGAACAGGTGGCCGTCGTCGATGGTGAACGCCCACACCCGCGAGAGACCCGAGAGTTCGCCGCGCTGCTCGCGGCGGTAGACCTTCCCGTCCTCGGCGTACCGGATCGGCAGGTCGCGGTAGCTCCAGGAGTGGTCCTGGAAGATGGCGGCGTGGCCGGGGCAGTTCATCGGCTTCAGGCCGAACTCGTCGTCGCCGACGTCGAAGACGAACATGTCGTCCTTGTAGTTCTCGTAGTGGCCCGACCGGTGCCAGAGGTCCGTCTTGAAGACGTGGGGCGTCTCGACGTAGTCGTAGCCCGCCTCCCCGTTCAGTTCGCGGACGAACTCGGAGAGTTCGTTCAGGACCGTCTTCCCCGGCGGGTGATACAGCGGGAGGCCGGGGCCGGTGACGTCCTGAATCGAGAAGAGGTCCATCTCGCGGCCGATCTTGCGGTGGTCACGCTGTGCGGCCTCGCGGCGCCGTTCGAGGAACGCCTCGAGGTCGCTCTCGTCCTCGAACGCGGTGCCGTAGATCCGGGTCTGCATCGGATTGGTCTCGTCGCCGCGCCAGTAGGCGCCGGCGATCTCCAGCAGTTCGACGGCGCCGATCTCGCCCGTCGAGTCGACGTGCGGGCCGGCACAGAGGTCCTCCCACTCGCCCTGACTGTAGAAGGTGACCGTCTCGCCCTCCGCGGCGAACTCCTCAAGGAGTTCGAGTTTGTACGGTTCGTCCCGCTGTTCGAGGCGGTCGCGGGCCTCCTCGATCGAGACCTCCTCGCGCTCGATGTCGTAGTCGGCTTCGACGATCTCCTCGATCTCGTCTTCGAGGGTTTCGAGGTCGTCCTCGTCGACGTCGAGGTCGTCGAAGTCGTAGTAGAAGCCCTCGTCGGTCGGCGGGCCGATGGCGAGTTTCACGTCGTCGAACTGTCGCTCGACGGCCTGCGCGAGACAGTGGGCCGCGGAGTGGCGCATCACCCGCAGGTACGCCTCCGACTGGTCGGTGACGATCTCGAGTTCCGCGCCGTCGTAGACGGGTTCCTCCCTGGCGACGAGGTCGCCGTCGAGTTTGCCCGCGACCGTGTCCCGGCCGAGGCCGGGGCCGATCTCGTAGGCGCAGTCCTCGACCGTCGCGCCGGCGTCGACATCGAGTTCCGATCCGTCGGGCAGTACGACCGCTATCGACTCCTGTGATTCTGACTCTGGTTCTGACATGGGTGTGAGGATTCCGGCGGCGTCCGCGAGGCGTGCCGTCGACACGGAGACCGTCCGCTGGTCGGGATTCGAACTCCGAGACACAGCGCACGGTAGGTGTGGGTTAGAAGCGGGCGAACGCCCGTGTAAAGCGGACACCTACCATCGTGGATACGCGTAGTCCCGAACAGGTTAAAAACGTTGTGATGGTGTGGCGCCGCGTCAGAACTGGTCGATCGTCGTCGCGATCGTCTCGTCGTCGCCGATCTCGTTTTCGAGTTCGGTCGGGTCGGGGGCCGGAAACGTCACCGTCGGGTCCGCCGCCGTCACGTCCGCGACGAGGCGGTCGATCTCCTCGAACAGCGCCGGGTGGTCGCCGGTGCCGGTGATCCGACACCACGCGCGGGTCCGGGTGATCCCGACGAAGGCCTCGTTTCGCGGCCGGACGCGCGTATCGTGCCAGTACGGGTCGTCGAGGTACTCGAGGTTCGACAGGTAGACCGAGGCGGCCTCGTTCCCCTTCGCCCGGTTGATCCCGGAGACGGTCACTTCCCCGGGCTTCGCGAAGACGCTCTTGTTGCCCTTCCAGACGAGGTTGGCCTCCAGTCCGCGGTCGGCGAGCAGGCCCGCGAGTTCGGCGCCGGTCGACCGCGCCTCGCGGGGCGATCCCAGCGGGATCACGAGGACGTTGTCGGCCGCGATACCGTGTTCGAGGACGTCCTCGGCGACCGCGTCTGCGACCGCGCGCAACTCGGCGTCTTTCCCGTCGAACGCGTCGAAGGTGACGAACGGCTTCGCCTCGGGGTTCTCCGAGAGGGGGTGTGGCGAGTGTTCCGCCGGTCGACGGATCGAGACCGGTTCGCCGACTCGTCGGAAGTCGCCCTCGAGGACCTCGTAGCCGATGTCCTCCCAGCCCTCCTGAGTCGTGATCGCCTGGACGGCGCCGCGGTCGCTCGTGAGCCCCATCCCGAAGACGTGCGCGAGCATCAGGACGGACCGGGGGGTCCGGTAGGACTTCCGCATGATCTGGCTCTTCTGGATGCCGCCGGGATACGACCCGCTCAGGTCGACCGCCGGTTCGCCGTCGTCGTCCGTCCCGAAGATGCGTTTCGGGCTCGGCGCCGAGAGGCTCGTGAGGTTCTGGGCCTCGTCGTAGGCCCAGATGAGGCGTTTCGGCGGCTTCAACGCCCGGTAACACATCTCGTAGAAGGCGGGCTCCATGTCCTGTGCCTCGTCGATGAGGATCGCGTCGTAGCGCTCCTGGATCGGCGCCTCCGCGACCAGTTCCCGACAGCACGCCTCGAGCAACTCCCCGGGGCCGTCGGCGTCGAACGCGTCCTTCGCCGACCCGACGTGGTGCGGGGAGACCCCCGCGTCCTGGGCGATCCGGTAGTACATCCCGTGTTCGCTCTTTCCGCCCCAGCCGTGTAGCACCTCGAGGCGCTCCCAGTCGGGCTCGTCGCCGCCGAAGTCGGCGTAGAACCGCCTGACCGAGTCGCGAATCGTCTGGTAGAGGCTCCGGGTGTTGAACGTGATCGCGATCTTCCAGTCGGGGTGTTTGGCGTGCATCGCCGCCGCCTTCCGGGCGACGAGGGCGGTCTTTCCCGAACCGGCGATCCCCCGGATCTGCTGGGGCCCGTCGGGGATCTGGACCCCGATCTCCTCCTGTCGCTCGTCGAGGCGTTTCAGCCCCTTCTCGACGGTCTCGTAGAGCCCCGCCTTCGTGTCGCCGTCGGCCAGCACGGGCCCGCGCTCGCCGCTGATCGCCTGACCGCCGCCGAGCACCGCGCGGGCGTCGACGTACTGCTCGGCGGTCAGTTCGGTGTCCCCGGGGAGCGACTCGAACGCCTCCCGGAGCGACGACTTCGTGAGGTCGTCCCGCAGGAGCACCCGCGGCGCGGACGGCAGGTCGTCGAACCCGCGTTCGACCCACTCCTCGCGGCCGACGTTCGGTAACGCGACCAGCGGCGTCATCGTGATGTGACAGTTGCCGCGCTCGTCGACCAGCGTCGGCTCGCGCATCATCGGCGACCGGAGTCGGAACCCGTGGTCGCGCGCCTGCGAGTACGGCGCCGCGTACTCCTGTGTCGTCCCCCGCAGCGACCACCGTGACCCCTCTATCGACTCGATGTGGTCGATCCGGTACCCCTTGCACTCGATCACGACGAGCCCGTACCGCCTGTGTAGAACCACGAAATCCGCCTCCCGGTCGAGGTCGTCGTTTTGCTGGTCGACGATGGGATACCGGTAGTAGCACACGCCGACGTCCTCGGGCGTGAAACACCCTTTGAGCCGGTCCCAGACGGTCAACTCGGCGTCGACGCCGGCGGCGGCCGCGTCGTACTCGGCTGAGACGAATTTCACGGTCGACGTCAGGAAGCCGCCCGGCATAAACCAACCGACGTCGCCCGCTCCGCGACCGACACGCGTTTTGCGCTCCCCCGCACACGACAGCCTATGTCCGTCGACGCAGTCCTCTTCGACCTCGACGACACGCTCTACCCGTACCCGCCCTGTAACGAGGCGGGGAAGGAAGCCGCCCTGCGGACCGCCCGCGACCGGGGCTACGACTTCGACCGCGAGGGGTTCGAGGACTTCTACCGGGCGGGTCGGCGGGAGGTCAAGCGCGAACTCGGCGGTACGGCCGCCTCCCACGAGCGGTTCCTCTACTTCAAGCGCGCCCTCGAACGCCGCGAGGGCGAGCCCCGGATCGGCGACGCCTTCGCGCTCGGCGAGGCCTACTGGGAGGGGTACGTCGACGCGATGGAGCCGTTCCCGGGCGTCGAAGGGACCCTCGCGACGCTCCGCGAGGCGGGCGTCGCCGTCGCCGTCGTGACCAACCTGACGACCCGGATTCAGCTCCGCAAACTCGACGAACTGGGGCTGGAACCCCACGTCGACCTCCTGTTGACCTCCGAGGAGACGGGCCGGGAGAAGCCGGGATCGGTCATGTTCACGCTCCCCCTCGCACGGCTCGACTGCCGGGCGTCCGAGGCCGCGATGGTCGGCGACGACGTCACGGCCGACGTCGTGGGCGCGAACGCCGTCGGGCTCGAAACCGTGCTGTTCAACGCCGACGTCGACGACGGGCTGGAAGGGGCCCGTGAACCCGACCACAGGATAGATGCGTTCGAAGAGCTAACGGAGGTGGTACTGTGATCCTCGAAGACGAACGGCGCGCGGTCGTCGACCGCGCGGCGGAACTGGCCGCGCTCACGCCCGGTCGGACGGGCAACCTGAGCGTCCGCGACGGGACCGACGGCGACGCGTTCGCGATCACCCCCACCGGCGTCCCCTACGACGCGTTCGACGCCGCGGACGTCCCCGTCGTCGGCGTCGACGGCGAGCGCCGCGACGGCCGGATGGCCCCGAGCAGCGAGGTGCCGATGCACTCGGCGATCTACCGCCGCGAGGACGTCGGCGCGATCGTCCACACCCACTCGCCGTGGTCGACGGCGCTGGCGGTCGCCCACGAACCGCTGCCGCCGATCCACTACATGATCGTCGCCGTCGGCAAGCGGGTCCCGGTCGCCGAGTACGCCCCCTACGGGACCGACGAACTCGCGGCGAACATCGTGACTGCGATGGCGGAGGCGGACGCGACCGCCTCGTTCATCGAGAACCACGGGCTGGTCGTCACCGCGCGGGACCTCGACACCGCCCTCGAAAATACGGTCCACGTCGAGAGCCTCGCGCGCCTGTACCTCGAAACGCGCGCGGCCGGTCTCGAACCGGAGACGCTCTCGGACGACGAACTCGAGACGGTGATCGAGCAGTTCGAGTCCTACGGGCAGTGAGCTAGTCCCGGCCCGCCAGCAGTTCCTCGGCGGTCACCAGCGCCTCCATCTCGACGCCGGCCTCCTCGACGGTCTCGCGGCCGCCCTCTTGGCGGTCGACGACGACCAGCGCGCGCTCGACGGTCGCGCCCGCCTCGCGCAGCGCCTCCACGGCGTCGACGAGGCTCGTCCCCGTCGTGACGATGTCTTCGAGGACGACGACCTCCTCTCCCTCCGCCAGCCGTCCCTCGATCAGGTTCCCGGTGCCGTACTCCTTGCGCTGCTTGCGCGCGACGACGTACGGGACGCCCGCGGCGACGCTGGTCGCCGCGGCGAGGGGGACCGCACCCAGCGCGACCCCCGCGAGTTTCGCGTCGTCGTCTATGCGCTCGGCGAAGGCGTCGGCGATCAGTTCCAGACACCGCGGGTCGGTCTCGAAGAGGTACTTGTCGACGTAGTACTCGCTGGTGCCGCCGTGGGAGAGTTCGAACTCGCCGAAGCGGACGGCGTCGGCCGCCCGGAGCGCGTCGATGAGTTCCTGGTTGGTCATCGACGGGAGAGGCGCACCGGACCGGGATAAGCGGTGTGGAACGGACGCGCCGACGGGCCGACGCGGTCCGGGACCGCCCACACGTGACAGACGAGCCGAACGATCGGCGACCGATCCCGATAGGCTTTTCGTACGTGCTTTTTGTTCCATGAACCAATGCGATCACGTAGGGTACGTGCGACGACGCTCCTTCGCGCTATCGTTCACGAGCTTCGGACAGAACGCGTCACGTTCATGGCGGGCAGCCTCGCGTACCACGCGTTCGTCTCGCTGTTGCCGCTGCTGTTGCTGGTGATGGCCGTGATATCGGCCACGGGCGACCGGCGACTGGAGGACGCGTTCTTGCAGATCGTCAGCGCGACGATCACGCCCGGCGCGGGAGACGTCCTCGTCGCCGAACTCCAGAACACGTCCAGAGGGGTGTCGATACTCGGGGCGGTCGTCCTCCTGTGGGGGGCGCTTCGCATCTTCCGGAGCCTCGACACCGCCTTCTCGGACATCTACGAGACGCCGAGCGAGAACACGTTCGCGGACCAGCTCGCGGACGGATTCGTCGTGCTGGTCTCCGTCGCGGTGGTGCTCCTCGTGACCGTCGCACTCGAGTCGACGTTGTCGGTCGACGTCGGAGTCGGCGCCGGCTGGTTCGGTCAGCGGCTGCTGCTCGTCCTCGGCGTCGGGCTGGCGCTGTCGCCGATGTACTACCTCTTCCCCGACGAGCCCGACGTGTCAGTTCCGGAGGTGATGCCGGGCGTGGGCTTTGCCGCCGTCGGTCTCGTCTCGTTCGAGTCGCTGTTCCAGCTCTACCTCGAGTACGGCGGTGGCGGTGGGGGGACGCTGGGGAACGTTCTCGTGGTCGTGACGTGGCTGTACTTCTGCGGTCTCGTCGTCCTCGTCGGCGCGGCGATCAACGCCGTGCTCTCGAACCGGAGCGACGACGTGTCCGTCCGCCCGGTGTTCGGCGGCGTCCCGGTCGAGGACGGCGACGGCCCGTCCGCGGCGGACGGCGGAAGCGACGCCGTCGTCGAGTCGATCGACCGACTCGAGGCCCGCCTGCCGACGGCAAGCGAGGTGACGGTCGTCGTCGACGGCGAGCCCGTCCGGCTGTCGCCGCCCGAGCAGGTCCTGTCGGAGGTGACCGCGTCGCGACTCCCGCTTGCGACCGACACCGCCAGCATCGAACTGCGGTGGGCGGCGAGCGACGTACCGTCCGCGGAGGAGACGGAGTAGCGCGCGGCCTCGCGTCGACCGCTCTCACCAGGGCTCGTCTTTCAGCCCGAGCGTGTACGCGATGGCGTTCGTCGCCACGTGCAGAATCGGCGTGATGACGAGCACCACGAACAGGACGTCCCAGAGGAACACCTCGCGGAACCAGCCGGGGGCGACGGCGGCCGCGAGCGCGAGCGAGACGACGACGAAGTCGAGCTGGTCGACGCCGGGGAAGGCGGCGCCGCGCTCGCGCCCGGTCCGGCGCTTGAGGAAGGACGCGAGGATGTCCCCGAGCATCGCGCCGAACGGGAGCGCGAGGACGACCGGGACGGGGAACTCGGGCAGCGAGACGCCGAGTGCGGCGCCGACGTCCCCGCCGACGGCGTTCAGGACGAGCGCGAGGACGGCGCCGGCGAGGGTGCCGACGGCCGTCCCGCGCCAGGTCTTCCCGTCGCCGAGGATCCGCCTGCCGTTCCACTCGCGGCCGCCGTCGATGGGGCGGCCGCCGCCGGCGAGCACCGCCGCGTTGTTCGGCACGTAGGCGGGCAACATCGCCCAGAACGCGACCGCGACCGTCTCGAACACTGCCATGTCCGGCGGGACGAACCGGCGTGTCTTAACGAGGGTGGTTTGCGGCGGGCCGGTCCGCTCGATCGAAATCATGAACTACCTTATAACGGCGACCCTACGTGTCAGTATGATCCCACCGATCGCGAGTCGGTTCGTCGCCGGCGAGGAGCCCGCGGAGGCACTGGACCACGTGCGGGGCCTGAACGAGCGGAACGTCAAGGCGATCATCAATCTGCTCGGCGAACACTACGACGAACGCCCGCCCGCGGCGGCCGACGCCGCGGAGTATCGGGCGCTCGTCGACGACGTCGCGGACTCGGACCTCGAGGCGTGCGTCTCGGTCAAACCCTCTCAGGTCGGTCTGGACCTCGGCGAGGACGTCTTCCGGGACCTGCTCGACGGCATCGTCGACCGCGCGGCCGAGCGCGGCGTCTTCGTCTGGATCGACATGGAGGACCACACGACGACCGACGCGACGCTGGACGCCTTCGAGGACCTCGCCCGCGAACACGACGGCGGCGTCGGCGTCTGCGTGCAGGCGAACCTCAGACGCACCCGCGAGGACGTCGAGCGGCTGGCGGACGTGCCGGGGAAGGTCCGGTTCGTCAAGGGCGCCTACGACGAGCCGAGCGACGTCGCCTACACGGACAGGGCGCGGGTCGACCGGGAGTACCGCGACCTGCTCGAATACGCCTTCGAGCACTACGACGGGGGAATCGCCGTCGGGAGCCACGACCCGGCGATGATCGACCACGCCGTCGCGTTACACGAGGAACACGGCACCGACTTCGAGGTCCAGATGCTGATGGGCGTGCGCGAGGACGCCCAGACCGACCTCGCACGCGAGTACGAGGTCTGGCAGTACGTCCCCTACGGGGGCCGCTGGATGTCGTACTTCTACCGCCGGGTGATGGAACGCAAGGAGAACCTCCTGTTCGCCGCGCGAGCGGTTCTGGGCCGGTGAAGGGAAGGGCTCATAATCCCGTGGTGTGAGTCTCTCCACATGACCTCGTGGAAGCGGGACTTCGCGAGCGGGCTCATCGTCCTCGGGCCGATCCTCGTGACCCTCTACATCATCTACTGGCTCTACGGCATCATCGCCGGGGTCACGCCCGAGTTGATCCTCGACGCGAACGTGCTCAAACAGCTCGTACCCGGCAACACCGGACAGGCCGTCGAGACCCGCGAGCAACTCGCCCAGTTCCTCCGGGTGCTCGTCACGCTGACGGTCTTTATCATCCTCACGCTCTCGGTGGGCTACCTGATGCGGACGACCATCGGCGGCCTCGTCGAGCGGATCGTCGACGACGTCGCGAACCGCGTCCCCGGGCTCCGGGTCGTCTACAACGCCTCGAAGATGGCCGCCGAGACGGCCTTCGGCGAGCAGGAGTCGCTCCAGAAGCCGGTCAAGCTCGAGACGTGGAACGGGCTGCGGATGACGGCGTTCAAGACCGGCAAGACGACCGACGACGGCCGCGAGGTGCTCTTTCTCCCGACGTCGCCGAACATCACGACGGGGTTCGTCATCGAGGTCGAGTCCGATCGCATCACCGAACTCGACGAGGACGTCGAGGACGCGCTCACCCGCGTGCTCAGCGCCGGCTTCGGCGACGCCGAGCGCAAGCGGGGGATGGACGCCGGCATCCCGATCGACGTCGTCGACGAGCGCAGCGCCGACGACGACTAACGTTTACCGCGTTTGTGTCCCGCCGGGAGCGGCGATGCCACACCGCGGCGCGACCGCACACAGCGCAAACGGTGGGTGTACTAGACGTAGGTGAACCACTCCTCGTAGTCGTCGACGCGGCGCTCGACGACGTCGAAGAAGCGCTGCTGGATCTCCTCGGTGACGGGACCGCGGGAGCCGTCGCCGACGACGACGTTGTCGACCTTGCGGATGGGGGTGACCTCGGCCGCGGAGCCGGTGAAGAACAGTTCGTCGGCCGTGTGGAGTTCGCCCCGGGAGATCGAGACGTCGTCGTTGACGGTGTAGCCGAGGTCGCGTGCGATCTCGATGACGGTGTCGCGGGTGATCCCGTCGAGGATCGACTCCGAGAGGCCGGGCGTGTAGAGTTCGCCGTCGCGCACGAGGAAGACGTTCTCGCCGGGGCCCTCGGCGACGTGGCCCTCCTTGTTGAGGACGATCGCCTCGGCGTAGCCGTGGCGGCGGGCCTCCTCGCCGGCGAGCATGCTATTGACGTAGAGGCCGGTGGTCTTCGCGTTCGTCGGGATCTGGCTCGAGGAGTGTTTGCGCCACGAGGAGACCATCACCTCGATGCCGTTTTCGAGGGCCTCCTCGCCGAGGTAGGCGCCCCACGGCCAGACGGCGATGGCGGTGCGGGTCGGGCAGTCGCCGGGGCTGACGCCGAGGGAGTGGTAGCCGTAGAAGGCGATCGGGCGGATGTAACAGGAGGCGAGGTCCTGCCGGCGGATGAGTTCGAGCGTGGCCTCGGTCAGCTCCTCGGGGGAGTGGTCGATCTCCATCTCGTAGGGTTTACAGGAGTGATAGAGCCGTTCGAGGTGTTCCTCCCAGCGGAAGATCGCGGGGCCGTTCTCGGTGTCGTAACAGCGCGCGCCCTCGAAGACGCCGGTGCCGTAGTGGAGGCCGTGGGTGAGAACGTGGATCTGTGCGTCGTCCCAGTCGACGAACTCCCCGTCCATCCAGATCGTGTCGACGTCCATCTCGTCGAAGCTCATGGGCAGGGAGACGGAACCCTCCATAATGAACGTTCGCGATTCGGTTCCACCCCGCGCGCCCGTCAGCCCAGCCGGTCGAGGACGTCGCGGCCCTCGAGGTAGACGAACCCGTTGCGGTTCGCGTACGCGCGGGCGTCGGCGGGGGACAGGGCCTCGCCGGTCGCGCCGTCGAGCATCTCGCAGACGACGACGGCGGGCGCGAGGTCGGCGGCCTCGGCGAGGGCGACGCCGAGTTCGGTGTGGCCCTCGCGGTGGCCCAGCAGGTCGGGCGCGGCCTTCAGCAGGTGGACGTGGCCGGGGACGCGGAACTCCTCGGCGAAGGCGACGTCGTCGGGGTCGGCGGCGGCCGCGCCGAGCGAGCGGATGGTCAGCGAGCGGTCGTTGTCGGTGACCCCCGTGAACGTGTCGCGGTGGTTGACCGTGAGCGAGAACGACGACCGTTCGTCGTAGCCGAGGTCGTGGTCGCCCGCGGCGGGGTGGTCGACCGCCTCCGTGTAGAACGGCAGGTCGAACGCCTCGGCGACGTCGTGGCCGAGGGCGACGCAGATCAGCCCGCCGGCGTCGTTGCGCAGCCGCGAGACCGCCGCCGGCGTGACGGCGTCGGCGTGGTAGATCAGGTCGGTCTCGCCCTCGCGGTCGGCGGCGTCGTGCACGAGGATCGGTTCGCCGCGCCGCAGCGCCTCCATCGCGCGCTCGACGTCGTCGCTCTCGCTCCGGGCGCTCGTCGCCTCGCCGGCGTTCGCGCTGGCACGTCCCGTCATGTTAGCGCCCCTCCACGTGGATCGTGACGTGATCGCCGTCGGCGAGCGCGAGGGCGTCGCGGAGTTTCGCCGGCGCGATGAGTTCGAGCTGGTCGTCGTCGTGGTGGGTCCGTTCGGGCGCGATCGTGTGGGCGCCCTCGTACGTCGAGCCGTCGGCCGTCTCGACCGTCGCCGGGTGACAGACCGCGGGGCCGTAGGTGCGCTCGTCGTCCTCCCAGCCGTCGATGTGGACCGGCTCCAGCGAGGCGACGGCGCTGCGCCGCCGGACGCTGTCCTCGCGGAGGTCGACGTTGAGCGTCCCGGGGAACGGCTCGTAGCCCAGTCGCTCCTCGAACTGGCGGCTGTACCCCGGCAGCGAGATGTAGTGGCGGCCCTCGCCCATGCCGCTGGTGACGGTCCCTTCGAGTTCGACCTCGGGTTCGGTCTCGAAGATGCGGCGGTAATCTTCGAACTCGGCGCGGAGGGCGGCCTCGCCGTCGTCGGTGACCGCGACCCACTGGCCGTCGGCGACCGTGTCGCGGTCGAGGTAGCCGGCGGATTCGAGGCGCTGGAGGCGGCGCGAGGCGGTCTGGTTCGACGCGTCGAGGCGGTCCGCGAGCGCGGCACAGGAGATCTTCAGGTCGCCTTCGAGCCCGCCATCGAGCGCGAGGTGCTTGAGGGCGGCGAGTTCGTCGTGCCCGACGGCGGCCGTCGCTGTCCGTTCCATACCCGGGTGTTTCGCCCCTCGTCGTAAAAGCGTGCCGAATGTGGGATGCGTAACGAAACTGTGATGGAGTTGCCGGGAGTTTACGAACTGGTGATCGGTCGGGTCGGGTGAAAAGACCACCGATCGGTCGGCGGCCCGTCGGCAGTCCCGCGGTCGGTTTCGTTCGCCGGGTCCGGCCCCTCGTCCGGTCGACCACCCCGTCACCGCAACCAGTACGAACCCGTGACCGTACCGAACGTCGACGGGAGTGGAAGAATGCAAGGGCGCGCGTTTTCGCGCTCAGCGTCGATACTCCGGGCACGTGTATGAGACGCCTCGTCGGACTTCTGACGGGCCTGCTGGCGCTGACGGGCCTGCCGTACCTGCTGTACCTCGCGCTGTACGCCGTCCGCCGGCCGAGCGGGTCGCCGGCCGAGAAGTGGCCGCGAGAGCCGACGGTGAGCGTCGTCCTCCCGACGTACAACGAGGCACCGATCGTCGAGGCGAAACTCGATGACCTGCTGGCCCTCGACTACCCGATGGAGAGAGTCGAGGTCGTCGTCGTCGACTCCAGCGACGACCGGACGGCCGACCTCGTCGAGCGGTTCTTCGAGGGGCGGGCGGCCCCGTCGCTGACGCTCGTCCGGAAGGACGACCGCGAGGGGCTCGCGGTCGCGCTCAACGAGGGGTACGCCGCGGCGGCGAACGAGGTCGTCGTCAAGACCGACTGCGACTCCCGGCTGGCGCCGGACGCGCTCCGGGAGGCCGTCGCGAACCTCGCGGACCCCGAGGTCGCCGCCGTCACCGGGCGCAACGCCGAGGTCCTCGGCGGCAGCGGCGTCGAGCGTGGCTACCGCGACGTGCAGGCGACGATCCAGACCCTCGAATCGCACCTCGACTCGACGCTGATCTTCCACGGGCCGTTCTCGGCGTTCGAGCGCGACGCCATCGTCCCCGTCGACGAGGACTCGATCGCCGACGACACCGAACTCGCGTTACGGATCCGGCGCAACGGCGGCCGCGTGGTCTTCGACCCCGCGATCCGGTACCGGGAGGCGGCCCACTCGGCGTTCCGGAAGCGACGACGCCAGAAGGACCGCCGCGCGATGGGGCTGCTCCGCCTGCTGTGGCGCCACCGCGACGCCCTCGGCCGGTACGGCACCTACGGCCGCGTCGTCCTGCCCTTTAACTGGTGGTTCATGCTCGTCTCGCCGTGGCTGCTCGTCTGCTCGCTCGCGGCCGCGACCCTCGGCAGTCTCGCGGTCCTCGGCCCGTTCGGGCTTGCCGTCCCGGCCGGCGTGGCGGCGTTCGTGGCCGCGGGCTCCCGGGACGCCCTCGGCCCTCTCCAGCCGCTGTACTCGCTGTTCGACACGCAGGTCTCGCTGGCGCGTGCGAGCGCGAAACTCCTCCTCGCGGGCGGCGACGGCGAGGGCGCGGACGGCACGTGGACCCCCGACCGCGAACTCAGGGAGGTGTTGCAGTGACCGACGTCGCGATCCTCCACGACCGCTTCCCCGGCATCGGCGGCGGCGAGGCGTTCGCCATCGAGGCCGCGCGGGCGCTCGACGCGCCGATCTACACGACCTACGTCGCGCGCGGCACCGACCTGCCCGACGACGTCGACGTGATCGCGTTCCGCCAGTCGAAGTACACCTCGCTGCCGTGGCGGCCCCTCCTCGAGTGGAAGAACGAGGGGATGAACCCGCTGGAGACGCTCAACGTCGCGCTCGACCTGACCGACGCCCACGACGACCTGCTCGACTACGACGTGATCCTCGAGAGCGCGCCGCTCTCGAAGGGGTTCGTTCCCGACCCCGACCAGCGGATCGTCCACTACCCCCACAGCCCGCCGCGCTGGCTGTACGACCTCTACCGCGACCGACTGTCGTCGTTCCGTCGGCCCGTCGCCGAGGCGGCGGTCAAGGCCTACGCGAAGTGCTGGCGGGCGCTGGACAAGGAGGCGAACGACCACGTCGACCGCTTCGTCGCCAACAGCGAGGTCGTCCGCGACCGCATCCGCCGCTACTACGGCCGCGACGCCGCGGTGGTCTACCCGCCCGTGACCGGCGACTGGCGCGACGAGGGCGACGAGGGCTACTTCGTCGCGTGGTCGCGGCTGGCCCCCGAGAAGCGCATCGACCTGATCGCCGCGGCGTTCGCCGGCCTCGACGAGCGCCTCGTGATCGCCGGCGACGGACAGCAACGCGAGCGGATCGAGGCCATCGCCCGCGGCCACGACAACGTCGAGGTCCGGGGCTACGTCGACGACCTCGAATCGCTGGTCGCGCGGGCGACGGCGGTCGTCTACGCCCCCAAGCAGGAGGACTTCGGGCTCGTCGGCGCGGAGGCGATGACCGCCGGCAAACCCCTGCTGGGCGTCGACGAGGGGTTCACGAAGTACCAGGTCGAGGAGGGGACGACCGGCCTGCTGTTCGAGCCGACCGTCGACTCGCTTCGCGACGCCGTCAGCCGGTTCGACCCCGACGACTTCGACCCCGCGGAGATACGAGCGCGCGCGAGTCGGTACGACCGCGACCGCTTCGAGCGCGACGTCCGGGCGGTCGTCGAGGGCGCGGAGGGAGACGAGGACGACCGCACCGACGACCCGCTCCCCGTCGAGGAACGCGGCGCCGTCCCGGGGGTGACCGACCGGTGACCGCGACGGCGGCCGACGCGGCGGCGTCCGGCGTCGAGCGGCCGATCGACCGTCCCGACCCCCGCGTCTCGGTGGTCGTCCCGACGATTCCCGCGAACGACCACGAGGCGGTAGTCGAGACCCTCCGCGAACAGACCGCCGACGCCTACGAGGTCCTCGTCGTCGACGACGCGAGCCTCGACATCTGCGAGGCGCGCAACGCGGGGATCCGCGCCGCCCGAGGGGAGATCGTCGCGCTGACCGACGACGACTGCCGGCCGCCCCGGGAGTGGATCGACCGGATCGAGGCCGCGTTCGACCGCGACCCCGACCTCGTCTGTCTGGAGGGGGCCGTCGACGGCGGGCGGACGTACGACGGCGAGCGCCGCTACGTCGGCTGTAACCTCGCGTTCGACCGCGAGGCGGCGCTCGCCGTCGGCGGCTTCCGCCCGGCGTTTGCGGGCTGGCGCGACGACACCGAGTTCGGCTGGCGGATGGAGCGCGACGCCGACGGCCGCTGTGCGTACGCGGACGCGGTCCGGATGCGCCACCCGGACCCGCCGCGGGCGAGCATCGACGCGGCCCTCGAAGAGCGCCTGAAGCGGGAGTACCCCGACCGCTACGAAGCGGTGCTCGTCCCCGACACCCTCCCGGGGCGGGTCAACGACTGGCTCTGGCGCAAGGGCGTCTGGGACCTCGTCGATGCGGTCCGGTACGACGTCCCGAACGCGGTTCGCTCCGACAGGTGACGATGCGACGGAAGACCCACACCCACCCATGACGAACGTCGCACTGGTCGTCCTCGACACCCTCCGGTACGACGCCTTCGAGGAGCACTTCGACTGGCTCCCCGGCAGGCGCTTCGAGTACGCCTGGAGCACGAGCCACTGGACGGTCCCGGCCCACGCCTCGCTCTTCACGGGCCGGTACGCAAGCGAGGTCGGCGTCTACGCCGGCGCGCAGACGTTCGACAACCCAGAACCGCTGCTCGCCGAGCGCCTGCGGGAAGCGGGCTACACTACCCGGGCGTTCAGCGCGAATCCCAACGTCTCGCCGGTGTTCGACGCCGACCGCGGCTTCCGGGAGTTCGAGAAGAGCTGGCGGCTCGAACACCACGGCGAGGACCTCTTCGACTGGGACGCGTTCATCGCGAAGACCCGCGACAGCGGTCCCGAGCGGTACGCCCTCGCGCTCAAGGAGGTGCTGCTGGGCGACGACCGGACCCTCCCGTCGCTGAAACACGGCGCGAAGCTGAAACTGCGCGACACCCGCTTTGGCCGGCACACCGAGGTCGTCGACGACGGCGCGAGCACCGCACTCGACCTCGTCCGCGAGACCGAGTTCGGCGACGACGAGTTCTTCTTCGCGAACCTGATGGAGGCTCACTCGCCGTACGACCCGCCCCCGGAGTGGAAGACCGTCGACGTGGACGTTCAGGGGCTTGCGGCCTCGCTCGGCGACCCGGACGACGACCCCGACGAGATCAGGCGGGCCTACGAGGACAGCGTCCGCTACCTCTCGCACGTCTACGAGCGGATCTTCGACGAACTGCGCGAGTCGTTCGACCTGATCGTGACGGTCAGCGACCACGGCGAACTGCTCGGCGAGCACGGCGGCTGGGAGCACCTCTCGGGCATCTACCCCGAACTCGCCCGCGTGCCGCTGTCGGTCTACGACGCCCGCGACGGCCCCGTCGACGGCGTCGCTTACGACGACCGCCCGGTGAACCTGCTGGACGTCCACGAGACGGTCCTCGCCGCGGCCGGCCTCGAATCCGGCCCCGACGCGCGGGGGCGGAACCTGACCGACCTGCCGAACGGCGAGGGCGAGGACGAACCCGCGGAGGGCGACGGCTTCCGCCCGGACGAAGTCCTCGTCGAGTACCACGGCCTCCCCGACCGCCACCTCGACTCCCTGCGCCGGAAGGGGTACGAGGACGTCGAGTACCGCACCCGCTGGCTCGACGGGGTCGCCCGCGGCGACTACTTCGGCTACGAGACGTTCGACGGCTTCGCGGAGTGGGGCGAGTCGCCCTACGAGGACCCGCGAGCCCGGATCGAGGCGCTCGTCGACGCGCTCGACCGGCGGACCGACGTCGCGGACGACGGCGAGCTAGACGACGCGGTGATGCGACAACTGGAGGATCTGGGGTACGCATGATCGGAAATCGAGAGGTGAGCGACTGATGGGCGTCGGCCGGTTCCTGCGACGGCTACCCGACCGCGGCGTCCGGCGTTCGGCCGAGGTGGTCTACGAGTGGCTGGGCCGGCGGCTGTGGATGGGCGAGTTCGCCTCCGGGACGGTCTTCGAGCGCGAGTGGGACGTCCTCGTCCTGCTCGACGCCTGCCGGGTCGACCTGATGGCCGAAGTCGCGCCGGAGTACGGCTGGCTCCCCGCGCCCGCCGAGGTCGAGGCGGGCGCGGTCGACTCGGTCGCGGGTTCGTCGAAGGAGTGGATGCGCCGGACGTTCGCGGACGAGCGCGCCGCGGAACTCGCGAGTACGGCCTACGTGACGGGCAACCCGTTCTCGGCGCAGGTCCTCGGCGACGACCACCCCCTCGGGCTGCTCGACGAGGTCTGGCGGTACGCCTGGGACGACGACCTCGGCTCGATCCGGCCGGAGCCGATCACCGATCGGACGATCCGGGCCGCCCGCGAGGACGGGTACGACCGCGTGATCGCCCACTACATGCAGCCGCACGTGCCGTTTCTCGACCGGCCGGACCTCCACGCGGGCTACCGACCCGCGGAGTGGGGCTCGCCGGACTCGGTCGTCGACCCCGACGAGGCCGGCCTCGACGCGTGGGGCCGGGTCCGGCGCGGGGACCTCGACCGCGAGGAGGTCTGGGCCGCCTACGCCGACAACCTGCGCGTCGGGCTGGCGTCGGTCGACACCCTCCGGCGCAACGTCGACGGTCGGCTGGTCGTGAGTTCCGACCACGGCAACGCGATGGGCGAACTCGGCTTCTGGGGCCACCCCGACGAACCCGTCGCGAGCGTCCGCCGGGTGCCGTGGATCGAACTCGAAGCCCGCGACGAGGGGACCAGAGAGCCGACGCTGGAACCGGCGGCCGAAGACGAACGCGCGGCCGGCGTCGACGCCGACGTCCGGGACCGCCTCGCGTCGCTGGGGTACAGGGAGTGAGACCGATGACAGGGTCCAGCCCGAACCGAACGGAGGTGCACGAGCGGTGAGCGAGCCCTCGGCCGCCCTCGGCGTGAAGGTCTTCGACCGCACGGAGAAACTCGCGGCGCTGCTGGAGTCGGTCCCCGGAGAGGAGTACGAGACGGTCTACGTCGCCGACGACGGCCGGACCGACGAGCGCGCGCACCTCTACGAGCGGGCGTGGCCCTTCGACCTCGAACTCATCGACCTGCCGTACGACGCGGGGCTCGGCCGCGGCCGGAACGCCGTCGTCGACGCGCTCTCCGAGGCGTTCCTGACGGTCGTCGACAGCGACCACGAGGTGCCGCCGAACGTCGACGTACTCGCCCGGCAACTCGACGCCCGTCCCGAGTTCGGCGGGATCAGCGGCCTCCTGCTGGAGGACGGGCGGATCCAGGGGCTGTGTCACGACCTCGACGAGGAGGGGGACGTGCTCGTCCGCGACACGGGGCCGAAGACCGCCGAGACGGTCGCGGGCTACCCCCTCGTCGAGTTCGACTTCGTCCCGAACGTCACGACGTTCCGACGGGAGTGTCTCGAAGAACTGGCGTGGGACGAACGGTACGTGATCGGCCGCGAGCACCTCGACTTCTTCGTCGGCCACTGGAAGCGGACCGACTGGCGTTTCGGTACCTGTCCGTCGGTGCTTTTCCCCCACCGGCCCGGCGGCGGCCGCGAGTACGACGCCAACCGGCGCGACCCGGCCAAACTCCTCGCGAGCAAGGCCCACTTCCGGGAGAAGTGGGGCTACGACCAGGTCGTCGCCCGCGAGTTCTGGCTCGGGAACCAGTCGGTCGACAAGCCCCTCGCGGCCCTCGACGGCGACCTCCCGGTGCCCGCGTGGCTCGGCGCGAAGGTGATGGACCTGCGCGACGCGCGACTGCGACTCGCCGCCGCGGCCGCGAACGCGAGCGCGGGCGACCTGCTCCCGGGGGTGAGCCGACGGTGACGCCGACCGCCGACGGCCCGGCGCTGCTGGTCACCGTCGACTCGCTGCGGGCCGACCGCTTCGAGGAGATGGAGCGAACGCGGGCGTACCTCGACCGCACCCACCCGCGGGCGTTCGCGACGTCGACGGCGACCCTCGGGAGCTTCCCGGCGATTATCGGCGGCCGGTACGCGACCGGCGGCGGCCTCGAACCGGGGACGAGCGTCGCCAGCGCGTTCGACTGCCACAGCGTCGGGGTCACGACGAACCACCTGCTCTCCGCGGCGTACGGCTACGACGAGGGGTTCGACTCGTTCGCCTCGCCGAAAGGCGGCGGGGGGAGCCTGAAGGAGAAGGGCGCGGTCCTGCTCGACCGCGGCACCCTCGCGTACGACATCGCAAGCTGGGGCTGGAGCCGGTACCAGGCGCTGCGGAGCCGCTTCGGCGGCATCGAGAAGTCGTTCCGGCCGGCCGACGACGTGATCGAGGCGTTCCTCGACGAGGTCGAAGGTCGCGAGCGGTGGTTCGGCTGGCTGCACCTCATGGAACCGCACCACCCCTACGACCCGGACGGCGCGGACGTGAGCCGGGCAACGGCCCAGCGGGTGAGCCGTCGCGTGCTCGCCGGTCGCGGTTCGGCGGACGACGAGGCCCTCGTCCGCGACCTCTACCGGCGGGAGGTCGTCGACCTCGACCGGAAGCTCGCGCGCCTCTGGGCGGCGGTTCCCGACGACGCGCGGGTGGTCTTCTGTGCCGACCACGGCGAGTTGCTGGGCGAGGACGGCCTGTGGGGCCACCCCGGCGAGATGCGCCCGGAACTGCTCGGCGTGCCGTTCGGGACGCGAAACGCGCCCGACGTGGGCGAGGTCGTCTCGCTGGTCGACGTCCCGACGATACTGACCGGACGCGAACACGGCGTCGGGACCCTCGACCGGGAGGTCGCCTTCGCCGCCTACGGCGAGAAGAAGGCGGCGATGAACGACGCCCACCTCGCGAGCGACGAGGGGGTCGTCCGACTCCCGGACGGCGAACCGGCGAGCGACCCGGCCCTCGAACGCGAGCGCGCGCGGTTCGACCCCGCCTACGTCGTGACGGAGGACGCGCTGCGGGAAGACCTGGAGGACCTCGGATACGCATGACGGTACTCGTCCTCGCGCTGGACGCGCTCGACGCCGGCCTCGTCGAGCACTTCGACCTCGACGCCGTCCGGCTGGAATCGAGCGGCGACCTCGAGACGTTCGCGCGCACGCAGGACGTGCCGTACACCCCGGAGGTGTGGGCGACGGTGGCGACCGGCCTCCCGCCGGCGGAACACGGCGTCACCGGCGGCGGGACGAGCGAGTGGGACAACCCCGTCCTCGAAGGGCTCTCGCGGGTCTCCGGGCGGCTCGACGAGTCGACGCGCGGGACCCTCGGGAAGTTCGTCCGGTCGAAGACGGGCGAGCGCGAGCGGATCGGCCGCACCGACGCCGAGTCGATGTTCGACGCCGAGGGCGCGGTCGTCCACAACTGGCCGGGGGTCGCGGACGGCCGGCCGCTCCAGCGGGCGTGGGACCTGATGAACGCCGTCGCCGAGGGACTGCCCCGAAGCGCGTTCGAGCGCGAGTTGTTCGGCCAGTGCGCCCAGCAGTTCGCCTGGGCGAAGGAGATGCTTCGCCACCCCGTCTCGATCGCCGGCGTCCACGTCCACGCGCTGGACGCGGCCGGCCACGCCTACGCCGACGACGAGGCGGCGCTTCGCCGGGTCTACGCCCGCGTCGGGGAGTTCGTTGACGAGGTGGTCGACGCGCTCGGGGCGGGCGACGACCTCCTGCTACTGAGCGACCACGGGATGCACGCGGAGTTCTACCCGCCCGACGCCGGCGAGAACCCGGCGACGCACTCGTTTCGAGCGTACGCGAGTTCGACGGCCGGCACCCGCCCGGCGTCGGTGTACGACGTCCGCGAGTGGGTCGAGACGCGGGCGAGCGGGACGCGCGTCGAGGGCGGCGCCGGCGAGGAGGGGATCGACGTGCCGACGGATCACCTGCGCGAACTGGGGTATCTGGACTGATCGCCGGCGACCGGGCACCGCCGGGAGGAAAAAGGGGGCGTCGCGCCGAACGGAACGGCGCGCTCGTCTCCGCTAGTTCGATCTTCGATCCCGGGACCCGACCCGCGTCGTCGCGGCCCCCAGTCCGACACCGAGGACGGCCAGCGCCGCGCCGGTCGGGTCCCGAAGCCGAACCGGGAGGCGCGACGCGCGGCGCTCACTCCAGGTAGCCCAGGTCCCGCAGTTGCTGCTCCGTCGTGTCCATCACCGCCGCCCCGCGCTCGCGTTCGGAGTCGAAGGCGTCGGCGCGGGCCTCGACCCACTCGCGCACGTCGAAGACGCTCGCCGGCGGGTCGGCGTCGAGCGTGGTCGACGCGAGCGCCCGGAAACTGTGAAAGCCCGGGTCGTCGTCGCCGTCGATCCATCCGACCTGCATGCCGTGATCGGAGAGCACCAGCAGGTCGTCGACGTGTTCGCGGACGCTCCCGAGGAGACGGTCGACCCGTTCGTACGTCTCGCGGAGGCGCTCCGGATGCGTCGCGAAGGCGTGACCGGCGGCGTCGAGGAGGTGCAGGTGGACGCCGGCGACGGCCACGTCCGCGTGGCCCATCCCCTGCAGCCAGCCGAGTTCGAGGCCGGCGTTGCCGTACAGCCGCCGCCAGAGTTCGTCGTCCGTGATCTCGCCGTTCGAGGCGAGGTTGAGCCAGTGCCAGGTCTCGGTCAGGTGTTCGGCGGGGGTGACCCCGGGCCACCAGCGGACGACGCGGCCCTCGGCGTCGAAGAGGTGGGGATGTGACGTCTGCCGGAGGGTCAGTTCGACGCCGTCCCCGGTCCCGTCGCCCGAGTCGCCGCGCAGCCAGGTGCCGATCCTGACGCGGGCCGCCTTGGGCAGGAGGTACGGCGCCACCTTGCTCGCGTACGCCAGCGCCGGGTTTCGCCACTCCCCCTGTTCGCCGGTCGAGGCGAGGCCGTGTTCCCCGGGGCCGACGCCGGTCGCGACCGAGGTCCACACTTCGAGCGTGTTCGGGTTCGCCCCGGAGTGGGCGAACGTCTCCAGTTCCCGGTGGCGGTCGAGCAACAGGTGGTCACAGCCCCACTCGCGGGCGAGGGCGTAGTCGGCGGCGTCGAGGGCGACGATCCCCAGCGTCGGCATACGGGGATCGACCACGGGCGCGCTCTTCAACGTGGGGCCGGCGACGGTCGCGGACCGAGCGCCGCGGGTCGGGTGGCGACCCCAGCAGGCGTCACACTGATACCGGCGCCCGTTGCAGTGTCCCCTGCGCGAACGCGACGCTCGACTTCGATACCGATGGCACCGACGGCGACACTCCGTCCCCCGTCCGTCCCGCGTCGACCGCAGACCGCCGGGGCCGCGCCCGCGACGACCGCGGCGACCGCAGCGGCCGCGCCCGCCCCCGCCCGCTGCAGGCGGCGGTCCGTCGCCCGAACCGCCCGCCGGCGCTCCCGCTCGCCCGATCCATGAGCGACGCCGCGTCGGTCAGCCTCGGCGGCGAGACGGCGAAGGCGACGGTCGCGAAGTTCACCATGGCCGTGATCGGCTTCGTCGGGACCGTCGTCTTCGCGCGGGCGCTGGGTCCGACCGGCTTCGGCGGCTTCTACCTGCTGTTCTCGCTGGTGAAGATCGCCGACCGCGCCGTCAACGGCTGGGGGACGGCGATCATGAAGCGGTTCTCCGAGGCCGACGCCCCCGAACGGGAGCTGATCGGGAGCCAGCTCGCGTTCGCGGCCGCGTGGGTCGCGGTCACGGGCGCCGCCTGTGTCCTCGCGTCTACGTGGCTCGTCTCCTACACCGGCCTGCCCGAGGCGCCCGTCCTGTTCGTCGTGCTGATGGCCGCGGTCACGCTCTACGAGCCGACCGACCGCGTCGTGCAGGCCCGCGGGCGGGTCGGCGCGTCGATGTGGATCGACACGCTCCGGTCGCTGCTTACCTTCCCGCTCCAGTTGGCGCTGGTCCTCCTCGGGTTCGGCGCGGCCGGGATGGCCTACGGGCTGGCCGGGGCGACGTTCCTGACGCTGCCCGTGCTCTGGTACGTCGTCCGGACGCGGCCGGCGGTTCCGAGCCGCGAGACCCTCGGGAGCCTCTGGCGGTACGCGAAGTACAGCATCCCCAACTCGTTTCTCGGGCAGGCGTACGACCGGTTCGACATCCTCCTGCTCGGGTTCCTGCTCGCGCCCGCCACGGCCGGCCAGTACGAGGTGGCGCTCAAACTGACCGTCCCCGCCGTGTTCGTGATGGAGGCCGCGCAGGCGGGGCTGCTGGCACGCGTCAGCAACCTCCACAGCCGGGACGAGGCGGTCGACGAGGACGTCTCGAACACGATCGCGTTCGCGAGCATCGTCGCGATCCCGATGTTCTTCGGCGCCCTCGCGATGCCGGAGGTCCTCGTCGTGACCGCGTACGGCTCCGAGTACGCCGCCGCCGCCTCCCTCCTCGTAGGTCTCGCGCTGTTCCAGATCGTGAGCACCCAGAGCGGGCCGCTGACGAGCGCCATCGCCGGCATCGACCGCCCCGACGTCAACACGCGCATCTCGGCGGCGACGCTCGCGCTGAACGTCGTCCTCGGGGTCGTCCTGACGCTCGCGTACGGGGCGGTCGGCGTCGTCGTCGCGACGGTGATCGCCGAGACCCTCCGGTACGTCCTCTCGGCGTACGTCGTCAGGCGGGAACTGCCCGAGGTCACGCTGTTCCCCCGGACGCTCGGCGAGCAGGTCGCGGCGGCGGTCGTGATGTTCGCCGTCGTCCTCGCGCTCGTCGAGGCGGTCGCCGTCGACCGCTGGTACCACCTGCTCGGCGTCGTGGGCGTCGGCGCGGTGGTCTACGCGGTCGTCTTGCTCGCGATCAGCCGCAAACTCCGGGTGACGATCCGCGGCGTGCTCCGGGAGACGGGGTTCGAGCGGTACGTGCCGCGGTCGGCCGATTGAGGACGACGGCCGGCGGAAACGTCAGTCGCCGGCCGCGGGGTCGCGCGCCCAGAACTCGCCGTCCTTCTTCAGTTTCGGCACCCACGTGTCGGCGGTCTTCGAGAGCAGCGCGACGCGGGAGGCGGGCACCGCCTTGAGTTCGGGGTGGTCGGGCATGTGCTTCTGGACCGCCTCCGCGAACGCGACGACGCGCTCGTGGTCGGGCATCGACGAGCGGTCCAGCCGGCCCCGGGAGTGGCCGACGTGCATGTACGCCTTGAGTTCGACGAAGTCGGGGTCCGCGCGGCGGTAGAAGGCGGCGTACCAGTCGGGGCTGTGCATGTTCTCGCCCTCGACGAGCGTCGTCCGGAGGACCGTCCGCGTGTCGACTTTCCCGGCGAGGACGTCCATCGTCTCGACTAACTTCTCCCACGCGTCGTCCTCCGTGGCGCCGACGACGCCGTCGAAGGTGTGGCGCTCGGGGGCGTCGACGCTGACGTACAGTTGGGTCGGGTCGCACTCGCGGATCACGTCGGGGCGGGTGCCGTTCGAGACGAGGAAGGTGGTGACGCCGCGGTCGTGAAAGGCCTCGACGAGTTCCGGCAGGTAGGGGTACAGCGTCGGTTCGCCGTCCAGCGAGATGGCCACGTGGCGGGGTTCCATCGCCTCCTCGAAGGCCTCGCGGGGGACCTCGTCGTTGCCGCCGAACCCCGACAGCAGCTTCCGCTGGAGGTCGATCGAGGCGTCGACGACGGCCTCGGGGTCGTCCCACTCGACGTCGTCCATCTCGTAGGCGTGACCGTTGTGGTCGCGCCAGCAGAAGACACAGCGCTCGTTACAGCGGACGACGGGCGTCATCTGGATGCAGCGGTGGGACTCGATCCCGTACCAGACGTTCTTGTAGCACTTGCCCTCCCCGCGCAGGGCGTTCGCGGTCCACCCGCAGGTCTGGGCGGCCGTGTGGTTCTCGTGGTGGTAGCTCGGGGAGTCGACCTGCATCGGGGCGTCGCCCGTCCCCTCGTCCCGGGCGTCGCCGCCGGCGGACGACCCGCCCCCGGAGTCCGCGGAGTCGGTCATGGTGGCGTCGTTGGACGGGCGCGGTCAAAAGCCGTGTGGTGTGGGGCCCCGACGCCGGGGCCGTCCCGAGCGCGACGGCTGCGACCGCCCCCTCCGACCCCGGCGGGGCGAGCACGAATTATTATAGCTGGCGAGCGAACGAGAACGTGCATGACCGACCAGCTCGACCTCCCCGAGGAACTGCCGTCGACGCCGAGCGAGTTCGCTGACGACCACCCCGAGGTCTGGGAGCGGTACGCCGACCTCGGCGAAGCCTGTTCCGACGCGGGCCCGATCGACGACGAGACGAAGCGACTCGTGAAACTCGCGCTCGCCGTCGGCGCCCAGTCCGAGGGCGGCGTCCACTCTCACGTCCGCCGCGGGCTCGACGATGGCGTCGACCCCGAAGCGCTGGAACAGGTCGCGATCCTCGCGATCACCACCCTCGGCTTCCCGCAGGCGATGGCCGCGCTGAGCTGGATCGCGGACCTGACCGAGGACGCGTAAGCCCGCCCTCACTCGCTCGTCGCGCGAACCCGTTCGAGGACCGAAAGCGTCCCGTCCGCGTGAGCCTCCGTCAGGGTTTCGTCGGCCGCCTCGCGGGCGGCGTCGTCGGCGTTCGAGACGGCGAAGCTCCGACCGACGACCGCGAACGTGGAGACGTCGTTGATCGAGTCGCCGACGGCGACGGCGTCGGCGGGGTCGAACCCGACCCGGTCGGCGACCAGTTCGACGCCGTCGCCCTTGTTCGGTGCCGGATCTTTGACGTGGTAGGCGTAGCCCGTGTCGACCACCTCCAGCCCGTGGGCCGCGGCGATCTCTCGCAGGGGCTCCTCGGGGGAGTCACGCGAGACGGCGACCTCGGTCTCGCGCCAGCGGTTGACGGTGTCCTCGGGCCCCCAGCCGAGGTCGTAGCCGGCGGCGCGGTACTCCTCGACGACGGCCCGTGCGCCCTCGCGGTCGCCGACGACGCGGACCTCGTCGCCGGCGTAGACGACGCCGCCGTTCTCGGCGACGGCGAGTTCCGGAATCCCGACGAAGTGACAGAGCGCGACGGGGTACGGGAAGGCCTTCCCGGTGGCGATCACGACGGGCGCGTCCCAGCCACACAGCGGGTCGAAGACGCGGGGGTCGAGCCCCCACCCCTCGGGGCGGGTGAGCGTGCCGTCGACGTCGAGGACGAGCGGCGGATCGTCGGCCATACCGGACCGTGGGCGGCCGGCGGCCTAAACGGATCGGGTCGGGGCAACGCGCGACGCCGGCGCTCGTCGCCGACGGCCGAAAAAAACGAGCGGTACGTTCGCGGGCCGATCAGAGGGTCGGGACCCAGACGGCGTCCGGGAAGACGCCCGCGAAGTACAGCACGGCGATCAGGAACGTCCCGAAGACGATCGCGGCCGCCGGCGGGTCCCAGTGGGTGTCGGCGTGGGCGTAGAACACCCGCTGGAACGCCTCGCCGAACAGCGCACAGAGGATGCCGAAGACGCCCGCGACGAGCAACCCGCCCGCCAGCCCCATGCCGGCGAGGGCGCCGTCACCCGTCTGGGTGACCGCGAGCGCCGCGGTGCCGGCCGGCAAGGTCATGTGGTGGGTGACCGGAATCTTCTCGACGCCGCAGTTGAGGAAGACCAGCGTCGCCGCGCTGATACCGAACGCGAGGAACGGGCGCCCCGTCGAGATGGCGACGTAACCGCCGAGGATGCCGGCCGCGAGGCCGATCATCGCGACGTGGCCCCACTTGTACTGGTGGGGCAGCCACGGCTCGACGGCGAGGCGGTCGGCCACGCCGGCAGCGGCGGATTCGGCCGCCTCGGCCTCGCCGCCGTCGGTGACCGCGCGGCGCTCCTCGCGCTCGAACGGCGTCATGTCGAAGATGCCCGAACCGCGGACCTTCCCGATGATGCTGTAACCGAGGATGAGCCGGTGGAACAGCGCCGAGAGGACGACCCCCATCGCGATGGGGTCGTACGGCAGCGCCAGCTGTCCCGAGAAGGTCTGGAGCCAGTAGCCGAGGATGCCGAACGCGCCGCCGACGGCGAGCACGTCGGGCTTCGTCCCCAGCGCGTAGGCGATGTTCTTCGCCTCGTGGTAGTCGAAGCCGGTGTCCATGTAGCCCTTGCGGGCGGCGTAGGCCGTCGCGGCGACGCCGCCGCCGAAGCTGATCGCGGGCGAGAACGGCGGCCCGAACGCGACGTTGTCGGTGATCGCGACCGCGTTCGGATCGGCCAGCGTCGAGGCTTCGCCGGCGATCACCATGAAGCCGGTGAAGATGAACGCCGGCAGCGGGCCGAGCGCCGCGCCGAACGCCCCGCCGGCGAACGCACCGAGCAACTCGGCGAGGTCCAGCAGTTGGTCGATCATTCGTCACCTCCGTCGTCGGTCGCCCACCCCATCGAGCGCTCGACGGCGTCGCTCCAGCGCGAGTACATCCCGTCGGCCTCCGACTCGTCCATCTCGGGTTCGAACTCGCGGTCGACCTGCCAGTTGTCGCGCAGCCCCTCGACGTCGTCCCAGTAGCCGACGGCGAGGCCGGCGGCGTACGCCGAGCCGAGCGCCGTCGTCTCGTCGACGACCGGGCGGACGATGTCCGAGCCGATGATGTCGGCCTGGAGCTGACAGAGGTAGTTGTTCTTCACGGCGCCGCCGTCGACCTTCAGCGAGGTCATCTCGATGCCCGAGTCGGCCTCCATCGCCTCCGCGACGTCGCGGGTCTGGTAGGCGATCGACTCCAGCGTCGCGCGGACGAGGTGCTCCTTGCGGGTGCCGCGGGTCATCCCGACGATGGTGCCGCGGGCGCGCTGGTCCCAGTGGGGCGCGCCCAGCCCCGTGAACGCGGGGACGACGTAGACGCCGTCCGTCGAGTCGACGCTGCGGGCCAGTTCGGCCGTCTCGGAGGGGTCGTCGATCAGCGTCATGTCCTCCAGCCACTCGATCGCCGCGCCGGTGATGAAGATCGCACCCTCCAGTGCGTACTGGACGGGTTCGCCCGAGCGCTGGAAGCCGATCGTGGTGAGCAGCCCGTGTTCGCTCTCGACGGCCTCGTCGCCGGTGTTCATCAGGAAGAACGAGCCCGTGCCGTAGGTGTTCTTCGCGTCGCCGGCGTCGAAGCAGGTCTGGCCGAACAGCGCGGCCTGCTGGTCTCCGAGCGCCCCCGCGACCGGGATCTCGGCCTCGAGGAAGCCCTCGGGGTCGGTCGTCCCGTAGGTCGCCTCGTCGCTCGAGGGTCGGACCTCGGGGAGCATCTCCCGGGGGACGTCGAACTCCGCTAAGAGTTCGTCGTCCCAGTCGAGGTCGTGGATGTTGTAGAGCATCGTCCGGGAGGCGTTCGTGACCTCCGTGATGTGGTTGCCCGTGAGGTTGTAGATCAGCCAGGTGTCGATGGTGCCGAACAGCACCTCGCCTTTCTCCGCGCGGTCGCGGATGTCCTCCGGACGCGTACGCTCTAGCTTGATCGGGTCCGCGTTGTCGAGCAGCCACTCGGCTTTCGTCGCCGAGAAGTAGGCGTCGGCCTCGAGGCCGGTCTTCTCCCGGATCGTCCCGACGAGGCCGTCCTCTTCGAGCTGTTCGACGCGGTCGGTCGTCCGCCGGTCCTGCCAGACGATGGCGTTGTGGACCGGCTTGCCCGAATCGGCGTCCCAGAGCAGCGTCGTCTCACGCTGGTTGGTGACGCCGATGGCCTCGAGCTGGTCGGGGCTGATCCCGGCCTGCCCGAGCGCCGTCGTGATGACGGACTTGGTGTTCTCCCAGATCTCGGTCGCGTCGTGTTCGACCCAACCCGGTTCCGGATATATCTGTTCGTGTTTCTCGTAGGCGTTGGCGACGACCTGCCCGCCGTGGTCGAAGACCATAAAGCGCGTGCCGGTCGTACCCTGATCGACTGCGCCGACGTAGGTGTTGTCTGTCATTTTCGGTTGCCCCTCGTGGTGTCTCACGCGACGTCTTTACTGTCGGTCGCGTGCTACTGGTAAACATTATCTACGACTATTATAAACCTTGCTGGTATAGCGGTCGGTCGCCGGGTGTCAGCGACGTGACCGACCGCGGCCACACGGGGACGTCGAGCGACCGGCCCCGGGTAGCGAGTCCCGTCCGATCAGTGCCGGTCCCCGTCGCGCCACATGGATCACATTTCCGATAGCTATGTGCGTTCGGGGATCGTCGATAAAATAAAGGTGATGGCGCCCCTCCAGTCGGGAGAAGGGATGGCACACGACACCGAGGTTCTCGTTCTCGGCGGCGGCTCGACCGGCTGTGGCATCGCCCGGGACCTGGCGATGCGCGGGCTGGACGTCACCCTCGTCGAGCGAGGGAACCTCACACACGGAACCACGGGGCGGATGCACGGGCTCCTCCACAGCGGCGGGCGCTACGCGGTCTCCGATCAGGCCAGCGCCAAGGAGTGCATCGAGGAGAACCGCGTCCTCCGGGACATCGCCGGCCACTGCGTCGAGATGACCGGCGGCCTGTTCGTCCAGCGACCCGAGGATCCAGACGACTACTTCCAGGAGAAACTCCAGGGCTGTCGCGACTGCGACATCCCCGCGCGCGTACTCTCCGGCCGCGAGGCGCGCGAGGTCGAACCCTACCTCGCGAAAGACGTCAAGCGCGCGATCGAGGTCCCCGACGGCGCCGTCGACCCGTTCCGGCTCTGCGTCGCGAACGCCATCGACGCCGAGCGCCACGGCGCGCGCATCGAGACCCACGCCGAGGTGATCGACCTCTTGCGCGAGGGCGACGACATCTACGGCGTGAAGGTACGCCACACCTCCGGGCCCGGGAAGCGCGTCCACCGCGCCCCGGGGACGACCGAGGAGATCACCGCCGACTACGTGGTCAACGCGACCGGCGCGTGGGCCGGCCAGATCGGCGCGATGGCCGACCTCGAGGTGGCGGTCCGGCCGTCGAAGGGCGTGATGACGATCATGAACGTCCGGCAGGTCGACACCGTCGTCAACCGCTGCCGGCCGAAAGGCGACGCGGACATCGTCGTCCCCCACGAGACGACCGCCATCCTCGGCACGACCGACGAGGAGGTCGAGGACCCCGACGACTACCCCGAGGAACAGTGGGAGGTCGACCACATGATCGACACCCTCTCGGAACTCGTCCCGATCCTGAAGGAGGCGCGGACGATCCGCTCGTTCTGGGGGGTGCGACCGCTGTACGAGCCCCCGGGGACCGGCACCGAGGACCCCACCGACATCACGCGGGACTTCTTCCTGCTCGACCACGCCGAGCGCGACGGCGTCTCCGGCATGTCGAGCATCGTCGGCGGCAAGTTCACCACCTACCGGATGATGGCCGAACAGATCTCCGATCACGTCTGCGAGAAACTCGGCGTCCGGGCTTCGTGTACGACCGCCGACGAACCCCTGCCGGGCAGCGAGGACCTCTCGGTGCTCGAAGAGGGGATGGACGACTTCGGGCTTCGCTCGCCGATCGCCCGCCGGAGCAAGCAACGGCTGGGCAGTCGCGCCCGCGAGGTGCTCGACACCGACGAGCCAAACCCCGTGATCTGCCAGTGCGAGGGCGTCACGCGCGCCGAGATCCGGGACGCCATCGAGCAGTCCGGCTCGGACCTCAACGCCGTCCGCATCCGCACCCGGGCGTCGATGGGCAACTGTCAGGGCGGCTTCTGCTGTCACGCGATGGCCCACGAACTCCACCCGGAGTACGACGAGCCGACGGTCCGGGACTCGCTCGACGAACTGTTCCAGGAACGCTGGAAAGGCGAGCGCCACGCCCTCTGGGGCGAACAGCTCTCACAGGCGATGCTCAACTACGCCCTGCACGCGACGACGATGAACCGCGACGCCGACCCCGCGAGCGCCGACGCCGCGGTCGACTTCGGCGCGTTCGACGACGGCACCGGGAGCGCGAGCGACTCGCCGCTCGGGCCGGCGGGCGCGGCCACCGACGGCGGTGAACGGTCCGCCGGACCGCGATCCTCGCCGGGGCGCCGTCCCGGCACGACCGACGAGGGAGGTGACCGCTAGTGGCGATCGAGGACGACGTCCTCGTGATCGGCGGGGGCCTCGCGGGCGCGACGGCCGCGCTCGCCGCCGCGGAACGCGACGCGCAGGTGCGGCTGATCTCGTACAAGCAGAGCACGCTGCGTCACGCCAGCGGCCTGATCGACGTGCTGGGCTACCCGTCCGCGGACCTCGCCGCGAGCGGGGAGGCCGCTCGCGCGGACGGCGGTGAGCGAACCGATGACGGTTCGCGATCCACGGCAGACCCGAGGTCTGCCGGCGGTCCGCTGGCCGACCCGTTCGAGGCGCTTTCGGACCTGCCCGAGGGCCACCCCTACGAGCGCGTCGGCGCAGACGCGGTCCGCGAGGCGCTGCTCTTCTTCGACTCCGTGGCCGGCGACGCCTACCGGGGCGGCCACACCGACGCGAACGCGCTGGTGCCGACCCACGGCGGGACGGTCAAGCCGACCGCGCGCTACCCGGCCGCGGTCGCGCCGGGGCTGGCGAGCGACCGGCGCGACGCCCTGCTGGTCGGCTTCGAGACGCTGCCGGACTTCGACGCGCCGCTCTCGGCGGGCCACCTCGAAGCCGCGGGCGTCCCCTTCCGGACCCGCGGGGTCACGCTCCGGTTCCCCGGCATCGAGCGCGACGACGCCAAGGTGACCCGCTACGCCCACCTGCTCGACCGGAACGAGGCCGTCGACTCGGGGGCGGGCGACGCCCCCGCGCGGACGGCGCTCGCGGAGGCCGTCCGCCCGCACCTCGACGGCGAGGGGCGGGTCGGCTTCCCGCCGATCCTCGGCGACGACAACCACGACGTCGTCCGCCGCGACCTCGAGGAGCGACTGGGCGTCGAGGTGTTCGAGGTGCCCTCGGGGCCGCCGAGCCTCCCGGGGATGCGACTGGAGGACCTGCTGTACGACGCGATGGCCGACGCAGGGGTACGGGTGACGACCGGGGTACCGGTCGTCGACTACGAGGCCGACGGCGGCGACCGCATCGACCGCGTCCTCGTCGACCGGAAGGGCCGGGACGTCCCCTACCGCGCCGACCAGTACGTGCTGGCGACGGGCGGCCTCGTCGGCAAGGGCGTCCGCTCGGAGCGCGACCGGGTGTTCGAACCGATCTTCGACTGTCACGTCGCCCACGCCGCCGACCGCTACGACTGGTTCGTCGACGACGCGTTCGGCGACCACCCGTTCGCGCGGTTCGGCCTCGCGGTCGACCGCGACCTGCGGCCGCTCGACGCCGACGACGACCGCGAGTTCGAGAACCTCCGCGCGGCGGGGGCCGTCCTCGGCGGCTACGACTTCGCCGCCGAGAAGTCCGGCAGCGGCGTCTCGCTCGCGACGGGCTACGTCGCCGGCCGCCGCGCCGGCGAGGAGGTGAGCGGATGAGCGCCGCCGGTGCGACGCGACCGACCGGCGAACCGGCGACGACCGATGCGACCGACGCGACCGAGACACGGGTGATCAGATGAGCGACGCGCAACGACCCACGGACGATCACGTACCGGGCGACGACGAGTTCGAACCAGTTCAGGTGTTCCCCGAGGCCGAGGAGATGGACCTGCGGCCAGGGGCGGACAACTGTTACAAGTGCTCGACCTGCGACACGAACTGTCCGGTCGCCGAGGTCGACGAGGAGTTCCCGGGGCCGAAGTTCCAGGGCCCCGAACAGTGGCGGCTCAAGCGCCAGGAGGACCACGACATCGACGACTCGGTGCTGAAGTGTTCCAACTGCATGCGCTGTGACCACGCCTGCCCCTCGGAGGTGCCCCTCTCGCAGATGCACAACACCGCCCGCGGGGAGTACGTCGAGCGCCAGATGAACAAGTTCTCCCGCGAGTACGTCCGCAACCGCATCCTCGCGAACTACGGGACGTTCGCGCCGCTGGGTGCCATGTTCCCCCGACTCGCGAACTTCGTGATGGGGCTGTCGATCACGAGGTGGCTGGGCGAGAAGACCCTGGGATTCGCCGGCGACCGGGAGTTCCCCGAGTTCGCGACCCAGACGTTCCGTAGCTGGTGGGCCGAACGCGGCGGCGCGCAGGTGGAGAACCCCGACAAGCGCATCGCCTACTTCCACGGCTGTTACTCGAACTACAACACACCCGAGGTCGGCAAGGCCCTCGTCCGCGTCTTCGAGCACCTCGGCTACGAGATCATGGTCCCGAAGCAGCGCTGTTCGGGCACGCCGATGTACGCGAACGGGATGCTCCAGGACGCCAAGCGGGCCGCGGAGGTCAACGTCCCCGAACTCGCCGCCGCGATCGACGACGGCGCCGACGTCATCGCCTCCTGTACCTCCTGTTCGATGTCGCTGCGCCAGGAGTACCCCGAACTGTTCGACATCGACGGGGTCGAGGACGTCTCGGAGAACACCTGGGAGGCCCTCGAGTACCTGCGCGTCCACGAGGACCTCGAAACCGAACTCGAAGGGACCTCGGCCGACCTCGGCGAGTTCGCCTACCACGCGCCGTGTCACGCCCGCAATCAGGGACTCGACGGGCAGGCGGTCGAGGTGCTCGCGACCATCGACGGCGTCGAGGCCCACGACGTCGGTGACTCCTGTTCCGGCATCTCCGGCACCTACGGCTGGAAGGAAGAGCACTACGAAACGTCCATGAAGATCGGCGAGGAGATGTTCGAGCACATGGAGCAAGTCGACGGCGAGGCGGGTCTGACCGAGTGTCCCACCTGCGCGATGCAGATGGAACACGGCACGGGATACGAGATCACGCACCCGCTCGAGGTCCTCGAGGCGGCGCTGGTCGGGACCGAGTGATGGACCTCCGCGAGCGAATCGCGCGACGACAGTCGGCCCACGGCGACCGCGGCATCGTCGTCGACCGCGACCACCTGAGCCCGGTCGTCCACCGTCCGCAACCGATCGGGCGTGGGCCGGTTCTCGAACGGTGTCTCGACGCGCTCGAACCGATCTTCGACGGCGACCTCCCGCCGCCGATCGCGGTCGTCGGCCCGCCGGGCGCGGGCACGTCCGCGGTGGTGACCGCGCTGTTTGCCGGCCTCGGCGAGCGACTCGGCGGCTCGCGTCGGGCGATCGCGACGACGACGCGCGGGGGCAGCGAGACGCCCACGACGTGGTTCGTCTACGTCGACAGTCGCCGGACCGAGAGCGCCTTCGCGTTCTACCGGGCCGTGTTGTCTGCGCTCTCCTCGGAGACGGTTCCGACCGGCGGCGTCGGCACCGACGACCTCCGCGATCGGCTCCGCACCCGGCTGGACCGGCCCGCCCGGCGGGCGGTCGTGGCGATCGACCACCACGACGAACCGGCGACGCTCTCGTACGGGCGGGCACGCGAGTTGCTCGACCCGGTCGCCGACAGCGTCTCGACGGTCGCCGTCGGCGTCCGGGAGCCCGCGGACTGGAGCGGCGAGACGGTCTCGGTCCCCGCCTACCGGCGCCACGAACTCGTCGACGTCCTCACCGAGCGGGCGTCGGCCGGGCTGGCCGCGGGCGCGTTCGATCACGGCTCGATCCGCGACCTCGCGCGGTGGGCCGACGGCAACGCCCACGACGGCCTCGCGGCCCTGTTCGGCACCGCACGGCTCGCCAGCGAGGCCGGCGCCGACCGCCTCGAACCGGTGTACTTCGAGGAGGGGAAGGCCGCGGTCCCGCCGGACAGCGTCCACGTCGGCCGCGCGCTCGCGCTCTCGGAGACGCGCCGGCGGGTGCTGCTCGAACTCGTCGACCGCGAGCCTGCCGACCGGCCGATCGGCGACCTCGCCGCCGACGTCGCCGCCGGCTCGTCGCTGACCACGGGGACCGTCAAGCGGCTCCTCTACGAACTCGCCGACCGTGGCGTCCTGGAGCGCCGCCAGCTTCCCTCGAACGGGAGCGGCCGGCGGCCGAGCACGGTCGAGCCGCGGTTCCCGACGCTCGTCTACCGCGCGCTCGTCTCGGAGCCGGGCGACGACGGCGAGATCTGACGGCGGTTGATTTTTGGTCGTTCGCGTGAATATCAGCGCTATCGAACCGGAATGAGCGTCGAATTCGACAGTACGACGGCGCCGTCGAGCCTCGAAGTCTACGACCGGATCGAACAGCGCCGGCTCCGCGTCCGGACCTCGAAGCCGGTCTCGCCCGCGGCGATCGCCCCCGAGCGGTTCTGCTTTCCCGTCGACAGCGCCTGCTCGATCGAGACGGCGTCGCTCGTCTTCGACCAGCGCTACTCGGTCCACCTCCACGACGAGAACGGCCAGTCGATCCGGGACGTCGACGTCGGCGAGCGGGTCAGCCTCGACGGGACGCGGTTCGTCGGCCTCGGCGGCCCGATCAAACTGTACTGTCGCGTCCCCGGGGCCGGCGAGATCGAGACGGGGATCGACTCCATTCACCTCACCTTCGAGCGCGAGACGACGATCGACGTCGGGGCGCGCTCGCTACACGAGCGGCCCACCGCGACCGTCCGGACGCCCGCCGACCCCGAGGCGACGATGCGGGCGCTCTCCGCGCTCTCCTCGGCGCTGAAGACGACCTCGCCGGAGCGGTCGTGGCCGAGCCTGCGCGGCCACCCGCCCCTGATCGAACTCGGCGACGACCTCGAGATCCCGCCGGTCGTGACGCCGCTGGAGACGCCGATCACGATCCGGGTGCCGCCGACGTACCGCGACCTCTACGCCGTCGCCTCGCTGTCGTTCTACCTCGGCGCCGACGTCCGCCCCGGCGACCGGCCGGCGATCGAGACCGCGACGGCGACCCACGAACTCGGGGTCGACCGCCCGCTGGCGGACGACGCCGCGCGCGCGCTCAAACGACTGTTCCTCCTCGACTGCGTCGTCCGCACCGAGGGCGTCTACCCCGACCCCCTCCACGAGCGGAGCCGACTCGAAGACGTCCTGCCGTTCGACCCCGGCCGCGTCTACGACGCGACGCTCTCCGAGCGGGTCGACCGCTACCTCGACGTTCCGTACGAGGTCGTCGAGCCGTACGTGCCGCGCTGGCCGCTGACGGCGCACGTCCCCTCGACGCCCGACGGTATCGAGATCCTCCCGTTCGTCGTCAACGAACTCGGCGTCGTCAGGGAGCCCCGCGGCGAGGTCGTCCGGGCGCCGGCGCCCGCCGCCGACGCCGAGGCGACGTTCGTGCGGTCCGCGTCGGTCGAGCGCTCGCCGTCGGTTCGCCCGGTCGAGGAGCGAGAGCCGAAGACGTACGTCGAACCGGCGGTCGACGACGGCTCGATCGAGCAGGCCTGGTTCGGCGAGGACGTCCCGCGCGGCGCGTCGAAGGCGACCCTCGAAGCCTACCGGAACCAGCTCTCGCGGGGACGGCGAAACGAGTCGATCGAGATCCTCGTCGTCTGCAACGACGCGCGGATGCTCGAGGAGCACGACCTGCTCGGCGCGGCCTACGGGAACCGGGAGGCGCTCCCGTTCGACGTCGACTCCGAGTTCGGCGTCGCGACCGACGAACTCGCGGCGCTGCTGGACCGCGGCTACGACTTCCTGCACTACATCGGCCACGCGACCCCCGACGGCCTCCGCTGTTCGGACGGCGAACTCGACGTGCGCTCGCTGTCGTCGGTCGACCTCGGGGTCTTCTTCCTCAACGCCTGCCGGTCGTACGATCAGGGGCTCGCCCTGACCCGACGCGGCGCGTTCGGGGGGATCGCCACCCTCCAGGACGTCGGCAACGAGGACGCCGTCGAGGTGGGCGAGACGATGGCACGGCTGTTGAACCTCGGCTTTCCCCTGCGGGCGGCGCTCGAACTGGTGCGAGAGACGACGGCGCTCGGCGACGAGTACCTCATCGTCGGCGACGGCTCGGCGGACATCGCCCAGACGGACGGGGGTGCGCCGACCGCGATGTGGATCGAAAACGACGAGGAGCCGTACGACGCAGTTATCAAGTCGTATCCGACGAAAGAACTGGCGATCGGCTCCGCTACCAAGCCGAACATCGAGACGATAACCGAACGGCATCTCACCTCCGGAACCGTCCGGAACTCGTCGATTCCGCGGTCTGAACTGCTGGCGTATCTTACGTGGGCCCGGCTACCCGTCTGCAAAAACGGTTCGATAATCTGGAACGACTCTCCCGGACTCCCCGATCTGCCGTGAGACGTCTTTCAGGGGCCAGGATTCGTGTTCGACGCTCCGGCGAGGACGGTGCCGCTCTGGCTGAGCAGCACCAGCAGCGTGAACAGCGCGCCGATCATTCGGGGGTGCGATGCGAGGGAGTCTTTCAGACGACCTTTCGCGGACATTGCACCCACATAATCATCTCCAATGGTTATTAATCCACCCCATTATTTCGGGTAGCTCGGCGATGAGTACAGTGTGCCGACCGGTGCGATTCGTGACGGGATCGACGACCCCGACCGTCGCTCAGGCGCCGTCGCGGACCCGGGCCGGGTCGGCGTCGTACTCGAGGTCGGCCGTGTAGCGGTCGAACACCAGCACGGCGCCGGCGCCGAGGGCGGCCGCGAGCACCGCCACCCCCGGCGAACCCGCCGGCGTCTCGCCGAGGGCGGCGGCCACCTTCTCGATCGGGAACCGCAGCGCGCCGACCATCAGGCTGACGAGGAACGCGAGCGTCGCCGCGCGGTACCGGTCCAGCGCCCGGCGGACGAGGTGAGCCATCGAGAAGAGGCCGACGACCGCGCCCGCGCCGAAGACGGCGACCACCGTCCCGGACTCGACGACCGGCGCGACCGACCCGCCGTCGGCCAGGCCGGCGAGCGCGTCGACGAAGTCGGTCAGCACGCCCGCCAGGTACGTGTACTGGCCGAGCACGAGCAGGAAGAACGCACCCGAGACGCCGGGCAGCACCATCGCACAGATCGCTATCGCGCCCGCGAGGAAGACGATCGGGGTGGTGTGGGAGACCCCGGTCGCCGTCGCGCCAGTCACCACGGCCGCGACGACGACTCCGGCGAGCGACACCGCGATCCGGGGCGGGGTCCAGCGACCGATCTCGCCGTAGAGGACGACCGCCGACGCGGCGATCAGGCCGAAGAAGAACGCGTACGACGGCACCGGGTACGCCTCCACGACCGCGTCGACGAGGTGTGCGAACGTCACGAGCGCCGTCCCGACGCCGAGGCCGAGCGCCGCCAGAAACGGGACGTCCATGCGTACCATGGCCTCGCGGAACGCCGCCCGGCCGGCCGAGTCGTGAAGCCGGAGCGCCGGCCGCAACGCCCGCGGGTCGAGCGCGGTCAGCGCCCGGATCAGGCGGTCGTAGATGCCCGCGATGAGCGCGATCGTGCCCCCGGAGACGCCCGGGACGGCGTCGGCGGTGCCCATCGCGAACCCCTTGAGATAGACGACGAGAAGCTCTCGCATCGCTCGGGGTGTATTCCGGGTGCCGGTAAAAGCGTTCTCACTCCCCGTTGGTGCGGGCGGCGCGGTTCGGACGGCCGGCGTCAGTTCTCCGACTCGCCCGCGTCGCCCGCCTGCGTGTCGTTTCCGCCGTCCTGCGCGTCGTCCTGCGTTCCGTCGTCTCCGTCGCCGTCCGTCTCCCCGGCGTCGGCCCCTCCGGGTTCGCCGGTGGCTTCTTCGAGCGTCACGTCGACGGTCTGGCCCTCGACGACCGCGGTCTCGCCGACCTCGGTCGTGCCGTCGTAGGCGAGTTCGAGGCCGTCCTCGCCCTCCACGGCGAGTTCGACATCGTACGGGCCGGTCGCCTCGACGCTGCTGTTCGTGTAGCCGTCCTCGACGGCGAGTTCGTCGTCGGTGGCGTACGGGACGGTCAGTTCGAACGAGCCGTCGTCGGCGACCGCGGCCTCCTGGACGTAGGTGAACGTCCGGTTGTCCGCCGTCGCGAGTTCGACGGAGGCGAAGACCGTCGCGTTCGCGTCGGCAACCGACGAGTCGTCGACGGTGCCGGTGATCGTCGCGCCCTCGACGCGCTCGAACGTCTTCACCGCGGCGGCCTGGCGGACGTCGAAGACCTCGAAGCGGGGGTCGTTGTCGAGCTGGAGCAGTTCTCCCCGGCTGACCTGCCGGTTGACCGCCACCGCGGGCCGCCCGTTCTCGTCGAGCGCCACCTGACCGTCCCGGACGACGGCGTAGCTGGCGAACAGCGGGCTCCCGGCCTCGGCGTTCTCGTGGACCAGCCGGTAGTTCTCCATCCCGGTCGCGTCGCCGAAGTACAGCCGCGACGTCATCGTGTCGTCGTACGGCAGGTCGGTCAGCGTCTCGTTGATCTCGTCGACCGGGATCGGCTCGCCGAGCTGGTAGTCCTCGGGAGTCGCGTAGTGGCCGTAGGCCGGTCCGGTCCACTGGGTGATCGCGCCGAACTTGCCGCCGGCGGTCGCGTAGTCGATCATCACGTACCGGATCTCCTCGTCGGACTCGTTGCCCTCGACGATCCCGCTGAGTTCCTCGTTGGACTGCTCGGAGACCGACGCGCCGGCCGCGATCGCGTCGAGGATCAACTCGCCGCGCTCCTCGGACTCGGCGGTCAGGTACGCCGACGAGGAGCGGGCGTTCTGCTGGAACGGGTTCGAGTGGGGGATCCGCTCGCCCTGGACCGTGATGAGGTGGCCGTAGTCCCACCACGACAACACCCCGTAGGTGCCCTCGGGGTAGTCGTAGTCCCCGTCGGCCGGGCGCTCGTAGGTGCCGTAGTAGTCGAGTTCGGCCGCCCCGTCGGCGCCGGCCCAGTTACCGGGTTCGGGCGTGTTCTCGTTCAGCCACTCGTTCGACCCCTCCCAGACCCTCGCGTCCGAGTTCGGAGCGGTCGCGTTGCCCTGGGCCCACGCCGTCCCGCCCGCCTGCGCCAGCGGCGGAAGCAGCGGCGCGAACAGCAAGAGCACGACGAGGGCCACCACGATGATCTGGTAGGTCTCGACCGAACGCAGCGAGTCGAGACTGCCCCGGACGTCGATGTCGAACAGGTTCGCGACGTCGGCGACGAACGCCGCGTTGACGACCGCGACCGCGAGCACGAGATAGTAGGCGAAACGGATCTGCGTCGCCGCCATGCTGATCAGGAACAGCGACCAGACGATCACCAGCGTGTACTCGGCGCGGTACTCCCGGCCGAGCAACGGCCGGGCCGCGAGGAGCGCCAGACCGGCCAGCATCGTGTAGAAGGCCGCGCCGAACTCGGCGACGGCGTGTGCGGTGAAGTCGTCGGGCCGCTGGGCCTCGCGGATGGTGACGTCGGTCGTCGGCTCGCCGAGCGGCAGCAGCCGCCGGGTGAGGTTGTTGGCGATGGTGTCGAACAGGTCCGGCAGGACGACCGCCATGGCCGCGAACGCGACGGCGGCCAGCCCGGCGATGGCGACCGGGTAGTACCGGCGGTCGAGGTCGCGGGCGTTCCACTGCCGGGCCAGCCACGCCATGAACAGACTGCCGACGGCGACCAGCGCGGGCAACAGCACCTGGAGGTAGCCGAAACTCGTCGGACTCGTGCTCGGCTCCTCGAAGAGGACGACCGCGACGAGCGCGGTGACGGCCATGCTCACCGCGCCGACGAACGCGAGGTGGTCCGGCGAGACCCCGCGCAGGTAGTCGATCGAGAGGGCGACGGCGTAGAAGACGCCGAAGATGCCGACGAGGACGACCGCGGACGGCCAGACCCAGACGTACAGCGCGAGCGCGAGCCCCGCGAGCGCGGCGTACAGCGCGGGCCGGCGGACCGCGTCCCACTCCCGCTCGGCGACGAGTTCGTAGATCGGCCGGTCGCGCTCGCCGACGCGAACCGCGACCATCGTCGCGAAGACGGCGATGGCCATGAACAGCACCTCGCCGACGTGGTGGTCGAGTTGCCCGATCGTGCTCCGCGAGAGGAACTGTCCGGGCGCGAGCGCGAGGACCACGACGGAGACGAGGCCGCCGAACGTGCCGCCGAGGCGACGGCCGGCGTAGAAGACCGGGACCGCGACGAGGGCGGCCATGACGGGGATGGCGAACAGGGCGACCGCGTAGACCGTCCCGGTGGAGGGGTCGCCGAGACCGACGATCATCGCCGCGGTGACGATCAACTGGTCGAACAGCGTCCCGAACTGGCCGACGTACCGGCCCGTCGGGAAGCCGGTCCAGGCCTCGTAGGGCATCGTGCTCGGGTAGTTCTCCGCGGTCCACCGGATCATCCGCCAGTGGTACCAGGAGTCGACGCCCGCCAGCGCCGGCGTGCCGTCGTCGGTGAGGAAGCGCTCGTACTGCTGCGTTCGAACCCACAGCATGAACAGCATCACGGCCCCCAGAACCGGGAGGTGATACCACCGTTCCCACGCCCGGAGGGTGGAGGTTTCGGCTCCCTCCTCGACGTGCTCGGTGTCGGTACTCATTAGGTCCCACCAGAGGGATGTGGCGAATAAACTTTGTCATCTACTCGTGTTGGCAGGAGGGCGTGAAACCGGTGTGTCGTCCGGCCGTCCGGCGATCCGCCGGCGCCGCGAGGGGGTCCGCGGTCGAGGGCGGAGGACGCGGCGGTCGGGCGCCGGCCGCGGGCGAACGTATCGGGACGGCGGAAAGAGAAGGCTTATTCGAAAGTCGCCGCAATCGACCTTCGATGAGAGTCTCCGTCGTCATCTGCACGTACGCGATGGAGCGCTACGACGTCTTCTCCGAGTGTGTCGAGAGCGTCCTCGCCCAGACCTACGAGCCCCTCGAGGTCGTCCTCGTCGTCGACGGCAACGAACCCGTCTTCGAGCGCGTCCGCGAGGACTTCGGCGACCTCGACGACGTCGTCCTCCACTGCAACGAAGAGAACCGCGGCATCTCCTACAGCCGCACGAAAGGCGCCGAGATCGCCACCGGCGAGGTCGTGGCGTTCATCGACGACGACGCGGTCGCCGAACCGGACTGGATCGAACAGCTAGTGCGGGTGTACGAGGAGACCGACGCCATCGCGGTCGGCGGCCACGTCGCGCCCGACTGGGTCACGGCGAAGCCCGACTTCTTCCCCGAGGAGTTCTACTGGCTCGTCGGCTGTGACGAGCGTGGGTTCGGCGAGCACATGGAGGAACTGCGAAACACCTACGGCTCGAACATCTCCTTTCGCCGCGAGGTGTTCCTGAGCGTCGGCGGCTACGACGAGAACACGGGTCGGCAGGGCGACCGCCACGTCCAGGCCCACGAGGCGCCCGTCTGTATCCGGATGCGAAACGAGTACGGCAAGGGCGTGATCTACAACACCGACGCCGTCGTCCACCACAAGCTGTTCGACTACCGCGGCGAGTTCCGCTGGCTCGTGTTCCGGTCGTTCTGGCAGGGCTACTCCAAGCGGATCATGGACCTGCTGTTGCCGGAGGCGAAAGGCGACAAGAACGAGTACCTGAAGCGGCTGTTGTTCGAGTTCGTCCCCTCGCGGCTGACGGACCTCGTTCGACGGCCGTCGCTGGCGGGGGTGAAACAGCTCGTCGCGATCTTCGTCTTCACCGCGGCGGTCGGGTTCGGCTACCTGTACGGGCTGGTCGACGTCGACCGCTCCGGGCTGACCGCCGGCCGCGACTCGGCGACGGGTAACTGACTGCCCGTTTCGCTCCGACCGCGGCTCACGATTCGAGCGCGGGAACCCCACCGGGTTCCGCGTCTCGCTCGCCCGCGACGTACTCGCGGTAGTAGCCCAGCCCGCGGACGCCCGTGAGGAACGTCGAGAGCGCGCCGAACGCGAGCCGATCGCGTCGCGACAGGTCGCGGTCCGGTCGCTTGATCCCCGACGGACGCGGCGGGATTCCGGGCTCGCCGTACCGGTCCGGGTGGTACCGCTGTAGCTGACAGAGGCCGCGGCCGACGCGGAGGTCCTTCGTCACGAGGTCGCGGATCGAGTTCCGCGTCGGGTGGTACATCGTGACGTCCTCGGCGAAGTGCATCTCGTAGCCGGCCTCGTGAACGCGGTTGCCGAACTCCTTGTCGCCGCCGGAGGTGAGCCGGTGGTCGAAGAGGCCGACGTCCTCGAAGACCTCGCGGCGAACGAAGAGACAGCAGGTCGGGGCGAAGCGCTGGCGCCGGAGGTACTGTTCCACCGGGAAGCCGGTGTGGGCGTCGTAGCGGGCCGCGAGCGCAGGGTTCTCGGGGAGCGTGAGTTCGACGTTACAGCCCATGTAGTCCGCGTCGGCGGTTTCGAACTCGTCGAGGGCGCGGTCGAGCCAGTCCTCGGGAACGGTCACGTCCGCGTCGACGAAGGCGAGGACGTCGGCATCGGTGGCGCGGATGCCGGTGTTTCGGGCGGCGTAGGAGGACTGGACGTCGGTTTCGTGAGCGAGGGAGAGTCGGTCGTCGTCGGAGGAGCGAACGACGTCGGGGGTTCGGTCGGTGGAGCCGTTGTCGACGACGACGATGCGGTACTCGCGGTCGAGGGACTGCGACAACGACGAGTCGATCGTGACCGCGACGCCGCCCGGATCGTTGTACACGGGGACGATAATCGAGACGGTAGCGTCGGCTGGCATCGATCACCGAACTCGACTCCACGCCGCCCGCTTCGCTCGACCGTTCAATCCAGTCGGCTCTCCGTCTCGGGGGGCTCGACGTAAGGAGAGGGATACGGCGGCAACGTGTGACATCGGCTACCGGTTGTGAGCCCGCGGCTATCAATTCACCGAAAGCCGGCTAATCGTGCCGAGAGGGCTGCGTTCGATTCCGCGTTACAGGTAGCCGAGGCTCTGAAGGTGTGTTTTCGTCTCGTCGCCGATTTCCCCTTGTTCGAGCACCACGTCGGCCTCGTCGAACCGTTCGAATGCCGAGGCCACCTCTTCGTGTGGATCCCCACCATCGACCACCGACGCCCGCTGGGCATCTTCGATCTCGACCGTCGCGCCGCGATCCCCCCACGTCAGGTACTTCCGGATCGTCCCGTTCTCCGACCGATACACTGCTCGAATGGGTCCCTCGTACGGCGCGAGATCCCCACAGTACTTCCTGGCTCGTTGTCTGTTTTTCCGTTTAACGTCGATTGTCGACGCGGAGGCTACGACGGGGCTGTTCGGGACGAAGGCGTCGGGTTCGATTTCCCCGTCCACGGCCTCCGTTACTGCATCGGGGAACCGTCGGAGTGTTGCCAGGTCCGTGACGGTTTCCCCGTTCGATTGCTCCGGAGCCGAGACGATGAGCGGCACGTGCAACAGCGATTCGTGTAACCCGACGATGTGGCCGGCGATCCGGAAATCGGGTTTGACTCGACTGTATTCCCCGAACCCCTCCCCGTGATCGGAGGTGATAACGAGGAGCGTATCATCGAAACAGCCCCGCCCTTTGAGTTGGTCGACGAGGTCCGCAAGGTAGTGATCAACCTGCCTGATAGTTCCGTCGTAGATGTTCTCGAGGGAGTTCCACGCGTCCCAAGATACGTCTCCGCCGTACACGTTCCACGAGGTCGGGTCGAGAGCGGCTTGGGTCCGTTGGAGACGCGATCCGCCCCACAGATCGTGTTCCTTCGCGGGACAAAAGGGGAGGTGTGTGTCCATGAGATTGAGACAGGCGGCCCACGGCCCGTCTACCGAGTCGATCCATGTGTAGAAGGGGTCGAGGAACCGATCGGCAGAGTGGTCGAGGCGACGTTCTAGGGCCGCAGAGGAGAAGGTCTGGCTGAACTGCTTGGCAGCACCGTTCGCGATTCCGCCGATCGTCCGTTCGCTTCGCAGACAGTGTTTTAGGTATTCGAGGTGTTTCGAACCGTTCGTCTCCCCATCGAGATACTCGGGACTGTTGAAGAACTTGTCAGGATCCGGCGCATCGGGAACCAGTCTTCCCCGGCGCCCGACGACGTGGTCGAACGCCGACGCGAGTGACTTCTCGCCGGTCAAGTTGACGTTGTCGGAGAACACGCCCGTCTCGTAGCCGAACTCGGTCGAGAGCGTGTGCCAGATCGTACGCGACGGATCCAGTTGGTGTGTCAGCAGATCGTGGGCACCGTGTTCGGCGACCTCGAGACCCGTAAAGATGCTCGTGTGACTCGGGTAACTCGTCATCCCCGGCGCTCGCGCCTGCGTGTACACGGTCGTGGCGTCCGAAGCGGCGAACGATTCGAGAAACGGGGTCGTCTCCCTCTCGTATCCGTACAATCCGACGTTTTTGGCCTTCAGGCTATCCAGTACGACTAGAAGAACGTTCGGAGCACGGGCGCTCATTATCAGCATCAGGTCGCCGGCCGTTCATAGGTGTTACTGACGGCAACTCGAATCCTCGAGTAGTACCATAGCGGGTGGCGGAAGATCGACCCGACAGCAGCGATAGTAAACTGTATCACGCGTCAGCAGCGATCCTCATCAGATTCAATGTCATCTTCCCTCCACGAGCTGATTGTCAGATCCGCGACGGCTGGCCTCGGCCGACAGGCGGAGACGGGCGCCATGCCCGCGGGTCACAACGGTCCGTACCGCGACCCGGAGACGCCGGTCCGGAATACGTCCCACTGGCTCGTCATTTTCCTGCAAGCTGCCGAACTGACCGGCGAAAATCGGTACCGTGAGGGTGCCCGACGCGCTATCGAATACCTGCTCTCGCCGGCTGCAAGACCACACGGTGCGACGTTCGTCCACAGGGAAAATCCCGACAAGGATCGCTGTAACGGACTGATCGGACAGGCGTGGACCATCGAGGCGCTGGCGGTCGCGTCACAGCGACTCGATCGGCCGGATCTGTGTCGGCTCGCCACTGACGTCTTCTGTAGCCATCCGTTCGACGAACGGTTAGGAATATGGAAACGCGTCGAAGTGGACGGGACCGTCCTGCCGTACGACAGAACGTTCAACCACCAGTTGTGGTTCGCCGCTGCCGGCGGATTGCTCGCTCAGGCTGGAAGCGACGAAGCGGACGCACGGGTGGCTATCTTTCTCGACCGTTTGGAGTCGCTGCTGGACGTAGAGGACACCGGGCTCGTTCGACACCCGCTCCGACCCGACCTCGTTACCGACCGAGGGGTGATTCTCTCTCGACCGCTCCGTTATCGGGGGTTATTACGAACGCACCTCCTCCACTACGCGCGGCCCCCGTCACGAAAACGAGCGCTCAGAACGAAGGCGATCGGCTATCACAGTTTCAACCTGTACGCACTGGCGCTGTTAAAAAGATGTTATCCGTCACACTCCGTCTGGGACACCACATCCGTCCGGCGCGCTCTCGAGTACGCTCGGTCGGAAGCGTACCGTGAATCGATCGACGACAACCGGTTTGGCTACCCGTACAACCCACCCGGATTCGAAATCCCGTTCGCGTTCGAAACCTTCGATGTCGCTACCCGCGAAGACCGTGAAACGTGGGTTCGAACACAGATCCAACGCTGTTTCGACCCGACGATGGATCTGATGTCGGCGAACACCCCCGACCCGGAGACACACGCCGCGCGGTTATACGAAGCGACTCGTCTCGAAGCGTATCAGGTGGGCAGCGAGTCTGATCCCTCAAAACAGTAGCTTGCGCTGTCACTCCCCTCGAGGAGTATATTTCACAGATACCCGAGGTCTTGAAGATGACTTTCGATATCGGTCCTCTCCTCAGTATCGTACTCCTCTGTCGGCGTATACGTCTTCTCGTCTGACCCCGAAGTTACGACCCATGGCACTTTCTTGATACACGGGAGGAGAAATCCTTCCGGGTGTCCGTACACCGTATACTCCCCGAACGCGTTACCGTGGTCGGCCGTGATGACGACGGTTTCAGCATCGACGTTCTCGAGGAGGAGTTCGACGTCGTCGAGGACGAGCCGAAGGTTTTCCTCGTAGAGCTCCCACACGCGGTCGTACGTCGTCCCGTCGGATTCAAGATGTTTCCATCCTCCGGCTTCGACATCGGTCGGTTCGCGGTCTTGCTCTAGCGATCCTGCGATGTAGGGAATGTGTGGCTGCATGTAGTGAGCGACTACCCTCTCGTAGTCGGCCTCGCGGGCCACCTCGACGGTTCGGTCCGTAATCGCACGCGGTGGGACGCCGAGTTGATCCCGATGAGCGGTTTCCCAGAGCATGTCTATCGTGCCGAAGGTATCTTCTTCTACAGTTTGCCAACGTGGCCAGCAAATCGGTACCGTCTCGTCCGGCGGATATTCGTTCGCGACAAAAGTTTCGTACGTGTGTCCGTTACCACTTATATACGCCGTGTCCGAGATCTCGTCCGCATACTCGATCGAGAACGTCTGTGCGAGCCACTCGTGTGAATGACTTCCGACAGACCATCGGGAGTCCACCGTCTCGATGAAGTCATATTCAGGGGCTACGGACCGAAGCACGTCGAGGCGACACGCGTCGAGGATTACCAGCACATCCCAGTCCTCGTCGTAGATGTGGGTTCCAACCGGCCGTCTCGACGTGAGGGTATACCAAAGTCCGAGGTACGTCGTATACGCTGCGTGCATCAGCCCGCGGGCGGGCTCGGAGGCGATCCGTTCGTAATGATCTCTCACCCACTCCTTGAACGATCCACCCATCTCTCATGGACGGGTTCTTACAGACGATCAAAACGATGCCGATTCAGCGGGAGAGCTGATTCGGACCAGCCGTTCGAAATGTCGACCAGCGTATGCAGGTCGATCAATCCGGGGATGCAACCGGACTGTAGCTGCGAACGTTTCTACCGGACTGGTTCGCTATCCACTACCGGTCAAGAAGTCACCGGGGACATTATCGACGACAGCACGCCGGAACCGACCGGAAAGAGCCCAGAGGACGACGAAATAGATGCCAGCCCCGATCCCGACCAAAATGAGGAGCGTGACCGTAGAGTCCGCCATCAACGTCCGCAGGTAGTACGTCGCGCCGCCCATCGTCAACGCGGCGACCCACTGTTTCCCGATTTCCACCACGGGAACTGACACGTCGATCACGCTCGAGAGCGCGTAGTACGCCAGGACCAGACCGACGACCGCCGAGATCGTCGTCGCCACCGCCGCCCCCATCCAGCCGTACGAGTACACGAGCGCGACGTTGAGCGACAGGTTCGTCAGCACGAACGCCGCGTCGATCCGGAAGACGGCGTCCGGTCTGTCGATGGCGGAGAGAACGTTGGTAAGTTGGCCGTGATACAACTGGATCCCCCGTGCGACGATGAGAACGAGCAGTACCCAGTAACCAGCGACGAACTCGGGATCGTACAGCGCGAGGACGAGGTCGCCGACCACGACCGCGCCGACGAGTCCGGGGGCGATGAACAGCCCACAGTACAGTAACGATTGCGTCGTAAACCGGACTGCCTTTTCCGCCGACTGTCTCGACGTCTGTTCACTGATCTCCGGGAACAGCGTCTTGCTCACCGACGTTCCGAAGATCGCCAGCACGGAGGCGATGTTCCACGCGATTTCGTAAATGGCGATGAACCCCGTCGAGACGAACAGCCCCAGAACGACGGTGTCCATCGAGAGAAAACTCCGATGGCGGAACTCGGCGAGCCAGGAGTACCGGGAGTACGAGAAGAGGGAGTCGAAGTGTTCCCGATCCGGCGTTGCGAGTTCGGCCGGGAGAAAGAACAGTCCGGCGGCAATAGCAAAGATTGCTGCGCCGAAGTAGCCCCACAGCATTCCGGAGAGACCGAAGCCAAAGAAGACGGCCGTGACCTGAAGCGTAGTTCGCCCGCCCCACTCCAAGGGGTTCAACAGCGAAGAGACGTACACGAGGTGACTGCCGTCCAGCGCGGCTCTGACGAACGACAGAAATACGCGTGCGACCAGCAACAGCGCGACGAACGTCGCGGCCTCGACCCCGAGGTAGCGATTGAGGGGGTCGGCGAACACGAGGACGAGGGCTGCGACCGCGCTCAATACGACAACTTGCGCGAGAAGGCCGGCGGTGAAGAAGGCGGCCTCCTCACCAGTGCCGCTCATTCGCTTTTTCACCGCGGTTCGGATGCCGAGATCGCCCACGATAGAGAGCCACGCCAGTACGCCGAGCACGAGGAAGTACGCCCCCAGCGTATCGCCACCCAGCGTTCTCACGAAGTAGATGTTCGCGACGAAGCCGGCGACGGTCACCAGCAGTTGCGAGCCGAAGTGTACGACGGAGGTTTGACCGAGTCTCATAGGGTCGTGTAGCCGGTATCTACGGGGTAGCGTGATCCACGGTCACGCCTCTGGTCGGATGCGATTCCGGTCACATGTAGCCCAGGTCCTGAAGGTGTGACTCGATGTCCGTTTCGAGATCCTCATGAGCGGAGATCTCGGGCGTATACGAGCCGGTATCCGCCGCCGTCGTCTCGACCCACGGGACCCGTTTCACCACGGGATGGAGGAAGCCTTCGGGGTGTCCGTACGCGAACCCCTCGCCGAACGACTCCCCGTGGTCGGCGGTGATCGCGACCGTTTCGGCGTCGACGTTTTCCAAAAGGAGTTCGACGTCGTCCAATACGTACCGCAGGTTGTCCATATACATCGAATAGATCTCGTCTCGCGAGGCCTCGCCCCGTTCCAGAACCTCGTATCCCTCCCGTTCGACCTCGGTGGTACGTCGCCCGGCGGCCGCGGCGTCCGCGATGTACGGCCGGTGGGGCTGAAGATAGTGAACGACGAGCCGTTCCGGCTGCGTCTCCCGTGCGGCTTCGATCGCGTAATCCGTCACGACCCGTGGAGGGACAACGCCGAGATCCGGATCGTGATGGTCCTCCCAGACGAATTGTAGGTCCTCGAAGTCGGAACCGTAAACTGGAGTCCACTGGGCCGCTTGGACGGGCGGGTTATTGCTGAAGGGCGGAAATCGACGATCGGCCAGAATCCGCCTCGCGAAGCCGTTCGCCGTCACCATGACCGTATTTTCGACGTCATCGAGCCGGTCTTCTCGAAACGTGTTCGCGATCCACTCGCCCGACTGGCTCCCGACGGAACGAACGCTATCGATCTCGGCCAAAAAGTCGTACTCGTCCGAGAGTTGTCGGAGCGAATCGGTCCGACACGCGTCGAGAACGACCAGAACGTCCCAATCTTTATCGTATACGTTCGTCCCGACAGGGTAGCGAGAAGTAACGGAGTACCACATCCCGAGGTACGGGACGTAAAAGGCGTAGAGGGGAGCGCGACGCGGATTCTGGCCCCACTCAGTCCGGAGTTGCTTCAGCCACTCTCTGACGTTCAGTTCCACGCTGAGAAGATCCCCAACGAGATATTATAAGCGAACCGGTTTCCAGCATCTACGCGTTTCCGCCGTCCTGTTCGAACGAGCAGAAGATACTTGTCACCGGCATCAGATAGCGAGGCGTATGCAAGCAGTCGTTTTAGCGGCCGGCGAGGGCACCCGCCTCCGGCCGTTAACCGAGGACAAACCGAAAGTCCTCGTCGAAGTCGACGGGAAACCCCTCATTGAGGACGTCTTCGACAACCTGATCGAGGTCGGCGCGACCGAGTTCGTGGTCGTCGTCGGGTACATGAAAGAGAAAATCATCGAGCGCTACGGCGACGAGTACGAGGGCGTCCCGATCACGTACGCCCACCAGCGCGAGCAGTTGGGTCTCGCCCACGCCATCCTCCAGGCCGAACCCCACGTCGACGACGACTTCATGCTGATGCTCGGGGACAACGTCTTCCGGGCGAACCTCGGCGACGTGATCAACAGGCAACAGGAAGAACGCGCCGACGCCGCGTTCCTCGTCGAGGAAGTCCCCTACGAGGAAGCGAGTCGGTACGGGGTGCTGGATACGAACGAGTACGGCGAGATCGTCGAGGTGATGGAAAAGCCCGACGACCCGCCCTCCAATCTCGTGATGACCGGCTTCTACACGTTCACGCCCGCCATCTTCCACGCCTGTCACCTCGTCCAGCCCTCCGATCGGGGCGAGTACGAACTGCCGGACGCGATCGACCTCCTGATCCAGTCGGGCCGGACGATCGACGCCATCCGGATGGACGGCTGGCGCATCGACGTCGGCTACCCCGAGGACCGCGACCGCGCCGAGGAGCGGCTGGCCGAGGAAGGGAAAGAACTCGTCGAGGAAGCCTGACGCTCCGCGGAAACGCCGTCCGCCGGTCGGCGGCGAACCCAAAACGACTAATCCGCCCCCTCCATCCTCCAACGTATGAACGTCTCCATCGTCGGCAGCGGCTACGTCGGCACGACGATCGCCGCCTGCCTCGCGGACCTCGGTAACGAGGTCGTCAACGTCGAGGTCGACGAGGGAATCGTCGACGCGATCAACGCCGGCGAGGCGCCGATCCACGAACCGGGCCTCGACGAGCGCATCGCCGAGCACGCGGGCGGCCGCCTGCGGGCGACGACCGACTACGACGCGGTCCGGGAGACCGACGTCACCTTCCTCTGTCTGCCGACGCCCCAGGCCGACGACGGCAGCCTCGACCTCGCGGCGATGCGCGCCGGCGCGGAGTCGCTCGGGCGCGCGCTCGCGTCGACGGACGGCGATCACCTCGTCGTCGTCAAGAGCACCGTCCTCCCCGGCACCACCGAGGGGGTCGTCGGCCCCGTCGTCGAGGAGCACTCCGGGAAGCGGGTCGGCGAGGGGCTCGAACTCGCGATGAACCCCGAGTTCCTCCGGATGGGCAGCGCGGTCCGGGACTTTCTGGAACCCGACAAGGTGGTCGTCGGGGCGACGAGCGACGACGCGTACGCGACGCTCCGGGAACTGTACGCCCCGATCGTAGGACGGGACGAGACGCACCTCGTCGAGACCGGCCTCCGGGAGGCCGAACTCATCAAGTACGCGAACAACGCCTTCCTCGCGGCGAAGGTCTCGCTCGTGAACGAACTCGGGAACGTCGCGAAAGCCTACGGCGCCGACGCCTACGAGGTGTTCGACGCCGTCGGCCTCGACAGTCGCATCTCGGAGCGGTTCCTCCGCTCGGGGCTCGGCTGGGGTGGCTCCTGTTTCCCGAAGGACGTCAACGCGTTGCGCGCCGGCGCGCGCGAGCAGGGGTACGACCCCGAACTCCTCGACGCGGTCGTCGCGGTCAACGACGAACAGCCCCGCCGGCTGGTCGACCTGCTGGCCGACCACGTCGACCTCGCGGGCGCCCGGATCGCGGTCCTCGGGCTCTCGTTCAAGCCGAACACCGACGACACGCGGAAGTCGCGCGCGCTGGACGTGATCGACCACCTGCGCGAGCGCGGCGCGGACGTCGTCGCCTACGACCCGGTCGCGGTCGAGAACGTCCGAGAGGAGTACCCCGAAATCGAGTACGCCGACGCGGCCGAGGCGGCCCTCGACGGCGCGGAGGGGGCGGTCGTCGCCACCGGCTGGCCCGAGTTCGACGACCTCTCGTTCGAGGGGATGGCCCGGCGGGTGGTCGTCGACGGCCGCCGGATCGACGTCGACGGGGCCGCCCTCGACGCGTACGAGGGGCTGACCTGGTGACGCGGTCGGCCGGAAGCGTCGACGGTCGATCAGTAGCCTTTTCGGCCCGGAACGTAGAGTGAGTCCCGATGGACGACGCGGTTCACGCGGACTCGCCGGCCCGGGACGTCGCGGCCGCAGGCGACGAGTCACGCGGCGTCTCGCCGGACGACGTCTGCGTGCTGATCCCGACGCTCGACGAGGGGGCCACGATCGGCGAGGTGATCGACGGCTTCCGCGAGCGAGGGTTCACCAACGTGCTGGTGGCCGACGGCGGTTCGAGCGACGACACGCGCGAGATCGCCCGCGAGCGCGGCGCTCGCGTCTTCGTCCAGTCGGGCGAGGGGAAAGGTCAGGCGGTCCGCGAGGCGCTCGACTACGTCGACGTCCCGTACGTCCTCATGCTCGACGGCGACGGGACGTACGACCCGGCCGACGCCGATCGGATGCTCGAACCGCTGGCCCGCGGCTACGAGCACGTGATCGGCGACCGGTTCGCCGACATGGACGACGACGCGATGCGGAAGCTCAACGGGTTCGGGAACCGCCTCATCAACCGGGCGTTCCGGTTCATCCACGGCGCCGAGTACGACGACATCCTCTCGGGCTACCGGGCGTTTACGACCGAGTCGATCCGCCGGCTGCCGCTCGAATCCGACGGCTTCACGATCGAGACGGAACTGGCCGTCGAGTGTGTCAAACAGGGCGTCGACACGACGGTCGTCCCCGTCAGCTACAGCGCACGCCCGGAGGAGTCGGAGACGAACCTCCACCCGATCAGGGACGGCGGGACGATCATCCTCGCGCTGTACTCGCTGGCGAAGACGAACAACCCGCTGTTTTACTTCGGCAGTCTCGGGGCCGCGGCGGTGGTCTCCGGGGGCGCCATCGCGCTGTACGTCCTCTGGGAGTGGATCCAGTACCAGCAGGGCCACGAGATCATGGCGGTCGTCTCCGCGGCGGCGGTCCTGCTGGGCGTCCAGTTGCTGATGTTCGGGGTGCTCTCGGACATGATCGTCACGCTGCACCACGAGCAACGCCAGCGTCTCGAACGGATCAGCCGCGAGACGGACCGCCGGGACCGCGAGCGCTGATCAGAACGGCAACAGCGACCTGACCTGCTTGACGACGCCGCCGGAGCGGCGCTTGCGGTACTCCTCGAAGACCGGGTGGAGGTCGTTCAGCAGTTGCTGTCGCGAGTCGAACCGATCCCGGTCGACCTCGGCGAGGACCTCGCCGAGCGAGACGTCGTTCCCGTAGGCGTCACACGGGACGCGCTCGTGGCCGAGTTCGGCCGCGACGTCGTCGCTCGAAGCTGGAAACGAGAGCTCCGAGCGCTTGAGCAGCGCGTCGACGGCGGCGATCCCGAACTCGATCCCGCCGGTCGCGTCGTCGTCTCCGTTCGTTGGTGGCCGGACTCCCATGCGCGAGTGATACGGAGCCGATCACAAAAAACCGCCCCGAACGGTCCCGGCCGTCGACAATCCTTTTCACGCCCCCGCCGAACGTACCCGGTATGACCGAGTACACCACGGTCTCGATCCCGAAGGACCTCGCCGAGCGGGTCGAGGAGACCATCGAGGGGACGAGTTTTCAGAGCACGAGCGACCTCGTGCGCTTCCTGCTGCGCAGCATCGTCATCCAGCACCAGCGCTCCGGCGAACTCACCGAAGCCGAGTTCGAGGAGATCACGGAGCAGTTGAAAGGGCTCGGCTACCTCGACTAGCGTTCACGCGCCGCGAACGACTCGACGGGCGGTTCGGCGTCGACGACTTCCAGCGGGAGGCGCTCGCCGCCGCGACCGAACGCGGCGAACGAGGCCTCGCCGGCGCCCCACGGCGGGACGGCGACGAAGACCACCTGCGCGAGGTCGTCGGCTTTCGTCACCTCGAGTTCACCCACGGGGTGGGAGACGAACCGCGCCGGCGCGCCGGGGGCCGGCGTCGAGAGTTCGAGGCCGAAGACAGCGTTGACCGAGCGGCCGACGTCGGGGAGGACGAAGTCGGTGAACACGGGCGTCTCCGGCGGGAGCCCGTCGGCCCCGGCGAGGTCGCCGGCGGGCGTCGCCGAGACTCCGGTCGAGACGGGGTCGGGGTCGGCGTCGGCGGCGAGGTCGGTCAGGACGTCGACGAGACCGCGCGTTGCGTAGACCACGGTCGACGTACGGCGGTGGAGAAGTTATGTGTACGGCCCGACGCACGCCGGCCCCGGTCAGAACGGCAGCAGGTTCCGCGCGGTCGTCGCGTAGACAAGCGGCGCCCGCCGCCGCGCGCCGTCGAGGGCCGTCCGGAGCGCGTCCGCCGCGTCGGTCGTCACGCCCGCGCCGTGGCCCACGAGGACGCGCTCGGGGTGGAACTCGCCGAGGGCCTCCCGCGGCGGGACGGCCCGGAGCATCGGGTGGACGCCGAGGCGCTCGCTGCCGGCGAGGAAGTAGTCGGCCGTCCCGACGGACTCGGGGACGACCAGCGTCCCGCGCTCGGGGTCGTAGAGTGAGACTTCCTGCCAGAAGCGGCTCCGGTGGACCGGGCGGGCCTCGATTCCCGTCTCCGCCAGTTCGCTCCCGAAGCGGACGACCGGCGCGTCGACGTCCTCGGCGACGCCGGAGAACCAGTCGGGGAGGTAGACGGGGACGTCGTGGCGGTTCGCGACCGTCGCGGCGTCGCGGACGTGCCGGTCGAGGCAGACGACGACGCCGGCGACGGGGCCGAACTCGGCCAGCAGGTCGTCGAGTTCCGCGGCGTCGACGGGGTCGATCACCCACACCTCCCCCTCGATTTCGAGGGCGTGGCTCGCTCGCTGCATCGTCTCGTCGGGGTGGGCGATCCAGCCGACGCCGCCGTCGAAGCGGTCGATCTCGCGGAAGTCGGTCGCGCGCTCGTCGACGCGATGTGGCATGGACGGTCGTACGGACGCGGGCCGCATAAACGCGGGTCCTGCGGCAGGACGCGCCGACGGCTCTTTATCCCTCCTCCGAGTACCCCGAGCCATGCTGACGCGGCTCTCCCGACTCGGCCTCGAGGTGAAGTACCTCGGCCCCGCACGCGAGTTCTACGAGGGCGACCTCGACCTCCCCGTGCGGCGCGAGGGCGAGGAGGAAGTAGTCCTCGCCGCGGGCGACGTCGACCTGTGCCTGCGGCGGCCGCGGTCGGTCCCTCGCGGGGGAGTGCACACTCACTTCGCGTGTTCGATCCCGGCCGACGAGTACGACGAGTGGTGGGAACGGCTGGGCGACGACCACGAACTGGAGGAGTTTCGCTTCGGGAGCGCGCGCTCGCTGTACTGTTACGATCCGGACGGCAACTGCGTCGAACTCGGCCAGCGCGACGTCGCGGGCCCGGGGATCGACGGCGTCTTCGAGGTGGCCATCGAGGTCGAGTCGCTCGACCGGGCGGAGTCGTTCTACGCCGCGCTCGGCTTCGAGACGGTGGATCGCGGCGACGAGCGCCGCCGGGTCAGGATGGCCGGCCCCGTGGCGCTCGAACTGTGGGAACCCCAACTCGGGATCGCCGACGCCCGCGGCGGGGTCCACGTCGACCTCGGGTTCGAGGCCGACGACCCCGGGGCGGTCGCCGACGCGGTCCGCGACGCGGCCTGTGCGGTGGAGCGGACCGACGGCGGGGTCGTCGTGCGGGACCCGGACGGCCACCACCTGACGGTCGTCGGCGCCGAGTGACCGGTCTCAGAGGCGGCTGGTGTCGACGTCGACCCCCGGCGGGGTGACGACGAGAAAGCCCCGGAAGTGGACGAGGTTGCCGCCGGACTCCCTGACGTCGCGGGCGAACCCCGCGGCGAGTTCGTTGACGTCGCCCTCGACGCAGAGGACGAGGACGTTCCCCTCGTCGAGGGTTTCGAGGCGCTCGCGCGGCGGCGTCGTCCCGTCGAGGACGTCGAGGACGATTCCCCCCTCGAGGTCGAGTTCGTCGCCGATGTGTTCCTCGACCGTCCGGAGGTCGAGGTCGAAGTCGCTCATGTGCCGGGACTCGGAGTGCGGCGAGAAAAGCATTGCCCCACCGGAGCGGCCGCGCGCGGTCGTGGCGCCGGCGCCGCGGCGTCAGTCGGTCGGGAACTCCTTGCGGAAGCCGCGGAACTCGGTGCGGTGGGCCTCCTCGTCGGCGAGGATGGTGACCGCGACGTCCTCGGTGACGGGATCGTCGGCCTCGCCGGCGGCCTCGAACAGCGCCCGGTAGGTCTCGATGGCGTCCGCCTCGGCTTCGAGGACGCCGTCGATCACCGACCGGACGTCGGTCGTGTCCTCGGGGGGCTGGAGGCTCTGTTGGCGGGCCTCGAACTCCTCCGAGCCCGGCGGAGCCGCTTCGAGTTGTTTCAGCCGGTTCCCGAGTATCCGGGCGTGTTCGAGTTCCTCCTGGACGTCGGCCTCGAGGCTCTCTTTGACCTCCTCGGCGTGGACGCCGTCTAGGACGATCGCGTTCGTCAGGTAGTTCATCACGGTCTCGAGTTCGTCGACGTACGCCTTCCGTAGCAGGTCGGTGACCTCGTCGGACGTCATGGCAGGCTACCTACTACGACCGCCGGTATAAGGTTGACACGCCGGACCACGAGGCGGACGGCGACGCCACCGCGTCCGGATCGGGCCGGACCGGACGAACGTCCAGTCGCGACCGCGCGCCAGCCGCCGAGACGTTATATCCTCAATTCAGGGGGTGAAATATACAATGTCACGTTCTACCGTGAACCCGTTTCACACGTTATCATCCGGAAGAGTATTAGGGAATGGGGTTGCGTTATAGGCCGTTTACGTCCCGCGGTTTTCGCGGACCGGCCCTATCGCGGGACGTGTGCAAATACTGCCAGGAGCTGTCTCAGCGCCAGAGTTATATACCACTTCGGGCGTCGGATATCGATACAATGTCGACACCACACGACACCGGCTCTGAGACCCCTCAGGGCGGTCGAGTTCTTCCAGGGCACGTTAGATTCCACTGACGAAATCGAGACGGCACGCGTCTTCGATACGACCCTGCGGGACGGCGAGCAGTCCCCGGGAACCTCGTTCTCCTCCGACGACAAACGCGAGATCGCCGCGGCGCTGGACGAGATGGGGACCCACGTCGTCGAGGCCGGGTTCCCCGTCAACTCCGACGCGGAGTTCGAGGCGGTCCGCGACATCGCCGAATCGACGTCCACGACGGTCTGCGGGTTAGCCCGCGTCGTCGAGGCCGACGTCGAGGCGGCGCTGGACTCGGGCGTCGGGATGGTTCACGTCTTCGTGAGCACGAGCGACGTCCAGATCGAAGACTCGATGCACGCCACCCGGGAGGAGGTAGTACAGCGAGCGGTCGAGTCCGTCGAGCGCGTCCGCGAGGCGGGAGCGACCTGCATGTTCTCGCCGATGGACGCGACGCGCACCGACGAGCGCTTCCTGGTGGAAGTCGTCGAGGCCGTCACCGAGGCGGGCACCGACTGGATCAACGTTCCCGACACGTGCGGGGTCGCGACCCCGGGGCGGTTCGCCGACCTGATCGCGAAGGTCCGCGAGCACACCGACGCGCGGATCGACGTCCACACCCACGACGACTTCGGGCTGGCGACCGCGAACGCGCTGGCGGGCATCGAGGCCGGCGCCGATCAGGCGCAGGTCTCGGTCAACTCGATCGGCGAGCGCGCGGGCAACGCCGCCTACGAGGAGTTCGTGATGGCCGTCGAGTCGGTCTATCAGGCCGACACCGGGATCGACACGACCCGGATCGCCGACCTGTCCCGACTGGTCGAGCAGCGAAGCGACATCACGGTGCCGGGCAACAAGCCGGTCGTCGGCGGCAACGCCTTCTCCCACGAGAGCGGCATCCACGCCGCGGGCGTCATCGAGAACGCCGACACGTTCGAACCGGGCGTGATGACGCCGGAGATGGTCGGCGCCACCCGGAAACTGGTCTTGGGCAAGCACACGGGCACCAACTCCGTCCGCGAGCGACTGGTCGAGATCGGCTACGACCCCACCGAGACGGAGGTCCGCGCGGTCACCCGCCGCGTCAAGGACTACGGCGCCGAGAAGCGCCGGGTCACGGTCGCCGACCTCGAACGGTTCGCCGAGGCCGAGGGCGTCGTACGAACGGCCGAGCGAGAGGAGGTGCGGGCCTGACCATGGCCGACCCGTTCGTTCGCACCCGTCGCCGACCGACGGGTACGCCGGCCGCGGCCCGGACGCGAGGCGCCGATCCGGTTCGCAACCATTGCCAGACGCACAAGGATTATATTCGGGGGGCTCGCTACGACACGAGTAATGACGCGACGCGCACCCGCCTCGGCTCGCACGGCCGACAGCGGCGCGTTCGCTCCGCTCATTATCGTAGGGGCAGCCTAGCCCCGACACCCCATCCCCTCCGACCCGACGTCGTACCGTTTTCCCAGCGACCAGCAAGCCAACAGATGACAGGATCACACACGGGCCGCCGACCGGCGGCCGGAGGATATCGATGAGCGAACGCGCGACATCGGTCAGCCCACGAGCGGAACAGGATCGCGAACCGACGGACGACGCCGACGCGACGTCGAGCGCCGAGACGACTCCCGGAGCGACGCCCGTAACGACGGGCGCCGAGGCGGTCGTCCGCGCGCTCGAGACCGCGGGCGTCGAGTACGCCTTCGGCGTGCAGGGCGGGGCGATCATGCCCGTCTACGACGCGCTGTACGACTCCGAGGTTCGCCACGTGACGATGGCCCACGAGCAGGGCGCGGCCCACGCCGCGGACGCGTACGGGATCGTCGCGGGCGAACCGGGCGTCTGCCTCGCCACGTCGGGGCCGGGCGCGACCAACCTCGTCACGGGCATCGCGGACGCCGACATGGACTCGGACCCGATGATCGCCCTGACGGGGCAGGTGCCGACCGACATGGTCGGCAACGACGCCTTCCAGGAGACCGACACGACGGGCGTGACGGCGCCGATCACGAAGGCGAACACGTTCTCGATGGACGCCGACCGCGTCGGCGACGACGTCGGCGAGGCGTTCGCGCTCGCCGGCGAGGGCCGGCCGGGGCCGACCGTCGTCGACCTGCCGAAAGACGTCACCACGGGCGAGACAGACCGCGAGCCACGGGAGCCACACACCCCGGACAGCTACGAGGTTCAGGAGCGGGCCGACCCCGAGGTGGTCCGCGGGGCCGCCCGGCGGATCGAGGCGTCCGAACGACCCGTCATGCTGCTCGGCGGCGGCGTGATCAAGGGCGACGCGACCGAGGCGTGTCGCGAGTTCGCGGCCGAACACGAGATCCCGGTCGTGACGACGATGCCCGGCATCGGCGCGTTCCCCGAGGACCACGAACTCTCGCTGGAGATGGCCGGGATGCACGGCACCGGCTACGCCAACATGGCGATCACCCACTGCGACACGCTGATCGGGATCGGGACGCGCTTCGACGACCGCCTCACCGGCGGCATCGAGACGTTCGCGCCCGACGCGGAGGTCATCCACGTCGACATCGACCCCGCCGAGATCAGCAAGAACATCCACGCGGAGTACCCGCTGGTCGGCGACGCCGAGACCGTCGTGACCCAGCTGGCCGAGGAGGTCGAGGAGTCGCCGCGGGCGACCAAGTGGCGCGCGCAGTGCCAGCAGTGGAAGTCCGACTACTCGATGGCCTACGAGACGCCCGACGACCGGCCGCTGCAGCCGCAGTTCGTCGTCGAGGCGCTCGACGAGGCCACGAGCGACCGCGCGATCGTCACCACGGGCGTCGGCCAACACCAGATGTGGGCCTGCCAGTACTGGACGTTCACCGAGCCACGGACGTGGGTTTCGAGCCACGGCCTGGGCGCGATGGGCTACGGGCTGCCGGCCGCGATCGGCGCGCGCCTCGCGGCCGACGACGACCAGGAGGTCGTCTGCGTCGACGGCGACGGCTCGTTCCTGATGACGATCCAGGAACTGTCCGTCGCGGTCCGCGAAAATCTGGACGTCACCGTCGCGGTGCTCAACAACGAGTACATCGGGATGGTCCGCCAGTGGCAGGACGCCTTCTACGAGAGCCGCCACGCGGCCTCGGAGTACGACTGGTGTCCGTCGTTCGACAAACTGGCGGAGGCGTTCGGCGCACGCGGGTTCCGGATCGACGGCTACGACGAGGTCGCCGACACCGTCGAGGCCGCCCTCGACTACGACGGACCCTCCGTGATCGACGTGCACATAGACCCCGGAGCGAACGTCTACCCGATGGTCCCGAGCGGCGGCGACAACGGCCGGTTCGCGCTGACGGAGGGGCAGCTATGACCGGACTCGACGGCCCCGTCCCGGAGGAGCGGCCGAGCCCCGAGGGCAAGCGCAACGAGATGGGCATCCGGGTCGACCCCGAGGTCGAGGCCGAGCGGCCGCCGCGCCGGACGGTCATCTCGACGCTCGTGAAACACGAACCCGGCGTCCTCTCGGACGTCTCGGGGCTGTTCTCGCGCCGGCAGTTCAACATCGAGAGCCTCACCGTCGGGCCGACCGAGGACGAGGAACACGCCCGGATCACGCTCGTCGTCGAGGAACCGGACCCGGGCATCGAGCAGGTCGAGAAGCAGCTACGAAAGCTCGTGCCGGTCGTCGCGGTGCGCGAACTCGACCCGGACGCGATGCGCCGGGAACTCGCGTTGATCAAGGTCAACGCCACCCGGCCGGATCAGGTCGCCGCCGTCGCGGACATGTACGGCGGCAAGACCGTCGACGCGAGCCCCGAGACGGCGACCGTCGAGGTCACCGGCGCCCGCCAGAAGGTCGACGCGGCGATCGAGGCGTTCGGCCAGTTCGGCATCCGCGAGATCGCTCGCACCGGCACGACGGCGCTCGCGCGCGGCACGGACGACACGGCGACGGAATCGGCACCCGAACAACGGACGACGAAATCACCGCAACCAGCCCACGCAGACGATGACTGACGAGTTCACTACCGACATCTACTACGACGACGACGCCGACGAATCGCACCTCGAGGACGTAACCGTGGCCGTCCTCGGCTACGGCAGCCAGGGCCACGCACACGCACAGAACCTCGCCGACAGCGGGGTCGACGTCGTGGTCGGCCTGCGCGAGGACTCGGCCTCGCGGGCGGCCGCGGAGGCGGACGGCCTGGAGGTCGCCACGGCGGCCGAGGCCGCGGCGCGGGCCGAGATCGTCTCCGTGCTGGTTCCCGACACCGTCCAGCCGGCGGTCTACGAGGAGATCGAACCCCACCTCGAAGCGGGCGACACGCTGCAGTTCGCCCACGGCTTCAACATCCACTACAACCAGATCCAGCCCCCCGAGGACGTGGACGTGACGATGATCGCGCCCAAGAGTCCGGGGCACCTCGTCCGGCGCAACTACGAGAACGAGGAGGGGACGCCGGGGCTGCTCGCGGTCTACCAGGACACGACGGGCGCGGCCCGCGACCGGGCGCTCGCGTACGCGAAGGGGATCGGCTGTACCCGCGCGGGCGTCATCGAGACGACGTTCCGGGAGGAGGTCGAGTCCGACCTCTTCGGCGAGCAGGCGGTGCTCTGTGGCGGCGTCACCTCGCTGGTCAAGCACGGCTACGAGACGCTCGTCGACGCGGGCTACTCCCCCGAAATCGCCTACTTCGAGTGTCTGAACGAGCTCAAACTCATCGTCGACCTGATGTACGAGGGCGGGCTCGGCGAGATGTGGGACTCGGTCTCCGACACCGCCGAGTACGGCGGGCTCACCCGCGGCGACGAGATCGTCGACGAACACGCCCGCGAGAAGATGGAGGAGGCCCTCGAGGAGGTCCAGAACGGCGCGTTCGCCCGCGAGTGGATCCTCGAGAATCAGGCGGGCCGGCCGGGCTACGCACAGCTCCGGGCGGCCGAGAAGGACCACGAGATCGAGGACGTCGGCGAGCGACTGCGCGCGCTGTTCGCGTGGGCCGAGGAATCGGGCGAGAACGAACCGGCGGAAGTTCCGGCGGACGACTAACACCGATGACGACACCGAACACCGACGACGGACGACCGCGACGCACGATGAAAGAGATCAGCCACGCGAACCCCTACACCGGCGAGACGGCGGGCCAGCTGTTCCGCCGCGGCCCGGTCGTGGCCGCCGACGGCGGCCGACGCGGGGCCGTCGCGCCCGAGGAGGGCGACGACGAGGAAGCGGCGAAGCCGAAGGCGAAGACGATGAAGGACGTGAGCCACACGCCGCCGAACGCGTCCGAGGACGCCAACCGCGTCTTCGAGCGCGGGAGCGAGGCGCGACGCGCCCCGGAACGGCCGAGCGGGCAACGCCCGCGAGGCGGCCGCGAGCAGGTAGCCCACGAGGAATGAGCGAGGGAACGCTGTACGACGAGGTCTGGGAGCGCCACAGGGTCACGACGCTGCCGACGGGGCAGGATCAGCTGTTCGTCGGCCTCCACCTCGTCCACGAGGTGACGAGCCCGCAGGCGTTCGGGATGCTCCGCGAGCGCGACCTGGAGGTCGCCTACCCGGATCTGACGCACGCGACGGTCGACCACATCGTCCCGACGGCCGACCAGTCCCGCCCCTACGGCGACGACGCCGCCGAGGAGATGATGAGCGAACTCGAACGGAACGTCCACGAGGCGGGCATCGAGTTCTCCCACCCCGGCACGGGCGATCAGGGCATCGTCCACGTCGTCGGCCCCGAGCAGGGCCTGACACAGCCCGGCAAGACGATCGTCTGTGGCGACAGCCACACCTCGACCCACGGCGCCTTCGGCGCGCTCGCGTTCGGGATCGGCACCAGCCAGATCCGGGACGTGCTCGCGACCGGCACCGTCGCGATGGAGAAACAGAAGGTCCGAAAGATCCAGGTCGACGGCGAACTCGGCGAGGGCGTCGAAGCGAAGGACGTCGTCCTCGAGATCATCCGCCGGCTGGGCACCGAGGGCGGCGTCGGCTACGTCTACGAGTACGCCGGCGAGGCCGTCGAGTCGCTGGGGATGGCGGGCCGGATGTCGATCTGTAACATGTCGATCGAGGGCGGCGCCCGCGCGGGCTACGTCAACCCCGACGAGACCACCTACGAGTGGCTGAAAGGGACCGACTACTTCCGGGAGAACCCCGAGCAGTTCGACGAGTTGAAGCCCTACTGGGAGTCCATCAAATCGGACGCGGACGCCGAGTACGACGACGTCGTCCGGATCGACGCCGACGAACTCGAACCCGTGGTCACGTGGGGCACCACGCCCGGTCAGGGCGTCGGCGTCACCGAGCCGATTCCGGCGCCCGCGGACCTCCCCGAGGACAAGCGGGAGACGGCCAGACGGGCCCAAGAGCACATGCGCGTCGAACCGGGCGAGACGATGGAAGGGTACGACATCGACGTCGCCTTCCTCGGCTCCTGTACGAACGCCCGCCTGCCGGACCTCCGGCGGGCGGCGCGGCTCGTCGCGGGCCGCGAGGTCCACGACGACGTCCGCGCGATGGTCGTCCCCGGCAGCCAGCGCGTCCAGCGGGCCGCCGAGGCGGAGGGTCTGCGCGAGGTCTTCGAGGAGGCCGGCTTCGAGTGGCGCAACGCCGGCTGTTCGATGTGTCTCGGCATGAACGAGGACCAACTCGAAGGTGACGAGGCCTGTGCCTCCTCGTCGAACCGGAACTTCGTCGGCCGGCAGGGCTCGAAGGACGGCCGCACCGTCCTGATGAACCCGCGGATGGTCGCGGCGGCGGCGATCGAAGGGGAGGTAACTGACGTGCGCGAGATCAAGGAGGTGAGCCCGCAATGAGCGACGAGGGCGAGATTCCGAGCGTCGAGGACGTATCGGGGACCGGCGTCGCGATCCGCGGCAACGATATCGACACCGACCAGATCATCCCGGCCCGGTTCATGAAGGTCGTCACCTTCGACGGCCTCGGACAGTTCGCGTTCTTCGACCAGCGGTTCGAGAGCGCGACTCCGGAGGAGTCGCGGGACGGAGACGACGAAGCCGTCGTCGCCGACGAACCCAAAGAGCACCCGATGAACGAGCCCGCACACAAGGACGCCTCGATCATGGTGGTCAACGCCAACTTCGGCTGCGGCTCCTCGCGCGAGCACGCCCCGCAGGCGCTCATGCGCTGGGGGATCGACGCGCTGATCGGCGAGAGTTTCGCCGAAATCTTCGCGGGCAACTGCCTCGCGCTCGGCGTCCCGACCGTCGAGGCCGACGCCGAGACGGTCGAGGCCCTGCAGGAGTGGGTCGAAGCGAACCCCGACGGCGAGATCGAGGTCGACGTCGAGGCCGAGACCGTCAGCTACGGCGAGGAGACGGTCGACGTCGCCGTCGACGACGCCCAGCGGAAGGCGCTCGTCGACGGCGTCTGGGACACCACGGCGCTGATGAAGGCCAACGCGGGCGAGGTCCGGAAGACGGCCGCGGCGTTGCCGTACGTCGAGGAGTCGTCGATCCCCGAGACCGAGTGAGGCCGTCCGCTCGATCGGACCGTTTTGGCGGGTACCGCGTCCCGGCGAGCGACGCGACGGGCCGACGACCGTGCGGGATCACCCGTGGGCGTACACGCGCCCGCCGGGTCCCGTCGTGAAGAGCGCGTTCGGCGTCGCGAGGACCTCCCCGCAGCCGTCCGCTCCGGTCGTCCACCGTCGGGTCCCGTCCGTTCGCGAGAGCGCGACGAGTTCGCCGTCGCCGCACACGATCACGGCGTCGCCGGCGACCGTCGGCGTCCCGACCCGCCCGCCGGACAGGTCGTACGTCCAGACCCCGTCCCCGTCCCGGTCGATCGCGTGGAGGGTCCCGTCGGCGGGGACGTAGACGTGCCGGTCGCCCAGCGCGAACGGTCGTCCGTCGTCCCCCGGAACGCCGGCCGTCCAGCGTCGCGTCCCGTCGTCGGGGTCGAACGCGGCGACGAGCCCGTGCGTCCGGACGACGACCAGATCGTCGTCGACGACCGGCCCCGCCGTGACCACGTCCGTCGACCGGGACCAGCGCTCGTCGCCGGTCGCGGCGTCCACGGCGAGTACGCCGGTCGCCCCCGAGCGCGACCCGAGGTAGAGGGTGCCGTCGCGGACGGCGACCGGGTCCGCGAACGCCCGGTCGTCCCCGTCCGCGCCGACCCGCCGGGCCCAGCGGACGGTGCCGTCGTGAGCCGAGAGCGCGTGCACGCGCCCCTGCCAGTCCGGGACGTAGACGGCGAGTCCGTCGGCGGTCGGCGGCGCGGTCAGCCGGGCGTCGACGTCGTAGAGCCACTCCTCGTCGCCGTACCGCTTTGCGAAGGCGACGACGCGGCCGCGTTCGGTCGCCCGGCGCGCGCTGACGACGATCCGACCCGCGGTCACGGCCGGGGACGGGTTCGGGTCCGAGCGGAGGGGCACCCGCCAGCGCTCGTCGCCGGTCGCGGCGTCGAGCGCGTGGAGCCGGTACCGGTGACGCGCCCGCTCGGAGACCGCGTCGACCGGGACGTACAGGCGTCCGTCGGCCAGCGAGGGCGCGCCGGTCGCACGGACGTCGGGGAGACGCGTCGTCCAGACCGGCTCCGGGTCGGCGGGGCCCGCGTCGACGGCGCGAGCGCCCCCGGGGCCGCCGCCGTTCGTCGGCCACTCCCCGTCGACGCCGTCGAGGTCGCCCGCGGGCGGGGCTCCGGAGAGACAGCCCGCGAGACAGCCCGTGGCGGAACCGACGAGCGCGAGTAGCCGACGGCGCGTGCGGGAGGGCATCGACCGGAACGTGTGAGAGAGAATACGTGAGCGTTACGCTTTCCGGAACGTACCGGGACCTCACGACAGTTGCGCCGTCACGTCCGTCGAGGAGACCATGCCGACGTACTCGTCGTCGGTGTTCACGACCGGCAGGTGTTTGATGCCGAAGTTGGTCAGCATCGCGGCGACCTCCTCTAGGTAGATGTCCGGCGGGACGGTCTCGACCGACTCGGTCATCACGTCGGCGACCGCGACGTCGCCGGGGGCGCGGCCCGCGGCGGCGACGTCGCGCACGTCGGTGCTGGTGACGATCGACGGCGGGTCGGTCGTCACGACCAGCGCGCTGATCTCCGCCTCGCGCATCTTCCGGGCGGCCTCCCGGACGGTCGCTCGCTTCGAGACCGTCTCCAGCGGGGTCGACATCACCTCGTCGACGCGGACTCTGGCGTTCGGGTCCATGGCGAAGCGTACGCGGGCCCGCCGTATTGAGGTACGGACCGTCCGCGCGACTGACGGTCGTACTGAGGTGAACGCCCTCCGATCCCGCCCGCGTCCTCGCGCCGCCGGCCGGTTGTCGACACCGACACGCTCTTTTCGGGTCCGCGTCGAGATAGCGTATGACTCACGAGATCGCCGTCGTCCCCGGCGACGGCATCGGACAGGAAGTCATTCCGGCGGCGATCGAGGTCCTCGAAACGCTCGACGTCGACTTCGAGTTCATCGAGGCCGAGGCCGGCGACCGCGTGAAAGCGGAGACCGGCGAGGCCCTGCCCCAGGAGACCTACGACCTCGCCGCCTCGACCGACGCGACGCTGTTCGGCGCGGCCGGCGAGACGGCGGCGGACGTCATCCTCCCGCTGCGGGAGGCCGTCGACTCGTTCGTCAACGTCCGGCCCGCCACGGCCTTCCCCGGCGTCGAGGCGGTCCGTCCGGAGACGGATCTGGTCTTCCTCCGGGAGAACACCGAGGGCGTCTACTCGGGTCGCGAGGACCGTCTCACGGAAGACGTCTCGACGCTCACCCGCGTCGTCACGGAGTCCGCCTCGCGGCGCCTCGCCGAGTACGCCTGCGAGTTCGTCACGGAGCACGGCCACGACGGCTTCACGGTCGTCCACAAGGCGAACGTGATGCGCGAGACCGACGGCCTGTTCCGCGACACCGTCACGGAGGTCGCAGACGAACGCGGCGTCGAGACCGACGAGGTGCTCATGGACGCCTTCGCGACGCAGGTCTGTCTCGACCCCGGGCAGTTCGACGTCGTCGTCTGTCCGAACCTCGCGGGCGACGTCCTCTCGGACCTCGCGGCGGGGCTGGTCGGCGGCCTCGGCCTCCTGCCGAGCGCGAACGTCGGCCCCGACCGCGCGCTGTTCGAACCCGTCCACGGCACCGCACCCGACATCGCCGGCGAGGGCGTCGCCAACCCCGCGGCGAAGATCATCTCCGCCGCGATGATGCTCGAGTACTTCGGCTACGACGAGGAGGGCACGGCAGTCCGCGAGGCCGTCGAGGCCGTCCTCGCGGAGGGCCCGCGGACGCCCGACCTCGGCGGCGACGCCTCGACCGCGGACGTGACGAGTGCGGTCGTCGAGCGGCTGTAACCCGACGCTGCCCTCCCCCGTGACCACCTCCACTATATATTCATCAGATTCGATCAGAAACGATACCGCGATCCGGTACGAACAAATAAAAGCCTGCACACACCACACAGTAACGAAGAGAACCGAGGACCATGTTACCCGAACAGCGGAAACGGAAGATCGTCGAGCTCGTCTCCGAGCGGGACGGCTGTTCGGTCGAGGAGCTGGCGGAGCGCCTCGACGTCTCGAAGGCGACCATCCGGCGCGACCTCGACGACCTGGAAGAGCAGCGGCTGATCGAGCGCTCCCACGGCGGCGCCGTCCCCGCGACCGCCGTCGGCCGCGAGCAGACGTACGTCCAGCGCGAGGTCCAGAACCTCGAAGTGAAGGCCGCGATCGGCCGCGAGGCGGCGACGGAGATCCACGACGGGCAGGTCGTCTTCTTCGACTCCGGGACGACGACGATGCAGGTCGTCCAGCACCTCCCGACCGACAAGTCGTTTCTCCCGGTGACGAACTCGCCGGTGATCGCGCTCGAACTCGGCGAACGCGACCTCGAGATGAAGGTGACCGGCGGGTCGCTCAGACACCGGACGCGCGCGCTCGTCGGCCCGAGCGCCGAGGCGTTCATCGAACGGACCAACTTCGACCTGCTGTTTCTCGGGACGAACGCCATCGGCGACGACGGCGCGCTGTCCACGCCCAACGAGGCCGAGGCGCGGACGAAACAGCTCATGGTCGAGAACGCCCGCCGAGTCGTCCTCGTCGCCGACGCGACCAAGTACGGCGAGCGCAGTTTCGTCCAGTTCGCGAGCCTCGAGGACGTCGACCTGCTGGTGACCGACGAGGCGCCCGACGGCCCCATCGCGTCGGCGGTCGAGGACGCGGACGTGCCGCTCTCGGTGGTGAGCGTCGATGATCGCTAGCGTGACGCTCAACCCGGCGGTCGACTACACCGTCGAACTGAGCGAGTCGCTCGTCGACGAGGACATCGTCCGGACGGGCGAGTTCCGCTACGACGCCGGCGGGAAGGGCATCAACGTCTCGAAGTACCTCCTCGAACTGGACGTCGAGACGGTCGCCACCGGGGTCGCCGGCGGCTTCCTCGGCGAGTACCTGCTCGACCAGTTGGCCGCGACGGGGCTGGCCGCGGACTTCGCCGACGCCGACGGCGACACGCGGCTCAACACGACGATCCTCGACCCGGACGCCGAGTACAAGATCAATCAGGACGGACCGACCGTCTCGGCGACCGCGATCGACGAGATCACGGACCTCCTCGCGGCGTACGCCCCGGAGACGGTGGTCGTCGCCGGGAGCCTCCCCGACGGCGTCGGGCCGGAGGCGATCGACCTGATCGCCGGCGCCGGCCCGTGGGAGACCGTCGTCGACGTCCACGGCGGCGCGCTCGCGGCGCTGGAGGGGAGCTACGCGCTGTGCAAGCCCAACGACGAGGAACTCGCGGCGGCGACCGGCGAGGCCGTCGAGGGCGTCGACGACGCCGTCGAGGCCGCGCGGACGCTGCGCGAGCGCGGGTTCGACCGCGTGCTGGCCTCGCTGGGCGGCGACGGCGCCGTGCTGGTGACCGACGACCGGGCGCTGTACGCCCCGCCGCTGGACGTCGAGGTCGTCGACACGGTGGGCGCGGGCGACGCGCTGCTCGCCGGCGCGCTGGCCGCCCGCGCGCGCGGCGACGACGACGACGAGGCCGCCTTGCGGTTCGGGGTCGCCGTCGCCTCGCGGGTCGTCTCGATCTCCGGGACGCGGACGCCGTCGTTCGCCGGCGTCGCCGCGGACGCCGAGTCGGTCGACGTCGCCTCGCGCTGATTCTCGTACCGCGATCGAACGCGTCCGAAAGCGGTTCGATTCGGCGACGAACATAATAACGGACTTATCGATCAGAAACGATCATATTCGAAAACGCTTTTGAACACCAGCAAAAACTAGTGAGATAGAGTCACAATGGCAACGAAAGACGGTGCGGAAAGTCGGCTCCGGTCACACGTCACCAGCGTGAAGGAGGACCTGATGACCGGCGTCTCGTTCATGATCCCGTTCGTCACGATCGGCGGGATCTTCCTCGCTCTCGCGTTCATGGTGGCGGAACTGCCGTTCACCGCCGGGAGCACGGAGACCGTGTTCGACGCGACGGGATCGTTCGGCTGGTACATGGCCGAGATCGGCGTCCTCGGGCTGACGATCATGATCCCCATCCTGGGGGCGTACATCGCGTACGCGATCGCCGACCGCCCCGGGCTCGCGCCGGGGTTCATCCTCGCGTACACGATCCAGCAAGAGCAGATCATCGTCGAGGCGGGCAAAGTGGTCGGAATCAGCTCCGAGGGCGCGAGCGCGGGCTTCCTCGGCGCCATCGTCGCCGGCCTGCTCGCCGGCTACGTCGCCCGCTGGATGAAAAACTGGTCGGTCCCGTCGGTCGTCAGGCCGATGATGCCCATCCTCGTGATCCCGGTGTTCACGACGGCGCTGCTCGCGCCGATCATGATCTTCGTGCTGGGCGTCCCGATCGCGATGGCCGACGCCGCGCTGACCAGCACCCTCGAAGGAATGCAGGGGACGAACGCGGTCTTCCTCGGGCTGGTCCTCGGCGCGATGATGGCGTTCGACATGGGCGGTCCCGTCAACAAGGTCGCCTACGTCTTCGGCGTCGCGCTCGTCGGCGAGCAGATCTTCGGACCGATGGCCGCCGTGATGATCGCGGGCATGACCCCGCCGCTCGGGCTGGCGCTGGCGAACTTCGTCGCGCCGGAGAAGTTCGCACCCGAGATGAAAGAGAACGCAATCGCCGCGATCCCGATGGGCCTGTCGTTCATCACCGAGGGCGCGATCCCCTACGCCGCGGCCGACCCGCTGCGGGTCATCCCGAGCATCATGGCCGGGAGCGCCGTCGCGGCCGCCGCCGCGATGGGCCTCGGCGTCACCATGCCCGCCCCGCACGGCGGCATCTTCGTCGTGATCCTCTCGAACACCATCCTCGGGTTCCTCGCGTGTATCGCGCTGGGGATGGTCGTGACCGCCGGCGCGGTCTTGCTGCTGAAACCCGACTACGAGGAGGAGGCCGCGACCGCCGAGCCCGAGGCCGGCGCCGCCGCCTGACCGACCCGGCACCGAACGCAATCTAGTTCCCCTTTCCCACGATACTACTACTATGAACACGGACGGTGGCTACAGTCCACTCACCACGGAGTTGATCGATCTCGACGGTTCTCCGCGAACCAAGCGAGAGTGCATCGAATTTCTGCTCGACCTCGCGGTCGACGCCGGCCGCGTCACCGACCGCGAACGGGCGCTCGAAGACCTGCTGGCCCGCGAGGAGGAGGCGACCACCGGCGTCGGGATGGGGATCGGCATCCCCCACGCGAAGAGTCCGGCGGTCGTCGCGCCGACGATCGCGTTCACGCGCGTCGAGGACGGCCTCGACTTCGAGGCGATGGACGGCGAGCCGGCGACGCTGATCTTCATGCTGCTTGTGCCCGAGGAGGGCGGCGAGGAGCACCTCTCGATGCTGAGTTCGCTCTCGCGCGCGCTGGTCCACGAGGAGACCCGCGACACGCTCCACGAGGCCGACTCGCCCGCACGCGTCGAGGAGATCGTGACGGAGGCGGTCGACCTATGATCGAGCGAACGATCACCGTGGTCCCGGAGGCCGGCCTGCACGCCCGCCCCGCCTCGAAGTTCGTCGAGACGGCGAACGAGCACGACAGCGAGATCACCATCGCGCCGGAGAACGGCGACTCGGTCAACGCGGCGAGCATGCTGGCCGTGACGGGGCTGGGCGTCAAGTCCGGCGAGCGCGTGGTCGTGGCCGCCGACGGCCCCGACGAGGAAGCGGCAGTCGACGCGCTCGAAGCGGTACTCTCGACGCCCGAAGGCGACGAGAGCGAGGAGTGATAGATGACGAACGAATCGAACGCCGACCCGCGAACGCTCGCCGGGACGGGCGCGACGCCGCTGGCCGGCGTCGGCCCCGCCCTCTGGTACGACGCCGACGGCGAGATCGAACTGGACGACCCGCCGGCGCCCGAGTCCGTCGACGCCGACCGCGAGCGCGAGCGCTTCGCGGAGGCCCGCGAGACCGCTCGCGAGGAGATCGAACGCGAACGCGAGCGGGCGGCCGAACGCGTCGGCGAGGAGGAGGCCGCCGTCTTCGACGCCCACCGCCAGTTCCTCGACGACCCGCAGATCCAAGACGGCGTCGCCGACGCCCTCGACGAGGGACTGCCGGCGGCCCACGCCGTCCAGCGTGCGTTCGCCGAACCGATCGAGACCTTCGAGGGGATGGAGGGCCGGATGGCCGAGCGGGCCGACGACCTCCGGGACGTCCGCGACCGGCTGTTGCGCCTGCTTGCGGGCGGCGACCGCGTCGACCTCGCGTCGCTGCCGGAGGGGACGGTCCTGCTGGCCGAGCGGCTGACGCCGAGTGACACCGCGCAACTCGACCCCGAGCGCGTCGCCGGCTTCGCGACCGCGCTCGGCGGGCGGACCTCCCACGCCGCCATCTTCGCCCGGTCGCTGGGCATCCCCGCCGTCGTCGGCGTCGGCGACGACCTGTTCGGGATCGACGAGGGCGACGACGTGCTCGTCGACGGCGACGCGGGCGAGGTAATCGTCGACCCCGACGAGGAACTGCGCGAGCGCGCGAGCGCGGGCCGCGACGTCGAGGTGCGCGAGGAGCGCGTCGCGACGCGCGACGGCCGCGAGATCGAGGTCGCCGCGAACGTCGGCACGCTCGCGGAACTGGAGGGCGCCGTCGAGGGCGGCGCCGACGGCATCGGCCTGTTCCGCACGGAGTTTCTCTTCCTCGACCGCGAGTCGCCGCCGGACGAGGACGAACAGTACGAGACGTACGTCGAGGCCCTCGAGGCGTTCCCGGACGGCCGGGTCGTCGTCCGGACGCTCGACGTCGGCGGCGACAAGCCGATCCCGTACCTCGACCTGCCCGAGGAGGAGAACCCGTTCCTCGGCGAGCGGGGCATCCGGCGGTCGCTCGGCGACGACGCCGACCTCTTCGAGACCCAACTGCGCGCGCTGTTGCGGGCGGCCGCGACGGCCGAGGGGACCCTCTCGGTGATGTTCCCGCTCGTCGCGACCGTCGAGGAACTCGAAGGAGCGCTCGACCGGGTCGAGGCGGTCGCGGCCGCCCTCGACGCGGCGGGCGTCGACCACGAGGTGCCGGAACTGGGCGTGATGATCGAGACGCCGAGCGCGGCGTTCGTCGCGCCGGAACTGGCCGAGCGGGTCGACTTCCTCAGCATCGGGACGAACGACCTCGCGCAGTACGTGATGGCCGCGGCCCGCGAGAACGACCGCGTGGCCCACCTCCACGACCCCCTCTACCCGAGCGTCCTGCGGGCGATCCGGCGGACGGTCGAGGCCGGTCGCGCCGGGGACGCCTGGGTCGGGATGTGCGGGGAGATGGCCGGCGACCCCGAATTGACGGAACTGCTCGTCGGCGTCGGCCTCGACGAACTGAGCATGAGCGCCGTCACCGTCCCGAACGTGAAAGCGAACGTGACGGCGATCGACGCGGACGACGCGTCGGCGCTCGCCGAGCGAGCCGTCGACGCACACACGAAAGCCAAGGTACTGGAGATCATAGGTAACGAACAATGAGATTCGTCGCAGTCACTTCGTGTCCGACCGGAATCGCACACAGCCAGATGGCCGCCGAGAACCTCGAACAGACCGCCGAGCGTCTCGGCCACGACATCAAAGTCGAGGTACAGGGGGCCATGGGCCAGGAGAACGAACTCTCGGCCGACGACATCGCCGCCGCCGACGCGGCCATCATCGCCGCCGACACCTCGGTCAGTCAGGACCGCTTCGAGGGGATGGCCCTCGTCAAGGGGACGGTCAAAGACGCCGTCAACGACGCCGAGGGGCTGATCGAGCAGGCGATCGACGAAGCCGGCGGCGACGACGGCGGTGCGGCCGACGCCGACGCCGCGGCGACGCCGGACGAGACCGTCGAGACCGCCGAACCCGACGAGACGGCCGCCGCGGAGGCGACCGCGGGCCGGGACGGGGACCAGTCGGAGGGACTGTTCGCCCGCCTGAAACAGCTGTTCTCCTGAGACGTCGGCCCGCCTGCCGTCTTTCCACGCCGGTTCGAGTCGGAGCCACCGCGACCGACGACGCGCCTACCGGTCGGCGTCGAGGTGTGACTCCAGCGCGTCGACGTCGGCCGCCGTCCCGACGAACGTCTGGACCCGCTCGTGTAGCGTCGTCGGCTCGCGCTCGCGGATCGGGCCCGAACCGTCCGAGGCGCGTCCGCCGGCGGTCTCGACCAGGTGTGCGATCGGGTTCGCCTCGTACTGGAGGCGGAGGACGCCGTCGGCGCGGGCGTCGTCGGCCGGGTAGCACAGGAGGCCGCCGCGTTCGAAGAGGTACTGCACGTCGGCGACGGCCGCGCCGCAGTAGCGGAGCTTCCGCTCGCGGCTGAGTTCGCGCGCGAACGCGCGGAACGCGGGGCGCCACTCGGAGGCGCGCCCGGCGTAGCCACAGATCTCCGCGCCGTCGGCGACCGACAGCGGACGGGGGTCGACGAGCGCGCCGTCGTCGACGACGTAGCGCGTCGCCTCGCCGTCCGCGGCGACCGAGACCGTGATCCGCGGGCCGTAGACGACTAGCGCGCTGGCGACGACGTCGGTCCCGCGCGCCGGCAGCGGGGCGTCGTAGACGCCGAGGATCGTCCCGATCGGGTTGTTCGACTTGAGGTTCGACGAGCCGTCGAGCGGGTCGACCGCGACCGACAGGCCCGACCCGCAGTCGACGGCGTCGGCGCGCTCCTCGCTGAGATAGGTCCCGACCGCGTCCAGCGGGGTGAGCCGCTCGGCCAGTCGCTCGTCGAGCCACCGGTCGGCGGCCGACTGGGCGTCGCCGGTCGGGTTCTCGCCGACCACGTCGTCCCCGAGGGTCGAGAGCCGGCCGGGGACGGTGGCGGCGACGTCGGCCAGCGCCTCGAGGATCGACGCGACGTCGCTCATCGAGCGTCGAGTGCCTCGTCGGCGGAGGCGCCCTCGAACACCACGCGTTCGAGCGCGTCGAGGATGGCCGCGGGGTCCTCGCGCTGCCAGACGTTGCGTCCGACGGCGAGGCCGCTCGCGCCGGCGTCCATCGCCGCCGCGACGAGCGAGACGAACTCCCGGTCGCTCGTCTTCGACCCGCCGCTGAGGACGACCTTCACGTCGCCGGCGGCGTCGACCGCGCGCGCGAGCGCCTCGGGACTGCGCGGGTACTTCACCTTCGCGAGGTCGGCGCCCAGTTCGAGGCCGATCCGGGCGGCGTAGGCGATCACGTCGGGGCTGCGGTGCTCCTTCAGCGCCTGCCCGCGCGGGTACGACCACATCGCGACCGGCAGGTCGTACTCGCGGGCGCGTTCCTGAACCGCGCGGAACTCCTCGAACATCTCGGGTTCGCGGTTGGTTCCCGGATAGACGGTGTAGCCGATGGCGTCGGCGCCGAGTTCGACCGCGTAGTCGACCGAGCACGTCTGCGGCGAGTAGGGTTCGCCCATCCAGAGGCTGGAGGTGCCGTTGCACTTCGCGAGCAGGGCGACGTCGTCCTCGTAGGAGGGGTAGTACGTCTCCGCCAGCCCCTTCTGGACCGCGAGCGCGGTCACCGCGTCGTGGGTCGCCATCTCGAAGACCGTCTCGGGGTCGAGTCGCTCCTCGACGCCCGCGAACGCGGCGGGACCGTGTTCCAGACCGTGGTCGTGTGCGAGGATCAGCGCCTTCCCGTCCCGGGTGATCGACGAGTTGTCGAGCGGGTGCATACGTATCTATACGAAACCGATGACGAGTCACTTTCGATCGTGTTCGTTTCTGCCCATTTTGACAGAATTCAGGATGGGCTCCCACAGCGACCCCCGGGATTCACCCCGTCGCGCGTCGTCCGTGTGGTATGGTCCGAGACGACACCCTCGCGGGCGTCGACTCCCGTCTCGTCGGGACCGACCGCCTCGAGACGCACGTCCTGGCGAGCGGCGACCCCGACGGCGCCCCCGCGGTGTTCCTCCACGGTACCGTCTCCTCCTCGCGCTTCTTCGAGGACGCGCTGGCCGCCCTCTCCGGCGAGTACCGCGCCATCGCCCCCGACCTCCGGGGATACGGCGACTCGGAGACGAAACCCGTCGACGCGACCGCCGGCCTCGGCGACTTCGTCGCCGACCTCGAAGCCCTGCTGACCGCGCTCGGGGTCGACGGGCCCGCGACGCTCGTCGGCTGGTCGACCGGCGGCGGGGTAGCGCTTTCGTACGCGACCGAGCGGCCGGCGGCCGTCTCGTCGCTCGTCCTCGTAAACCCCGTCTCGCCGTACGGCTTCGGCGGGACGAAAGACGTCGAGGGGACGCCGTCTGCCCCCGACTACGCGGGATCGGGCGGCGGCATCGCCAACCGGGAGTTCGCCTCCGGGCTCAACCACCGGGTCGCCGACGGCCCGGGCGAGGCGACGCCGCGGACGGTGCTGCGGGAGTTCTACGTCGACGACGGCTACGCGTTCGACCCCGACCGCGAGGAGTCGTACCTCACGGGGATGCTCGACACGGCGGTCGGCGACGACAACTACCCCGGCACCGCCGTCGCGTCCGACCACTGGCCCGGAGTCGCGCCGGGCGAGCGCGGCGTGAACAACGCGATCTCGCCGAAGTACTGCGACCTCTCGGGGATCGTCGACGTCGACCCGAAACCGCCGGTCCGCTGGCTCCGCGGCGCGACCGACGCGGTCGTCGCGAACGAGTCGCTGCTCGACCTCGGCACGCTCGGCCGGATGGGCCACGTCCCCGACTGGCCCGGCGAGGACGTCTTCCCGCCCCAGCCGATGGTCGACCAGACGCGGGCCGTCCTCGACGACTACGCCGACGCCGGCGGGGAGTACGAGGAGGTCGTCCTCGACGGCGTCGGCCACACGCCCCACGTCGAGGACGCGGCGGCGTTCGTCGAGAGCGTAGAAGAAGTGCTCGCGGGGTGACTCCGGTAGCCTCAGACGACGTCCAGCGCGTCGCGGTCCGCGCCGGCGAGTTCGACCAGCGCGTCGGCCTCCAGCAGGTGACACGTCCCGGGGATCACGAGCAGGTGCAGCGGGTCGCCGAACTCGCGGTCGGCGAGGTCGGTCGTCGTTCCCGCCTCGACCAGCGGGTCGGGACTGCCCGCGCGGGCGACGACGACGCCGACGAGGTCGGGATACTCCTCGGCGAGCAACGCGGCGCCGACGTCGGCGGTCATGTACTCGTCCCCCTCGGCGCGCTCGTGACCCACTTTGATGTCGAGGTAGACGACCGTGTGGAGGCCGTCGGCGCGGTTGTCGTCGATCGTCTCCGTCACGCTCGCGGGTAGCCCGTCCGCACCGTGGGCGTAGGGAAACGGGAGCGTGGTCGCCTTCCCGAAGCGGTAGTTCTGGAGACCGGTGAGGGAACTCGCCGCGGTCTGGGCGGTGATCCCGTGGATCACGCGGGTCTCGATCCCGCGTTCGTGGGCGCGCAGGCGGAGGTCGGCGTGGGTCGTCGAGATCATCGTGTCGCCGGCGGTGAGGAAGGCGACGTCCTCGGTCTCGGCGGCGCCGAGGATCTCGTCGGGGTGTTGTTCGACGCCCGCGCGGTCGCGGACCTCGATCTCGACGCCGTGGTACGATTCGAGGTCGGCGACCGTCGCGCCGAGCAGTTCGCTGGTGTAGAACTCGGCGTAGGCGCGGTCGGCCGCCCGCAGGGCCTCGCGGCCCTCGACGGTGATCGAGCGCTCGTCGTAGAGGCCGAGGCCGATGAAGGTGAGCATGCTCACACTGCGGCGGTCGAGGCCCTTAGCGTGACGGATCCGCGCTCAGCGCTCCTCGATCTTCCCGAGGTCCTCCAGAAAACCGAGCACGTCGTCGACGACCCAGCGCTCGGCGATCCTCCCGTCCTCGACGCGGGCGAAGATGGTGCCGACGAATTCGACCTCCTCGCCGGTCGGTTCGGCGCCCACGAACTCACCCCGGTGGGTCGCGCGCATCGTGAACCGGTTGGCGACCGTGTCGCCCTCGGCGATCACGTCGTCGACGGTCCCGTGCAGGTCGGGAAACGCCGCGTGGAACGACCGGACCTGCTCTTTGAACTCGTCTCGCCCGTGCAGTTCGGACGGCTCCCACGGGGAGTGCTGGACGAAGTCCTCGACGAAGAGGTCGTCGACGGCGTCGACGTCCCCCTCGTTCCAGACCTCCTCCTGGACGCGGCGAGCCAGTTCTTTGTGGTCTTCGACGGTCACGCGGGCCACTCGCCACGGGCGCGGGCAAAACGGTTGGCCCGGCGAGGTGCGGGCCGGCTCAGAACCCGATGTGCGAGGTCGAAGCGGGGGCGTCGTCGCCGTCGTCGTCGTCCGCGTCGTCGATCCCGCCCTCGTGTTCGAAGGTCGCCTCGTCGTCGACCAGATAGACGTCGCCGTCCTCGACCGCCACGTCCACCGAGACGAGCGTCGTGCCGGCCGCCTCGCCGTTGTCGCAGTAGCCCGAGCAGGCGTCGAACATCGAGCCGTGTTTCGGGCAGACGATCTCGCCGCCGCGGATCGCCGCGCCGACGCCGCGGTCGAGGCGCTGGGCCTCGTGCGTACACCGGTTGACCCACGCCTCGACGCCCTCGCTCCGGTCCTCGCAGGGGACGAGGATCGCCTCGTCGCGCTCGCCGTGGCGGTCCCGGAACGTGAACAGCCACGACCCCTCCTCGCGGACGGCGTCGACGGACGTGAGTCGCGTTCGATCGGACATCCGCCGACGCTACGGGCGGCGTCCCCAAAAGCGTCAGCGTTACGGCGAGCGGGCGGCGACTGCCGGGTATGGACGTGCCGTGTGTCCGCGTGCCCCGCGAGGAGGGGGAGGCGACGCGCCGGGAACTGGCGGCCGCGGACCTGATCGCCGACGACTACGAGATCACCGTCGAGGACGGCTGGCTCTACGTGCCGGTGACCGATCCCGACGCGGTGCCGGCGGACCTCGAGGTCGTCGTCCGCGCCGCGCCCGAGCGCGAGACCCAGACGACGCCCGCGGAACTGCTGGGCTCCGAACCGTCGTTCGAGCGACTGGGCGACGTCGCGCTGCTCGACGAGGACGACCCCGAGCGCGCCCGCGAGGTCGCCCGTGCGATCGTCGACTCCGATCTCCCCCTGGAGACGGTGCTGAACAAGGCCTCGAAGATCAAAGGCGAGACGCGGGTCCGCGACTGGGAGGTGCTCGAAGGCGAGGGCACCGAGACGGTCCACCGCGAGTACGGCTGCGAGTTCGCGCTCGACCTCGCGGCGGTGTACTTCTCGCCGCGGCTGGCGACCGAGCGCCACCGGGTGGCCGAGCAGGTCCGGGACGGGGAGCGGGCGTTCGACATGTTCGCCGGCGTCGGCCCGTTCGTGATCCCGTTCGCGAAGCGCGGCGCCGAGTGCGTCGGCGTCGACGTCAACGAGCGCGCGATCGAGTACCTCCGCGAGAACGCCCGCCGAAACGGGGTCGAGGAGCGAATCACCGCCGTCTGCGCGGACGTCCGGGAGGTCGTCCCCGAGTACGAGGGCTGGGCCGACCGGATCGTGATGAACCTTCCCCACAGCGCCGACGAGTTCCTCGACGCCGCCGTCGCGCTCGCGGGCGACGACTGCGTCCTCCACTACTACGACATCCAGCACGAGGACGACCCCTTCGGCCCCGGCGAGCGCGCGATCCGCGCCGCGGCCGGGCCCGCCTACGAGGTGACCGTCGAGACCCGCCGAACGGTGCGCTCGTACGCGCCCCACGAACTGAACGTCTGTCTCGACGTCCGGCTGGAGCGCGGGGACTGACCCGCACGCGCCCCCGTCGCACGACCGGAACGATTCGCAACCCTTATGCCGGGTTTCGGTCCTATCATGAACTGCACGCGCCGGTGTAGCTCAGCTGGCAGAGCGAATCCTTCGTAAGGATTAGGTCGAGGGTTCAAATCCCTCCACCGGCTTGCCTTTTGCGACGTCGTCACGAACGCAGTGAGTGACGGCTCGAAGCGACAAGTCGCTTCGGCGAACGATACGTGAGGAGAACGGACGACTGTGCCATGGGACGCTTCCTCACCCGACGGTCACGGGCCGGCCTTCCAGCGGTGGGGGCCCGACGCCCATGCCCGACGCTGGCCGCGGCTTCCGATAGAAACCGGCGCCGGAAAGGATGGGAGCGTGGTGGGAGTGTAGTTTGCTGACCACATCCCCTGACTGGCGAGGGCCTGTTCCAGACCAACGAAACCGTACTCGGCTTTCACCAATCCCTCGCCACGAATATCGCTATCGTCCAGTGGTATAAAATTAACTAATAGGGGCAAAGACAATTCGAAGCAAGAACGTCCGTCTCCGGGCGGGGAAGGAAGGAGACACGACGGCGTTCTGGGTGCCCTGACTGGCAGCGAGCGGGTGACGGGACGACGAGTAGAGGAGTTTCGATCCCGGCGGCGTCGCTCCCCGTCACACCACCGCCGACAGCGCCAGCACGACCGCAAGCCCCAGCACGGGAACGTCCAGCCGCGAGAACGACAGCGCCGGCAGCGTCGGGTTCCACGCGAAACACCGCGCCTGCAGCGCGAGCGAGAGGCGATCCGCGCGGACGAAGACGCGCCGCAACGCGAGGACGCCGAGGTGGGTCACGCGTTCGAGCGCGCCGCGTTCGGTCCCCAGCCGCGCCGCCGACGCCTCGCGGATCGTCCGGAGGTCGCCCCGCAACACGGGGAGAAAGCGGAAGACGAGCGCGACGCCGACGCCGAGCAGTTGGCCGGGCCTTCCGGGGACCGTCCGCTGGATCGCCGCCCGCGAGTCGCGGATCGGCGTCGAGCGGACGTAGGCGGCGCTGACCAGCAGGATCAGCAGGACGCGATAGCTCGACAGCGCGGGGGCGACGGTCGCGGCCGAATCGAACCACGGAGGGCCGAGGGTGAGCGCGGAGACGAGGGGGGCGACCGCGAGCAGGAGCAGCGCGAACCGGGAGGCGTACAGCGCCCGCAGCGGCGCGGTTCGCGCCGCGGCGAGGGCGGCCAGTGCGACCGCCGTGAGCGCCGCCAGCGCCCGGGGCGTCGGGTGTGCCAGCGCGGTGATCGCGAACGCCGCCTGGAACGCCAGTTTCGACCGCGGGTCGAGGCGGTGGGCGAGCGCGTCGTCCGGTTCGTAGCTCAACATTGCGGGACCCGCACGCCGAGAGGTTCGAGGTCGTCGAGCGCCGTCTCGGGCGGGGCGTCGACGACGACGCGGCCGTCGGTCATCCCGATCACGCGGTCGGCCAGCGCGCGGACGTCACGCAGGTCGTGGGTCGCGAGGACGACGCCCGTGCCGTCGGCCGACAGCGCTTCGAGGCGCGCGAGGACGGAGCGGCGGGCGGGGTCGTCGAGGCCGGTGAACGGTTCGTCGAGGACGAGGTGGGTGGGCTCCATCGCGAGCGCGCCGGCGATGGCCACCCGCGACTGCTCGCCTCCCGAGAGCGCGTCGATGCGCTCGGTCCCGTACCCATCCAGCGCGACCGCTTCGAGCGCGCTCGCGACCCGGCGGTCGACCTCCTCGCGGGACAGGCCGAGGTTCTCGGGGCCGAAGGCGACGTCCTCGGCGACGGTCGCGGCGACGAACTGGTCCCGGGGGTGCTGGAACACCATGCCGACGGCCGTCCGCGCGGCGACGGGGTTCGCCGCGACGGGGACGCCGTCGACCAGCACCTCGCCGCTGTCGGGGGTCAGGAGGCCGTTGCAGTGGCGCAGGAGCGTCGTCTTTCCGCTGCCGTTGGCCCCCGCGAGGAGGACGAACTCGCCGTCGTCGACCGCGAGCGTGAGGTCCTCGAGGACGGGACCGTCCCCGAAGCCGTACGAGACCGACCGGAACTCGATCATGGCTCAGGTCGGGTCGACCGCGCCCGTGCGGACGACGGCGACCGCGGCGGCGACCTTGAGCAGGTCCCCCGGGAGCAGCGGCGCCGCGACGAGGGCGAACGCCCGTCCGAGGGGCGTTCCGGTGGACCACGCGTACCAGCCGAATCCGGCGGCGTAGACGACCGCCGTCGCGGCGAGGAGGCTCCCGACGAGCACGGGGAGGGACGCGTCGGCCGGGTTCCGCAGGTCGCCCCCGCGGTGGACGGCGGCCCCGATCAGGAACGCGGCGACCGGGAACGTCCAGAGGAAGCCGCCGTGCGGGCCGAGGAGGACGCCGAAGCCGGCGCTGAACTCGGCGAACACCGGCGCGCCGACCGCGCCCACCGCGAGGTAGAGGACGACCGACGCCGTCCCCCAGTAGGGGCCGAGGTAGAGGCCGACGAGGAAGACCACGAACGTCTGTAACGTGCCGGGAACCGCCGATATCGGGATCGCGATCCACGCGCCGACCGCCAGCAGCGCGGCGAACAGGACGGCGCGTGCGAATCCGAGCGTCACGTCCGCCGATACCAGATCGACCGAGTCGTGTTCCGTCGCCATGGAGCCGACTGTCTCGTAAACCAATTTCAATACTTCGGTTTACGCCGGACCGGAACCGCGGGTGGCCGCCGATCGGCCGCCCGACGCGCGCCCAACGGGGCGCTTCCTCTCAGCGGCGCGGCCGGTCGGCGCCGGGGCGTCGTCGCCCGACCGGCGCGAGGCGATCCGCCGCGATTCGGGCCGTAATCGGCGATTGTCTCGGCGAGACGACCGAAACGACCGGACGCCTTATCGACCGGATCGCCCACGCGTGGCGGATAGATGCGACTCCGGAGCACGGCGGTCGGGCGGGGGTACAGCACGAAATCGACGGGGATCGGCGCGGGCGTCGACGGGTCAGCACGGGGGAGGCGATGACCGGGGGCCGGTCCCGCGCGGGGTTTGCGGCCCTCCTCGCGGTCGCGATGGTCTCGGGCGCGGTCGCGCTGCCGGCGCTCGCCCCGGGAGACGGCGGTGGGGGCGACGGCTTCGAGGGGACGGTGGCGACGGCGGCCGAGTCGCGCGCTGCGGGGACGACGGCGCTGGAGGCCCGCGCGCCCGTCTCGATGGGGCCGACGACCCCCGAGGCGGGCGCCCTCTCGCAGGCGCAGGAGGACGCCGTCGAGCAGGGCGTCGACGAGGGGATCGAACTCGTCCAGCAGCAAGGCGTCGAGGTGAGCCAGGAACAACGCGTCGCCGCGGTCGAGGCCGCGCTCGAATCCGCGAGCCAGCACCAGGAGGCCGACGTCGAGCAGGTCCAGGAGGCGACCGCGGGAGCGGTCCACGGGACGCTGGTACAGGACCAGCGGGTGAACGTCTCGCAGGTGCAGGCGGCCGTCGGCGGGGCGACCGACGGGGCGCTCGCCCAGTACCAGACGGCGAACGCGACCCAGTTACAGAGCGCGACGTGGGGGGCCAGTCACGGGGCGATCGCTCAACGACAGACGGCGACCGTCGAACAGCTACAGACCGCCTCGCTGGGCGCCGCCGCCGGCGCGGCCGCAAAGGCGGGCGAGAAGGGCGTCGGGAAGGTCGGGAAGATCCAGGAGGCCGCACAGGGAGCGGCCTACGGCGTCGTCTCGCAGTACCAGACGGTGACGGTCGAGCAGCGCCAGCGGATCACGCTCGACCACCTCGGGCACGCCGCGGCGGGCGCGTCGGCGGGCGCGCTCGACGGCGGGACCGTCCTCGAACAGGAACAGCGCGTCGAGGTCGAACAGCGGCAATCGGTGACGATCAAGCAGGTCCAGCAGGCCGCGAAGGGCGCCGCGAAGGGCGCGCTGGTCGGGAAGCAGGAGGTGAGCGTCGAGCAGACGCAGTCGGCGGCGTTCGGCGCCGCGAAGGGCTGTCTGGAGCAGGTCCAGCGGATCCACGTCGTCCAGATCCAGCGGGTCTCGGTGACACAGATCCAGGAGGCGACCTTCGGCGCCGCGAAGGGCGCGATCAGCCAGAGCCAGGCGGCGAGCGTCGAGCAGATTCAGGCGGCGGCCGACGGCGCGGCCGGCGGGGTCATCACGCAGGTACAGGAGGTGAGCGTCGTCCAGACGCAGTCGGCGGCGTTCGGCGCCGCGAAGGGCGCCGTCGCGGCGGCGATCCAGCGGCAGGTCGTCGAGGTCGAACAGGTCCAGGCGGCCGCCCGGGGCGCCGGCGAGGGGGCGGTGACGCAGACGCAGGTCGTCACCGTCGTCCAGATCCAGCGCCTCGCCGAGGGCGCCGCCGGCGGCGCGCTCGAACGGACGCAGGAGGCGAGCGTCGAGCAGATCCAGCGGGCGGCCAGCAGCGCCTGCCGCGAGACGGCCGACGTCGTCCAGTACCAGCGGGTGTCGGTCACGCAGTTGCAGACGATCACGGCGACCGCCGCGGCGGAGACGACCGCGGCCGCGGTCGAGGCGGGGACCGACGACGAGGCCGAAATCGCGGCGTTCGCGGAAACCGAGGCCGGCGAGTCCGCCGAGGCGGTCGAGGCGGTCGAGGGACGGGCGACGATCGACGTCCGCGAGCGAACGGACGGCGAGACGGTGGTCGTCGAGTCCGCCGACCTCTCGGAGGGCGGCTTCGTCGCGGTCTACGACGACCCGGCCCTCGAACCCGGAGACGTGATCGGCGTCTCGGCGTTCCTCGATCCCGGCGAGAGCGAGGACGTCGAGGTCGACCTCGAGGAGTCCCTCGACGCGGGCGCCGAGGTCTACGTCGTCGCCCACCTCGACACGACCGGCGACGAGGCGTTCGACTACGTGGACACCGACGGCGAGGACGACCCGCCGTACGTCGCGCCGGGCGGCGAACCGGTGTTCGAGAGTGCGGTCGTCGCCGAGGAGGCGGTCGACGAGGTCGAGGAGGAGTTCGACGCGGACGAACCGATCGACGTGGACGGGAACGTCACCGACGAGGACGAGGCTGTAGACGAAGGAGACGCGGACGAGGCCGTTGACGAAGACGACGCGGAAGAGGGTGCGGAAGACGAGGCCGACGCGGACGGCGCGGCAGACGAAGACGAAGACGAAGACGACGCGGAGGAAGTCGACGAAGGCGCGGACGAGAACGTCACCGACGAAGAGGGGGACGAGATAGCCGACGCGGACGAGGAAGCCGAAATCAACGCGACGCTCTCGGTCGCCGACCAGACCGGCGACGGCGAGACGCTGACGGTCGAGGCGGCCAACGCGACGGTCGACTACGTCGTCGCCGCCGAGTACGACGGCGAACGCGTCGAGAGCGAGCGCTTCGAGGCGAACGAGACCGTCGAGAACCTGACCCTCGCCCTCGACCCGCCGCTCGAGGAGAACGCGACCGTCGCCGTGTCGGTGGTCGACGCCGACGAGGGGGACGAACTCGCGAGCGAGACGGTCGAGTACGGCGTCGAGGAGGCCCCGACCGCCGACGTGACGTTCGAGGATCAGGAGTCAGCGGGGGAGAACGTCACCGTCGACGCGGCCAACCTCTCGGAGGGCGGCTTCGTCGCGGTCCACGACGAGGAGGCGCTCGACGAACCGACGCCGGAGACGATCCTCGGCGCCTCCGAGTTCCTCGACCCCGGCGAACACGAGAACGTCACGGTCGAGTTCGACGAACCCCTGGCGGAAGGCGAGTACGACCTCGTCGCGGTCGCCCACCGCGACACGAACGACACCGAGACGTTCGACTACGTCGACGCCGACGGCGAGGACGACGTCCCGTACCTCGACGAGGAGGACGAACCGATCGCCGACGAGGCGGTCGTGACCGTCGAGGCCGCCGACCCGGCGGAATTCGCCGTCGCGATCGACGGGACGAACGCCCCGGTCGAGGTCGGCGACGACCTCGAAGTCGACGCGACGGTCGAGAACGTCGGCGGCGAGGCCGGCGAGGGGACGATCGACCTCTCGGTCGACGGGGCGGTCGTCGACTCGACCGACGTGAGCCTCGACTCCGGGGAGTCGACCGCGGTGACGCTGACCTTCGAGACCGAGGGCGTCGACCCCGGCGAGTACGCCGTCGCGGTCGCGAGCGCGGACGACGACGACGAGACGACGGCGACCGTCGAGGAGGGCGGCGAGCCCGCATTTTTCGCCGTGACCGACGTCTCGGCACCCCAGACGGCCGACGAGGGCGAGACGATCGAGGTGAGCGCCGAGGTCGAGAACGAGGGGGACCGCGCGGGCGAGACGACGGTGAGCCACCTCGTCGACGGCGTGCCGGTCGAACGGGCGGCGCTCGACCTCGACGGCGGCGAGTCGATCGTCGTCACGTTCGCGTACTCGGTGCCCGCAGGAACCGGGGGCGATGTGACACACGCGGTCGCGACCGACGACGACGAGGGCCTGTCGACGACGGTCTCGGTCGTCGCGGACGCGGCGACCGACGGCGAGGGCGAAGACGACTCGCCGTTCGGCGCCGCGGCGGTCGGGTGAGTCGGCCGCGAACGCGTCGCTCGCGGGCGACGGCCGGAAAAGCGTCGGTACGGGGCCCGGTCAGTGGTGGTGCCCGGTCGCCTCGGCGAACGAGACGCCGAACCGCTCCTCGAACAGGTCCATCACGCGCTCCTCCTGGGCTTCGAGTTCCTCGTCGACGTCCTCGCCGTGGTGGACGACGTGGTGGGCGCGGCTGGCGAACGCGAGCAAGGCGATGTCGCCGACGGTTTCGGCGGGCCCCTGTTCGCCCTCCGCGAGGAGGTCGACGAGGCCGGTCGGCAGGGTGACTTCGTCCGCGTCGTCTTCGGATTCGATCGAGAACGTGATCGTTTCGACGTCGCTCATACCACCCCCGACGCCGGGCACGCGTAAAGGTGCTGTGACTCCCGGCCCGCACGGACATTTAAGCAACTTCGACGCGAACCGTCGGGTATGCCTACGGTCGAACTCGACGAGGAGACGATAGAGCGCCTCGACGCGCTGCGCGTCGAAGACGAGTCCTACGACGAGTTAGTCAACGAGTTGATCAACATCTACGAGACGAGCGAGTACACGATGTTCCACGCGGGCGACTGAGTCGCGGGTCGCGTCACTCCGTCGCGGCGGCCTCACAGACCGACTCCCAGCGGCCGCTTGACTCGAGACGCGACTGCAACTGCTCGGCGTACTCCTGGGTGAGCGCCTCGGCCGCTTCGCGCTCGGCGTCGTGGGACCCGCCGCCGCCCAGTCCGAGCGCGCCCTTGATCGAGTCGACGAGGCCGCCGCCGGAGTCCCCCTCGCGGGTCGCCCCGCCCATCGCGCCCACCTGCGAGCGGACGTTCTCGAGTTCGGGGAGGATCTGGTCGACCTTCTCGGTGTTGGCGACGATGCGCGCGGCGTCGGGGTCCTCCGGGTTCTCGATCTCGAGTTCGGTGGCGGTCATGATCAGGCTCCACTCCTGGCTCGTGAACCGGGAGTTGGCGATCCGGTTCGAGAACTCCCGGTCGACGGTCATCCGGTCGCCGACGATCCGGTCGGTCCACGAGGTGTCGCTCATGGCCGCGGTTTCGGACGGCGACGGCATGAGGGTTTCCCTCGATCCGTCGCCGCGTCGCCGCGCCGGCGACGGTCAGCCCTCGACGGCCGCGGCGAGCGAGTCGAGTTCCTGCCCGCGCTGGCGGCGGATCACGGACGCCGCACCCGTCGCGGCACCGAACGGGCCGCCCTCGAACGTCGTCGTGGCGGTCACCTCGACCCGTTCGTCGTCGTCGTCGTCGCCGGAGTCCCCGTCGGCACCCTCCACGACGTACTCGGTTCGCATCGCGTCGAAGACCCCCTCGCGCTGGTCGTACGCCAGCGCGGCCGCGGCGTCGGCGTCGACGTCGAGGGTCAGGCGGATCGTCTTCGGGCCGAGGCGCTTCGTGACGCGGACTTCGCGCCCGTCGACGGCGACCTCGTCGAAGCCGGCGCCGTCGAGGAGCGACTCGACGTCCGCGAGTCCGTCGCGGACGGCGTCGGGCGAGGCGTCGATCGTCCGGGAGACCGTGACGGTCGGCATACCCGCCCGTACCGGTTCTTCGTGAAAGTACGAACGGCCGAACCCGTTCGGTCGTCTCCTCAGGCCGCGTTGCCCTCGAACGACGGCTCCGCGTGGAGACTCTCCTTCAGCGCGTCGTGGACCTTGCAGAGTTCGAACGCGCGCTCGAGGATCGCCTCGCCCGTCTCGTCGTCGACGTCCGCCTCGACGCGGATGTCGAAGTCGATCGACTCGAGTTTGTCGTCGTCGTTCAACGCGCCGGAGACGTCGATTTCGATGCGCCCGAGGTCCTCGACGCCGCGTTGCTGGCCGCCCACGCGCAGGGCGGGGACGTAACAGGAGCCGTAGGCCGCCAGCAGCGACTCGAGCGTGTCCGGCGCCTCCTCGCCGGTGGCGTCGATGTCGACCGTGAACTCGCGGACGTCGTTGGTCGTGCTGAACCCTTCCTCGGAGACGGTGGTGACTTGCTTCGCCATTGCGTTCGACCCATCGACAGCCTGTGGCGTAAACGTTGTTCCCTACGTATCGAGTCGGTCGCGCGAAAAATCGGTTTCGGCGTCGACGAAGTCCCCGACCCGGAGTCCACCCGGGTCGCGGTCGCTTCCCGCCGCGTTACAGGTGCTCGGCGAGGTCGAACGGCTCGTCGCCCGCGAGCGCGTGGACCTCGGCGTCGCTCCCCGTGGCGCGGACCTCGCGCTCGAAGTCCGCGGGGTCCTGCTCGATCGGCGGGAACGTGTCGTAGTGCATCGGGAACGCGTGGTCGACGTCGAGCCAGTCGACGGCGATGGCGGCCTGCCACGGCCCCATCGTGAAGTGGTCGCCGATGGGGACGGCCGCGGCGTCGGGTTCGAGGTGCGGGCCGATGACGTCGCGCATCTCGGTCATGAGCGCGGTGTCGCCGGCGTGGTAGAACGTGGTCGACTCCTCGTCGGCGACCTGCGTCGGCTTCGTGTCCGAGACGACGAAGCCGGCGGGCATCCCGGCGTCGACGTCGTACTCGGTCATGATGCCGTTGGTGTGGTCGGCGCGGTGCATCGTCACGTAGGCGTCGCCGCACTCGACGGTGCCGCCGAGGTTCATCCCCATCCCGCCGACGGCGTCCTCGAAGCCGAACTCCTCCTGGCAGTACGAGACCAGTTCCGGCGTCGCGACCAGCGTCGCCTCGGCGAACGCGCCGGCCTGGGAGAGGTGGTCCGCGTGGCCGTGGGTCAGCAGCACGTAGTCCGGCGTCTCGACGTCCGACGGTTCGAGGTCCGTCTTCGGGTTGTCGAAGAACGGGTCGATCAGCAGGTCGGTGTCGCCGACGGTGACGTGCCACGTCGAGTGGCCGTGCCAGGTGAGTCGCATAGCAGTCGGCGGTTCGTCCGAAGCTACCATAAAAGTGTGCGGAATCGGCCGCGTCACGCCCGCGAACCCCGGAGCGACCGCGATACCGCAATACCGTGGCTTTTTCCCCTCGCGGCCGTACCCCGACCATGCTCACGCTGGCACTGGAGGAGTTCTCGGTCGAGCTAAAGGAGGGGTCGATCAAGAACGTCGGGCCGACGAACAAGGCCGCGACCGCGAAGCTGTTCGACGTCGAGTCCGCCGAGGCGCGGGCGTTCGGCGACGAGCGGGTCAAGTTCGTCTTCGAGGACGGCGAGGGCAACGAGGTACAGGTGTCGCTGTTCCCCGGGGAGGTCCGAGAGATTCTCGCGGACGTGGAGGCGCTCGAAGCGGAGACGTCGATCCTCGAGTGACGCTCGCGGCGAGCGCGTTTCGACAACCGTTTTAGTCCCAACCTGCTTGTTCCGTGTAGATGGGTAACTGTATCATCTGCGGCAAGCCCGTCGACGGCTTGGTCTGCACGAGCCACGAGGAGGACGTCGCCTTCGCCTTCGAGGGCGACTCCCCCTCCCAGCTCGTCCCCGGACGCTACTACCGGGGCCAGGTCGACGGCTACGCCGACTTCGGCGTCTTCGTCGACGTCGGCGACCACGTCACGGGTCTGCTGCACCGGAGCGAGCTAGACCGCCGGCTCGAGAGCCTCGACTGGGAGCCGGGCGACACCGTCTACGTGCAGGTCCTCGACGTCAGGGACAACGGCAACGTCGACCTCGGCTGGTCGATCCGTCAGGAAGACCGCGAGTTCCGCGGGACGCTGATCCAGGCGGGCGACGAGGAGGTCCACCCCGACGAGTACGACGACGGGACCGACGACGAGCGGAGTGCGGGTAACGCGACCGACGCGAGCGAGGCGACCGACGCGAGCGGCGCGGGGTCGACCGCCGGCACCGGTTCCGGTTCCGGTTCCGGTTCCGGTTCCGGTTCCGGTTCCGGTCCCGCCTCCGAGACGGCGACCGTCTCCGGCGCGACGGCGACGGCCGCAAACCCCGACGGCGGCCCGGAAGCGGCCGCCGAGAGCCCCGCCGAGACCGGGGCCGAGGCCGAACTGAACCGGACCACGATCGACTCGATCGCCGATCAGGTCGGCTCGGTCGTCCGCCTCGAAGGCGAGATCACCGGCGTCCGCCAGACGGCCGGCCCGACCGTGTTCGAACTGCGCGACGAGACCGCCACGGTCGAGTGCGCGGCGTTCGAGGAGGCCGGCGTTCGCGCCTACCCCGACGTCGAGACCGACGACATCGTCCGCCTCGAAGGCGAGGTCGAGCGCCGCCGCGGCGACCTGCAGGTCGAGACCGAGTCGCTCGAAATCCTCGACGGCGAGGAGCGCGAGACAATCACGACGCGCCTCGAGGACGCCCTCGAAGCCGAGGCGCGGCCGGCGAGCGTCGACCTGCTCGCGGACCACGACGCCGTCGCGGCCGTCCGCGACGAGGTCGTCGCCGCCGCGACGGCGATCCGTCGCGCCGTCATGGAGGCCCGGCCGGTCGTCGTCCGCCACAGCGCGACGGCCGACGGCTACGTCGCCGGCGCCGCCATCGAGCGCGCGGTCCTGCCGCTCGTCCGCGAGAAGCACACCCGCGAGGACGCCGAGTACCACTACTTCGAGCGCCGGCCCATGGAGGGACGGGTCTACGACATGGACGCCGCGACCGGCGACGTCACCTCGATGCTCGAGGCCCGCGACCGCCACGGCGAGCAGCTACCGCTGGTCGTGCTGGTCGACGCGGGGTCGACCGTCGAGTCGGCCGACGGCTACGAACTGCTCGACGTCTACGGCGCCGGCCACGTCGTGATCGACGACAGCCGCGCCGACGCGGAGGTCGCAGACGCCGTCTCGGTCGCCGTCGCGCCCGCGCTGGCCGGCGCCGACGTCGCCGACGTCACCTCGACGGCGCTCGCGGCCAACGTCGCCGCCCACGTCAACGACGACGTCCGCGCCGACCTCGAACACCTCCCCGCGGTCAGCTACTGGGAGGACGCCCCCGGGGCGTACGTCGACCTCGCGGAAGCGGCGGGCTACGACGGGACCGCCGTCTCCGAGCGCCGCGAGGCCGTCGCCCTCGAGGCCTACTACCAGTCGTACAAGGACAAGCGCGAACTCGTCGCCGACCTGCTGTTCGACGGCGAGGCCCAGGAGGGCGACCTCGCGGCGCACGTCTCCGAGCAGTTCCGCGCGAAACTCGAGACCGAACTGGAGACGGCCCGCCAGAACCTCACCGTCCGCGGCGTCGACGGGGTGACGGTCTCCGTGCTCGACACGGACGCGTTCACCCACCGCTTTGACTTCCCGACGACGAACCTCCTGCTCGACGAACTCCACCGCCGCGAGCGCGACCGGACGGAGCCGCCGGTGGTCACGCTGGGCGTCGGCGGCGACGAACTGCGCCTCCGCGCGACCGAGGCGGTCAACGTCCGCGCCCTCGGCGAGGCGGTCGCCGAGGCCGTCCCGGACGCCGGCGTGCGCGTCGTCGGCGGCGCCGACGGCCACGTCGAGTTCCTCGCCGGCGAGCGCGCGGCCGTCCAGGAGGCCGCCATCGAGGCCCTCGGCGACCTGCTCGCGTAAGTACCGTCGACGAATCCGTTCCGTTCTCACGCTACCGGCGAGCGACGCGTCGCAGGCGGGTCGCGAGTCGATCCGACGTTCGCGGACCGACCGGGGGTCAGTCCTCGCGCTCCTCGCTCGGCCGCGGGCGCTCGGGAGGTGACTCGTCGGGCCAGGTGACGTTCCCCTCGAAGGGGACGCCCATCCGCTCGGCCGACCGGGCGATCATGTGCGCACCCGAGGGCACCGTCAGGAAGAGGAAGGCGATGCCGACGAGCGAGGTGAGACCGTCCCCGCCGGGGCCGAAGCCGACGAACCCCGCGAGGAAGATGGCCGCCGTCCCGAGCGTCGTCGGCTTGCTCGTCGCGTGCATCCGGTTGTAGACGTTGGGGAACCGAAGCAGGCCGACGGTGCCGACGGTCAGGAAGAAACAGCCGACGACCACCAGCACGACCACGAGCGCGGCGCGGATGGGGCTCACTCGATCACCTCCCCGGCGTCGACGAACTTCGCGACGGCGACCGTCGCGACGAAGCCGATGATCGCCAGCACGAGGCTCACGGTGACGAACAGGCCGCGGCCGGTCCGGAGCGCGAACAGGACCGCGATGGCGACGACGTTCGTCGCGATGGCGTCGAGGGCGACGACGCGGTCGGGGGTCGTCGGTCCCCGGATGACCCGGTAGCTACAGAGCACGCACAGGCCGCTGACGAGCACCAGCGCCGCGTCGATCGCGATCGTGAAGAACGCCGGATCGGCCTCAGTCACCATCGTCGTCACCTCCGGACCAGACCTCGCCGCCGCTGACGATGATCCCGGGCGCGGGTTCGTCGGGCGAGGCCTCCTCGTCGAAGATTTCGAGGGCGTAGTCCTCCCAGCGCCGGATCGGTTCGACGATCTCGTCGGGGTGGCTCCCGTCGATCACGTGGACGTAGAGCGCGTTCGCCTCGTCGTCGTGATCGAGGGTGAGCGTCCCCGGCGTGATCGTGATGCTGTTCGCGATGACGGTGACCGCGGCGGCGGTCTCGACGCGTAGCGGAATCAGGATCACCTCGGGTTTGATCGGCATTCCGGGCGAGAGCACCCGGTAGGCGACGTCGACGTTCGCGCGGACGAGTTCGGACGTAAACGTCGCGAAGTAGCGGGCGACGGCCGGCAACACGCCGACCCAGCGGGCGGGATCGACCCGGTCGACGTAGAGGCGCCGGAAGACGAACGCGACGGGCAGGCCGACGGCGACGCCGAGGAGCAACTGCCCGGCCAGCGCGTCCGGCGCGAGGTCGGAGCCGCGGACGAACAGCCAGATCACCCCGTACGTGAGGCCGACGACGGGCCACGAGCGCACCGTCACGCGATCTCACCTCCGGGAGCGACGGCCTCGACGTACCCCTCGGCGTCGAGGGCGGCCGTAGCCGCGACGTCGGCGAACCGGTAGACCGGGTCGAAGCCGACGCCGACGCCGACGACGAGCGCCGCGAGCGCGACGAGCACGGCCACCTCGACCGGGTCGACGGTCGCGTTCTCGACGACGTCCGGCGCGGGGCCCCAGAAACAGCCGTTCCAGGCCCGCGTCGTGTACGCGATCGTCAGCAGGGAGCCGCCGAGCAGGACCGCGAGGGTCGGGGCCGAGCCCGCCCGGACCACCGCGTCGAAGACGAGGAACTTGCCGAAAAAGCCCGACAGCGGCGGGATGCCGACGAGCGCGAGCGCGCCGACGAAGAAGGCGATCGAGAGCGCCGGCGCGCGGCCGGCGAACCCGCCGAGGTCCTCGAAGCGACTCGTCCCGGCGGCGTCCCTGACCGCGCCGACCGAGAGGAACAGCAACCCCTTCGCCAGCGCGTGGTTGAGCGCGTAGACGAGCGCGGCGAGGACCGCGATCCGGCGCAGGTCGGGACTCGACGCGGTCGCCGCGACGGCGACCGGGATCACGATGAACCCGACCTGTCCGATGCTGGAGTACGCGAGGACGCCCTCGATGGAGTCGCGCCCGACCGCGCCGACGCCGCCGACGAGGACGCTGGCGGCCCCGAGGACGAACAGGAGGGGGCCGACGAACGCGAGCGGGGAGTCGCCGGCGACGATCCCGAGGTCGACGGGAACGTCCGCCCCGGCGAGGACGGTAAACGAGAGGCGGACGATGGCGTAGATGCCGACCTTCTTCGTCGCGCCGGCGAGCATGGCGGCGATCGGCGGCGGCGCCGCACTGTAGGCGCCGGGGATCCAGAACTGGAAGGGGACGAGGCCGGCCTTGATCGCGAACACCGACAGCAGCAGGCCGACGAGGCCGACGACCGGGCCGGGGTCGATCCCGTAGCCCGCCGGGTCAGTCAGTCGCATCGACAGGTCCGCCATGTTCAGCGTCCCGGTCGTCGCGTAGAGGCCGCCCACGCCGAGGAGGAAGATGGCGCTTGCGACGAGGTTGAGCGCGACGTACCAGAACGCCGCGCGGGTGTGGCGGGCGCCGCCGTAGAACGCGACGAAGACGTAACTCGCCATCAGCATCACCTCGAACCAGACGAACAGGTTGAACAGGTCGCCGGTGAGAAAGGCGCCGGTGATCCCCAGCAGGAGGAAGTGAAACAGCGGGAAGTAGAACGTCCGCCGGTCGTACCGCGGGAGGAACCGGGCCGAGAAGACCAGCGACGCGAGCGCGACGACGGCCGCCATCGACAGCATGAACGCCGACAGGCCGTCGGCGACGAGCGTGATGCCGAACGGCGCCGGGTGGGCGCCGACCTGGTAGGTCGCGATCCCCGGCGCGTCCGGCGCGAGGACGACGTACCAGTCGATGGCGGCCACCGCGAGGACGTAGCCGAGGCCGCCCGCGAGGCTCACGGCGGTCCTCGCGCGGGGGCGACCCCGCAGCGAGAGCGTCGCCACCGCGGCGACGAGGACGACCAGCATCGGCGCGATCACGAGGCTGTCGAGCGCGTCCGCGCCGACCGTCGCGGCGGTCACTGCCGATCACCCAGTTTGGTGACGTCGAGGGTGCCGTGTTCCTGGTACACCCGGTAGCTCAACACGAGCGCGAACGCGGTCATCCCGAAGCCGATGACGATGGCGGTGAGCACGAGCGCCTGCACCACCGGGTCGGCCGTCTCGGGGGCGGCCTCGCCGTGGCCGGCGAGTACCGGTACCGACTCGAACGTGCCGCGCTCGACGCCGCCGACCGCCAGCAGGTAGACGTTCGCGGCCTGACTGACGATCGAGAGCCCCCAGACGACCCGGACGAGGTCCCGCCGCATGACGAGGAACGTCCCGAGCGCGAACAGCGCGCCGATGACGACCGCGAGGATGAACGCCGTCATTCGGCACCCACCACCGAGAGGACGGTCAGGAGGCCGCCGACGACGACACAGAAGACGCCGAAGTCGAACGCGAGCGCGCTGGCGACCTCGACGTGGTGGTACAGCGGCACGCCCTCGATCGTCGTGTGCGACTGCGTCAGGAACGGGAGGCCGAAGAGGATCGGCACGAGGCCGCTCCCGACGGCGATCGCGAGGCCGAGCGTGAACACCCGGCGGTAGGCGACGACGATCCGGTCGCGCGAGCGCGCCGGTTCCGCGTCGATGTCCCGGCCCAGCACGCCGCGTTCGAGAAAGTCCAGACCGAACGCCACGTAGAGGACGGCGAACGCGGTCGTCGTGAGGACGCCGCCGATGAACCCGCCCCCCGGGAGGTTGTGCCCCTCGAGGAACAGCGAGATGGCGACGACCATGATGATCGGCACGGTCGCCCGCGCGGTCGTCCGCAGGATGACCGTGCTCACTCGCTCCACCTCCGATTGCGATTCGACGCGTCCATCGACTGTACGACGTTCATCCGGATTCACCTCGGGAGCGCATGACGATCAGCGTGATGACCGAGACGGCGGCCATCGAGACGACGGTCACTTCGCCGAGCGTGTCGAACCCACGGAAGTCGACGAGGATCACGTTGACGATGTTCGTCCCGCCGCCCTTCGGGACGGCGTTCTCGGTGTAGTAGCTCGCGAGTTCCGACGGCCCCGGCGGACGCGCGTCGGTCGTCAGGAGGACGGTGAGGAAGGCGGTCGCGCCGACGAGCAGCGAGAGCGCCGCGTCGCGGCCGAAGTGATCGAGGTCGACCTCGTAGTACTCGGGGATCTCTTCGATGACCAGCAGGAAGATCAGCAACACCAGCGTCTCGACGACCAGCTGGGTCAACGCGAGGTCGGGCGCGCTGGCGAGAATGTAGAAGATGGCGATCATGAATCCGAGGATCGAGAGGGTGAGCACGCCGGCGACGTGCGAGGGGGCACGCGCCACCGCGACCGCGCCGACGACCGCGACCAGCAGGACGAGCGCGATCGCCGGCGGCGCCTCGAGGCCCAGCGTCACCGGGACGGCCCGCGTCGCGAGGTAGCCCGCGAGCGCGAGCGTGCACGTCCCGGCGAGCGTCCACGTGGCGTACGTCCGGAGCAGGCCGTTGTGGACGCGCGCGTCGAGGGTCGTCCCGGCGTCGCGGAGGCCGTCGACGACGAGGGCGTCGTACCACCAGTTCGCCGAGACCTGCGGGACGGCCTCCGGGATCGCCCGCACGCCGCGGTGGATGCGGCCGTAGAACGGGAACGCGAGGACGCCGCCGCCGATCGCGACGGCACTCATCCCGACCGCGGGGGAGAACTCGGTCGGGAGGCCGACGTGGATCGCGTGGGCCTCGACGGCCGTCGCGTCGGCCGCCGCGGCGACGATGGCGTCGACGGCGACCCCGGGCGCGACGCTGACGACGAGCGTGAGCGCCGCGAGGATCGCCGGCGGGAGGAGCATCGCCACCGCCGGCCGGTGGACGTATTCGAGGTCCGTCCGCGGGGGCCCGAAGAACAACGCGAGGAAGCGAAGCGAGTAGAGGACGGTGAACACGCTCGCGAAGGTGGCGGCCGCCGGGTAGAGCCAGCCGACGGCTCCGAGTTCGTGGGCCGCCTCGACGGTCGCCTCGAACAGCAGTTCCTTCGAGTAGAAGCCGCTGAACGGCGGGATGCCGGCCATGCTGAGCGCGGTGACGGCCGTCACGGCGGCGGTGATCGGGAGCGCCCGGCCGAGGCCGCCGATATCAGCGATCCGTCGGGTCTCCGCCTCGTAGGCGACGATGCCCGCGACGAGGAAGAGCGCCGCCTTGAACAGCGCGTGGTTGAACAGGTGGAACGCGCCGGCCTCGGCGCCGACGGCCTCGGTGAAGCCGAAGCCGGCGATCATCAACCCGAGGTGACTCGCCGTCGAGTACGCCAGCAGTTCCTTCACGTCGGTCGCCCCGACCGCGAGGACCGCGCCGACGGTCATCGTCACCAGGCCGAGCGTCGCGAACAGCAGCATCCACTCCTCGCCGAGCAACAGCGGCCGGAGGCGCCCGACGACGTAGACCCCGACTTTCACCATCGTCGCCGAGTGGAGGAACGCGGAGACGGGCGTCGGCGCCGCCATCGCGTTCGGCAGCCAGAAGTGCAGCGGAACCTGCGCGGACTTCGTCGCCGCGCCGACGCCGATCAGAAGCAAGACGACCTCGAACAGCCCCGCCTCGCGCAGGGCCGCCCGCACCGCGTCGGACTCGGCGAGCATGGCCGCGAGGTCGAACGCCGAGCCGTCGACGACGCCGCCGGCGACGAACGCGAGCAACAGAAAGCCGACGAGCAGGAACAGGCCGCCGCCGACGGTGACGAACATCGACATCCGGGCGGCGTACTGCGAGGTCGGGTCGTCGGTGTGGTAGCCGATCAGCACGAACGAACAGAGGCTGGTCAGCTCCCAGAACAGGAAGATCGCGATCAGGTCGGCCGCGAGCGCCACGCCGAGGATCGAGCCCATAAACGCCGAGAGCGTCGCGTAGTAGCGGACGAGCCCTTCCTCCTCGTGGAGGTACGCGGCCGAGTAGACGAACACGAGGACCCCGATGCCACTCGCTAGCAGCGCGAACAGCAGCGCCCAGCCGTCGACGTAAAAGCGGAGCGCGACGTCGAGCGAGGGGATCCACGGGATCGAGACGACGCCTTCGGCCCCGTGCTGGGTAGTTAGCAATCCGAAACACGACAACGCGACGACGGCGCCGGCGTACCCGGTTCGAGTCCCGAGGGCGCGAAAGAACACCGGCGTCGCGGCCGCCGCCGCGAACGGCAACGCAACGGCTACGAACACGACCGCCGACTCGGGGGACATTCGTTCTGCCCTTGCGGCAGGCACACCTTAACGGTTCTCTTCCGGGCGCGAGACGACGAACGACCGGTCGCGAGTCCGACACGCTTATTCGCGAACGGCGACGTACTCCGAAGCGTGAGTACCGAGACGCCGGACGGGAGCGAGGCCGAGGCGTTCGAGGCCGTCTGCGAGACGCTCGTCGAGCGCATCCTCGCGGGCGAGGTCGACGCCGACGACGTCGAGAAGGCCAAGTTAGAGGCCTGTTCGGAGTACTCGGCGCCGAAGGTGCCGAAGAACTCCGAACTGCTCGACTACGCCCCCGAGGAGCACCGCGAGGAACTCGAATCGGTGCTGCGGCGCAAGCCCGTCCGTACCGCGTCGGGCGTCTCGCCGGTGGCGATCATGACCTCGCCCGAGCGGTGTCCCCACGGCAAGTGCCTCTACTGCCCCGGCGGCCCCGACTCGGAGTTTTCCTCCTCGCAGAGCTACACCGGCGAGGAGCCCGCCGCCGCCCGCGGCGTCCAGAACGATTACGATCCGTACGGACAGGTAACCCTGCGACTGCACCAGCTTCGCGAGATCGGTCACCCCGTCGACAAGGTCGAACTCATCCTCATGGGCGGGACGATGACCGCCCGCAGCCACGACTACCAGGAGTGGTTCGTCAAGCGCGCGCTGGAGGCGATGAACGACTACGACGTCGACGCCGAACCCCGGCCCGCCGAAGGGAAGAGCTTCGCGCAGGCTCCGGAGGAGTACGAGTGGAAGTACCTCGAGGACGTCGTCGCCGAGAACGAGACCGCGGACGTCCGCAACATCGGGACCACCTTCGAGACCAAACCCGACTGGTGTGACCCCGAGCAGGTAGACCGGATGCTCGACCTCGGGGGCACCAAAGTCGAGGTCGGGGTCCAGACCACCTACGAGCGGATCAACCGGGAGATGCACCGCGGCCACGGCGTCGCCGCGTCGATGGACGCCAACCGCCGCCTGCGCGACGCCGCGTTCAAGGTCGGCTTCCACATGATGCCCGGCCAGCCCGGCATGTCCGAGGAGATGTGTCTCGAAGACTTCCGGCGGCTCTTCGAGCGCGAGGAGTGGAAGCCCGACTACCTCAAGATCTACCCGACGCTCGTCGTCCGCGGCACCGCGACCTACGACTGGTGGCACCGCGACGAGTACGAGCCGCTGACCAACGAGGAGGCCGCGGACCTCGTCGCCGAGATCAAGGACATGATCCCGCGTTACACGCGCCTCCAGCGCGTCCAGCGGGACATCCCCGCGGACTTCATCGACGCCGGCGTCTGGAAGTCCAACCTCCGGCAACTCGCCCGAAAGCGCATGGACGAGCACGGCTGGGAGTGTGAGTGCATCCGCTGTCGCGAGGTCGGGATGAACGACGAGGACCCCGAGACCGTCGAACTCGACGTTCTGGAGTACGAGGCCTGCGGCGGCACGGAACACTTCATCTCGTTCGAGGACTTCGAGCAGGACCTCCTGATCGGCTTCTGTCGGCTCCGGTTCCCGAACGACCCCGTGCGTCCGGAACTCGAAAACGCCGCGCTCGTGCGCGAACTGCACGTCTACGGCTCGGAGGTGGCGATGGGCGACGAGGGCGACGACGACAGCCACCAGCACAGGGGCTACGGCCGCCGGCTGATGGAGCGCGCCGAGGACCTCGCCGTCGACGCCGGCTACGACAAGTTGAGCGTCATCTCCGGCATCGGCGCCCGGGAGTACTACCGCGAGAAGCTTGGCTACCACCAGAACGGGCCGTACGTGAGCAAGCGCCTGTAGGAAGCTCTAGCCCGGTCGGAGAGCGGTACGCGCCCTCTCGACAGGCACAGGCCGCGAGAAAATCACCCCGCCTCGCTCCGCACCCGAACGCGACCGCGACCGGCGGAGCAAATTATTCGTCAGCGAACGCCCGCAGCGCCTCGTGGGCTTCGGTGGCGTACATGAGTGCCGGTCCGCCGCCCATGACGACGGCGACCGCCAGTGTCTCGACGATTTCGTCCTCGCTGGCACCCGCTTCCAGCGCTGCGTCTAGGTGCCAGAGGATGCAGTCTTCACACCTGAGCGCGACCCCGATCGACAGCGACAGCAGCTCTTTCGTCTTGACGTCTAGCGCTCCGTCGCTCTCGGCGTTCTGGACGAACCCCATGAACGACTTGATCGATTCAGCGTCCCCCGCGAAGGAGGTAACTGCCGATTTCTTGTCCGCAACTGCTTGTTTCGGTGATCCCATATCTAGCCCGAGAGAGGGTGCAAGCGGAGATAACGATCGGCTATGGTTCCTGAAACACGAGGACAACGGGACGCGACGGTGCGTCCGAGGCAGTATCTCGTTGTCGTGACCGATCCTCCGATCGAGGGCCCGTATTCGGCGAGCCGTGATCGAGCGACGAATCACCGGCGAGCGCGACGTGCGAAGACGGAGGCTGGATTCGTCGGCTCACGTTCGTTTGCCGACTTGCCCGTCTCGGCCGAATCGACGGCGCCAGCTATCGTTCCGCCCTCCAGCGGTCGATGACGTCGTGGACCGATTCCTCGGGTTTCACGCCGCCGGCGCTCGCCGCCACTCCCGTCGTTTCCAACATCCGTACGATCTCGGCGTCCGCCTCCGCAAAACGGAGGTCGATTCCACGCGACTCGAGTTTCTGCTGGAGCGTTTCCAGCATCTGTGCGGCCCCGAAGTCGATCGTCGGCGACGACGTGAGGTCGAAGACGACGACTTCGACGTCGGTGTCGCGTTCCGCAAGCCGGTCGAGGAGGTCGGTCCGAACCCTCTCTGCGTTCGCGTAGAACAGTTCGGCTTCGACGCGGTAGACGAACACGTCCGTGGCGGTCTTCGCCGCCGGATACAGATCGAGAGCGACGAAATGCTCCGTCCCAGCGACCCGGCCGAGTTCGTGTGTCGATGGACGACTCACCCGGGAAATCGCGACCAGCAACGAGAGGACGACGCCGACGAAGATCCCCCAGAGCATCCCGACCGCGAGCACCCCGAGTAAGGCCGACATCGCGATAGCAAACTCGCTCGTGCTCACGCGGTACAGCTGACGGAGTGCGCTCGTGTCGATCAGGCCCGTGACGGCGACGATAACGATGGCTGCGAGGATCGTCTCCGGGAGGTTCGTGAACGCGGCGGTGAGAAAGAGCAAGACGACGACGAGCGCGAGAGCGACGACGGCGTTCGTGAGCTGTGTCTTGCCGCCGACGGCGTCGTTGAGCGCCGACCGAGACATGCTCCCACCGACGGCGAACCCGCCACCGAGGCCGGCGGCGAGGTTGGCGACGCCGTCGGCCAGCAACTCCTGATTCGCATCGGTCCGGTAGTCGTGGCGTCTGGCAAACGTCTCGACGGTGCTGATCCCTTCGACGTAGGAAAGGAGGAACAACGCGGCGGCGACGGGGACGAGAGAACCGAGCGTCGAGACGCTGGGAATCGCCGGAACCGTAAGCGACGGGAGCCCGCTCGGAATCGACCCGACGATGGCGACACCGCGGGCCTGCAGATCCGTCACCGACATGAGCACGATCGAGAGGACGACGACGAGCGCGTTCGGAGCGCGCGGCAGGTACCGTTCCCCGAGGACGAGCAACACGATGCCACCACCGCCGACGGCCAGCGTCTCGGGGTTCGTCTCGGCGAGATGGGTCCCGGCGTACCAGATCCGCCCGAAGAACGTCTGCCAAACGAAGGCGTCCGGCGTGGTGCTCTCGATGCCGAGCAGTTTGTTCACCTGTGTCGACATTATATACAGCGCCGCCCCGGCGGAAAACCCCGTGAGCACCGATCCGGAGATGAACTGGACGAGAAACCCCAACCGGAACGCCCACGCGACAACTGCGAAGAGACCGACGAGGACCGTCGTCACGGTAACGAGCGACGCGTACGAGGCGGCGTTGCCGCCAGCGACGGCTCCGACACCGCTCGCGAGCAGAATCGCCAGCGCCGAGGTCGGCCCCACGATGACCTGCCGGGAGGTGCCGAAGAAAAGGTAGGCGACGACGGCCAGCAACCCGGCGTACAGGCCGGTCTCCGGTGGCAAGTTCGCCAGCGACGCGTACGCCAACCCTTCGGGAATGACCGACGCCGCGACGGTGATTCCCGCGACGACGTCCAGACGGAGCCACGACGCGTCGTACCGCGGAAGCCACTCCAGCACCGGGAAAATCGACGAAAATCGTCCGCTAATCCGTTCCGTTAGGCGTTCTTCTGGCACCGAAGTTCACTCCATCTCCGTGACGATATCGCCGCCGGTGGGCGACCCGCTTCGGGGCGTCCTCCCGAGACGGTCGCTCGTCCTTCCGGAAACGTGTCGTCCATCGCTACGATTCGTTTGGCGTCGTTCCTCTCCCCGGGCCTCCCGATGCCGCGCGTCGATACCGGTCACCGGAACGCAACGGTGGTGGTGGCGACTGGTTCGGTCGGGCCGGGGACCGCTGCGAGACGACTGCGGTATGGTATTCCGTGCCGCTCCGAGTGTCCACGGCGCCTGCCGGGACACGGCGCATACGACCGCACGTCGACGTTCTATATAAAACACTATCCGATTGACGACACGAGAGACGGATGTGTGTCTAGTGTCGATTCGATGACGAACTCCCGTTTCGCAATCTACGCGCCGCTCTCGCGCATCGAGCGAACCGATCGGTCTTTTGCCGCGTTCCGCCGTCTGGCCGAAATGCCGTACTGCCGTCAGAAGCGCCGTGGTGAATACAGAGGACGGGTTCGGCACGACTGCCAGTACGAGCCGAGAGAAAACGAGATGCGGCTCAGAGCCCTAGACAGTTGATTCCATGAACTACTGCTCACTACACGTGCTCAGTGGCCGCTGGACGCTGTATCAGGACTGATAGATATTCAGCACGGCGGTCAAGCAGCTAACATCACTCAAATGATGTGAGCGACGATCTGAACAATCAATCACGTGGATGCATACACCTACGGATCCCGACTGTCGCCTGACGTGGCGGTCGGCTGTGTTCTAAGGGTCGGATGTGGGAGGTCATCCCCTCTTGCCAGGGTTTTCACACCGTAGATCATTGCAACGAGTGCGACGAAGGCCCACAGGGTACCGGCGTAAAATACGATATCCGTGCGAAGTGTCCCCTCAAAGGTCTGCAGGGTGAAGTTAGTCCAGGAGTGTAGCAGGATGCTTGCAAGGATACTCCCTCCAGTACCGTTGTGTATCCAGGTGAATGCGACGGAGAGTGCGACGACGCCGATCATGAACAACCAGAAGTCAATCGTCAGGAATCCAACAGCGTCGTGCTGGTTTGTCCCTTCAATGAGAAAGAGTGGGAGGTGCCAGGCAGCCCAGAAGACGCCCAGAACCAGCCCGGCAGCTAACGCGGTCCGTGTTCGTTGGAGTTGGTCCAGTGCATAACCACGCCAGCCTAACTCTTCGAGAACCGGTGGGAGTGTCGAAAAAAGCAGTGTCGGGAGGAACGCAGCTGGATTAGACGTTAGCTGTGATACCCAATCAGCCACGAAGTAGCCGGTGCCGCCCAACAGCATATCGATACCTGCTGCGATAGCGAACAGTATCGGCGCGTATAAGAAGACGGCAAGATACCACTGAATGCCGATCCGGCGGATATTCGTGACACGGTCCCGGAAGTCCTTCTGGGCGCTTTCGGTATACAGCAACTTCACGAGTGCAACACCAGTGATGCCCGGTCCGAGGAGCCCCAGGAGGAGGAACAAGAGTCCGAGAGCAGTATCGAACGCAAGATCGAAGACGATCGCTGGGATCCAGAACGCCCACGTGAAAGCAAACGTAATTGCGAAGAATATCCAGGGATTCGACAATTGAACGTTAGTGTTCCCGATCGTGCGTCCAACGGTTTTTTCCATCGTTGACTTTCCATCCTGTAGATATTTAACATCGTGGGAAACGTGTACGATCGCTATGTACCACCGCTGGTCGGGAGCAGCGGAGCAGAGAGATTGAGCAGCACTCGCCGGACGGCCATATCGAGTCGGTCGAACGCTTTGCACAGCGTTGACGGGGCAGGAAGTTCGGCGAGCCGCTTACCCCTCGCGCTCCTCGACCGCCGCCTCGAACGTCGACTTCGCCCGGCGACTCCCCTCGACGACGTAACTCGCGTCCAGCCCGGCCATCACGAAGTCGAAGCCGCGGTCGAGCCAGCGTTCGATCTCCTCGTCGCCCAGCGCGAGCGTCGAGACGGGCTTGTCGACCGCGTGGGCCGCGTCGAGCACGCGGTCGACCGCGTCGAGGAACGCGTCGCTGTCCCACTCGCCGAAGCGGCCGAGGCTGGCCGAGAGGTCGGCCGGGCCGAGAAAGAGCGCGTCGAGGCCGTCGACGGCGGCGATCTCCTCGACGTTTTCGAGGCCCTCGACGGTCTCGATCTGGGCGACCGTCAGGATTTCGTCGTTCGCGCGCTCGACGTACCCTTCGAGGTCGATGCCGTAACGGGCGGCCCGGCCGCCGGCGACGCCGCGGACCCCCTCGGGCGGGTAGCGCGTCGCCTCGACGAGCGACGCGGCCTCGTCGGCGCTCCCGATCATCGGCGCGAGCACGCCGGCGACGTCGAAGTCGAGGACGCGCTTTGCGACCACGGGGTCGTTCCACGGGAGGCGGACGAGCGCCTCGGCGTCGGCGTCGGCGGCGTCGACGGCGCGGACCAGTTCGAGCGCCGTCTCCAGCGAGTGGGGCGTGTGCTCGACGTCGACGACGACGAAGTCGAAGCCGAGTTCGGCGCTGATCTCGGCGACGGCGGGGTCGGCGAGCGTGAGCCAGTTGCCGACGGCCGGGTCGCGGGCGCGGAGTGTCGATGCGAGCGTCATGGGGCCGGATTCTCGCACCGGCGGGAAAAACGTACGCGTCGCGGAACGGCGGTCAGACCGCGAGCACGGTGTCGACGACGAGCATGACGGCGAAGCCCACGACGAACGTCGCCGTCGCGGTGTCGGCGTAGCCGTGGCCGTGGCTGGAGGGGATGAGTTCGCGGAAGACGACGGCGATCATGGCGCCGGCGGCGAAGCCCGCCGCCATCGGGAACAGTCCGGTGACGAACGCGACGAGACCGAAGCCGAGCGCGGCGGCCAGCGGTTCGGGCACGCCGCCGGAGACCGTCGTCAGCCCGAGCGTCTTCGCGTTCGAGACGCCCGCGCGGATCGCGGGGACGGCCATCGCGAAGCCGTCCGGGACGTTCTGGACGGCGATGGCGACCGCGAGCGCGAGGCCGACCGCCTCCTCGCCGCTGGCGAAGGCGATGCCGACCGCGAGCCCCTCGGGGACGTTGTGGATGGTGACGGCGGCGCCGACCAGCAACGCCTTCCGCAGGTCCTCGCCGTTCTCGATCGAGAGCGGGTCGGCGTCGTCGCGCGTGGCCATCGCGATGGTCCCCTCCTGTTCCTCGCGGCCGACCTCGACGTGGACGTGCGGGAGGATGGCGTTCGTCCCGAGGAGGAACGCGCCGCCCAGCAGGAGCCCCGCGACGAGTTCCCACGGGGAACCGAGTTCGAGCCCCGGCAACACGAGCGCGAAGACCGCCGCTCCGACCATGATCCCGGCGGCGAGCCCCAGCGCGCCGTCGTAGAGGCGGTGGCTCACGCGGTCGGACGCGAGCGCGGGGAGCGCGCCGATGCCGGTCGCACAGCCGGCGAGGGCGGCGACGAACACGACTTCAGCCAGCGAGACCATACGTTCGGATTCGACGCTCGCCTCAAAACGCCACCGATCGGTCAGTCCGCGATCGACACTTCGAATTCGAGCAGTCCGAGGTAGCCCGGCGCGGCGCCGGTCTCGCGGAGGTCCTCGGGCGAGGAGTCGATGGTCGTGTAAAACTCCGACTGCGTCCGCGGGAGCACGGTCTGCCCGTCGTCGCGCTTGAGAAACGCCGGCGAGTCGGTCGACCGGATCAGGTCGACCCGCTCGCGCCACGCCTCGCCGGCACGCAGGAAGATCCCGAACGAGAACCGGCCCGCGGCGACCGCGTCGCCTTTCGTGGCGAACGTGCGGGCCTCCTCGGCCTCGAACTCCGCGTCGCTCATCCAGGCCAGCGCCGCGAGGTCACCGGACCGGAGCAGGTAGAAGTCCCACGACTCCTCGGCGTCGAACACGGCCCACGCGCTCCGCGGGCCGACCGTATCGACCTCGACGCTGAACCGCGGCGGCGAGTGCAGGTCGCCCGGCTCCCAGACGAACGTCGCGTCGTGGCCGGGGACGCGGATCCCCCGGTCGTGGTAGACGACCCCGTCGACGTCGATCTCCTCGTCGAGGTCGGCGATCATCCCCCGGACGGAGAAGCCGCCCTCGTCCGCCAGATGGTCGAGGACCGAGGAGAACCGGGAGATGTCCGACCACGGGCGGTCCGCCTCGCGGCTCACCGGCGGTCCCCTCCGTCGAAAGCGCTCGTCATGTGCGCGTAGTCGGTGCCGGCGCGGATTAGGCCTTCCGACCGACGGCCGCCGACTGACGGCCACGGGCCGGAGCGACACGTCTTTTTGCGCGGGCACGGCAGGTGTGTGTATGGATCCGAAGCGGGAGCTCACCAGCGTCGACCTCGCCGCCCTCGTCCGGGAACTCGGGGCCTACGAGGGGGCGAAAGTCGACAAGGCCTACCTCTACGGCGACGACCTCGTCCGGCTCAAGCTACGAGACTTCGACCGGGGCCGGATCGAGTTGCTGCTCGAGGTAGGCGAGGTCAAACGCGCCCACACCGTCGCCCCCGAGCGCGTCCCCGACGCCCCCGGCCGGCCGCCGCAGTTCGCGATGATGCTGCGCAACCGGCTGTCGGGCGCCGACTTCGCCGGCGTCGAACAGTACGAGTTCGACCGCATCCTCGAGTTCGTCTTCGAGCGCGAGGACGGCGTCACGCGGCTCATCGTCGAACTGTTCGGTCAGGGGAACGTCGCCGTCACCGACGGCGAGTACGAGGTCGTCGACTGCCTCGAAACCGTCCGCCTGAAGTCGCGGACGGTCGTCCCGGGCTCGCGCTACGAGTTCCCCGAGACGCGGACGAACCCGCTTGCGGTCTCGCGGGATGCGTTCGCCGCCGAGATGGACGACTCCGACACCGACGTCGTCCGGACGCTCGCGACGCAACTCAACTTCGGCGGCCTCTACGCCGAGGAGCTGTGCAGCCGCGCCGGCGTCGAGAAGGCCCTCGACATCGCCGACGCCGGCGAGGCGGAGTACGACCGCCTCTACGAGGCGATCGAGCGGCTCGCGCTCGACCTCCGCAACGGGAACTTCGATCCCCGAGTCTACGTCGCGGGCGACGAGGGGGAGGACGCCGACGGACCCGTCGTCGACGTCACCCCGTTCCCGCTGGAAGAACGCGCCGGGCTGGCTGCCGAGCGGTACGACACGTTCACCGAGGCGCTCGACGAGTACTTCTTCCGGCTCGACCTCGACGACGACGAGCCCGATCCGGGCACACAGCGTCCCGACTTCGAGGAGCGGATCGCGAAACACGAGCGCATCATCGAACAACAGGAGGGCGCGATCGAGGGCTTCGAGCGACAGGCCGAGGCCGAGCGCGAGAAGGCCGAGTCGCTGTACGCGAACTACGGGCTGGTCGACGAAATCCTCTCGACGGTCCGGACGGCCCGCGAGCAGGACCGTCCGTGGGACGAGATCGAGGAGCGGTTCGCGGAGGGGAAAGAGCGCGGCATCGAGGCCGCCGAGGCCGTCGTCGGCGTCGACGGCCGCGAGGGGACCGTGACCGTCGCGGTCGACGGCGAGGAGATCGAACTCGACGCGCGGAAGGGCCTCGAACAGAACGCCGACCGCCTCTACACGGAGGCCAAACGCATCGAGGAGAAAAAGGAGGGCGCGCTGGCGGCGATCGAGGACACCCGCGAGGAACTCGCCGAGATCAAGCGCCGCCGCGACGAGTGGGAGGCCGGCGAGGCCGACGCGGAGGCCGAGGAGGACGAGGGCGAAGCGGTCGACTGGCTCGCCGAGACGTCGATCCCGATCCGGGAGAACGAGCCGTGGTACGGCCGGTTCCGGTGGTTCCACACGAGCGACGACTTCCTCGTCATCGGCGGGCGCAACGCCGACCAGAACGAGGAACTCGTCAAGAAGTACCTCGAACGCGGCGACGAGGTGCTCCACACGCAGGCCCACGGCGGCCCCGTGACCGTGCTGAAGGCGACCGACCCGAGCGAGCCGTCCAGTTCGGACATCGAGATTCCCGATTCGAGCGTCGAGGAGGCCGCCCAGTTCGCCGTCTCCTACTCGTCGGTCTGGAAGGACGGCCGCTACGCCGGCGACGTCTACGTCGTCGACGCCGACCAGGTGTCGAAGACCCCCGAGAGCGGCGAGTACCTCGAGAAGGGCGGCTTCGCGGTGCGGGGCGACCGCCGCTACCTCGACGACACGCCCGTCGGCGTCGCCGTCGGCGTCCAGTGTGAACCCTACACGCGGGTGATCGGCGGGCCGCCGTCGGCCATCGAGGGGCGGGCCGTGACGACCATCGAGGTCGAGCCCGGCCGGTACGCCCAGGGCGACGCCGCCAAGCGGATCTACCGGCGCCTGCGCGAGCGATTCGCCGACGAGTCGTTCGTCCGCAAGATCGCGAGCCCCGACCGGATCGCCCACTTCCTCCCGCCGGGCGGGAGCCGCATCCGCGAGGAGTGAACCGCGGACCAACGCTGATTAGCGACGGCGTGGTACGGGACCGATATGCCGTTCGACGCACCGGCCGTCGTCCCCGCGCCGGTCGACGCGACGGTCGTCGTCGCCGTCGTCGTCACGGGGGTCCTGCTCGCGACGATCGCGTTCGTCGTGTACCTCGCGTTCGCCCCGTACGTCACCTCGGGCTTCGGCGATCCGGCGGGGCACGCGGCGAGCGTACAGCGGGAGGGGGCGAACGACTCCGACGACGCGGACCGGGAGGACGCCGACCCCGACGACGCGGCCGACGGCGGCGAACTCGCCGGCCCGGCCGAGCGCGAGTGATCGGGTCGGAGCCGCGAGCGACGTCCGCCTCGCCGCCGGTCGACCGTGACCGTCACGCGGACCGGAGTCCCGGTACTCGACCGCAATTGACATGACAGGGGACGCCAAACGTCCGCCATGGGACTTCCCTCCTGGTTCCACGAGCAGCCCCCGTGGGCCGCCGGACTGAGCGGCCTCCTTGGCCTCCTCGTGGCGCTGACCGGACTGTCGATGCTCCTCGGCGTCGTCTTCGCGGCCGTCGCCGTCGGAAACGAACTGGGGAGCGTCGCGATCGGAATCGTCGTCGGCGTCGTCGGCCTCGCCGTCGTGCTCGCACCGTTCGTCGTCGCCGCCATCGTCCTCTCGCGCGACGAGAGGGGTCGGAGCGACGTCGGACCGGACGGGGAGGTCGCGGCGCTTCGCGAACGGTACCTCGCCGGAGAACTCGACGAAGAGACCCTCGAACGCCGACTCGACGCCCTGCTCGACGAGACGGAGCAGGAAACGGGGCTCGGCGATTCGGCGGCCGCCCCGTCGCGGGACCGGACCGCCTCGGAAGAGCAGGATCAGTAGCCGGCGGCCGGCGGATCCGTCACGCACTTACCCCGGCCGCGAGAACGCGGAGGTATGCAGATCAAGAGCCGGGAGCCGCTGGAGGGCGGCCGCGAGCGGGTGACGGTCGTCCCCGAGAGCGTCGACGACCTCTGGCACCTCCAGTACGTCTTAGAGCCCGGCGACCGCGTCGCCGGCGACACCACCCGGCGCATCCAGCGCAACGACGACCAGATGCGCGACACCGGCGGGGAGCGCGAGCACATGTGGGTCGCCATCGCCGTCGAGGACGTCGAGTTCCACAAGTTCGCCAACCGGCTCCGGGTCGGCGGCGAAATCGTCGCCTGCTCCCGGGAGGACCAGCTCGGCTTTCACCACACGCTGAACGTCGAGGAGCGCGACGAGATTTCGATCGACAAGCGGTTCAAGCCCGATCAGGAGGCTCGCCTCGAAGAGGCCGAAGAGGCCACGGAGAACCCGGACGTCGCCATCGCCACCGTCGAGGAGGGGCAGGCCCACGTCCACACCGTCGCCCAGTACGGCACCGAGGAGCGCGCGACGATCACCGGCCCCACGGGCAAAGGCGAGTTCGCCCGCGAACGCTCGGAACTGTTCGCCGAACTCGCGAGCGTCCTGACGCGCCTCGACGTCGACGCGATCGTCCTCGCCGGTCCCGGCTTCACGAAACAGGACGCCTACAAGTACCTCGAGAAGAACGAACCCGCGGTCGCCGACCTCGTGACGATGGTCGACACGGCGGGCGTCGGCGACCGCGGGGTCCACGAGGTCCTCAAGCGCGGCGCCGTCGCGGACGTCCAGAAGGAGACCCGCATCGAGCGCGAGGCCGAGTACATCGACGAACTCACGAAGCGCATCGCCGAGGGCGCGAAGGCGGCCTACGGCCCCGAGGAGGTCGCGAAAGCAGCCGAGTACGGCGCGATCGAGCGCCTGCTGATCGTCGACGACCGCCTCAGGCAGGAGCGTGGCCCCGACGGCGAGTGGGGCGTCGACGTCGACGACGTCGTCCGCACGACCGAGCAGAAAGGCGGCGAGGTGACGGTCTTCTCGAGCGAGTTCCCGCCGGGCCAGCAGTTGGCGAACCTGGGCGGCATCGCGGCGCTGTTGCGCTACCGGCTCGACTGAGACGGCACAGATCGCTCGCCCCGCACGCGAGCGCCGGTCCCGTTCAACACGACTCCAGCAGCGTCTTCTCGTCTAACTCGATGAGCTGGATCAACACGGACGCGAACAGCGAGCCGGAACTCCAGATCGCGGTCTCGCTTCCGTCGTCGTCGACGACCGAGAGCAGGACGCCGTCGTCGTCGACGATGACGATCCGCCCCGATCGATCGTCGCCCTGCCGATGGCCGGGCGGTTTGAAGACGTCGACGCCCGCGAGTTCGTGGAGCCGATCGCGGACCGCCTCGGTCCAGCTAACGCCGAGGACGGTGACGCCTGCATCGGCGCGCTCTTCGAGTGCCGCCCCGATGTCGTCGGTGAGCAGTTCCGGCAGGCGCGTGCCGAAGACGATCCGTCGATCGGCACTGGAGAGGAGGTCGACGACGCGGTCGTCGACCCGATCGCTCCCCCGGACCGTCCAGATGTCCTCCTGTTCCTCCTGGCCGTTTGGCTCCCGGCGGACGGCCTCGACGTACTCGAACGCCCGCTCCTGCTCGTTCTCGAAGCGCTCGCGCAGGATCTCGCGGGCCTCCTCGACGCTCACCGGCCGGTAACGGATGGGGCTCGACTGCTGGACTTCGAGCAGTCCTCGCTCCTCGAGGGTTTCGGCGACGCCGTACACCTGCGACCGCGGGACGTCGACGACCTGGGCGACGTCCCGGGCAGTTCCCGAGCCGATGCGGTGCAGACCGATGAAGACCTTCGCCTCGTAGCTCGTGAGGCCGAGGCGCTCGAACGCCGCCAGCGCGTCGGCCTCGTCGACGTTCACCGATCGTCACCCCCGTCGTCCGGGCTGCCGCCGTCGCTGGCCGGCCGCGCGGTCGGGGCCGCGGGCGCCTCGAACGGGACGTCCGGACCGAGGTACCGCGTCCAGAGGACGAGCAGCGTCGGCAGGACGAGCACGCTCGCGAGGAACGCGTAGACGATCGTCAGCGCCGTGATGATCCCGAACTGTTCGAGCGCGGGGAGGATGGCGACTGCGAGGACGCCGAAGCCGCCGACGGTGGTCGCCGCGCTGCCGAGCAGGGCGCCGCCGGTGCCCGTCACCGTCGTGCGCATGGCGTCCCGGATCGTCCCCTGCCGGTCGAGTTCGAGGGTGTAACGCGCGCTGATGTGGATGCTGTAGGCGACGCCGAGGCCGATCGTCAGGCTGGTGATCATCCCCGTCAGGACGTTGAACGGCATCCCGATGAGGTACATCGTCCCGAGGATCCAGCTGACCGCGAGCGCGACCGGCAGCAGGGTCACGGCGCCGAGGACCGCGCCGTTGCCCGTCAGCCGGTAGGCGACGGTGAGGAACGTCAGACAGGCAACGAGCGTGATCAGCAGGCTCTCGAGCACCGTGTCGAGCAGGTCCTGTTCGACGACGTAGTTGACGATGGGGTCGCCGGTCGCGACGACCGACCACGGGCCGTCGGCCTCGAAGTCGGCGGCGATGGCGCGCATCTCGTCGGTCGTCGCGCCGCTCGAGGCGTCGCCTTTGATCGAGACGACCAGTCGGACGGCCTCGTACTCGCCGTCGGCGCGGTAGATGACGTCCTGGGCGGCCCCGGAGTCGACCTCGTAGAGTTCGTCGTACAGCGCCTCGACGTCCTCGTCGGGGACGCCGTCGCCGTCGGTGTCGGCCGCGGTGAACGACTCGTTGAACGACTCGTTGTCGGCCGCGACGTCCTCCATGACCGACAGCGGACTGCGGACGCCCGCCTCCCCGCTGGCCAGTACGTACACCACGTCGCCGCCCGCGGCGTCGTCCTCGGCCGCCGCGATCCGCTCTAACGTCCGGTCGTCGGTGACGTCGTCTCTGACGAGCAGTTGCGCCTCCGAGTCCTGGCGCTGGAAGTTCTCGTTGACGTACTCGAGGTCTCCCTTGGCGTCGTACTCGCCCGGCCGGAACGGTTCGGGGAGGCTCTCGGTCCAGCCCGGCGGGTCGTCCGCGAGGAAGTCCTCCTGTTCGAAACTGGTGTCGACCTGCGTCGCGCCGTAGACCCCGCCCGCGGTCACGAGCGCGACGACGAGCAGGACGGCGATCGGCGCCCGCCGGGCGGCGACCGCGCCCACCGAGAGCGCGCCCGCGAGGCGGCCGCCGCCGGTGCCGAACGCCCGCTTGCGCCGGTCGACGCCGCGGGCTTCGAGCCACGAGTCGATCCCGACCTTCGCGGCGGGGATCAGCGCGCCGAAGACGACCATCGCCGCGAGGATGCCGAACGCGCTGACGAGGCCGAACTCGCGGATCGGCCCGATGGGGCTGACGAGGTTCGAGAGGAAGCCGATCACCGTCGTCGCGGTCACCCAGACGAGCGCGACGCCGACGCCCGCGAGCGCGACGGTCATCGAGCCGCGGACGTCGCCGGCGGCGTCTACCTCGCGTTGCTCACGGGTCGGCTCGCTCCCCGTTCGCGTATCCGAGGCGCTACGCGCCTCGCGTTGCTCCCGGTGTCGCATGAAGACGTGGATCGCGTAGTCGATCGAGAGCCCGATCAGCAGAACGGGGATGGCGACGAACATCTGGTTGAACGCGATCCCCGTCCAGCCCATGAAGCCGAACGTCCAGAGCAACACGACGAAGATGCCCGCGACCCCGAGGACGATGTCAAGCGGGTCGCGATAGGCCACCAGCAGCGCGGCGACGACGAACAACAGTGCGAGCGGCGCGACGAGCGCCAAGCTGTCGCCCATCGACCGGTCGATCTCGTCGGTGATGATCCCGGAGCCGAAGACGAGCATCTCCTGGTCGTGCGCGTCGGCCAGTTCGCGAAGTTCGAGCTGACTGTCGACGGTCCGGTCGTCGACCGAGCCCGGCCCCTGGAACTCGCCGCTCTCGGTCGACTGCGTGACGAACAGCATCCGCGCGTCCGCCTCCGTCGAGCCCGGATCGTAGGAGGCCGGCATCAGGCGCAACGCGAGGTCGCCGCCCGGCCCGCCGTCGTCGTCGTCCGAGAGAACGTCCACGAGCGTCTCCTCGTACTCGGAGTCGTTCATCGACTCGAGTTTCTCGATCTGTTCGTCGAGCGGCGGCGAACCGGCGTCTTCGAGTTCCTCGCGGTCCTCCTCGAGGTCTTCGAAGTCGGCTTCGAGGTCCTCGAAGTCGGCTTCGAGTTCCTCGCTGTCCGCTTCGAGGCGTTCGAACTCCTCCCGGAGCACCCCTCGGGTGCCCTGGACGTACACCTCTTCGAGCCGGCTTTCGAGGTCGTCCGAGCGGTCCTCGTACTCCGCCTCGGTGATCTCGCCGGCCTCGTACGCCCGTTCGAGTTCGACGAGTTGCGACTGGATCGCCCGCGCGTTCGCCATCGCCTCGGCGTACCGCGCCGACTGTTCGGAGCCGAAGTCGGCGGTCGCCTCCTCGTAGACGCGGTCGAACTCGCCCTCGATCTCGGCCGCTCGCGCCTCGTACTCCGACTCGCTGATCTCGCCGGCCTCGTAGGAGGCGTTCAACTCGGCGTACCGCGTCTCCAGCGCGACGGTCTCGTTCAGTCCCGCCTCCAGTTCCGCGGCGGTCTCGTTGAGTTCCGCGCTGCGCGTCTCAAGTTCCGCGGCGGTCTCGTTGAGTTCCTCGCTTCGCGTCTCGAGTTCCGCGCCGCGCTCGGCGAGGTCGTCGGCCTGCTCCCCGCGGATCGCGGTCGTCGCCACGAGGTTCGCGACGCCGACGGTCGGGTCGTCCTCGACGAGCGTCGCGTTGATCGACTCGGTGTTCCGTATCTCCCGTTGGAACTCGAGCGTGGAGACGAGCGACTCCCGCGTCAGGACGTTATCGTCCCGGACGATCACCTGTACCGTCGTCGTGTTCTCCTGATCCTCGACCGTGAAGTTCCCCTGTGCGTACTCGAGTGCCTCGCCCTCGGGCGAGTCGCTCTCGAACTGGTCGAGCGACGAGTCGTCGTCGACCATCGGCGCGCCGGCCCCGACCAGCGCCGTCGTCAACAGCAACGCGACGAGGACGATCCTCGAGTGGGACGTGATCGCGCCGGCGATCCGATCGGGGAGACTCACCGACGGTCACCTCGGTTCGTCGCGAACTCGACAGTCGATCTCATTCGTTGAGGGTGGTACTGAGCGGACGGTGATATAGGTGTTGTTATTCTCCAACTAACACCGGTCGCGCGAGCGGCGGGCGGTCGCGACTCACTCGATCGTCACCGTCTGGAGGTCCTCGGCGAACCGGACGTCGCCGTCGTAGTGGGCGGCGATCGAATTGCGCATCTCGGCGTGCTTGCCGGTCGTGTGGGGGTAGAGGTGGGTGAGGTAGACGCGACCGATCTCGCGACCGGCGAGCGCCCGGCCGAGTTGCTCGGGCGTCGGGTGGTTCGAGACGTCGACCTCGTCGGGGAACGAGCAGTCGTGGGCCAGCACGGCCGACCCGTCGGCGAAGTTCGCAAGTCCCGCGAACGCCTCGCTGTCGCCGCTGAACGTGAACCGGTCGTCGAATCGGTAGGCCAGACACGGCAGCGAGTGGCGCGTCTCGTAGGCCGAGACGTCGAAGCCGGCGACCGAGAACTCCCCGGGGACGACCTCGCGGACCTGCAAGTCGAGTTTGTCCTGCATGTACTCGTGGACCGACAGCAGGCCGTCGACGAGCCCCTTCGTCCCCTGCGGGCCGACGACTTCGAGGTGCTCCTCGCCGGCGAGCCAGCGCGCTTTCATCAGCGGCAGCAGGTCGGCGACGTGGTCGAGGTGGTGGTGTGTGAGGAGGACGGTCGAGACGGCCTCGTGGCCGACGCCGGACTGCTGGAGGCGGTGGAGGACGCCGCTGCCGCAGTCGACCAGCAGGCTCCGGCCCGCCTCCTGTACGAGGATGCCGGTCTGGAACCGCTCGCCCGTGGGCAACGCGGCGCCGGTTCCGAGGAACGTGACGCGCATGGACGGCAGTGTGGCGGGGCGGTGGAAAAGGGTTGCGTCGGCCGGCGGTTCAGGACGCGTCGCCGTCGGCCGCGGACGCGCCGGAGCGCGCCCGCGAGACGGTCACCACCGGGACGGGCGCGCCACGGACGATCCGCTCGGCGACGCTCCCGAGGAGGGTCCGCCCGACGCCGCCCCGGCCGCGGGTCCCGACGGCGACGAGGTCGGCGTCGCGCTCGTCGGCGAACGCGACGATCTCCTCGAAGACGACGCCGAAGCGGACGACCGTCTCGACCGCCGGCGCGCCCGCGTCCCGGGCGCGCGCCGCGGCGTCGTCGACGCGGTCGCGCGCGGCGGTTTCGAGCCGTTCGCGCGTCCGCGCCGGCCGGATATCGAACCCCGGGTCGGTCGCGTCGACGACCGAGAGGAGCGACACCGTCGCGTCGCACTCGGCCGCGACCGCGACGGCCTCCTCGAGGGCGGTCCGCGCGAACTCGCTCCCGTCGGTCGCGACGACGACGCGCTCGGGGGGCCACGACGCCGCCTCGGCGGTCCCCTCCCGGACGGTCACCACCGGCACGTCGGCGCCGCGCAGCACGTGTTCGGCGACGCTGCCGAGGAAGAACCGCCGAATCCCGCTCCGGCCGTGGGTCCCGACGACGATCAGGTCGGCGTCGCGCTCGCTCGCCTGTTCGAGGATCGCCGGCCCCGGCTCCCCCCTGCACGCCTCGGCGACCGCCGCGGCGCCGGCCCGCTCGGCCCGTTCGACCGACGTCTCGAGCAGCGACGCCCCGGCCTCGTCGAACGCGGCGAGGTCGTCGGGGGCGAGGCGGTCGTCGCCCTCGGGGGTGGGGTCGACGACGTGGACGACGTGGACGGTCGCTCCCACGTCGGCGGCGACGGCGGCCGCGTACTCGAGGGCCGCCGTCGCGCACGCGCTGCCGTCGACCGGGACGAGGATGCGTCGGTACATACGCGTCCGTTCGACGCGCCCGCGTATACAACTGTCCAACGCAACGTCCAACACCGATCCGGAGCGTTATTGGCGCCGACCGAAAAGAGCCGATGATGTCTCCGGTCAGACGGCGGATGCTCCAGTACCTCGGACTGGTCGCGCTGACGACGGCCGCCTACACGCTCGCGTACAACTACGGGATGGCGGCGTGGGAGGGGGAGCCGCAACCGCTCTACCACTCGCTCGAAATCGTCTTCCAGACGTTCACCACCACGGGCTACGGCGAGGACGCGGGCTGGGAGACCCCCCAGATGCACCTGCTCGTGATCAGCATGATGCTGGCCGGGATCGGACTCATCCTGACCGGGGTCGACATCTTCGCCATCCCGTGGCTCCGGGAGGCCCTCTCGGTGTCGCCGCCGACGACCGCGCCCGACGCCGCCGACCACGTGGTGCTCTGCGGGTTCTCCCCGCGCGGTCGGGCGTTCGTCGAGGAACTGCAGTCGAAAGACTACGAGTACGTCGTCGTCGAACCGGATCACGACCGCGCCCTCGAGTTGAGCGCCGACCACCCCGTCGTCCACGGCGACCCGCAGTCGCCCGCGGTCCTCGGGAACGCGGGCATCGACGAGGCGCGGGCCGTCGTCGCCGACTCGGCCGACGACGCGAACGCGAGCATCGTCCTGTCGGCCCGGGAGGTCGACCCCGACGCGCGCGTCATCACGCTCGTCGAGGACCCGGACCTCGCGCGCTACCACCGCGCCGCCGGCGCCGACGAGGTGCTCTCGCCGCGACGGCTCCTCGGCGAGAGCCTCGCGAGCCAGATTCCGACCGCCGTCACCACGTCCGTCGACGACGCCGTCGAGATCGGGGAGGACTTCGGGCTGATCGAACTGACCCTGACCGCCGACAGCGACCTCTGTGACGAGCAGTTCTCCGACGCACGGATTCGGGAGCGGTTCAGCCTCAACGTGATCGGCGCGTGGTTCGACGGCGACTTCGAGAGCCCGGTCGACCCCGCGGAGACGCTGACGGCCGGGACGACCCTGCTGGTGGCCGGCGAACCCGATCGGCTCGCCGAGTTCCGCGAGGAGACGACCGCGCCCGTCCGCCCGTTCGCGCCGCGGCAGGCGATCGTCGCGGGGTTCGGACAGACGGGGGCGGCCGCCTACGCCGTGCTGGAGCCGACCGGAACCGAGATCACGGTGCTCGACCGCGAGGCCGGGGAAGAGGTAGACGTCGTCGGCGACGCGCGGGACCCCGACGTGCTGACCGAGGCCGGCATCGAGGGCGCCTCGGCGCTGCTGCTCGGCCTCGGCGACGACACCACCGCGGTCTTCGCGACGCTGATCGCGCGCGACCTGAACCCCGACGTCGAAATCGTCGTCCGGGCGAACGACGAGTCGAACGTCCGCAGGCTCTACCGGGCGGGCGCCGACTACGTTCAGTCGCTCGCGACCGTCAGCGGCCGGATGCTCGCCTCGACCGTCTTCGAGGACGAGGAGGTACTCGCCTACGACACGCGCATTCAGGTGGTCCGGGTGCCGGCGGACGGGCTATCGGGATGGACGATCGTCGAGGCGGACGTGCGAGCGAGGACCGGCGCGACCGTCCTCGGGGTCGTCACGGACGGCGAGACGATCACGGACTTCGACCCGGGGTCGCTGCGGATCGAGGCCGACGACGAACTCGTGCTGGCCGGCACCGACGAGAGCGTCGCCGAGTTCGATCGCATCTTCGGCGCGTGAGTCGCCGAGGTGGCCGGTTCCCGCTGGCTGGGGATCGATCCGGGACTTTTGCGCGGCCGACCCGAACCATCGACCGTGACGGACGATGCCCACCGTCGACTACTACGACCGGATCCTCTGGGGGATTCCGGCCTGCGTGCTGCTCGGGGCCGCGCTCGGCCTCGCGACGTCGATTAGCTTCGAGGCCGGCCTCGCCGCCGGGTCGCTCGCGGCGACCGCGTTCGTCTACGAGGCGATCTACCGGAACCCGCCGATCCCCACGACGCCCCGGCGCGCCAAGGTAGCCGTGGTCGTCTGGCACGTCATCGTCGTCACGCTGGTGGCGGCGGCCGTCTACTGAGGCCGGATCACTTTCGTTCCGGTGGCCAAACCCTCTTATCCGCGCGGAGCACAGACGACGGTGATGGACGGGAGCGAGCCGCCGGTGTCGGCCGAGGAGGTGCCGTTCGACCCGGACGCCGTCGAGATCGAGGACGCCGACGTCTTCGGGCTACTCGAACCCGCAGTCCGCGAGTGGTGGCTCGGCGCGTTCGGCGAGTACGTCCCCGAAAACGGCGGCTTCTTCACGCCGCCACAGCGGGACGCGATCCCGAAGATCCACGAGGGGACGAACACGCTGATCTGTGCGCCGACCGGGTCGGGAAAGACGCTCGCGTCGTTTACCGGGATCATCAACGAACTGTTCCGCCGCGAGCAGGAGAGCCGAGACGGCCTCGACAACTCGGTCTACTGCCTCTACGTCTCGCCGCTGAAGTCACTCGCCAACGACATCCACCGGAACCTCGAACTGCCACTCGACGGCATCACCTCGATCATCGAGGAGCGCGGCGCCGACGTCGGCGAGATCCGCCACGCCATCCGCCACGGCGACACGGATTCGAGCACGCGCCAGAAGATGCTAGACGAGACGCCACACATCCTCAACACGACGCCGGAGACGCTCGCCATCCTGCTCAACTCGCCGAAGTTCCGCGAGAAGCTCCGGACGGTGGAGTACGTCATCGTCGACGAGATCCACTCGCTCGCGGCGGGCAAGCGTGGCACCCACCTGTCGGTGGGCCTCGAACGCCTCGAGGCGCTGGCCGACGGCGGGATCACGCGGATCGGCTGCTCGGCGACGATCGAGCCGCTGTCGCGGGTCGCCGAGTTCCTCGTCGGCCGCGAGGAGCCGAGGGGCGAGCCCCGCCCGTACGAGATCGTCGACGCTCGCTTCGCCCGCGAGTTCGACCTCGAACTGGAGTGTCCCGCGGACGACCTGATCCACACGTCCCGGGAGGTCGTCCAGGACCGCTTCTACCGAACCCTCCACGAACACGTCCAGACGCACACGAACACCCTCGTGTTCACGAACACCCGCTCGGGGGCCGAACGGGTGTTACACGAACTTCGCGAGCGGTTCGACGACTACGACGAGGACAACTCCGCCTGCCACCACGGCAGCCTCTCGAAGGACGTCCGCCACCGCGTCGAGGAGCGGTTGAAAGCCGGCGACCTCGACGTCGTGACGAGTTCGACCTCGCTCGAACTGGGCATCGACATGCCCCACGTCGACCTCGTCGTGCAGGTGGGCTCGCCCAAGAGCGTCGCCGCGTTGCTCCAGCGGGTCGGCCGGGCGGGCCACCGCGTCGGCCAGACGGTGACCGGCCGGGTGATCGCCCTCGACCGGGACGAACTGCTCGAGTGTGCGGTGATGCTGAAGAAGGCCGAGGAGGGGTTCGTCGACTCCGTCTCGATCCCCGAGAACGCCCAGGACGTCGCCGCCCAGCACGTCTACGGGATGGCCATCGCCGAGGTGCGCCCGGAGCGGGAGGTGCGGGCGATCCTCCGGCGAGCCTACCCCTACCGGAACTACTCCGAGGCGGAGTACGAGTCACTCGTGCGGTACCTCACCGCCGACTACGCCGGGATGGAGGACCGAAACGTCTACGCGAAGGTCTGGCGCGACGAGAACGACCCGCCCGACGGCGAGTACCACTACGACGACTTCCCCGTCGGCGAGCCCCTGATCGGCAAGCGGGGCCGGCTCGCCCGGGTGATCTACATGACCAACGTCGGGACCATCCCGGACTCGTTCTCCTGTGACGTCTTCACCCGGTCGAGCGACGAGTGGGTCGGCCAACTCGACGAGAACTACCTCGACACCCTGGAGAAAGGCGACGTCTTCGTCCTCGGGGGCGACCGCTTCGAGTACCGCTACCGGCGGGGATCGAAGGTGTACGTCGACCGCACGAGCGCCCGCCCGACCGTCCCGTCGTGGTACTCCGAGCGGTTGCCGCTGTCGTACGACCTCGGCCGCGAGATCCTCGCGTTCCAGCGCGACCTGCTCGACCACTACGAGGCGGGCGGTCCGCCCCGGGTGCGCGCGTGGCTGCGGGAGTTCCCGCTTGACGACCACAGCGTGCGGGCGATCAGCCGGCTGTTCGACCACCAGCTCAGGTACGCCGGCCCCGAGAGCGTGAGCACGGACGGGCGGCTGTCGATCGAGGTGGTCCGCGACCGCGAGGAGTACGAACGCCACTACTACGTCCACTCGGGCTACGGCCGGAAGTTCAACGACGGCTTCTCGCGGCTGCTCGCGTACCGCTGTGCCCAAGAGGCCACCGCCAACGTGCGCGTGGCGGTCGCCGACAACGGCGTCGTCCTCTCGATGCCGCTGAACCGCAAGGTCGACCTCGAAGCGATCCTCGCGGACCTCGACCCCGACGACGTACGCGCGGACCTCCGGCGAGCGCTGTCGGGGACCGACCTGCTACAGCGGTACTTCCGGATCAACGCCACCCGCTCGCTGATGATCTTAAAGCGGTACAAAGGCTACGAGAAGTCCGCGAGCGAACAGCAGGTTTCCAGCGAGATGCTACTGGGGTTCGCCGAGGACCTCGACGACTTCGCGGTGATCGAGGAGACCTACCGCGAGATACTGGCGGACAAACTCAACGTCGCCGAGATCGAGGACGTGGTCGAGGCGATCGACGCCGGCGAGATCGACGTCGAACGGACCCTCCTCGACTCGCCCACCCCGCGGGCGTTCGGGCTGGCGACGCTGTCGGCAAGCGACGTCGTCCTCGCCGAGGACGAGAGCGCGGCGCTGCGGGCGTTCCACGAGCGCGTCTTGGAGGAGATCGGCGAGGAGTCGCTGTCGGGGCTGGCCGCCGAGGACTGAGCGCGGGACCGGCGACCGAAACGAACACCTCGGTAACGCGAGAAAGGCCGGCATGGCCGACGACGCGCCGGACTGGGAGTTCTCGGAGCGGGACGTCGCGATCCTGACCGAACTCGCGGCCGACCCGCAACTGTCCTCGCGGGAGTTGACCGACGTCCTCGCCGCGGAGTACGACATCGACGTCTCACACGTCACCGTCAGCGAGTCGATCCGCCGGATGCGCGAGGAGGGCGTCTTCCGGGAGGCGATCGTTCCGAACGAGGCCTACTACGTCTTCGCGCTGTTCGAGTTCAAGTTCGACCCCTCGGGGTTCGCCGACGGCTGGCGCGAGGCGATGGAGCACGTCCGCGAGGACGAGCACACGCTCTTTTTCTTCCTCTCGGACGGCGAGTACCAGTGGAAGACGGTGATGATGTTCCGCGACGCCGAGGCGTCCTCGCGGTGGATCCACGAGTTCTACAAGGAACACGGGGAGGTGGTCGCGAACGTCCGCAACTCGGCGGTCCACAACGTGCTCAAGTTCCGGACCGACCCGAGCGTCTTCGAGGCCCTGCTCGAAGACGGCGACTGAACCCCGCCGGCTTCACAGCGGCTCCCCGCCGTCGACGATGCGCTCGGCCCGCTCGGCCATCGCGGGGACGCGCTCTTCCATCAGCGGGTACATCGGGTTGTCCGCGTTGCCCTCCAGGTGGCGCCGGAAGAACATCTCCCCGAGCGCCGCCAGTTTGTAGACCGCGAGCGTCCGGTAGAAGCGCTCGTGTTCGAACGCGAGGCCGGTTTCGGCCTCCCAGCGGTCGACGAGGTCGCGGCGGGTGGGGTAGCCCTCGGCCTCCATGAACGTCGGCGTCAACTCCGGCACCGCGGGGTCGGGGTCGCCGGGGTCGCGCCAGTAGGCGAGCGTCCAGCCGAGGTCGGCCCGCGGGTCGCCGAGGGTGCTCATCTCCCAGTCGAAGACGCCGACCAGTTCCGGGCGGTCGCGTTCGGTCTCGGCGCCGGTCCGGTCGGTCCCCGGCGGCGCGAACATCACGTTGTCGAGTTTGTAGTCGCCGTGGACGAGCGCGCGGGGGTGTTCCTCCGGGCAGTGCTCGTCGAGCCACGCGCCGACCTCGTCGAGGGTCGGCACCTCGCGCTCGTCGGCGGTGCGCTCGAACGCCCACGCGAGTTGCTTCCCCCAGCGGTCGACCTGCCGGCGGGTGTAGCCCGCCGGGCGGCCGAACTCGCCGAGACCGACCGCCTCGTGGTCGACCCCGTGGATCGCCGCCAGTCCGTCGACGAACGCCTCGCCGACGCGCTCGCGGCGGGCGGGGTCTTCGAGCCAGTCGGGTTCGGACCACCGGAGGACGTCGCCCTCGAGCCGTTCCATCACGTAGAAGTCGCTGCCGATCACGTCGCCGTCGTCGCAGGCGAGAAGCGGCTCCGGCACGGGGACGTCGGTGTCGACGAGCGTGTCCGTCACCTCGTACTCCCGGAGGACGTCGTGGGCGGTCTCGGCGGTCTCGCCCGGCGGCGGCCGCCGGAGGACGAGGTCGCGCTCGCCCCAGGTGACGAACAGCGTCTCGTTCGAGAAGCCCTGCTGGTGGTGTTCCACGTCGTAGGCGTCGGCCGGTCCGAGGTGGGCCTCGAGGTACGCCGCGAGCGCCTCCTCGTCGACGAGCCGGTCGTAGTAGTCCTCGCTCATGGTGGATCGATCGCGCGGTCCGCTCGTCCCGACGCGTTCCTTCCAAAAATAGCTTCGGGCATACTTTTACTTTACATTGTTGTGTAGGTCGACCATGGAGTACGACGACGGCGAGCGAGCACGGGAACTGGCGGCGGACGTTCGGGCGTTCGTCGAAGAGGAGGCGATTCCGGCTGAGCGGGAGGTCGTCGGCGACGGCCCCGTCTCGGGCGAGACGGTCGAGCGACTGCGCGAGGAGGCCCGCGAGCGCGGGATCTACGCCCCGCAGATCGAGGCGGAGTACGGCGGCCTCGGCCTCGACCTCCGGGACGTCCTCCCGGCGTTCGAGGAGGCCGGGCGGTGCTACCTCGCGCCGCTCGCGATGCGGATCGCCGCCCCCGACGAGGGGAACATGCACACGATCGAACTCGTCGGCACCGACGAGCAGAAAGACGAGTGGCTCCGTCCGCTCGTCGCCGGCGAGATCACCTCCGGCTTCTCGATGACCGAACCCACCCCCGGCGCGGGGTCGGACCCGAAGATGATCCGGACCACCGCCGAGCGCGACGGCGACGAGTGGGTGATCGACGGCCACAAGTGGTGGACGACCAACGGCGCGGAGGCGGACCTCCTGCTGGTGATGGCCCGCACCGACCCCGACGTCCACCCCTACCGCGGGTGTTCGATCTTCCTCGTCCCCGCGGACGCCGACGGCGTCGAGGTCGTCCGCGACGTCGAACACCTCGGGGGGAACGTGACGGGGTCGAGCCACGCCGAGATCCGCTACGACGGCGTTCGCGTCCCCGAGGAGAACCTGCTCGGCGGGCTGAACCAGGGGTTCGCCGTCGCCCAGAAGCGCCTCGGCCCCGCGCGGTTGACCCACTGCATGCGCTTTACCGGGATGGCGACGCGGGCGCTCGACGTCGCGAAGGCCTACGCGAGCGAGCGCGACGCCTTCGGCGATCCGCTGGCGGAGAAACAGGCGCTCAGACACGAGGTCGCCGACGCCGAGACGAGACTCCACGCCGCGCGGACGATGGTCCGCGACGCCGCCGACCGCCTCGCCGCGGGCGAGGAGGCGCGGGTCCCCGTCTCGATGTGCAAGGTGTTCACCGCGAACGCCACTCAGGAGGCGGTCGACCTCGCGGTCCAGATCTGCGGCGGTAACGGCATCGGGAAGGACCTGCCCGTCGCCGACTTCTACGAGGACGTCCGCTCGTTCCGCATCGTCGACGGCGCCGACGAGGTCCACCGGCGGGTGATCGCCCGCGACGCCTTCGACGAGGTCGACGAGCGCGAGGTCGAGAGCCTGCTGCGCTTCCGCGAGTAACGGCGCGGAAGAAGCGCCACCTCCGGGCGCGGGTCGACGGCGACGTCGGCCGGAGGACGACCGCCGCCCGGCGTAGCCCTCGCGGGCGACGTCACGCGTCCGACGCGCCGTCGACGATTTCGAGTACCTCCAGCGGCGAGTCGAGTCGGTAGTCGACGGCGGGGCCGTCCTCGTCGCCCAGCGTCGCCGTCCGCATCCCCAGGGCGGCGGCGCCGGCCGCGTCGTGTTCGTAGCGGTCGCCGACCATCAGCGACCGCCCGGGGGCGACGCCCGCGCGGTCGAGCGCCGTCTCGAACATCGCGGGGTCGGGTTTCGTGCGGCCGACCTCCTCGGAGGTGGTGATCGAGTCGAACGCCTCGCGGACGCCGAACGTCTCCAGGATGCGCCGGCCCTCGTCGGCGTCGACGTCGCTGACGACGCCGACGTGGAGGTCACGCGCGGCGAGGCGCTCGACCGCCTCGACCGCGCCGGGGACCGGTTCGATCGCCTCGGCGGCGACCCGCTCGAACAGGGGGCGCCACTCCGCGGCGGGAACCTCGCGCCCGGCGACGGCGGCGACGCCTCGCGCGTACCCCTCGCGGGCGGGGCGGAACTCGGTGCCGTCGCGGGCGCGGAAGTAGTCGCCGACGGTCCGGCGCCACGTCTCGAGGGCGTCGTCGACCGTCGCGTCGAGGTCGCGCTCCGCGACGAGGCGCTCGACGAACCGCCGGTGGGCCGCGCCGACGGAGTCGAGGTCGAGGATCACCCCGCCGACGTCCCAGAAGACCGCCGTCCAGCCGTCGGGGGGTGTGGCCGCGGCACCGTCGACCCCTCGCGCGCGTTCGTCTGCGGGTTCGTCGTCCGTCACGGTCGATCGTCTCGGCCGGACTCTCGCACGCGGCGACCAAAAGCGTGGCCGTCCGCGAACCACCCCTACGGTCTTGGGCACCGCCGTGGTACGCGCTGGCATGGACGGCAGGCCCCTCACGCCCGAGGCCGGGGACGCGCTGCGGAGCGCGGCCCGGACGGCCGTCGGCGACGAACTCCGGAGCATCACGTACTTCACCGACGACGCCGTCGAACAGCTGTACCTCCGGTCGGACCTCGAACGGTCGGCCGACCTCGTCGGCTTCGCGGCACAAGAGCGGGCGGGCTTCGACGCCCAGAACGCCTACCGGAACTCCCAACTGGGAGCGTACCGGGCGACGGTCCGGATGTTCGAGTACGGCTACCTGACGCGGGTCGTCCACGACCGCCGCGGCGTCTGGGTGACGACCGACGACATGTCGATGGAGCGCTTCGAGGAACTCGCGTCCGCGCTCGAACCGATCCTCGCCGGGATCGACGGGGCGGACGACGGGTCGTAGGCGCGCTCGCCGACTCCGACAGCTACAAGCCCCGAATGGCCCCAGTTCGTGCCATGCCCGGGAAGGTAGCTCCCGACGACCTGCTCGCACACGTCTTCGGCCGGACGGGCGCGGCCGACGAGACGGTGTTGCAGGGCCCCGCCGAGGGCGAGGACGCGGCGGCGATCGACTGGCCCGGCGGGACGCTCGTGGTCAGTTCGGACCCCATCTCGCTTGCGGCCTCGCAGGTGGGCACCCTCGGCGTCCACGTCGCCTGCAACGACGTCGCGGCCTCCGGGGCGGACCCGCGCTGGCTGACGGCCGTCATCATGCTCCCCGAGGAGGGGGTCCTCGACTCGATCACGCGCGACCTCGACGCCGCCGCCCGCGAGGTCGGCGCGACGATCGTCGGCGGCCACTCCGAGTACGTCGACGCGCTCTCGCGGCCGCTGGTCTCGCTGACGGCGATGGGCGCGACCGACCGGTTCGTCCCCACCGGCGGCGCCGAACCCGGGGACCGCGTCCTGCTGACGAAGGCCGCCGGCGTCGAGGGGTCGGCCATCCTCGCGGCCGACTTCGGCGACGACCTCGGGGTCGCCGACGACGTCCGCGAGCGCGCTGAAGGGTTCCTCTCCGAGATCAGCGTCGTCCCCGACGCCCGAATCGTCCGCGAGTACGCGACGGCGATGCACGACCCGACCGAGGGCGGCGTCGCCGCCGGCCTGCTCGAACTCGCCCGCGCCTCGGGGGTCCGGATCGCGGTCGACCGCGACGACGTCCCGGTGCGCGCGGCGACGCGGACGCTCTGTGCCGCCGCCGGCGTCGACCCGCTGCGGATCTTCGGCTCCGGCGCGCTGCTGGCGACCGTCCCCGCGTCGGCGGTCGACGACTGCCTCGACGCCCTCGCCGACGCGGGGATCGAGGCCGCCGAGATCGGCGCCGTCCGCGAGGGCGACCCGGTCCTCGACCTCGACGGCGAGACGGTCGCCGACCCCGTCGAGGACGACCTCTACCCGCTGTGGGCGGCGGCCGACGCCGACGAGTGACTCACCCCCGTTCGTTCTCGCCGCCGAGGGCCGCCTCGGCGGTCGCGCTCGCGAGCGCCCCTCGCGGGTCGATCGCGACGTCCGCGCCGACGGCCTCCAGATCCCCGGCCCGTCCCGCCGGCGCGAGCGCGACGACGTAGCCCTCCGGGACGACCCGTCGCGCCGCCAGCACCGCGTACGGCACCGTCTCCCCGTCGGTCGCGACGACGACCGCCGTCGCAGACGCGAGGGCGGCCCGTTCGAGCGCGTCGTCGTCGGTCGGCGCCCCGACGACGGTCTCGACGCCGCGGGCGTCGAGGTCGCGGGCCCACGCCTCGTCGCGCGTCACGACCGCGAGCGAGGTTCGGTCCGCGAGGCCGTCGACGGCGACGGCCCCGGGGTCGCGGTCGCCGAGGACGACGACGCGCCCGTCCCGCGCGTCCCGGCCGTCGCGCCCGGCGCCGGCGACGCGCCTGCCGGTCCGCGAGAGGCGGGCTTCGAGGGCGGGCGCGACGACCGTGCCGATCGCGGCGGCGACGGTCGCCGGCCCGAGGGCGACGAGCGAGATCGTAAAGAGACGGGCGCCGTCGCCGGTCGGGTGGACGTCGCCGAAGCCGACGGTGCTCGCGGTGACGAGCGTGAAGTACAGCGCGTCGACGAGGCCGTCGACCTCGGCGAACTCGGCCCGGAGGACGTAGGCGCCGACGGTGCCGTAGCCGACGAAGGCGACGACAGCGACGGCGGCGCCGATCTGGGTCTCGGTGAGCGAGACCGACCGCGTGAACGCCCGGCCGGTCCGGACGAGGACGACGAACCCGGCGACCGAGAGGGCGACGAGCGGGATCGAGAGTGGGTGGGCGTGGACGACGCCGTGGACCGCTTCGAGGGCGACCAGCGCCGCCGCGACGAGGTACGCGAGGCGGTACCCCCGGCGCATCCCCCACGCCGCCGCGAGCAGGCCGAAGCCGAGGACGACGCCGGTGAACGACGTCACCAGCTGGATGGTCGCCGCCGCGGCCGTCACCTCGATCGCCGGCCCGGTCACCATCGCGGCCAGCCCCGTCGCGATCGAGGCCAGCGCGACCGCGCCGACGATCGCGACGTCGATCCGGGGCGCGCCGCCCCGACGGAGGCGTTCGAGCATACCGGGCCCACCACGCCGACGGAAGTAAGCGTACGTCCGGCCGTCAGCGGGCGTCGACCAGCAGCGCGTTCAGCGCGTCGGGCACGACGAGCACCTCGTCGCCGGGGTCGACGGCGTCGGTCACGTCGTCCGCGGCGGTCAGCAGGCACTCCTCGACGACGTCGGGGGCCCGACTGTTCGTCACCCAGACGTCGTGCTCGCGGAGGACGCGCGCGACGACGAACGCCCGCTGGGCGCCGGGTTCGTACCCGTCCAGCATCGACTCGTAGAGCGCGTCGGCGTCCGTCGCCTCCCGGAGGCGCCGGTAGAAGCGGCGCTCGCCGGTTCCCGCGCCCGCACCCTCATCCAGTCGCGCGGGGACGACGAGTCGACCGCCGTCGCACAGCGGGTTCCGGTCGCCGAGGGCGACGTAGGTCGCCGCCCGCGTCGCCTGATAGAGGGTCGCGTCCTTCGGCGCGCCGACGCCGCAGACGGCGACGTCGAACGCGCGGTCGGCGGGGACCGGGACCGAGAGCGCGTCGCGGGCGACGGCCGCGAGGTCGGCGACGACCGCCCGGTGGTCGCCGGCGCTCACGCCGAGGACCCCCGCGGGGCCGTGGGTCAGGTTCAGACAGAACTCGACGCCGGCGAGGTCGCCGGCCGCGTCGATCGCCTCGCGGAAGGGGTTGCCCTCGATCCGGCCGAGGCGGACCCCCTCGCGCGCGAGCATCGCCGGGCCGTGGGTGTAGCCGATCAGCGACTCGCTCCCCGCGCCGATGGCGACCGTCTTCGCGCCGCCGGAGAAGCCCGCGTACTGGTGTGGCTCGACGACGCCGGTCGAACAGACGACGTCGGCGTCCGCGACGGGGCGTCCGATCTCGACGGGGACGCGGCGCGTCTCGCTCCCCTCGACCGCGCCCACCTCGACGACCGCCTCCGGGTCGTGGTTGACCGCCAGATCGGCGTGCGGGCCGAGCATCGACTCGATCTCGGCGTCGGTCATCGGCCGGTGGAGGCCGAGGCCGATCACGACCGTCACCCGCTCGCGGGGGACGCCGCAGTCGGCCAGTTCCGCGAGGAGGACGTCGAGGAGGACGTCGTCCGGGACCGCCCGCGTGCGGTCGGTGACGACGACCGCGACCTCGTCGCCGGGGTCGACCCGGTCGGCCAGCGGCGGGCCGTGAGGGTCGGCGAGCGCGCGTTCGGCGGCCGCGCGGACGTCGACGGGGGCGCCGCCGGGCGGGTCGGCGACCGTCACCTCGCAGTCGGGGAACGCGGCCGCGACCGTCCCCGTCCCGAGGGGCAGTTCGACGCGTGTCACACCGGCCGTTCGCGCGGGAGGGACAAAACGACGGCGACCGCGGCCCGGGAGCCGCGAGCCAGCGTTTTTTGTCCGACGCCGCCGTCTACCGGAAGGTGACGGGCTACGAACCGGGGTTCCGAACGCTCGAACGCGAACGCGACGGCGTCGACCTGCCGGTCGAGGGCGAAGTGCCGGCGTGGCTCTCGGGCGCGCTCGTCCGCAACGGCCCCGCGAAGTTCGAGGTCGACGGCGAGCGCGTCGCCCACTGGTTCGACGGGCTGGCGATGCTGCACAAGTTCCGGTTCGACGGCGGCGACGTGACCTACTCGAACCGGTTCCTGCGGACCGACGCCTACCGGCGGGCGACCGAGGAGGGACGGCTCACCGGCCAGTTCGCGACCGCGGGGAGCTACCGCGAGCGCCTCCGGTCGCTCGTGCGGACGCCGACGGACAACGCCAGCGTGAACGTCGCGAGGATCGGCGGCGAGCACGTCGCGCTGACGGAGACGCCCCGGCGGGTGCGGTTCGACCCCGAGACGCTGGCGACGCTGGGCGACCTCGCGTACGCCGACGACCTCCCCGCCCACCACGTCACCGCCCACCCCTGCCGCGACCCCGAGCGCGGCGAGACGGTCGCCTACGCGACCGAGTTCGGCCGCCCCAGCCGGTACCGCATCTACCGCGTCCCCGACGACCGCCCCGAGCGGATCGAGATCGCCTCCATCGCGGTCGACAGACCCGCCTACCTCCACAGCTTCGGGCTCACCCGGCGGTACGTCGTCCTCGTCGAACCGCCGTTCGTCGTGAACCCGCTGCGGTTCCTCCTGCCCGGCGGGGCCGGCTTCGTCGACCGCTACCGGTGGCGGCCCAAGCGGGGCACCCGCTGGCTCGTCGTCGACCGCGAGTCGGGCGACGTCGTGACGCGGCGGCGGACGACCGCGCTCTTCTTCTTCCACGTCGTCGACGCCTTCGAGACCGACGGCGACGTCGTCGTCGACCTCGTGGCCTACGACGACGCGACGATCGTCGAGAACCTGTTCCTGTCGTCGCTCGACGGCCCCGGCGGACTCCAGACGGCCGACGGCGAACTCACGCGCGTCCACCTCCCCCTCGACGGCGACAGCGTCCGCCGCCGGCGGCTCTACCGCGGGATGGAACTCCCCCGCGTCGCGCCGACGGCGTGGGGCCGACCCGCGCGGTACGCCTACGGCCAGCTAACCGGCCGCGCGGGCGGCAACGGCCTCGTGAAGGTCGACCTCGGGACCGGCGAGGCCGAGGAGTGGTTCGAGGAGGGGTACTACGCCGAGGAACCGGTGTTCGTGCCGGCGCCGGACGCCGAGGGCGAGCGCGAGGACCGCGGCGTCGTCCTCGCGACGGTCCTCGACGTCGACGCCGAGCGCTCGTTCCTGCTCGTCCTCGACGGCGAGACGTTCGCCGAGCGGGCGCGGGCGCCGCTGCCCCACCACCTTCCGTTCGGCTTCCACGGCGAGTTCTTCCCGGCGGTCACCGACTAGCCCGCGCCCACTCGAGCATCCGGGCGTAGACCGGATCCGACTCAAGCGCCCGCGGGTCGCCGACGAGCACGAGCGCCCGCTTCGGCCGGGTGAGCGCGACGTTGATCCGCCGGTAGTCCTCGAAGATCGGGCCTTCGAGCGTCCCCGTGGCCGTAAACGAGACGACGATCACCTCCTGACTCGACCCCTGGAAGCGGTCGACGGTGTCGACGGTCACGTCGTCGGGCACGCGCTCGGAGATCGTCGACACCTGCGCGCGGAAGGGGGCGACGACGCCGATCGCCGAGCGGTCGAGCCCCGCCGCCTCGTACGTCGCTATCAGGTCGGCGATCCGCCCGGCCTCCGCGTCGTCGGTGTAGCGGTCGCCGTCGCCCTCGACCGCGAGGAACGAGACGGGGTCGCGTAGCTCCGGCGGGAGGGCGTCCCGCGAGACGCCGTCGAGGTCCTCCAGCGTGCGACTCGCCACCGCGGGCGTCGCGGGCCGGAGGGCGCCGTCGTAGAACTCCCGGGAGGCGAACGCCTGAATGCGCTGGTTCATCCGGTACTGGCGGTCGAGCATGACCCCCGCCTCCGGGTAGCGGTCGACGAGGCGCTCGAACAGCGACTCGGAGAGGTCGTTCTCGGCGCGCACCACGGGCGGGAGTTGCTGGTGGTCGCCGACGAGGACGAACCGGTCGGCCAGTTCGATCGCCGCGTAGGTGCCGGGTTCGGTCAACTGGGCCGCCTCGTCGACCAGCGCCGCGTCGAAGGTCTGTTCTTTCATCACCCGCGAGCCACAGGCCGCGGTCGTCGCCGCGACCACGCTGGCCTCCCGGAGTTCGGCGACGCGCTCGCCGGGGTCGCCCGACCGTTCGAGTCGCAGCGACTCCATGTCCTCGCGGACGCCGCTCTCGCTGCCGACGCGAACGATATCGTCGGGGTCGATCCCCGCCTCCAGCAGCGCTTCGAGCGCGTTGTCGACCGCGCGATTGGTAAACGCCGACAGCAGGACGCGCTCGCCGCGGTCGACCATCGCGCGGACGGCCCGGGCGATGGTGTACGTCTTCCCGGTGCCCGGCGGGCCGTGGATCAGCGCGCAGTCCTCGGCGCCGACGGCCTTGCGCACGGCCTCGTCCTGCGCGTCGTTGTTGTCGATAAAGGTCTCGCCGGGGTCCTCGAACTGCGGTTCGGTGCGCCCGAACAGGACGTCCTTGCGGCGCTCGTCGCCTTTCAGCAGGGCGTCGTGGAGCGCGACGAGCAGGCGGTCGGTGGTGAGTTCGGAGGGGTAGACGTCGAGGCGGGCGACCTCGACCGGTTCGTCCGCGGTCAGGACGATTTCGTCGCCGAGGCGCTCGATCCGCGCGAGTTCCGCCTCGCCGCGGACCGGGTGGCCGTCGCTCGCGAGCACGAGGTCGCCCTCGCGGAGCTTCGAGGTCGCCGCGTCGCGCTGGCGCGCGCGCAGTTCCCAGCGGCCGCCGTCGAGCGGGCGCTTCCCGAGGAACTCGAGGTCGACCAGCGCGCGGTCGTCGTCGGCGCGTTCCGCGGCCGTCTGCTCCCAGAGCTTCGCGTACTCGCGGTGGACCGCGCGACGCTCCTCCTCGATCGCGCGGTAGAACCGCTCGAAGTGGTCGCGTTCCGCCTCGGGCAGCGGCTCCCCGATCCGCCCGGCCTTCGACTCCTGGTCGAGGCGGCCGGAGACGACCATGCAGGCGTCCCGCTCGAAGCAGTACTCGCACTTGGCGTCGCCCTCGTGACCCGTGGGGACGCCGTCGTCGTACTCCATCGCGGCGATCTCGTTGCGCAGGCGGACGACGTACTTCAGCAGGCCCGCGCCCATCGAGAAGTCCTTCGCGGGGGTGAGATCGCCCGTCTCCTCGTTGCGGTCGAGCGCCGAGTTCTTCGTGTACAGCAACGTCCCGGTGTCGACCTCGTCGCCGTTCTCCTCCAGCAACAGCGCGTAGCAGGCCGCCTGCACCTTGTCCTTGAACCGGGGCTCCTTGCGGAGGTTCTTGCCCGTCTTGAGTTCGACCGGCGCGCCCCGCCGGATGGCGTCGGCCCGCCCGCGGATGCCGAACGTCTCGCTGATGAGCAACTGCTCCGAGCGCCAGTCGTCCTCCTCGGTCAGCCGACCCTGTTCGAGCCAGCCCTCGATGGCCGCCGCGTTCTGCCGGACGTCCTCGCGGACCGCCTCGGGGGACTCCCCGAGCAGGCCCAGTTCGAGGCCGCGCCCGTCGACGCGGTCCTCGATGGCCTCTTCGAGGTCCCGACCCCGCAGGAGGTCCCCGAACACCTCGTGGACGAGCGTCCCCTTGACGACGGGGTAGTTCAGCGGCACTCCCGAGAGCTTGTTGAGGTAGTAGAGCCGGGGACACTCGACCCAGTTTCGGATCGCGGTGACGTTCACCAGAAACGACGGCTCGACGACGACGTAGGAGTCGCCGGTCGTCGAGTACTGGGTCTCGCCGCGGAACTCCCGCTCCTCGGCGTCGGTGACGAGCAGTTCCATCCCCGGTTCGAGCAGGTCGGCCGACTCGGTCCACTTGCCCCACAGCGTCACGGTGGCGACCTCGGGGTCCTCGGCGGTCGGGCCGTCCGCGTCGTCGCCGACCGATTCGAGGCGACACGGCACCTCGGCGAGGTCGCTCTCGCCGTAACTCGTCTCGACGGTCCGGACCGCCACCTCGCCCGCGACCGTTCCGCGTACGTTCACGAATTCGATCATCGACCGGCGGGCGAAAAACGCTGTCGGTCCACGACCTCGGCCGCGCCCGTCCGCGTAAAAGCGTATTACCCGGGTAGTCGACGACAGAACGGCGGAACGGTCGGCCCCGCTTTAGGGCGCCGACGGGGAACCGTCGACCGGCATGAGCGACTCGGGCCGGCGCGACGAGGGCGACGAGCGCGACGCCGTCCGGCGCGACGAGGTCGGCGCCCGCGCGGGGACCGGCGGCACCGACGCGGTGGCGGTCGACCCGGAGCGTGACCCCCGGGACGAGCCCACGCAGATCGCCGCCGAGGAGCGCCGGCGCAGCACGCCGTTCGGCAGCGCAATCGTGGCCGCGGTCGGCGCGTGGGTCGTCGCTTCGGCGTTCTTCTTCGAGACCGGGGCGGCGTCGCTGTGGAACAACGTCGTCGTCGGCGCGGTCGTCTTCCTCGCGGCCGGCTACAACGTCTACCGGGTGTCGAACGACGTCCCGCCGAGTACCGGGGTCGGCTCGCTCGTCACCGTACTGGGTCTCTGGCTGATCGCGTCCGCGGCCCTCCTCGGAATGCTCGGCGGCCTCTTCTGGAGTACCGTCGTCTCCGGCCTGCTGATCGCCGGGCTGGCCGGCTACAACGCCTACGAGTCGCGGGAGGCCCGCACCGTCGCGGGCGAGGGCGCCCGGGTACGCTAGACGCGGCGGAGGTCGCGTTCGAGGCGCCGGCGCCGGGTCTCGGCCTCGCGGAGGCCCATCGCGACGGCGGCGAACGCGACCATCGCGACGGCGAAGCCGACCGCGGGCAGCGCCGGGAGGCCGTTGACGTAGCTATTCGCGAGCTGACAGGCCGCGAGGGCGAGGGGGGCGAGCGCGACCAGCGAACTCTCGACCGGGGCGGCCAGAAACGCGTCGCGGAGGGCGTCGAGGCGAGGGACGGTCATGGTGTAACGGAACGTTTACCGACGGTCGCGGCCGCCGCATCGTAGGCTTTCCGGTTCGCGGGCCGCGAGTCGACCAGCGAGAGGGTCGTCGGGACCGATACGTATTTTCTCCCCGCGCCGAAACCTTCGCCCATGCGGATTCGCGAGTGGCAGGACGTACTCGAGGACGTCGTCGGACGGGACGTCGACCCCGAGGACTGGCGCGCCGTCGCGGGCGACCGGGCCGGCGGCCTCGGCGAGGACCTCTACCTCGCCCACCCGCGGGGCGGCGTCTACGTCCTGAAGACCTATGCGAAAAACCCCTACGAGGTCCGCGGCGTGGGCACCCGCGTGGCCCGCAAACTCGACGACGAGATCGGCTCGTTCCTGCCGGAGGAGGACGCCGGCGGGCGCTTTGCCGTCCAGTCGCCCCCCGAGGACGACGAGCACGCCGAGACGGTCGCGAAGCGCCTGCAGACGGTCGTCGAGACCCACGCCGACGCCCCGACGCGGCCCCAGGACTTCTTCGAGGACGTGATGGACGCCCTCGAGAGCCCGGCGTTCGGCCCGATGGAGTACGACGGCTACGACCGCCCGGACGAACTCGACGAACTGGCCGACCGGTTCGAGGAGGCCGAGGAGTTGCTGGACGCCGAACTCGACGACCTCGTCGAGACCGACGAGGTCGACCGCGGGTTCATGTGAGCGCCTGCTCGTGCGCCCGGAGGGACTTTACCGTCGGCGGGAGACGACGCGCACATGGACACGGACGTCGAGGACGCCGAGGAGGCCGTTCGAGCCTACTACGACGCCCTGCGCCGGGGCGAGCCCCTGGCACCGTTCTTCCGCGACGACGAGGCCACCGTGAAGGTCGGCGTGAGCGAGTCGCTGTTCGGCGGCGACGACGTCGCGGCGGGACTGCGCGAACAGGACCGCACGACCGAGGAGTGGTCGGTCGAGAGCGACCGCCTGACCGTCGGCCGGCGCGGCGACTGCGCCTGGTTCGCCGACGAGGTCGCACTCGCGTGGACCGACCGCGAGACCGGCCAGCGGTGGCGGTTCGACACCCGCTGGAGCGGGACGCTGCTTCGCGACCCCGACGAGGAGGGGTGGTCGTTCGCGTCGATGCACGTCAGCGCGCCGCGGAACATATGAGCCGCACGAGAGGGCCGTCCGCCGGCGACCGACGACGGCTCGCGGCGGGGTTCGTGCTGCTGGTGGGGTTCTCCGGCGGGCTGATGGCGCTACAGGGCGGGGCCTCGCCCGCGGTGGTCGGCGCGTCGACCCTCGGCGGACTGGTCGTCGGCGGCGCCCTCCTGTGGTACCTGCTGCGGATCGTGGGGTAGCTGTCGGCCGCCGTGACCGTCACGACGGGTAAACGGAATCCCATACTGGTTAGGATCAACCCTTGTTTCCGTCGCGGCCGGCGACGCTACCATGGCAAAACTGGACGGAGAGTCCCTCGGGCGGGAGACGGTCCACGAGTTGCTCTCGGACGCCCGGCGCGAGCGCCTGCTCGCCGCGCTGCTGGACGCCGAGAGCGAGAGCGAGAGAGCGACCGCGAGCGCGACGGCACTCGCCCGGCGGGTCGCCGCGCGGGAACGGGAGGTGGCGCCGGACGCGGTCGACGACGCCGCGCTCGAACGGGTCGCCGTCGCGCTGGTGCACCACCACCTGCCGCGGCTTGACGACCACGGCATCGTCGACTACGATCCACAGAGCCACGAGGTCACACCCGCGGAGAACGTCGACGCCCTCGAACCGTTCGTCGGGTCGCTCGACTGACGGCCGATCAGGGGTCGACGCGCCGGAGCCACGCCCCGGGCGCGTCGAGTTCCTCGTGGCTCGGCAGGTTCTCCGGACGCTCCCAGACCGCGGCGGCGGCTTCGAGGCCGCGGGCCTCGGCGACGCCCTCGAAGAACGCCTTGCCGCGCTCGTACTGGCGCTGTTTGAGCCCGAGGCCGAGCAGCCGCCGCAGCAGCCGCTGGAGGGGGTTTCGCCCCTTCCGGCGGGCGTCGAGTTTCCGGCGGAGGTCCTCGTACTCGTCGTCGAAGGCGTGGTCCATCAGGAGTTCTGCGTACCCCTCGACGACGGTCATCGCCGCGTCGAGGTCGCGGAAGGCGTCCCGGTCGAAGCTCCCCTCCGCGAGGGCGTCGATGCCCGACTCCATGCGCGCTTCGAGGTGGTCCGAGAGCCACGGGGCCGCGCCGAACTCGGCGGCGTGGGTCACCTCGTGGAAGGCGATCCAGCGCCGGAAGCGGTCGGGGTCGACGTCGAGCATCTCGGCGGCCCGGAGGATGTTCGGGCGGACGAAGTAGAGGGCGTGGTCGTCGTCGGGCGCCTCCGCGAGCAACAGGGGGTCGTACTGGCCGAGGACGTTCCGGCCGAGAAACGAGAGGAGAACGGTCATCGTCCCGGTGTTGATCGTCCGGGCGACGCCGGGGAAGGCGCCGGTGTGGGCCTCGATGGGGGCCATCACGCGCTCGAAGGTCTCGACGTTGGCGTCCATCCAGTGGTGGCGGTTCTGGATCTCGACGACCTCCGGGACGTCGAAGGCGACGCCGGCGACCGACCGCACCTCGCGGCGGGCGTCCCGGACGTCGCGGGCGTAGGCCGCGCGCTCGCCGGGCGCTAAATCGAGTGAGCCGGGGTCCGTCGCGGCCTTGGCGGCCTCGGCGGCGGCGCGCCAGTCGACGGCGCTCTCGCCGGAGGCCCCGGCGACGGCCCGGACGCTACGGTAGAGATTCACGACCGTCGGTACGCGAAGGAAACGCAAAAGGGTTCGGCCGATTCGTCTCAGCTGACGACGACGTCCGGCTCCTCGTACTCCTCGCTCAGTTCCTCGTCCTCGTCGCCGCCGCGGAGTTTCCGGAGCGCGAGCGCGAGGCCGACGAGCGCGAGCAGGCCGACGACGGCGCCGACGGCGCCCCGGCCGCCCTCCTCGTCCTCGTCGGCGGCCGCGGCCGCCTCCTCGTCCCCGTCCGCCTCGGCCTCCGTGGCCGCCGCCTCGTCGCCGACCGGCAGCGCGTCGCTGATCGTCTTCGGGCCGAACTGGGTGTCGCCGTCCAGATGCAACTCGATGAAGGTGAACTTCTTGTCGCCCATACGATAGACCTCCACGGCTGACCACTTAGCCGTTGTGCCGGTCGGAACCACGCGCCCCGCCAGCAGGTTCAAGCGTTCTGCCCCGCCACCTCCTGACATGGACGATTCGACGCGCGCGTTCCTGACCGACCTGCTCGAGACGCCCTCGCCGGCGGGGTTCGAGGCCGCCGGCCAGCGACGCTGGACGGAGTACGTCGCCGCGTTCGCCGACGAGGTCCGGACCGACGCCTACGGAAACGCCGTGGCGGTCCGCGAGGGGGACCCCGACGCGCCGGCGGTCGCCCTCGCCGGCCACGCCGACGAGATCGGCCTCATCGTCCGCTCGATCGACGACGACGGCTTCGTCCGGCCGGGCGGGATCGGCGGGATCGACCCGACGGTCGCCCGCGGCCAGCGCGTGACGATCCACGCCGACGACGGGCCGGTCGAGGGCGTGGTCGGCCGGACGGCGATCCACCTGCGGGAGGGCGACGACGACGCCCCCGAGGTGGCCGACCTCTGGATCGACGTCGGCGCGGCCGACGGCGAGGACGCCCGCGAGCGCGTCGCTGTCGGCGACCCGATCACGTTCTCCGGGGGCGTCTCGTGGCTCACGGAGACGCGGCTGGCGGGCCGCGGCCTCGACAACCGCGTCGGCACCTGGGCGGCCGCCGAGGGACTGCGCCGGGCCGCCGAGCGCGACGCGAGCGCGACCGTCTACGCCGTCAGCACCGTCCAGGAGGAGGTCGGCCGGCAGGGCGCGAAGATGGTCGGCTTCGACCTCGACCCCGACGCCGTCGTCGCGGTCGACGTCGGCCACGCGCTCGACTACCCGACGGCGCCGCGCGGGAAGGCGAGCGACGTCGAACTCGGCGCCGGCCCCGCCGTCGGCCGGGGTAGCACCAACCACCCCGTCGTCTGCCGGGCCGTCCGCGAGGCGGCGGCCGACGCGGGGATCGAGGTGCAGGTCGAGGCGCTCGGGACCGGGACGGGGACCGACGCGGACGCCTTCTTCACCGCCGCGGGGGCGATCCCCTCGCAGGTGATCAGCGTCCCCACCCGGTACATGCACACCCCCGTCGAGGTGATCGACGTCGGCGACCTCGAGGCGACCGCGGAGTTGCTGGCCGCGTTCGCGGCCGTCGCCGACGAGCACGAACCGTTCGCCGTGGACGTCTGAGCGGCGCGGCGGGGCGGTGCCGTCGTCTCGTTCCGTGGCGGCGACCGGTACGATTAAGTGCGCATCACTTGCCCTCTCACGTATGAGCGGACGACCGCTGGACGTCCTCGAGGCGTCCCTCGGCGAACGGGTCTCGGTGCGCCTCAAGAGCGGCGAGGAGTACGTCGGCGACCTGACGGGGTACGACCAGCACATGAACCTCGTCCTCGAAGACGTGACGGTACCCCTCGAGGACGGAATGGGAGAGGAGGCGTCGGCCGAAGACACAACCATTATACGCGGCGACAACGTCGTCTCGATCACTCCATGACTGGCGCAGGAACCCCGAGCCAAGGGAAGAAGAACAAGACGACGCACGTCAAGTGTCGACGCTGCGGGAACAAGTCCTACCACGTGAAGAAAGGCGAGTGTGCCTCCTGTGGCTTCGGCAAGTCGGCAAAGCGCCGCGACTACGCCTGGCAGTCGAAGGCCGGCGACAACTGAGCCTCGTCTTCTCTCGTCCCCGCCGGAGAGCGGCCGCGCCGGTCCGGCCGAATGGAAACGGATTTACCGCGTTCTCTTCACAGATGCGTGTGATGAACGAAGTTCGCGGGCCGACGGGTGAGTCGCCGTGACCGACGAGGCCGCACGCGGGGACGCGACGGTCGCGCCGGACGCCGGGAGCGCCGGCCCCGGCCTCGGGGCCTCCGTGCCGCGACTCGGGGTCGCGGCGTGTTACTTCGCCACCGTCCTCGGGGGCCTCGCGCTGGCCGACGAGGCGGCCGCGCTGGGGCTGGTGCTGTTCGACGACCCCGGACAGGTCGGCAACGTCGGCGTCTTCGCCGCGATGGTCCTCGGGTTCACGGTCGTCCTCGTCGCCGCCGTCCGCTACGACAGGGGACTGGACCTCGTTCGGCTGTTGCTCGTCGGCTCGTTCGGCATCCTCGTCGCCGACGCGGTCGTACTGGGCACCGGTCTCGGCCGCCTCGTGACCGACGACCCCGCGCTCGTGGGCCTGCCCGCGAGTCCCCTGCCGGTCGCCGTCGCCGTCCTCACCGCCGCGGCCCTGTGGCGCCACCCCGAGTGGTACGTGCTGAACGTCGCCGCGGTCGTCGGCGGCGCCGCGGGCGTGGCCATGCTCGGCCTCAGCTTCGGGCCGCTCCCCATCGTCGTCCTCCTCGTCGTCTGGGCGGCCTACGACGCCTACGCCGTGTACGGCTCCGGGCACATGAAGGAGGTCGCGGCCGGCGCCGGGTCGATGAAGGCCCCGCTGGTGTTCGTCGTCCCCGAATCGCGTGACTTCTCCTACCGCGAGACCGACCTCGGCGGCCTCGGCGTCGACGACGAAGACGGGGGCGACGGGGGCGACGCCGGCGGAGACGGGTTCCCGGCGACGATACTCGGCCTCGGCGACGCGCTGATCCCCGGGATGCTCGCGGTCAGCGCGGCCCACTTCCTCGACGCGCCGGTCGTCGTCCCGGCGCTCGGCGCGAACCTCCCGGCGCTGGGGGCCGTCGCGGGCGGCGTCGTCGGCCTCGCCGCGTTGACCTACATCCTCGAACGCTTCGAGGGGGTCCACGCGGGCCTGCCGCCGCTGAACGCGAGCGTGCTCGCGGGGTACGTACTCGGCGCGGTCGCCGCCGGGATTCCGGTGACGACCGCGCTGGGGCTCTGAGCCGACCCGCCGGACCGCCCGACGATACACGTTCGTGAATACTTTCGACTCGCCCGGGGTCGACGAACGACACGAACAAGGAGGTTTTTACCCTTCGGCTCCTCTACGAGTGCACATGACCGATGGGCGTGGCGGGACCCGCCGAGTCGACGCGGGTCGGACCGCTACCGGGCCGCGAACCGGGATGACCGAGAAGTGCGGCGTCGTGGGCGTCTCGCTGGAGGCGCGGTCGGCGGCGCGGCCGCTGTACTACGCGCTGTACGCGCTCCAGCACCGCGGCCAGGAGTCGGCGGGGATCGTCACCCACGACGGCTTCCAGCAGCACAGCCACGTCGAGATGGGCCTCGTCGGCGACGTCTTCGACGAGGACGACATCGACTCGCTCGCCGGCTCGGCCGGCGTCGGCCACGTCCGCTACCCGACCGCCGGCAGCGTCGACTCCTCGTGTGCCCAGCCCTTCTCGGTCTCGTTCAAGTCGGGGTCGCTCGGGCTCGCACACAACGGGAACCTCGTCAACGCCGACGAGATCCGCGACGAACTCGCCGGCCTCGGCCACGCGTTCACCAGCGACGGCGACACCGAGGTGATCGCCCACGACCTCGCGCGCAACCTCCTCGAAGAGGACCTCGTCCGCGCCGTCAAGCGGACGATGGGCCGGATCCACGGCTCGTACGCGCTGACGATCAGCCACGACGACACGATCATGGGCGTACGCGACCCGCTGGGCAACCGCCCGCTGTGCATCGGGGAACTCGAGGACGGCTACGTGCTGGCCTCGGAGTCGGCAGCGATCGACACCCTCGACGGCGACCGCGTCCGGGACGTCCGCCCCGGCGAACTCGTCGTCCTCCGCGAGGACGGCTCCGGCTTCGACTCCTACCAGCTCGTCGAGGAAGAGCGCACGGCCCACTGCTTCTTCGAACACGTCTACTTCGCCCGCCCGGACTCGCGGATCGACGGCACGCTCGTCTACGAGGCACGACGCGAACTCGGCCGCCGGCTCTGGGAGGAGAGCGGCGTCGAGACCGACGTCGTCATGCCCGTCCCCGACTCGGGGCGGGCGTTCGCCTCGGGGTACGCCGACGGCGCCGCCGAGACCACCGCCGACGGCGACCCCCGCGAGGAGGACGACCCCGGCGTCGAGTTCGCCGAGGGGCTGATGAAGAACCGCTACGTCGGCCGCACGTTCATCATGCCGACACAGGACGAACGCGAGCGCGCGGTGCGGCTGAAGCTCAACCCGATCAAGTCCACGATCGAGGGAAAGACCGTCACCGTCATCGACGACTCGATCGTCCGTGGCACCACCTCCACCCAACTCGTGAACCTGCTCAAGGACTGCGGCGCCGCGGAGGTCCACGTCCGCATCGGCGCGCCGCCGATCGTCGCGCCCTGCTACATGGGCATCGACATGGCCACCCGCGAGGAACTGATCGCCGCCGACCGGAGCGTCGCGGAGATCCGCGAGGCCATCGGCGCCGACAGCCTCGCGTACCTCTCACACGAGGCGGTCGCGGAGGCCCTCGGGGAGAGCCGCGCCGACCTCTGTCTGGGCTGTGTCACCGGCGAGTACCCCTACGACATCGAGGACGAGGCGACCGACCGCGAGGTCGACCGCCCCGAGATCGGCGGGGCGCCCGTCGGCGCCGACGACTAGTAGACGAGGTGTAACAGGACGTAGACGACGACGCCGAGCGAGAACGAGACGAGCCACAGCGACGCCGCGACGCGGCCGATGCGGGCGTGAGCGGTCCGGCGGAGGTCCGGAACCGAGTGGGTCCACGCCAGCAACAGCGCGTAGTAGACGAGCGGGATACAGACGATCGCGAGCAGGACGTGTACCGCCAGCAGCGGCAGGTAGAAGTAAAGCCGGACGGCGTCGGGGCCGGGGAACGTCGACGGGCCGCCGAGCATCGTCAGCCGGTAGAGGTAGAGGACGAGGAACGTCCCGAAGAGCACGACCGTCGCGACCATCAGCCGGCGGTGGCGGGCGACGTTCCCGCGACGGATCGCCCGCCAGCCCGCGAGGATGGTGCCGATGGCGGCGAGGCTGATCGCCGCGTTGACGTGGGGGATCGCCTCGATGACCGCGTCCGGCGCCCGCGGCAGCCAGTCGGCCGGGATCGCCCCGCCGGCCGCGCCGAAGACCAGCGCCAGTGAGACGAGACTCAGGATGGCGGTGAGCGTCGGCACCCGATCGCGAGTGACAGTCTGCATGGTCGACCCATAGGCGGGGGAGGGGAAAGTGGTTGTCATCGCCGCCGCGGTCGGCGGACGACCGGACGACCTATCGGTCGGGCCGTGGACGGGTCGGCCGTGACGACATCGCACGACTTCGGCCGCGGGACCGACGGCGACGCGGGCCGATTTCGACGGGTCGCCGTGGGCGCGGCGGTCGCGCTCGCCGCCGTCGCGTTCCTCGCGCTGGCCTGGGCGCGCGAGCGGGCCGCCCTGCTGTTCGCCCACCGCGGCTTCGCGAGCGTCGCCCCCGAGAACACCGTCGAGGCCGTCGCGTACGCCGCCCCGCGCGCCGACGGGATCGAAGTGGACGTCCGCCGGTGCGGATCGGGCGAACTCGTCTGCGTCCACGACGAGCGCCTCGACCGCCTCGCCGGCCGCCCCGACCGCGTCGACGAGGTCGACTGGGAGATCCTTCGCGACCTCGCCGTCGCGGACACCGACGCGACGGTCGCCCGCCTCGACGCGGTCGTCGCGGCGACGCCCGACGACGTCGTCCTGAACGTCGAACTCAAGGAGCGCGGCCTCGCGGCGGACGTCCTCGACGCCCTCGCCGACCGCGACGGGCCGGCGCTGGTCTCCTCGTTCGACCCCGACGCGCTCGCCGCGGTCCGCGAGCGCGATCCGACCGTCCCGCTCGCGGTCGTCTGCCGGTCGGGCGTCGGCGAGGCGCTGGCGGCCGCCGACGCCCTCGACTGCGCCGCGATCCACCCCCGGGGGGAGCTCTGTTTCCGGACGGCGGTCGTCCCGCGGGCCCACCGCCGCGGCCTCGCGGTGAACGCCTGGACCGCCGACTCGCGGGTCGAGTCGCTCGCGCTCGCGCTCACCGGCGTCGACGGCGTCTTCGCCGACCGGCCGCCGAACCCGCACTAACGCGTCAGCGGCGCGTCGCGCCCGGTCGCAGACGGCGTGCCACGCGCGTCATCCAGACCACGGCCGTCGCCGTCAGGAAGAAGCCGACCGCGCCCGCGTCGAGCGTTCCCACGAACGACCGGGCGAACCCGCCGAGGCCGACGGCACCGACGCCGCCGACGAGGCCGACGGCGACCGCGACCGCGACCGCGACCCGTTCCCAGCGCATGAACGCATTCCTCGGCCGCACCCGGGTTAGCTACTCGTCCCGTATCCGGCGTAACATCGTCGTAACGCGTCGGGCCACGAGAGGGTCCCGAGCGGCCGAATTCGAGGGTTTTCGGAGGGTCGGTCGAGAGTGACCTTCGCCGCGAGAGACACTGGCGTCGCGGCACCCGGAACGACGGTCCCTGTTAGTAAATAATCATGTATATTCGCCTGCACACATCAAACCCACTAATCACAAAATATACGAGCCTAACACTGTGTATCAGCTATGGTTACGCTATCAGGATCGGATCCAAACCCGATAGCGATATCGAGTTCCTCGTCCATCTCGTCTTCGTCTCGGTCGGTGCAATCCATCGTCGCATCGATAGTTTGCACCGTCTCTCCATCGAGGAACAGGGAGACGGTATAGGTTACGCCAGCAGGGACGTTCGAGACGGCAGCAGCCTCTACCAGCACGTACGGGTCGTCCCCACTTGCGATTGGCAATTGATAGGTCTGTTCGAACGCTGTCTGGCCGTACAATCGAATTTTGATACGTGCGTCGTAGGATTCTTCCGTGTAATTACGCAGTCTGAATCCGATCGTCCCGACGAAGGGGACTGCTGTGCAGCCAGATAAACCCGTGAGGGCGGAGAGACATATCGAGGGACGATACTATCCCCAGCTATAGTTCGGGAAGTGCCAAGTCCCAGAACCGAAAACGGTCAATGAGAGTGAAGAATCCCAATAGGTTCCGGCGTTCAAGGAAACTGCCCAATTCTCATCGTAATCATCGCCCCACTGGTACCAGGCAACGGATCCACTGTCCCCGTCATCAAAATCAGAACCATCTCCCCATCTCACCTGATCCGAACGATCATCACATCCCTCAAATCCCACAAAAGCGACGTAGCCATTTGCGGTATGTAATTCCCCGGTAGTGTAACCAGTGGTCTTCCCTTGCTTCTCGACAGACTCGCCTTCCCCCGCAAGTATATTGACATAATCTTGCGAGTATTCTCCAGTAATGTCTGCAATGATCCCTCCGCTAACTCGATTGCTAACCGAAACATCAGACTCCGGAGCAAAAACAAGATAATCCGATTTGCAATCCCCATTAATTGCATAACCTAAGTCAACATTAGAACTATCGTATACGTCGACGTTATTTCTGTCCGGTTCTTCTCCGTGCCACAGATGGTGACAGGTGATAAACCGTGGGTAGTCGTGACTATCGTAATATACTCGTCCACCCGCCGTTCCGCTCGTGCCATTCCCGGTGTAAATCGCTTGCCCGGGATTGACAGTGGCACTGTGCGACTCTACGTCGATTTCGTTTTTACTTCCGGAAGACTCTTGATCGTCTTCAGATTCGTACCCCACACGTTCGTTGACAACCGCCTCGATCTCGATTCCGTTTGATCGTTCGGGAATGCCGCCAACAATATCGCCGGCATTTTTCTTGGATTCGGTTGCCAACTTCTCAGCTACTTCGACGTAGATGTACGCGTTTTCTCCACCAGGTTCCGGTGGGCGCGTTTCTACGAGAGAGACTTCGTCTATTTCTTCTAGCTTTAATGCCTCCTGAACCCGCTCGGCCCTTTTCAGATTGTTGTACCAGTCAGCAGGAACGTTCTCTTTTACTGTCACACGCTCGGTCGTCGGATCACCCGGCTCCGCAAACGTATGGCCTTTCACTATAGGAACCTGATCTGCACTCGCTCCCTTCACATCTTCTGGAGTGATGTAGACAGCAGATCCGACCGTCATTCCTAACCCGGTGAGTGCCTGCATCAGCCGCCGCCGAGACATCGAACTCGTCCGCTTCTGATGAATCTCATCGACTTTAACATCGATATCGTCGTTGGTTCTTGCCATGGCTGGCGACCAGCAAGTCTACTCTACACCATTTAACATTTGTGAGCGTTAATTTCTTTATGTCTTTCCTAAAATTGGGTGGTAAAATGGCGCCCGCCAGTCCGGCTCCCGTCACGGGACGACTGTGTGGGAAACAGTTATCCCCGAAAGTGTTGTCCCATCGAACATGACCGAGTTCCGTCGATGGTATACTCCAGTTCGATTTACGATTGGAATTGGCCTCCTCTTCCTTATTAGCACCTTCCTCATTGACCGCTTTCTTGCAGGATTTCAGTACGGAGATGGCCTTGCACCAACTACCAGTGCGCAGGTATGGATTTTCGGCGGAATGATCCTCATCGGTGGCATTTCGGCTTTCGTTTCGGCGCGCTATCGAATCATCTCGCCCATTACCATCACAGCGGGAATATACGCAGGTGCTCTTGCCGTCTCGTGGTCGTCGATGGTTAAATCTGCGCAGTCGTCCGGTGCAGGTATCACCCCGACGTGGTTCGATTTCGTGCTCTGGTTTTGGTTTCTTATACTAGCTGCATCTCTTGTCGCTGGTGTTCTCGAGTACAAAATCCGTCAACTCACCCTTAGAGATCGCTCTATCTTTACTGTATAGTTTCAACTAACGAAATAACCCTGTCGAATAGCGGTATACGATCGGTGTGCGCCTACGACACCATCGAAACAGTCCGGCCGATAATAGACGCGGCGGCGCTGGTCCGTCGGATCGCGGTGGAAAATGAGTATCCCCCGGCCGAAGAGATCGTTCGCCGCCTCGCGAGCACGGCGTTTCGAGAGTCCGGTTCGCTCGGCGAGCATCGTCTGGTTCAGGACCGTGTCCTCGAGGACGAGGTAGACGAGCCACGTCGCTGGCGTATCGTCGGCGATCTCCGGCTCGCCGTCTTCGGTGCTATCGTCCTAATCGTCCTCGTCCCAGTGGCCGTCCGGGATAGAATACTTAGCCATCGGCCTCACCCCCTTCGCTTCGTGTGGAGTTTTCACTCAATGAAAGCTCACGCTCGCGCAGTTGCTGGACGCGCCGGTTCGCCAGCCCGATCAGGTCCCGTCGGGGGCTGTCGACGGTTCTGCGGTAGCTATCGATCTTCTCGCGCAGTCTCCACCGGTCGTCGATCTCCAGCCGCACCCGGCCCTCCGCGCCGCGAACCCGGACGAGGCCGCCGTTCGCGCGAGCGACTGCCATCGCTCGATGGGGGGTGTTTTCACGCGGGCATATAAAGAATTTGAGTAGTGCCCGGGGAGGGCTCCGAACCACGGTCGCAGCAACGCTGCTTCCTGCCTTGCGCGCTCCGCTCGCGCAAGACCTCCGGGTTCGTCGCGTTCACCGTGAGCACTTTTCCGATGTTGTCACTCGTCTTCGACTCGTGACGAAATGGAAAAGTGCCCGGGGAGGGCTCCGAACCCTCGATCTCCGCATGTCCCAGGTCCGAGGCTCGGCGGTCCTCGTGGGGACAGGGAGGCTTCCAAGGCGAAACCGCACCGAATCTCCGAACCCTATGAGTGCGGCGCTATGTCCAGCTAAGCCACCCGGGCTCGTTTTCCCGTTACGCGGTGGCTTTCTTTAAGCTTCCCATTCCGGGTCGGCGTGCAACGAGTACCCACGGATTTATCACAGGGCCTTACGAACTCGTGGACATGACCGTTCCCGGTATCGTACAGTCTACTCTCGACGGCGAAGAGATCGCGGCGCGTGTCACCCTCGGCGGCGACGACGAACTCTTCGTCACCCCCTCGCGTTCGATCGTCTACCGCGCGGAAGGGCTGCTCAGCGACGAATCAGTCGACGAGTTTTCACACGACGCCGACCGCCTCATCCTCTCGGAGGGACGGCGCAAGACCCGGTTTACGCTCGAGTACTCCCTCGACGGCGAACGCGAGTTCACCGTCCCCTCGGGCCGGAGCGACGACGTCCTCCACCCCGTCCTCGCCGGCGTGTTGAACGGCAACGACATCACCGACCCCGGCGAGACGGTCGTCAAGACCTACCGCTTCAGCGAACTCACGCTGATCGTCACGAGCGACCGCCTGGTCAAGCACATCGGCGGCGCCGTCTGGGACGGGGACTTCGAGCAGTACCACTTCGAGGACGTCACCGGCCTCTCGTTCGAGGACGGTAGCGTCGCCACCCAGATCGTCCTCGAGGTCGACGGCCGCCCCCAGCGGATCAAGGCGCCCAACGACCGCGCCGACGACGTCTCCGAGCGCCTCAAGCGGGCGCTGTTCGACTACCACGACGTGGGCTCGCTCGAGGAACTCAACGAGCACGTCGGTACCGGCGACGGGGCGCCGACGCGCGCGGACCCCGCCACCGCCTTCGGCGACGGCGTCGACCCGCTCGACGCGGACCCGCCCGCCCCCGACGACTACGAGGGTGACGTCGAGGCCGAAGCCGCGGCCGCGACCGCGTCCGACCCGGACGAGGCCGACGTCGAGGACCCGCTCTCGGCGGCGGGGATCGACGACGGGTCCGCGGAGTTCGAGGCCGACCACGAGGACTCCGGCGGCGCGGTGCTCGAGGACGCGGCCGACGCGGTGCGACACGTGGAGGCCGAGGAGCCCCGCGACGAGTTCGAGACGGGCGGCTTCGAGTCCGACGCCGGCGGAACCGACCCCGAACTGCTCGCGCGCATCGAGGACCTCGAGGCGACGATCGACCGCCAGACGGAACTGCTCGAACGCCAGCAGGAGACGATCGAACGGCTCATCGAGGAGCTTCGGCGGGGTCGCTGAACTACTCCCTGCCGGTCACTTTCCTGATACACGAGGAGCCGAACGGCCCGATCTCGCCGGCGTCCACCCGAATGAAGTAGCCCGTCGAGAGGCTCGACCCGCAGCGCCGACAGGAGAACTCGCCTTCCTTCGTGATCACGTCTCGCCCGAACCGGACGTACTGGCGGCTCTTCGGGCGGACGATCCCGTCCTCGCGTTCGATGATGCCCCGGAGTTCGGCCCGATCGAGGATCGTCCGCGTCACCGTCGGGTCGGTCGTCACCGTCTCGATCCGGTCGACGACTTCGGCGAGCGACAACGACTCGTGTTCGAGGCGGGCGAGCAGCGCCAGCCCGCGCTCGACGCGGTCGTCCTCGGCCATCGGTTCGTCCTGTCCCGCCGACGCTGATAAGCGTTGTGACCCCGCTCAGGTCCGGGCGCCGGCGAGTCACAAAGATTTCAGTCCCCGGCTTCGAAGCCGACCCGATGGCGCCGTCGCTTCCCTCCCGGCGGTTCGTCGCGGCGGCCCTCGTGGGCGTCGTCCTCGCGGCGAACCTCGTCGCCTCGCCGGCGGCGACGTTCGCGACGGTCGAGTCGCTGGCCGACGACCCGCTGCGGTTCGGCCTCCTCGTCGCCGCCCTCTACCTCCTCCGGCCGCTGTTCGCGTGGCCGACGACGCCGCTGGCGGCCGTCGTCGGCTTCGGCTACGGCGCGATCCTCGGCGTCCCGGTGGCGCTCGCGGGCGTGCTCGCGACCGTCACGCCGGTCTTCGTCGTCGCCGGACGACTGGCCGCCGATCCGGTCGCGCCGGACGCGGCGAGTCGCGACCTCCCGTCCGGACCGGTCGCGGGCCGCCTCGAAGCCGCCGGCGACGTCGCCCGCCGGTACTACGACGCCGCGGGGCCGATCCGGGGCGTGACGGCCTCGCGGCTGGCGCCGATCCCCTCGGACGTCGCGACGGTCGCGGCGGCCGCCAGCGACGTCTCTATCGGGCAGTTCCTCGTCGGGACCGCGGTTGGCGAACTACCGTGGACGGTCGCCGCCGTCGCCGTCGGCGCCTCCGCGTCGACGATCGCGACCGACGGCGTCGGCGACCTCGGGACCTCGCTGGCCGCGGCGTGTGCGTTCGCCGCCGCCCTGTTGCTCGCCGGTCCCGCCTACCGCGTCGCCCGCACCCGCCTCTCGGAGTCCGGCTGATCCGTCAGCGGAACGGGTCGCTGCAGTCGACGACGACGCCGTGTTGCGGGCAGACGTACTTGCAGTGACGCTCGTACAGCGGGGCCTCGCAGAACGGGCAGGTCGGCGCCCCGCCGACGGCGGTCCCGCCGGTCGCGCCGGTTCCCTCGGGGCCGTCGTCCGCCCCGCCGTCGTCGCTCATCACTCGACGTTTGCGACGGCGCTTGCTAAGCGTTCGGGTCGGCGGAAAACTCGACGGGCGGACCGGAACGTTCGAACCGCGGTCAGTTCAGCGGCTCAGCGGCTCAACACTCCGACCAGCCACAGGACTCGCAGGTCTTGCAGCCCTCGGAGTAGTACAGCGACAGCGAGCCACAGGAGGGACACTCCGGCGACTCGCCGGCGTCGATGAGGTCCTGGGTCGCGTCGCGGGCGCCGGCGGACTCGGTCGCCGCGCCGCCGTCGGTCTCGTGACCCTCGTGTCCGACGGCCTCCTCGGCGTCGGCGGACTCCTCGAGGGTCTGCTGGCGCGGGTAGGGCTTGTCGATCTCGTCGTCGAGGTAGCGCCGGAGCGCCGTCCCGAACGCGTCCGGGATCGACTGGATCTGCTCGCCTTTGTCCCAGGCCACCTTCGGCGAGCGGATCCCCTCGAGTTTGTCGACGATCTCGTAGGGGTCGACGCCCGAGCGCAGCGCGACGGAGATTGTCTTCGCGAGCGCCTCGGTGAACGAGCCGGTGAAGCCGCCGCTGTTGCCCGTGTTCGCGAACAGCTCGAACGGCTCGCCCGTCTCGGGGTCCTCGTTGATCGTGATGTAGACCTTGCCGTAGCCGGTGTCGATGCGCTGGCTCACGCCGTGGAGGGTGTCCGGCCGCGGGCGCTTCTCCGCGTAGTCGGCCGGCTCGACGCCGTCGAACAGCGACCCGAGGTCGCCGCCGGCGGCGGCCCGGACGTCCTCGTTTTCGAGGAACGTCTCCACGCTGCCGAACACCTCGGTGATCTGCTCGACGATGGCCGCGGCGGCCTCGTCCTCGTCGGCGAACTCGGCGTTGTCCGCGCGCGTGGTCAGCACCTGCTTCGAGCGGGTGCCGTCGCGGTAGTAGGTGACGCCCTTCCCGCCGTGCTCGTAGACCCACTCGAAGACCTCCTTGGCGTCCTCGAGCGTGGAGTCGTTGGGCGCGTTGACCGTCTTCGAGATGGCGGAGTCGACGCCCACCTGACAGGCACACTGGACGGCCGCGTGTTCTTTCGCCGAGAGGTCCGAGGTGATGACGAACAGTTCGCCGATGGCGTCCGGTACCGTCTCCAGGCCCTCGACGCCGTCGAACTCGTTGCTGGCCATCTGTTCCTGGGCCTCGCGTTTCGCGGCCTCGACGTCGATACCGTTTGCCTCCAGCGTGCGCAGGAAGTAGTCGTCGAACTCGACGAGCATCTCCTCGCCCTGGACGTCGTCGGTGACGTTCTTGTAGTAGGCGACGTTGTAGATGGGCTCACAGCCGCCGGTGGTGTTGCCGACCATCGACGTGGTGCCCGTGGGCGCGATGGTCGTCGTGTTGTGGTTGCGGACGGGGAAGCCCTCGGCCCACTCGTCGGCGTCGAGGCCGGTCTGGCGCTCGAACCACTCGCGGTACTCGGTCGGGTCGGCGTACTTCGACTCGTCCCAGTCGTCGAACGAGCCGCGCTCTTTCGCGAGTTCGTGGCTCGTCCACTTCGACCCGTGGTTGATGTGGGTCATCAGCTGGCGGGCGACCTCGTTGCCCTCCTCGCTGCCGTACTCGATGCCGAGCTGGATGTACAGCTGGGCCAGCCCCATGACGCCGAGCCCGATCTTGCGCATCCGGCGGACGGTCGCCTCGATCTCCTCGACCGGGAAGTCCGACATCGTGACGACGTTCTCGAGGAAGCGGGTGCCGTACTCGATGCGCTCGTCGAACTCCGCCCAGTCGATGGCCTCCTCGAGGAACGCCTCGACGGCTTCTTCCCGCGAGTCGTACTCGTCGGCGTGCTCCTCGGACCAGACGCGCCAGTCCGGTGCGTCGAAGTCCGCGAGCGTCGAGAGGTTGATGTGCCCGAGGTTGCAGGCCTCGTACTCCTCGAGGGGCTGCTCACCGCAGTTGTGGACGACGAGACCGTTGGCGAGGAACGAGTGGGTGTCCGGTTCGGTCAGGTCGTACACCGCTTCATGGCCGTCGTACTCGACGGACTCGACGGTCGCTTCGAACCGCTCACCGTATGGACCGCGGTCGTACGCGTCGAGTCGCTCGTCGAGGGCCTCGTTCTTCGACTCGAGAAGGAATCCGATTACCTCCCGGAATCGGACGAGGTTGTCCTTCGCGATGACGAGGTCGTGTTGGGCACGGATGTTGTACTCTTTCGTGCCGCCATTTCCGTCTGGAAGTGCCTTCGTCCCCTCCTCGCGTCGCTCGTCATAAATCTTGCTCGCAATACCAAAGTTGAGCAGGAGTTGTTGGACGTCGACCAACAGATCGCGATCCGAACTCGAGAGTCGAACCGAGACACCCTTTTCGACGGTTCCCTGGACTCCGCCGTCGGCTGTGAACAGCGCCTGTAGGAACCCACGGGCCATCTCCTCGCTGCCGCGGAAGACGGCGTCGGGAACCTGGTGTTTATCCTCGACGAGCCCGGCTTCCTCGGCGAGTTCGTAGAGGCGAATAGATCGGACACGCTCCTCTCGAGCGTCGACACCCCGGTATTCTTCGGGACGCTGTATCTGACAGACGCCGACGTCGTAGTTCGCGTTTCCGATCGGGTCGCGAACGGCGTCGTTGACGTCCTCGGCGAAGCGCTCGGAGAGTTCGCAGTCCTCATCGTAGAAGTTCAACACTGCGCGTTCTTCACCGTGCTTGAAGTGACCGTCTCCGACGAGCCAACCGAGTACACGTCCTTCCTCGGCAGTGCCGTGCCGGCCGAACGATCCTTTCCGGTTCTGGACGTGGACCGTGTCACCGGTCTCAAGTTCGCTAGCTTCGACCCATCCGTCGTTGGTCATGACGCGGTGGTCGGCGGTGAGCCGGAGTTCGTATCCTTCCTCGGTCGTGAGTTTGTAGACGTCCTTCTCACCGGTCTTGAAGACGCTACTCGCTTCTTTGACGGTGTCTTCGCTAAGCCGACCATCGACGACGACGTCAGTTACGACGCCCTGCTCGTACAGTTCCTCGGCAGGAATCAACCCGTGTTCCGTACTGATGAGCGTGTCACCGGTGACGCAGGGGTTCGTCGCCTTGATCCGGTGATCGGGGTGTTTCTCGACGTCGAAGGAGTGTTCCTTGTTCACCCGTTCGAGGTAGATCACGCCGGGTTCGCCGTTCTCGTGGGCGCCCTCGACGATGCGCTCCCAGACGACCTCGGCGGGCACGGAGAGTTCCTCGCCGACCTCGACGTACTCGCCGAGGCCGTAGCGCTCGTACATCTCCTTTGTCTCCTCGGTGGCGACGTGCGGTTCGCCCGTACGCGGGTTGGTGAACGTGTACTCCTCGTCGTTGCCCAGCGCCTCCATGAACGCGTCGGTGACGCCGACCGAGATGTTGAAGTTAGAGAGGTGGCCCTCGACGGCGTTGCGGAGGTGCTTCGGAACGCGGCCGTCCTCGTCGATCAGGTCGCGAGCCTCCTCGAGGGCCTCGGCGAACGTGGTGTAGGTGTAGTCGTCGGGGTCGTTCAGTCGGAGACAGTGGGCCAGCGAGACGTCCTTGTTCTTCGCGTGGATGAACTCGATGACGTCGGGGTGTGAGACGCGCATGATGCCCATCTGGGCGCCCCGCCGGGTGCCGCCCTGGGCGATGGTCTCGCAGAGCTGATCGTAGGTCCGCATGAAGGTGATCGGCCCGGAGGCGATGCCGCCGGTCGAGCCGACCGCGTCGCCGTACGGGCGCAGTTGCCAGAAGCCGTAGCCGACGCCGCCGCCGGACTGGAAGACCTCGGCGGCCTCCTTGGCCGTCTCGTGGATGTCGGAGAGGTCGTCGTCCGGAGACATGACGAAACACGCCGAGAGCTGCTGGAGTTCGTCGCCCGCGTTCATCAGCGTCGGCGAGTTCGGCATGAAAGAGAGCGTCTCCATCCCCTCGATGAACGTCTCGGCGACGTCCTCGACGTGCTCGCGGATCTCGTCGGGGAGGTCGGGAACGACGGTGTCGTAGGCGAACTTGTTGACGTTTCGCTCCGTCAGTTCGACCTCGACGTCGTCGTCGACGGTCGTCCCCTCGCCGAAGACCTCCGCGGCGAGTTCGTCCCGTCGCGGGTGGTTCGGCTTCAACTGATCCGGCGTGACGGTGACCTCGACGTCGCGGTTGTCGGCCTCGTAGACGACTTCCGCGAGGGCGATGTTCTTGCCGACGCGCTCGAAGAGTTCCTCCTGGGTCTCGACGAGGTTCCCGTCGGCGCCCCTGCGCAGGTACCGGGCGGGCAGGATGTTGTGGTAGGCGTTGGCCGTCATGCGCTCTTCGAGCGTCTCCCCCTCGGTGCGCTTGATCGGCAGCGTGATCTCGTCCGCGGAGAGGTCTGAGCCGCTCATGCGCGGATCACCTCAGGCGCGGCACGGCGCCGGCCGGCGATTCTGTCGTGGGTCCGGGTGCTGGCTCGCATCATTCGTGGCGAAGGTTCGGTAATCGTGCATCCCCCATAAAGCAACTGGTTTGGTTGTCCTAGTACAATCTCACTTGTATAGACGTCTCTCACGCTCAACGTATCGGCCTCTCGGGACGTCGGCCGAAACGGCCGCGTTCGCGTCCGTAAACGGCTACGATGGCGATGCTATTAATGATTTTCAGAGCGATCTGAAAGTGATGAGCGCTGATCACACACGCACGCTGACCCGGCGGCCGCTCGCCGCCGGCGGGCGCTTCCGACTCCACCCCGGTGCGGTCGGTCACTGCTCCGAACTACGTCCCCGAGGCGGTTAACGTTGTAGCCGGGACCGGCGCGGTCGATCCGGCGGACGTTCACCGCAGCTTTTCTTTCACGTTACCCGGAAAGATTACGTCGTCGGGGCGCCCGCTTACTGGTATGGTCGACCCACTCACTTCCGGTTCGACGATCCTCCTCGTGCTCGTCGCTCTCGCCGCGTTCGCCGTCGTCGTCACGGCGATCAAGGTCGCGGTCAAACTCGCGGTTCGGCTCGGACTCGTCGCCGCCGTCGTCCTCGCCGCCCTCTACGCCGCCGGCATCGTCAGTCCCTGACGCCGGCCGCTCGTTTTCGCGCCCTCAGACGCTCGCGAGGAAGTTCTCGATCAGGTCGTGGCCCGCGGCCGTCAGCACGCTCTCCGGGTGAAACTGTACGCACTCGATCGGGTGCTCGCGGTGTCTGATCCCCATCACGAGCGTCTCGCCCGCGTGGTCGGCGGTCGCCGTCACCTCGAAGCAGTCCGGCACCTCCGTCGCGACCAGCGAGTGGTACCGGCCGGCGCGAAAGCCCGGTTCGAGGCCGGCGAAGACGCCCTCGCCGTCGTGGTCGACCGCCGACGCCTTGCCGTGGACCGGCGCCGGCGCGCGGCCCACCGCCCCGCCGTAGGCGTAGACGGCCGCTTCGAGGCCGAGACAGACCCCGAGCGTCGGCACCGCCGGGCTGACCTCGCGGAGGACGGCCGTCGTCACGCCCACGTCGCGGTCGTTCTTCGGGTGGCCGGGCCCCGGGCTGACCACGATGGCGTCCGGGTCGACCTCGCGGACGTCGGCGAGCGAGGCCGTGTTCTTGAGTACCTCGGTCTCGGCGGCCTCGCCCACGTACTCGACGAGGTTGTAGGTAAACGAGTCGAAGTTGTCGACGAACAACACGCGCGGACGACGTGACTCGCCGTCACGGGGCGCGCCGCGTCGGGCCGTCACCGACTCACCTCCGGCGCGTCGGCCGCCGGCGCCTCCTCGATCCGTTCGAGCGCCGCCAGCACGCCGCCCATCTTCTTCTCGGTCTCCTCGTACTCCGCGGCCGGGTCGCTGTCGGCGACGAGGCCGGCGCCCGCGCGGACGGTGATCCGGTCCAGTTCGCCCTCGGCCCGCGGGTCCCCCGCTCGCTCGTCCGCGGCGTGCGCCGCGCCGCCTTCGACCGTCGCCGTCCGGATCACGATCGCGAAATCGGCGTCGCCGGTCCACGAGTAGTAGCCGACGCCCCCGCCGTACAGCCCGCGGGGTTCGGCTTCGAGGTCGTCGATGATCTCCATCGCGCGGACCTTCGGCGCCCCCGAGAGGGTGCCCGCGGGGAACGCGGCCCGGGTGGCGTCGAAGGCGTCCGCGTCCTCGGCCAGCCGACCGGTCACCGTCGACTCGATGTGCTGGACGTGGCTGTACTTGAGGACGTTCATGAACTCCTCGACGCGCACCGACCCCGGTTCGGCGACCCGGCGGACGTCGTTTCGCGCGAGGTCGACCAGCATCGTGTGCTCGGCGCGCTCCTTCCCGTCGGCGAGCATCTCGCCCGCCAGCCGGCGATCCTCGACCGGACTCAACCCGCGGTCGCAGGTGCCCGCGATCGGGTTCGACATCACCTCGCGCCCGCGCACCGAGACGAGCGTCTCGGGGCTCGCGCCGACGACGGTCAGGTCGTCGTGCTCGAGCAGGTACATGTACGGCGAGGGGTTGACCGCCCGTAGCGACTCGTAGAACGCGAGCGGGTCGACCTCGCCGGTGATCTCGCGCGTGCGCGAAATCACGCCTTGGTAGATGTCGCCGTCGAGGACGTGCGCCTTCGCCCGGCGGACGCTCTCCTCGTAGTCCTCGCGGGAGCCGGCGGTCTCCTCGCCGCGGACGAACCCGCCCGCCTCGAACGCGGCGTCGGCGGCGAGGGCCTCCCGGACCCGCGCGGCCTCGGCTTCGAGGTCGTCGTAGACCGCGCCGGCGTCGTCGCCGGCCTCCAGCAGCGGCGTGAACGCGAGCGAGACGGTCCCCTCGCGGTCGTCGAAGGTGACCGTCTTCGTCGTCAGGACGAACTGCGCGTCCGGGAACCGCGAGTCGGGCCGTTCGAGGCCGACCTCCTCGAGCCAGAGGTCGTAGACGGCGTCGTAGGCGAGAAAGCCGACGAGCCCCCCCTCCAGGTGCTGGCGCTCGCGGTCGGGGACGTTCGCGAGGCGAGCGTCCGGCAGCGCCGCCCGCAGCGCGTCGACGACGTCGCCGTCCTCGTCGGCCGCCATCGAGTCGACCGGCGCGTCGGCCGAGAGGGGTTCGATCGTCGTCCCCTCCGGCCCCACCGTGACGACGGCCTCGGGGTCGTAGCCGACGTAGGAGAACCGCGCGTGGCGGTCGGCGTCTGCGGAACTCGGGCGGAAGGCGCCGTCGGGGTCGGTCGACGCGGTCTTCTCGGCGCTCTCGAGCAGGAAGGCGTACGGCGAGTGCCCCGTCGCGGCGTCGGCGCGACCGGTCAGCGCGGCGTAGGCCGACAGCGGCGTCGTGTCGACGTCGAGCGTCGCCGTCGCGCGGACGACGACCGGTCGCTCGTCGTTCGACCCGGCGAGGTCGACGAACGCCTCGCGGTCGAGATCGAGTTCGGGCGTCATCGCTGTACCCGGCGTTCCGCGGGGCGGGCCCCCTTCGCGCGGTCGACGAACGCCTCGACGGCCTCGCGGTCCTTCACGCCGCCGCGGGCCTCGACGCCGCTGGCGACGTCGACGGCGAACGGCCGGACGGTCCGGACGGCGTCGGCGACGTTGCCGGGGTCGAGGCCGCCCGCGAGGACCACCGGCGAGGCGAGGTCGGCCGTCGCCGCCGCCGTGCGCTCCCAGTCGTGGGTCTCGCCGGTGCCGCCGCCGCCGTCCTCGTCGACCGAGTCGACGACCAGCGCGTCGACGACGCCGTCGTAGGCCGCGGCCGCGTCGACGTCGCCGGCGTCGACGGCGGACAGCACCGTCGCGTCGACGGACGCGCGCAGGTACGAGAGGTCGACCGGTTCCAGCCCGCCGTGGATCTGGACCGCGTCGGGGCCGACGCGCTCGACCAGTTCGATCGCGCGCTCGGGGCCCGACGGCATCGTCACGAGGACGCCCGTGACGAACGGGGGGACGGCCGCGAGCAGGTCCGCCGCGCGCGCCGGGTGGACCTCCCGGGGGGTGTCGACCGGCACGTCGCAGACGACGCCGACGGCGTCCGCGCCGGCGTCGACGGCCGCGTCGAGGTCGGTCTCCCGGGTGAGCCCGCAGACCTTCACGCGCGTCATCGGGCCTCCGTCGCGACGCCCCGCAGCCGTCGGAGGGTCGCCAGCGCGGCCCCGGAGTCGATCGCCTCGCGGGCGACCTCGACGCCCTCCGCGAGCGAGTCCGCCTCGTCGGCGGCGTAGATGGCGGCCCCCGCGTTCGCGAGGATCACGTCCCGCTTGGCGCCGTCGACCTCGCCGGCGACGATTCCCCGCAGGTCGGCCGCGTTCTCCGCGGGCGCCCCGCCGGCGATCTCGCCGATCCCGCGGCGTTCGAGGCCGAGGTCGGCCGGGTCGATCGCGTAGCGCTCGACGGACTCGCCGGTCACCTCGGCGACGGTCGTCTCGCCGTGGACGGCGATCTCGTCGGTCCCCGACCCGTGGACGACCAGCGCCCGCTGGACGTCCATCCGCGCGAGCGCGCGGGCGAGGACGGGGACGAGGTCGGGGTCGTAGACGCCGACGACCTGCGCGTCGGCGTCGGCGGGGTTCGTCAGCGGCCCGAGGACGTTGAACACCGTCCGCATCCCGAGTTCCTTGCGCGGGCCGATGACGGCCTTCATCGCCGGGTGGAAGACGGGCGCGAGCATGAAGCCGATGCCGTCGGCCTCGATGGCCGCCTCGACGGCCGGCGGGTCGGCGTCGACCTCGACGCCGAGTTCCGCGAGGACGTCCGCGCTCCCCGACGAGGAGGAGACGGAGTAGTTGCCGTGTTTCGCGACCGGGACGCCCGCGCCGGCGACGACCACCGCGCTCGTCGTCGAGACGTTGATCGTGTCGTAGTCGTCGCCGCCGGTCCCGCAGGTGTCGACCAGCGTCGGCCGGTCGGGATCGATCGTCCGCGCGGCCGCGCGCATCCCCTCGGCGAAGCCCGCGATCTCGGCTTCGGTCTCGCCTTTCGCTCGAAGCGCCGCCAGCAGCGCGCCGATCTGTGCCTCCGTCGCGTCCTCGAAGACCGCCTCCGAGGCCGCCCGGGCCTCCGCCTGCGTGAGGTCCCGTCCGTCCGTGACGCGTTCGACGTAATCCTGCATAGTGGACACCAGTGTACGGTTCTGTCTTGTAATGCTCAAATGAGTACACTCACTTAAGCGTATCGACGCCCCCGGCCGTGATGACGAGTCGCGTACGGCGCCCGATTCGAAACCTTCAATTACGGGGCGGGGCAACGAACGAGTGCAGATCACGTGGCGCGACGCCACGGGAGGAAAGCCAGACGGGTTGGTGGTCTAGTCTGGTTATGACACCTCCTTGACATGGAGGAGGCCGGCAGTTCAAATCTGCCCCAACCCATCCACTTATTACGGTTTTCGATCGGATAGGCCACGCTGAGTCACCCGCGACGTGTCGGTTCCAGCGGGGGTGGTCGGTGTGAGCCGGACCGTCGCGCTGGACCCCCCGGTTTGCGACCACTGCTGGTGCTACATCTGCGATGAGGGCCAGCCGTGTCCGGCCCGCGACGAGTGACACCCACGAGCGGTGCGGGGCCGCCCGGTCTCGCTGGGGCACCTCGTGCCGTCTTCTCGCCCAGTTCACGGAGCCGGCCGTCGCCGTCGATCGCGACGAGATCGACGACCGGCGGGCCGAGGTCGAACAGCGATACCGCGAGGAGGTGCGCGTGGGCGCGATTCGTGCCAACATCACGGAGATCAGCCCGACTTTGTCCGAGCTTTCGACCACCGTATTTAGACGAGTTACTCCTCTCGAAGGGCCCGGCAGATCTAAACTGACGGTCCTGCACGTGGCCCCGGCGGTGGAACCCGTCGGCTCGCGCGTCTCCGGTACATACCAGTATCGACGGGGGACGAACTTCGAACTGGCGGCATCCCCGAGATTTATTTCTGTTTCAGCAAGTGTTCCTGTCGATGACCGTCTCGCGCCGTCACGCCCTCCAACTGCTGGCGAGTAGCGGGGGTCTTTCGATGGCAGGCTGTCAGTCGCCGCGCGGGCAAGACCGCGGTTCTCTGGCGCTTTCCGTGGAGAACACCGACACCGAGACACACACCGTCTGGGTACACATCAGGACGGACGCCGAGGAGCCGGTCGACCAGCTTGATATGGTCTCTGTTCCGGCGGGCTCTTCGTTCCAGTTCGAAGGCGAGACGTATCGCCGTCAGCAATACTCGATTCGCATCGACGTCGATCGGTCACAGAGCCTCACCTACGAGTGGAGTCGCGACTCCTGCGAGCAGTTTCTACAACTCGTCGTCACCATCGATACCGGTGGTCGTCCGCAACTGGACGCCGACTGTCTCTAAGTTTGTTGCGACGGTGCTGAATACAGCGTCCGTACCTTGCACGCTGCCCCGCCGAACCCGACCGGCCGTCGAGAACTGAGCGAACGCCGACGAAAGCACATCGACACCCTCTATTTCGTCGAGAACGGAGGTGATAGCTAGTGGCTCGATTGGGGCCTGCCCAACCCACGTAGACGAGTTCCCCAGCGGTGTGTCCGTCGCTCCCGATGGGACTGGCAGAACCATCGGACCGGACGACTGTCGCGAATTCGGCCCGTTCCCCTCCGCCTTGATGGCCGCGCGCGTCGAAGCCCGCGGCGTGAGAGAGTGGACCACATCGACACGCAGGACGTCGCGACGACGGGCGTTACGGGCGCTGGCGGGCGGTCTCTCGGTCGGACTGGCGGGCCGCCTCCGCTCGGGGTCCGACGGGACGGCCCTCCCGAACGGCGACTCGCTCGATTCGATTCTGCAGGACGGGACGCGGACCCTGACCGCCGGGACGGGGTCGGCGTCGGTCCCGCCGGACGAGACGTACCGGACGTGGCTCTACGGCGATCGGTTCCCGGGGCCGGAGATTCGGGCGGCCGAGGGAGAGACCCTCCGTATCGACGTCGAGAACCGGCTTCCGGAGGGGACGACGGTCCACTGGCACGGGGTGCCGGTCCCGAACCCGATGGACGGCGTGCCGGGGGTGACCCAGGAGCCGATCGAACCGGACGGCTCGTTCAGCTACGAGTTCGACGCGACGCCGCCGGGAACCTACGTCTACCACAGCCACGTCGGCCTGCAACTCGACCGCGGGCTCTACGGGCCGCTGATCGTCGAGGAGGACTCGCCACACGTCGACTACGACCGCGAGTACACGCTGCTCGTGGACGACTATCTCCCCGACGAGCCGCGACTCGAAGAAGGGGGCGGCGGTCCGGGTCCAGGTGGCGGTGGTGGCCCCGGACCCGACGGAAATGGTGGCGGCGGCCCCGGCGGCGGTGGTGGAGGTGGGCAGGGTCCCGGCGGCGGAGGCTCCGGACCCGGCGGAAATGGTGGCGACGGCCCCGGACCCGGCGGAAATGGTGGTGGCCCCGGACCCGGCGGCGGAGGCTCCGGTCCCGGCGATGGAGGACCCGGTGGTACCGGTCCGGGCGGGCAGATGGGCGGGCAGATGGGGGGCCAGCGGCCGCCGTACGAGGGGCTCCTCATCAACGGCCGGCTCCCGGACGATCCGCCCGAGTTCGCCGTCGAGGAGGGCGAGCGCGTCCGACTCCGGTTCGTCAACCCGAGCAGCGCGACGACGTACCGTGTCGCGGTCGGCGGCCACCCGCTGCGGATCACGCACGCCGACGGTCGTCCCGTGGAACCGGTCGAGGTCGACGCGTTCGACGTCAGTATGGGCGAGCGGTACGACGCCGTCCTCGACGCGGACGCGCCGGGCGCGTGGGCGGTCGTCGCCGTTCCCGTCGACGGCGACGAGCGGCCGGCGCGGGGGATCCTCCGCTACGAGGGGGCCGATGGAGAGTCCCCGACGGAACCGGACCAGCCCGAGCGGGTGCTGGAGTACGGCGACCTCGTTGCGGTGTCGCCGCTCGACGGCCTCGACGGGGAGCCGGACCGGACGTTCGACTTCGCGCTCGCGTGGGACCCGAGTCAGGGGGCGTGGACGATCGGGGGGCAGGCGTATCCGGACGCCGACCGGCTGACGATCTCGGAGGGCGAGCACGTCCGCGTGCGGATGGGCAACCGCAGCCCGATGATCCACCCGATGCACCTGCACGGCCACTTCTTCCGGGTCGGGGACGCCGTCAAGGACACCGTCCTCGTCCCGCCGCACATGGGCCGCGTCGAGTTCGACTTCGTCGCCGACAACCCCGGCGACTGGCTGTTTCACTGCCACAACGTCTACCACCTGGAGTCGGGGATGGCCCGCGTCTTCGAGTACGAGGGCTGACCCCGTCCGGGTGCCGTTCGCGCCCGACGCGGCGGCCCGTCAGCGCGAGAACAGCCCCTTGAGGCGGTCGAACAGCCCCGGCGAGTCGTCGGCCGCGCCGTCCGGGCCGCTCGACGCCCCGTCGAGGTCGTCGAGCGTGAGGTCGATCTCGCCGACCTCGGGCGTCGCCGCCCGGCCCTCGCCGGCCTCGGCCGCGCGGACATCCGCGCCGGTCACCGCGCCGGCCTCGACGCGCGCCGCGAGGTCGGAGTCGACGGGGGGGTCCTCGCCCCCGGCCGCGACCTCGGCGGTCGTCGGGTCGTCGGGTTCGTTCGTCGACTCGTCCGCGTTCTCCTCGTCGCTCGCGTCGTCGCCGTCGCTCTCGTCATCTTCGGCGTCAGAGACGCCCGACTCGCTCGCCGCGTCGTCGCTCCTGTCCGGTCCGCCCTCGTCGCTCGCTCCGGCCGGCGACTCCGGATCGCCCTGTACGTCGTCCAGCGACGCGAGGATGTCGTCGACGCTCCGCTCGGAGACCACGCGGCGCGGTCCGCCGCCGGGGGCGTCGGACTCGTCGTCGTCGCCGCCCGTCGATCCGTCCGGTTGCCCGTCGCTCATCGGTACCGTGTGTCGGCCGCGGCGTGAAAACTCTTCTCCGTCGCGGTCACGCGGCGGTGGCCGGCCGCGAGCGGACGACGTTGACGACGGCGCCGAGTAAGAGCACCATCCCGGCGAAGTAGAGCCAGGTGACGAACAGGAGGACGACGCCGACGGCGCCGTAGGCCTCGTAGCGGGCCGCGCTGGCGGCGTAGACCTGAAAGCCGGCCTGGAGGGCGGCCCAGCCGACGGTCGCGACGACCGCGCCCGGGAGGACCTCGGCGAGGGTGACCCGCGTCGGCGGCAGGACGTAGTAGATCGGCAGGAACGCGAGGAACAGCCCGACGAGCAGGACGAGCCAGCCGAGGAGGCCGGCGAATGGGACCTCGCCGCCGAAGAGGCCGAGGACCGCCCCGACGACGAGCATCAGCCCGAGCGCACCGGCGACGGCGACGATCACGACGAGGCCGTCGCGGACCTCCCCGAGCAGCGAGGTCTCCCCCACCTCGTCGTACACCTCGCCGAAGGCCTTGCTCAGCCCGCGGACCACCTTCAGCCCGCCCCACGCGGCCACGACGAGGGCGACGACCGACGCCTCGACGCGGCTGGCCTCGGTCGTCAGCGCGGCGATCACGAGTTCCTCGCCGGCGGCCGGGAGGAAGTCCCCCGCGACCGCGATCAGCCGGCGAGCGAGGGCCTCGCCGCCGACGAGCGATCCGACGACGAGCGCGAGCAACACGAGCGGGACGAGCGAGACGAACGCGTAGTAGGCGACCCCGGCGGCGAGGAAGCTCAGTTCCCGGTCGCCGGCCGTCCGGTAGATCGCCGCGAGCGTCTCGCGGAGGGCGTCCCCGTCGCTGCCGTCGCCATCGTCGCTCCCGGCGGTGTCGTCGGCGGCGTCGCCGTTCATGCGCGTCGATATGTCGTCCCCGACCAAGAGTGTGCGAGTCCCCTCGCCTACCACTCCCTGCAGAAGTTGTGCGTGGCGTACACCGTGCCGTCCTCGGCGACGTAGACGCCGACGCCGCCGCGGTCCCAGCCGTCGACGTCCGCCTCGAGGATCGCCGCGCGGTGGGACGTCGAGTTCATCCACTGGTCGACGACCCCCTCTGCCACCCCCTCGGCGGTCAGGTACTCGACGGTTCCGTTTGCACCCGGCTGCTGGACGGAGGCGTCGACCCACGTCTTCGCGATGTTCTCGCCGTAGACGCCACAGTAGTCGCCGACCTCGGTGAAGCGATCGTACGGCCCCTCGCCGTCGGGGTTCACGTGCGCGAAGTAGCCCCGCTCGTGCATGTCGGCGCTGTGGGCCCGCGAGACGGAGGCGACCGTGCCGTCCCACTCGATCGGGTCGAGACCGTGCTCGGCGCGGCGCTCGTTCACCTCGGCGTGAACGAAGTCCTCGACCGACGACGAGGAGATCGTCTCGACGTCGGTCCGGTAGGCCGTCTCTCCGGGGTCGCCGGGGTGGGTCGCGTCCGGGTTCCGGTCGCCGGTCTCGGGCGGGTCGGGACTGGGCGCCGGGACGGAATCGTCCGCGACGAGGTCGGCCAGCGCGGGCCCGTACAGCACCGTCCCGACCGCCACCGCGGCGACGAACGCGAGCCAGACGAGACCGCGGAGGACGCCGGCTATTCCCGCCCGGTCGTCGCCGTCACGGGACGGGGAGGGATCGCGAGGGCCGTCGGAGTCGTCGGAGCGCGAGGATCGCACCATCTATCCCTCGATTACCGGTCGGGAACTAAGACGGCCGTGATCGCTCACCGGTCCTGAGAATCGCCCGGCCCGTCGCCGAAGAGCGTCTCGTGGACCGCGAGGACGAGTCCCGGCACGACGGCCATGAAGAGGTGTTCTTCGATCGGGATCCCGGCGACGTCGATTCCCGTCCGGAGGTTGATGTCGAAGACGCCGACGGCGAGCGTGTACCGATCCCAGACGTACGCGATCGGGTACAGCGCGAGGATCGTTGCGGCGGCCCGCCGGAGCGCGCCCGCGCGCCGGAGGCCGAGGAAGGCGATCGTTCCCCAGAACAGTTCGGTGGCGAGGTACGTGTAGCGTCCGAGGACCGAAATGTCGGGGACGGCGGCCCGATCGAACGAGACGTCGGTACCGGTTGCCATGCGAGACGTTCGCGGCCGACGTTCATAAACGGCGGCCCGTTGCCCGCCCGGAAGTACATGGCGGTACGTTAAATACCGTCGCGCGAGTACGTGGCCGCAGAACGATGGATATCGCCGATATCGCCACCACGGAGTACATCGAAGTCGACGTCGGAACGCGCATGGGGAAGGTCCGTTCGACCTTCGAGAACGGCAACCCCAAGGGGATAATCGTCACCGACGACGGCGAGTACGCCGGCGTCATCAGCGAGCGGGAGGTGCTCCAGTCTCACGTCGAGGACGACGCGAAGGTGGCGGCGCTGATCAAACCCAGCCGGAACGACCCGACGCCGAAGGTCGACCGGCGCGAGGACGTCCGCGAGGTGGCGCGGATGCTCGTCGAGGGCAACACCAAGGTCGCCCCGGTCTTCGAGAACGACGAACTGTGGGGCGTCATCACCGAGGACGCCATCCTCAGGGCGGTCCTCCAGAACCTCGACGCGATCACCGTCGGGGACATCTACACCGCCGATCCCATCACGCTCGACGAGGACGACGGGATCGGCAAGGCGATCAACCTCCTGCGCGAGCACGGCGTCTCGCGGCTGCCGGTGCTCAACGAGAACGGCTACCTCACCGGCGTGGTCACCACCCACGACATCGCGGACTTCGTCATCCGGGAGAACCACAAGACGACGACCGGCGACCGCGTCGGCGACTCCCAGCGACTGCTCGACGTTCCCGTCTACGACATCATGAACAGCCCCGTCGAGACGACGGCCCTCGACGCCACGGCCCGGGAGGCCGTCGAGCAGATGCTCGACCACGACTACGCGGGGCTGGTCGTCACGCCCGACGACGACGACCGCGTCGTCCAGGGCGTCGTCACCAAGACCGACGTCCTGCGGGCGCTGACGTTCACCGAGGAGGAGCACATGGACGTCCAGATCACGAACGTCTCGCTTCTCGACACCGTCACCCGCGAGTCGATCGTCCAGAGCATCGAGGACGTCTCCGACAAGTACGGGGAGATGCAGGTGATGCACGCCCACGTCCGCTTCCACGAGCACAAGGAGAAACTCCGCGGCACCCCCCTGATCGCCTGCCAGATCCGTCTGCGCACCAGCAAGGGTCAGGTCGCCGGCACCGGCGAGGGCTACGGCGCCGAGAACGCCTTCCGGGTCGCCCTCGACAAACTCGAACGCAACGTCCTCGAACTGAAGGGCGTCCAGAGCGACGAGGAGTACCGCGGCCAGCTCCTGCGGAAGCTGAACGAACTCTGAACGGTTCGTCCGTTCGTTCCGACGTCGACCCGCGCTCCGGCCGCGACCGGTCCGGAACCTGACCCGCACGGGCTATCTCTCGGTGGCTCCCGTGGGCCACCAACTGATAGACGGCGAGTCGCTGCTGCGGTCCGCGACCTGCTCGGAACCGTAGACGGCGACGTCGGTCGTCCGGGCGAGCCCCGGGTGGCCCGCCGGTTCCTGCTCGACGGCGACCGCGAGGAGCGAGCGGCGCGTCCGAACTCCCTCAGTCGCCGACGTCGACCTCGACCGCCAGTCGCTGGTCCCGCGACGAGCGCCCGAGTTCGACGGCGTACGTCCCGGGGTCGACCGTCCACCCCTCGTCCGGGTCGTACCGCCCGAGCGCCCGCTCGTCGAGGTCGACGTCGACCGTCCGGCGCTCGCCCGCGTCGAGGTCGACCGTCGCGAAGCCGGCCAGTTCGCGGGGCGGGCGTTCGACGGCCGGCGACTCCGGCGGGCGGACGTACGCCTGCACGACCTCGCGGCCGGCCCGTTCCGAGACGTTCTCGACGGTCGCGCGGACGGTTCGCCCGTCGACGACCTCGGCGTCGCGGTAGGCGAACGCGGCGTAGGAGAGCCCGTGGCCGAAGGGGTACGTCGGCGCGACGCCGGCCGCGTCGAAGTGGCGGTAGCCGACGAAGAGCCCCTCCGCGTAGCGCGCCCGCCCGTCGACGCCGGGGTAGCGGCGCTCGTCGGCCGTCGGGTACCGGTCCTCGGGTGCGAACGTGACCGGCAGCCGCCCCGACGGATCGCGGTCGCCGTAGAGCACGGACGCGACGGCGTCGCCGTCGGCCTGCCCCGGGTACCACGCTTCGAGGATCGCCGCGACGTCCTCGCGCCACGGCAGTTCGACGGGCCCGCCCGAGTAGACGACGACTACCGTCCGGTCGTTCGCGGCCGCGACCGCCTCGACCAGCGCGTCCTGTTCGCCGGGCAGCCGCAGGTCGTCGCGGTCTTTCGCCTCGGTGGTCCGGTCGCGGACGAAGACGACCGCGACGTCGGCCTCGCGGGCCGCCGCGGCGGCCCCGTCGAGGCTCGGTTCGGGCCCGGACTCGTCGCCCCGGTCGCCGTCGTCCCCTCCGTCCTCGTCGCCCTCGTCGTCCCCGACGAACGGCAGCACGTCGAACAGCGAGAGCTCCGGAACTCGGGGGACGCCTCGCGCGACGGTCACCTCGCCGTCGGCCCGCGCCGTCACGCCCGCGGCGGGGCTCGTCGACTGGAACGGCGTCGTCTCCGAGGAGCCCCCGCCGCCGAGTTTCGCCTCGTCGACGTTCGGGCCGATCACCGCGACGTCGGCGTCGGCCGAAAGCGGGAGGACGCCGTCGTTCTCGAGCAGGACGGTCCCGCGCGCGGCGATCCGTTCGGCGAGGTCGCGGTGTTCGGGCGCGTCGAGGGCACCTTCGTCGCGCCGGTCGCGGCCGTCGCCCTCGCCGTCGAGGAGCCCGATCCGTCCCATCTGTCCCAGCACCCGCCGGACCATGTCGTCGAGCCGTTCCGGCGGCACCGCTCCCGTTTCGATCGCCTCGCGGAGGGGGTCGCCGAAGAGCCCCGCCTTCGTCGCGTCCGGGAGGCCCGCGAAGACGTCTGCGGCCTCGCCGTCGAGGTCGCCGGGGTCCCACGCGTCGTCCTCGTCCACCCCCTCGGGCGAGACCCCGGGCATCTCGAGGTCCAGCCCCGCGGTCGCCGCGCCGACCGCGCTCTCGGTGCCGTACCAGTCGGAGACGACGTAGCCGTCGAACCCCCACTCGCCTTTCAGCACCTCGCCGACGAGGCGCTCGTGGTCGCTCATGTACGTCCCGTTGACGCGGTTGTACGCCGTCATCACGGAGCCGACGCCGGCGTCGACGGCCGCCCGGAACGGCCGCAGGTAGAGTTCGCGCAGCGTCCGCTCGTCGACCTCGGCGCTGACGCGCACGCGGTCGGCCTCCTGATTGTTCGCGACGTAGTGTTTGACCGTCGCGACGACGTCCGCGGACTGGATCCCCGCGACCGCGGCGGCGACCGTCCGCGAGGCCAGCGTCGGCTCCTCGGCGTAGTACTCGAAGTTCCGCCCGCAGTGGGGCACGCGGATCAGGTTCGTCCCGGGCGCGAGCAGACAGTCCTGTCCGAGCGCCCTCGCTTCGCGGGCCATCGCGGCCCCTTTCGCCCGGGCGAGGTCGGGATCGAACGTCGCCGCGACCGCGATCGACGCCGGGAACGCCGTCGCGCGCTCGCCCTCCGCGCGCACGCCGAGCGGGCCGTCGACCAGCCGGTACGCCGGGACGTCGAGTCGCTCGACGCCCGGCAGGTAGCCCGTCGCGGTCCCCGCCGGATCGTCGCGCCCGCGGACGAGTCGGAGTTTCTCCGCCCGGGTCAGGGCCTCGAGTAGCGCCGCGACGCGGTCGGTGCCGTCGGTCGATTCGTCGGGGTCGTCCATGCCACCACGGGGGACCGCAGGGCTGTTAACCGTTCGGGCGGCGGCGAACGTGTGTCCGGATCAGAGTCGGGCCGTCTCGTCGGTCCCGTCCAGTCCGGAGCCGGTGATCCGGAAGGTGACCGAGTCGCCGGCCGGCTTCGAGCGGTGCTTCTCGAGGGTCGCCCGCCGGTTGCCCCCGCGGAACCGGTCGAGGCGGACGACCACGCCCGTCCAGTGTTCCAGGGTGTTCCCGCCGAGCGGCCGGGTCCGGTCGGAGTCGGGGTCGGCGAACACCTGGTTTGTGACGACGACCGCGATGTCGTGTTTGCGCGCGAGCGAGAGCAGGTGGGTCACCTGACCCGTCACCCGCCGGAGGGCGTCGCCGTCGTGGGTCTCGCCGACGCGCTCCAGTCGGTAGAAGCCGGTGGCGCTGTCGAGGACGATCAGGTCGGCGCGCTCGGCGAACTCCTCGGCGTCGCGGACGGCCTCGGCCTGCTCGGCGAAGTCGAGGGCGTCCTCGATGACGACCCGGGAGGCGACCGCCTCGACGTCGTCGGCCCGCGCCGAGAGCAGTTGCTCGAAGCGGTCGACCGAGACGCCCTCGGTGTCGATGTAGACGGCGGTGCCGCCGTCGGCGGCCGCCTCCACGGCGGCCGAGAGCGCGAGGTTGGTCTTGCCGGCCGCGGGCGGGCCGTACAGCTGGGTCACGGCGCCGCGTTCGAACCCCCCGCCGAGCAACTCGTCGACCGGGCCACAGCCGGTCGGGATCGGCTCCCCGTTCACGGTTCTCGTTGGTCACTCGGCGGCAAAAAGGCCCCGGAACCGGCCGGATCGTGCGATCGGCGGCCCGCGAAGACCGGCGGCCGGAGAGTGCAGTTTATTCGGGGCGGCCGCGAATGGGCGCGCGTGATCGTCGTCGCCACGTCAGACTTCGAAGTGTACCACGGCGTCGTGAACGAACTCCGCGACCGCGGGGCGACGTTCACCACGGTCGAACCCGACGACGACCTCCCCGACTCGACCGCCGTCGTCGTCACGGACGCCGCCCACGCCGACGCGTTCGAGCAGCGGACGATCGTCGCCGATCCCGACGACCCCCGCCGGGCCGTCGACGGCGCGCTCGCGGCTCTGCGCGGCGGCGGCGGGCGGACGGTGATCGGCGTCGACCCCGGCAGGAACCCCGGCATCGCGGTTCTCTCGGGGGACGTGGTGGTCGCGGCCTTTCAGGTGCCGCTGGCGGACGCGGTCGAGGTCGTCCAGCGCGAGGCCGCCGAGGCGACCGCGCCCGTCGTCCGCGTCGGCGACGGCTCCCGCCTCGAGAGCGCCAAACTGGTCAACGACATCGAGGACGTCCGCGTCGAACTCGTCGACGAGACCGGGACCACGCCCTACCTCGGCACCGGCGCCCGCGGGATGGGCGACGTGCTCGCGGCGGTCAACATCGCCCGCCTCGAAGGCGAGGTCCTCGAGGAGCGCGAGATCGAACCCACGGAGGGGGAGTTGCAGACGATCAAGGACCGCTCGCGCGAGCGCAGCGAGACCAACCGGGCGATCGACGAACTGCTCGCCCGCCGGGTCGCCGCGGGCGAGTTGACGATCGACGAGGCGCTCGACGAGCACCGCGGGGACGTCGACGCCGACCGGGGCTGACTGGCAGTCGACGCGACGACCGACGCCGCCGCTACCCGGCGAGTCGCGCCAAAAAAAGCCGCGGGTTCGGCGTCGTCGTCTCGCGAGCGTTACGGGGTAGCCGGCACGGTCACGGCGCCGACGGCGGCGTACTGCAGATTCTCGTTCTCCTGCATGCTCAACTGGACCGCGCTGGCGGTCTCTCCCTCGCCGTCCGCGACGGCGACGGCACCCTGCTGTTCGTTGAAGTTCTCCTGGGCGACGAACTGGGCCTGCTCGATCTGGGCGTTTGCCTGCTGGTCGACGTCGTTGGTCTGGTAGTTCTCGCCCGCGAAGTCGAACGTGACAAGCGAGTCGCTGCTGCTCTCGCCGGCGAGGGTCACGCTCGTCTCCTCGGTGTAGACGACGCCGCCGTGGCTCGATCCGCCGACGGTGACCGCGTCGGCGTACCCGACCTGCGCGTTGTAGTTCTGCTGGTAGGCCAGCTGGACGGCGGTCGCCTCGCTGCCGTTGGTCGCGATGGCGATCGCCGAACTCTGCATGTTGACGTTGAGCTGTTCGGCGCTCTGGTACTGGGTCACCTCGGCGTTGCTCTGCTGGGCGGCGCCGCCGTCGCCGTCGCCGTCGGACTTTTTCTTCTTGTCGTGGCTGCCGACCGTCTCGGTCTCCTGACTGACGATCTCGTCGGCGGCGGCGCCGGCGGTCGCGACGTTCATCCCGGAGGTGGCCTCGAGCACGTTGATGGCCTCGGCGGTGCCGAGTTGCGCGTTGAGGTTGCTCTGTTCGGTGAACTGGACGGCGGTCGCGGTCGCGTTCTCGCCGACGGCGATGGCGACCGCGGCCGTCTGTTCGTTCACGTTGGCCTGATCGACCTCCTGGGCCTGCTCGACTGTGGCGTCGGCCAACTGGACCGCGCTGGCGGGCTCGCCCGCGTGCCAGTCGTAGGTCATCTGGTAGTGGTCGGGCGCTTTCTTGTACTTGGCACCGTCGCCATCGCCGTCGCCGTCGGTCTGGTAGACGTTCGTCGCGTTCGCGGCGCCTTCCTGCAGGTTCTCGTTGTACTGGTAGGACTGCTGGATGGCGGTCGCTTCGCTCTCGTTCTCGGCGATCGCGAACGCCGTGTTCTGCTGGTTGACGTTCGCCTGCTCGACTTCCTGGTACTGCGTGATCGTCGCCTGGGCCTCCTGCGTGACCGTCTCGGCCTTGTCGCCTTTCTTGTCGGCGATTCCCCAGCCCTCGAACTGCTGGCCGCTGTCGCCGACGACGACGTAGACCGTGCCGACGTCCTCGAACAGGGTGTTCGAGACGTCACCGGCCCGGTTCTCGGCGGTGGCCTCGCCGACCTGGGAGTTCGAGTTCCGCTGGTTCGCCTCCTGGACGGCCGTTGCCGTCCCGTTGTCGATCGAGATCGAGGTGGCGTTGCCCTGCTGGTTGATGTTCACCTGGTCGACGTCCTGGTACTGGATGACGTCGGCGGACGTCTCCTGGTCGACCTCGCCTAACGCGTGCGTTTCGATGTACTCCTCGAGTGTCATGTCCTCGAGGTTCGCGCCGAAGACGAGGTAGAGCTCCTCGCCGTCAGCGAGCGTCTGTACGGCCTGTGTTCCGTCTTGCTCCTGTGCGACGGCCGCCGGGGTGGCGATCGCCACCGTCGACAGCACCAGCATCGCCGCGAGGAGAACTGACGTGAACCGTGATCGTGCTGACATCCTGATTGTCGTAATTCGTTTGACGTGTCCCGTGAGGGTCTTTTGTTGCTAGGTCTGTGCGACGCAAACCGTCATAACCCGAAGACGGTCTTTGTTATCAGTAAATTGCCGTCGAGAACGACGCGGCTACTCGGCGATAGACGCCCGTTTACGGCGCGACGTGGGTCACCGCACCGCCGAGACCCACAGGCGCCGCACCCGCGAGCGGACGAGGACCCACCAGCCCGCGGCACCCCCGACGCAGCCGACGAACGCCAGCCATCCGTCGGCGCTCCCGTCCGTCGCCGCCAGCGCCAGCGCCCCGAGCAGCGCCGCGCCGGCGAACGCCCGCGCCGGTTCGCGGCCCGTCAGCGTCGCCGCGAGAAACAGGTAGGCGAGACCAAACCCGACCGACGCCAGCACGTCGACGAGGTAGTGAACGCCGAGCGCGAGCCGCGAGAGGCCGACGACGCCGACGGCGACCGCCGCGACCGCGACCCCTCGCCGGGTCGCCGTGCGCCCGCCCCAGAGCGCGAGCGCGGTCCAGAGGACCGTCGCCGCCATCGTGTGGCCGCTCGGGAACCCCTCCCCCTCGCGCGGGACGGCCTGCAGCGACGAGGGCGGACGCGAGAAGCCGAACGCCGCCTTCAACACGAGCGTGAGCGCGAGGCCGCCGAGCACGACCGCCAGCACGAACGCGGCCCTGTCGGAGACGGGACGGCCCGACCCGCGCCGGGCGCAGCGGTACGCGTCGGCGCCGACGAACGCGAGCAACACGCCGGCCGCAACGAACGCGTCGCCGAGCAACGCCGCGAACTCGAAGACCGGCACGGACCACTCGGGGAGGGCGGCCCGGATCAGTTCGGTGACGCCTGCGTTTCGGTTCATTGCGAGACGGCGCCGTCTCGGCGCCGCGACGCGTTTCCGTACTCCGTCTCGACAGTTAACGCTTTCAACGTGGCTCCGCCGTACCGCGACCCGCTCTCCAGCACCCGGCAGTTACAGGGCTCACCTACTTGCCCGAATTCGGAATGGTGGTAGCGTATGCAAGCCGTCGTTCTCGCCGCCGGCAGGGGTACCCGCCTCCGGCCGTTGACGGAAGACAAGCCGAAAGCGCTCGTCGAAGTCGACGGCCAGCCCATCGTCGAGGACGTCTTCGACAACCTCGTCGAGATCGGCGCCGACGAACTGATCGTCGTCGTCGGCTACATGAAAGAGCAGATCATCGAGCGCTACGGCGACGCGTACGAGGGGGTGCCGATCACGTACGCCCACCAGCGCGAGCAGTTGGGCCTCGCCCACGCCATCCTCCAGGCCGAACCCCACGTCGACGACGAGTTCGTGTTGATGCTCGGGGACAACGTCTTCCGGGCGAACCTCGGCGACGTGATCAACCGCCAGCGCGAGGAGCGCGCCGACGCCGCGTTCCTCGTCGAGGAAGTCCCCTACGAGGAAGCCTCGCGGTACGGGGTGCTGGATACGAACGAGTACGGCGAGATCGTCGAGGTGATGGAGAAACCCGACGAGCCACCGTCGAATCTCGTGATGACCGGTTTCTACACGTTCACGCCCGCCATCTTCCACGCCTGTCACCTCGTCCAGCCCTCCGATCGGGGCGAGTACGAACTGCCGGACGCGATCGACCTCCTGATCCAGTCGGGCCGGACGATCGACGCCATCCGGATGGACGGCTGGCGCATCGACGTCGGCTACCCCGACGACCGCGACAGAGCGGAGGAACTGCTGCGGGGCGACGCCGAACCCGTCGTCGGACCGGCGGCGGCCGAACGGGCGTCGGAAGCCGGAACGGACTGATCGTCGATGGCGCGCGCTCTCGTCACCGGCGGCGCGGGGTTCGTCGGTTCGCACGTCGCCCGCGGACTGCTCGAACGCGGACACGAGGTCGTCGTCCTCGACGCGATGGACCCGTACTACGACCTCCGGATCAAGGAGCGCAACCTCGAGCGGTGTCGCGAGGTCGGCGGCGACCGCTTCGAGTTCGTCGAGGGGTCGATCACCGACGCGGACCTCGTCGCCGACCTGTTCTCGACCCGTGACGTCGACTTTGTCTTCCACCAGGCCGCGCAGGCGGGCGTCAGGACGAGCGTCGAGAACCCGATGAAACCACACGAGATCAACACGACGGGACTGGTGACGCTCCTGCTCGCGGCCGAGGAGTACGGCGTCCGCCGGTTCGTCAACGCCTCGTCCTCGTCGGTCTACGGCGAGGTCGAGTATCTGCCGTACGACGAGGAGCACCCGACCACTCCGCAGAGTCCGTACGGCGTGACGAAACTGGCGGCGGAGCACTACTGTCGGGTGTGGGAGACGATCTACGACGTGCCGACGGTGAGCCTGCGGTATTTCACGGTGTACGGGCCGCGGATGCGCCCGAACATGGCGATCACGAACTTCACCTCGCGGTGTCTCGACGGGAAGCCGCCGGTGATCTACGGCGACGGCCGGCAGACCCGGGACTTCACCTACGTCGACGACGTCGTCGAGGCGAACCTCGCGTTGCTCGAAACCGCCGCCGCCGACGGCGAGGTGGTGAACGTCGGCTCCACCGGCACGATCACGATCGAAGAACTCGCCGACCACGTCGTCGCCGAGACCGGCGCGGACGTCACCCCCGTCTACGAGGACGCCCGCCAGGCCGACGCCCGGCACACCCACGCCGACGTCTCGAAAGCCCGCGACCTGCTCGACTACGAACCGACGACGGGCATCCGCGAGGGCGTCGCCCGGTTCGTCGACTGGTACCGAGCCAACCGCGACTGGTACGAACCGCTGGTGATGGAGTCGCGGACGAGTCCCATCGCGTAGTCGACATGGACGCGTTCAGCCACACGCCGGGCACGATTCCGCGGGGCTCGGGGGAAGGCGCTTCCGGGACGGACGGCGAACCGGACGAGTGCAACCTGGTCTACGTGATCAACGCCCTCGACACGGGCGGGGCCGAAGTCGGAATGTGCCGGTTGCTCGACGGACTGGACGACGATCGATACGACGTCACCGTCGTGACCGTCGCCGGCTACGAGGAGACGTTCGTCGACCGACGGCTCCCCGCCGATCGGACGATCCTCGACTGTACGAGGATCGGGAGCGTTCGGGACGTTTCGAGGCTCGTTTCGGCGGTGGCCGGCGCGGACGTCATCGTCGGCTCGCTCTTTCACTCGGTCCTCCTCGTCCGACTCGCCGGAATCTTCAACCGCGACGCGGTCGTCGCCACGTGGCAACACAACGAACGGTTCAAATCGGCCCTCAGGAAGCGGCTGTTCGGCGCCACGTGTCGGCTGAGCGACGTGGTGCTGGCCGACTCGGAGCCGGTCGCGGAGATGCTCCGCGAGCGGTTCGAGTTGCCCGACGAGTTCGTCCGAACCGTTCCGATCGCCGGCGTCCCGCTGAGCGAGTTCGAACGGCGGGAACACGGCCACGCCGACCCGGTGGTCGTCGGAAGCGTCGGGGTGCTGTCCGAGCAAAAGAACTACCGGACGCTCCTCGCCGTCGCGGAGGAACTCGCCGGGAGCGGGGTCGTCTTCCGGATCGCCGGCGACGGCCCCGAGCGACCGGCGCTGGAGTCCCGGATCGAGTCCTCGGGGCTCGAAAACGTCGAGTTGCTCGGTGCGGTTCGTGACCTGCCGCGGTTCCTGAACTCGATCGACGTCTACGTCCAGCCGTCGCGGTTCGAGGGCCTGTGCATCACCGTCGTCGAAGCGATGGCCGTGGGGCTTCCGGTCGTCGGCAGTTCGGTCGGCGGGATCGAACACACCGTAGCCGAGGGCGAGTGCGGATACCTCCACGACCCGGACGACGTCGAGGGGTTTTGCCGGTCGATTCGGGAACTGGCGGCCGATCCGACGAAACGACGGCGGTTCGGCGAGCGAGGGCGGGCGATCGTCGAAAACGGCTACACGCAGGAGATACTCGTCGAGGCGTTCGAACGTGCCGTTCGCCGCGGTTCCCCGTGAGTCCGAGCCGTCGAGGAACGCTCCCGCCGGCACGCATCGGATCCGAACACTGTCACGGACGTCGTGACGGCCTATTATAGAAACCCGCGTGGTACCCGTCGGCGATGCGGATCGCCTTTATCCATCCCCACTTTCCGACGGCGGAGGGGACCGGCGCGACTCACACGGCGACGCAGGTCGTGAACGGACTCGCGGAGACGGACCACGACGTGTGCGTGTACTGCGCCGAAACGCCGTCGGACGACCTCGAAACGCCCGGGGTCGAGTACCGATATCTCACCGGGAACAGCCGTCACCCGCACACGGACACGCGGTTGAACGAGGAGGTCACCGCCAGACTCGACGAGTTCGGCGAGTACGACGTCGTCCACAGCTACCTGATGTCGCTGATTCCCGCGATCGCGGCGGTTGGGAAGGAGACGGATGCGGGGACCGTCGTCACGCTGAACGCGTACCAGGGCGTCTGCCCGAAGAACGATTTGCTCTACTTGAACGAGCGACAGTGCGAGCGCAAGTCGATCCCGAAGTGTCTGAACTGCATCGCCCGCACGGGATTCGAAAACGAGGAGTACGGATACTGTTACCGGACGGCGAGCCAGCTCTTTTCCCTTCGATTGGTCCGGTCGGCCGAACGACGCCTCGCGCACGTCGACGCGTTCCGCGCCCCTTCCGACCACGTTCGAGAGAACTACGTCCGGTTCGGGTACGACCGCGACCGCATCCACGTCGTTCCGCATCCCGTCGACGAGGAGTTCTCCATCGATCACCGAAGCGACTTCGCGGAGCCGTACGGGCTCTTGTACGTCGGCTCACTCATAGAGCGCAAGGGAGTCAAGAAGCTGATCCCGATCCTGGAGGCCGCGACCGACGGCGCGTTCGACTTCGAACTCACGGTCGTCGGAACCGGCGGACTGGAATCGACGCTCCGGGAGCAGGCGGCCGAGCGAGGCGTCGACCACCTCGTGGAGTTCGCGGGGTTCGTCCCGAACGCCGAACTGCCGCCCGTGTACGCCGAGCACGACTGTTTCGTCTACCCCGGCATCTGGGAGGAGCCGCTGGCTCGCGTATATCTGGAGGCGCTGGCGACGGGGACGCCGATCGTGAGCAGCGAGTACGGAGCCGTGGCGGAGATCATCGGAGAGGGCGGGGTGACTACCGACGGCTCCGTCGGGGGCTTCCGCGAGGCGATCCTCCGACTCGTTCGCGGTGATCGCCTTCGAGCCCTCTCACGGGGCGGAAAACGGAAGGCGAGGGAGTACGACAGGGAACGCGTCCTCGGGGGTCTCCTAGAAATTTACGGAGCCGTCTCCGATCGGGGACGCGGGTCGGAGATCAGTGTGGAACTGTAGCCCGTGTGTCACGGACCCGTCGTGAGACGCACCGATCCGACCCCCCAAGCTACCGAACGGTGATCGACCGTGCACGTCACGATCCTGTGTGAGAAGCTCTCCGTCAGCGGCGGCGGATCGAACGTCAGCCTCGACGCCCTGGCCCGAGCGCTCTCGGAGCGCGGTCACACGGTGACGCTGCTGACGATCGACCGGGAACGAAACGAGTTGCCGACGGAGCGACCGTACTCCGTCGTCGAGCGTTCGATCGATCGATCGGCACACGCCGTGCGGTGGATTCGCGAGGTCGCACGACTCATGGATCGCCACGACGAGTGTGACGTCTTTCACGTGTTCGCGCCGATCTTGCTCCCCGCAGCCGGGCTGTACCGAAGAGACGGCGAGACGCCGGTCGTGGGGAGGCTCAACTCGTACGCCCTGTTCTGTACGAACCAGGGGGAGATGACGCCAGATTGTTACGAGCACTGTTCCAGTTACCGCAAGTTCGTCCACGACGACACCGGAATGGTACGAAAGCTGCTGAAATCGCCGGTGTACGTCGGTCGAACGAACGTCGTTCCGCGACTGGTCGACCGCGTGGACAAGTTGTTCGCGCAGAGTCCGGCGGTAAAAGACGTGTACGCGACGGTCGGATTCGACGTCGAGATCACGGTCGTTCCGAATTTTTACGAGCCCGGGTTCGTCGCGGCCGACGCTCCCCCGTCGGGGACCGATCGGTTCGACGAGACGGCGTTCGACGTCCTCGCCGTCGCCCGTCTGGAGGAGTACAAGGGGTTCCGGACGCTCCTCGCTGCGACCGCGCGCCTCGAACGTCCGATTCGCGTACACGTCGTCGGTGACGGGCCCGACAGGGAGGCGCTCGAAACGTACGCGGAGTCGACCGGAGCGACAGACCGGGTCACCTTCCACGGCTGGATCGCCCACTCGAACCTCCCGCGGTACTACGACGAGGCCGACGTCTTCGTCCACCCGGCGACCTGGCCGGAGCCGTTCGGCCGCGCCGTCCTCGAATCGATGCAGTACGGTACGCCGGCCATCGTCTCCGACGTCGGCGGTCCCCCGTGGGTCGTCGGGGACGCGGGTCTGACGTTCGAACCGGGGAACCCGGACGACTTGCGCGCGAAACTGGCGTCGGTCTACGACGACCCCGGGTCGCTGTCGACGCTCCGAGAGCGGTGCGAGGCGCGACTCGAACGGTTCGAACCCGAACGAGTTCTCGACCGCCTCCTCCGGGAGTACCGCAGCGTCACGTGACCCTCGAGAGCCACTCCCGGACCGTCTCGTGTACCGTTCGCGCCGCGTCGTACTGTCTCGACCCGGCTTTCGTCGCGACGAGGTAGTAGTAGTACGGCGGTCGGTACGGAAAGGCCGCGATCGCGCGTTTCAACTCCCCGACCGCCTCTCCCGGGTCGTTCTGTCGAGCGCAGACGTGGGCCAGATTGTAGTGGCGCTCGGCGAGTCGGTACGACGACAGCCGACCTTCGTGCTTCCGCAGGAACCGTCTGATGCTATCCCTGTGTTCGTAGTGTCCCCGTTCGGACGTCAGCTGGTCTTCGAACCCCGTGTAGTGGACGTACAGGGGCTGGTCGACGGCGTACAGCGAGTACCGCTCGGCGAGACGGAGGTACAGATCGTAATCCTCGCTGTGTCTGAGTTCCGCATCGAAGCAGCCGACCGCTTCGAGCGCGGCCCGTTCGAACAGGCCGCCCCCGATGCCGCCGAGCACGTTCGCCTCGCGCAGATCGTCGGCGGTTACGACGCCCCGCTCCAGGATCTCGAACCTGACGCTCCCGTCCGTCTCTACTTTCTCTTTCGAGGGGATCACGCCGACGAACTCCCCCCGGTCGAGATGCTCGATCAGGCTCTCTATCGCATCCGCTCTGAGTTCGTCGTCCGCGTCTAGAAAGAGGATACGGTCGCCGCTCGCGTTCCGGATGCCGACGTTGCGCGTCTCGCTGAGCCCGTCGTTTTCCGCCTTTCTGATGTACCGGACCCGATCGTCGTGGTCGGCCATCAGTCCCCTCGTACCGTCGGTCGACGCGTCGTCGACGACGACGTGTTCGACGTCGTCGTACGTTTGCTCGGAGACGCTCTCTATCGCCCGGGGGAGGAGGTCCGCGTGGTTGTACGTCGGGGTGACGACGCTGACGGTGCTCATCTGTTTCGTCGTGGCCCGGGTCGGTTCCGAGGGAGCACCGAGACGACCCGCCGCTTGATCGCTTCGTGGGCTTTCGAGGCCACACCGTACGCCCGCTCACCCAGGACGATCGAGAGGAAGTAGTAGTAGTACGGGATCCTGTACGGGTACGCGGCGATCGCGTCGAGGAGGTTCCACAGCGCTTCGTCCATCCGGCCGGTCTCGGCGTGTGCGTGAGCCAGTCGGTAGTAGTGCTTCGACCGGTGTCGGTTCGAGAGCCGATCCCGGTTCTTCTTCAGAAACAGCCGTCGTTCGCTCAGATACTCGTCCTTGTGCGTCGTCAACTGCCCCTCGTAGCCTCGGTGGTAGAGGTACAGTATTTCGTCGGTTCCGCGGAGCGCGTGCGCTTCGGCGAGTCGAAGACAGACGTCGTAATCTTCGAGGTACCGGAGCTCCTCGTCGAACGAGCCGACGTCCTCGAGCGTCTCCGCCTCGACCATCATCCCGCCGACGCCGCCCACGACGTGCATCCCGTCGGTTCGCATGTCCTCGCTCGTTATCGGTCGCGGCGGCGCGGGATCGACTTCCGTCGTTCCGTCCCGCCAGATCCACAGCTGGGAGGGACACACCGCGATCCACTCGCCGGCTTCGACGAGTTCCAGAAGTGTCTCGATCGCGTGTGGGAGCAGTTCGTCGTCCGCGTCGAGGAAGACGACGTACTCGCCCTCCGCCGCCCTGAGCCCGTCGTTTCGCGCCGCTGCGAGCCCCCCGTTCGTGTCCCGCGTCACCGTCTTGATCCGCGGATCGTGGTAGAGATCGAGTACGCGGGACGTCTCGTCGGTCGACGCGTCGTCGACGACGACGTGTTCGACGTCGTCGTACGTCTGCCCGAGGACGCTGTGTATCGCTCGGGGGATAAACTGGCCGTCGTTATATGTGGGAGTAATAACGCTGACGCGGGCCATTCACCGGTGGACGTCGAATGGGACTCGCATTGTTATATGTACGCTACTGTGAAACAAACGATCCTTGGGCGACCGGTCGCCGGCCGCGCGGCCGGTCGGCAGTCGGACGGTTCGCGTAGCTTCGCGCGACGGAACGACACGTCCACCGGCTAGGGCCGCTCGCAGCGGACGAAGTGCCCGCCGTCCCAGTCCCACAGCCGTTCGGTTTCGAACCCGCGGTCGTCGAACCACTCGTACACTTCGTCCGGGGCGATGGGTCGGTCGTAAAACTCGTCCGACGTGATCACGTCGACGTAGATCACCCGAACTCCTTCCCGCGTGATCGTTCGTTCCAGCCCTCGCAGGACGTCGAGTTCGGCGCCTTCGACGTCGATTTTGAGGACGTCCGGCGTGGGGACGCCCCCGTCGACGAGCGCGTCGCCCGTCGTCGTTTCGACGCGAACGCTCTCCGTCGGGTCGATCGTGAGCGACTCGCTCCGGACGGGGGATCCGTCCTCGGAGAGGAATCCGAACGCGCCGGCGTCCGCGTCCTCGTAGATCCGTAGCACGCCCTCGTCGCGTTCGGCCATCAGGGCGCGCTCGTGAACCTCCGCCGAGAGGCCGTTGAGCGCGAGGTTCTCCTCGATTCGCGCGACGTTGTTCGGGTTGGGTTCGATACTGATGACGCCGCCGGACTGCAGTTTGGCCGCCGCGAAGCAGGTGTAGATGCCGATATTGGCGCCGACGTCCCAGAAGACGTCGTCCGGCTCTAGACGAGTCAAGATGTCGCCGAGGACCGGAAACGACGCGTCCGTCTCGGGGTACTTCTGAAAGACGAAATACTCCTCCGGGTCCTCGATTTTGAACCGCACCGTGAGCCCGTGGGCGGTGATTCGCTGTTCGGTCGGGAAAAACGGGTCGAGGAGCCGCCGATAGGCGTCCGAGAGGATCGATTTGACGCCGAGTTGACGAAGCGGGGACTTGACCGGCTCCGGGACGTATCGAACACCTCGCTTGATCCCGGGGGCCGAATTGGTGATAATATCCACGACGTTCATACCGACCCTTGCCGCCCGGTCTACAATATTACCCGGCGGCTACAGCATCGTAATCGTCATCCGGTCGACGAAACGCCGCTCGTCGGTCGTACGAAGGGCGTCGTTCTCGTTTCCGACGACCGCGAACGGTAACTCCCGCCGGTATCTCGCCGAGTTTCCGTTCCGGTAACGAGGGCTTGGACGTCCGGATGAGAGATACGATTCCGGTGTCCGGTTCGGTACGGACCCGGTTTCTGCATCGGCGATCTCCTGGCGGCTGTCCTGCCGTTTGGCGCGTCGGATGATACCGTCGTCCTGGTGCGGCGTCCGATACGGCCGCACGTGATCCGGCGTCAAACAGTTCCGAGAACGGATACCGAAGTCAGCCAACCAATCGAGAGAACGCACCGTTCAACGCCGACACCATCTCGACTTCGACGATAGCACCGTATCTCACCCGAAGAGTCGCCGGTAGCCCCCCACGAGTCGCGTCGGCAGGTCGGGGACGAGCCATCGCACTTCTGTCGGTGGTTTTTCGCCTCTCGTTCGCGGAATCCTGTGCGGATCGGTCTCGGACGTGATGAGTCGCTGCTCGCCGCCGCTTGTGACCGCCGTCGCGTGGTGTCTGCGGGCCACGTCGACGGCGGTCGCATCGTAGTCGTTGAACGGGTAGCAGAACCGATCGACGTCGACGCCGAGTTCTTCCTCGATGATCTCCTTTCCCTCGGTGATTTCGGACTCGATCGCGTCTCGATCGAGTTCGGAGAGCTTCGGATGGCTCCGAGTGTGGTTTCCGACGGTGACCAGCGGGTCGTCGACGATCTCGGTCAACTGATCCCGAGTCATGTAATCCGACTCGACCGGCATGTACTCGCCTTTCGGGTCGAGAACTGCCTCGCCGATGAGATAGACCGTCGCCGGCGCGTCGTACTCCCGGAGGATCGGCAAGACCGTGTGGTGGAAACTCCGCAGTCCGTCGTCGAACGTGAGCGCGACCCCTTTACCCGTCGTCGGGGAGATCACGTCGGGGAGGTCGACGACGTCGTACCGCGCGTGTAGCCAGTCGAGGTGCGCCCGGAACCAGTCGGCTGGAACGTCGTCCCACCCGGTTCCGTTCACGGAGTGGTACTGGAGGACGACCGGGTGACAGTCCGCGAACAGATGAACGAAGTTCGTACGGGCGTTAAGGCCCCGGAGGAGACGCTGTTTCGGAATCATGAGGAGGTGTAGTAGCGACGCGACCGACTTCGGACCTCGGCGTCGCTCGCACGGGTACAGCCGATATCGAACGCGACGGCGCTTCGAGCGAGCGTCGTCCGAACCGGACGTTTAGGAACATCTCTTCGCGATCGATTTCAACCGACGCCGCCCTGTTACTTCAGTATTACATCGCGCCGCATCCGCTGCACAGCGCGCTGGACACCGTCGGAGTCGCCCGCCTCCGCGTTCGTCTGTGACGTATCGCGTCCGAGTTCGGCTCGTAACAGCCCGATGAGCCCGCTTCTCGACTTTGTATGAACCATTTACCGCGCACCGATGGACGTCGACCTCGCGATCGAGGCGATATGCCGGGTTTAAATAAGTAGGTCCGCGGCCAGCAGTGGGTATGGAGTTCGCGAAGTTGCTCGTCGGGGTGGGATCCGCGGTCAGGGAGGGGGTTCGATACGTCCCGGAACCGGTCAAGGATCCGTTACGGCAGTACGAACTCGGAACGAAGGCGTCGGAGGCCTATCGAGCGGTCCTCTCGCCGTTCGTTCCCGCCGAAGAGCGGATCACGAGCCACGGACTGACGCTCCGATTCAAGATAGCGAACGTCGACGAGTACCTGCTGTTCCAGCGGTATCCGGAGACGGACGCGTCGTTCCCGGTCCTCGGCGACATCTTGGATCACCTGAAACCGGACGATGTCTTCTGGGACGTCGGCGCCAATATCGGCATCTACACCTGCTTCGCGGCGGCCAAACTGCAGTCCGGATACGTCGTCGGCGTCGAGCCGAACCCGAACAACGTCGCGCGAATCGAGGAGAACCTCGCGCTCAACGGTCTCTCGGCCGACGTGTACCAGCGTGCGTTGCTGGCAGAACGCGAAAGCGGCGAACGGACGCTCAAGATAACCGAAGACGCGGGTGCGGGCGAGTTCGGATACCTCTCCGATCGGGCGTCGGACGGAATCCGGGTCGAAACGACGACGGGCGACGCGCTCGTCGACGGGGACGTCCCCGCACCCGACGTGCTCAAGGTCGACGTCGAGGGCGCGGAGTTCGAGGTGCTGAAGGGACTGGAGCGATCGATCGCGGGGTGTCGACTCGTGTACCTCGACGTGATCACGTCGGACAGTTACTACGAGGCCAGCGCGCCCGCGACCGAACTCTACGACTGGCTCGACGACCGCGGGTTCGAAACCGAACGGCTGTGGGACTGGGACGGCGGGCACTTCGTCCGTGCCGAACGGTCAGCGTGAGGGCTCGCATGGGTAGCCCACCCGGTATCCGTCCCCCGGTGTTTTTGCACCTGTTGCGCCTACGGTCCGCATGACGACCGCGAGCGTCGTCGTTCCCACGTACAACCGGGCCGCGGTCCTCCCCCGGGCGATCGACAGCGTGCTCGAGCAAACGTTTCGGGACTTCGAACTCGTCGTCGTGGACGACGGATCGACCGACGAAACCGATGCAGTCGTCGACGACTACGCGGACGACAGGGTCACGCTCCTCTCGCACGAGACCAATCGAGGCCCCTCGGCCGCGCGAAATAGCGGGATAGACGCCGCCGAAGGGGAGTTCGTCTCGTTTCTCGATTCCGACGACGAGTTGAAACCGACGTTTCTGGAGCGGTCGATAGAAACGCTCCGATCGGAATCCGGACGGTGTGCGGGCACCTTCGTCGCTCTCGAAGTCTGCCGGGACGGTAAAGCGGTCGACGTACACGGCGCGGCCGCCGCGATGACCTCGCCCGCCGACCTCGGACCGTCGGTCGAGACCGAGGCGAGAACGGGCGGGCTGACGGTACGGGCGTCTGCACTCGCCGACGTGGGATCGTTCGACGAACGGATCGGGTACATGGACGACGTCGCACTCTGGATACGACTCCTCCGGGGGTACCGTCTGGTCGGAATCGACGACCCGCTGTACCGATACCACAGACACGACGGACAACTCACCGGAAACGATGCCGAAAAGATCGCCGGACTGACCGCGTTCCTCGCGGAGTTCCGTGACGAGTTACCGTCCTCGTATCGCGCCCAGTATCGGTACGTTCTGGGCAAGTCCTACGTGCGGCGCCGCGAGTTATCGAACGCAGCCAAGGCGTTTCACAAAGCGGTGATGGCGGATCCCCGACGGGCGCGATCGGTCTTCCAGTTCCTGTTCGAAAAGGGGAAACTACAACTGAGCTACGTTCCGTCGTACGTCAGATCGCGAGCGACCCGACGATTCGATCCGTGAACTCTCGCGTTTCGCGCCCCGTCGCCGCCTCCGGGTCGCAGGGTCCGTCGCTCCCGTGAGTAACGTCGTTCTGAAATCGGGAGCCACGGCTGTAGGTGGGGTCAAACAATACCCTCGCGTCGGGAACGGCCCCCGAAAGATGTCTCATGAGGGCTCGAAATCGATCACGGGATCCGACCGTTCGCCGTCGCGTCGATCGCGGACCGGTCGTCGCGGGTAGCCGTCCGCGTCGCGGTCCGTCCGCGGGTCGAACGCGGTGGAGTCCGCATCGAGACCGGTCACGGACGGGGGGCGACTGATGGGCGACGACCGGGACCCGCCTTCGGTCGCCGACGCGGTGACGTCCTTCTGTGAAGAGTATCCCGACGGGGAGCGGGTGATCGAAACCGTGCTCGAAGTCGACGCCGAGCACGACACCTGGACGTTCGACGACCTGTCGCTCGACTCGGGAACCTTCGGCGAACTCGTCTCTCGCGGAATCGTCGCGAAGGTCGACGGCGAGTACCGTATCGCCAGTAGAGAGGGGGTTCGGGCCGGCCTCGCCGACGAACCGATCGCCGTCGAAGACGCCGCGAGTTCGGGAGTCGACCTCTCGTTCCCGGTCGCGTTCGACCCCCGCGCCGCCGCGGCCCTCGCCGGCGCGCTCGTCTTCCTGTTCGGGATGCGGATCCTGAACTACCGGTCGGTGTTCCGCGACGGCCGCGTCGTCTCGCCGGGAAACGATCCGTACCACTACCGCTACTGGCTGGAGGCGCTGCTCGCGGAGTCCGACGGGATCACCGACGTCGCGGTCGTCGCGCGGATGCCGGAGGGAGCGGCGAGCAGGCGGCCGCTAACCCACGCTTCGAACTGGTTCCTCGCGGAGTTGCTGGGCGGCGACCAGTGGGCGGCGGAGACGATCGCCGCGTGGCTGCCCGTCGTCGGGGCGGTCGCGCTGGGGATCGTCGTCTACTGGCTCGCCGTCGTCGTCGCGGACGACGTACGAGTCGGGGTGGCGTCGGTCGTCCTCCTCGCACTCGCGCCGGTTCACGCCGTGTACTCCGGCATCGGCTTCCTCGAACACCGGTTACACCAGTACTTCTGGCTCGGGGTCACGCTGACGACGCTCGCCTGGTTGGCCGTCGACCTGCGGCGACGGCGGATCGCCCGTTCCGCAACGCGGCGGGCGATCCGCGAGCACCTCCGACGCCCGTGGACGCGGGTCGCGACCGTCGTACTGGGGGTCGCCCTCGCGTTCTCGGTCCTCGCCTGGGGCGGGTCGATACTGATGCTCGTCCCCGCGGCGGCGTACGTCGGAACGAAGGTCGCCCTCGACGTTCGCGCGGACCTCCCGCCCGCACCGGCGAACGCGCCGATCTTGGTCGGGCTGGGCCTGAGCGCGGCGCTCACCGCGTTCTTGCACGTTCGCTGGGGCTGGCACGGCGCGTTCGTCCCCCGCGTCTCGCTGCTCGTCGCGCTCGGAGCGGTGGCCGTCGTCGGACTCGGGGAACTGTGGCGTCGTCGGGAGTGGCCCGCGGCCGCCCTCGTCGGACTCGAACCGATTCTGGTCGCGGGCGGCCTCGTCGCGTTCCGGGGTCTCGCCCCGGCCGAGTGGGCGAGGCTCTCCGACCGAGCCGTCGATCTGGTCGCAAGGGAGGACATCACGGAGACGGCGTCGTTGTTCGGTCTGGACGACGCGGTGGTGTTCGGCCCCGTGTCGCAGATCGGTCTCAGCTTCTACGTGGCGCTGCTGGTCCTCGGGTGGGCGTGCTGGGCGACGTACCGCCGCTACGAGCCCGCGTGGCTGTTGCTCTCCGTGTACGTCGTCTTCTGGCTCGCGCTCGCGGCGATCCAGGGCCGGTTCGCGGGCCAGCTAACGATCCCGCTCTCGGTGCTCGGCGGATTCGGGTTCGTCTACCTGCTGGCGTGGGCGGGTCTCGCCCGGAAGCCCGCGCCGTTCAGGTCGGCGGGCGACGGAGGGGCCGGACGGAGCGCGACGACTCGGGCCGTCGCGGCCAACGGCGGCGAACCCGAACCGAGCATCGTCGTTCCGCGGGACCGTCGCACGCTCTTCGCGCTGGTCTGGATCGCGCTGCTGGTCTGCGGGGTGAGCCTGATCTACGCGCCGTCTCTGGTCGGTCAGACGGCACACGGGGACGCCGAGTTCGGCGCCGCGACGGCCATCGACGAAGACGCCGACGCCGTCGACCGCGAGTACCCGGAGAACTTCGTGTTGAGCGTGTGGGGACACAACCGGATGTACAACTACTTCGTCAGCGGAGAAGCGGACGACTACGAGTACGCCTTCGACAATTTCGACGCGTTCCGGACCGGCGACGACCCGGACGGCTGGTACGAGGAGTTCGACCGCAGCGACGTGGGGTACGTCGTCCTGACCGAGGTGGAGGCCGAGTACCCGGCCGACAGCACCCAGGCGCGACTCCACGACGACCTCGGCGCTGGCGGGGACGGCGGCGAGGCGCTCGAACACTACCGGGCGGTGTACGTGGACGAGGAGGTGACGGCCTTCGCCGTCGTGCCGGGAGCGACGATCACCGCGCCGGGCGAACCGGGAGAGACGGTGCCGGTCGAGACCGAGGTGACGGTCTCGGGAGAGACGATCGCGTACGAACGGGACGTGACCGTCGGAGACGACGGCCGGCTGGAAGTGACGGTGCCGTACCCCGGCAACTACTCCGTCGGGGACCGGGAGGTCCGCGTCTCGACGGCGGCGGTCGAAGACGGGTCGGAAGTACGACTGGACTGACCCCGTTCCGGGCGGTCGTCGGCCGGCGGCTACCGATTCGTCGGCGAGAACACACGCTCTACGGAGTGATTGTGGCTCGAACGACACAATTCAGTTTACATTCGTAAACCGTCACGAGGAATCATCAAATGCATTATACTATTCGCCGGTGCCGTACGTGATGAATGGTCACGGGTTGGCGGTACCGCGCGGTGAGCGTCCTCGGAGTCGTCGTACTGACCGTCGGAGCGGTTACGGTCGCGAACCACCGCCTCTCCCAGTCGCTGTTTACGACGTACGTGCCGCTGTTCAACCGCCTCGACGTGACGGTGTTGAGCGGCGAATCGCTGTACTGGGCGCTCGCGCTGAGCGTGCTCGCGGTCGCGGGAAGTCTCGTTCCGCTCTACAAGCCCCACCCGCGACGCATCCTCGACACCGTATTTCTCGCGCAAAAACGCGTGCTCATCGGCGGACTCGCGCTCGCGACGCTGGGTTACTTCGAGTGGTCTTACCGCCTGCCGCGAGCGACGCTCGTGATGGCCGTCGGGCTACTGGCGATCACGATTCCCGCGTGGTTCGTGTGGATTCGCCGACCGACCGGCGACCCCGGGAGAACGCTGGTCGTCGGCGACGACCGCGAACAGATCGAACGGATCGCGCCGGAGGTCGGGACGCCGCTTCTCGGCTACCTCTGTCCGTCGATCGCCGACGTCGACCGCGGACCGGTCGAACCCGCCGCGGACGGCGGGACGACCGCCGGCGACGACGTCGGCGAGACGGCCGCGACGCGCGACGAGGGCGTCCTGCACCGTCTCGGAGGGTTATCGCGGCTCAGGGACGTCCTCGTGAAGTACGACGTCGACACCGTCGTGTTGGCCTTCCGGCGTGCCGACCGCGCGGAGTTCTTCGGCGCGCTGGAGGCGTGTCACGAGCACGGCGTGGACGCGAAAGTACACCGGGAGTACGCCGACAACGTGTTGGTTTCGGCGGACGACGTCGGCGAACTGGTGGACGTGGACCTCGAACCGTGGGACCCGATCGATCACCTGTTCAAGCGCGTCTTCGACGTGACGTTCGCCGCGGTCGGTCTGGTGGCGCTCGCGCCGCTGGTGCTGGCTATCGCGGTCGCGATCAAACTCGACAGCCCGGGACCGGTGCTGTACGGGCAGGAGCGGACGGCGGGGTTCGGGGGCACCTTCCGCGTGTACAAGTTCCGGACGATGGTCCCCGAAGACGAGTCCGCGGTCCCGACCGACGACGAGGAGAACGACCGCATCACCCGGGTCGGCCACACGCTGCGGCGGACGCACCTCGACGAGATTCCGCAGTTGTGGTCGATCCTCGCGGGTCGGATGAGCGTCGTCGGGCCGCGAGCCGCGTGGGTGGACGAAGAGCAGTTGCTCGAGTGCGACGCCCCCACGTGGCGCAAGCGGTGGTTCGTCAAGCCCGGCCTGACCGGTCTGGCGCAGATCAACGACGCGAAGAGCACCGACCCGGATGCGAAACTTCGCTACGACCTCGAGTACATCCGGCGACAGTCGCTGTGGTTCGACCTCCAGATCGTGATCCGGCAACTGTGGCTGGTGCTGGAGGACGTGTACCGCGTCTTGCGAGGGTGAATCGGGACGAATCGTATGGGACTTCGAGGAGGTAACACGCCGATGCGGATCCTGCGTGTCGCCCAGAAGGTCTACCCGGACGTAAGCGGCGGCGGTCCGTACCACGTCCACGCGATGAGCCGCGATCAGGCGGCGATGGGCCACGACGTGACCGTCCTCACCGTCCGGCACGCCCCCGACCGCCCCCGGATCGAGGAGCGCGACGGGTACGCGGTGGTGCGGTTCGATCCGGCCCTCGCGCCGCTCGGAAACGACGTCAGCCCCGGCGTGGCACGGTACCTGGCGGCCACAGAGGGGTTCGACGTCGTTCACGCTCACTCGCACCTGTACTTCTCGACGAACCTGGCCGCGGCGAGGCGCGCGCTCGGGGACCCTCCGCTGGCGATCACGAACCACGGGCTGTACTCGCAGAACGCACCCGAGTGGGCGTTCGACCTCTACCTGCAGTCGCTCGGCCGGTGGACGTTCGACCGGGCCGACGTGGTGTTTTGTTACACGGAGCCCGAGAAACGTCGCCTGCGGGAGGTCGGCGTCTCGAGTCGGGTCGACGTCGTTCCGAACGGGATCGACGCGGACCGGTTCGCGCCCGACGGCCCCGAGAGCGAGTTGATCGACCACGACGGCCCGGTGGCGTTGTTCGTCGGACGGTTGGTCGACGGCAAACGGCCACAGGACGCGATACGTGCGGTCGCCCGGGTCGAGGACGCGGTTCCGGACGTCGAACTTCACGTCTGTGGCGACGGCCCGCTTCGGGGTCGCCTCGAATCGCTCGCTCGAGACCTCGCGATCGACGACCGCGTGGCGTTCCACGGGCAGCGCTCGTACGACGAAATGCCGGGCATCTACCGGAGCGCCGACGTGCTGGTACTCCCGAGCCGTTCCGAGGGCGTTCCGCGGACCGTCCTCGAGGCGATGGCGACCGACACGCCCGTCGTCACGAGCGATCTCGACCAGCTCGTGTCGCTCGTCGAGGGGTGTGGACGGACCGTCCCGGTCGGCCGCCCGGAGCGGTTCGCGACCGCGCTCGAACGCGAGTTGACGGCGCCGATCGAGCGGTCCCCGCGGTCGGCGATCCGAGCCCGCGGGTACGAGTGGCGGCGGACCGTCGATGAAACGACCCGACGTTTACGGGCGATCGTCGACCGGACCGGACGAACGGGCCCCACCGACGGGAAGCGGCCGAACCCCCGCTCGTGATCGTGGCCCTGCCGAGCCCCGGGAGTCGATCTTCGCGCGCGGAATTCGAGAGCTTACGTCACGATATTTTATGACATTTGCACACGAATAATGTAATTATCTCGTGTCGTGAATAATGGTTATACGTCTCGTCGAGGACGGTAGAACCTGTCAGGAGGTGTCACTGCGTGATGTCGCTGACGACGACAGTCGCCGTGGTAACGTACGATCGGCCCGAACACGTCGATCGGTTGCTGGGACGTCTGGTCTCGCAGCGGTCCCGCCCCGACGAGGTCATCGTCGTCAACAACGGCGCCAACGAGGAGACGCGACGCGTCGTCGAATCGCACGCGTCGCGCTTTGGCCGACGGTCGATCGATCTCCGTCACCACGCGAGGGGAGAGGACACCAGCCTACAGCGAGGGCGAAACGACGCGATCGAGTTGTCGAACGGGGACGTCATCTGTTTTCTGGACGACGACGTCGTTCCCAGGGAGACGTGGCTGGAAGGGATCGAACGCGGATACGAGTGGGACGACTCCGCGGTCGCCGTGGGCGGGCCCGCTCCGGTCACGGACGAAGACCTCGCGTTCCAGTACGACGTCGAGACCTCGCCGACGAATCAGAACTTCATCAACCAGTACGGCGAACACACGCAACGTACCTACAAGTGGATCCCGTCGGCACCCGTCAGAACTGACTTCCTCGTCGGAGCGAACATGTCGTTCAGCGTCGACGCGATCGAGGACCTCGGCGGGTTCGACCCGGACTACGAAGGCCATCCACAGTTCGAGGAACTGGACGTGATGGCGAAACTGTGGAAACGCGACGAGACGCTCGTCTATCACCCCAGGGCACTCGTGTACCACATAAACGCGTCGCAGGCGGAGAGCGAGCGCGTATCGTACTGGTACGGGCGCAACAGCCTGCGATTTCGGCGGAAGAATTTCCCGGAAACGTACCCTCGTTCGCTGTTTCGCTTGCTGGTCGACGTGGAGTACGGGACGCCCGTGTGGCGGCAACTCGGACGGGTCGTCCTCGACGACGACAGCGCCTCCCGATGGCGGTTGCGGGGGTACCTCGACGAGTTGCTCCTCGATCGGTTCGACGGACCGGTCGGCGAACGGTTGGCGGCCCCGTACGCCGACGGATGAGACGCTCGAGAACGGGGCAAGCGGACGGTTCCGGCGAACGAAACCGATACCCGAGACCGAATCATGACTCCCGAATCCATCCTCGTCACCGGAAGTAGCGGAATGATAGGAACGGCGCTCGTCGAACGGTTACACGCCGAAGGCTACGACGTGACCGGCGTCGACGTTACCCCCAACCGCTGGTCGGACGAGGTCGACGCGGTGACCGAACTCGTCGACCTCCGCGAGAGGGGCGGCCTCGACGACCTGTCGTCGGAGTTCGACGCGATAATCCACCTCGGAGCGCACGCACGGGTTCACCGACTCGTCGAGCGGCCGGAACTCGCGATGGAGAACGTGACGATGACGTTCAACCTGCTCGAGTTCGCCCGAGAGAACGGGATCTCGAAGTTCGTCTTCGCCAGTTCGAGGGAAGTGTACGGGAACACCGATCGGGTCGTCTACGACGAGTCGGCGACCTACGCCGACACCAGCGAGAGCCCGTACACGGCGAGCAAGATCGGCGGCGAATCCATGGTTACGGCGTACGGTCAGTGTTACGACCTGACGACGACCATCGTGCGACTCTCGAACGTGTACGGGCGATACGATGCTGCGGACCGGGTCGTCCCCCTGTTCGTCGCCCGGTGTCACGAAGACCTCGATCTGATCGTCTACGGCGCGAACAAGGTACTCGACTTCACGTACATCGACGACTGTGTCGATGGGCTCTACGGCTGTATCGAACGGCATCACAAAGTCGCGGACACGACGTTGAACATCGCCTCCGGGCAGGGAACGTCGCTGATCGAACTGGCACGGAGGGTAGCCGACCTGACGTCGAACGAGTCGGAGATCGTCGTGGAGTCGACCAGAACGGGTGAGGTGAGCAGGTACGTCGCGGACATCGGACGGGCGAGACGAGTCCTCGACTACGATCCGCGGTATCCGTTTTCGGCGGGAATCGAGGAGACGGTGGACTGGTACGTAGAGCGGCCGGCCGTGCTCGAACGGATCCTGTCGAACTCGTCGGCGTCGGGTCCCTAGGTTACTGGGACTGCAACGAGTACAGCGACGAGTACGTACTCGAGTTCGACAGCAACTCCTCGTGGGGCCCGACCTCGACGATTTCACCGTCCTCCATCGTGTAGATCCGATCGGCGTTCGTCACCGTCGAGAGGCGGTGTGCGATCACCAGCATCGCGTAGTCCCGGTCCATCGATTCGATTCCCCGGTGAACGCGCCGTTCGAGTGCCGTATCCAGATCGCTCGTCGCTTCGTCGAGGATCAACAGGTCGGCGTCTTTCAACAGCGCCCGCGCGATCGCGACCCGCTGTCGCTGGCCGCCGGAGAGTTTCACCCCCTGATCGCCGAGTACGGTCTCGTATCCGTTCGGCAAGTCGGGAAGGAACTCGGTCACCTGCGCGACCTCGCACACCCGTTCGACCTCCGCGCGCGTAGCGTCTCGCTTCCCGACGGTCACGTTCCGCCGGAGGGTCTCGTTGAATATATACGGATCCTGTCTGACGACGGTTACCCGAGAGCGCCACTCCTGTACGTCACACTCGTCGACCGGGACGCCGTCGGCCCGGATCTCGCCGCCGTCGGGTTCGTACATCCTGGCGAGCAACGACGCGACGGTCGACTTTCCCGCTCCGGACGGGCCGACGAACGCGACGAACTCGTCCCGTTCGAGTTCGAACGAGACGCCACGGAGCACCGTTTCGTCGTTCGAGTCGTAGCTGAACCGGACGTCGTCGACCTCGATCCGGTCGACGGGAGCCGGGACCGCCCTCGACGCGGCGGTCGGTTCGCGGTTCCGTTCGATCTCGTCGATGAACGCCTGCGTTCGCACGAGGTGTGGAAGTTGGCTGTCGACGCGGTACAGGTGCCTGTTCAGGTTGCTGATCTTGGGGCCGAGCTTGAACATCGCGAACAGGAACACGCCGAGTTCAGCGAGGCTCAACGGGGAGAACGCCAGCGCGAGGTAGATCAGGCCGAAGACGGACACGGCGGTCACGAGCTGATAGTAATTCGTGATCGCCGAGTCGTTCCGTTCGACCCTGATGGAGTTCCGTTCGAACTTCTCCGCCGACTCGCTGAAACCGTCCCGAAGTTCGTCGATCATCCCGAAGAGCTTGATCTCCCGGACGCCCTGGGTTCCGGCCTGAGCCCGGGATTGGATGCCCTCTTTCGCGTCGGCGACTTCCTCTCCGATCGAGTAGCCCGTACCGAGTACGTGCTTGAACAGAAGCGTCACACCGCCAAGGAACACCGCCGCGAGTACCGTCAACAGCGGCGCCAGGTAGAGTGCGATAGCGAGGTACATCACGGCGAGCAACCCCTGTTCGATCGAGCGCAACACGTAGGTGATAACGCTTCCCGCGTACCCCGCCTGGGTTACGATCACGTTCAGGATTTCGTCGGACCCCTCCCGGTCGAAGTACGCCACTTTCGCGTCCAGCGCCCGGTCGAACGCCTCCTCTTGCAGGTGTCTGACGTATTTCGTCTCGATCGCCGCCCGCACCCACCCGACCAGAAACGACGAAGTGAACCGCACCGCCATCACTCCCGTCACCCCCGCGACCAGATACCCGAGCGTGAACGGGACCCCCAGTCGTTCGTAGATCGTCAGAAACGCCTCGAGCAGGCCGTCTGCGCTCTCGGCCGGCGAGTCGGTCTGTGCGACCTCGACGATCGGCATGATGAAGCTCAACCCGACCCCCTCGAGCAGCGCGGCGACGACGCTCAAGGCGATCACCGCGAGGGCGAACTTCGGCTGGAACGTCGCGACGCGGTACAGTGCGCGTCCTTTGTCGCGCCACGTCGGGCCGGAGTCGGACGTATCGGTTTCGGGCATTGTAGACGTAGTGAACCGACGACGGCGGTTTTTCGACCGGTATCAGCGCCCGGCATAAAACCGCGTCGTCCGTTCGAGTCGGGAAACGTGCTCCTAGCCGCGCCGGGCGGACTGCGGTGTGCGCCGCCCGTCGGCTTCCCTCGACCTAATCTCACGGTTTCATCGTTATTCCGGCCGTATCGCGCGGGCACGATCCCGTCGCCGCTCCCGCTCGACGAGGCACCGGGCCGCGGCGGCGCAGTACCGCGTTACTCGACGGTGACGCTCTTCGCCAGATTCCGCGGCTTGTCGATCGACCGTCCGAGGCGGTTCGCGACCCAGTAGGCCACTAACTGCAACTGGACGTTCGCCAGGATCGGGGTGAACCGCCAGTGCGTGTCGGGCACCCGCAGCACGTGGTCCGCGTGGTGGCCGACCGCCTCCGGCGCGTCCGTCACTGCGATCACGGGGGCGCCGCGGGACGCGACTTCCTTTACGTTCCCGAGCATCTTCTCCGCGTTCGCCTCCCGGTTTATCACGGCGAAGACGGGCGTCCGGTCGGTGATCAGCGCCAGCGGGCCGTGTTTGAACTCGCCGGCGGGGAACCCCTCGGCGTACCGGTAGCTGATCTCTTTCATCTTCAGCGCCCCCTCCCGGGCGACCGGAGCGGCGTAGCCGCGGCCGACGAAGAAGTACGCGTCGGCGTCGACGTACTCGTCTGCGATCTCGCGGGCGCGGGAGTCGTCGAGCACCGACTGGAGCCGGTCGGGCAGCGCCCGCAGCGCCTCGACGAACTCCCGGGAGCGGGCGTCGGCGAGGGCGCTGGAGAGCATCGCCAGCGCGACCTGCTGGGAGGTGAACGTCTTCGTCGCGGCGACGCTGATCTCCGGGCCGGCGCGGATGTAGAGGACGTGATCGCACTCGCGGGCGGCCGAACTCCCGACGACGTTGGTGACCGCGAGCGTCCGCGCGCCCCGACCGCCCGCGTCCCGGAGCGCGCGCATCGTGTCGGCGGTCTCGCCGCTCTGGGTGACGCCGACGACCAGCGTCCCGTCGTCGACGGGGTAGGCGTCGACGGCGTACTCGCTCGCGAGGGCGGCCGTCGCCGGGATCCCGCGCTCGCGGAACAGCCGCGCCCCGTACAGCGCGGCGTGGTAGGAGGTCCCGCAGGCGACGAGGTGGACGCGCTCCGGGCGGGGCACGTCGTCGAGTTCGTCGATCGAGACGGTGCCTTCGAGCGCCCGCGGACGGCCCCGGAGGCACTTGCGGATCGCGCGGGGCTGTTCGTGGATCTCCTTGAGCATGTAGTGGTCGTAGCCGCTCTTGCCCGCGTCCTCGGGGTCCCAGTCGACGGTCTCGACGGGCACGTCGACGATCGCGCCGCTCTCGTCGGTGATCTCGACGCCCGAGGAGCGGATCGAGGCGAACTGGCCGTCCTCGAGGTAGACGACCTCGTCGGTGTATTCGAGGAAGGCCGGGACGTCGCTCGCGAGGAAGTAGCCGTCGTCGCCGACCCCGAGGACCAGCGGGGACTGCTGGCGGGCGGCGTAGACGGTCTCCCGGTCGGCACAGACCGCCGCGACGGCGTAACTCCCCTCCAGTCGATCGATCGTTCGCCGGAACGCCGTCTCGACGTCGTCGCCCCGGTCGAGCGCCCGCTCGATCAGGTGAGGGACGACCTCGGTGTCGGTCTCGCTGTCGAACTCGTGGCCCTCGGCTTCGAGTTCGTCCCGCAGTGGTTGGTAGTTCTCGATGATGCCGTTGTGGACGACGGCGACCGTCCCGTCGCAGTCGGTGTGCGGGTGGGCGTTCGCGTCGGTCGGCGGCCCGTGGGTGCTCCAGCGGGTGTGGCCGATCCCCGCGAACCCCTCGAGGTCGTCCGCCGGCACGGCCTCCTCGAGCGCCGACAGTTCGCCCCGGCGTTTGACCACCGAGATCGAGGAGTTCGCGACCGCGAGACCCGCCGAGTCGTACCCCCGGTACTCGAGCCGCGAGAGGCCGTCTAGCAGTACGTCGACGACGTCCTCGTTCGTCCGCTCGCCGGCGTAGCCCACGATGCCACACATCAGGACCGCACCTCCGTTCCCTCCTCGATCGTCCCGCGGACGGTCGACCCCGTCTCCAGTTCGACGTCGGGACCGACGATCGCCCCCGGGACGTAGCCGACGGCGCCGCGGTCGCGGACGCGGTCGGCCAGCAGCGCGCCCAGCGCCTCGTCCTCGAAGACGCGGTCGCCGACGCGGACGTCGCCCGGGCCGCCCGGGATCGTCGACCCCGGTCCGACCGTGACGCCGGTTCCCGTCACGCAGTCGACCAGCGTGGCGTTGTCCCCGACGTGGGCGTCGGCGTCGACGACGCTCCGCCGGACGACGGCGTTCGAGCCGACGGTCGCGTTCTCGCCGAGACACGCGTACGGGCCGACGACGGCGCCCGGCCCGATCGCGCAGTCGCGGTCGACGACGACCGGGTCGCGGATCACGGCGGACTCGTGTACGGTCGCCGTCTGCCGGCTGGCCTCCCGCGGGTTCCCGTCGACCACGCCCTCGTCCAGCAGTTCGACGGAGACGTCGAGCAGGTCCCACGGGTACGTGGCGTCGACCCAGAGGCCGTCCGAGACCGCGCCCCGCACCTCCGCGCCGGCCTCGACGAGCCGCGTCAGCCCGTCGACCAGCGAGTGCTCCCCGTCGCGTGGCTCGGCCTCGCGGACGGCGTCGAACACCGACGGTTCGAGCGCGTAGACGCCCGCGTTGAGCAGGTACTCCCCGTCGTCGGACGGGTTCTCGACGATCCCGGTCACCTGCCCGTCGTCGACGAGGACGCCGCCGTAGCCGGCGACGCTCGGCCGTCGCAACAGCGCGAGCGTCGCGGCGGCGCCGTCGTGTGCGTCCACGACGTCCCGGACGATCCGGGCGTCGGCGATCTGGTCGCCGTTGATCGCGAGGAACGTCCCGTCGACGGCCGACTCGGCCGCGAGGAGGGCGTGTCCCGTCCCGAGTTGGTGTTCCTGCGTGGCGTACGTGAGCGGGACGTTCCGGTGGGAGGGCCCGAAGTACGACTGGACCCGTTCGCGTCCGTAGCCGACGACAACGATGATTTCGCCGACGCCGACGTTCGCGAGGCGATCGAGGACGTGTTCGAGGATCGGTTTCGTCGCCGCCGGGAGCATCGGTTTCGGACGGTTCCGGGTGAGCGGCCGGAGGCGGGTCCCCTCCCCGGCGGCGAGGACGACCGCGGTGTCGACGGGCATGTCCGGCGGTACCGACGCGGGTGTCGTTCGCTCCTGCGATCGTCACGTCAGTTCAACAGACAATATACCGAACCGCTGTGAACTGCCGCCGGTTCGCTCGCAGAAACAGTGTCTTGCCCGCCGACGGATTGGACGGCGCGATCCGCCGACGCGAGCGGGCGGTCGGCCGCCGGTCGCGGGCGGACGGGTTCGTCGCCGGTCCGCGGTCGGGACCTCCGTTTCGGGCGTCGAACGTCGGTATTTCTCCCCGGAGAGGGAACGAAACCGCTCGTGAGGGCCTCCGAACGGCGCCGGGCGCCGCCTGCTCGGCCCGAACGCGACGGCGCGAGACTCCGGATTCGGTCGCCGCGACCGCCGAGGGCGGCGCTGGCTCACGCGTCACTCCGGCGTCCGTGAACTGCCGTCTCCGTCGGGTCCGCCGACACCGGTCGGGTGACCGAGAAGCGAAGCGTCGGGGCCGCCAGACGACGACTCCGGCCGTCGGAGGCGCGGATTACATCGTCGTTTTGCCCACGAAAAACGGTCGTTGGTAACTTTCGCGGCCCGTCGGTCACGTGATAGAGCCGATTTCCGCGGTCGGAGGGCGGCGACGGGCCGGGGCTACCCATTCGGAAGCGACAGGACGGCGCTCGTGTAACGGCGGCGAAACGATACTCACGGAACGGTGACACTCACCCACGACGACCGAGAGACGATTTTCGCGCCTCTAATCCGCTTATTCCTTCGAAACTGTTCTCCGGGTATAAGTGGCGGTCAGTGATGAGCTACGACCGGGCAACGCGTCACGGCGCCACCAGCGGAGAGTTGGTCGGCCCCGTCCGCGACGAATCCGTCGCTCCGTCCGACGGTCACACATCGGGCGTGTGATGCGTGCCTGAAGAGGACTCAAGAACCTATGAAGCGCACAATCACGATCACACTGGCAGTAGCGATGATCGCTAGTCTCATGGCCGTGGGGCTGGCGGGCACGGCAGCGGCGCAGGACGGTCCGATGAACAACGTCGATGACGGCCTCATCGACATCGACTTCGGCGACCAGACGAGCGGTGACGCGGTGAACATCGCCGAGGTGAACCAGGAGAACAACAACAACCAGATAGGGACCGCTAGCGCCGAAGCCACCGCGACCGCCGTTAGTGACGGTGACCACCACAAGAGTGGCGACGGCGCCACCGCGGGCGCCAGCGCCACGGCTACGGTGAGCCAGGGACAGAGCGTCGAGCAGGTGAACGTCGCTAACATCGATCAGGAAGCCGACACCGGGAACGAACAGGAAGTCGAGTTCGACGTGAGTCTGGACCTGGAACCGGTCAACGCGGGATAATTACCCTCCCCGTTGAAAACGATCCAGCGTAACTCGGTACGATTCTTCGCGGTTCATTTTATCGACAACGTCGCGTCGGAAGTAGCCCCGGAACCGCGAACCGGTCGCCTCACTCGAACGAACCTCTCGCTTTGACCGACCGTTCGGCCCGCCGAATCACCTCGCGGACCGCCAGCCCGGTCTCGCGGGCGACGGCCGCCGCGTCGTCGTACTCCGCGCTGACGTCGTACACTGTGCCGTCGGCGTCGCTCGCGACCTTCACCGTCACCGCGTAGGTCTCGCCGTCGACGTCGAGGTCGACCGTCTCGAACGCCCGCTCGGCGATCCACCGGTGGGTGGCGCCCGCGTCGCGCACGCCCAGCGTGCCGGTCTCCTCGGCCAGCCGACGGGCGACCCGCTCGCGGTCCGCGGGCTTGCAGATCACTTTCACGAGGTGTCCCGGCCGGGACTTCTTCATCGTCGCCGGGAGGATCGAGACGTCCCGCGCGCCGGCGTCGGCGAGGCGCTCCTGCAGGCCGCCCAGCACTTCGGGCGTCGCGTCGTCGAGGTTCGTCTCGAGGACCGCGATCTCGTCGCGGACGAGGTCGCCTTCCGCCCGGCCGACGAGTGCCCGGAGGACGTTCGGGTGGGGGTCGAGGTCGTAGCCGCCGGCGCCGTAGCCGGCCGACTCGACGTCGACGGCCGGCAGCGTCTCGACGCCCTCGGCGACGCGGGCGAGGATGGCCGCGCCCGTGGGGGTGAGCAACTCGCGTTCGACGGGGCCGCCGCGCAGCGACCAGTCGGCGCGCTCGGCGACCGCGACGACCGCGGGGGTCGGAACGGGGTACTCGCCGTGGCTCGTGGAGACGGTCCCGCCGCCCGCGGACAGGGGCGTCGTCACGACGCGGTCGGGGTCGAGGTCGTCGAGCAGCAGCGCCGCACCCACGACGTCCGCGATGGCGTCGTCGGCGCCGACCTCGTGGAAGTGGGTCGCTTCGAGGTCGGTCCCGTGGACGGCGGCCTCGGCCTCGCCGAGGATCTCGAAGGTCGCCAGCGCGTCGCGCTCGACCGACTCGGGGAGGGACATCTCCGAAACGATCTCGCGGACCTCGGGATAGCTCCGGTGGGGGCCGTGACCCTCGGCGGGGACGTGATCGTGCTCGTGGTGGTCGTGCCCGTCCTCGTCGTGGTCGTGGGCGTGTGCGTCGTGCCCGTCCTCGCCCCCGTCTCCGTGACCGTGTTCGCCGTCGGCTCCGCCGTCCGACCCCGTCAACACCACGTCGACAGCCGTCGCGGCGATGCCGCACTTCTCGGTGCGGCCGATCCGGTACTCGAGGTCCAGCGCGTCCTCGACGGGGTCGAGGACCGAGGGGTCGGCTCCGACGGCCAGCAGGGCGGCGAGGATCATGTCCCCGCTCGCGCCGGCCCGGCCGTCGAACGCGAGTGTGTCCATACCTACGACCGGGGTCGGCGGAACCAAAAACTCACCCTCTCGGGGCGGTCGGGGTCGCCGGCGACGGGTCGAATTCGCAAGAAGCGGTCGCTCCCGGTACATCTATGTATGCTCCCGACCGACTTTCTCATGGCAGCGGCTAGCATGGTGGGGCATACCCTCGCTAACACAAAACCTATCCGAGCCGGAACCGGAATGAACACCACCCCGTCCCTCTCCCAATCATGAACGAAGTCCAACTGGAGGTCGCGAAGGCGTACCCGAACGATTCGGGTCGCGGAATCGCCCGTCTCGACCCGGACACTCTCTTGCATCTCAAGTTGAGTCCGGGCGACATAATCGAGATCGAAGGGGCCGACACCACCGCCGCGAAGGTGTGGCGGGCGGACCGGCAGGACTGGAACACCGACACGGTCCGCATCGACGGCTTCACCCGACAGAACGCCGACGTCGGCATCGGCGAGCGGGTGACGATCCGCAAGGCCGAGGCCACGAAGGCGAACAAGCTCACCCTCGCCCCGCCCGAGGAGGCCTCGGTCCAGTTCGGCTCCGACGCGGCCGGGATGGTCAAACGCCAGATCCTCAAGCGGCCCGTGGTCGGCCGGGACATCGTCCCCGTCATGTCCTCGACGAACCACCCGTTCATGCGCTCGCCGGGGCAGGCGATCCCGCTGATCGCCGTCGAGACCGAACCCGACGGCGTCGTCCTCATCACCGAGGACACCGACGTCGAACTGCGCGAGGAGCCCATCTCGGGCTTCGAGAAGACCGGCGGCGGCATCACCTACGAGGACATCGGGGGCCTGCAAGGCGAGATCCAGCGCGTCCGGGAGATGGTCGAACTGCCGATGAAACACCCCCAGATCTTCAAGAAACTGGGGATCGAGCCGCCACAGGGCGTCCTGCTGCACGGCCCGCCCGGGACGGGCAAGACGCTGCTCGCCAAGGCGGTCGCCAACGAGACCTCCGCGAGTTTCTTCTCCATCGCCGGCCCGGAGATCATCTCGAAGTACTACGGCGAGTCCGAACAGCAACTCCGGGAGATCTTCGAGGACGCCAGCGAGGAGTCGCCCTCCATCATCTTCATCGACGAACTCGACTCCATCGCGCCGAAACGGGAGGACGTCACGGGTGAGGTCGAACGGCGCGTCGTCGCGCAACTGCTGACGATGATGGACGGGCTGGAAGCGCGGGGACAGGTCATCGTCATCGCCGCCACGAACCGGGTCGACAGCGTCGACCCCGCCCTCCGTCGGCCGGGCCGGTTCGACCGCGAGATCGAGATCGGCGTCCCCGACGAGACGGGCCGCGAGGAGATCCTCCAGATCCACACCCGCGGGATGCCCCTGTCGGACGACGTCGACCTCTCGCATCTGGCCGACGAGACCCACGGCTTCGTCGGCGCCGACATCGAGAGCCTGACGAAGGAGGCCGCGATGAAGGCGCTGCGGCGGTACCTGCCGGAGATCGACCTCGACGAGGAGGACATCCCGCCGAGTCTCATCGACCGGATGATCGTCAAGCGCGAGGACTTCCGCGGCGCGCTCAGCGAGGTCGAGCCCTCGGCGATGCGGGAGGTGCTGGTCGAACTCCCCAAGGTGAGCTGGGACGACGTCGGCGGCCTCAACGAGGCCAAACAGCAGGTCCAGGAGTCCGTCGAGTGGCCGCTGGCCAACCCCGAGAAGTTCCAGCGGATGGGGATCGACCCGCCGGCAGGCGTCCTGCTGTACGGCCCGCCGGGCACCGGCAAGACGCTGATGGCGAAAGCGGTCGCCAACGAGACCAACGCCAACTTCATCTCGGTGCGCGGCCCGCAACTGCTCAGCAAGTGGGTCGGCGAGTCCGAGAAGGCGATCCGCCAGACCTTCCGCAAGGCGCGGCAGGTCTCGCCGACGGTCGTCTTCTTCGACGAACTCGACTCGCTGGCGCCCGGCCGCGGCGGCGACGTCGGCTCGAACGTCTCCGAGCGCGTCGTCAACCAGCTGCTGACCGAACTCGACGGGCTAGAGGAGATGGAGGACGTGATGGTGATCGGCGCGACCAACCGGCCGGACATGATCGACCCCGCGCTGTTGCGCTCGGGGCGGTTCGACCGGCTGGTGATGATCGGCGAGCCGGACACCGACGGCCGCGAGCGTATCCTCGAGATCCACACCGAGAACACGCCGCTTGCCGCCGACGTCAGCCTGCGCGAGATCGCCGAGATCACCGACGGCTACGTCGGTAGCGACCTCGAATCGATCGCCCGCGAGGCGGCCATCGAGGCGCTGCGCGAGGACCCCGACGCGGACATCGTCGAGATGCGTCACTTCCGCAAGGCGATGGAGAACGTCCGCCCGACGATCACCGACGACATCCTCGACTACTACGAGCAGATCAAAGAGGAGTTCAAGGGCGGTACGAACGCGGCCGAACCGACCGGCCGTCGCGGCAGCCGGATCGGCTTCCAGTAACGCTCCGTCCCGCTCGGTCTCGTTTTTCTCGCCGGTTCGCGTCGCCGGTGTCGGCCACGCTCGACGCCCGCTCGCGGCCGTAAACCGGTACCTAACGCCGCCCCGGTCGCCGCGCCGTCGATCGGAACTCCGGTTAACTGTGGCTAATCGCGTGAACTGTTCTCAAGATCGCGAAACGCACGGCGGAATATATGAGCGAGTTCGAGGTAGGTGGGTGACGCCGCAGGTGCACCGAATGTCGAGTCCCCCCGCAACCCACGACCGGCGCGCGACGTCGGCCCGCGACGTCGGCTCCGACGAACAGCACACAAATCAGGGCGCGCTCGAGCGACGCGTCCCCTCGCTCGCGAAACCGATTCGCGTGGCGAGTTTCTGGACGGCTATCGTCCTGCCGTTCCTGCACGTCCCCGTGCTCGCTACCGGCCTCTCGAACTCGACCGAGACGGCGACGTTTCTCGGTCTCCTCGCGTTGAACCTCCTCGCGCTCTACGTCGGCCACTCACACCGGCGCTAACCGGGCGGTTCACTCGCCTCGCCGCTTTCCCTTCGTTCTCCCGACGCCGAGCGCGACGGCTCCCGGTCAGTCCCCCGACTCCGAGTACGCCCGCCGGAGGTAGCCGACCTCGTCGCGGAGCGCGCGGCGCTTGACGAGGACGAAGCCGGCCACGATCAGGCCGAAGCCGAGCACGGTCGGCGCGTCGATCACCTCGTCGAGCAGGAGCCAGCCGAAGACCGCGGCGAACACCGGCGCGACGTACGAGACCATGTTGATCTCGACGGCGCCCAGCCGTTCGAGCAGGTCGAAGTAGATGAGGAAGCCGAGGGCACTCGAGACCAGCGCGAGGTACACGAGCGCGCCGAGCGCCGTGGGGTGGGTCCAGACGGCGGGGTCGATCGGTTCGCCGAGGCCGACGCTCGCCGCGTGCAACAGCGCCGCCCCGCCGAGCATCGACCACGCCTCCATCGACTCGATCGGCATCGTCGCGCCGATCCGGCGGGTCAGGACGCTCCCCAGCGCGAACGACGCGGCCGCGAGGAAGACCAGCAGCGTCGCGACGACGTCCGTCGCGAGCAGGTCCGACGGCGTCGGTCGGGCGATGACGACGACGCCGAGCAGGCCGAGGACGACGCCGACGACGCCGACCGGCGAGAGCGCGTCCGACGGGACGAGTACGTGCGCGTAGCCGGTCGTGAGCACCGGCGAGAGGCTCACGAGGATCGCCGCGGCGGCCGCCGTCGTGTTCTGCTGGCCGACGAACAGGAACGCGTGGTAGGCGGCGATCAGCAGGGTCGCCCCCACGAGCACGAGCAGCCACTGGCCGCGCCCGCGCGGCAGCGGGTCGTCGACGACCGCGGCCGCGTACGTCAGCATCACCACCCCGGCGACGTCGTAGCGCAACGCCGCGAACAGCACGGGCGGGAAGTGCGCGAGGCCGGCGCTGATTGCGACGAACGCCGTCCCCCAGACGGCGGCGAGCGTGAGGAAGAGCGCGAGGTTTCGGTACCGGCTCACGGTTGGACTCCCCGCCGATCCGGCCTATAGGTTTCGCTTCGAAATGGAGCGCGGGGCTCGTCCACCGTCCGCGCGTACGCTCGCCCTCGTCGGCGCGGTCGCCGCCGCGTATCGCCCGCGAGTCGGGTCCCTCGACTCGGCCGGGGCCGCTCAGTCCGCGACCCCTTCCTCGCTGGCCGCGCCGACGTCCGGAACCGATCCCCGACCGCGGTCGTCGTAGTGGTGGCAGGCCACGGGGTGTTCGGTGTCGCCCAGCGCGGGGTGGTCGCGTTCGCAGACGCTCTCGTAGCGCTCGCGGAGGTCGTCGGCCGCCCGGGTCCAGTCGCCGGTCGCGAGGGCGGTCAGGGCGTCCTCGACGCGGGCTTCGTGAGCGGGCGGGAGCGCGTCGCCGGCGATCCGCTGGCGGGTGGCGGCGGCGAACTCGTCCGCGCGCCGGGCGCGGACGTCTCCGTCGGGGTCGTCGACGCCGAGGTCGGCCCAGATCTCCTCGACGCTGAGTTCGCGATCGGCGATCCGCTGGCGGACGTCGGTCACCAGACGGAACGCCTGCTGGTCGATAGCCATCTCCTCCGGCGGGATGATCACCGGACACCGGGTCCGGAACCGACAGCCCGAGGGCGGGTTCCGCGGCGACGGCACGTCGCCGGCCAGCGGGTCGACCTCCCGCTCTCGCTCCTCGATCGACGCCCGCGGGACGCTCTGTAACAGCGCCCGGGAGTAGGGGTGTTTGGGATCGGCGAAGAACTCCGCGGCGGGACCGACCTCGACGAGTTCGCCGAGGTACATGACGGCGACGCGGTCACAGACGTGGCGGACCACCGAGAGGTCGTGGCTGATCAGCAGGTAGGTGAGGCCGAACTCCTCTTGGAGGTCCGCGAGCAGGTTGAGGATCTGGGCCTGCACGGAGACGTCGAGGGCGCTCGTCGGTTCGTCGAGGACGACGAACTCGGGTTCGAGCGCGAGCGCCCGCGCGATCGCGATCCGCTGGCGCTGGCCGCCGGAGAACTCGTGGGGGTAGCGGTCGAACTGGTCGGCCGAGAGCCCGACGCGTTCGAGCAGTTCCTCGACGCGTTCGAGTCGGTCGGCCTCGGTGCCGACGTCGTGGACGTCCAGGGGCTGTTTGACGATCTGGCCGATCGTCATCCGTGGGTCGAGACTGGAGAACGGGTCCTGAAAGACGATCGCCGCCTCCCGGCGGAACGTCTCCAGCGCCTCGCCCGCGAGGCCGTACACGTCCCGACCGCGGAACTCGACGCGGCCGTCGGTGGGCGACAGGAGGCGCAACAGCGTCTCGCCGGTCGTCGACTTTCCACAGCCGGACTCGCCGACCAGCCCGAGGGTCTCCCCGGAGTAGACCTCGAAACTCACCCCGTCGACCGCGCGGACCGCCGTCGGCTCGGCGCCCAGCAGGCGGTCGAGCAGCGAGTCCTGCTCCCAGAAGTACTTTTTCAGCTCCTCGACGCGGACCAGCAGCTCGTCGCCGCTCATCGGGTGTCACCCCCGTCGGGCGAGCCGTCGCCGGCCGGCGTCGTCTCGGCCTCCCGGCCCGTCCCCGGGCCGGCCCGGTGCGGTTCCTCGTCCGCGGCGGCGACGGGACGCGTCCCGGTTTCGCTCGCGTCCGCCCGTTCGAAGTAGTCCTCGGGGAGCGCCCGGGACTCGTCGTACTCCACCTCGGCGAGGACACAGCGCACCTCGTGGTCGGCGCTCCCGTCGGCGTCGAACTCCGGTGGGTGGTCGAGGCAGTCGTCCATCGCCTTCGGACAGCGGTCGGCGAAGTAACACCGATCGGACATCTCGTGGTCGAGGAGACTCGGGACGTTCCCCGGGATCGGCTGGAGTCGACCGCCGGCCGCTTCGAGGTCCGGAACGCTTCCGAGGAGGCCCCTAGTGTACGGGTGGGTCGAGCGAGCGAAGACGTCTTCGAGGGTGCCGCGTTCGACGATTTCGCCGGCGTACATGACGCCGACGCGGTCGCACATCCGGGCGATGACCCCGAGGTTGTGCGTGATCAGCAGGATCGTCATCCCCGTCTCCGCCTGAAGATCGGCGAGCAACTCGAGGATCTGGGCCTGGATGGTGACGTCCAGCGCGGTGGTGGGTTCGTCGGCGATGAGCACGTCGGGTTCGCCGGCGAGTGCCTGGGCGATCATCGCCCGCTGGAGCATCCCGCCGGAGTACTCGTGGGGGTACTCCGCGGCGCGCTCGGCGGGGTCGGGGATGCCGACCAGTTCGAGCAACTCGACCGCCCGCTCCCGGCTCTCGTGGCTCACGTACCGCTTCGACGGGACGCCCCAGGAGACCACGTACGATCCCAGCGAGTACTCCGATCCGCGCGTCCGGGCGACCCCCGAACGGGGTCGTGCACTCGCCCGGCGCTGGACCTCGACGGCCTCGGCTAGCTGTTCGCCGACGGTGAGACTGGGGTTGAAGCTGCTCTCGGGGTCCTGGAAGATCATGCTGAACGAACTCCCGCGCAGCGAGCGTCTGGCCTCTTCCGGGATCGACCGGAGTTCGACCGCGTCTCCCTCGACGGCGTCGGGATGGCGACCGGCGACGGCCTCGGCGAACTCCTCGTTCCGGTACCAGATCTCGCCGTCGGTGATCCGGCCGGGCGACTCGATCAGGTCCATCACCGATCGGGCGGTGACGCTCTTGCCCGACCCGGACTCGCCGACGATGCCGAACACCTCGCCGCGCTCGAGTCGCAGGTCGACGTCGTGGACGGCGTTTACCCGTCCTTCCTCGGTGAAATACCGCGTCGAGAGGCCCTCGACGCGGAGGACGTCGTCAGGCACCGCGCTCACCTCCCCCGATGTTCGGATCGAACGCGTCGCGGAACCAGTCACCCAGCAGGTTGACGGCGATCACCGTCAGCATGATCCCGATCCCCGGCACGATCGAGACCCACGGGCGGGTCCGGAGGACGTCCTGACCGCGCTCTATCTCGTAGCCCCACGAGAGCGTCGTCCCGGAGAATCCGAGGTACGCGAGCGACGCCTCGAGCAGGATGATCACCGCCACCTGGATCGTCGCCAGCACGATGATCGGGGTGAGGCTGTTCGGCAGCACGTGTTTGAACAGGATCGCGCTATCGCGCATGCCGAAGCTCTTGCTGGCTTTGACGTACTCCTGGTTGCGCAGGGCCAGTGCCTCCCCGCGGGCGACGCGGGCGAACCAGACCCAGATGACAAGCGCCCCGACGACCGTGACCGACCCCGGTATCGGGATCCGCTCGGGCATCCCCTCGGCGAAGCCGGCCGTCACGATCGGATCGGGGACGTAGACCGGCGAGGTGCCGAAGACCCCGATCAGCGCCAGCGCGAGCACGAGCGAGGGGAACGCCAGCATGACGTCGGCCGCGCGCATCAGCGCGTCGTCGACGCGGCCGCCGTAGTAGCCCGCGACGAGTCCGACCGGAACCCCGATGGCCATCGCGAGCGCCGTCGCCAGGAGTCCGACGAGGACCGAGACGCGAGCGCCGTAGACGAACCGCGAGTAGACGTCCTGACCGACGTTGTTCGTCCCGAGGACGTGCTCGCGGCTCGGTTCGACCGTCACCTCGGCGAACTCGCCTTCCTGGGCGACGGTCGTCGATAACTCGTGGCCAAGCGGCGGGTACTCCGTCCCCTCCTCGGTGTAGTAGCCCGTCCGCGACGGGTCGTGGGTGGCAAGAAGCGGCGCGAAGATCGCCATCAGGACGATAGCGACCAGCAAGAGCAGGCCGACCTTCGGCAGCAGACTCTCGGTGAACGTGCGTTTCAGGTTCGATCTGGTTCGATCCGAAATCATTCCTCGGTCACCCGTGGGTTCAGGTAGGCGTACAGCGCGTCGACGACGATGTTGATGATCACGAACGCGCCGGCGACGAAGAGGATGATCCCCTGCATGAGCGGCCAGTCACGCGCGTGCAGCGCGTCGACGAGACGGAGGCCGAGTCCCGGCCAGTTGAAGACGGTCTCGGTGATGACCGCCCCGCCCATGAGCGTCCCCATCTGCAGTCCCAGGACGGTGATGATCGGGATCATCGTGTTGCGCAACACGTGCTTGTACCGGACGAGGACGTTCGGCAGCCCCTTCGCCTGGGTCGCCGTGACGTAGGGCTTGCCGAGTTCGTCGATCATCCCGCTTCTGGTGAGCCGTGTGATAAGCGCCGTGAAGTACGTCCCGAGCGTGAGCGCCGGCAACGTGATGTATTTCACCCAGGTGGCCAGTTCGGCGGCCGATCCGGTCTCGACGAACATCCTGACGGCGTCGGCGAACCCGACGCCTCGCCGGCCGGTCGGGAAGATCCCCGCCCAGACGCCGAGGACGAGGATCAACATCAGTCCCAGCCAGAAGTTCGGCGTGCTGATCCCCAGAAGCGAGAACAGCGTCGCCCCGTAGTCGGAGGGCTGGTTCCGGCGGGTCGCCGAGACGACGCCGAGCGGGATCGCGATGACGATCGCGACGATCGTCGCGGCCACCGCGAGTTCGATCGTCGCCGGGATGCGCTCTATCACCATCGCCTCGACGTCCCGCCTCGACTGCCAGGAGTAGCCGAAGTCGCCGACGACGATCCCCCGCAGGTACTCGAGGTACTGAACGTACATCGGCTCGTTCAGCCCCTCCTCTCGCCGGACGTGCTCGATGAGGTCCTGGCTCGCGCCCTCGCCGAGCATCAGCGTCGCCGGGTCACCGGGTGAGACCGCCCGGAGCGCGAACAGAATCGTGACGACGCCCCAGAGGACGAACACCCCCTGGAGAATTCGTCGGGCCAGGAATTTTCCGAGGGACATCGATCGATCAGGCTGTCGGTACGCTCGGGCGGCCGTCTACGGGGCCGTCGCGTCGTGCGGGGAGTGGCTCTCTCCCGCTCGCTTGTCGATCTCTTACACTGGAGCTAATTACTCACACCTCCATGTCCCAGATGTAGATGGTCTCGTCCGGACGGGGCTCCCACTGGATCTCCTCTCTGACGCCGTAGATGCTCTCCTGGGTGTGGAGGAACACGAACGGCGCCTTCTCGTGGGCGAGTCGGTTGACCTCCTGAAGTGCCTGTTCGCGTTCTTCCGGGTCTTCGATCTGCTGGCTCTCCAGGATCGCGTCGCTGAGTTCTTCGTCGTCGAACGTCCGGTCCGGGTTGTCCGGGATCGTAAAGAAGCCCTGGACGCCGTAGTCGGTGTCTCCGGTGATGGTCCCCCAGCCGATCATGTAGAAGGCGATGTCGATCTCGTCGGGATCGACGCCCGCCTGGTTCGCGTCGGAGACGACGCCGAAGTCGACGATGTTGGCCTGACAACTGACGTTGTCGAGCTGGTCGATCATGTCGGCGACGGTCTCCCCGACCTCGGCGTCGGCGAGGTACCGCCCCGACGGCGCGTAGAGTTCGATCTCCACGCCGCCGTAGCCGCTCTCCTCGACGAGGCTCTCGGCCGTGCCGACGTCCTGCTCGTACGGCTCGATGTCGGGGTTGAAGCCGTTGATCCCGGGCGCGACCGGCTGTCCTCGCGGTTCGCCGAAGCCGCTGAGGATCGTGTCGACGATCTCCTCGTTGTCGACGGCGTAGTTCATCGCCTGTCGGAACTCCAGGCTGTCGAAGGGCTCGACGGTGTTTTTCATCGGGCAGAAGATGTTCCGGAAGCTCGTCACGTTCCGGATCTCGATGCCCGGCGTCTCCTGTACCGTGGCGACGTCCTCGGGCAGGACGTTGATGGTGAGGTCCGCCTCGCCCGTCTCGAGGGCCGCCACCCGACTGGCCGACTCCCCCGAGGCGTTGAACGTCACGCGTTCGAACGGCACCTCCTCGCCCCAGTAGTCGTCGAACCGCTCGACGACGATCTCCTCGCCCGGCGTGAAGCTGACGACTTCGTACGGTCCGGTACCGTTGAAGTCCTCGGGATTGGCGCCGGAGATCGCGTCCTCCTCGGCGTTGTGGTTCTCGATCGCCCACTCCCTGTCTATCGCGCGGGCGTAATTGCCGTACTCGAACTCCGCGAGCCCCGGTGCGGCGCTGTAGCTGATCTCGACGACGGTATCGTCGACCGCCTCCGCTCCCGTGATCGAGCCGAGCCCGAACGTCCCGATCGGACTCGGGACGCCGATGTCCGGATCGACCGTCCGATCGATCGTCCACGCGACGTCCTCGGCGGTGAGCGAATCGCCGTTGTGGAAGACGACGTCGTCTCGCAACTGGACGAGCGTCGTCCCGTCACCCTGTGCTTCCCACTCTTCGGCGACCCGCGGGAAGATGCCCTCCCCCGGTTCGAAGTCGAACAGCGGCTCGTAGATGTGGTCGTACACGTCGAAGTAGTCCCCGGTGATGTGATCGAGCGGATCGATCGTGTCCGGAAACTGCGACAGCGTGATCGTGAGTTCGTCGAGTTCCTGCATTCGAGCCCCTGTGACCCCTGCCATCGACGCGAGTCCCGCCATCGCCGTCGCCGACCCGGTATACCGGAGCAGCGATCGGCGTGTCACCCATGTCTTGGTAGCATCCGCCATACCAGTCGCATGAAGGAGCAAGGCCGGCAATATACGTATTGATAGTTAGGAATGAATAGTAAGGATAACATACTATTAGATTAACGCAGAAAGGTATTACTGTACAAAGGCGTAACGTCGGGCATAGTTGGTCTACGATCATCCACGACGGTCCGGACGGGCGCGGCCCTCGACCGCGCGCGAACCAGCGCGTAAACGACCGAAACGGTTCGCGCACCGATCGATGCGGGGACGGGATGCCGGCGGCGGGACGGATCGCGGCCCGCCGGTTGGTCGACGGTCCGCCCGAAGTTTCGAGTCCCGTTGCGAGTCGACAACACAGTTAAGTCGGTGACCGAGCAATACCGACCATGGCCGCTCACGGCCGGCCCGCACTGCGGAACCTGTTCGACGAGTCGCCGACGCCGCACATCGCTCACCCTCCCCGCACTCACCACCGTGACTTCTACGTCGCCACCGACGGATCGTTCAGGGAGTCCGGCGGTGGTCTCGGCGCGGTGATCGAGACGCGCGACGGCGCCCGCGTCGGCCGCGTCGCGACGACGGACGCCCCGCCGGACAACAACGTCGCCGAGTACCGGGCGCTCCACCTCGGCCTCGACGTGTTGGCGGCGCGGGCGCCGCCGGACGCCCGCGTCGGCGTCCTCGTCGACCACGACGACCTCGCCAGCAACGTCAACGCGGCGGTCCTCGCCGCGAGCCACCCCGACGGCCGCCCCCCGCGGCCGTTCTCGGTGCCGCCGGCGAGCACCAACCACTGGCGGGGCATCCGCGCGCGACTCAACGGGTTCGACGAGGTCCGTGCCGCCCGCATCGACAGCGACCAGAACCCCGCTCACCCCCTCGCGAACGCCCCCGACCGGTACGCACACGTCAACCGCGAACTCGACCGCTGTGTCCTCCCGGAACCGCCGGAGTCGACGGCCGGCCGGTTCCCGCCGCCGTCGCGGGCGAACCGCCACGACGGCGGTCGGGCCTCCGACTGAACCGAACCGCCACGGTTATTCTCCCGCCCGAGAGAGTCCCGCGCCGATGAGCCTCCGCGTCGCCGTCGCCGCGCCCTTCAAACGGAACGGAACCCGGACGCTCCGGGAGAACGAGTTCGTCGTCGCGCTCTCGCTCGACCGCGACTGGTTCTCGCCCGATCAGGCCAAACGACTGGTCGACGTCGCCACCGAGCAGGGCCTGCTCGACCGCGACGGCGACGAACTCGCGGCGACGTTCGACCCCGCGGAGACGGCCGTCCCCGACGGGTTCGTCCCCGACGAGGACCTGCTGCGCGAGCGCTCGACGTTCGAGCGCGTCCTCGACGCGCTGGTGGCCGACGGCGCGGAGAAACACGAGGCCGTCGGCGCGATCAACGCCCGCCAGCGGGAACTGGGGATCACCATCGAGGCCGCGGCGGTCGTCCACGCCCGCCGCGAGGGGGTCGACGTCTCGGACCTCGTCCCGGTCGCGCGCGCGGCGCTGACCGAGGGCGAAGGCGAAAGCGAAGGCGAAGGGGATTAACCGCGCGTCACCGACTCCCGACCATGGTCGAGGATCGGACCACCGACGGCCGGCGCATCGCGGAACTGCTCGCCTCGGAAGTCGACGGCCGCGAGGACGGCGAACTCGCCCGCTTCGCCGTGACGAACGCCGACCGGGACGTCGAACCGACCGCCGACGGCGCCCGGGCGTACGACCTCGAACGCGACGGCGAGCGCTTCGCCCGCGCGTTCGTCCACCCCGAGCGCGTCCACCTCGAGTTCGAGGGCGGGCGCGAGGCGGCCGTCGACGCCGCGGAGGCCGCCGCGTTGCGCGCCCGGCCGAAGGCGACGCGGCCGCCGAAGACGCTCGTGTTCGTCGAGAGCGGCGCGGCGGTCAAACGGGCGACGGACGTCCTGCAGGCGGCGAGTCGGGCGGCGGAGTGAGAGTCGGCTACTGCGGCGAGGCGACGCGGGCCTCGTCGGCGCCGCCGATGCGCTCTCTCGCGTACCGTTCGGCGGCGTCGAGGACGGTCGTCTCGTGGTCCTCGGCGCGTCCGATCAGGTCGAGCAGGCGGTCGCCGATCGCCTCGGCCTCCGCCATGGCGTCGGCCATCGTCCCGCCCTCGTGTTCCTTCGCGACGGTGATCAGGCCGCCGGCGTTGATGACGTAGTCCGGCGCGTAGAGGATGCCGCGCTCGTGCAGATCCGCGGCGTGGCGTCGCTCCGCCAGAACGTTGTTCGCGCCGCCGGCGACGACGTCGCAGTCGAGTCGCGGGATCGTCTCGTCGTTGATGACGCCGCCGACGGCACACGGCGCGAAGACGTCGCAGGGTTCGTCGTAGACGTCCTCGGGCGCGACCGACTCGACGCCGTACTCGGCGACGACCGACTCGACGGCCGCCTCGTCGACGTCGCTCACTTTCACCGTCGCACCCGCCTCGCGCAGCAGGCCGACGAGGTTCTGTCCGACCTTGCCGACGCCCTGGACGACCACGGTGCGGTCGTCGAAGTCGTCGGTCCCGTAGACGGTCTCGACGCTGGCGCGGATCCCCGAGAAGATGCCCCGCGCGGTGACCGGCGAGGGGTCACCGAGGCCGTCGCTCGTTCCGACGACGTGGTCGGTCCCCTCGGCGACGACGTCCATCTCCGCGACGCCCGTGTTCACGTCGACGGAGGTGATGTAGTGGCCGCCGAGGCGGTCGACCATCCGGCCGTAGGCGCGGAACTTCGCCTCGGTCTTCTCGTCGGGGTCGTCGACGATCACGGCCTTCCCGCCGCCGAGTTCGAGGTCGGCCGCCGCGGCCTTGTACGTCATCGCCCGCGAGAGGCGCATCACGTCCCGGAGCGCGTCGGCCTCGGTTTCGTACGGCAGCAGGCGCGTCCCCCCGAGCGCCGGGCCGAGGGTCGTGTCGTGGATCGCGACGATCGCTCGCAAGCCGGTCTCCTCGTCGACGAAGTGGGTTACCTGCTCGTGGCCGGACTCGAGCATCGCGTCGTGGACCATGTCGCAATATTTGCGTGAACCCCACTAATAACGTGGTCATTTATGATCCACGTGGCTCGCCGCCTGCGTCGCTCAGTTCAGGTCGGCGACGATCCCCGGCAGTTCGGTCGCGATGTCGGCCTGTTCGACGTAGGCGACCGCACGCGGGTCCGGGCCGGGGCCGTCAGGCAGCAGCACCTGCACGGCGTCCATCCCGGCGTTCGTCGCGCCGGCGACGTCGGCCTCGACCTCGTCGCCGACGTAGACCGCCTCGTCTGAGGCGACCGACAGTTCGTCGAGGACCGCCGCGAACGCCCGCTCGTCGGGCTTGCCGGCCGCGAGTTCGCCGGTGACGAGCACGGCGTCGAACGCCCGCTCCCAGCCGAGCGTGGCGAGTTTGTCCCGCTGGGCCAGCACCGGGCCGTTGGTGAGCAGGCCGACCCGGTACGCCGACCGGAGGTCGTCGAGCATCCCCTCGACGCCGGGCAGGGGAGCCAGCGAGTCGGCGATCGTCTCGCGGTAGGCGGCGGCCACCGCGGCGGGGTCGGCGTCGGTGTCGCGGCCGTCGAGCAGGTCGGCGAAGATCGGTTCGCGCGTCTCGCGGGTGAGGTTGCGCCGGTGGGCGTCGAGGTACGCCTCGCGCGAGAGCGGCGGGGCGCCGGCTTCCTCCGCGGCCTCGGCGAGGATCGTCGCCCGGTCGCGCTCGGGGACCGCCAGGGTGTAATCGAGGTCGAAGACGACCGCCCGTGGCATACGCCCGGACAGGGCGCGAGTCGATTTGAAGGTGTCCATCTCGGCGCCGCGGTCAGTCGTCCGTCGGCGCGGCGCCGCCGCGGGGCGACTCGAGGCGCGGGACGACGACCGACTCGATCCGGTCGGAGTAGCCCATCAGGGAGGTCCCCAGCACGCTCATCACCAGCACGTAACCGACGGCGAAGGCGTAGATCGTTCCCGCGACCTCCGCGAGGGCGGCGTCGGCGCCGGCGAGTGCCACGCTCGCGATGATCAGCGAGAACTCGCCGCGGGTGGTCATCCCGAGGCCGACCCGGAGCGACCGGCGCTCGTCGAGGCCGTAGATCCGGCCGCCGAGGTAGCCGCTGACGAGTTTCGAGGGGGTCGTGAGCGCGGCGGCGACCGCGACCAGACCGGCGACGCCGAGGAACAGCCGCGGGTCCGTTTCGAGGCCGATCCAGAAGAAGAAGATCGCCGCGAACGTGTCGCGGACGGGTTCGAGCAGCCGTTCGAGGTCGTGGACGTGGTCGGTCGAGGAGAACGCCATCCCGACGAAGAAGGCGGCGACGGCCTCGCTGACCCCCAGCGCGAGCGCCGCGCCGGCGATCAGGACGGTGATCCCGATCGCCCGGAGGACGACGAACTCGTTGGTATCGGTGTCGAGGCTGCGCTGGAACCACGCGGTGCCGAGCGAGACCAGCAGGAGCAACGCGAGGATGAACCCGATCGCGAGGCCGATCGAGCGCGCGGCCGCGCCGAGGTCGCCGCCGCCGACCGCGAGCGCGGCGGCGACGGCGAGGTAGACGGCGATGAACAGGTCCTCGTAGACGAGCGTCCCCAGCATGGGGTCGGCCTCGTCGTTGGCGATCCAGCCGAGGTCGAGCAGCGACTTCGTGATGATCGCGCTCGAAGAGATGTAGACGATCCCGGCGACGAAAAACGCCGGGACGAACGCGCCGAACAGCGCGTAGCCAAGCAGCAGGCCGATCCCGAAGTTGATCGCGAGGTCGACGGTCCCGGCCTTGCCGATGCGCTCGCGGGCGTCGAGCAGGCGGTCGAGGTTGAACTCGAGGCCGAGAAAGAACAGCAGGAAGACGATCCCGAGTTCCGCCCCGAGGTGGACGAACTCGGACTCGCCCGAGAGCGCCAGCGCCTCGCCGTGGGGGACGGCTCCCGTCCCGAGCAACGCGGGGAGGTCGAGCGAGCCGAGGACGTACGGGCTCAGGAGGATTCCCGCGACGATGTAGAACGGAATGACCGACTGGTCGAGCCGGTTCGCGACGAGGCCCGCGACCGCGACGGTCGCGAAGAGCACGCCGACGTCGATCAGCGCGGTCTCAGCCACCGGGTGTCACCCCTCGACCCGGATTCTGCCGCCGCTCCGTCCCCGGCACCGGCACCGCGTGCATCCGTCCCGTCACGGCTCGTCGACGGTCCCGAGCAGCGTCTCGAACTCCCTGCAGTCCTCCCGGTCGCCGACGACGACGAGCGTGTCGCCGGCCTCGATGACGGTGTCCGGCGACGGCGCGGGGACGACCTCGTCGTCGCGCTGAATCGCGACGATCGAGACGCCGGTGCGCTCGCGGACCCGCGCCTCGGCGAGCGTCCGGCCCGCCAGTTCAGCGTCCTCGGAGACGCCGTACCACTCGATGAACGTCTCGTCCGAGAGCATCGTCTCGACGCGCTCGGTCTGGACCGGCTGGAAGTACGCCCCTTCGAGGATGGTGCCGATGGTCCGCGCGAGCCGATCCGAGACCTCGAACAGTTTCTCGCCGTCGGCGTCCGCATCCGGCTTCAGGAACACCTCCCGCTTGCCGGTGTTGTGGGTGACGATGATGAGTCGCTCCTCGCCGTCGAGTTCGACCTCGAACTTCTTGCCGACGCCGGGGAGGTCGCTCTCGTAGATTGCCATACGGTAACGAGCGAACGGAGGCTAATAAAAACGCGTGACGGGTGCGGGCCGTCGACGGCCGCCCGTCAGTCGTCCCCGGGCCGACGCCGGACAATCCCGAGGCCGACCCACGAGAGGACCGCCTCGCCGTCCTGATTGTACGCCGTGAGCTTCGTGTCGACGTGGCCGACGGTCGGGTCGTCCTCGTGGGGGCGCCTGTCGACGACCTCGGCCGTCGCCGACAGCGTGTCACCCGGCCGGACCGGCTGGATCCACCGGAGTCGGTCGACGCCCCGGGCGCCCAGCCACGCCTCGTCGGCCATGTGCTCGACGAACATGCGCATGCAGACCGCCGCGGTGTGCCAGCCGCTGGCGACGAGGCCGCCGAACATCGACTCCGCGGCCGCCTCCTCGTCGACGTGGAACGGCTGGGGGTCGTACCGCTCCGCGAACGAGACGATCTCTTCGCGCGTGACGGTTCGCTCGCCGAACTCGCTGACGTCGCCGACCGCGTACTCCTCGAAGTACTTCGGCATACCCCCGAGAAGGGGCGCCGGGATCAAAGCGTTTCTCCGCCGCTCACTCCTCGTCGGCGAACCCCTCGACGAGCAGTTCCGCCGACGCGCGGTTCGTCGCCAGCGCGGTGTCGTGGACGTCACAGATCCGCAACAGCGCCGAGATGTCCGGCTCGTGGGGCTGGGCCGTGAGCGGATCGCGCAGGAAGACGATGCCGTCGAGGCGGTCCCGGGCGACCTCCGCGCCGATCTCCAGGTCGCCGCCGAGCGGTCCCGACTGCTTGCGCTCGATCTCCAGGTCGGTCTCCGCCGTCAGGCGCTTGCCGGTGGTGCCGGTCGCGATCAGGTCGTACTCGCGCAGTTGCTCCTCGTGGCTCCGCGCGAACTCGATCAGGTCGGGTTTCTTCTCGTCGTGGGCGATCAGCGCGAGGCGCGTCATGGGCGTGAGTTCTCGGGGGGACGGGATAATCCTACTGTCACGCGAGGCCGGCGATACCGTTTCCTTCCGCGGGCCGAATCGAGCACCATGGACGTCGAACCGACGCCGGGGGACGTGCTGACCGCCCTCCGGATCGCCCTCGTCGCCGTGCAACTGGGGATTCTCGGCCTCGCGTTCGACCGGGTCCCCCTCGTGATCGCCGGCGCGTTCGTCTCGCTGATCGCACTCCTCCCGATCGAGCGCCTCTCCGCGGGGCGTCGGGCGCGCGCGGGCGAGCGGGACTCGTAACCTACTTGCGACGACGCGTCCCAGAACCGCCGATGAACTTCTTCGACCGACTGCACGACCGCATCCGGACGGTCGACAGCGTCGTGAGCGTCGGCCTCGATCCGGACCCGGACCGCATCCCCGCCCACCTCGCGGACCACGACCTCCCCCGCTGGGCGTTCAACCGGCGGATCATCGACGCCACCCACGAACACGCCGCGGCTTTCAAGCCCAACGCCGCCTTCTACGAGGACCCCGACGGCTGGACCGCCCTCGAAGAGACCGTCGCCTACGCCCACGGGAAGGGCGTGCCGGTGTTGCTCGACGCCAAGCGCGCGGACATCGGGAACACGACCCGCCAGTACGCCCGGGTCCTCGATACGGTCGACGCGATCACCGTCAGCCCCTACATGGGCCGGGACTCGCTGCAGCCGTTCCTCGCGGACGAGGAGGCCGGCGTCTTCGTCCTCTGTCGCACCTCGAACCCCGGCGGCGCGGACCTGCAGGACCTCGAACTCGAGACGGGCGAGCGTCTCTACGAGCGGGTCGCCGCCCTCGCCGACCTGTGGAACGAGAACGACAACGTGGGGCTCGTGGTGGGCGCGACCGAACCCGAGGAACTCGAAGCGCTGCGCGAGCAGGTGCCCGCCCTCCCCTTCCTCGTCCCCGGCGTCGGCGCGCAGGGCGGGGACGCCGAGGCGGCCGTCGAGTACGGCCTCGCCGACGGCGTCGGCCTCGTCAACTCCTCGCGCGGGATCATCTTCGCCGGGGTCGACGGCACGGCGCGGGACGCCGCCGAGACCTTCGACGCGGCCGCGGGACAGGCCGCAAAGCGGCTCAAGAAGCGACTGAACCGGTACCGGGACTGACCCGCTACCGCGGTTCGCCGCCGTCCGGCCGCTCCCCGAGGGTCACTTCGAGCGTCTCGCGTTCGCCGTCTCGTCGGACGCCGATCTCGACTGCCTCCCCGGGGGCGGTCTCCAGCGCGAGGTACGACGCCAGCCGGTCCTGGTTCGGGATCGACTCGCCCTCGACGTCGACGATGACGTCGCCGCCGACGGGGACGGGTTCGCCGTCGACCACCTCGACCTCGCCGGCCGGTTCGATGGTGCCGTCGGCCGGCGACCCCGGCGCGACCTCGCTGACGAGGACGCCCCGGGTTCGATCGAGGTCGTTCGCCTCGGCGACCGGCGGCGTGATCGGGACGACGCCCACGCCGAGGTAGGGGTGGGCGTACTCGCCGTCCTCGATCAGGGCGGGGACGACCCGGCGGACGAGCGCCGCGGGGATGGCAAAGCCGATGTTCTGTCCCGCGCCGGCGAAGACGATGCCGACGACCTCGCCGTCGAGGTTCACGAGCGGGCCGCCGCTGTTGCCCGGATTGACCGGCGCGTCGGTCTGGATCGTCGCCGGAATCGAAAAGCCCGCGGGACTCGGCAGCGAGCGGTCGAGGCCGCTGACGATCCCCGCCGAGATCGAGGCGTCGAGCCCCAGCGGGCTCCCGAGCGCGACGACCTCCTCGCCGACGTCGGGCGTCCCCTCCACCAGCGGCAGGGGCGTCGCGTCGTCGGGGAGGTCCGCGACGCGGACGACCGCGAGGTCGCCGTGGGGGTCGGTCCCGACGACGGTCCCGGCGCGCCACTCCTCGTCGACGAACTGCACCGAGACCTCCTCGGCACCGCCGACGACGTGGGCGTTCGTGAGGACGTGCTCCTCGTCGTAGACGAACCCCGATCCCGTCGCGCCCCGACCCGGCCCCCGGCCCTCCGTCGGCCCGACGCTGACGAGGACGACCGAATCGATCGCGTCGTCGTAGACCGACGCGTACCGGTCCTCGCCCGCCGCCTCGGCGTCGTCGCTCTCGTTTTGGGTGTCGTTCTCCTGCAGGCGCGCGCCCGTCCCGTCCGCGTTCGGCCTCGATCGGACGGCGAGGCGACCGGCCGTCCCCGCCGCGAGGAGCCCGCCCGCCGCTCCGAGGAGGCCTCTGCGTGTGGTCCGCGTTCGAGTCACGGGGCGTCCCACCAGCACGAGCGCAATAAAGGCCCCGTGGGACGGCGTGGCGGGCCGGCGAGTCAGGCGCCGGCCGTCGGCTCGCGGTTCGCCGGCTCGGAACACTCGGCGTCGACGACGCGCCCCACGAGCCGGTCGTCGACGACCCGGGCGATTACCTCGACCTCGACCGGACCCGTCGGCGGCGACTCGTCCAGCCGGTCAAGCCCTTCGAGGACGACGACGTCGAGCGGGCTCGCGTCGTACGGGTGGTCGGCGAGCAGGCGGCCGTCGCGCTCCTCGACGGCGAGGCAGAACCGCTCGCCGACGCCGAGCGACTCCGCGGCGAGGTCGCGGATCGAGGTCATGGGAATCGGTGGACGTCCACGTCGTCGGACTCGCCGGGCCGTGCCTGCGCCGCGCAGTCGGCGCACAGTCCCAGTTCGGTATCGTAGTGGACCTCGCAGGCGAGCGTGCCGCAGTTGGGACACCGGTGCTGGGCCTGACGTGACTCGCAGATCTGACAGAGGCCGCTGACGCTCATACGCGGCCTACGGGCTCGACCGGCTTGAATCCGGGGCCGGAAGCCGCGGCCGTGGGGTTTAGGCCGCTCGATACCGTACCACACGCAGTGACCCGTTCCCGGCTGATCCTCGGACTCGCCGCGACGTTCGCCGGCCTCGCCGCGGTCTCGGCGATCGGCGCCGTCGTCAGCGGGTCGCCGGTCGCGCTCGCCGTGGCCGCGCCGCTCGGGGTGACGAGCTACGTCATGTACTACCACGGCAGCGGCCGGCTCGAACGGGCGGTCTCGCGCGGCGAGGCCGGTCGACGTCGGCGCCGCGACGGGGGCGGCTTCGGCGCCGGACCGCGGACCCGCGGCGGGGCGCGAACCGGGGGCTCGACCGGCCGTTCGAAGCCGGACCCGGACGGCCCGTCGGCGGCCAGCGCCCGCCGCGAACTCGGCGTCGGTGCCGACGCCGACGGCGACGAGATCCGGCGAGCCTACCGCGAGCGGGTCAAGGAGGTCCACCCCGACCGCGGCGGCGACCGGGCGACGTTCCGGCGGACGACCGCGGCGTACGAACGGCTACGCGAGTGAGTCCTCGCGGCCCGGTCGCGTCGGGATCGGAGGGGTGATAACCGTTGGCATCCGACGGGAAGTCTTTTGCCGTGTGGCCCTCTAACGGGGCACATGAGCCGTGACCGGGCCCTTCTGGAGCGGGCCCTGGAACGTGGCGAACAGGACGGCGGGAACGTGGAGTTCAAGGAACGATTGCTGCGCGACGTCCACCTCGACGGGGGGCGCCGGGAGAGTCTCGCCGCGCAGCTTCGCCACCGGGTGCTCTCGGGCGACGGCGAGGCGACGTACGTCGTCGGCGTGACCGACGACGGCGGCCTTGCCGGCATCGATCAGGACGCGTTCTCGGAGTCGATGGACGTCCTCTCGCTGCTGGCCGAAGAGGCCGGCGCCCACATCGACGAGGTCCAGACGTGGGGCGTCAAGGACGGCCTCGTCGGTCTCGCGACGATCCGCGAGGGCGCCGTCCTCGAGACGGACGACGAACACGTCGTCGTCGGGACCGCCGGCCACGTCGACCACGGCAAGAGCACGCTCGTCGGCTCGCTCGTCACGGGGAACGCGGACGACGGCGACGGCGCGACCCGGGCGTTCCTCGACGTCCAGCCCCACGAGGTCGAGCGCGGCCTCTCGGCGGACCTCTCCTACGCGGTCTACGGCTTCGACGACGACGGCCCCGTCCGGGTTCGCAACCCCGACCGCAAGGCCGACCGCGCGAAGGTCGTCGAGGAGGCCGACCGCCTCGTCTCGTTCGTCGACACCGTCGGCCACGAACCATGGCTGCGGACCACCATCCGGGGGCTGGTCGGCCAGAAACTCGACTACGGCCTGCTGGTCGTCGCGGCCGACGACGGCCCCACCCGGACCACCCGCGAGCACCTCGGCGTCCTGCTCGCCACGGAACTCCCGACCATCGTCGCGATCACCAAGACCGACGTCGTCGACGACGAGCGCGTCGAGGAGGTCGAACGCGAGGTCGAGCGCCTCCTCCGGGAGGCCGGCAAGTCCCCCCTCCGGATCGAGCGCCACGGCGTCGACGCCGCGATCAGGGAGATCAGCGAGACGGTCGTCCCCATCGTCGAGACCAGCGCCGTCACGATGGAGGGCCTCGACGTCCTCGACGAACTGTTCGACCGCCTCCCGAAGACCGGCAGCGGCGAGGGCGAGTTCCGGATGTACGTCGACCGCAGCTACTCGGTGACCGGCGTCGGCGCCGTCGCCTCCGGCACCGTCATGTCCGGCGAGGTGGAAGCCGGCGACGAACTCCTGATCGGGCCGCTGCCCGACGGCCGGTTCCGGGAGGTCGAGGTGCGCTCGATCGAGATGCACTACCACCGCGTCGACCGCGCGCGGGCCGGCCGGATCGTCGGCATCGCGCTCAAGGGCGTCAAGGAGAGCGTCATCGAGCGCGGGATGGTGCTCCTGCCGGCCGACGCCGACCCCGACCCCGTCCGCGAGTTCGAGGCCGAGGTGATGGTGCTCAACCACCCGACCCGCATCGGCGACGGCTACGAACCCGTCGTCCACCTCGAGACGATCGGCGAAGCGGCGGCGTTCTACCCCGAGGACGGCCGCCTGCTCCCCGGCGACACCGGCAAGACCACCGTCCGGTTCAAGTTCCGCCCGTACCTCGTCGAGGAGGGCCAGAAGTTCGTCTTCCGCGAGGGCCGGAGCAAGGGCGTCGGTACCGTGACCGAGGTCCACCCCGAGGACTGACCGCTCTCACGGCCGTTGAAGCGGCGGGCCGAGTTTCTACACGAACGCGCCCGTACGGGCGCGTATGATCGTCTTCGTCGCAGGCTCGACCGGCGTGCTCGGCCGCCGACTCGTCGACCGACTCGCCGACCGCGGTCACGACGTCGTCGGCCTCGTGCGCGACGACGCGGGCGCCGAGCGGGTCCGCGAGCGCGGCGGGCGACCCCGCTACGGCGACGTCCTCGAACCCGCCGGCCTGCGGGAGGCCGCCGAGGGGGCCGACGTCGTGGTCCACGCCGCGACGGCGATTCCGACCGGCCGCAGGCCCTCGGCCGCGGACCGGGAGCGAAACGACCGGGTCCGGATCGAGGGGACGCGGACCCTGCTCGACGCGGCGGACGCGGTCGGGGCCGACCGCGTCGTCCTCCAGAGCGTCGTCTGGGTCGCCCGCCGGCCCGACGGCCGGCCGTTCGACGAGACGGCCGAGCCGAATCCCGACCGGACCACGCGGTCGGCGCTCGACGCCGAGCGACTCCTCGTCCACGGCGCGGGCGAGCGGGGGCTCGAACGCGTCCGCGAGCGGTGGCTCGACGAGGGGACGATCCGCGAGAGCGGCGACGGCTACGAGTGGGCGGAGGCGTAGCTCACGCCCACGGCGGCTCCGTCAGGTCCGCGAGCGAGTCGAGGACGTACGTCGGGGCGGGATCGGGTGGCGACTGCGCGGCGGGGTCGGCGGGAACCCACGCCGCGGCGACCCCGGCCGCCCGCGCGCCGGCGACGTCGGTCGCGAGCGAGTTCCCCACGTGGACTGCGCGCTCCGGCGTCGCGGCGAGCGCCTCCAGCGCGCGCTCGAACGGGTCGGGCGCGGGCTTGGCCGGACCGTCGAACCCCGCGAAGACGACCGCCTCGAACGCGTCGGCGAGGCCGACGGCCGAGAGCTTCGTGCGTTGCATCCGGGGGTCGCCGTTGGTCACGAGTCCGAGGCGATACTCGACGGCCAGCGCGTCGAGGGCCCGGCGAGCCCCGTCGAGCGGGACGACGTCCCGCTCGACGGGGCTCGCGCGAGTAGGCGTCGGCGACGGCGAGGCCCGCCTCGCGGTCGTACCCCGACTCGACCGCGAGGTCGCCGAAACACCGCCGCCGGAGGTCGTCGATCCCGGAACTCGCCTCCAGGTAGTCGTCGTACCGGGCGTAGTAGTCGCCGACCGAGAAGAACGGGTCGACGTCCGCCCGCGAGAACGCCGCCGAGAGCACCTCCCCCGGCGGCCGCCGGTAGGCACAGAGGGTGTCGTCGAGGTCGAACAGGACGGCGTCGATTCGGTCGCCCATCGGTCGACTGGAGGGGAGAGCGCGAGGTAAATCGGTCGGTCAGCCGCGACGATAGCCGCCGTCCGTCCGCTCGGCGAGGTCCAGCAGGACCGCCCAGTCGAGCAGCCGGCGGACGCGTTCGCGCCAGACCTCGTCGAGCCGGTCGCCGTACTTCTCGCGTTCGTAGGCGGGGATCTCCCCTCGGAACCGCTCGTAGACGTCGTCGGCCGGGAGGGGGTCGGCGGCGGCGTCGAGGATTTCGAGGACCGCCTCGGCGCCGTAGACCCGTTCGCGGAACGCCCGCCGGAGGTCCCCGGGGGCGGGGTCGGCGTCACGCCGCCGGCGAAAGCCCGCCGGGCCCTCGGCAGCGAGGTCGAGCGCCCGGAGGAACGTCAGCCACGTCGCCGCCTCGTCCCGGGCGTCGACGGGGGTCCGCCGGACGATCCGGGCACAACAGTCGTCCTCGCTGCCGGGGACCAGCGGCACCGCCTCCCGGACGGTCTCGACGACCGAGAGGTCCGGCGGCGCGGCGGGGACGAGTTTGAACCGCACGCTAGAGGCCGAACGACTCGGCGAGCAGTTCCTCGTCGGTCTCGCCGTGGACGTACGTCGGGCCGCCGAGCACGTCGATCGTCACCGACGCGGGCGCGAACAGTTCGGCGGGGGTGTCGTCGAACGACCAGTCGCGCTCCTCGAAGATGTCGGCGAACGGCCGGCCGTGCTCGGCCGCGGCGGTCGAGGGCACCTCGTCGAAGTAGTCGGCGTCCTCGCGGACGATCAGGTGGGCCCGGCCGCCGTAGGCCAGCGCGTCGTTCGTCCGGGCGATCGCGGCCCGCTCGTCGGCGGCGACGGGGGCGACCGGGGCCCGGCCGGTCGCCGAGACGATATCGAGCGGGTCGTAGCCGAGTTCCGCCAGCCGGAACGTCGCGAGTTCGGCCGCGCGGGCGGCGTTGGTGACGCTGCCGACGACGCTCGCCGTCGGGAACGCCAGCAGGAAGACGCCGCTGGGTTCGACGTCCGCGAGGTCGGCGACCTGTTCGGCCGCCGCTTCGGTCGGGAGTTCGTCGGTCTCGACCGCGAGCGCAGTCAGGTCGAAGACGTCCGTGTAGCCGATCCGGCGGAACTCCTCTTCCTCGGCGACGAGCGCGCGGGCCGGCCCGCTGCCAAGCCCCTCGAAGTCCTCGGTGGCGAGCTCCCAGCCGGCCTTCTGCGAGCACAGCAGCGCGAGCGCGGGCTGGTCGGTCGTCAGTTCGACGTGGGGGAGCGACGCGCCGGCGACCTCCGCGAGGTGGCGACTCGGCGTCGCCAGCCCGGCGGTCTGGATCTCCGTGAGCAACAGCCCCGCCTCGAGGCCGGCGTCGAACTCGACGCCGAAGTCGAGGACGGTCGCCTCGTTGTCGAGGTCGTAGCCCCCGACGTTCAGTTCCTCGGCGTATTCGAGGGCTTCGTCGACCAGCTCGATGGCCATCCGGTTGAGACTTTCCATGCCCCCGGGTTCGCCCTCCGCGGTAAAACCGTTTGTCGGTCGCCGTCGCGCTCGTCTACGCCGCGACCTCGTAGCCGGCGTCCTCGACCGCGCCCGCGATCGTCTCGTCGTCGACGAGGGACTCGTCGTGCTCGACGCGCACCTCGCCCGCCTCGTGGTCCGCGGTCGCCGACGAGACGCCTTCGAGCGATTCGAGCGCCTCCGTCACGTTTCGCTCGCAGCCGTCACAGGCCATCCCGTCTACGGGAAGTGTGGTCCGTTCCATGCCCGGGCCTACCGGGTCCGGCGTGTTGAACGTATCGCTCCCCGGCGTCAGTCGCCGCCGCGGGCCTCCCGCCCGAGGTGTTCCTCGACCGACGCGACCTTCTCGGCCGCCGGGGCGTCGCTCGCGCGCTTGTCGTCGATCTTCAACACCGTGCTCACGCGGTCGGCGTCGATCGCCTCGTGGGCCGCCTGCGCGGCCGCGAACAGTTCGTCGACGTCCGCGGCCTCGATGGTCGTCCCCATCGGGCCGGTCTCGTACTCGACGTCGAACGCGTCGAGGGCGTCGACCGCCTTCGCGACCTCCCCGGCCATGCTCCCCTCGACGACGGGCGCGGTACTCAGGAATCCGATGACCGTCATGTACGGAGGATGTCGCTCGAAGCGAAAATAGCTGTCCGTCCCGTTCGCGGGGCCGGCGTCGGCGGGCGTCGCGGCGCGCGTGCGCCCGGCGGTCAGTGGGTCGTCGGACGGGCCGTCTCCGCGGGCGGGTAGATGAAGATGTCGCCGTTGGCGAAGACGTAGACCTCGTGATCGAGGGCGGTAAAGCAGACGTGGCCGCCGTCGCGCGGACTGCCGTCGGTTTTCGACCCGAAGATGCGCTCCAGGGCGTCCGGATCGACGCTGTCGTACAGCGAGAACTCGCCCTGCGAGACGTCGACGTCGGCGACGCTCGCGAGCGCGTGCACGATCGTCGCCGTTAACGTGGCGCTTCCGTCGTGATCGTACCGGAGGACGTAGCGATCGCTCGCCGGGTCGTACTGGGGCTCGTGGGGGTCGTTGGGGGAATTCAGTTTCGTTTGCATTGCGGTACGGCGATGTTCAATCGTCGGTTGACCCGTAGTACCGGACGGTACAAAAGTTAATCGCCGACATAATCGGTCGACGAACGTGTCATTTCGATCCGACTAACCGTCGCAGCCGATCGAGTTACGTCCCCGGCCGACAGTCGCCTCGACCGACGTGAGCGCGGCTCGGAGGCGGGCAGAATCGTGCGGAAATACGGGGTTACCGGCCGGCGGTCCGCCGAGTTCGCGCTCACGGAAAACGGGCACACGCCACGCGGCGCTCGTCGGCGTCGTTCAGCGAAAATGCGCTGGCTGGGATTTGAACCCAGGTTGTGACCATGGCAAGGTCACGTGATACCACTACACTACCAGCGCCCTGCTGCACTCTCAACTACTCCGGGAGAGGTGTATAAGGGTTGCGAATCGGAGCCGCTTCGTCACTGACCGACACGCCGTCGGCGGCTTTCCGTCCGACTCCGTTCCTCCCGGCCGAAATCGGGCGACCGTTCTCCCGACGCGACGGACCGGTGTGGGACTCGTTCACTCGGAGGCGAGTATCGCACGAATCGTCAGGAATCGGGCCCTGTGAAGCCTTCACAGCGGAGAACGGAGACCGCTACCCTTTTAAGACCCTGTACGCAACACATCGCTACAGTCTAGTGACGCGGCGCCGAAGCGTCACGGCATGACCGTCAGCGTACTCGTGCCGTCGTCGCTCACCCGGGAGGCCGAGGACAAACGCGAGGCGACTCGCAAACTCGGCTACGTCGCCCGCGCGGCGACGATCTTCCGGGCCGACCGCCTCGTCGTCTTCCCCGATCGGGAGGGCGAGACGGGGCGGTTCGACGGCGGGTTCGTAAGCACCGTACTGCGGTACGCCGCGACGCCGCCGTACCTCCGAAAGGAGGTGTGGGGCACGCGGGACGAACTGGAGTACGCGGGCGTCTTGCCGCCGCTCCGCGCGGCGTCACAGACCGGCTCCGAATCGGACGGTTCGGGGTCGTCAAGACAAGGGATCGTGACCGAGGTCGGACCTGATGACCGCGTTCGGGTCAATTGCGGACTGCAACACCCGATCTCCCTCAACGTGCCGCCGAAAATGGCGGCCGGAGAGGGGGAGCGCGTGACCGTCAGGATCTCTTCGCGACGACCGGTCCGGGCGAAACTCGTCGACGAGCCCCTCCCGGGGCTGTCGGTCGAGCGGACGGACCTTCCGGCGGCGCTCGGCCGTGAGGACGCCGGCGTTCGCATCGCAGCCTCCCGATTCGGTGCAGAACTCACCGTCGGGCGGCTGGAGACGCTGGCCGGGCGCGTCGACCGTGACGGCATGACCGTCGCGTTCGGCGCACCCGAGCGAGGGCTGCCGGACATCCTCGGAATCGAGGCGTCCGACGTCACCGCGTCGGCGGAGACCGGTGACGGCGGCGGAGTCGAGCCCACAGACACCGATCCAGGGTTCGACCTCTGGCTGAACACGGTTCCGAACCAGGGGAGCGAGGTCGTGCGAACGGAGGAAGCGATGTTCGCCACCCTCGCACCCCTCTCACTGAGAGCGTGATAGAATGCCACAAAAACACGCACCACGCAAAGGCTCACTCGGGTTCGGCCCACGAAAGCGGGCGACCAGCGAGGTCCCCCGCTTCTCGTCGTGGCCGGACGACGACGGACAGCCGACGCTCCAGGGTTTCGCGGGCTACAAGGCCGGTATGACCCACGTGGTGATGGTCGACGACGCGGCTAACTCGCCGACCGAGGGAATGGAGACGACCGTTCCCGTCACCATCGTGGAGACGCCGCCGATGCGCGCCGTCGCCCTGCGTGCGTACGAAGAGACGCCGTACGGACAGAAACCGATCGGCGAGGTCTGGACCGACGAGTTCGTTCCCGAACTCGACCGCGTCCTCGACTTCCCCGGCGACGATTACGACCGCGAGGCCACCGAAGCCGACCTTCGGGAGGCCGTCGACGCCGGTCGCGTCGCGGACGTCCGGGTCATCACCCACACGGTGCCCGCCGACGTCCCGTCGGTTCCGAAGAAGAAACCCGACGTCATGGAGACGCGCGTCGGCGGCGGTTCGGTCGCGGACCGCTTCGAGTACGCGCTCGGCCTGCTCGACGAGGGCGGCGAGCACGTCATGAACGACGTCTTCCGCGCCGGCGAGTACGTCGACGCCGCCGGCGTCACCAAGGGGAAAGGGACCCAGGGGCCCGTCAAGCGCTGGGGCGTCCAGAAGCGCAAGGGCAAGCACGCCCGGCAGGGATGGCGCCGCCGCATCGGGAACCTCGGCCCCTGGAACCCGAGCCGCGTCCGCTCGACGGTCCCCCAGCAGGGCCAGACCGGCTACCACCAGCGGACCGAACTGAACAAGCGCCTCGTCGACTTCGGCGACGGCGACGACGTGACGGTCGACGGCGGCTTCGTCAACTACGGCGAGGTCGACGGGCCGTACGCGCTGATCAAGGGCTCGCTCCCCGGGCCGAACAAGCGCCTCGTGCGCTTCCGCCCGGCGATCCGACCCGGAGACCAGCCGCGCCTCGATCCCGAGGTGCGCTACGTCTCCACCGCATCCAACCAGGGATAATCCATGGAGGCAACAGTACGAGACCTGGACGGCGCCGAGGCGGACTCGGTCGATCTCCCGGCGGTCTTCGACACGGAGTACCGCCCGGACCTGATCGCCCGAGCCGTTCGCGCCGCCCAGGCCAACCGGAAACAGGACTACGGCGCCGACGAGTTCGCGGGCATGCGCACGCCCGCGGAGTCGTTCGGGAGCGGTCGGGGCATGGCCCACGTCCCGCGACAGAACGGGCGCGGCCGCCGCGTTCCCCAGACCGTCAAGGGTCGCAAGGCCCACCCGCCGAAGGCCGAGAAGGACTGGACCGAATCGATCAACAAGAAAGAACGGAAGCTGGCCGTCCGCAGCGCCGTCGCGGCGACCGCGGACGCCGAGCTAGTGGCCGAGCGCGGCCACGCCTTCGACGACGGCCTCGACCTGCCGCTGGTCGTAAGCGACGAGTTCGAGGACCTCGTCAAGACGAAGGAGGTCGTCGCGTTCCTCGAGGAGGTCGGCGTCCACGCGGACGTCGAGCGCGCCGACGAGGGTCGCAGCGTCCGCGCGGGCCGCGGCAAGACCCGCGGGCGCAAGTACAAGCAGCCGAAGTCGATCCTCTTCGTCACCTCGAGCGAGACCGGCCCGTCGAAGGCCGCCCGCAACCTCGCGGGCGCCGACGTCGCGACCGCCGCCGAGGTGTGCGCGGAGGACCTCGCGCCGGGCGCCCAGCCCGGCCGGCTGACGATCTGGACCGAGAGCGCACTCGAGGAGGTGGCCGACCGATGAGTTCCGTTGCACGCTCCGCGCGCAACGACCTCGTCGGTCTCACCGGAGGTGAGAGCAAATGAGCGTGATCGACTTCCCGCTCGTGACGGAGAAGGCGATGAACGACATGGACTTCGAGAACAAGCTCCAGTTCGTCGTCGACGTCGACGCCACCAAACCCGAGATCCGCGACGAGGTCGAGGAGCGCTTCGAAGTCGACGTCGTCACGGTCAACACGCAGGTGACCATGCAAGGCAAGAAGAAAGCGACAGTGACGCTGTCCGAGGACGACGACGCCCAGGAAGTCGCCTCGCGAATCGGGGTGTTCTAGATGGGACGGCGCATTCTCGGACAACGGCGCGGTCGCGGCACGCCCACCTTCCGGGCGCCGTCGCACCGCTACAAGGCGCAGCTCGACCACAAGAAGGCCGAAGACGGCGACGTCGTCTCCGGCGCCGTGGTCGACATCGAGCACGACCCCGCCCGCTCGGCGCCGGTCGCGGCCGTCGAGTTCGAGGACGGCGAGCAGCGACTCGTCCTCGCGCCCGAGGGGGTCGCGGTCGGCGACGAGATTCAGGTCGGCGTCTCCGCGGAGATCGAGCCGGGCAACACGCTCCCGCTCGCCGAGATCCCGGAGGGCGTGCCGATCTGTAACGTCGAGGCCAAGCCGGGCGACGGCGGCAAGTTCGCCCGCGCCTCCGGCGTCAACGCGGACCTGATCACCCACGACCGCAACGCCGCGGTCGTTCAACTGCCCAGCGGCGAGGTCAAGCGCCTCGACCCGCAGTGTCGCGCGACCATCGGGGTCGTCGCCGGCGGCGGACGGACCGAGAAGCCGTTCGTCAAGGCGGGCAAGAAGCACCACAAGATGCGCGCACGCGGCACGAAGTGGCCGCGCGTTCGCGGGGTCGCCATGAACGCCGTCGACCACCCGTTCGGCGGCGGCGGCCGCCAGCACCCGGGTCGCCCCAAGTCCGTCTCGCGGAACGCTCCGCCGGGACGGAAGGTGGGCGACATCTCCTCGCGCCGTACCGGCCGAGGTGGTAACAAATGAGCCAGGAGTACAGAACCGGCCGCGAAGGTGACGAGTTCACCTACCGCGGCTACACGCTCGACGAGCTACAGGAAATGGAGCTCGAGGACGTCGCGGAACTGCTGCCCGCACGCCAGCGGCGAAGCATCGAACGCGGCCTCTCCGTCGAGAAGCGCAAGCTGCTCGAGGAGGCCCGCGAGAAAGACGAGCAGGAGACCGCCAACTCGCCGATCCGGACGCACCTGCGGGACATGCCGGTGCTGCCGGAGTTCGTCGGCCTGACGTTCGCCGTCTACACCGGCCAGAGCTTCGAGCGCGTCCGGGTAGAGCCCGAGATGATCGGCCACTACCTGGGCGAGTTCCAGCTGACGCGCAAGTCCGTCGAGCACGGACAGGCGGGTATCGGCGCGACTCGCTCCTCGAAGTTCGTCCCACTGAAGTGATCCACGCATGGGAATCAACTACTCGGTCGACGCGGACCCGGACGCCACCGCGAAAGCGATGCTCCGGGAGCGTCACATGAGCCACAAGCACAGCAAGGAGATCGCCCGCGAGGTCAAGGGACGAACCGTCGGCGACGCTCGCGAGTACCTCGAAGCGGTCATCGCCGGCGAGCGCTCCGTGCCGTTCAAGTCGCACAACAGCGGCGTCGGCCACCGCTCGGACGTCGAGGGCTGGGACGCCGGCCGCTACCCCGAGAAGGCCTCCGAGGCGTTCCTCGACCTGCTCGAGAACGTCGCGGCCAACGCCGACCACCAGGGGTTCGACGGCGAGTCGATGGAGATCGTCCACTGCGCCGCCCACAAGGTCGGCGAGTCGGTCGGCCGCAAGCCCCGCGCGATGGGACGGGCGACGTCGTGGAACACGCCGCAGGTCGACGTCGAGATCGTCGTCGAAGAGGTCGACGAGGAGGAGGCTGATACCTAATGGCAGACGAACACCAGTTCATCGAGAACGGCCTGCAGCGGTCCCAGATCGACGAGTTCTTCGCCGAAGAGCTCGGCCGCGCGGGCTACGGCGGTATGGAGGTCGCCAAGACGCCGATGGGCACCCAGATCGTCCTCAAGGCCGAGAAGCCGGGGATGGTCATCGGCAAGGGCGGCGAGAACATCCGGAAGGTCACGGCCGAACTCGAGCGCCGGTTCGACCTCGACGACCCGCAGATCGACGTGCAGGAGGTCGACGAACCCGACCTGAACGCGCGGATCGTCGCGGATCGGCTGGCGAACGCGCTCGAACGCGGCTGGTACTTCCGGAAGGCCGGTCACACGACGATCGACCGCATCATGGACGCCGGCGCGCTGGGCGCCGAGATCGTCCTCGCGGGGAAGGTCACCGGCGCGCGCTCGCGCGTCGAGAAGTTCAACCGCGGCTACATCAAGCACAACGGCGAACCCGCCGAGGAGATCGTCGACGAGGGCCAGGGCGTCGCCGTCATGAAACTCGGCACCATCGGCGTCACGGTCAAGATCATCCCGCCGGGCGCCGAACTGCCCGACGACTTCCAGATCTACGAAGACATGGATCCCGAGGAGGTCGTCCCCGAAGCCGTCGAGTACAACGAGGGCGAGGGCGGCGTCGAGGAACTCCTCGAAGGCGAGCCCGAGGCCGAGGAGGCCGAAGTCGAGGCCGAAGCCGAAGCCGAAGCCGAGGCCGCCGAACCCGCCGAGACCGACGTCGACGAGGAGGTCGTCGAGGAGGTCATCGAGGAGGAACTCGAGGCCGACGAGGAGCCGGCTGAAGAGCCGGAGGCCGAAGTGGCCGAGGCCGACGCCGACGAGGAGGCCCTCGAGGAACTCGACGAGGACGTCGAGGCCGAAGCCGAGGAACTCCTCGAGGAGATGGACGACGAGGGGGGTGACGCCTGATGGCGATCCTGCACACCGAGGAGATTCGCGACATGACCCCCGCCGAGCGACAGGCCGAACTCGAGGAGCTCGAGACCGAGCTGCTCAACGCGAAGGCCGTGCTCGCGGCCGGCGGCGCGCCGGAGAACCCCGGCGAGATCGGCGAGCTGAAGCGTACGATCGCGCGGGTCAAGACGATCCAGCGCGAGGAAGGCGACCTCGACGAAGACGAGGCGTAACACGATGGCACTGACACCCGAGACGCTGCCGCGACACGAACTCAACGGCCTGCCCGTCCGCGTCGTCGAGAGCGACGACCCCGGACGGGAGGGGATCGAGGGGCGCGTCGTCGTCGAGACGACGAACACCCTCTCGATCGAGGTGTGCGCTCCGCCGGAGGCGGAGCGATGGCGCGGCGATGAAACCGCCGACCAGCGCGAAGACTGCGAGTCTCGGGTCGTCACGGTGCCGAAATCGGGCTCGACGTTCGAGTTCGCGATCACAGATGACGCCGCCGACCTCGCAAAGGGGTCGGGGACCGCGTCCGAACTGGCCGACACTGAACCCGCGGCGGCTCCCGAGGATCGATCCTCGACCGCTGCGGACAGCGCTGGCGAGGGCGTGGCCTACGTTACGGTCGATGGATCGCGGCTGCTCTCACGACCCGCCCGACGCACCGAAACCAGAGGTGACTCACCATGGCAATAGGACTGGACGTACCCACCCCTCCGGAACCAGAGAATCCGGAGGAATACGACTACGAGAAGTGTCCGTTCTACGGCGAGCTGTCCGTTCGAGGTCAGGTCCTCGAAGGGACGGTCGTCTCGACGGACATGGACAAGACCGTGGTCGTCGAGCGAGAGTACGACGTGGCGGTCCCGAAGTACGACCGCCAGATGAAGCGTCGCTCGCGCATCCCGGCGCACGTGCCGGGCGTGCTCGAGCCGCTCTCGGTCGGTGACACGGTCAAGATCGCAGAGTGCCGACCACTGTCGAAGACGAAATCGCACGTGGTCGTCGAAGTAACCGAAGAAGCGACCGCCGAGGACGTCGCCGAACTCACCCGCCAGGCCGAACCCGAGCGGGAGCTGTCGAGCGGCGACGTCACGGAGGGCGCCGAAGCCGAAGCCGAAGCCGAAGCGGGTGATCAGTGATGGAGGCGATGAAAGCCGACGTCACGCAGGGCCTGAAGAAGGGCTCGCTCGTGACCTGCGCCGACAACACCGGCGCGCGCGAACTGAAGGTCATCAGCGTCTCCGGCTACCACGGCACGAAGAACCGCCAGCCGAAGGCGGGTCTCGGCGACAAGGTGACCGTCTCGGTCACCAAAGGGACGCCGGAGATGCGCCGCCAGGTCCTCGAGGCCGTCGTCGTCCGCCAGCGGAAGCCGATCCGCCGGCCGGACGGGACGCGCGTGAAGTTCGAGGACAACGCGGCGGTCATCGTCGACGAGAACGAAGAGCCCCGCGGAACGGAGATCAAGGGCCCGATCGCGCGCGAAGTCGCGGAACGCTTCGGCGCGATCGCGAGCACCGCCACGATGATCGTCTAGCATGAGCCGACAACCACGCAAACAGCGAAACCGAACGGAGCGTGCCCCGCTGCACCGGCGACAGAAGCAGCTGCACGCCACCCTCGCCGACGACCTCCGCGAGGAGTACGACACCCGTCGCGCCCGCGTCAACGCGGGCGATACGGTCGAGATCATGCGCGGCGACTTCGCCGGCGAGGAAGGCGAGGTCGTGCAGGTCGACCTCAAAGAGGCCGTGATCCACGTCGAGGACGTCACGGTCGAGACGGCCGACGGCGAGGAGGTGGCGCGGCCGCTCGAACCCTCGAACGTCCGGATCACGGACCTCGACCTCGAGGACGACCGCCGCGAGGCGCGCCTCGAAGGAGGTGACAACGAATGAGCAACCACCAGAAACGACTCTCGGTACCGAAGTCCTGGCCGGTCGAGCGCAAGACCGACGTCTTCACCGTGAAGGCCGGCGCCGGCCCCCACGGCGAGGACGGCGTTCCGCTGCTCATCCTGCTGCGGGACGTCCTCGGCTACGTGGACTCGAAGAAGGAAGCGCGCTACGCGCTCAGCGAGGACGCCATCCTCGTCAACGGCGAGCCGATCAACGACGAGCAACGGCCCATCGGGATGTTCGACATCATCTCGTTTACGGGTCGCGAGGAGTACTATCGCGTCTTCCCCGACGAGGGCGGCCGCCTCGCGCTGACGCCGATCGACGCCGACGCGGCCGACAGCCGCCTCGGCAAGATCGTCGGCAAGCAGCAGGTCGCCGGCGGCGTCACGCAGCTGACGCTGCACGACGGGACGAACGTCACCGTCGACGACGAGACCGAGTACAGCACCAACGACTCGATCGTCGTCGACAACGAGGACACCTCGATCGTCGCGCACTTCCCCTACGAGGAGGGCGCGCTCGTCACCGCCGTCCGCGGCAACCACGGCGGCAAGATCGGCGAACTCGTCGACATCGAGGTGACCTACGGCAGCGGATCGAACATCGTCACCGTCGAAACCAGCGTTGCGTCGGAGACGCAACGAGAAGACGACGACGGCGAGTTCGAGACCGTCGAGGAGTACGTCGTCGTCATCGACGAGAAGTTCACCGGCGGGGACGAAGACGTCGAAACCGACGGAGGTGAGGGCGAATGAGCTCCGAGTCCGAGTCCGGCGGCGACTTCCACGAGATGCGCGAACCCCGCGTCGAGAAGGTCGTCGTCCACATGGGCGTCGGTCAGGGCGGCCGGGACCTCGGCCACGCCGAGGACATCATCGAGGAGGTCACCGGCCAGGAGAGCGTCCGCACGCAGGCGAAGTCGACCGAACCCGACTTCGGCATCCGTCAGGGCGACCCCATCGGCACGAAGGTCACCCTCCGCGGCGACGACGCCTACGAGTTCCTCGAGACGGCGCTGCCGCTCGCGGACGTCTCGCGCAAGCAGTTCGACCAGACGGGGAACTTCAGCTTCGGGGTCGAGGAACACACCGAGTTCCCGAGCCAGGAGTACGACCCGACCGTCGGGATCTACGGGCTGGACGTCACCGTCAACCTGGTGCGTCCGGGCTACCGCGTCTCCAAGCGCGACAAGGCCACCCGGTCGATCCCGTCGCGACACCGACTGACCCCCGAGGACGCCGTCGCGTTCCTCGAGGCGAACTTCGACGTGGAGGTCACGGACGATGAGTGAAAGCGAAAACGACGCGACGGGCGAACACGCGGCAAAGCGCACCGGGCAGCTGGAATCCTGCCAGCGCTGTGGCCGCGAGCAGGGGCTCGTCGGCAAGTACGACATCAACCTCTGCCGGCAGTGCTTCCGCGAGATCGCCCGCGACATGGGATTCAAGAAGTACCGATAACATGACCGGGAACGATCCACTCAGCAACGCGCTGTCGGGCATCGACAACGCCGAGAGCGTGGGACATCTGAGCCACGAGGTACGACCCGCCTCGAACGAGATCGGCCAGGTGCTCGAGGTCTTCTACGACCGCGGGTACATCGACGGCTTCGAGTTCGTCGACGACGGCAAGGCCGGTCGGTTCGAGGTCGAACTGAAGGGAGCGATCAACGAGTGTGGCCCCGTCAAGCCCCGCTACGCCGCGAAAGCCGACGAGTTCGAGAAGTGGGAGAAGCGATACCTCCCCGCTCGGGACTTCGGCGCGCTCGTCGTCACGACGAGCCGCGGCATCATGAGCCACTACGAGGCTCGCGAGCAGGGCATCGGGGGCCAGGTGATCGCGTACGTCTACTAACAATGCGAGTCGAACTGGAAATCCCCGACGACGTAACCGCCGAGGTCGACCACCTCGACGCGACGATCGAGGGCCCGAACGGCAGCGTCACGCGCCGGCTCTGGTACCCCGACGTCTCCGTCGAGGTCGAGGACGACCACGTGGTAATCGAGAGCGAGTCCGAGGACGCGAAGACGAACGCGACCGTCGGCACCTTCGAGAGCCACGTCCGCAACGCCTTCCACGGCGTGACCGAGGGCTGGGAGTACGAGATGGAAGTCTTCTACTCTCACTTCCCGATGCAGGTCCGCGCGGAGGGCGACGAGGTGGTCATCGAGAACTTCCTCGGCGAGCGAGCCGAGCGACGCACCCCCGTCCACGGCGACACCGACGTCTCCGTGGACGGCGAGACGATTACCCTCTCCGGGCCGGACAAGGAGGACGTGGGCCAGACCGCCGCCGACATCGAGCAGTTGACGAAGGTGAAAGGCAAGGACACCCGCGTCTTCCAGGACGGCGTCTACATCACCCGCAAGCCCGGGAAAGGAGGTGCCTGATAGATGGCTGACGACGAACACGACGAGGCCGACTCCGCCGAGGAGTCCGGCCCGCAGGAACTGGAGGACATCAGCGGCGTCGGCGAGAGCAAGGCCGGGGCGTTACGCGAGGCCGGCTTCGAGTCCATCGAGGACGTCAGGGAGGCCTCCCAGGACGACCTCTCCGAGGCCGACGGTATCGGCAACGCGCTCGCCGCCCGAATCAAGGCCGACGTCGGCGACCTCGAAGTCTCCGAGGAGACCGAGGCGGAGATCGAAGACGAAGCCGCCGAGGAGGAAGCCGAGGAGGCCGCGGAGGACGTCGAGACCGAACTGCAGCCCCGGGGGCTGACCGAGAAGACCCCGGAGCTCTCCGAGGAGGAAGAACGGCTGCTCGCCCAGCGCAACGGCGAGGGCAAGCCGCAGTTCAACCGCCAGGACTACCACAAGAAAAAGCGGACGCCGGAGTCGTGGCGTCGACCCCGCGGCGGGCTCTCGAAGCAGCGCCGCGGCGTCAAGGGCAAGGGCCCGAAGGTCGAGGCCGGCTACGGCTCGCCGAAGGCCGTCCGGGGCAAACACCCCAGCGGCTTCGAGGAGGTCCGCGTGGAGAACGTCGACGACCTCGAAGGCGTCGACGGCGACACGCAGGCGGTCCGCATCGCCTCCTCCGTCGGCGCCCGCAAGCGCGAACGAATCGAGGAGAAGTGCGAGGACGCGGGCGTTCGCGTCCTGAACCCGACCTACGTCGAAGTTGAGGTGGACGAATGACGGACCTGAGCGCACAGAAACGACTCGCCGCGGACGTGCTCGACGTCGGCAAGAACCGCGTCTGGTTCGACCCCGACGCCCAGGGCGACATCGCCCAGGCGATCACCCGCGAGGAGATCCGCGAACTCGTCGACGACGGCATCATCCGGGCGAAAGACGCCACGGGTAACTCCCGCGGTCGCGCCCGCGAACGCAACGCCAAGCGCTCCTACGGCCACCGGAAGGGCCAGGGCAAGCGCCGCGGCAAGAAGGGCGCGCGCCAGAACGAGAAGGAACAGTGGCAGGACCAGATCCGCGCGCAGCGCCGGAAACTGCGCGAACTCCGCGACAAGGGCGAACTGACGCCCGCGCAGTACCGCGAGCTCTATCGCAAGGCAAGCGGCGGGGAGTTCCGCAGCGTCCGGTACCTGCTGAACTACATCGACAACCACTACGGTGACCAATAATGGCGACAGGACCACGATACAAGGTACCGATGCGGCGTCGCCGCGAGGTCCGGACGGACTACCACCAGAGGTTGCGCCTGCTGAAATCGGGCAAGCCCCGGCTCGTCGCTCGAAAGAGCAACAAGCACACTACGGCGCAGCTGATCGTCCCCGGACCCCAGGGCGACGAGACGATCGCGAGCGCACACTCGAGCGACCTCGCCGACTACGGCTGGGAGGCCCCCACGGGTAACCTCCCCGCCGCCTACCTCACCGGCCTGCTGGCCGGCCAGCGAGCGCTCGAAGCGGGCGTCGAGGAGGCCGTCCTCGACATCGGCCTCAACGCGGCGACGCCCGGCAACAAGGTGTTCGCGGTACAGGAAGGAGCGATCGACGCCGGCCTCGAGATTCCGCACAACGACAGCGTGCTCGCGGACTGGTCGCGCACGCGCGGCGAGCACATCGCCGAGTACGCCGAACAGCTCGACGAGCCGCTGTACGCGGAGTTCGACGCCACGGAACTACCGGAACACTTCGACGAGGTACGAGAGGCGATCCTAGAATGAGCGGAAACGACTACGACGACGGGTGGCAGCCCGTTACGCGACTCGGCACGATGGTCCAGGAGGGCGAGATCGACACGATGGAGGGCGCCCTCAACTCGGGCCTGCCGCTGAAAGAGCCCGAGATCGTCGACCAGCTCCTGCCGGGGCTGGACGACGAGGTGCTGGACATCAACATGGTCCAGCGGATGACCGACTCCGGCCGGCGGGTGAAGTTCCGCTGTGTCGTCGCCGTCGGCAACCGCGACGGCTTCGTCGGCTACGCCGAGGGCCGCGAGGACCAGGTCGGCGCTGCCATCCAGAAGGCGATCGGTATCGCGAAGCTGAACATGATCAAGGTCCCCCGGGGCTCCGGCTCGTGGGAGGACCGCTCGGACCGGCCCCACTCGCTGACCCGGCGCACGAAAGGGAAGGCGGGCTCGGTCGAGGTCGAGCTGATCCCGGCCCCCGAGGGGCTGGGCCTCGCGGCCAGCGACACGGTCCGCGCGGTGCTCGAACTCGCCGGCATCGAGAACGCCTGGACGAAGAGCCACGGCAACACCCGGACCACGGTGAACCTCGCGAAGGCGACGTTCAACGCGCTGGAGAACGCCTCGCAGTCGCGCCGGCCCCGTGGACGTGAGGTGGTCGAACGATGAAGGCGGTCGTCCAGATTCGCGGCGAGGTCGACCGCCGCGGCGACGTCGAGGACACGCTGTCGATGCTCAACGTCCACAAGGTGAACCACTGCACGCTCGTCCCCGACACGGACGCCTACCGCGGCATGGTCACCAAGGTCAACGACTACGTCGCCTACGGTGAACCCGACGCGGACGTCCTCGAAACGCTGCTCGAGAAGCGCGCGGAACCCCTCGAGGGCAAGCAGTCCGACGTGGACGAGGCGTGGATCGCCGAGCACACCGACTACGACGGCTTCGCCGGGCTGGCCGCGGCGCTGCTCGACGAGGAGACGACGCTGCGCGAGCAGGGACTGTCGCCGACGCTGCGGCTGCACCCCCCGCGGGGCGGCCACGACGGCGTCAAGCACCCGACGGTCGAGGGCGGCCAACTCGGAAAACATACAACGGAGGAGATTAACGAACTCCTCATCTCGATGCGCTAACCATGACGAGCAAGAAACGACGCCAGCGCGGCTCGCGAACCCACGGCGGTGGGACACACAAGAACCGTCGCGGGGCCGGCCACCGAGGCGGCCGCGGCCGCGCCGGGCGCAGCAAACACGAGTTCCACAACTACGAATCGCGGGAGAAACACGGCTTCAAGCGGCCCCAGGACATCCGCGCGGAGGTCCTCGAAGTCGACGTGAAGACGCTCGACGAGGACGCGCTCCTCTACGCCGCCGAGGGGCTGGCCGAGGAGACCGACGACGGGTACGCGGTCGACGCCCGCGACGTCGTCGAGGACGGCCACGAGGCCGACGCCGTGAAGGTCCTCGGGAGCGGGCAGGTCCGCAACGCGCTGGAGGTCACCGCGGACGCGTTCACCGACGCGGCCCGCGAGAAACTCGAGGCCGCGGGCGGCGCCGCCGTCCTCACCGAGCGCGCCGAGGACGACGCCGACGAAACCGACGAAACCGACGAGGAGTAACCCATGGGATGGAAGGAAGCCGCCGAACCGGTCTTGACGCGGATGCCCGCCGTCCGTCGCCCCGAGGGGCACGTCCCCTTCAAGCGCAAGCTGGCGTGGACGGCCGGCATCCTCGTGTTGTACTTCTTCCTGACGAACATCTCGCTGCTGGGCCTCCAGTCGGGCGGGAGTGACTTCTACAGTCAGTTCCGCTCGGTGCTGGCCGGCGAGTTCGGCTCGCTGCTCCAGGTCGGTATCGGTCCGATCGTCACGGCGAGCATCGTCTTGCAGTTGCTCGGCGGGGCCAACCTGCTCGGCCTCGACACCGACGACCCGCGGGACCAGGTGCTCTACCAGGGCCTGCAGAAGCTGCTCGTCGTCATCATGACGGCGCTGACGGCGCTCCCGATGGTGTTCGCCAGCGGCTTCCTTCCGGCACAGGCCTCGCTGACCCTCGGCGGGTTCACGCTCGACCAGACCGGGGTCCAGACCCTGCTGTTCGCCCAGATCTTCGCCGGTGGCGTCCTCATCCTCTACATGGACGAGGTCGTCAGCAAGTGGGGCGTCGGGAGCGGCGTCGGGCTGTTCATCATCGCCGGAGTGAGCCAGCGTCTCGTCGCCGGGTTCCTCTCGTTGAACCCCGACGGGTTCTTCTACAGCTGGTACCTGATCCTCACCGGGCAGACGGAGATCGGCTCGCTGGTCTCCGGGAGCGGCCTGTACACGCTGTTCGTCGACGCCGGGATGCTCGTCCCGCTGGCGACGACGCTGCTGATCTTCGCGATCGTCGTCTACGCGGAGTCGGTGCGGGTCGAGATCCCGCTGAGTCACGCCCGGGTCAAGGGCGCACGTGGTCGCTTCCCCGTGAAGCTCATCTACGCGAGCGTCCTGCCGATGATCCTCGTTCGCGCGGTGCAGGCGAACGTGCAGTTCCTCGGCCAGATCCTCGCCTCGCAGACCGGCGAACAGGGCATCATCGCGCCGTTTGGCTACGAGATGCCGTGGCTGGGCGTCTACGACGCCGGCCAGCCGGTCAGCGGGTTCTTCTACTACACCGCGCCGATCTACGCGCCACAGGACTGGATGTGGTGGACCGGTCTCTCCCAGGAGCCGTGGATGGTGATGGTCCGGATCGCCATCGACCTGACGGTGATGATCGTCGGCGGCGCGGTGTTCGCTATCTTCTGGGTCGAGACCACCAACATGGGCCCCGAATCGACGGCCAAACAGATCCAGAACTCCGGGATGCAGATCCCCGGCTTCCGACAGAACGTCGGCGTCGTCGAGAAGGTCATGGAGCGATACATCCCGCAGGTGACCGTCATCGGCGGCGCGCTCGTCGGCCTGCTGGCCGTCATGGCCAACATGCTCGGCACGATCGGTAGCGTCGGGGGCACCGGTCTGCTGCTGGCGGTCTCGATCACGTACAAGCTGTACGAGGAGATCGCCGAGGAGCAGTTGATGGAGATGCACCCGATGATGCGCCAGATGTTCGGTCGCTGACGGCCGGTCGCTCTCGCCTCGTTCTTTTCTCCGATCCCAGCGCCGAGCGTCGGGTGTACGCGCCGACTCCGCCCCCGAGTCGCACGCCCGTCGTCGAGGCGTGCGTGGGAGATACGAGCACGCGCGACCGCGATTTGGTGGCCGACCCGCGAGCCCCGAGCGGCGGGGACGGCCGGCAGAGAGGAGCGGTAGGGTCGCCTTTCGGCCGGTTAACGGCGAAATCCTGCCCTGGATATATACGTCCGAAGCGGTTACCTCAGTGCGATCGGATGTCCGAGGTCTATCTCGTGAGCACGGTCCTGATGGGGCTGTTGCTGGTCGCTATCGCGGTCGCGGTCGCACGCTCCGGCCAGCGCGCCAATCCGAGCGGCTACGCGGGCGGCCAGCGGGAGTACGCCGACTGGTCCGACGAGGTCGGCGACGACTCGGTTCGCGTCACGCGGCTCGCGACCGAACCGGCGGCCTGGGTGGTCGGCTTCCTCGCGCTCGCCATCGCCGTCCTCGTCGGGGCCGTCCTCTTGCTGGAGAGTCCCGACCTCGGGCTCCAGACGGGGTTGCTCGGGCTCGGCGCCGCGATCCTGCTCGGCTACGCCGTCGTCGGGACCTTCTACGCGGCCCGCAACCGGACCGGCGGGTCGGCCGCCGCCGCGGCCGTCGCCGCGGGCGCGCTGGGGCTGCTCCTGTTGATCGCGGTGACCGTGGTGCTCGTGACGGCCTAACTGCGAGCGGGTGCCCGTGTAAAAGCGGAAAACGGAGCGGAGAAGGCGCCGGCGCGGGACGCGAGGTCGGTTCGGGACGTTACTGGATCGAGTAGCCCGCGGCGATGGTCAGCAGGAACACCGCGAAGACGGCACTGGCCATCAGGTACGCGATCGAGCGTGGCTCCTCGATGAGGTGCTGGTAGTAGCCGGCGATCAGCAGCGACTTCGTCGTCGCGAGCGCGAGCGTGCCGGCCATCGCCAGTTGGTAGTCAAAGTCGAACTCGAAGAAGATGAACTTCCCCGTCCCGAGCGCCAGCAGCGCGACGTAGATGATCGCGTACGTTCGGACCTTCGACATCGGTTTCCTATCCGGGCGACTGCCACTTATAGCTTCCTTATTGTTGCGGTGTCGGGCGGTCGCTTGTCGACCCCGGGGTGGCGACCCGGCGACGTCGCGGTCGGTGACCCGCGGCCGCCGCGACGCGCGGGTCGAGCGACACCTAGATGAACGGCGAGTCCCACTGCCCGAACGATGACGCTGCGGTCGTCACTTCGCCGTCGGATCGGCATCGCCGTCGCGCTCTCGCTGGCGGCGCTCGGGGTCGGCGCGGGCGTCGCGGCGGCGAGCAACGTCGTCGTCGGGCTCTCGGACACGGGGGAGGTCACGGTGCCGACGTGGCTCTACCTCGCGACCGGCGGCGGCGTCGTCGGCGCGGCCGCGGTGCTGACGATGCTCGTCACCGACCGGACGGTCCTCGACGACTACCACGGGCGGTCGCTCGGCTTCCCGAGCGAGACGCTCCTCCGGGCCGGGTCGCTGTTGCTCGGCGCGGTCGGGGTCGTCGGCCTGCTGTTCGCGCTGGCGGTCGGCGTCGCGGGCCCGCAAGGGATCGGGCTCACCAGCGCGACCGTCCTGCTGACGTTCGTCGGCGTCCGGGCGCTGCTGACGATGGTCGCCTACGGCGTCGGCAACCCGTGGCGCGCGATCAACCCGTGGCGACGCATCGCCGCGGTCCTCCCCAGCCGGAACGAGCCCTACCCCGAACGGCTGGGCTCGTGGCCCGCCGTCGGCGGTCTGTTGCTGTTCGTCTGGCTCGAGGTGGTCGCCCCCCTGAGTTCCGCGCCGCGGATGCTCGTGGCGGTACTCCTCGGCTACACGGCGGTCACGCTCGCGGCCGCGGCCAGCTTTTCCCCCGAGGAGTGGTTCCGCCGGGGGGACCCGCTGTCGGTCTGGTTCCGCCTCTACGGCGCGGTCGCGCCGATCCAGCGGACCGACGACGGCCTCGAATTCCGCTTCCCGGCCGCGCGCCTGACCGACGGCGACGTGGTGACCGACCGCTCGGCGGTCGCGTTCGTCCTCGCGCTGGTCTGGGAACTGACGTACAACGGCTTCGTCGTCACGCCCCCCGGCGCGGCGACGGTCGAGTTCTTCGTCGGCCTCGGCCTGCCTGCGGAACTGGTCTACCTCGCGTTGCTCGTCGCCGGCTTCGCCGGCTTCTGGCGGGTCTACTGGTTCGCGGCGAGCCGCTCGCGCGAGCGCGCCGAGACGTACCTCTCCCGGCGGTACCTCGCGGTCAGGTTCGCCCCGCCGCTGCTGGCGATCGCCGCGGGCTATCACTTCGCCCACTACGTCGGCTTCACCATCGCGCTGTGGCCCCAGTTGCTCGACACGCTCGTCGCGCCGCTCGCCCCGGACCCGAACCCGACCCAGCTCGCGCTCACGTCGTGGTTCGGCTACGTCGAAATCGCGGGCATCCTGCTCGGGCACGTCCTCGCGGTCTGGGTCGCCCACGCGGTCTCGTTCGAGCTGTTCCCCGGCAAACTGCAGGCGATCCGCAGCCAGTACCCGTTCGTCGCCGTCATGGTCTTCTTCACGATGCTGAGCCTCTATCTCGTCTCGTTGCCGACGGCGAGTCCGCCCTACGTGCCCGCGTGAGCGCGCGGGGCCGGCGGTCGGGGACTCGGACCGGTACACACTAGTGGACGCCGCCCCAACCTCCGGTACCGAATGTCCGTCGACGAGGCTCCGGCCGCCGAGTACGACGTCCCCCCCGGCGAGGAGCCGGCGGCGACCTGTCCCTACTGCGGCCGCCCCTTCCGCGAGGAACGGTACGCCACCTTCCACGTCGGGGCCGAACACGCCGCGGCGTGTTCCGACGCCGAGCGCGAGGCGTTCGAGGACGAGCGCGACGACGAGGAGTACGAACTGTTCACGTTCCACCTCAAGGCCGCCGTCTCGGTATTCTTCGTCTACTTCGTGTTCACGTTCGTCTACGCGCTCGTCTGGTCCGGCTGAGTCGCCGGCCCGGAACTTCTTTGCCCGGTGACTTCCCGGATGGCGGTACGATGTTCGGTTCTCGCACCCGCGCCGACGTCGGCGAGCGGCCGCGCCGCTCGCGGCGCTGGCGCTTCTCCTCCGTCTCCTCCAGCCCGCGCCGGCGGCGGCGCTCGCTCCGGGCGACGCGACTGACAGCGACGACCGCGGCGGCGACGACGCCGACCTCGCGGCGGCCGCGGTCCGGTACCGACCGCGGAGTGACCGCGCTCGTCGCTCGGGAGCGTCGAGGCGGCAAACGAGGACGAGACGTGAACGGACTGGACGAAAGGACGGTACGAAGCGGAGCCGAAAACGGCGATCAGCGGCGGAGAGCCGCTACATCAGGTAGAAAAGCGGGAAGAGGAAGACCCAGACGATGTCGACGAAGTGCCAGTAGAGGCCGAAGTACTCGACCGGCCGTTCGTCGTCGAGGTAGGCGTCGACCGTCAGCACGCGGTAGATCATGAAGCCGGCGACGAACAGCCCGAGCAGGACGTGCAGGCCGTGGAGGCCGGTTGTCACGTAGTAGATCGAGTACTCGAGACCGCTGAACCAGAAGTCGCCGTGGGCGAACTTCCCGCTCCACTCCCAGGCCTTGATGCCCATGAACGTCAGCCCCAGCAGGACCGTCGCGCCCAGCGCACCGAGCAGCCCCTTCTTGTTCCCGCGTTCGGCCATCACGAGCGCGAGGATGACCGTGAAACTCGACGTGAGCAGGACGTAGGTGTTGATCAGTCCGGGCAGCGCCGACGGCGGCACCGTCGACCACTCGAACCACCCGGCGTGGATGCGCATGAAGACGTACGCGCCGATGAACGCGCCGAAGACGACGACGTCCGACGCGAGGAACACCCAGACGCCGAACTTCGTGTTGTCGACGCCGCCGAACGGCCAGCGCTCGGCGATCGCCATCTCGGGCGCCTCGAACTGCTCGCGGCCGAACTGGAACAGGACGTACGCGAGGATGGCCACGCCGAGCCCGGTCAGCACGGGGTAGACGACGCTCGGGTCGGCGGTCGCGCCGATGTCGCCGCCGTTGGCCTCGGCGAACTCCCCGATGTACGGGGTCAGCCCGCCCAGTCCGAGGAAGAACACGAAGGTGCCAAGCCCGATTCCGAACGGCCAGATGCTCGCGTGGTCGGCGTGGGCCTCGTGGCCGCCGTCCTCGACGTCGGCCGTGGCGGTCTCGCCGGCGGCGACGGCGCCGCCGTCGGTCGCGGCGTCGACGAACTCGAGACGGCCGCTGGCGTAACTCGGCCGGCCGGACCAGTTGTCAAGCGGCGGCGGCGAGGGGATCGCCCACTCGGCCGTGCGGGAGAACTCCCACGGGTTGTCGGGCGCGTCGGGGCCGGAGACGAGGCTCTTGCCCAGCGTGTAGAACATGATCAGGAACGACGCGCCGAGGACGAACGCCCCGACGGTCGCGATCTGGTGGTAGAGTTCGAGGCCCTCGCCGTAGTGGAAGACCCGGCGGGGGGTCTCCCAGGCGAGGAACATCGGGAAGTAAAGCAGGTTGAACCCGAGGAAGTAGACGGCGAAGTTGGCCTTCCCGAGGGTCTCGGAGTACATCTTGCCGGTGATCTTCGGCCACCAGTAGTAGAGGCCGCCGATCATCGCGGTGACGCCCGCGACCATCACGTAGTGGAAGTGGGCGACGACCCAGTAGGTGCCCCGGAACTCGTAGTCGAGCACGACCGCGCCGAGGAACACCCCGGTGATCCCGCCGAGGATGAACAGCACGAGCGCGCCGAGGCTGAACAGGAAGGGCGTGGTAAAGCGGATCCGCCCTTTCACCATCGTGTAGATCAGGGCGAAGACCATGAGGTCGAACGGCAGGGAGATGCCGATGGTCGTCGCCATGAACAGCGTCTTGATGGGCAGGTTGATCGTCGTCAGGAACATGTGGTGCATCCAGACGAGGAACGACTGGACCGCCACCAGCACCATCGCGATGATGACCCACTTCCGGCCGACGAGGCGCCGACCGGTGAACGTCTGGAACGTCTCGAACATGATCCCCAGCGCCGGGAAGAAGACGATGTACACCTCCGGGTGCCCGAAGAACCAGAACAGGTGGCCCCACAACAGGCCCGAGCCCTGATCGGTCGCGAAGTACTGGGTCAGGAACACCCGGTCGGTCGCGAGCAGCAACAGCGCGGCGAGCAGCGCCGCGAACGCGAACAGCATCATCCACACCGTCAGCAGCCACGACCACGTGAACATCGGAACGTTCCAGAGGCCGAGCCCCTCCGCGCGCGACCGGTGGATCGTCGTCAGGAAGTTCACCGTCCCGATCGTGATCGAGAGGGTAAAGAGGATCAGCGCGAGGATCGTCGCGTTCCCGCCCGTGGTCGCCTGCATCGCGGGCGAGTACGTCGGGACGTTCAGCGGGGCGTACATCGTCCAGCCGCCGGCGAACGAGCCGCCCTGGAAGAACGAGATCCCGACGAGGATGCCCGAGAACAGGTAGAACCAGTACGAGAGGGCGTTCAGCCGGGGGAACGCGAGGTCCTTCGCCCCGATCTGTAGCGGGACGAGGTAGTTTGCAAAGCCCGCCGCGAACGGCGAGAGGAACCAGAACACCATCAACAGCCCGTGGGTGGTGACGGCCTGGTTGTACGTGCTGCCGCCGAGAATGCCCGAGCCCCCGCTTTCCCAGAGGTGGGCGCGGAACAGCAACGCGAGCACGCCGCCGAACACGAGGAAGAACAGCGCCGTGCTCAGGTAGAGGACCCCGACGTCCTTGTGGTTGGTCGTGACCAGCCAGCGCTTGATCGACCGCTTCGGGGGGAGATCACTCATCACTCGTCACCTCCTTCGAGTTCGGCTTCCTGATTGGCCATCCACTCCTCGTACTCCTCCTCGGGGAGCACCGTCAGCGTACTCTCCATGCTCGAGTGACCGGGGCCGCAGAGTTCGAAGCACTCGATCCGGTACTCGCCTTCCTCCTCGGCGACGAACCACGTCTGGTCGTGTTCGCCGGGGATGGCGTCGGCTTTCACCCGTAACTCGGAGATGCCGAACGTGTGCCAGACGTCGTTCGACGTCACGTCGATCCAGACGGTCTCGCCGGCCGGCACGACCAGTTCGCCGGTCGTGCTCACGCCGTTCTCGTACTCGAAGTTCCAGATGTACGTCTGGCCGACGACGTCGACTTCGATGGCGTCCTCGCCGGGCTCGCCGCCGGGGCCGTCCTCGACGTACAGTAACATCCCGTACGTCCAGACGACCAGCGAGATGACGATGATCGCGCTCAGGCCGAACGAGACGAACAGTTTCTTGCCGCTACCTCCGCCTGTCGGTAACTCCCCGAGGGTGGGCAGCCCCTCGTCGGGCTCGCGGCTCCCATCGTCACGGTACTTGTACGCGTTGTACAGCGTGTACGCCACGACGATGATGCCGACGAGCGTGCCGAGTCCGAGGAAGAAGACGAAAATTTCCTCGAACACGTCGACGCGGGTCTGCATCGGGGGCAGGTGTGGTGCGAAGATTGTATTCACCTCGATTTTGCGGGTTTTATGACGGACGATGACTCACGGGGTTACTTATCTGTTTGGGAACGAACCGAACGGCGACGACGCCACACCAGCAGCAACGACGCTCTCGGCACCCCGGAGCCGGGTCCTTCACCCTCCACTTTGGCCCGACCATCTTTTGTCTATCGTTCCGTAACTGAGTCCTCCCGGAGAAGTATCACTCCGCTGCCGCATATGTTCGTCCCGGTCGCGAGCGGCGAGTCGCGGAGTCGGCCCTCACGACGCTCGTTCATCCGAATCCCCTCTTCGGCGGTCGGTCGTACGTCGAGTGTGGCGAGCGTCGATCGACGGTCGCGTCGGTCCGGTCCATTCCCGGCCGTTATCGCTGGGTAGTTATACAGCACACGGCAGATGGCAAACAAAAATCCGTGGACGATACCCGGGTCCCCTGCTCCGGCGGGCGCGTTACTCGCGCCACCCGAACAGCCGTTCCCGGAGCGAGCGGGGTCTGGCTTTCTCGGCGAGCAACACCGAGCAGTCGACGTCCTCGATGACGTCGAGAACGAGCGAATCGCGCAACAGCCGGGTCAACAGGCCCCGCTCGGTCGCGCCGACGATGATCGTGGTGTGATCCGCCGCGGCGCGTTCGATCGCGGCCTCCGGATCGCCGGACTCGACCAGCAGCGTCGCCCCCTCGAGGCCGTTCTCCGCGGCCCACTCCTCGAGGAACCGCTCCGCCTCGTCCGCGGACTCGTCCTCGTCGCGGACGTACAGTACCGACACGTCGGAGTCGTACTCCTCGCGAAGCATCGCCGCGACGGCGGCCCCGAGTTCGGAGTCGGGCCCGCCGGCCGTCGGGAGGAGAATCCGCGAGGCGTCGAATCCGCGGTCCTTGAGTACGAGGACGTCGCACGGGAGGTTCTGTGTCAGTTCGTCCACTCGGCTCTCGGCCCGTCCGTGGGTGCCCGGGCCCCAGCCCATCACGACGATGTCGACGTCGTTCGTCCGCGCGGCGTCGAAGATCTCCTCGAACGAGCGGTGCGAGAGGATCGTCTTCGTCTCGACGTCGACGTCGAACGTCTCGGCGTCCTCGCGGGCGTCCTCGAGTAACCGCTCGGACTCGGCGCTCAACTGGTCGACGTGCTCGGCGCCCTTTTCGAGCGGCGTCTGGTCGGGTACCTGAACGATGTGGGTCGCGATCACCGTCCCGTCTCGCCGGTTGGCGATGGCGCTGCCGAGCGTGATCAGATCCTTCTCGTGGTCGGGGTTCGCGAGCGGCACCATCACCCGATAGGTGCCGCCGTCGGGCTTGACGCTCGTCGCGGCGGTCACCGCGGGTTCGGGCATCTCGTCGGCGCGACGAAGGACGTACTCGCCGAGGACGCCCTGCTTTTCGGTCTTGCCGCGGGCGTACAGGAGGTACCACAGCGCGGCACCCAGGACGAACAGGACGGACAGCACGATGACGATCGGTTCGATGAACCCGATGAGCGCGAACGAGAGAATCGCCCCCAGGATCGGCGTGACCGGATACAGCGGGACGCGGTAGGACGGCTCGTAGCCCTCGACGTCGGCCTCGCGCATGACGATCAGCGCGACGTTCAACAGCCCGTAGATGATCAGGTGCAACACGCTTCCGGCGGTCGCGAGCGTCTGGATGTCGCCGAACAGCAGGAAGAGGACGATGAACGCGCCCGTCACGGCGATCGACCGGTACGGCGTGCCGAACCGCGGGTGGATCGCGTTGAGTTCCGGGCTGACGATCCGGTCTCGGCCCATCGCGAAGTTGATCCGCGAGGACGCGAGAATGGAGGCGTTCGCGCTCGACGCGGTCGCCAGCAGCCCGCCGACCAGGAGCGCGCCCGCACCGATCGGGCCGATGAGCCGGCTGGCCACGTCGACGACCGCCGTGTCGTTGTTGGCCACGAGCTCGTTGGGAACGGCCGCGAGCACGGCCAGCAGTACGAGCGCGTAGATCGCGGTGACCAGCACGACGCTGCCGATCACCGCACGCGGGAGGTTCTTCCCGGGTTCTTTGATCTCCTCGGCGACGGAGGTGATCTGGACGAACCCGAGGTACGAGACGAAGATGAGCGCGGTCACCGGTAACAGCGGCGTGATGCCCTTGTCCGGCGGGACGATCGGTCGGAGCGTCGAGAGGTCGGCGTTCCACGCGCCGAAGGCGGTGAAGACCGCGAGAATCCCGACGAGGGTTATGACGATGGCGTTCTGGAGGCGACCGGTCTCCTTCGCGCCGACGTAGTTTACCGCGATGAACGCGACCGCGGCCACGAGCCCGATCAGTTGCGCCGCCGACAGCGAAACGACGTAGAGGTCGATGGGGCCGAACGAGAGTCCCGCCATCCGGACGATGTACTCGCCGAAGCCGAAGACGTAGAACGCGGAGGCGAACGCCAGTCCGATCCAGTTCCCCCAGCCTGCGATCGAGCCGAACAGCGGCCCCAGCGCGCGGTTGACGTAGAAGTACGCGCCGCCGGATCTGGGCATCGCCGTCCCGAGTTCGCTCGCGGAAAACGCCGTCAGAATGGCGATCCCGCCCCCGAGAACGAACGCGGCGGCCGCGAGCGGTCCGGCTCTCGCGACAGCCTCGCCGGGGAGGACGAAGATCCCCGCGCCGATCATCGTCCCGACCCCGATGGTCAGCGCGGCGAGCGGCCCGAGGTCCTTCGCGAGTTCCTCGTCGCCCGACATCACGTCACCCCGGTTCGGTGGTACGGCGGGCCGTTCGTTCTCGGCGGGGCCGAGTCGTTCCCGTCGGTCGCGGTGAGAGGAGTCATACGAAGGAAAACCTACCGGAGAGCCATAAATTGAATGAAATCGGTGACGGTCCGCCGCCGACAGCTACTATACGTCGGCGACCGAATGCGTCGGTATGCCGGAAGAAGTTCTCTTCGCGTTCGAGCGCCGCACCGACGCCGCCGAAATCGCCGCTTCCCTCCGTGCCGTCGCCGACAACCTCGAAGCGGGCGAGGCGATCACCCTCGAGGCCGGCGGCGACTCGGTGACGATGTCCCCGCCGTCGCGGCCGACCTTCGAGGTCAAAGCCGAGCGCGAGACGTCGAGTTCCGGGGGCCCGGCCGAACTCAGCGTCGAGTTCGAACTCGAGTGGACCGAGGGCGAATCGGACGACGGGACCGGCGACGGCAGCCTCACCGTCGAGTGACGCCGTTCAGATTTCGACGACCCACGCCGTGACGTCCTCGGGGAGTTCGAACACCCGGCGGAGGACGCCGTCGAGAAACTGCGCGATCCGGTTCGGGTCCGCCTTCGCGCTCACGCGCGCGTTCGTCCCCTCAGCGTCCTCGGGGCGGGTCAACTCGTCGATCTTGAACGCCGGGAACTCGGCGAGCAGCGACTTCAGGCGTTCGAGTTCCGCGTCCGTGCAGTCGAGGTTGACGACGCCGTCGGCGAACTGCACCCAGGGGACGCCCAGTTCGGGATCCGGTCCCGCATCGTCCCCGAGGTCGGCCTCGTCGACCTCGATCGTGAGGTAGGGGCTGGCCCGCCGACGGTGGGCCGTGATCGCGTCGACGAACAGTTTTCGTCGCTCCGCCGGCGTCGCCGCGTCGAATCGCGTCATAGTCGGCGGGACGTGCGCCATTCTTTAAGCCTTTATGCGACGGGGATGAACGCCAGCGTATGGTACAGCCACGAATTCTGATCCTCGGGGCGCCCGGGGCAGGCAAGGGAACCCAGAGCGCGAAGATCGCCGACCGCTTCGACGTCGACCACGTCACCACCGGTGACGCCCTCCGTGGGAACAAGGAGATGGACATCTCCCACCTCGATCTGGAGTACGACACTCCCCGTGAGTACATGGACCGGGGCGAACTCGTCCCCGACGCGGTCGTCAACGCCATCGTCGACGAGGCGCTCTCGCAGGCCGACGGCTTCGTCCTCGACGGCTACCCGCGCAACCTGGAACAGGCCGAGGAACTCGAAGGGATGACCGACCTCGACGTCGTGCTCTATCTCGACGTGAGCGAGGACGAACTCGTCCACCGGCTCACCGGCCGCCGGATGGACCCCGAGACGGGCGAGATCTACCACCTGGAGTACAACCCGCCCGAGGACCCCGCGGTCGAGGACCGCCTCGTCCAGCGCGACGACGACACCGAAGAGACCGTAAAAGAGCGCCTGCGCGTCTACCGCGAGAACACCGAACCCGTGATCGAACACTACGAGGAACGCGGCGACCTCGAACGGATCGACGGCGAGCAATCGCCCGACGAGGTCTGGGCGGACGTCAAGGAGACGATCGAAGACGCGGCCTGATCCGGCTTACTCGTTCTCGACGTCGATCTCGTACTCGGCGATGTTGAGGTAGTGAATCTGCGGGGGAAGCGAGTACTCTTCGGGGTAGATGTCAATATTGGCATCTTCGAGCCCTTCGTCGTAATCTATATTCAGGCTAGCGTCCTGGGCACAGATGGAGTGCGCAACGATCGAACCATTGAACTCAAAACTGTTTCCTTGGAACCTTGCCTGAGCGTCTTGGCACGCTCCATTGCCATTTTCGTGGTCCCACCAGCCGTTATCATCGTCGGCCGCCGAATAAATCACGCCTTCGAAGGCACCACCGCTGTTCGGGCCGAGATCGCTTCCCATTTCGGACGTTCCGTACACCTGAAGGTGTTTCGCACCGCCGTCGTCACAGGCTTCGACGCAAACCTCACCGTCTACCCTGAACACTTCGCCAGTCGAGTAGATCTTTAACGTGTTCTCGTCCGCCTTGTTCACGACATTGATCCCGCCACTATCGGACACCGATATATTCCCGTCGACGATCAGCGTTGCATTCCCTCCGCTGATATCGAAGTTGAGTTCGTCCCCGTTCTCGAATTCGTCAATATAGTATATTCCGTCCGACAGTGGTTGGGAAATATCACTGGAGAGATCTTTCCCAGTTAAGTTTATATCGACCGGTTCGTCCCCGACTTCACCCTCGTTTCGCGCGTCCTCTGCCATCTCGTGTATTACGTCGTCGAGTTCCGGCATGGGCGCGCGAGTCGCGTTTTCGAAATGGTCTTTATCGTCGTCGAGACCGTTCTTGCTCCCGTACATTGCACCAGACGAGAACGCGTTCTCGACCTCGTCGTAGCCGAGTAGCACGGTAACTGAGTTATTCTCGTGATCGACTTCGCGAACCGCCATGTCACCGGCCTGCGTCCTAACGTACTCCTCCCAGCCCCGGTAGTATTCACTCTCGATAACCATCGTCACCGACTCGTTCTCGACCGACAGCGACTCGTGCGAGGTCGTGTTATTGTGCGCGATCGTAACCGTACCGGAGTCGAGGTTCTGCTCGCCGCTGACGGTCGCGATCGGGAGCGTAAGCGTCTCGTCCTCGTAGTGGACCTGCGGCGCCGAGAGCATGTGCGTCTCGTTGCCCCGTTCGCGCCAGACGCCACCGGCCTGGTAGGCGACGATGCTGCCGTCGTCGCCCTCGTACTCGACGGCCCCGAGACTGACGTTCTCCGTTTCTCCCCCGTACTCGAGCGTGATGTTCCCCGCGTTGGTCTTCGTCACCGCGCCGTGTTCGCCCGCCTCGAAGTCCATCGTCCGGACCGAGTCGTTGTCGACCGACGCCGTGGCCATGTTCTGGCTCAGTTCGACGAACGCCTGTTCGATGCGCTCCTGTTCGGCGTTTCGCTGTGCCTCGTCGATCGACCCGCCCGCGACGACGAAGATGCTGAAACTGCCGATCGCGACGATGCCGATGAGGAGTACGATGCCGAGCACCGCGGACTGTCCGCGGACCTGTGAAAGAGGTGACAACGGATCGTCCCGACACGCGCTCATATCCGTGTGCATGAGTAACCAGTACGATAAAGTATTCGACTTGTGTTAGATGCGTGTTAGGTTGTAATTAGCTGCCGACGGGGAACGAAACGAGGCGTCGCGAAACTGAACGAAACGTCGGTACGGAACCCTGCCGGCCGGCGTATCCCGGTGCCGGCGTTCGAGTCGGTGCTACTCCAACCTGACCTCAGTCCTCGATTTCGACCTCCGACTCGTCGACTTTGATCACGTACTCGTCCGGGGAACTCGTCACGCTGTAGGTGACCGTCTCGAACTCCACCTCGGCCGCCTCGATCACGTCGGTGGCGATCTCCTCCTCGAAGATCTCCGCGAGGTCGTCGGCGTCGTCGACGTGGAAGTACTTGCCGCCGGTGGTATTGGCGACCTCCTCGAGCAGGTCGTCGTTGATGTCGCTCCCGAGGCCGACCGTGTAGACGGTGACGCCGTCTTCCGCCGCGTCCTCCGCCCGCTGTCTCGTCTGTTGGTCGAGATATTCGTTATTGTTCTCGCCGTCGCTCAACAGTACCATGACCCGCTCTCTGTCGTCGCCGTCCTCGTCGTAGGCGTCGAGTGCGATGTCCATCCCGGCCGCCATGTTCGTTCCGCCGTCGGCCTCGGTGTCGAGGGACGCGTTGACCGAGTCGAAGTCGTTGCTCAGATGGTGGATCTCGTGTCCGTAATTGTTGAACTCGTACACGCCGACCTTGTCGCCTTGCGATTCGTTGAGCACGCCGATGAAATCCCGGGTCGCGTCGAGGCGGCGTTCGTCCGGGTCGTTTCCGGGGTGCTGGTTCCAGCACCCGCCAAATGGGCCGTATTGAGTGCAATGCGGTCCCATCGACCCCGACCGGTCGAGGACGAACGTGGCGTCGATCGGCAGTCGCACCTCCTGGTCGACCGTGAGGTCGCCCTCCGGAATGGGGACGTCGGACCGGAGCGAGACGTCGAAGTGGATCTCGACGTCGTCGCCGATGTACGTGTCTCCGGCTCCACCGCCGTTACCGGCTCCGTTACCGGCTCCACCCCCGTCGCCGGGGCCGAGCGTGCCGCCGACGATAGCGCCGTGAATCTCGGTGTCGTCTTTGATCTTGAGGTTCCCGTCTCCGGGCGCGTAGACGACGCCCTGGAAGTCACCGTTGATCGTCACGTCCGTATCGCTTCCGCCGTAGATCCAGATCGCGTCCGCGCGATCGTCGGGCACCTCGACGTCCTCGAGTTCGATCTCGTCGCCGGTGACGTAGATGTGCACCTGCCCGCCGCCGGTCACGTCGACGTCGTCGAGAGCGAGGTCTCCCGGATCGTCGCTGTCACCAACCGCGACGTGGGCGTCGCCGTCACTGACGTCGAACTCGAGGTTCGACCGATCCAGATCGCCGTCGACGTGGTACTCGCCGTCTTCGACCGTGCCGCCGGGGAGACCCGGCTGGCTCTCGAGGAACTCCTGTGCGGCGTCGATTTCGTCGTCCACGTCGTCGATCGAGTCGAACGGCTCCGATAGCTCGGTCGACAGCGCGTCGGCCTGATCGGGTTCCGGACTTACGTCCTCACCGTACCGGTACGCGAACGGCGACACTTCCGAGTTGGGCGTGGCGTTTAGGTCCCCATTGATGACTGGATATCCCGAGATAGTCGCTTGCGAGACCAGGTGCAACTCGTCGGTGTCCGCGACGAACAGGTCACCGCTCGTGTTCTCGGTATTCGCGTACGTATCTTCCCGGCTATCGTAACTGTCGACGGTCAGGTCCCCGTTGATTTGGCTCTTGTCGCTGTTTTCCGGCCCCGTCACGTACAACCCGCCGTAGATCGTCGGTTCGAGGTCGACGTAGTCGGCGAACGGCCGCGTGTGTCCGAGCGGGGCGTTGACCTCGACCCGTCGGGCGTCCGGATCGTGCGAAATCTGGTCGTCGTCGGCGTCGAACTCCTCGCGCAGGAACCGCTCCCAGCCGTCGTGGTAGGGCGTGTCCTCGACGGTTATCGTGACGCTCGACGGGAAGCGGACCTCCTCGATGCAGCCGGCACCTTTGGGTTTGTGCAACGTGGTGGTCGCGGTGTGCTCGCCGCGACTCACGTTCCCGCGGAGGTTCGTCACCGAGACTTCCAGCCGCTGGGTCTCGATCCCGTCGTGCGTGTCGGTGTAGTACCGGATGTCGGGGTCCGAGACGACCACCGTCGTGTTGCCGGACGTGCGCCAGATGCCGCCGGCCTGATAGGCCATCCGCTCGCCCCGATCGGTTTCGTGCTCCAGCGTGCCGAGCGGTAAGTCGCTGACCTGACACGACTCGCCGAGCCGGTTCGTGACGTTTATCGACAACTGTCCCCGGTCGGCGACCTCGTACTCACCGTCGTCGCCCGTTTCGATGTCGAAGCTGGTCTTCCCGTCTCCCGCGGCCGTCTCCGTCGAGAGCGTCTTATCGACCATCCTGAAGTTCTGTTCGTTCCGTTCGTCCGTGGCGTACCCCTGGAGGTCGTCGATCATCGTCATTCCCGCGACCATGACCACCATCGCGCCGACGAACACCATTCCGAACAGCAAGACGATACCCACCTGCGGCGAAGCACCCCGATCCGACCCACCGGATCGAGACCGCGATTCACCCACACGTTTCATTTCTTGCGAAAGTCAATAACGCTATTATATTAATCTATAGGATCGTGTATTCTCGGCCGCCTCGGTGAGGTCGGGTAGCCGTGCCGTATAGCGGTCCTATCCGGCGTCCCCCGACCCGTCAGTCGGATCTTGGGACCGCCGTTTTCGGCCTCGTCGGGCCGGGCGGCGGTCTGGCGGCCCGCGAGGTCGCGGGTCGCGGGTCGCCGCGACGCCCCCGCGGGCGGCCGCGGTCCGACCGGCCGCTCGCCGGCACTCGCCCGCGCGAAGATAAACACTTGTATACCGGAGGTGACCTAGGCAAACCAGATGACGCGCACAGCGGAGAAGATCGACGCCCTCGTCAGCGAGGACGCCTCGATGGCCGACGCCCTCGAGACCGTCCGCGAGGAGGCCGACGCCAACGGGGGTGAGGTCGAGTGGGCGGACGTCCGCGGCGACCTCACGAGCGGCCAGTGGGGTCGGCTGATCGAGAAGGGCGTGCTGGTCGACGGCGACGAGGGGTTCGAGATCGCCGACCGCGAGGCCTTCGACGAGGCGCTCGACGGCGACGGCGAGACCGCGATCCCCGACGTCGACATCGACGAGGAGGCCTCGAAGTGGTCCCAGTGGGACAAGGTCGCCGGCGTGACCGCGCTGTTGTTCATGGTCGGCTACTGGTTCAACTCGGTCCGGGACACCGTCGGCGCGGTGATCGACGTCGCGCTCGGACCGCTGGACGCGGTGTTGCCGTTTTACGCCGTGATCCTCGCGGTCGCGATGCTGACCGGCCTGTACTCGACGCTGCTGCAGGCGAACCTGATGAACACCGAGCGCATCGCCAAGTACCAGGAGCGGATGCAGGCGATGCAGGAGAAACGCAAGGACGTCGAGGAGCGAAAGAAGGCGGCCGAGGAGCGTGGCGCCAGCGACGCGGAGATCGAACGCCTCGAAAACGAGATGGATCGCGTCCAGGAGGAGCAGATGGAGGCGATGGCCGAGAACCTCGGGATGTTCAAAGAGCAGTTCCGGCCGATGGTCTGGATCATGCTCTTTACGATCCCGCTGTTCCTCTGGATGTACTGGAAGATCCACAGCACCGGGCCCCAGACCGTCGAGGAGACCGTCGTGATGCCGCTTATCGGCACCACCGACTGGAGCGCCGACGTGTTCGGCCCGCTGCGCGCGTGGATCGTCTGGTACTTCCTGTGCTCGATGGGCTTTACCCAACTGCTGCGCAAGTCGCTGAACATCGACATGAGCCCGTCGACGACCTGAGCGCTCCGGACGCCCTCGTCGGCCCCGGCGATTCAAAACCCATTTTACTCGGCCCGTCGCAGTTCGGATATGTTACTGACGGTTTCCGGCCCGCCGGGCAGCGGGAAGAGCACGACCGCGGAACTGCTCGCCGACGCCTTCGATCTGGAACACGTAAGCGGGGGCGACATCTTCCGCGAACTGGCCGACGAGCGGGGGTACACGGCACTCGAGTTCAACAAACTCGCCGAGGAGAACGACCAGATCGACCGCGACCTCGACCGGCGCCTGCGCGAGGTCGCGGTCGAGCGCGACGACCTCGTACTCGAGTCGCGACTCGCGGGGTGGCTCGCGGGCGAGCACGCCGACTTTCGCTTCTGGCTCGACGCGCCGGCGTCGGTCCGCGGCGAGCGCATCGCCGAGCGCGAGGGGAAAGATCCCGCGCGAGCGACCGAGGAGACGCGGGCGCGCGAGGCCAGCGAGGCCCAGCGGTACGCGGAGTACTACGACATCGACATCCGCGACCTGACGATCTACGACCTCTCGATCAACACCGCCCGCTGGGAACCCGACGCGGTGCTGGACATGCTCGTCACCGCCGTCGAGGAGTACGACGCCGACGGCGACGAGGGGAAGACGCCCGTCACCGACGTCCGCTACGAGTTCTGATGAGCCTGCGCGGCCCCCCCGAGGAGCGATCGCCCGCCGAACTGCTCTCGTTCGGCGTCGTCAACCTCGACAAGCCCCCCGGCCCCTCCTCCCACCAGGTCAGCGGCTGGATCCGCGACGCCGTCGCCGAGGCGCTCGCGGCGTCGGGCGACGAACCGATCGAACGGGCGGCCCACGCCGGGACGCTCGACCCGAAGGTGACCGGCTGTCTCCCGATCATGCTCGGGGACGCGACGCGACTCGCGCAGGTGTTCCTCGAGGGCGCGAAGGAGTACGTCGCCGTCCTCGAGTGTCACGCGCCGGTGCCCGCCGACGTCGAAGCGGTCGTCGCGGAGTTCGAGGGACCGATCTACCAGAAGCCGCCGCGCAAGAGCGCCGTCTCCCGGCGACTCCGGACCCGCGAGATGTACGACCTCGACGTGCTCGAAGTCGAGGACCGTCGAGCGCTGCTGCGAATCCGCTGTGAGAGCGGCACCTACGTCCGGAAGCTCTGTCACGACCTCGGACTCGCGCTGGGGACGGGCGCGCACATGGGCCACCTGCGACGGACGGCGACGGACCCGTTCGACGACGCGACGCTGTGTGACGCCCACGACCTGCTCGACGCGCTCGCGTTCTGGGTCGAGGACGACGACCCCGGGCCCCTGTACGAGGTCGTCGACCCCGCCGAACGGATCCTCGACGGACTGCCCGCGGTGACGATCGCAGAGAGCGCCGCCCGCGAGGTCGCCGAGGGCGCGCCGGTGTACGCCCCGGGCGTCCTCGAAGCGCCCGACGTCGACCGCGACGCGCTGGTCGCCTGTTACGCGCCGACCGGCGCGGCGGTCTGTCTGGGTCGGCTGGTCGGCGACCCCGACGCCGAGTCGGGGACGGTCGTGGAGTTAGAGCGAGTGCTCGTCTGAGTCGGGGCCGACGAGGCCCCCCTGCCCGAGGGTTGATAGTCGAACGGGGGGGTACTTCGTGTGGAGGGTACATTCGGTACCTATGCACACGGCGACCAACGACGGCGTCTCCCTCGCCTACGAGGTCGACGGCCCCGTCGACGCCGAGCCAGTCGTCTTCCTCGAAGGACTGGGGTACGGCCGGTGGATGTGGCGCCGCCAGCGGGAGGCCCTGTCGCGGGAGTACCGGACGATCCTCCCGGACAACCGCGGCACCGGCGACTCCGACGCGCCCCCGGGCCCGTACTCGATCCCCGAACTGGCGGCCGACCTCGAGGCCGTCCTCGCGGACGCGGGCGTCGACCGCGCCCACCTCGTCGGCGCGAGCATGGGCGGGATGATCGCCAAGCGGTACGCCGTCGAGTACGACCGGGCGGCGACGCTCTCGCTTCTGTGTACGACTCCCGGCGGGGACGAGGCGGTTCCCGTCCCCGAGGAGACCCGGGAGCGCATGTTCGACGTGCCCCCGGGCGCGGACGAGCGCGAGACGATCCGCCACCGGATGGCGCCGGCCGTCTCCGACTCGTTCTACGCGGAGCGCCCGGATCTGGTCGAGTGGATCGTCGACCGCCGCCTCGAGACCGACGCGAGCGAGGCGGCGCGGGCGGCCCAGGCCGCCGCGGTGGAGGCGTTCGACGCGGCCGACGAACTCGCGGCCGTCGAGGCGCCGGCGCTGGTGCTCCACGGGACCGCGGACCGCGTCGTCCCCGTCGAGAACGCCGACCTGCTCGCGGCGGCGCTGCCGGACGCGCGTCTCGAACTGCGCGAGGGCGGCCACCACCTGTTCTTCCTCGAGGAGGCGTCGTGGGTGACGGATCGGCTCCGGGACTTTCTGGCCGCGAACCCGATTCCCGCCGGGGGACGATGACGGGGGGTGAGCGCCGATGAACTGGGGTGAGACGGCTTACGAGTGGGTCGGCGACTGGACCGCTCGACGGGCCTCGCTCTCGCCCGACCGGACGGCCGTCGTCGACGAGGCGGCCGGCGAGGGCTACACCTACGGCGACCTCGAACGGCGGGCCAACCGGACGGCGCGGCTGCTCGATCGGTTCGGCGTCGCGGACGGCGAGCGCGTGGCGCTCGTCTCGCGCAACCGGATCGAGCCGTTCGACCTGTTCGCCGCGGCCGGCAAGACCGGGAGCGTCCTCGCGCCGCTGTCGTACCGCCTCGCGCCGCCGGAACTGGCCGAGCTGCTCGACCTCGTCGAGCCGCGACTGCTGGTCATCGAGTCGCCCCACGTCGAGCGCGTCGAGCACGCGATCGCTCGCGCCGACGTCGAACCGCCGGTGCTCGAACTCGAGAGCGACGAACCCGCGGGGGGCTGGGAGACGTACGGCGACGCCCTCCCCGCCGACGACGCGCCGGTCGAGACGCGGCGGCGCTCGCTCGAGGACCCGCACCTGCTGTTGCACACGGGCGGGTCGACCGGGACGCCGAAGGAGACGACGATCACCCACGGCTCGATCTACTGGAACTCGTTCAACACGATCACCGCGTGGGGGCTGCGCCCGGACGACGTGACGCCGATGGTGTTCCCGACGTTCCACACCGGCGGCTGGAACGTCCTCTCGATACCCATCTTCCACGTCGGCGGGACGCTCGTCATCGACCGCGAGGTCGACCCCGGCCGGGTGCTCGCGCAGGTCGAGGCCCACGAGGCGACGGTGCTCGTCGCGGTGCCGGCGGTCCTGCGGTCGATGACGACCCACGAGGAGTGGGCGGGGACGGACCTCTCGACGCTCCGGTTCGTCAAGAGCGGGGGCGGCCCCTGCCGGGAGGCCACCGTGCGCGCGTGGCGCGAGCGCGGCGTCGAGATCTCCCAGGGGTACGGCCTCACCGAGTGCGGGCCGAACAACTTCGCGATGCCCGACGCGTTCGGCCCCGGGAAGGTCGCGAGCGTCGGGAAGCCGGTGTTGCACGCCGACGCCCGCGTCGTCGACGACGACGGCGACCCCCTCCCGCCCGGCGAGATCGGCGAACTCGAACTGGCGGGACCCCACGCCGCCCCCGGCTACTGGCGGAACCCGGAGGCGACCGCGGACGCCTTCGGCGGCGGGTGGGTCTCGACCGGCGACCTCGCCCGGGTCGACGACGACGGCTTCTACCACGTCGAGGGGCGCAAGAAGAACATGTTCGTCAGCGGCGGCGAGAACGTCTACCCGCCGGAGGTCGAGGACGCCATCGCCGACCACCCCGCCGTCGGGGAGGTGATCGTCGTCGGCGTCCCGGACGAACGGTGGGGGACGGTCGGGAAGGCGGTGATCGAACCCGCCGACGCCGCCGGGGAGGGCGGCGATGACGGCGGCGCCGACCGCCCTCTCACCCTCGGGGAACTCGAGGCGTTCCTCGACGACCGCATCGCCCGGTTCAAGATCCCGAAACACCTCGCGTTCGTCGACGAGATGCCGACGAGCGGCCCGTCGAAGATCGATCGGGCGGCGGTCGAGGAGCGGTTCGGGGGAGACCCGTGACTTCAAATCCTCGATTGTACGGCTGGACGCGGCGAAAATTACGGCCAACGTTATGACACCTTGTTTGGAATGATCTACCATGATTGATCTTAGCATGGACATGGAGCAGTACGACTGTCCGTTCATCGACACCACGGACGACCACGACGTCTCGTTCACCGCGGTCCAGTGGGGGTTCGACGCCGAGCGACGGGAACTCGAGACGCGGATGATGGTCGACGGCGAGGACCGTCGGACGCTGGAGTCGGGGCTGTCGACGCTCCGCGAGCACCGGAACATGCGCGAGTGCGAACTGTTCAAGAAACACGAGGGGACGGCGCTCATCCGGACGGTGATCGACGAGACGGAGGCGATGCGGGCGATCCGCGCCAACGACGGCTACATCACCGGGCCGTTCCACATCGCCGACGGGAGCGAGCGCTGGGAGGTCGGCTTCGACGACGACCGGGCCGCCGGCGACGCGCTGGCGGAACTCGAACGGGACAACGAGTTCACCGTCGAGTCCCGGCGGACCCTCGAACTCGACGAACTGTACGACCTCCTCGAGAACGCCGAGGCCGCGACCGAGTTGCTCGAAGGCTGTCGCACCCTCTCGGAGGTCGAGCGCCGGACGCTCGCAGTCGCCGCCCGGAAGGGCTACTTCGACCAGCCCCGCGGCGCGACGCTGCAGATGCTCGCAAACGAGTTCGACGTCTCGGACACCGCCGTCTCGAAGAACGTCCGCCGGGCCGAGCGCAAGGTGTTGCGGCGGGTCGTCAGCGCGCTCGACCGCCTCGAAGACGGGCGACGGGAGCCGTTCGACTGATCTCTCGCCCTCCCGGGTTCCGTTCCCGGCAGTTTCACATCGTTTTTCACCACCGACCGCTTCGGGTCGATCATGACGAGTCCACGGATCGTCGGGGTCGGGATGACCGACTTCGGCGTCCACGAACGACCCCTCGTCGAACTGTTCGCGGACGCGGCGTTCGCGGCGTTCGACGACGCGGGCGTCGAAGGCGGGGAGATCGACGCGTTCTACCTCGGGAACGCGATGGGCGGCCAGACCGAACGGGACACCCACCTCGCGCCGACGCTCGCGAGCCACGTCGGCCTCGCGGGGATCCCCTGTCAGCGCTACGAGGACGCCTGCGCGACCTCCTCGAACGCGTTCAAACACGCCGTCCGCGCGGTCGAGTCGGGCCGGCACGACGTCGTCCTCGTCGGCGGCGTCGAGCGCTGCACGCCCGCGACGGGACTGGGAACGCCCGAGATGACGGCGGTGTTCGCCAGCGCGGCCCACCGCCAGTACGAGCAGCCGACGGGGCTGTCGTTCCCCGGCGTCTTCGGCCTGCTGACGACCCGGCACATGCACGAACACGGGACGACCGAGGAGGACCTCGCGGCGGTCGCGGTCAAGAACCACCGCCACGGCACGCTGAACTCGCGCGCGCAGTTCGGCAAGGAGACGACCGTCGAGGAGGTCCTCGACAGTCCCCTCGTCGCCTCGCCGTTTCACCTCATGGACTGCTGTCCGTTCTCCGACGGCGCCGCCGCGGCCATCGTCGCGAGCGAGGAGGCCGCCGCGTCGCTGTCCGGCGACCCGGTGGGCGTCGCGGGCGTCGGCCACGCGACCGACGTCGTCCCGCTGGCGGACAAGGCCGACCTCACGGCGACGCGGTCGGCCCGCGAGGCCGCGGCGCAGGCCTACGAGGAGGCCGACATTGCGCCGGATCATGTCGACGTCGCGGAGGTCCACGACTGCTTCACCGGCGCCGAGGTGCTCGCCATCGAGGCGCTGGGGTTCGTCGAGGACGGCGCGGGCGGCCCGGCCGCCGCGGCGGGGACGACCGCGCTCGGCGGCGAGATTCCGGTCAACCCCAGCGGCGGGCTGAAGGCGAAGGGCCACCCCATCGGCGCGACCGGCGTCGCCCAACTGGTCGAGTTGACCGAGCAACTGCGCGGCGAGGCCGGCGACCGGCAGGTTGCAGACGCCGAGTACGCCCTCGCGCACAACCTGGGTGGCGACGCCGCGACGACGGTCGTCTCCGTTCTGGAGGTGGTCGCGTGAGCGCCGCGAACGCGACTACGCCGGAACCCGTTCCGGAGGTGGTCGCGTGAGCGACGACCGCCTCACTCACGCGGAGTGGACCGCCGCCATCGAGGACGGCGACCTGCTCGGCCAGCGCTGTCCGGACTGCGGCCACGAGACGGCCGCGCCGAAGGCCGCCTGCGCCCGCTGCGGTTCGCGCGAGGTCGAGACCGTCTCGCTGCCGACCGAGGGGGTCGTCCACACCGCGACGACGATCGCCGTCGCCCCGGAGGGGTTCGAGGGGCCGTACCGGGTCGCCGTGATCGACCTCGGCGAGGCACGCGTGCTGGCGCGCCTCGACGGCGACGCCGGGATCGGCGACGCGGTCGAACTCGCGGGCGCGGTCGACGACCGCGACGAGCCGGCGCCGCTGTTCTCCTGAGCCGGCCACCCCCAACGAACTTCCGTCCGCGCGGCGTACGACACCCGTGACTCACCTGTCAGCCTTCGTCGGGAGCGGTACCGTGGAGACGGACGGCGGCGCCACGACCGGGAACGAGGGGTCGTCCCGTTCCCGGCTCGTTCGCTCGCTGGTGCTCGCGGGTGCCGTCGCGGCGGCGGCGTACCTCGCGAGGCGGCGCCTGCGGCGGGCGCCGGCCCCGCCGGTCGAGGCGGTCCGCGAGACGGCCGACGACCTCGTCCCCGAGGGGGTCCGCGAGCGGGCCGAGGAAGCCGTCCCGATCGACGGTCGCGAGATCCCGATCGGCGAGCCGTCGGCGGAGTCGACGGACGGGGCGGAGGGCACCGACGCCGTCGAGGACGTCGTCGAGGGGGCGTCAGACCGGATCCGGGAGGCGGAGGTGTCGTCCGAGGAGATCGCCGAGCGCGCGAGCGACGCCGTTCAGGCCGACCCCGCCGAACCGGGCGAGATGACGATCGACGAGGACCTCGCCGACGACCTCGTCGACGAGGTGGAGGGCGACGGGACCGAAAGCGAGACGGAGGGCGACGGGGCCGAAAGCGAGACGGAGGGCGACGGGGCCGAAAGCGACGAGGCGGGCGACGGGGCCGAAAGCGACGAGGCGGGCGACGGCGACCGGGAGGACGACGAGGCGTAAGCGGCGCCGGCCGAGGTTCGTATATCAACCTCCCCCGTTTTGCGGGTCGGGCCGTTTTCTTGTAGTATGTCACCGCGCACCACGCGCCGCGGCGTGCTCCGGCGGACGGGGATCACGGGCGCCATCGGGCTGTCGATCGCCGGCTGTCTCGGGCAGGAGGAACAGGACGACGGGAGCGACGGCGACGACGGCGACGACGGCGACGACGGGAGCGACGGGAGTGACGGCACCGACGGTGGAGCCGGCAGCGACGACCCCTCGGACGAACCGGAGGGGACCGTCCGGATCGGCGTCTTGCAGCCGATGACCGGCGACCTCGAGTACTACGGCACGCAGTCGCTCTGGGGGTTCCTCTCGGGGCTCGCTTACAAGTACGACGCGGCGCCGGCGGCCGTCGAGACGGCGGGTCAGGAGACGATCGAGGGCGAGAACGTCACCTACGAACTGTACGTCGAGGACACGCAGTTCAGCGGCGATCAGGCCCAGTCGCTCGCGACCCAGCTCGTCCAGGACCGGGACGTCGACCTCCTGTTCGGGACGAGTTCGTCGGGGGCGGCCGAGCAGGTCGTCCGGAACGTCGTCGAACCCGCGGGGGTGCCGATGGTGATCGGCCCGGCGGCCGGGGCGAACCTGACGTCCGACGGCGAGACCTGCAACGAACTCGTCTTCCGCGCGAGCGAGAACACGGCGATGGACGCGCGCAGCGGGGGCCGGTACGTCGCCCAGGAGACCGACGTCGAGGCGGTCTACATCATGGCCGCCGACTACACCTTCGGCTACGCCGTCGCGGACAACTACGAGCGCGTCCTCGAAGAGGAGGGCGTCGACGTGGTCGGCACGGACTTCGTCCCACAGGAGTACTCGGAGTTCGAGGGCCACTTCGAGAACGCGGTCGACGCCGGCGCCGACGCCGTCATCGGCGGTTTCACCGTAGCGACGCTCCCGCAGTTCCTCTCGACCGGGCTGGCCGGCGGCTACGGCCTCCGGATGTTCGGCGGCTTCGCCACCCAGATCACCAACGCCGCCATCGGCGAGGTCGCGGGGAACGTCCTCGGCGAGCCCCTGACCGCCGAGGCGCTGGAGGAGGCCCAACTCGGGCCGTTCACGACCCGGTACCACTGGAACCAGTACGACAACGCGATCAACGACTGGTTCGTCGAGAACTACACGGACGTCTACGGCGTCGTCCCCGACCTCTTTACCTCCGGGACGTTCGTCGCGGCCTCCTCGATCGTGCAGGCGGTCCGCGAGAGCGGGTCGACAGACGGCGCCGAGATCGCGGCGACGATGCGCGGGATGACCGTGACGGACACGCCGAAAGGCGAGGGCGGCTACGAGTACCAGGAGTACAACAACCAGGCCCGCTCGGCGATGACGATCGCGAACCCGGTGCCGACCGACGACGAGTGGGCCGACGACTGGGATTCGGCGGTCATGCCGAGCGAACCGCTCGCGACGATCGGGATGGACGAGACGACGATCCCGGCCGACGACCCGGAGATGAACTGTGACCTCTGAGACGTCGACCCTGCTCCGGACGCGCGGGCTCACGAAGCGCTTCGGCGGGATCGTCGCCGTCGACGACGTCGACTTCGCCCTCGAACGCGACGAGTGTTGCTCGCTGATCGGCCCGAACGGCGCGGGGAAGACGACGTTCTTCGACCTGCTCACGGGGACGCTGGCGCCGACGGCGGGGCGGATCGAGTACCGGCCGCCGGTCGACGACGCCGACGCGGGCGACGACGACTGGCGCGACGTCACCGACGCGGCCCCCCACGAGACCGCGATTTTGGGCGTCCACCGCTCGTACCAGATCACGAACGTCTTCCCCGCCTCGACGGTCCTGGAGAACGTCCGGATCGCGGCCCAGGCCCACGGCGGCGCCGACTCGTGGCGGCTCTGGCGCAACGTCGGCGCGTTCGAGGAGTACGCCGCGGAGGCGCGGGCGATCCTCGACCGGGTCGGCCTCGCCGACCACGCCGACGAACCCGCGGCGAACCTGAGCCACGGGCGCAAACGCCACCTCGAGGTGGCCATCGCGCTCGCGGGCGACCCCGACGTGCTCCTGCTGGACGAACCGACGGCGGGGGTCTCCCGGGACGGCGTCGACACCATCGTCTCGCTGATCGAGGACGTCGCCGCCGACCACGCGGTCCTGCTCGTCGAACACAACATGGACGTGGTGATGGGCGTCAGCGACCGGGTCGCCGTCCTCCACCGGGGGAGCCTCATCGCCGACGGCGACCCCGAGGCCGTCCGGAACGACCCCGAGGTCCAGCGGGCGTACCTCGGCGGCTACGGCGAGGACGGGGAGTCGGCCGCGACCGTCGAGGGCGAGGGCGACGGGGGCGACGGCGACGGGGGCGACGACGCCGACGGGTCGCGGCCGAACGACGGTGATCCGGGGGTGTCCGCCGCGTGACGGGCACGGCGAGCGCCGCGGCCGACGACGCCGACGCCGCCGCCCTCGAACTCGCGGACGTCCACACCTACTACGGCGAGAGCCACGTCCTCCAGGGGGTCTCGCTGTCGGTGGAGCGCGGCGAGAGCGTGGCGATCATCGGGCGCAACGGCGTCGGCAAGACGACGACGCTGCGGTCGATCCTGCAACTCACGCCGCCCCGCGAGGGGACGGTGCGGCTGTTCGGCGAGGACGTCACCGGGCTGGCGACCCACGAGGTCGCCCGCTGGGGCGTCGGCTGGGTGCCCGAGGCGCGCCGGATGTTCGCCCACCTCTCCGTCGAGGAGAACGTCCGGGCGGCGACCCCGCCCGACGCGAACGTCGAGGACGCCCTCTGGCGGACGTTCGACCGCTTCCCCGACCTCGAACGGCTGCGCGAGCACGACGCCGGCGACCTGAGCGGCGGCCAGCAGCAGATGCTGGCGATCGCCCGCGCGCTCGTCGGCGACAACGACGTCCTGCTCGTCGACGAACCCAGCGAGGGGCTGGCCCCGCTGATCGTCGAGGAGGTGGCGGACGCGCTCGCGGCGGCCGCCGAGGGGGCGACGCTGGTGCTGGTCGAGCAGAACTTCCCGATGGCGATGGACCTCGCCGACCGGTTCTACCTGCTCGACCACGGCCGGGTCGTCGAGTCGGGCGAGACGGCCGACGTCTCCGCCGACGACGAGCGCATCCGGAGGTACCTCACCGCATGACGGGAGCCGTCGCCCTCGCCTCGGGCCCCGGGATCGAGGCGGCCGCGTTCGCCCTCGACCCGGCCCCGGCGCTCGCGTCGGCCGTCGAAGTCCTCTGGGACCTCCTGCGGCCGGGGACGTTGCTGCGGATCGGCCTCGACGCGCTCTCGAAGTTCGGCCTCTACGTCACCGTCGCGGCGGGGCTGTCGCTGATCTTCGGGCTGATGGGCGTGCTCAACTTCGCCCACGGCTCGCTGACGATGGTCGGCGCCTACCTCGGCGGCGCGTTCATGGTCGCGACGGTCACCGCCGAGACCGGAGGGATCGGCCGCCTCCTGCTGTTCTTCCTCGCGATGGCGCTCGCGTTCGCGGCCGTGACGGCCGTCGGCGCCGCCATCGAGGTGAGCCTGATCCGTCCGATCTACGACCGGCCGCCGCTGTTCCAGATCCTGCTCACCTTCGGCGTCGTGCTGGTGGTCGACGAACTGGCGCGGATCGTCCTCGAGTTCCGGGGGATCCAGCCGAGCACGGTCTGGGAGGCCCCGTGGGGGACCCGCCCGGCGGTGCTCGGCGGCTTCTACGACGTCTTCGGCGTCTCGACGCGAGGGATCTACATGTTCGAGGCGCTGGTGGGTCTCGCCGTGGTGGCCGGGACGTGGTGGTTCCTCACCGAAACCCGGTACGGCCTCCACATCCGCGCGGGCAGCGAGGACGCCGAGATGGCACAGGCGCTCGGCATCGACGTCCACCGGTCGTTCACCGTCGTCTTCGGCGTCGGGGCCGGACTGGCCGCGCTCGCGGGCGTCCTGCTGATGTGGGACCCGCGGTTCGGCGCGAGCGTCCCCCTCGGCGTGGAGACGCTGCTGATCGCGTTCGTCGTGGTCATCATCGGTGGCCTCGGGAGCTTCCGGGGTACCGTCGTCGCGGCCGGGATCGTCGGCCTCACCGACGCGACCATGACGTGGCTGTTCCAGACGCACGTCCCCTTCCCCGGCCTGCCGGAGATGGTGATGTTCCTCGTGCTCGTGCTCGTGCTGATCGTGCGCCCGCAGGGGCTGTTCGGCGTCGCGGAGGTGGGCGGCCATTAGCCCCGCCCCGTCCGACGCGCCGGCGAGCACCGACGGCTCCGGGGCGACCGGGTCCGCCGGCACGAACGAGCCCGCGGAGACCACCTTCGGGGACGACGCCGGGACCGAACTGGGAAGCGGGACGGCGTCGACGCTCCGTCGTCACTTCGAGTACCACCGGGTCCACCTCGTCGTGATCGCCGCGTTCGCGGTCTATCCGCTGATTTACGACGCGTTGATGGGGACGCCGGTCGGGGCGGAACTCGACGTCGTCCTGCCGGAGACGCGGACGATGGTGGCGGTGCTGTACGTCGGGCTGTTCGCGATGAGCTTCGACTTCGTCAGCGGCTACACCGGCTACCTCTCGTTCGGCCACGCCATGTTCTACGGCATCGGCGCCTACTTCGTCGTCCTCGCGGCGACCGACAAGGTGCCGCTTTTGGGAGCGGGGACGCCGTTCGTGGTCCTCCTGCTCGCCGGGGCGGCGCTGGCCGTGGTCGTCGCCTTGCTCGTCGGCGCCGTCTCCTTCCGGCTCACGGGCGTCTACTTCGCGATGATCACCCTCGGCTTCGCGGAGGTGGCACACGTGTTCGTCCGCAACTGGGGGTACGTCAGTTCGAACCCTCGGGACGGCGCGTCGATCGGCGGCTCCGAGGCGCTCTCGATCGGAATTCCCGGCGTCGCGACGCTGGACGTCGGCCAACTCGTCGGCGACAGCTACGAGAGCCTCCTCGGACTCGGGATCGACCTCTCGACGGCGGACGTCTCCTACTACGCCGTCGGCGTCGTCGTCCTGCTGTCGTATTTCGCGATGCAGCGGATCGTCCACTCGCCGTTCGGCCGGGTGATGGTCGCCGTCCGCGAGAACGAGGAGCGCGCCCGCGCCGTCGGCTACGACACCTTCCGGTACAAGATGGGCGCGTTCGCCGTCAGTGCCTTCTTCGCCGCGGTCGCCGGCGCGCTGTTTGCGGCCTACCGCCGGTCTGTCCACCCCGGCAACTCCTTCGACCTGTTCGTGACCGCCGACGCCCTGCTCGCGTCGATCATCGGCGGCCTCGGGACCCTCGCCGGCCCGCTGTACGGCCACATCTTCCACGAGTTCGTCGAGGGGGTCCTCTCGACGGAGGAACACGGCCTCGCGCGGTACCTGCGGGAGACGCTGCCGAACACGGTCCTCGGGGCCGGCTACGGCGACGTCACCGTCGTCCGGATCGTCAACGTCCTGATCGACGGCCGCGCCGAACTCTACCTCGGGGTCGTCTTCATCCTGTTCGTCCTCTACGTCCCCCACGGCATCCTCGGGACGCTCCGGGAGCGTCTCGGCGGCCCCGTCGCCGAGCGCCTCCCCGACCGCGCGCGCCGTTACCTCCGCGGGGGTGGCGACTGAGCCCATGAGCGACTCCCGACCGCGGCCGGCCCCGCACGCGCGAGGTGGTCGCGCGTGACGACGGTCGGCCTCACCGGCTACGGCCGGTACCTCCCCGACGAGGTGCTGACCGGCGCGGACGTCGCGGCGGCGAGTGGCGTCCCCGAGGACGTAGTCGTCGAGAAGATGGGGCTCCGGCAAAAGCACGTCTGCCCGCCCGACGAGGACCACGTCACCGATATGTGCGTCGCGGCCGCCGAGGCGGCGCTGGCCGACGCGGCCCTCGACCCCGCGGCCCTCGACCTCGTGCGGTACCACGGCAGCGAGTACAAGGATCACGTCGTCTGGTCGGCCGCGGCGGACGTCTGCGAGCGCGTCGGCGCCGCGAACGCGTACGCGACCGAGAGCTACGCCCTCTGTGCGGGCGCGCCGGTGGCGATCCGCGAGACGAGCGCGCAACTCCGGACCGGGGACGTCGACGCGGCCCTGCTCGTCGCCGCGAGCCGCGAGGAGGACCTGGTCGACTACGGCAACGAGCGCGCGTCGTTCACGTTCAACTTCGGCTCCGGGGCGTGCGCGATGGTCCTGGAGTCCGACCCCGGCGAGCGCGCGCGGGCGCTCGTCGGCGGGAGCGCGGCGGTCACCGACGGCTCGTTCGCCCGGGACGTGATCGTGCCGGCCGGGGGGTCGCGCGAACCGCCGAGCGAGGAGACGGTCGCCGAGGGCCGGCACGCGCTGGACGTCCCCGACCCCGAGGGGATGAAAGAGCGGCTGGCGCCGGTCTCGCTGTCGAACTATCTGGCGGTGGCCGACGCGGCGCTCGCCCGCTCCGGGTTCGAGCGGTCGGATCTGGACTACGCCTGTGTCACCCACATGAAGCGGTCGTTCCACGAGCGACTCTTCGCGGAACTCGGGCTCGACCCGGAGACGGACGGCCACTACCTCGACGAGTACGGCCACGTCCAGAGCGTCGACCAGATCCTCGCGCTCGAAGCGGGTCGCCGGCGCGGCCTGCTCGACCCCGGCGACGTGGTCTGCTTTCTGGCGGCCGGGACGGGGTACACGTGGGCGGCGACGGTCCTGACGTGGCGCGGGTGAGCGCCCCGCCGCGGCGACCGTGAGGTTTTCGACGCGTCCCCCGCGAGGGGGCGTATGAACGTCGGAACGGCGAGCGCGGCACCGGGCGAGCGGGCGACGGGCACCCTCGAAGTGACCGACCTCCCGACCGGCGGCGCCGAACGGCTGCCGGTGATCCTCGCCCGCGGCGAGCGCGAGGGGCCGACGCTGTGGCTCACCGGCGGAATCCACGGCAACGAGGTGACGGGCGTCGCGGCGGTCCAGGACGTCCTGCGAGGGGGCGTCTCCGCGAGCGGAGGCTCGCCGGACGAGGCCGACGGCGTCCCCGAGGGCCTGCGGGGGACCGTCGTCTGCGTCCCCATGTGCAACCCCGCGGGGATCCGCCGGGTCGAGCGCACCTCCTACTACCACGACGACGATCCGAACCGGCACTTCCCGCCGGCGGAGGGGGACGCGACCCGTCGCCGGGTCCAGGAACTGATCGACGAACGGCTCTATGAGGCGGTCGTCGACTCGGCCGACGCGCTGCTGGACGTCCACACCGCGCAGGTCGGGTCGGTGCCGTTCGTCATCCGCGACCGCGTCCTCCACGGCGAGCGCCGCGAGGAGGGCGACGCCGAGGCCCTCGCCGAGCGCCTCGCGGCGCTGGCCGACGCGACCGGGATTCCGGTCGTCACCGAGTACCCCGCCGAGGAGTACGCCGATCGGAACCTCCACCGCTCGACCGCGGGGGCCGTCCTCAACGAGGCGGGCGTCCCGTCGCTCACCGTCGAACTCGGCGGCCACGAGACGATCGCGGAGCCCCACCGCGCGGCGGGCGTCGCGGCCGCCTACCGGGCGATGGTCCACCTCGGGATGCTCGACGCCGTCCCCGAGGGAATCGAGGCCGCGGCGCCGACCCTGGAGTCGCCCGTCGCGTTCCCGGTGCGACGATTCCGGGGACCGAACGCCTCGGCGGCGGGCTTTTGCCGGCCGCGGCTGGAACCCGGCGCGGCGTTCGCCGAGGGCGACCCGCTCGCGGACGTCGTCTCCCCCCACGGCGAGGCCCGCGAGACGGTCGCGGCGCCCGCCGACGGCTACGTACTCGGGTGGCCGTCGCCGACGACCTACGAGAACGACCCGGTCGCGAGCCTCGCGGTGCGCGACGACGACGGCCTCGTCGTCCCCCGGTCGTGAAACGACACGCTTAAACGATGGACGCCCGTCGTCCGAGATGCGGGACCGTGGGGTAGTGGTATCCTCTGCGCATGGGGTGCGTAGGACCCGAGTTCGACTCTCGGCGGTCCCATATTCTGCCGCGAACAACTCCGTGAGCGGCAGGATTATGGATCGAGCCGAGATCGAACATGCAAGTCGCAGCCCACGAGCGACCGAAGGGAGCGAGTCGGAACGTCTTGCACCTGTTCGACTCTCGGCGGTCCCACTCGTAATTTACTACTCGTTCATCTACGGGCATCTCATCCCCTCATAGTGCCGTCTTCGGTGTTTGGAGTGGCTTTGGGGAATATTTTTGAAGAGGCTCGGTGTGAATTGATTCGTGACTGAGACGACGGCGTTCGAGACGAACTACGAGGAGTTAGAGATATTCCATAATGATACTGTCGTGGGCGTGATGTGGCTCATCCCTGCGGATGGCAAGCGGACAAGCGAACACATATACTACCCACCCCGGCTTCTCCCGGAGAACGGGCGCTACCTGCCAGCACCATACGCTGTCCACGTAACGGTATCTGACGAACAGCGATCCGTTTCGGCATCCGTTGGGCCAACCGTTTCGACCCAGCAATTTGCAGGACGGATCTTCGGCTTCGGGAAGGACGGACCGGCGGAAGTTAAACTCTCGGACCCCGATACCGGCGATCTGATGGCTCAGATTCACCTCCATCCGGTCCATCTCCCCGAGTGGATTGACGACGAAGGTGATACGTGTTACATCACGATTCGCCTCGAGTACGAACACGAGCGGATGCTGGACCACTACAGTGACGCGGAGATCGACGAGAAGCGCGCGCAGTTCCAACAGCGAGTTGAAGAGATGGAAGCGTTTCTCTCGTGAGGAATCAGTGGACCACACCAGACTAGGTGGGCAAAGACACGAGACCCCGACTGATTCAGGCCGGGGATAGGGACGTTCCCACTTTTCGCGACGCGAAACTGGGAATAGCGCACTTTGCTGTGATCGTGGTCCCACTGATTTCGCGGCGGACAAACCCGTGAGCCGCAACTTCGTGACGTCCGACGGGAGTCGAACAAGTGGACTCGAAAACCGCTCCAGCGGTGGCTGGCGGAGAACGACGCCGATCTCGATGTACTTCCAATCAAATCTGTCTTAGTCTCCTGATTTTATATTTATACTTTAACATAATAATTATAATACTAATTTGGATTATATTAATAATTTGCCGAACACTACTAGAGTTGTTTTCCTGATATGGGATGCTATTTAGATAAATAATATTTATAATATTGTTATAAATATATGAAAAAATATATTGATGGACACGAGGAAGATATTTAAACAATCAATTAATATGACTTTCTCATGGAAGCGAAATTCAAGTCCGTACGGAACTTATTCGCTGGAAGGCGGGCTGCTAAGTTCGTTGTTCCAGAATACCAGCGTGGTTACGAATGGAATAAAAAGAACTTTGAAGATCTGTGGGGGGATCTTCAAAGGATTGGGGATAGAGTCAACAAACATTATATTGGAAATATCATTTTGCTTGGTGAAGAATCGGACGAAGAGTTAGAAATAGTTGATGGACAGCAACGGATGGTTACAATTAGCATACTAACGATGGCTATTCGGGATTCTCACAACATGGATAAATCTAACCATCAACTGATTGATGATGTGTTAACATCATATCCATCAAATAATCCGGAAAGGAAGCTGAATCTATACGACGAGGAGGCTGATAGATACTATGAGAATCTGTGGGAAGGGAATATTGATGAGATCGGAGGCAATATAGAAACCGCATATCAATTCTATCGGCAGAAAGTTAATGATTTTGAAGAGGAGGAGCTTAATAAATTATTAAGAAAATTGACAAATGATCTGAGGGTTGTTGAAACTACCTCACAAGATACTAGCCTAGCCTACATGATTTTTCAATCTCAAAACGAAAGAGGGGTTGAAGTCAGCCCTGAAGTACTAATTAAAGCACGAGTATTTGGCGAAGCCGAACGAATGGATGATCTCCAAAGGACACGGGAAATGAAAGGAAAGTGGAAACAGATGTATAAAACCCTCAATGATAATCTAGAACGACCAAGATTTCCTGAAGAATATCGGGTCCGTCGCCCTCTCACACAGTTATTGATTAATTCAGACACACCCACACCACGGGAAGTAGACAAATCTGCATTGTATAGAACTTTTGATGGCGCTTTACAAGACGCAAAAAAGCCACTGAAATTCGTGGATAGGTTCCATAAAAAAATCTAAGGATTATTTAGAAATCTCAAGCGGATCATATAATGTCAATCCAAGAGGGTGGTCCCAAGAAGAACGTAGGTATTTACAGTATTTTAACGCGTCATCAAGCCATGCTGAGGTTTTGACTATGGCTATTTTGGGAAATATGGAGGATGACAGGCGGAAAAAAGAGTACCTTCGCCTTGCCGCTATTCTCTCTATGAGAATGATGTTGGCAGACTATCGTTCTTCTGACCGAAAGAAGGCGATTCACAATGCTGCAGTTACCATAAATAAAGGTGAAGACATTAAGGAAACCCTCATACAGCACATACATAATTACGGTCCAGAAGACGCCGAGATAATAGAGCACCAGAAAGCTAATTCTATGCCGCTTCGGGGCCAATGGAGATTTAGAACCTTATTGACCTTGGTGTCAATTGAAGAAGAACGCCGGGGACCACTTATGGTTGAGATTGATAATCTACATATAGAACATATCGCTCCAAGAAATACATTTGGTTCCGGACGTAGAAATTCGTATTCAAACTGGAAACGAAGGCTCAACCGAGATGAATTTGAAGATGCAAAAGATAGGCTCGGGAATCTAACATTACTTTCTCCCGAGGATCATGGGCGACTTGACGAATCATCATTCACCAGCAAGCGTAATGTCTACCGAAACTCAGATATAAAAATCGCCGAAGAAGTATCAGAATATGATGGTTGGTCAGTTGAGGAGATTGAAAGAAGAACAGAAATATTAGCTGGCGATCTTGTGAGTAAGTGGTCAATTTAGATCAAGCCCTGAAGAAGTGACTTTCTGCTCGGGGTCGCACGTTACGAAGACCGATTTCGCGAGTATGAACACGACCGACTCGCGCTCGTGTTCATATTCGCATCCGAGCCATGGCCACAGGCGCGGAGATCGTCCTGATCGGGATGCTCTCCGGCACCTCCTTTATAACTGACCCCGGTCTGAGTGACCGGGAAATCTAGGAATACCGGCTCAGGTTCACGAGTACGGCACCCCCCGAGACGCGGCCGACCGCGTCGACTCCGAGCGGGGAGAACTGGACGACGGCAGCGAGGACCGTCGTGAGCGCCAGCGCGCGGGCGCCGCCGGCCACGCGGTGGCGGACCGTCTCGTGGATCACGCCACAGACCAGCAGGGCGCGTCCCGCGGCGACGAAGACGGCGGGGGCGACGACGGCGACGAGCGCCGCCGGGGAGGGCACGGGGCGCGAGAGGGCGACGGGGAGGCGCAGGTACGCGACGGACGCGAGGCCGACGCCGGGGACGTACGCGGTGAACGCCGGCTAGGAGAGGACGACGACCGGCGAAGCGACGGACGGGCCGAACGCCGCCACGGCGTCGCGTGCGAGGGTCGCCCAGACGCTGGTGGCGAGGACGACGACGAGAACGCCGGCGATCTCGACGGCCGGTGAGGACGCGGGCGCGCACGCGGATTCGACTCTCGTCCCGTCGCGAACGACGGGACCGGCCGCCCCCTCAAAACGACGGTCCTTGAAGTAAAAATACGGGAATTTTGTATGTAGATTTTTGTGAATTCGATATCAAGCAATACGGAGAGGAAATACAACATGGAGCCAGAGAAAATCGTTCTCCTCCGGTTCGATTACGTGTTGCGGGAGGAGACCGACCGATTGGTGGCGAACCTGACCGACTGGTTCGGCGCCGGTCCCAACGCGAGGGTCGGGGCGGTCGGCGTCGACGGCGACGAGCGGACGGACCGGACGTTCCAGTCGAACGATCCGGAGACTCTCGGTTTCTCGGATTTCGACCTCTACGCCGTCCGCCTCGTCGAGTCGGCCGACGCGGTCACCGAGGTCGTCTCCGTCGCGCTCGTGAGCGACGACGCGCTCTCCCGGGTGGTCCACCGATGTGCCCCCGAGGACCGCTCGCCACACTACCGGGAGTGGAAGACGGACATGGCGACGGTTCGGGAGCGAGTCCCGGGCGACCCGGCGGGGCCCGAAACGACGCTCGTGTGGGTAAAGCCCGACGCCCTCCCGCACGAACTCGCGGGGTCGACGCCGAACGTCGAACGCATCAAACAGGTGTTCTTCGACGGCGCGCCCGCCGAGTTCTTGCAGAGTTTCGACACGACTCCGGCGCGGGGAGTCGTCGAGTGGGGCGACGGGACGGTCCTCTTCATGGGCAACTCACAGCAGCCGTTCGGCGACCTGGTCGCCGTCGACGCGGGGGAGGCCATGGACGACTACCCCGGAATCGGACGCGCCCTCGCCGGCGCCTTCCCGCGACTCTCGACGCTGTACGCGGTCCACTACTGGTGTACCGTCAGGGAACGGGACCTCGACGCGGCCGAAGAACGGGTGGAGAAGGCCCGCGACGCCCTCCCGTCGGTCTCGGACGCGGAAGGCGCGGCGGAGTATCCGGAACTGGACGCCGCGGTTCACGCCGTCCGCGACCGGTGGACGCCGCTGTACCACGAGGTCGCCCACGAACGCTCCCGGGTAGCGCGACGGCTTCGGGAGTGGGACGCGCCGTTCGAGGACGCGGCGCTCCCCGGGGGCAGCGAGGACGGAATCGTGGAGTCGTACGTCGCGAGCCTGCAGACGGAAGTGGAGCGGGTCCAGTTCGAACTGGAGCGGATCGACCGAACGATCGAGTCGCTCTCGAAGCACCTGCGCGACCGGCTTTCGATCCGCGCCGCCGAGGAGACGGTTCGCTTGCAAGAGCGGCTCCGCGCCCAGAACGCGGCTATCGACGGCCTGCGGGAGGAGGTTCAGGCGCACGCGGACGCGACCGACGACCTGCGGGCGGCCCTGCGGGAACACGTGGACGCCACCGACGAGGTGCGGACCACCGTGACGCGCCTTGCCCTGCTCGTCGCGGGACTGACCGCCGTACTCGTGTTCGACGCGGTGATGACCGGCGGCATCTCCACGTTCGTCAACCGGGTTTTCGACGAAGGGATCGACGGCGTCTCGCGACAGGCATGGATCGGCATCGCGCTCCTGGTCGGAACCGCCCTCCCACTGCTGTTCCGGGAGCGGGTGTGGCGGCTGGCGACGTCCTGTTACCGAAGTCGGGTGCGGGCGAACCCGGGCGGCGAGCGGGAGCCCTCGACGGGGCAGTAGCCCCCGCCGCGGCGGTCGCGCCGACGCACTCGGTGGTGTTGTGTTACCGGCCCGTCGGGTCGAGATGCCGGCCGACCGAGTAGACGACGAGGGCGCTCACCGCCGCCCCCGCGCCGACCGCGATCACGGGGACCGGGACGCCGGTCGGCTGGAACGGGTTTCGCGGGGCGGACTCGACGACCGCTGCGAACGTCTCGGGCCCGGCGTGGCCGAGCGCGAAGAACCCGACCGTGAGCAGGACGGCGAACCCGCCCGTCGCCAGACCGAACATCGACGCGACGTCCTCGACGTTCAACAGCGTGCGCGCCTCGGCTTCCGACAGCTGCGGCTCGCGACGACGGCGGACGACGGCCACCGCGACGAGACACGCCGCGGTTCCCAGTTCGATCCCCCCGGCGTACACGCCGGCCCAGACGACGAGCGGCGACGACCACAGCGGATCGCCGCCCGGAAAGGCGGCCCGCACCGCGGCCGGGTAGGTCGCGGCGAGCGGGACGACGAGCGCCAGCGCGAGGAGCAGGCCGCTCTGCCAGACGAGTTTCTGGGGAATCCGCCGCTTGATCAGCGCGTAGCGTTGTACCCGAAGGCGTTCGTACGTCGAGTCGCCGAGGAGCGCGTCCGCGATCGGATCGTCCGGTTCGGTGGAGGTCATCGGTGTGGTGGCGTTCGATCCGCGACGTGGGTGAGTCGACACGGAACCGGCATATACGCTCCGATTCCGGGCTCGATATCGGATTTCCGGACAGACACGTCCGTCTAGAGATTATTTCTGTTAGGGAGAACTCGTATCTATTGTTCTGCGCTAGCCTCTCCCATGTCAGAACTGGTAGGGTCCGAGGCCCTCTGGCTGTGGATCGGCACGATCGGGATGACCATCGGAACGCTCTACTTCATCGGTCGCGGACGCGGCGTCCGCGACCCGAAGATGCAGGAGTTCTACATCATCACGATATTCATCACGACCATCGCGGCGGCGATGTACTTCGCGATGGCGACGGGGTTCGGCGTCACCGAGGTGACCGTCGGCGACGAGGCGCTCACGATCTACTGGGCGCGGTACGCCGACTGGATCTTCACGACGCCGCTGTTGCTGCTCGACCTCGCGCTGTTGGCGGGGGCTAACCGCAACACCATCGCGACGCTGATCGGCCTCGACGTGTTCATGATCGGCACCGGCGTGATCGCGACGTTCTCGCAGACTCCCGCGACCCGCATCGCGTGGTGGGGGGTCAGCACGGCCGCCCTGCTCGTCCTGCTGTACTTCCTCGTGGGGACTCTCTCCGAGAGCGCGCGGGCGAAGTCGCCCGAGGTCGCGTCGCTGTTCGGCACCCTCCGCAACCTGGTCATCGTGCTGTGGCTGCTCTACCCCGTCGTCTGGATCCTCGGGACCGAAGGGACGTTCGGCATCCTCCCGCTGTACTGGGAGACCGCCGCGTTCATGGTCCTCGACCTCGCGGCAAAGGTCGGGTTCGGGGTAGTCCTGCTGCGGAGCCGCTCCGTCCTCGAGCGGGCCGTCGCGCCGACCGCGGCGCCGGCCTGAGGACGAGCCCGGCCGTACCCCCGCTGACCGGATTCGCGACGATCGGTCGCGCCGTCGGCCCGCGCTCGGACGGACTCGTTTCTCCCGCCGCTCGTCGACACCGCCTACGCGCCCGTCACCCCGTTTGCGCGCCCGTACGGTTCAGCGGACGTGACTCTCCGTCCCGGGACGGAAACCCGTTTATGTATTAGGAGACTGACGTAACCCGTATCGATGCCGTCACTAGCTGCGTTCGTTTTCCACACGCGAGGCGTCGTCCTCCAGAACGGGGCGACCGATGCGACGCTGTTCGAGTACGTCTTCGGCGGTGACAATACCTTGCTCGCGGCGTCGTTCGTGGTCAACATCGCACTCGCCGGAGTGACGATCCTCGGGATCGCCTACCTCGGTCGGAACCTGACCGACCCCAGATCGAAGGCGATCACGATCGCGTTGATGTTGATCTCGGTCGTCTCGATATCGAGTTACACCGGACTCACGTCGGCGCTGACGCTGAGCGTCGTCGAGATGCCGCCGGGCCATCCGGCGGCGGGGGCGACCACGGCCGGACAGGACGGCGTTCTGACGATGTGGGGGCGATACCTCACGTGGACGTTCTCCACGCCGTTCATCCTGCTCGGCCTCGGGATGATCGCGGGATCGAACTGGACGAAGATCCTCACCACCTGTGCGTTCACCATCGCGATGTGCGTGACCGGCCTCGCGGCCGCGCTGACGACGTCCTCGCTGTTGCTGCGCTGGTGGTGGTTCGTGCTGGGATCGATCTTCTTCCTCGTGATCGTCTACGTCATCCTCGTCGACTGGACCGCCGAGGCCAGACGGACAGGGACGGGTGACCTGTTTCGCACGCTCAAGATCCTCACCGTCGTCGGCTGGTTCGGCTACCCGATCCTCTGGGCGCTCGGAGTCGAAGGATTCGCCGTCCTGGACGTCGCGATCACCTCGTGGGGGTACAGCATCCTCGACGTCATCACGAAGTACGTCGTGACGTTCGTCGCCATGTCCTACGTCGCCCGGGAACCGGACTCGATCACCGGCGGGGCGGATTACGGGGCCACCGTACCCGGGATCACGCCGACGGACGACTGAGAGGCCGCGATAACTCGCGTTCCCGCTCGACTCGCTACGGGTGCCGACCCCACGCGGCCGGTCCTAACCAGTATGGATTCGGGGCTTTGTGGCTGCTGTCCGTACGGTGGGCACGGAACTTCTGGCTCGTGACGGAGGATCGACAGTACCAGCTGATACCCACATGACGGCTCCACTCACGTACCTCGACGTCCATCTGGCGTTCGTTCTGCCGCCGATCCTGCTGCTGGGGTGGCTCGCCTACCGGCGCGACCGGGCGCGGTGGGGCGTTCGCCCGCTGTCCGGACTCGTGATCGTGATCGGCCTCGCGCTCGTCTACACGACGCCGCTGACGAACCACCTGATCCCCGAGGGGGTCTGGTGGTACGGCGAGGGCGCGGTCGTCGCGACCGTCTGGCACACCCCGATCGAGGAGTACCTGTTTTTCGTCCTCCAGCCGATTCTGGCGGCGTTCTGGCTGTTCCAGATTCCGGTGAGCGTCGATCGACCGCTGGCGATCCCCCTCGCTCACCGACTGGTCGGCGTCGCCGGCGGCGTGGGGATTGCCGGCGTCGGCTGGGTCCTGACGGGCGACACCTCGACGTACTACCTCGGGTGGCTGTTGCTCTGGGCCGGCCCGATCCTCGCGATTCAGTGGGGGTTCGGCCTCACGTACCTCTGGGACGCCCGTCGCCCGGTGCTCGTCGCGGTCGCCGCCCCGACGGGCTACCTCTGGCTCGTCGACTGGCTCGCGATCGAGCTGGGCGTCTGGATCATCTCGGACGCGCACACGGTCGGCTACGCCCCGCTGGGACTGCCCGTCGAGGAGGCGCTGTTCTTCCTCGTGACCAACGCCTTCGTCGTCCAGGGGCTCGTCATGTACGCGTGGGTGCTCGGCCGCGCCGACGAACTCCCGACGCTCGCCGGCGTGCAGGCCCGTATCTCCCCGTCCTCCGATGAGCGGTGAGACGCTCGCTCGCGGCGCCGGTGCGGGCGACGATCCCGGACGGGTGGCCGTCCGACTCGCCCTCGGCTGTGGACCGCTCGTCGTCGCCGCCGCCCTGACGCTCGCGGCCGTCGCCGGCCCGCCGCCGCTCGTCTACCAGTACGTCCCGCTGGTGCTCAGCGTCGTCGTCCTCGGACTGCCCCACGGGGCCGTCGACCACCTCGCGTTGCCCCGGGCCCGGGGGGACCCCGTCACCCCGCGCTCGCTCGCGCTCGTCGGCCTCCTCTACCTGATCGTCGGCGGCGCCTACGCCGTCGTCTGGTTTCTCGCCCCCGTCGTCGCGTTCGTCCTGTTTATTCTCGTCACGCTCGTCCACTGGGGGCAGGGCGACGTCTACGCGCTCGTCGCCCTCGCCGGCGCCGACCACCTCGAGACGCGGACGCGTCGGCTGCTCACCCTCGTCGTCCGCGGCGCGCTCCCGATGCTCGTCCCGCTGGTCGCGTTCCCGGCACAGTACGCCTTCGTCGCGGAGACGCTCGTCGGCTCGTTCGACCCCGGCGCGGCCGCCGCGCTCGAACCGGCGTTCGCCCCGCCGGTCCGGGCGGCCGTCGCGGTCGGCGTCGGCGCGGCGGTCGCGCTCGCGCTGACCCTCGGCTTCGTCGGGGCGGGCCGTGAGGACGGGAGTCGGGGTCGGGCCCGCGGCCCGTGGGCGGTCGACCTGGTCGAAACCCTGGGTCTCGTCGCGTACTTCGCCGTCGTGCCCCCGATCCTCGCGATCGGGCTCTACTTTTGCTTCTGGCACTCCCTCCGGCACGTCCTCCGAACGATGCTCGTCGACCCCGTCGCCGGCGCGGCGCTCGATCGCGGGGCGTTCGGCGCCGCGTGCCGCCGGTTCGCCCGGGACGCGGCGCTCCCGACCGCGGGCGGGCTGGCGGTGTTCGCGGGGATCTGGCTCTCCGCACCGCGGACGCCCGGAACCGTCCCCGACCTGATCGCGCTCTACCTGGTCGCGATCGCCGTGCTGACGCTCCCGCACGTCGTCGTCACGACGCTGCTCGACCGGGAACAGCGGCTCTGGTCGCCGTCGGCCTGAACGGCCGCTCCGCGGGGACACCTCCGCCGTGGCGCTGACCGGGTCGGCCCCGCTCTCGACGGTCACGGGCAACTCGCCGTCCCGCTGGGTGTCGCAGGTCCCGAGCGTCGCGCCCGTCACCTCGCCGGGGCGAGGTCACCGACTCCGCGTCGACCGGTTCGCCGCCGACCCCGCGGTTGCTTTCACGGCCCATCCAGACGAACACGTACCGGGGAGCGGGACGCGCGGCGAGGCGCGGGCCGCGCCGTCAGCGGCCGTCGTCGGACGCGCGGGCGTCGCCGACGTCGACGCGGGTGCGACCGATCGCGTCCTGCAGGAACGCCTCGGGGTCGGCGACGTCGTCGTGACAGACGCGACCGTCGACGCGGACCACGCAGGAGTCGTCCGCGAGCAGGGCGAGCACGTCGTCGGTCGTGAACCGGCCCCGCCGGCGGGTGACCGCCCCGACTAGCTGGTAGTCGCCGCCGACGACGTCGTCGGCCAATCGCGAGACGCTGCCGAGGGGGTAGAGCACGGCCGGCTGGAACCAGATCGAGAGGGCGTGCTCGTCCGACCCGACCGACTCGACCTCCGCCACGACCGGCGAGCCGACGTCGTAGCGGACGACGGGCCGCGTGACGTCGCCGACGAACTGCGGGGTCGCCGCGAGGCCGACTTCCGCGAGGCGGACGCTCCGGACGACCGAGAACCCCTCGAGGAGGTACGTGAACAGCCGGACGGTCTCCCGCGCCGGCAGGGGCCGTTCCGTCGTCAGGCCGGCGTGGGCGCCGCGTTCGATCGCGGCCGAGCAGGCGTCGACGCCCGCCGGGCCGCGGGTCGCGATCGCCCGCGCGCCGAGGTCCTCGATCGAGCGCGGCGGGAGCGTCGCCTCCGGGAGGGAAAACCCCGACGAGGTGACGGGGACGTCACAGTACAGGAAGTGCGTTCGCGCGGCGAAGGTGCGTCGCAACTCCGCGGCCGTCGTCGCCTCGACGACCGAGACGGCGTCGCCGTCGAGGTCGGCCGCGAGCGTCCGGACGCGCTCGGCGCGGTCGGCGTCGGCCGTGACGTAGACGACCCGCGCGTCCGTTCGATCCGGCACCCGGTGGTCGAGTGCGTTCTCGAACGCCTCGGGGAGCAGCCACGTCCCGGCCGGCGGCGCGCGGTCGGCGTATCCGACCACCTCGGACCGACGCGGGCTCGGCGTCGCCGAACCCGGGTCGGACGTGGAGCCGTCGGCGACGCGGACGGGCGCGAGCCGATCGAGCAGGTACGGGAGGAGTTCGACGTCCGCGGGATCGGGCCGCAGGACGCCGATCGCGGGCCAGCACGGCCGGTACGGTTCGAGGAGGTTCGACGGGACTTCGAGGTACTCCAGTAACTGATCCGGGAGGGGGACGTCGTAGAGGTTCGGCGGGTAGAACGGCAGGTCGGCGCCGAGGTGCTCGTACTCGTACCGCGGGTTCGAGAAGTACCCCCCGACGCGGACCAGCGAGTCCAGCAGGAGACACCGTCCGAGGAGGTCCTCGACCGTCGCCTCGAGCGACCGACGCGACGTTTCGAGCGGTTCGACGTGCCCGTTCTCGAGGCGGAGTGCGGGGCGGTCGCCCGTCTCGACCGTCGCCCCGAGGTAGAACGCGAGGGGAGCGACGCGGTAGACGTCCGCGACGGTCGCGGGGACGGTGATCGTCACGCCCGTCTCGGGAGTCGACAGCGCCGGCGGCACTTCGAGGCGGTCGCCCCGCTCGATCGCCGGCGGGTGCCCGCGGACGCTCGGCCACGAGCGCTCGCAGGTGAACTCCTTGATCGAGGAACCGAGGTACGACGTCGCGGTCGCGATCGCCTCGGGAGCGTCGGGGACGGTGATCGTCGCCTCCGGTCGCGCGTGGATCGACCGCGCCCCGACGGTGAGTTCCGTCGACTCGTCGAACTCGAACCCGAGGACGTTTCCGTCCGCGTCCCGGCGCTCGTACGCGGCGGAGAACGCGGTGTTGGCGAGCCGGAGGTACGCCGTCACTGGCCCGGCGATCTGGACGTAGTACGTTCCACGCGGGAGTTCGCGGGGTTCCTCGGCGAACTCTCCGATGTGATCGCCGGTCTCGTTCCACAGGTACGACCCGTCGTGGTCGTGGACGCGCATCGTCGAGGCCCCGACCGATACCGCGTCGTCGACCGGCGCCGGAAGCAACTCGGGGAGCGCCGGTCGCGGGGACGGCGGTTCGTCGAACGTCAGCCTGAGCGCGCGGCTCTCGAGGTCGTCGCGAACGTCGAGGGCGTTCCCGTTCGGGACGAACGAGATCCGGGACTTCCCGTCGCTCTCGGCCGCCATACGCCGGAGTAGGGGCGACCGGACGTATTATCCTATCGGCTAGATCGCCCGGGCATCGCCGATGGCTCGCGACGCCCTTCCGGCCGCCTCGACGGCTCCGTCCGGACTCGATCGGACGGCTTTTCGTCGCCGACGCGAACCTCCCTCCCATGACGGTCGTCCTCGCCGGCGTCGGCGCCGACAGCACCAACCTCGGCGCGCTCGGCCCGCTGTACGACGACGGGACCTTCGAGTACGTCCCGATCCCCGAGAAGACCCGCGACACGCGCGAGACCGAGACGCTGGGCTCGTGGTCGCTGCGGTACGACGACCGGACCGCGGCGGATCTGACGAACCGGATCAGACCCCGGCCGATCCACGACGGCGACCGCGTCGTCGCCGGCGACGCCCTCGCGTCGTGGCCGCTGCACCGCGATCCCAACTTCGAGGCGCTGACCTACGGCGAACACCGCACGAGCGGCTACGTCTCGCGGCTGCGGGCACTCGAACCGGGCGACGTCGTCGGCTTCTACGCGGGGCTGCGCCGTCCGGGCGGCGAGCGCGCCCATCGATACCTGATCGGCTACTTCACCGTGAACGAGGTCGCGACGGTCGGCCCCGACACCCCCGCCGCCGAACGCGAACGGCTGCTGGAACGCCACGCCGAGAACGCCCACGCGAAACGCGCGCGGGACGGCGACCTCTACCTCGCGGACGAGACGGTCGTGATCGTCGACGGGCGCGAACCCGGCGGCCTGTTCGAGCGCGACCCGATCCGTTTGAGCGACTACTACGTCAGGGAGGGCAACGAGCGCCCGCAGTACTACCTCCGCGAGGGGATCGCCGAGGCGTGGTCGGTGACCGCCGGCGGGGCGAACATGATGTTCAAGCCGGCCTACCGCTGTGAGCTATCGGGCGCCGCGTTTCGCGACCTGGTGGGCGTCCCCGGCGAGCGGGCGGGTCGGTAACGGGCGTCAGCCCCGCGTTCACGTTCGATAGAACACCCCGTTCGACGCCCGATTCGAGCAGTTCAAAACCGGTCGGCAGAAACCGGGGGTATGGACGAAGACTCCAGAGAACACGTCGTCCCCGGGAGCGACGAGGAGGTATCGGGGCCCGACGTTCGTGGCTACGATTTCCGTGGCTCGTTCGAGTTCGACGAGATGCTGGACGCCTACGCGACGACGGGCTTTCAGGCGACACAGCTCGCCGAAGCGATCGACATCGCCGAACGGATGCAGGCGGACGACGCGACGATCTACCTCACGCTCACGTCGAACATCGTCTCGTCCGGGCTCCGGGAGGCCGTCGCGTACCTCGTTCGCGAGGGGTACGTCGACGTGCTCATCACGACGGCCGGTTCGCTGACCGAGGACGTCATCAAAACGGCCAAGCCGTTCAAGATGGGCGAGTGGGACGCCGACGAGGCGGCGCTCAGGGAACGCGGCGTCAACCGACTCGGGAACATCTTCGTCCCTTCGGACCGGTACGTCTGGCTGGAGGAGTACCTCTACGACTTCTTCGACGACTTCTTCGCGGAGGAGAAGGTCCGAACGCCGACGGCGTTCGCACGGGAACTCGGGGAGACGCTGGACGACGAGGATTCGGTGCTGAAGCAGGCCGCGGACAACGACGTTCCGGTTTACTGTCCGGCGCTCACTGACGCGGAGGTCGGCAACTTCCTCTACTACTACCGTCGGGGACACGACTCGGAGGTCGGCATCGAGATTCTCGACGACTACGACTCGCTCATCGAGCGGTCGCTGCTGGCCGACACGACCGGGTTGATCGCCGTGGGCGGCGGCGTGCCCAAACACCACGCGATCATGACCAACCTGTTCCGCGGCGGCGCGGACTACGTCGTCTACATCTCGACGGGCGTCGAGGGCGACGGCTCGCTGTCCGGGGCCCCGCCGAACGAGGCGGTCTCGTGGGGCAAGATCAAAGAACGCGAGGACAACTACACGCTCGTCGAAGCGGAGGCGACGCTCGTGTTCCCGCTCCTGATCGCGGGCGCGTTCACGTCGTAGCGCCGGAACGGCACGCGGGTCCGCCTCGCACTCGCCCCGGGTACCGACTCCGGTCGGCGGGCCGGTGCAGTGACGCCCCGTGCCCGCCGGTCGTCGACCGTCGCCGGCGCGTCCTCGACGGGTCCGTCCACGTCGGCCGCCGCTTCGGCAACGGATCGTGCCGGTTGGACGGGCACGCACGCCG